>JAXMBB010000012.1:0-192431 GCA_046350135.1 Gemmataceae bacterium
TGGTTCCACTGCTCGACAAGGTGAAGGACAAGGGCGAGATCGCCACCCTCGACGACCGCATGGCCCAGTTGCGGAAACTGCCTCGAGCGGTCACGCCCGTCGCAATTCCGCTCGAAGACGGATTGATCGCGGCCGACCTCGAAGACCGCAACGCCCGTGTCGCCTTCGACGCCGATGGAAGCGGTCTGCAACGGAAGTGGACTTGGATCAATTCCCGTGCCGCGTGGCTGGTGCATGATCCGAAGCACACCGGGAAGATCGATTCCGCGCTGCAAATGTTCGGCGGCGTCACCTTCTGGCTGTTCTGGGAAACGGGCTATGACGCGATGGCGGCGCTGGACGACAATCGCGACGGCATCCTGTCCGGCCAAGAACTCGATGGCCTTGCCCTCTGGCACGACACCAACACCAACGGTCTGTGCGAACCCGGCGAGGTGAAGTCGGTCTCCGCGTACGGGATCATGTCGCTCTCGTGCAAATTCGAGCGAGATCACAACCACCCGGACCGGGTCGCGTACTCGAGGGCCGGCGCGACGTTCAAGAACGGCCACACCCGCCCGACGTTCGACCTCGTGCTGCACCCGGCGAAGAAGTGACTCGGCACTCGCATGTCGGGCAAGCCTTGTGGTTGCCCCCCGTCCCGAAAGGACTCACGCAGATTCACGGACGCGGCACCCGACCTCAGCGATGATGCTTGGCGGCGACGGGGATGTTGTCCATGATGCCTGAGAGCAGGAGCACGAAAACGCCGACGAGCAGCAGCACGGCGAGTTCGTTCCCGCCGGCGATTTCCATCATTTGCTTCGCCTGCCAATCCAGCAGGTCTGTTTCCTGCACGCAACCGATGATCACGAATAGGCCGACGAAGAACAGGATCAGCGACCAGTTCACCTTCTTGATGGCTTCGTCGGGGTAGATCCCGCTCGCGAGCATAGCAATGGTGCTGCCGGCGAAGGCGACGAAATCCAAGCCGATTCCCTAGGTGCGGGCAAGGCTGAAGCCGATGATGGTGCAGATCAGAATCGCGGCACAGCGGTAGAAGAGCCGGCATCCTTCACCAACGCCCACTCGTCGAACGCGGCCACCTTCCGCGTTCGTTCCTCGGTTCTCATCGCACCCTTCAGGCTGGACCGGTACATCCGGGAAACGACCGCCCACGCGATGAGCACCGTGATCAAGGCGAGCGGCGTCGTCACGCGGAAGAAGTGGGCATAGGCGAGGTTGCCCGCCGTGCCAAGCATCAGCGTGCAGATGCCGGATGCGAACGTCATCAGGGCGCCGGAGTTCGCACACAGCGCGATTGTCAGGATGTAGGGCTTCGGGTCGAGTTCGAGTCCCTTCGTCACCACCAGGGTCAGCGACACCATGATGAGCGTGCCCGGGGCGATAGTGAGAAACGTGACGAAGGTGCGGCAGCGTGGCGTCTAGAGCCTCGTCGGGCACGGGTCGCACCGGTTCGGACTCCGGCGCCGCGGTCCGGCCTGCCGGCATTCCGGTGACGGCCTGCAGCGCCGTGAACTTCTCGGGCGGAAACAGTTCCTCAGCCACGGCCCACTTGAAGATTCTCCGGACGCGTTCAATTTGCTGGTTCACGCTGCGCCGGACCCAACCGCGATTGATGAACTCCTGCCTCAACGACTTCAACGCGATTGGGCCGAAGTCCGCGGCCAAGGTGTCGCCGAAGAGGTCGTCAGGATTTTGGCCACGGTGCCGAGCGAGTCGTATTCTCCGGACGGCTTGCCCTCTTTCGTCAGGTAGTGACGCTCGGCGTGGTGCAGGTACCTATCAAGCACGTCGGCCAAGTAGACTTCGCTGCCGCGTGTCCGTGGTTGCGGCGTCGATCCGGATTGCAGCTGCAGCACGAGTTGACCGAACGCCTTCTTCGATTCGTCGGACCCGTACGCGCCGGGCAGGCTCCGGAAGTGCCGCTTTCCGTCCAGATCGGTCCAGACGGCGCGGGCGATGCCGCCGCGGTGGGTGCGGTGCTGCGGAAGCGGGCTTCGCTTGCGGCCCATGTGGAACCCTCGAAGTTCCACGGATTGTAGACCGGGTGACGTTTCGTGTCCCATGGACACGATATTCAGAAGTGCCTATCTTGCGAAATGCCTTGCTTTCAAGAGCGGGTGATGGGACTTGAACCCACGACAACCTCGTTGGCAACGAGGTACTCTACCACTGAGTTACACCCGCAAATCTCTTCGCAGAAAGTTTAGAAGCCGCCCCCGTAAGGGTCAATGCCCTTTTCTCGATGAACGCATCATAAAACTATGGCATGGACCTACAACTGGACGGACATGTCGCGGTAGTCGTCGGCGGAGCCCGCGGGATCGGTAAAGCCGTTGCAGCCGCGTTTCAGGCGGAAGGCGCCCGGGTCGCGGTGCTCGACTTGGGCCCGGCTGAGGAAGCCGAACTTTCGCTTACGGCGGATGTCACGGATTTCGCAGAAATGAAGCGGGCGGAGGCGGTGATCCGCGCGAAGTTCGGGCGTGTCGATCACGTCGTGTTCGCGGCGGGAATCGGCTCCGGAAAGTTAGGCTTCCCCTTCTGGAAGCTGGACTCCGCCGATTGGCCGCGGGTGCTGAACGTGAACCTCGTCGGGGCCGTGAACGTCGCGCACGCCTTCGCTCCGAACATGGCGGAAGCGAAGTCCGGCACGATGCTCTTCCTCGCGTCGGTCGCGGGGCAGATCGGTTCGCAGACGGATCCGCCCTACAGTGCGTCGAAGGCTGGCCTGATCAACTTCGCTCAGTGTGCCGCGAAGGATCTCGCCCCATTTGGTGTGCGAGTGAACGCGCTCAACCCCGGCATGGTCCGCACGCCGCTGAACGAGTCCGTTTGGCGATCCTGGGTGGACCGGCAGCCGCCAGAGAAGCGGATTCCGTACGACGAGTGGGCCGCGGAGAAGATCGCGAAGCTCGTGCCGCTGAATCGCTGGCAGACGCCCGAGGATGTGGCCGCGATGGCCGTGTTCCTCGCGTCCGACCGAGCCGCCAACATCACCGGGCAATCGATCAACGTGGACGGCGGCTATGTGATGCACTCGTGACTTGTGCCGGGCGACATGGCATAATGCTCTTATGCGAGCCACACTGCTGCCCTTGGTGCTCCTCGCCTGTGCTGCACGTCCGTGCCTTGCCGCGGACGATCCCAAGTCCGTCGAGTTCTTCGAGAAGAGGATTCGCCCCCTGCTCGCGGAACATTGCCATTCCTGCCATTCGGCCGAAGCCCAAACCAAGAAGAAGCTCAAAGGCGGGTTGCTGCTCGATTCGCGAGACGGGTGGAAGGCCGGCGGTGACAGCGGCCCTGCGATCGTGCCCGGCAAGCCTGCCGAGAGCCTGTTGATCGAGAGCGTGAAGTACGATGGCGACCTGAAGATGCCGCCGAAGGGCAAGCTGCCCGCCGCCGCGATCGCGGACTTGGAACAATGGGTGAAACTCGGCGCACCCGATCCGCGCATCGGCGGCGCGAAGCCGAAGCAAGTCGGACTCAGTCTTGAAGAGGGCCGCAAGTTCTGGTCGTACAAGCCGGTCGTGAAGCCGTCGCTTCCCGCAGTGAAGGATGCGGCATGGGCTGCGAACGACATTGATCGCTTCATTCTGTCCAAGCTCGAAGCCGCGGAGCTGAAACCGGCGAAGGACGCGGACCGGCTCGCGCTCGTGCGGCGATTGTACTTCGACCTGCACGGCCTGCCGCCGACGCCCGAGGAGGCGGACGCGTTCGTGAAGGACGCCGATCCGCAGGCATATGAGAAACTCGTGGACAAGCTCTTGGCGTCGCCGCGGTTCGGCGAACGCTGGGGCCGCCATTGGTTGGACGTCGCCCGCTTCGGCGAATCGATCACGCTCCGCGGTTCCGTGTTCAAGGAAGCGTGGCGCTACCGAGACTACGTCATCGATTCGTTCAACCGCGACGTGCCGTTCGATCGCTTCATCCAAGAGCAGATCGCCGGCGATTTGCTCCCGTCTCGCAATATCGTCGCGACCACGTACCTGCAACTCGGCAACCACAACCTCGAAGAGCAGGACAAGAAGCAACTCCGCATGGACGTGGTGGACGAGCAACTGGATGCGATCTCCAAGGGCTTCCTCGCCCAAACGGTGACTTGCGCCCGCTGCCACGACCATAAGTTCGACCCGATTCCGACCGCCGATTATTACGCCCTCGCGGGTATCCTGCGGAACGTGCGGAGCCTCAAGGATGCAAACGTGTCCGAGTGGATCGAAGTGCCGTTGCCCGCGCCGCCCGAGGTGGAGGCGGCGGTGAAGAAGCACGACGCCGCGGTGGCGGCCCTGACCGAGAAGTTGAAGGTTGCAAAGGCCAAAGCCCCCGGAGCCACCGGCGTCCTCGCCACCAAGGACGTGCCCGGCATCGTGGTGGACGACGCGGACGCGAAGAAGGTGGGCGAGTGGATGAACTCCACGTCGAACGCCACGTACATTGGTGCGGGTTACACCCACGACAAGGACGCGAAGAAGGGTGAAAAGTCCATCACCTTCGATCCGGACATTACCGTGTCCGGGAAGTATGAAGTGTGGTTTGCGTATTCGCCGGGCTCGAACCGCGCCGCGAAAGTACCGGTGAAGGTGTTCAGCGCCCGAGGGCGAGAAGGACTCGCGGTCGATGAAGCGGGGAAGACGCCGCCGGTGCAGGGGCGGTTCATCTCTCTCGGGCAGTTCCGATTCGAGAAGGACGGCCAGGCTTCTGTACTGCTGGTGTCGAACGAGGGCACGACCGGGCACGTGTGCGTGGATGCGGTGGCGGCGTTCATCCCGGCGGACAAGGTTCGGAGGCGAAGCCGCTCTCAAAGGGCGGTGAGCATCGCCGCGATGGAAGCGGGAGTTGAAGAAACTGCAGGCGAACGCCCCGAAGCGGCCGCTGGCCGTAGCCGTGATCGAGGAGGAAGCAGATCGAGGACACGGCGATCCGCGTCCGCGGAATCGTTCACAACGCGGGCCCGGTCGTCCCGCGTGAAAAGCTGTCTCGGTGGCAACGTTCAAAGGCTGTCGCTTCCGAGAAGGCACAGAAGAGCGGCCGGAAGGAACTCGCCGAGTGGATCGCTTCGAGAAGGAAACCCGCTCACGGCCCGGGTGTTCGCGAACCGTGCGTGGCGCTGTAGCTCTTCAGCAGCAGCGGTTCGCACGGTAGACAACTTCGGCACCACCGGCGGCGAGGAAGCCGTCGCACCCCGAATTGCTGGATCATCTGGCATCACGCGGTTGCGCGGCGGATTGGTCCGGTCAAGAAACTGGTGATGTGGTGCTGACCGCACCTATCGGTTGAGTACCGGTATTCGGAGTGCAGAATGCGGATTCTAAAGACCCCGAGAACAGACTGTTCCGGTCGTGCGAATCAGAGGGAAGCGTCGGACAGAGCCGAAGCGATCCGCGATGCGATGCTGAGTGTCAGCGGCAAACTGACCGATGAGCATGGCGGGCCGATGTTTCCGGCCTCGCTCGCTGCGGATTACGGCTTCAAGCACATCGCGACCTGCCGCAGCGTGTATCTGCCCGTGTTCCGCAACGCCTTGCCGGAGATGTTCGACGCCTTCGACTTCGCGGACCCGAGCACCGTGACCGGCCGCCGCAACGCGAGCACGGTCGCCCCGCGAGCGGCTTTCTTCGCGATGAACATCCGTTCGCCGTGGAGCAGGGGAAACACGCGCGGCACGGCTGATGATGGCGGAGAAACATCCGGATCCGCTGGATCGAGGAGCTACGCAACGCTGGGTCGTTCGCGAGCGGAGGCGAACGCGCGATCGCGGCGAAGTTTCTGGAGAAGAACCCCGGCTCGTGGGCCGGGGTGTTTCTGAGTTTGTTCGCGTCCGCGGACTTCCGTTTCGTGGAGTGAATGATGTTCGCAACGCGCGTCCTTGGTGGCTCTCGCACAACGCCTGCGGCTTCGGCTCGCTCGCGCTGTCGGCTCTCGCCGCCCGGAGCCCGCTTTCCCCGCATTCCGAGTTCCGCATTCCGAGTTCCAAAGATCCGCTCGCCGCGAAGAAGCCGCCGCTGCCCGCAAAGAGGCCAAGCGCGTCATCTTCCTGTTCATACGGGGCGGCGTCAGCCGCGTCCGATTCCTTCGATCATAAACCGCGCCTCGACAAGGACGACGGCAAGCAACTCCCGTTCGACGACGCTCGCATCCTTGCGAACACCGGTGCCGCGGCTCGCAGAAGCGTGTGATGAAGCCGCTCTGGAAGTTCTCACCGCGAGGCCAATCAGGGCTCAAGCGTCCGAACTGTTCCCGGAGATCGCCAAACGGATGGACGATCTCTGCGTCCTGCGCTCGATGCACACGGAAGGTGTGGCGCACGGCCCGGCCACGCTCTTCCTCCATTGCGGTTCCACGAACTTCATTCGGCCGAGCATGGGCTCGTGGGTGCTGTACGGCCTCGGCACCGAGAACGCGAACCTTCCCGGCTTCGTGAGCATCGCGCCGTCGTCCGGCAACGGCGGCCCGCGGAATTACGGCAACGCGTTCCTCCCCGCCGTGTTCCAGGGCACCCGCTCTGGGCAAGGCCGGCGGCCCACCGAGAGGCGAAGCGACCATCCGCAATCTCACGGGTTCGCTTTCGCCTTCGCGGCGGAAGTCGCAGTTCGAGCTTCTTCGCGAGATGCATGCCGAGCAACTGAAGCGCAACCCCGGCGACGCGGAACTCGAAGCGGTCGCGGCTTCGTACGAACTCGCGTGGCGGATGCAGGCCAACGCCCCGGACACGCTCGATCTCACCAAGGAATCCGCCGAGACGCTCAAACTCTACGGTGTGAACGAAAAAGGAAGCCGACGGACACCTTCGGCCGGCGTGTCATGGCCCGCCGCTTGAGCGAATCCGGCGTCCGCTTCGTCAAGTGACGTACAGCGACAATAGCGCGAGCCCGCGTGGGATCAGCACTCGAACATGCCCAAGCACGGCGACAATACCAAAGCCGTGGACAAGCCGATCGCAGGGTTGCTCGAAGACCTGAAGCGTGGTCTGCTGGAAGACACGCTTGTGTGGTGGGGCGGCGAGTTCGGCCGAACGCCGTACGCCGGGGCGAACGGCACCGGCCGCGACCACAACGCCCGGCGGCTTCACCGTGTGGCTCGCCGGAGGCGGCGCGTGAAGAAGGGCTTCGCCCGGCGCGACGGACGAGTTCGGCCACCTCGCCGTGCAAGACAAGATGCACATGCACGACCTGCACGCCACCATCCTGCACCTGCTCGGCCTCGATCACGAGGGCGGCGTTCAAATACTCCACGGCCGCGACTTCCGCCTCACGGACGTCCACGGCCGCGTGGTGAAGGAGATCATTGCGTGAGGCTCTTTCTCGCCGTCGCGTCCGCACTCGTCGTTACGCCCGTTTTCGCCCAGCCGAAGGGCGAGAGAATCGGCTTCGCGCTTTGATGTGGTGCCGATCCTCAAGGCCAAGTGCGCGGGCTGCCACACCAACGGAACGTACAAGGGCGGACTCTCCCTCGACACTCGCGAGGCGATGCTGAAGGCCAAGGCCGTGGTGCCGGGGAAGGCGGCCGAGAGCGAACTCGTCAAGCGGATCACGACCAAGGATCCGGACCTGCTCATGCCGCAGAAGGCGGCCCCGCTCGATGAGAAGCAGATCGCCGTCATCAAGAGGTGGATCGACGAAGGAGCAGTATGGGAGTCCGGGTTCAGCTTCAAACCCCCGGCTTACGTAGCCCCGCTGAAGCCGCGCAAGGTGTCGCTTCCGGCCGCGGTGAAGGGCCGCGAGCACCCCGTCGATCGCATCATCGATGCTCACCTCGCGGGGAACAGGATATCGCCGCCGCAACCACTCGATGATGCCGCTTTTCTCCGCCGCGTGCATCTCGATCTCGTCGGCCAGCTACCCGCTCCGGGCGAACTCGATGCCTTCCTCGCGGACAAAAGCGAGATCAAGCGGGAAGCCGATCCGGAAGTTGCTCGCCGACAACCGCGCTTCTGCGGACCACTGGTTCGCGTTCTGGAACGATCTTCTGCGGAACGACTTCGTCGGCACCGGGTACATCGATGGCGGCCGCAAGCCGATCACCGTTTGGCTTTACAACTCGCTCGCGGCGAACAAAGCCGTACGATGCGTTCGTCCGCGAACTGATCGTGCCGACACCGGACTCCGAAGGCTTCACGAAGGGCATCAAGTGGCGGAGCCGTGAACGCCAGCAAGCGGGTGCCAGGCTTGCAGTTCGCGCCAGAATGTGGGGCAGGTGTTCTTCAGGAGCGAACTTGAAGTGTGTGCGTCGTGCCACGACGGCTTCGGCATCGATTCGTGGAAGCTGGTACGCGTACGGACTGGCGGCGGTGATCGCCGATTCGCCGCTGGAAGTAGAACCGTTGCGACAAACCGCAGGGCCGCAAGGCCGCCGCAAAGTTCCTGTTCCCGGAACTTGGCTCGATCAACGCCGCGGCGCAGAAGTCCGAACGGTTGAAGCAACTCGCCGACCTCATGCTTCACCCGGAGAACGGCCGCTTCTCCCGCACCATCGTCAACCGCATCTGGCACCGGCTCATGGGCCGTGGCATCGTTCACCCCGTGGACGTGATGGCGAACAAGCCGTGGTCCGCGGACCTGCTCGATCACCTGGCGACCTATCTCGTGGAGAACAAGTACGACCTGAAGAAATTGATGGAGCACATCGCGACTTCGCAGGCGTATCAATCGCAGGCGGTGAACTTCGAGAAGGAGATCACCGGCGACGATTACCTGTACCGGGGGCCGGAGTTGAAGCGACTCACGGCCGAGCAATTCGTCGATACCGTGTGGCAGATCGGCGGCACGGCTCCGGCGAAGCCCGCCGCACAGTTCGGCCCGCGATTCGTCTTCCCCGCTTTCGGCTCGATCCCCCCGGAACGCAAGTTCACTCGCGCGTCGCTGGTGATTTCTGACCCCTTGATGCGGTCGCTCGGCCGGCCGAACCGCGAGCAGGTTGTCACCGTGCGACCGGACCAGTTGAGCACGCTCCAGGCGCTCGACCTTTCCAACGGGGCCATCCTTGCGGACTGGCTCAACCGCGGGGCGGCGAACCTGCTCAAGTCGCACCCGAACGCCTCGCCGGAGGAATTGATCGCACTCGTATACCGCTCCGCACTCTCGCGTTCGCCCACGGTGGAGGAGCGAGCCGTCACCAAGGAATTGCTCGGTGCCAAGCCGACCGTCGAATCGATGAGCGACCTGCTCTGGGCGGTCGTGATGTTGCCCGAGTTCCAACTCGTGCGATGAACGGGTGTGGCACGCTGCCCGGGGCACGACGGGCTTCGGCCGAATTCAGCGAGTGTTGTTCTTCTTGAGGAATCGCTGCAGCCCGTCGAGCGAGTCCGTGTTGATGAGATCGACATCCGCGTTCAGCAGTTCGTTCCACACCTCGGGTTTGTCCGGTGCCGCCCAGAAGCGGACCAGTCGCTTCCGCTTGTGGGCCGCGGCGACGAACGCCTTCAGTTTCTCCCGTTCCGCCTCGGGCATCGCACCGGTTCCCCTCCATTTGAACTGCGAATCCCAACTCGCACTGATCCACGGAATCAAACTCGTCTCCGCGTCCGAGCCCAAGTCCGACGGGCGGCCGTCGATCCCCGCGAAACGCGTCTGCGCGGTGCGAATTGCATCGCGGTCGCAGTTGCCGCTGACCACGACCGTCACCGCTCCCGGAGTCGTCTTGCCGTCGCGGGTCGCAGCGAGGATGTCGGCGTAGTCGGCGAGCACCTCCAGCAACCGGGCGCACGTCTTTTTCGCATCGGTCTTCACATCGACGAGCAAGTGGAACGGCGGTCCCTCGGCGTGGATGCGGCCGCGGTTCCGCTTCGCCCGTTCCCGCAGCGGGTCGAGGTAGAGCTTTTGCAGCGTTCGTTCCGGCTTGATGCCGAACGGCGTGTGCGAGACGAACAGCGACTTGCCGTCGCTGCCGAGCCAGATGTCCGCTTCGACACTGCAGAACCCGCGGTCCAGTGCGTCGAGCAGCGGGCGTTCGTGTTCGTAGTCGTTGTGAGCATGTGCCCGTCGCAGCGGAGCAGGTTCGTCCGCGGTTGCGACAAGCCCGGCGAGAAGCAGGGAAATCGCGGCCATTCGTTTTCTCGATGCGCTTTGGATGGATTCTATCGCCCGCGGCCGCGAGAGAAGAAGTCATCGGCATCATGTAAGATGAGTGCGGGAGGCCGAATCATGCCGATGCACGACTGGACGCGGGTGGAATCGGGGATCTTCCACGATTTTCATCATGAGTGGATTTCCGAGATCAAGCGAGCACTGAATCGAGGCTTGCTGCCACCGGACTGTTATGCTCTTGCCGAGCAGATCGCGGCCGGTTTCGGGCCGGATGTGTTGACATTGCAGGATCGCCACAGGGAATCCGAACCAAGCGGTGGTGCGGCCACGATCACGCTGCCGAAAACCAAGCATGTGACGGAGCAGGTCCGCGGGCTGCGACAGCGCCGCAAGAGCCGGGTTGTCGTCCGGCACATCAGCGACGATCGCATCGTGGCCATGATCGAGATCGTTTCGCCGGGCAACAAGGATTCCACCCACGCGTTCCGGACCTTCGTGCAGAAAGCCAGCGAACTGCTGGACCACCGCATCCACCTGCTTCTGCTCGATCCGTTTCCGCCTGGCCCGCGCGATCCCGACGGCATTCACGCCGCAATTTGGGAAGACTACACCGGCGCGACCTTCGAACTGCCCGCCAAAGAGCCGCTCACCTTTGTCTCGTACGAATCCGCGGACTCCGTGCGGGCCTTCATCGAGACGCTGGCCGTGGGCGATCCGCTCCCCGAGATGCCGTTGTTCCTGGCACCCGAGTTCTACATCCAACTTCCGTTGGAGGCGATTTATCGGGCCGCTTGGGAAACCGTGCCGGCCCGCTGGCAGCGCGTGATCGCTCCGGAGCCGGTGACGTGATCGGCCGTCACGTCGC
Source organism: Gemmataceae bacterium (assembly GCA_046350135.1). Classification (GTDB taxonomy): domain Bacteria; phylum Planctomycetota; class Planctomycetia; order Gemmatales; family Gemmataceae; genus Urbifossiella. The sequence goes on from JAXMBB010000012.1 coordinate 10,891, forward strand.
TTTCGCATACCGATGCGTGGGCACGGGTCTTCCCGGGCGAAGGCTTTGGCTCGTGCGGAACTCCGGCGTCGCGCCGATGGCTTGGCAGCGGGCGGTGATCGCCTTCCGCACTTCGGATTCCAGCACGGCCGGGTCCATCGCCACGCGGGCGTTCACGATCACATCGGCATCCGTGAGCGTGAGGCCGCTCGCCAAAGAGAGTTTCGGCTCGGTGTCGCTGCTCACGGCGTTACCGACCGCGAAGTTGCCGGCGTCGTCCATGCCGATCAGTTTCAGGTGCGCCACCTCGCCGCCGAGCGCACGGCTGGCTGCGGTGAGATCCTCCAGCAACCCCGTGAGGAATGCATCGAGTGCGAACGGCCGCTCCGCGCGGATGCCGATTGACGCGTTGAGCCATCCGAGTTCCGCCTCGCCCTCCGCATAGGTGTCGTAGTCGATGTCGAGAATGCGGCGGCCGAACCCGCCCGATTGTTCGAGCAACTCCGCGAGTGCGTCGAAGCCTTGGCCCGTCGCCGCAGACACTTTCAGGATCGGCACGCCGGGATGTTTTTCTTCCACGAGCCGCATGAGTTCTGCGAGTTTCGCTGGGTCGAACTCGTCGATGCGGTTGATGACGATCGCGTCCGCCTCTTCGAGTTGTTTCTTGAAGATGTAGGCGGCTTTGGGACTGAACCCGCCGGCGGGTTGGTCTTTCAGAATGCGGATGCCGTGGCTCGGCTTGAAGAGGACGGCGTACGGCGCGACCTCGAACCGCCCCGCGTACAGGTCCTTCAGCGGTTGGATCACCGTGGCCACGAGATCCGTGCAACTGCCGACCGGTTCGGCGAGGATCACGTCCGGGCGTTCGGACTCCTCCAGCGAGCCGACCCTCGACACGAGATCGTCGAAGCGGCAACAGAAGCACGCGCCCGGCACCTCCTGTGTGGCGAAGCCCTGCCCGCGGAACGAGTTCGTGTCCACAAGGTCGTGGGCTTGGTCGTTGGTGACGATGCCGACGCGGCGGCCGCGGGCTTGGTACAGGCGGGCGAGGCGGGCCAGAGTGGTCGTCTTTCCCGCGCCGAGGAATCCGCCCACCATCACAAATCGCACGGACATGGAACACTCCGGGAGCCGACGCACGGGCAGATGTCAGTCTATGGCCGGGGCGGGTTCCTTCGTCGAGTGATGCGCGAGTCTCAGGCTCTTCGCGCGAAGACTCTTCCGTCGGCAAGGCGAACCGCGAAGAGCGCCGCGAGAGCGACCGCCACGAGGATCAACGAGACGGCCACGGCCGCGGAAAGGCGGCCGAGTTGAGCCTCGAAGAAGATTGCCGTGGGCAGCACCACGGTCTTCATCGGCGTGGCACCGGCGAAGATCTGCACGGGGCCGAACTCGCCGACGGCCCGCGCCCACGCCAGTGTCGCCGCCGCGATCATGCCGCGTTTCGCCGCCGGCAGCGTGACGCGGCGGAAGGCCATGGCCCGCGTGCAACCGAGCGTCAGTGCCACGGACTCGGCCCGCGGGTCGATTTGGTCGAATGTCACCCGCATGGTGCGGACCGCGAACGCGGTGCTGACGGCGAACTGAGCCAGGATCACGGCCGGCACGCGGTACACCACCGGCACCACGCCTTCCACCGCGCGGCCGACGGGCAGTTGGAACAGAATCAGCAAGCTGAGCCCGAGCACCAGTGGCGGCAGCACCAACGGCACATCGAGCAGCAGTTCCACCAACCACTTTCCGCGGAAGTTCATCCGCGAGAGCAGATAGCCGAGCGGCACCGCGACCCACATCGCGAGGATCGTGGTGAAGGTTGCCGAGAGCACGCTGAGGCGAATCGCGAATCGGATGTTCGGATCGTTGAACGCGTCGCGGATGTCGCCGGGCGAAGTATAGAGCACGTCGCCGATCAGCAGTGCGGCGATGAGCAGCACGTACGACCCGCCGAGAAGCGCGAGTGCGAGGTGGAAGCCGCGGTCGGAACGGTGCGGGCTCATGGTGCGAGTTCGCTGAAGCCGGCGGCGCGGAACGCCTTCTTCCCGTGTTCCTCGGACTTGACGAAGTCCACGAAGCGGCGGGCGGCGGCGGAATCGGTGCAGGAGCGGAGCCGGGCGATTTCCACGTTGCCGACCGCGTCCTCGAGTTCGGGCAACTTCACCACCGCCAGCGACGGATCGTTCGCGGCCACCGCGTCCCACACGATGGCGGCGTCGTTCGAACCGAGCTTCACCGCGTTGGCCGCGTCCGTCACCGTCGTGTGGAATACGAGCGTGTTCGCGTGAAGTTCCTGCCAGCGGCCGGATTTCTGAAGGTGGGCGCGGGTGACGCGGCCGATCGCGGCGGCATCCGGATTCGCCTGCCCGAGCTTGAGGCCTTTCTGGAGCAGGTCCTCCAACTTGGCGATGCGGCGCGGGTTGCCTGGTCGCGCGAGCACGACGACCCGCATCTTCGCGAGCGGGAACGACTCGGTGGCCACGCCGCTGGCTTGGGCGGTTCGCACGTAGCTGTCGTCCGCCGGAAGGAAGAGATCGCCGTCGCCGCCGATGGAGGCTTGGGCGAGGATCTGCTCGGAGTTGCCGAATCGGAACTCGATGGGCCGGTCGTACACCGCGGCCACAGATTGCATGGCGGGTTTGAGCGCGGCCGCACAATAGACGACGAGCGGCTTCACGGGTTGTTTCACGGACGGTTCGCGGAAGAGGAACCACGCCAGCACGCCCAGAGCGAGTGCGGAACCCAGTGAGAGCCAACGAAGCGACATGCCCCTGTTCTATTCTTCGCGACGGCGACGATACTCTTCCACCAGCACTCGCGGCGCGCCGATGTCGATTACGTGAACCTCGCCGGTCCATCGCTTGGATGCGGGGTTGAGAAAGCCCATCTTCTTGGCGACGAAGGTGGCGGTGTGCGTGGCCCGCACCGTCGGTCCGAGCGGTTCCCCGGTGTCGCAATCGAGCCCGGACGGAATATCGACCGCGAACACGGGCTTGTTCGAAGCATTGATCTTTTCCACGATCCGGTCAAAAGGCGAGCCGAGCGCGCGGGTGAGTCCGTTGCCGAAGAGTGCGTCCACGATCCAGCCCGCCGGTTCGATCGCTCTTCGCTTCACCATGTCCTCGTGTGCGGACGCGAATTGGTCCGGACGATACTGGTCGAAGGTGATGCCCGAGGCGTACAGGATGTCGAAGTTGATGTCCGAATCGCCGGCAGTGCGGTTGTGCTTCGCGAAGACTTGAACGTTCACCGGCCATCCGGCGTTATCGAGATGCCGGGCGATGACGAAGCCGTCGCCGCCGTTGTTGCCGGGGCCGCACAGGATCGCGACCGGCTTGCGTTCCGGATTCAGACGCATCAGCAGCTCAGCGCAGCCGCGGCCGGCGTTCTCCATGAGCACGATCCCCGGTACGCCGAAGCCATCGATGGCTCGGCGGTCCAGTTCCCGCACTTCTTCACGCGACAGCCAGAATTCGGACATGCTGCCGTTCTACTCACCTTGGCTCGCTCTTGCACCTCGCTTCGACCTCCTTCACGCGGCGTTCCAATTCGCGGCGGTCGCTCCACCACGCGAAGCCGATTCCGGCGAACGCCACCTAGAGCAACACGGTCGCCGCATTGAAATGGGAGGCGCGTCCGACCGGCCTATGACCGCCGGCACCCCGGATGCGATGCGGCCGAGTTCGTCGTCGGAGAGTTTGGCGAATGACATTGAGAAGCGGGGGACATGCTGAAGGATTTTTCGGCCACCGAGCGACGGCGAAATGAAATCCGCGCCGCCCGATACGCTCGACCGCTTTTGCCGGCAAATCGAGTCTTGGACCCGAATGCCATTCGAAAGACGAGCTTCAATTGAAGCCCGCCCGCGCCTGTGATAAGGTAATTGCTGGAATATCCGCCAACATCGCGAACTGCGGGACATGTCCGTCAACCTCGACGCAGCCGGCATCGGTCAACTCGTGCTGAAACTCGGGCTCGCCTCCGACGCCCAGGTTCAGGATTGCCTGCTGGAATTGGACGACAAGAAAGCCCCCGCGGACGCCATGGTCCGCCTCATGGAACGCAAGGGGTTCCTCACCCCGTGGCAGGGCAACAAGCTGCTCAAGGGGGATACGGACGGCTACGTGCTCGGCGGATACCGGCTCCTGTACAAGGTGGCCTCCGGCAGTTTCGGCCGCGTCTACCGCGGCGACGACCCCCGCACCGGCCAGACCGTCGCGGTGAAGGTGCTCCGCAACAAATGGACGATGGACAAGCAGAAGGTCGAACTCTTCCTGCGCGAAGGCAAACTCGGCCTCTCCATCCGCCACCCGAACATCACCTCCGTGCTCGCGGTGAATCAGGACTCGAAGACGGGCCAATACTTCCTCGTGATGGAGTTCATCGAGGGCGGAAACCTCCGCGATCTCATCAACATCCGCAAGAAGCTCGAGATCGACGAAGCGCTCCGCATCATGGAGGATTGCGCGTCCGGCTTGCAAGGGGCGTGGCAGAAACAACTCACGCACCGCGACATCAAGCCCACGAACATCCTGATCTCGGCGCAGAAGGAAGTGAAGCTCGTGGACTTCGGTCTCGCTGAGATCACGACCGGCGGGTCGGTCCATCTTCAGCGTCAGTCCGATCGCGACGACGACGTGGCCGTGGATCGCACGGTCGATTACGCGGGCTTGGAGAAGGCCACCGGCGTGAAACCCGGAGACGTCCGCTCGGACATCTACTTCCTCGGCACCGTGTTGTACGAGATGGTGACCGGCCTGCCGCTCATGCCGGTGACCAAGGACCGCCAGGCCCGCATGGCGGCTCGACGCTACCAGGATGTGGAAGACACGCTTGCCAAGACCGGGAACGAACTCGGCCTCCCGGGCCCGCTGCAAAAGCTCCTGGCGAAAATGGTCAGCTACGATCCGAAGGGCCGATTCCAGACACCGGGCGAACTGGTGGATGCGATCCGCCAGTGCCGCGTGGACCTCGGCGGCAACTCCAAGATGGAGGCGCGACCCCGCGTCGCGGTCGGCCCCAAGACGCTCTTCGTGGTCGAGAACAACGAGAAGCTGAAGGACGCGTTTCGAGAGAAGTTCAAACAGCACGGCTACCGCGTGCTCATCACCATCGACCCGATGATGGCCGTGTCCCGGTTCCAGCAGCAGCCGTATCACGCGCTGAGCATCGACGCCCGCACCGTGGGTGCGGATTCGGTGACGGCGTTCAACCGCGTGATCCGCGAGGCCGAGAACCGGGAATGGATGTGGGGGCGATCCTGATCGTAGGGCCGGACCAGCAACGGCTCGCGCGGGAGGCCCGCGAGCATCCCAACGCCGCCGTGCTCACCTATCCTGTCACCATGAAGCAACTCATCGAGAAGGTCTACGAGTTGACGCCGAGCGAAGAGACGAGCGAAGCCAGGCGTGACCGTGTCGGCAGGGCGAGGCTCCTGCCGAGCCGTTTCGCGCCCGCAACGTTCATGCGGCTCGGCAGGAGCCTCGCCCTCCCCGAGTCTGTACCCCAGAGCAATGCCTGTGTTCGGTCGCTTCTTCTCCCGCATCACGGCAGGGCTGGCGAAAACCGCCAGCGCCTTCGGCGGTGTTCTGGACCTGCTCCGCGGCAAGGGCAAGGTCGATCAGCACTTCCTCGACGAACTCGAGAAGCGACTCTTCCTCGCGGATGTGGGCACGGCCGCGACCGCGCACATCGTCGAACGGGTGCGGCAGGCGTTCCGCGACAAGGAGATCTCGGGCGAAGTGCTGGACTTCGTAAAGGCTGAACTCCGAGACCTGCTCACCGGACAGTCCCCCGGCATCCACTGGGCGGCGAACGGCCCGACGATCATCATGGTCGCCGGGGTGAACGGCAGCGGAAAAACGACGTCGATCGCGAAACTCGCTCAGCGACTGAAGACCGACGGCAAGGTGGTGGCCGTCGCCGCGTGCGACACGTTCCGCGCGGCGGCCGTGGAGCAACTCACCGTGTGGGCCGGCCGCATCGGCTGCGACATCATCAAGCAGGGGCAGGATGTGCAGCCCGCGACCGTGGCCCACGACGCGTGCGAGGCAGCCAAGGCCCGCGGCTACGACGCGCTCATCGTGGACACCGCCGGCCGCCTCCACACCCAGACGCACCTGATGAAGGAACTCGAGAAGATTCACACGGTCGTGGCTCGCCGCATCCCCGGCGCCCCGCACGAAGTGCTGCTCGTGCTCGACGCCACCACCGGGCAGAACGCACTGAACCAAGCGGAGCAGTTTTCCAAATCCGTGAAGTGCACCGGCATCATCCTTTCGAAGTTGGACGGCACCGCGAAGGGCGGCGCGGTTTTCGCGATCAAACAGAAACTCGGCCTGCCCGTGAAGTTCGTCGGCTTGGGCGAAGGCATCGACGACATGGAACCGTTCGATCCGGACGGCTTCGTGAACGCCTTGTTCGAGAAAGAGTGAACATGCTGCGCGCTGCAATCCTCGTTCCGTTTCTCGCGTCCACCGTCGTCGCAAAGCCGACTACGTTCGATGGCAAGCACGACATCACCACCGTGAATCTCACCGTGGTGTACTTCGTGCCCAAAGACCGCAAGCCGCTGCCGGACTGGAAAGACCGCGTCGAATACTACGCCTCGCGGATCGCGGCGTTCCACCATCGCGAACTGGACGGCATCTCCACCATCAAGCCCGCCATCCATCCCGTGCCGCTGGTCAGCGAGCAGGACACGGCCCACTTCCGGCGAGGCGATCAGAATCGCACGTTCTTCGACACGATGGACGATGTGAAGGCCCTCCTCAAGTGGAAGCCCGACCAGAAGAACGGCTTCCCGGTGCTGCTCGTGCTCAGCGACATCAATTGGCGCGAGTTGGACGACTTCACGCGTCTCCGCGAAGTGAACGGCAAGAAGATCCACGAAGGGAACATCGCAGGGAACGGGCGGCACTTCCCGGGTGCCGAGTCCGGCGGGGCGCGGGCCACGTACATCGCGAATCCCGGTTACGGCATGGGCCTCGTCAGTGGCGACGGATGGCGCGTGCCGTACGCCGGCGGCTCCGATTGTGTCGCGTATCACGAAGGCTTGGGACACAGCCTCGGACTGCCGCACCCGGACCCGATCGACGACACCGTGATGGGCGTGGCCCAGTACAAGTTCTGGATCAACGAGGCGACACTGAATCGCAGCCAGAAGCTGAAACTCGGCTGGACTCCGCCGGCGAAGGAGCCCGATCTGAGCCGCGACCTGTTCACCCGCTTCACGGCCCTGCAGCAGCCGATCGCGCCGAAGGCGGGGGAGGTCGTGGGCTTGTCCTTGAAGTGGCCCAAGGACGCTGCCGTGAAATCCTTCACGGTTCGTATCCAAACCAAGCTCTTCGACGAGTGGAAGACGGTGGTAACGAACGTGACGGCAAAGCCGCCGGATGCCATACCACTCACGAAGTTCGACGCCGCCGGACCGGTGAGCTACCGTGTGAACGTGGAACTCGCGGACGGCCAAACGGCCGAGATCCGCGGGTACTTCCAAGTGAAGTGATCGCCTCGGAACGCCTGTTCGGCGTCAGCCCTTCCCGAACCGGCGAAGGGCTTCTTTCGCGTCCCAGTACTTTGGATGTGCTTCGTACGCGGTGACCGCTTCGTAGAAGCGGATGGCGTTCACGGAATCACCGACGGCCTCGTACGCGCGGCCGAGTTGGAAGAGCGTGTCCGCCCCGCTTCGCTGGTACTCCTTGTACGCGAGGTAGGCGTGGATCGCGAGATCCGGGCGGTTCAACTCGTCGAGGTAGATCTGGCCGAGGATCTTCACCGCCGCGTACCACGACTCTTCTTCGTCGCCGGATCCCTTCTTCGCCTCGCGGATGTCTTCAAGCACTTTGAGCCCGCCTTCGCGGTCGCCCTGCCGCAAGAGACAGCGGGCCTGCACGAGCCGCACGCCGTTGCTCTCCGGCTGCATGATCGACGCCAGCTTCGCGAGGTGTGCGGCCCAGTCGATCATCTCGGTGTTGTCCGTCGTAGCGTTCAGCAGGCTCATCGCCTTCTTCACGCAGTACTTCACGTCGAAGAACGACGCCACGCGATCCTTCTTCTCGAGCAGTTTCTCCTCCGTCACCGAGTAGTAGTAGCTGTGCTTTTTCTCGATGAGGTCCGGGTCCGACGCGTTGTACGCGAGCGCGGTCTCGACCACGACCAGAGCGTTCATCGCGTCGCCGGCCTTGGCGTGAAGCTCGGCGATGCGGCGATACGTGTTCAACTCGCCGGTGCCGCCCGCTTCGAGTAAGAGCCGCAGTTCCGTCACCGCGCCGTCGAAGTCGCAACGGGCCTCGGCCAAGTCCGCGAGCCTCTTCAAGGCGGAGAAGTAGACCTCCTTCTGATCTTTCGCCAGCCGCTCGGGTTTGACGAAGAGTGCACAGCGTTTCACCTGTTCCAAGTAGGCCTGAGCCGCCTCGGAGTCGCCGATCCGCTCCGCCACGTCAGCCAGTTTCTTGAAGATGGTCGGGCCGCGCTCGACGAGCCCCCGGCCCGCGATCCGCAGGTAAGCCATGCCGCGTTCGCGGCGATCCGCCTCCGGGTCGTCCACCAGAGCGAGCCCGAGTTGTTCCACGTACTCGTAGTTGAACTCGGTCGGTGCGCCGCTCGCCGCATCGGCCACGTACTCGGCTTCCTGTAACTGCGAATACAGCAGCGTCTTGAGTTCCTTGGCATCCGCGTCGTCCGGGTTCTCCGCCAACTGCCGCTCGATGGCGGCGATCGCTTCCATGCGGCGGCCGGACTTGTTCAATTCGTTCCAGCCCACTCGCTTCTCGATCTCCGGGTGCCAGTTGAGGGCGAGGTTCCACGCGGGGTACAGCACGGCCCGGCGGATGCCGCGGTGGTAACCGGGCGTCGCGGGATCGAGCAGCCGGTGCAGGACGGCCGCGGCGGAGTCGAACTCCTTGCCGTGTGTGAGGTTCACGGCGCGGAGGTAATCCACTCGCGCCTGATACGGCGGCTTCTTCTGTTCGACAAGCTTCAGGAAACGCTCGGCTTCCTCCCGCTGTTCCGGTGTCGGCTTCCCACCGAGGAGAAACGCTTGGGCGCGGTCCAGGCACAACCCGAAATCGAGAATCTCGACCAACTCGGGATCGCGTTCGACCTTTGCCAGCGACAGGTTGTTGTGCAGCCGCAGCATGCCTTGCTGTGCAAGCGGGGACTTCGGATCCAGTTCCAAGGCGCGGCGGAAGAAGTAGATCGCTTCGCGGAGCCGCCCGATGTTCAGGTAGCTGTACCCGCGGAGCACATGCTTGAAGACGCGCAGCCCCGGCAGGATCCGCGTGGCGTACATGAAGTAAATGGTGACGGGCAGGATGAACGTGAGCGCGGGCCCGAGGCTCGGAACCACGGACTTCAGATCCAACAGATGCATCGAGACGCCGAGCGCGGCACAGAGCGTCATGATCTCGGCTTCGGACTCTTCCGCCTCGCCGCAAAACGAGAGCAGATAGAAGAATGGTAGCGCGAGCAGGATGTAGATGCCGAGATTGAATCGGGCCGTGGCTGCGGCGACTCCCCGGGCGGAGAACGCATCGGGCGATTCACCTTCCAAACTCTTGGCGGAAAGCCCGGGCACCTTGAACACGATCTCGCCCGCGGCATAAATCACGGCCGCGGCGAGGGCCAGCCCCATGAAAAACCGCCACCGCGGGTCTTCCATCTGGCGAAAGCGATAGAGCCCGAGGCCGAGGAACGCGCCGCCCAAGGCACAGTAGAGCAGCCAGTCGCCCGGGAGGTTGCCTTTGCGTGGATCATCGTCCGGCAGGGTGGCCGAGGTGACGTGGCGGATGTCGTCGAAGGAGAGGCCGAACCAGCCGGCGATGGGCGCGGACCACGGCTCGGAGAACCCGCTTCCCGAAACGACTCCGAGCCCGAGGCCGAGCACGATGCCGCAATAGATGAACGTCGGGCTTTCCAGCAGCACGACGAGCGGGAAAGCCTTGATGTTGTGCCACGGCATGACGCCGCGTTTCATTTGCAGCAGGGTGCCGAGTATCAGGCCGATGGCGAGCCCCGCCCCGACCCAACCGAGCACCCACGGAAGATCGAAGCGGAGCGCATTCGGATCGACCGCGACCTGCAATGCGACGAACGTCCACAGACCGAGGAACAAGCCTTTGAGGATGTACTCGTTGCGATGCCAAGCTGTCATGGTGGGGAATCCGACTTGAAGACGGGCGGCCGGCGGCGGCCGTGCGGGGCGGCGCCGGAGATGGCTGCCGCGCGTCCCTGGGACCGAGCGAGCGCGAGTGAAGCCTCGCCGCGTTCCACCTCTGATGATACGGCGCGGCCGCGCGGTCACACAGTCTTTCGCCACTGCTGCACTCCAGCCCGTGCAGCCAGGAGGAGCCCCGCGAGCATGACCGCTCCGCTGGTGACCGCACTGATCCACCAGCCGATTCGGTAAGAGGCTGGCTCGAAGCGGAACACGGCCTCCTTCGCGCCATCCGGGATGCGCACCGCTCGGAAGGTGTGATTCGCTCGCTCCACGGACGAGTCCACTCGGTCGACTTGGCACGTCCAGCCGGGATACCACACGTCGTTCAACACCAGCCAGCCGCCGGTGCCGCCGCCGAGATCGACCGCCACGCGGTTCGGTGAATACTCGCGGATGGCGGCGGGCCGGAAGCCGCCCGCACCCCGGCTCGGCGAATCGGCTCCGGCCAACAGGACAGTCGTGTGCAGATCCGTCCCCGCGAGGGCAGCCAGTTCCCGGCCCGCCGGCATCGGTTCTGAATGCGGCACGACGAATGCCCGCGGGTGCATTGCGTGGTGCAGATTCTCCAGCACCAGCGAACGCGGCAGTGGATCGGGCTTCACCGGTGGCAGCGCCGGCACTGGCGCTGTCGGCTTGAACTGCGTCGTGAACCGCCAGTCCGTGGTCTTGACCGCATGAGCCGGGTCTTGGAGATAGTTCGGATTCGTGAGGTAGTCGTCGAAGCAGATCAGGTAGCGGACGTTGAGTTGTTCCCACAGCTTGGGAACGCGGCGGGGGAAGTTCGGAACGATCGGGTGGCTTGTAGCCGCGAGCGAGAGCAATGGCTCATCCGAACCCATCGTGAAGTTCAGGTACTCGCGGTAGTGCCGTACGTCGAGAGGGTTGTACCCGCGTGGCATCGCGAGCCGGTGCGTGAGTGCGACGGGCGACCCGATGCCGAGCGGAGCGACGCGGTCGGTCGGTAGCGAACCGAGCTCGATGTCCATCACGCGGGCAGAGGCGGGGTCCGCATTGGCACCGAGAAACTCAACGAGTGGCGAGTCGGGGTAAATCTCCGATTGCGTTTTGACGGCTGGGAGGCGGATCGTGGCCGCGAAGAGTTCCAGCAACAGTGCTGCCAGCCACAATGCGGATCGAACGTGAGCGGTGAGCGAGGGTGCGAAAGCGGCTGCGCCGACGGACGCGATGCCGGCCAGTGCCGCCACCCAGTACACGCCGAACTCCGGCCACATCCGCAGGTCGCGATTCTGGATCGACAGGGCGACCGCAATCGAGGGCAAGCCTCCGATGCCTGCCACGATCAGCGTGACGAAACCGAGTTTGCGGCGTTCCGCCCATTCGGAGCGGAGCAGGGCATTGGTCGCGACAGCCGCCAAGTACGCCACGGGGAATGCGGCGATCACGAGCATTCGCGAGGCGGAACGGAACAGGTTGAATCCGGGCAGCCACTCGATGAGCACCGCGCCGCCGAAGCTGAAGGCCAGCATCGCGAGCAGCACGGTTCGCCCCCAGCGGCAATCCGGTGCGAGGCGCGGGGCGATCAGTGCCGCCGCGAGTCCGAAGAGGCTCAACAACGACCGCAGTTCCCACGACACCGGCGGGTTGTACTCCGCGGTCGGCCCGAACATCGAGAGCAGCGAGAACAACCCGGCGGTGAGTGATTGTGTCGATTGCAAACCCGATGTTCGCGTGGACCACCGGGAGGCTTCCCACGTCGGCAGCAACTGCACGGCCGCAAGTAGCGTCGCAACCAGGACCAATCCTGCGCCGCCGATCGCCCATTGCAGTAGGTTCGCTCGTGTCCGTTCCCGCGGCAACGTCCACGCGGCGGCGAACAGGCCGGCGTAGAAAGTCCACTGCGGGTGAGTGCCGAGGATGAGCATGGCGAAGGCGACCGCGCCGCCGAGTTTCCCCGCAAATCGACGCGATTCCAACCCGAGCAGCACGAGGGGCAGCCATGCGAGGCCGATCGTGATCGTGTGCCCGGCCAGCACCAAGTGCGTGAGCCACTTGGCGGAGTAAGCGAACCCGACCCCCGCGACAAGGCCGCCCGTTTCTCCCAAGCCGTGACGCCGGGCATATCCGTACGCGAACACCGACGCTGCGAGCACGTGCAGCGCGATCACCCAACTCAGGACCGCGCCGGCGCTCGATTCCGGAAACAGAAACGTGACCGCGTACGGCGGGTAGAACGTGCCGGCCTGGATGTCGTGGACGAATGGAGAACCGCAGAATTGGTACGGGTTCCACAGCGGCAGTTCACCGCTGTTCCGCCACTCCCGCACGAGGAAGATGCGGCCCGGCAAGTGCTCCGATGCCAGATCCGAATAGTCCGTGTACAGCGTGCCATTCGGCTGGAGCAACAGCGGATGAAAATACGCAGCCCAGAGGAGCACGAGCACGAGCCAGGGGCGAAATTGGAATGCCGGCATCGGGGCAGTATAGCGGCTCCGTTCATCGTTCGTTCCGCGTGAATCGTTCCACGACCGGCTCGAACGCGACCGCCTCATCGAGGGGGAATACCGGCCGTCGGCATCGGGTGTGGCCGAGCGTGGGGAGGTTGGCGCTGGTTGACCCGGGAGCATCCACATTGATGAGTTTCGCACACCACTCCGCATACATGCGGCGTTGGCAGTGGGGCGACTTCACCACCACGAGATCGAACCGCTTCGGGTCGAGTCCGTGAGCGAGGAACAGCGAACGATCAAACAAGTGAACCGGCCGCGTGGTGGCCACCAGCGTGATCGATCCGGCTTGCAAGACGGCCGTTCGGCCGGAGTACCACTCCTGCCCGAACGACTCGCTCGGGAATCGGCCGTCGGACAGCATCTTCACTTGCGCAGAGAGTTCAACCGGAGCGTGCCGGGTGTCGAACGCACCACCGATCGAAACGCGGATGGTGGACTCGACACCGGCGGCGATGGCGGCCGCGACCGCCGAGGGATCGACGATGGGAATCAGGGCACGACCTCGATAACCGGAGGCTATCAACTCCCGAAGGATGGCGTTGCTGTCGCCCGGCGCGCCCGAACTGGTGGCGTCGGCCGCGTCCACCAATGCCACGGTACCCCCGCGAACGTCTGCGGCCTCGCGGACGGCATCTGCAAGCGGTGTCAGACGCGCTTGCATGAGCGTGCGACGCTCCCAGAATCGCTCCGCGATCCCGATTGCTTCACGCTCCGCTCGTTCCGGTTCGTTGTCGGTGCAGACCACGGCGTAGCACGCAAGATCCGGGACATCCGTGAATGGGTTGCCGATAAAGAGGCCGGCGGAAAGCCCGCCCGGTCCCTGTTCGACGGCTTGGGCCTCCCGAACGAGTTCGCCGAAGACCCCGGTCTCGGTGATGAGTTCGTCGCCGCGCACAAGTGCCGGGATGCGAACCCGTGCCGTGACCGGTTTCGCGGAACCGTTCAGGACGCGTAGCAGAAGCCGGGCCGCACGCTCGCCAGTCTGCAGAAAGTCGACGTGCGGGTAAGTGTGGTAGGGCACGACCGCATCGGCATGTTGCAGCATCCGGGCCGTCAGGATGCCATGCAAATCGAGCGACACGAGGATGGGCACCGCTTCGCCGAGAATCTTGCGAGCTTCGGCGAGCAAGAAGCCTTCCGGATCGTCTTCGCCAGCGGCCGCCATCGCACCGTGCAGGGCGAAATACGCGGCATCGACCGGACCCGCGGCACGCAGGTCGGAGAGAAACTCATCCGCGATGCGTGCGAGGTCGGCGGCGGGAATCGTTCCGCCGGATGCGATTCCGCGGGCACCGAACGCCGGAACAACTTCCAGTCCCGGGTTTTCAGCGAAGACGCCCAGCGCGCCGGCGACCTCGGTGCCGATGCCGCGGTGATAGTCGAAGAGTTTCTCGCGGCGATGAACGAGGAAGTCGTCGTAACGCGTCGGAACCGGATTGAACGAGCAGACTTCGTGAATGCACTCGGCAATGACGATGCGGGGCCGGGTTCGACTCATGACTCAAGCTCGATGCGAGTGGCTGCTGGCGGAACGGGTGCCGCACAGGGTTGTGTGATGATATCCGCGAATCGTACGCGTCCTGAGAATTCGCTATTCTTGCGGGAGAGATGCCGCGAACGCCCGGCCACTGCGAGAGATGGCCGCGGTGATGGCGGAGCGCCTGCCCCACCCCGCAACCATTCCCGGAGCCCTGCCATGTTTCCGACTCGCCGTGAATTCCTCCGCACCTCCGCCGCCGTCGCACTCGCCCCCGGCGCGGCACTCGCCATCGATCCGATCAAGCGGCCGGGGCCGAAAGCGGATCTCAAGCTTTCCCTCGCCGCGTACAGCTTCAACAAGGCGCTCAACCTCGGCAAGCCGACCATGACGCTGTTCGAGTTCATCGACCTCGCCGGCGAACTGCCGCTCGACGCCGTCGAACTCACGTCGTACTACTGGGCCGAAACCACCGACGAATACATCGACAAGCTCAAGGCCCACTGCGCGAAGAGGAAGCTGGCGATCTCCGGCGTGCCGGTCGGGAACACGTTCACGTACAAGGACGACGCAAAGCGGGCGGCCGAGGTGAAGAAGGTGAAGGAATGGACGGCCCGCGCCGCGAAACTCGGGGCGAAGACCGTCCGCATCTTCGCCGGCAACCTCGAGAAGGGTGAAACCCTCGCCGACGCCCAGCAACGCGTTGTGGATTGCATGAACGAATGCTGCGAGACCGCGGAGAAACTCGGCGTCATGCTCGCACTCGAGAACCACGGCGGCATCACGGACTCGGCCGAGCATCTGCTCGACCTCGTGAAGCCGGTGAAGAGCAAGGCCCTCGGCGTGAACATCGACACGGGCAATTTCCACACCGCGGACCCGTACGGGGACATCGCCACGATCGCTCCGTATGGCGTCGTCTCGCAGGTGAAGACGGAGGTGTATCCCGGCAACAAGAAGCAGGAAGCCGACCTCGGCCGCGTGGTCAAGATCCTGAAGGACGCCAACTTCCACGGCTACGTCGCGCTGGAGTACGAAGCCGCGGAAGACCCCAAGCTCGCGGTTCCACGCTATGTCAAGGAACTCCGCAAACTCATCGGATAGTCCCATGAATTGGCATGTGTGGCACGATGGCGATGGCCAGTTGTTCGTGCCGGCAGGATCGCCGCACGAACCTGTCGGCAATCCTGCCGCCAAACTGCTTCACGTCATCGAAGCGGCGTCTCACAACGACGCGATGCGGAAGTACCACGAATGGATGGGTTGGGAACCCTACAAACCCATGCTCGATGAGCATGGCGACGAGTACCCGGAAGACAACGCGCCGTACGGCGATAAAACGAAGTCACCCTGAACACTGGAGTTGAGACACATGGGCGAACGCGAACAGAAGTTGGTGGCAGCCGGGTACCCGTTGGATCGCGGGCCAAAGGAAGGGCCGGTGATCGACCTGCTCTCCGTCCTCGGCGACACCGTGTATGCGTCCGGCCAGGTGCCGTACGACGCGGGCGTGCTCACCAGCAAGGGCAAGGTGCCGTCGCAGGTGTCGGTGGAGGATGCGACCAAGGCCGCCGGGCTGTGTGCCGCGAACATCCTGCGTGCGATCATCACGAAGCTCGGTTCGCTGGACAAAGTCGAGCGCGTCGTCCGTGTCACCGGTTACGTGAACGCCGACCCGGATTTCACCGAGTGCCACATGGTGATCAACGGGGCGACGAATCTTTTGAAGGAAGTGTTCGGCCCGGAGGCGGGACGGCATGCCCGCACCGCGCTCGGCATGGGTCAGCTTCCACTCGGCACCAGTGTCGAGGTGGAGGCGATCTTTCAGTTGAAGAAGTGAAGTCTCCGTGCGTTCGGCCGGGAGAGTGGCCGCACGCACGGCGGGGTCATTTCTTGGAAGCGGGCAGGTCGATGTTCAAGGTGTTCGCTCCCGCGGCCACGGTCACAGGCGTAGTGAGTCGAACGGGTTCCATCGACCCGCCACTGGTCTGATCCGTGATGTCAGGCACGTAGGTCACCTTGTACGTGCCCGCGGGAGCGCCGGGCTTCCGTTCACCGCTGCTGTCGGTCAGGCGGTACGTCGTGAGAGTGTACGTGCCGTCCGAACCGACGACTGCATTCACGCCGAACTCCTGCTTGTCGGGGTCCAGCGTGAATGTGAGTTTGCCTCCCTTGACCGGTTGACCGTTCCGCTTGACCACGCCGGTCACGGCGTTAAGTTCGGAGAACGCGGGCTGGCCCTTGTCCCCTCCGCATCCGACGAGCCCGAACAGCACTGCGAGCGACAGGGTCGTTCTCATCACCAGTCACTCCCGAGTACGGTGCCATCGCGGGGGTCTGCGGCTGCGGCCCACGTCGAGTTGCTGATTCCGGCCGACAAGTACCGCGTGCTGCCGTCCCCCATCGCGATCATGATGCCCCCCGCCGAGTGGTAACTTTGCGGCACCTCGGCGTTGCAGTTGTTGATGTAGTGGGGCGTCGATTGGAACTTCGGGGAAGCGGGGTAGGCGGTCAGACCGTAGCCACCCTTGCTGGAACCCAGGTTGAAGCCTGGTCGCCAGATGCTGTTGGCATCTGCCCAAAGGCTGCCCCAAGCGCTGCCGAGATTGCCGGTGTTTCCGCACGTGCCGTACACCTCGGCGAAGAAGATGGTGTTGGACAACCCGTCTTGGCAGTTCGCGTTCATCTCCTTCTTCCCGAGCGGGAACGTGCGTGAGGCCTGCGGATCGCCGAATACATAATTGTTCCCGGCGTAGCAAGACGCTCCCCAGTTGTTGGCGCCGCCGTACGGGGTCGTGCACATGCCGCCTTGGACGGACGAGTCCGAGGGGCAGATGAAGGTCTTGATCGGTCGGAAGTATTGCCCTCCGGCATATCCCGAAATGCTCAATTGGCGATAGATCGCATCCTGCTCGACGTACGGAAGCATGAAGTGGAACAGGGTGTAGTTGTGGGACCCGAACGGTGTGGTGGGCGGCGTGATGCACGAGGGGTCGGCGCAGTTCGCGGCCATCGGGGGTAATGTGCCGTTGGCATCGTTCACGCCGTGGACCGCCAGTCCGAGTTGATGCAGGTTGTTGCCGCAGGTGCTGCGGGCCGCGGCCTCGCGCACCTTCTGCACCGCGGGCAACAAGAGCCCGATCAGGATCGCGATGATTGCGATTACCACCAACAGTTCGATCAGTGTGAAGCCGGGGCGGATTCTCCGCGCCATGGGAGCCTCCTGTTCAGAGAATGAAATGAGCGTGATGAGAGGTTCGACGGACTCAGCATACCCGAACCACGGGTGCCTGCAATCGGGAAATCCGGAGACGGTTCGAGATGTGGATCGCAGGCTTGGATGAAGCGGGATACGGCCCCAACCTCGGTCCCTTGGTCCAGGCTGCGATCTCGCTCGAGCTGCCGGACGATGCCGCGGACGGCTGGGATTCGCTTGCGGAGATCGTCCGAAAGGTTCGCGGCCAAAGGGACGACCGCATCATCATCGACGACTCGAAGAAGCTCTACACAAAAGGCGGTCTCGCCGCCTTGGAATCGAGTTTGGCCCGCTCGCTCGGCATCGCTTCCGGCACGTTGCGCGAGTTTCTACAAGGCGTCCTGCTGCCCGGGTGCTTGGACGACATTGCGGCCGAGCACTGGTTCAAGGGGGAAGAACCGCTGCCGCTCCATGAAACGACGGCGCGTCATCCCGCGTTTCCGCCATGTTCCGCGGTCGTGAATCTTGTTCCCACGAAACTCTTCAACCAAATTGTGGACGGTTCCGGTTCCAAAGCCACGGTGCTGTCGTGCGGGTTGACGGCGCTCTTGGGCGCGATTCGCAAAGCGGGAAAGGGGCCGCTCCGCGTCGCCTGCGACAAACAGGGTGGCCGCAACCACTACGCCGCGATGCTCGCCGCCGCCTACCCGGACGGATGGGTGGTCGTGGAGTTGGAGTCGGCGGACGAGAGTCGCTACCGGATCGAAAACCTCGATCGGCCGATTTCGGTGACCTTCAAGCCGCGGGCGGACGGTGAAAGCTTGGCTGTCGCACTCGCTTCGATGATGTGCAAGTACCTGCGGGAAGTGTGCATGGCCCAATTCAACCGTTTCTGGGCCGAGCATGTGCCAGGGATCACGCCGACGGCGGGCTACCCCTTGGATGCGAAGCGGTTCTATGCGGAAATCGACGGCGCGAGGCAGAAACTGAACCTCGCGCCGGAAGACGTGTGGCGGTCACGCTGACTCACTTGTCGGCGAGCGGCTTCCATTCCACCTTCTTGAACGTGACGACCGTGCCGGGATCGTGGCCCTGCAACGCGAAGCGACCCTTCTTGTGGGTCTCGTTCGGGTCCGTGAAGTCCACCGTCTTCTTGCCGTTCACGAAGATCTGGATGTGGTTGCCCTTCACGATCACTTCTTGGGTGAACCACTCGTCCGGCTTGTGGGCGGCCGTGTTCATGACCGTGATGTCTTTCTTGTACATGCCGAGTTTCGTGCGGCCGTCCGGGTAGAGGCTGCCGGTCTTGATGGCGTCGCCACCGGTGGCGTTGATCTGCGCCTCATAGCCCGGCGGGAATCCGGCCGCGAGTGTCGCCCGGAAGTACTGGCCGCTGTTGCCCTTGTCGTTGATCTTGGCCTCGATGCGGTACTGGAAATCCGTGTAGTCGTCCTTCTCGGTGAACAGGTGCGAGTGCGGCCCGCTGCCGACCAGCGTGCCGTCTTCCTTCACAGTCCAGAGCGGGATTTCCTTCTCATCCTTCGTGAGGCCGGCGTAGCCGACCGTCTTGCCGGCTTCGTTCTTCTTGGCGATGACCTTCGTGTACGCACCCGGGTTCGGGTTCTCGTGCGTGATCCAGCCGGTGAGATCCTTCCCGTTAAAGAGCGGAATCCAGCCGTCCTTGTCGTCTGCGGCGGCGCCGGGGAGAGCAGCGAGCGTGGTGCCGAGGGCGAGGGCCAACCCGGCCAAGCGGGGGGCGAGTCGCATGGTGATGCTCCAGTGGGAGAATGAGTGACTTGAGCCGTATTTGGATGGTACGCGAGAGATTCCACCCGACCAGTCCGGAAAAGCGGTTCCAATCGTACCGCCGGGGCGTGCGGAAAAAACTTTCCAAACTACCCCAATTTCGTTGTCAACCCGGTTTGACTCGAATAAGTTGCTACAGTTGGAAGTCGGGTGAATTGGGCAATCTGCATCGGTTCAGCCCCGGCATTACTCGCGGACTCGAAGGGCGAACGCTCCTGAGAACGGCGATCGACCCACGGTTTTTTCTTCACACCATGAGGTAGCAGCATGACCCGTCGATTCGTGGCCGTCGCCGTTCTCGGCGCGGCGGTGGCTCTCCTGTCCCTGCAAGACGCTTCGGCCTTCGGCGGCCGCAAGAAGTCCTGCGACACCGGTTGCGCGACCCCGTGCAACGTCACCTACGTGGACAAGGAAGTGACCGCGTACAAGGCCGAGTGGAAGACCAAGAAGGTTGAAGTGGACGTCTGCGAGTACAAGATGTCCGACGAGAAGTACAAGTACTGGGTGTGCGAGCCGGTCAAGAGCAAGCAGAAGGTCAAGGTCTGCGAGATGAAGCAGGAGAAGGTCAAGGAGAAGCGGACGGTCTGCGAGACCGTGTGCGTCGCCGTTCAGGTTCCTTGCGAACCCGCCTGCGGCAAGAAGCGTGAGGGCCTCCTCGCCCGCCTCTGCAAGAAGAACGACTGCAACGACCCCTGCGCCAAGCCGGCCTGCCCCACCGCCTGCGAGACGCCGTGCGCCCCGCAGATGAAGACCGTGATGCAGAAGCAGGTCGTCAAGAAGGAAGTCGAAGTCGAAGTGGTCAAGTGCACCCCGGTCTGGACCGAGAAGGAAGTCGAAGTCTGCACGATGACCAAGGTCGAGAAGGAAGGCACCCGCCAGGTCTGCAAGCCGGTCATGACCAAGAAGACCGTCGAGCAGAAGTACTGCGAAATGGTTCCGTACAAGACGACGGTGAAGGTTGCGGTCGCCGCTCCGGCGCCGGCCCCGGCTCCGTGCGCCACCGAGTGCGCCAAGCCGGCCTGCGACACGGGCTGCGAGAAGCCGAAGCGCAAGCTGTTCGGCATCTGCTGCAAGTAAGCCGAACCTGAGTGCAAAACTCGCGCGAGCCCCGGCTTCGGCCGGGGCTCGTTGCGTTGCAGGTCCATTTCGCGGTTTGGTTCCGTTTATCCCAAGGGGGTATAATTCCTCCACACGTCACGTTCGACCGGTACTTCGCGCGGGGCTGCCGCCCATGACTACGATTGTCGCCCGCTGCCCGTATTGCCGTCGCGGCGGAGTCCGCGCCCCCGAACGCAGCATCGGTTCCATCACGAAGTGCTCGAAGTGCGGCAGCCAGTTCACCATCGTTCCCAAGGAGCAATCCGAAGACTTGCGACCGACCGCGGTTGACGCCGACACGGACACGAAGCCGGTGGTCGCGGCCGCCGCAGCGACCCAGCCTTCACCCGTGCTGCCGGTACCGGTCGAGAGTGAGCCGCGTGAAGAGCGAAGTTGCGTTCACCACGAGCCTGCTCGCCGGAACGCTCTTCGGCCTCGGTGTGGTGGCGGCCGCGTTCGTGCCGTACGGGAGATTCATCGGCACCGGCTTGTGCGGGCTCGGTTTGCTCTTGGCTTTGGTCGCGTTGCTGGGCGAAGGAATGGCTCGAAAGATCGGTGCGGCTGCGGCCGGTCTCAATCTTCTCGCGGTGCTGCTGCTCGCGCTCGCTCCTTCATGGCTCGGCTACGATCCGGCTTTCGACGCCGATCAGACCGCACTGCCGAAGGGGCCGCACTCCATCGCATTGTCCTCGAACGACATCTCATCCACCGATCGCACCGATGCCTCGAAGGCGATCCATGCCAATGGCGATGTCCGCGTCGGCGTGCGTGTCTCCGTGCAACCGCTGGAACTGGTCGGCCCCAAGGCCGAGACCCGCCGCACGCGGGAAAACGTGCTGACGCTCCACATCGGCATCACGAATGCCGGTGTGGAACGCCGCATCCCGCTCACCGCATGGGCTCTCGGCAACCCGGACGGCGTTCAACTCACCGATCCCTCCGGCAAGCCGATGAAAGTGAAGACGCTCGATGCGGGTTGGAGGCCGGCGGGATTCGAGAAATCCGAGGGTGTGTTCCCCGGGAAGTCCGCAGACGTGATTCTCACCTATGAACCGCCTGCCATCAGCAAAAAGACCCAGCGAGTTGAATACTTGGATTTGGAACTTCCCGGCGCCGGCGTCGGTGTGGTCGAACCGATCCGCTTCCGCATTCCCGGCCCGTTCTGAGGAGCAGCCATGCGCAGGTCGCGTCACGCGTTCACACTCATCGAACTGCTCGTGGTGATCGCCATCATCTCGACACTCGTAGGCATGCTCTTGCCCGCGGTGCAGAAGGCACGCGAAGCCGCGAACCGGATGAGCTGCAGCAACAACCTCAAGCAGATCGGGCTGGCGATGCACATGCATCACTCCGATCACGACCGGTTCCCGCCGAGCCGCTTGAGCGGCGGCCGCGCCACGTGGGCCGTGCTCATCCTGCCGTACCTCGAACAGGACAACCTCTACCGGCAGTGGAGCCTCGGCTACCCGTACTACCAACAGAACCAAGTGGCCCGCACGACGGCGGTGAAGGGATATTTCTGCCCCTCGCGGCGGACGGCCGGCGGCTCGACCGGGTTCAGCGTCTCGGGCGATGTGCCAAGCGATGGTTCCTCCAGCATGAACGTCCCCGGCGCGCTCGGCGACTATGCCGTGTCCGTGGACCGCTCCGGCACGGACACGCCGAACAGCTTCGCTTCTGCAATGCACGGCGCGTTCCAATCCGGCTTCGGCCTTCGCTTCTCGGATTTCCACGACGGCACGAGCAGCACGCTGTTCGTCGGGGAGAAGCATGTGCCGCAAGGCCGGGACGGGCAGGGGTGGTGGGACAATTCGATCTACAACGGCGACTACCACGGTGCTTCGACGCGTGCCGCCGGCCGCAGCTACCCGCTGACCACGCACCCGCAGGACACGGGGTGGAAGTTCGGCAGCCGCCACACCGGCGTGGTGAACTTCTGCTTCGCCGACGGCGGCGTCCGCCGTGTGCCCGAGACCATCGACCCGTGGACTCTCGAATTGCTCGGCATGCGCGACGACGGCCAAGTGATCCCGGATTATTGAGGCCCTTGCTCGCGTGTTCGCGATTGCGAACCCCCAAGCCGTCACACCGCTGCTTCACTCAGGATCGCAACGCACTGTTCCACCTGCTCGGCCGTGATGCAGAGCGGCGGGCAGAAGCGGATCGCGGCTTCACCGCAACCCAAGAGCAGCAACCCGCGGTGGAAGCACGCCTGGATGATGCGGTCCCGCTCAGCCGGGGTCGTGGCGTCGGCCGCGGTCATCAGGCCCATCCCGCGGACGTTCGCGAGGTGTGGCAGCCTCCGCAACTCGGTGCGAAGTTGCTCTCCGCGTTCGGCCGCGTTCCCCATGTACTCCCGTTCCAGAAGATCAATCGTGGCCAGCGCCGCCCGGCAACTCACCGGATTGCCGCCGAACGTGCTCGCATGGCTGCCGCTCGGCCAATCCATCACGTCCGCTTTCGCGATGATCGCCCCGAGTGGCATCCCGCTCGCGATGCCCTTCGCCGTACACACGATGTCCGGCTCTACGCCGTAATGCTCGCATGCGAACATTCTCCCGGTGCGGCCCATGCCGGACTGCACTTCGTCCACCACGAGGAGGATCTGGTGCTTGTCGCACAGTTGTCGCAACGCCGGCAGGCAGCACGGCGGCAGCGGGTGGTAGCCGCCTTCGCCCTGGATCGGCTCGACGAAGATGGCCGCGACTTCGTCCGGCGGCGCGGTGTGGTGGAAGATCGTGCGTTCGATCTCGGCGACCAGACCGCAAGACCCCTCCCCAACCCCTCCCCCAAGGGGAGAGGGTCTTTGCTCCCCCTCCCCGCTTCGGGGAGGGGGTTGGGGGGAGGGGTTGCTCCCCGTACAGGCTCGCGGGAACTCGATGTGATGAATGTCCGGCACGAGCGGCGAGAAGCCGCGGCGATGCACGAGCTTCGACCCGGAGAGCGACATCGCCCCGTAGGTGCGGCCGTGGAATGCCCCGAAGAACGCGACGACGCGGCTCCGTTCCGTGTGCCACCGCGCGAGCTTCAACGCGCCTTCGATCGCCTCCGCCCCGCTGTTGGTGAAGAAGACTTTCTTCGGCCTCGGGCCCGGTGCGATCCTTGCGAGCCGCTCGGCGAGGTCGATCTCCGGGGCGTAGTAGAAGTCCGTGCCGCTCATGTGGAGCAGCCGGTCCGCTTGGTCCTTGATGGCGGCGACCACCTCCGGATGGCAGTGCCCGGTCGAAGTGACGGCGATGCCCGCGGTGAAGTCCAGGAACAGGTTGCCGTCCACGTCTTCGATCACGGCCCCGCTGCCGCGGGCCGCAACGAGCGGGTAAATCCGCGTGTAGGACGGCGAAACGAACTCGGAGTCGCGGGCCAGCAGGCCTCGGGCCGCGGGGCCGGGAAGGGCGGTGCGGATGTCCGGCACCGTGCGGTCGTCGAAATGAAAGAGGCTCATGGCAGGGCCTCCGGGAGAAGGTGCGGCCCTGAATTATACCCTGCGGATCAGCACAGCGTTGCAGCGTCGAACACGGGGCCGTCCACGCACACACGCTTGTAGTCCCATCCGCCGTCCGGTGTCTTCACCTTGGTGACGCAACTAAAGCAGATGCCGATGCCGCAGGCCATGGGCGTTTCGAGGGACACCTGGCACGGCAGGTTCCACTTCGCGGCGAGTGTCGTGAGCGCATGCAACATCGGTTCCGGCCCGCAGCCGACGAGTTGCCCCGAAGGACCATGCGATTCCAAAAGTTGCGTAACGAAGCCGTGGAAGCCGACGCTGCCGTCATCCGAAGCGAGATGCACGTTCGCCCCGGCTCGCTGGAAGTCTTCGACACCGGCTGCGAGCGCGGCATTGCGCACGCCGTAGTAAAGGTTCACCTTTTCCGTGCGTTGACGGGGTGCGTCGCCGCCGTAGCCGCGGGTGCCGAGCAGTTCGCGCGTGAAGGCGAGGAAGGGAGTCTGCCCGATGCCGCCGGCCACGAGCGACACCTGCTCCGGCGAATCCATGTCGAGGAACGGCTTGCCGAGCGGCCCCCACACTTCGATCGGTGAACCGGCTTCCACCTTCTGCAAGCGGCCGGTCATCTTCCCAATCACGAGATACACGACATCGATGCCGACGGGCGTGCCGCGCTCATCGAGCACGGTGTCGTACAGGGCGAACGGCCGGCCGAGCAGCGGGTCCGTGGTGTTCGGCAGCCGCAGCATCACGAACTGCCCCGGCCGGATCGCCGCCGCGATCTCCGGGCACGCAAGCCGGATGCGGAATGTCCGCTCCGCGATCGGCACGTGTTCGAGAACTTCGCTGGTGCGTTGAAACATCATTTTTTCCGTCCTGCTGGTTCCGTGCCGAGCGGGAACGCACGGTAAGCACCGGCCAGCCACGGTTCGATTTCATCATCGTAGTGCGGGCTGCCGGGATGGCCGGACGCACCGGCCACTTCGATGGCCCACAGCGTGCCGTGCGGATCGGCCAAGTCCGCGATCATGCGGTAGCCCGCTCCGCTGATCGCGGTGTGGCTCGCCGGGTCGGAGGCGGCGTTGAACAGCGTCCAGCCGTCGCCGGGGACCGGCCTTCCGCTGCGATCGAGCAGCACGCCCAGGTCGCCGCGGCCGGAGAGGACGTGCTTTTGCGTCAGCGTGTGCATCCTTCCCCACGACCAGCCCGCCGGCTCGGAGCCGAACCGCGAAGCGAGTTCCGCGATCGCGGTGCGAAGTGCGGCGCGGATCGCATCTTCACGATTGTTCGCCTTGAACCAGCCAAGCGGATCGCCGCACAGCAACCGCGCCGCCATCCCGCTGGCGAACGGCACGTTCAGTTCCACTTGATCCGCCGGCAACCGCTCCCGCAGAACGGCCCGCAACCAGTGCAAATGAAACAAGTACGACACGGATGCGGCCGCCGAATCCACCGTGGCCTCGAAGTCCCACTTGCGGAGCAACTTCACCACGGCTGCGAACTCTGCGTCACCGCCGAGGACATCCAACAGCGCGGGCACGATCGCGGCGGACTGCCCGGAATACACGTCGAGTTGAAGCGACCGTTGGCCGTCCGCCGTGTGAAGCGGATCGGCTTCGATTCGTTCGCGTGCTCGCCGGGCGCGATGACCGCTGGGCCACGTGCCCGAAAGCGGCCATGGGAAATCGTTCGGTGCCAAGCGATTGTTCGCAGTGACCACGAAGCCGCGCGGCGGATCGGTCAGTGACGGCAACTCGGCATACGGAATGACACCCTTCCATTGGTGCGCCGGATCCCAACCGGGGCGGTATCCGCGCATCGGAGTCTCGCGCACGGGGAGCTTCCCCACCGTTTGGAAGCCGATGTGGCCGGCGGTGTCCGCGAAGACGAGGTTGAACGTCGGCACGCCCCAGTTCTCGCCCGCGGCCCGGAAGTCGGCCGCGGAGCGGGCGCGATTCATGGCCAGCATCGACGTGAGCCAGCCGCACGGCTCGAAGCCCTGCCACCGGAGCGAAACCGGTCCGGTGTGCCGGGCGGGTGCGGGCAGGACTTCATCCACGATCGGCCCGTTTCGCGACGAACGTATGGTGAAGCGAACATCCGCCGCGCCTCGGACACGGATCGTTTCCTCTCGCACAGTCGCGGGTTCCCAACGGCCGTCGAACAGGAAGCAACCCGGGAGGGCCGCGTCGGTCTTCTCCTGATACAGGTCGCGGAGAGAACAGATGTTATTCGTGATCCCCCACGCGACATCCGGATTCCGCCCGAGCATGATCGCCGGAGTGCCGGCCAGTGACGCGCCCGCCACGCGGAACGAACCGCCCGTGAGCACGGCCTGATACCAAATCGAAACCGCCGCGAAGGGAACGTGCGGATCGCTGGCCACGATCGGTTTCCCCGAGCGGGACCGCGCGGCCGCGAGCACCCAGTTGTTGCTGCCGGTCTCCGCTTCACCGCTGCTCTGCATCGCCTCGCGCCGCCGCCCCGCGGGGTATTCGCCGGGGTGCAGGATGCTCTCGTCGTCCGCCTCGCCGGCGAGGAACTCGCGGAACAGCGGGCCATCGCCGACTGCACGCTTCACCAACTCCGGGCCGGCGATCACGGGGAAACGCACGGTGAGATACCAGCGGAACTCGTTGAGCACGAGCAAGCAATCCACCGGCCGCCAGGCTTCGGGGCGATAATCGAGCAGATCGAATTCAATGGGCGGCGTGTCGCCGAGTGACGCAATCACGGCATCGACGCCGGCCGCGTACGCTTCCACCAATCCGCGGGTTTCGTCCGGCAAATCGATCCACTCGCGTTCGGCTAGCTTCGCCAAATTGAGTGTGCGGAAGAGCCGGTCCGATTCGATGGCTTCGACACCGAGCACTTCCGCCAGCCGGCCCGCGGCCTTCCGGCGAAGGTGATCCAACTGGAAAAGGCGGTCCTGCCCCGTGGCGTATCCGAATCCGAAGAACAACGCCGAATCGGTGGCCGCGGAGATGTGCGGCACGCCGTGGGCGTCCCGCTCGATCCGGGCCGGCCCGTACGGACCCGTGAGTTCGGTTGAACCGGAGGGTGGAACACGGCGGCGGCATTCCTCACGCCACCACCGGTCGAATTCCGCACGGTCAACTCCGTACTCGTTGCACAGTTCCTCGATCGGCTCGCCAGCACCCAATCTCCGCAGGCATTCGTCGGACCGGATCATTGTGGCTTCCATATTTCAGGCCGAGGTCGATCAGTTTCACACTGCCGCCTCAATTCGTTGTCAGTTTGCAACCCGGCGCGAATCGAATCCAGTCCGCGGCCGAGCTCCGCACGATTTTCTTCGGCAGCGGTTGCGGCCGGGGCAATGCGAACTAAAGTTCCGTACTTCCATGACGACGATGATCGACGATCCGCTGCCCGACTTGATCCTCACGCTGCGGAGCCGCACGCCCGCGGACCGCATCCGTGCCGCGAAAGACCTCGGTCGGCTCGGTTCTCTCGCCCGCGAATCGCTGCCCACGCTGGTGGGCTTGCTCCGCGACGACGAGGCGAAGGTGCGCGAGGCCGCGGCCCAAGCCGTGGGTCAAATGGGCACCGGCGCGCTCGCCGCACTCAGCGGCATGCTCACGCATCCGGACAAATACGTGCGGCGGAACGCGGTGTGGGCCATGGGCAAACTCGGCCCGCTGGCCCAGCCGGCCCTTCCCGCATTGTGCAAGGGTTTGAAGGACTCCGACCCGCGGACCGCGTCCGGTGCCGCACAGGCGATCGGGAACATGGGCGAGGCCGGTGCCGACGCGATTCCTGCACTCACGGAGGCGATGCGAGGCACGAACATTGTGCTGTGCCGCCTCGCGGCCAAGGCGCTAAGCCAGATCGGCATGCCCGCGCTCTCCGCTCTCGTGGCCCATCTTCAGCACACCGATCCGTTTGTGCGTGGTGAAGCGGCGTTGGCCATCGGTTGGCTCGGTGCGGCTGGAAAGATGGCGGTGCCGTACTTGGCTCAAGTCGTTCGCGGCCGCGAGCCTCGATCGCTTCGCGACACTCCGCCGCCCATGGGCTCGCTCTCGCGTGGCGTCGTGGACGGCGCCGAGGGACACGCCGAGAGCGTAACCCCGATCGCGAATCCGGTGGCGGACAGTTCTTCGCCCGAGGAATCCTGCCGGGTGTATGCGGCCCAAGCACTCGGGCGAATGGGGCCGGCTGCTGTTGCTGCCGTGCCCGAGTTGAAGATCGCCGCCCGCACCGGTCCCGATGCACTCCGCCAAGCCGCAACTCACGCCCTGAACCAGATTCAGGCGGCGTAACGTTCACACCACTTTTGCGCTGGCCCGTTCGCGGGTCAACTTCGAGAGCAAATCCTCCGCTTCGCCGCGGGTTAGGTCGCTCGCCACCGTGTGAGGCAATTTCGCCACCGCCCGTTCGGCGTCTTCCTGCGAAATCTTTGCCGCCGCCCGAAGGATCTTCAACATCTCGTCCTTCGCCGTCACCGGGAACGACTCCAAGATCACGCTTCGATCGCGCGACGCAGGTTCGCGACGGAGCAATCGCTGCAAGTCCGGCAACTCCGCGACGGCGGTCAATCGGTCGCCCGGCTTCAGGCGGCGATCCGGGACCGCACTCGGCTCCTCGGCGTTCAAAGCAACGGGAAGAAAGCGATAATCCACGACCGCGGCTCGAAGCGACTGGCCGTTCAGGCACGGGTCGTCGTCCTGCACCACAAGTTCGACCACGATCAGCGTGTGACCGGCGGCGGTGAAGAGGGTTTGCACGCGGTCGCCGAACAGAGCCGCGGCGAAGGCCGGTGCGGCCAGTGAGGGAATGCTTGCGGCATAGCGGATGTTCGCCGCCTCACGCATCACTTCCGCGAATTGGGCATCGGAGAGCCTCACGACGATGCGCTGCGTCGGGTTCAACTCGCGAACCAACAGTGCGATCTCGAGATTGGCGAGTTCGGAACTCGTGGCAGCGATCACGGCCTTGGCCGTGTCCGCTCGGGCCTGTCGCAACACCTCCGCGAGCGTGGCGTCGCCGATGAACGTGGGCACGCCCTGTCGTCGCGCGGTCATCACGAACGGGTTGTCGTGGGTGCGGTCGATGGCGACGACGCGTTCGTCGATGGCGAGCAGTTCCTCGACGCAGCGGTATCCGACGTTGCCGAGCCCGCAGACGACGACGTGGCCGCCGTCCGGCACGCGCCGCACCTCGAGCGCGCCGCCGAGCCGGGCGCGGATCAGGTAGTTGGTGAGGATGGCGGTGAAGCCCGCGACCAGTGCCGCCCCCGCGAGCTTCAGCACGCTGAGGAACACTTTGATCCAGCCGTCCTGGCCTTCGCCGTGAAGCTCCGAGCCGGTGGAAATGATCGTCACCGTTTGATAGAAACCGTCCGCCCAATCGTGGCCCTCGAGCCCGTACCGGAAGACGAGTGTGGACACCAGCAGTGTGGCGAAGAGCACCGGTGTGATGATCTTCACCGCGAGA
Organism: Gemmataceae bacterium; assembly: GCA_046350135.1. Taxonomy (GTDB): domain Bacteria; phylum Planctomycetota; class Planctomycetia; order Gemmatales; family Gemmataceae; genus Urbifossiella. Next base: position 40,027 of record JAXMBB010000012.1, read on the forward strand.
TCGACTTCGAGCAGTGTGCGGCGGAACGTGCGGAGCCAGCGGCGGACGGCGCCGGCCCAGCGCACGCCGGCGAGCAAGTCGCCGCGGCCCTCGGCAATCAGCGTGCGGAGGTTCGCCGGAGCGCCGACCACCACGAGCCGGTCGTTCGCGGCAAGCTTCGTGTCGCCGGACACATCGAGCAACAGTTTGGACTGATGCTCCGCATTCGCGTGGGCCAGCGGTACCAAGTGGTGCTGGCGGCACACATCCGCGACGCTTCTCCCGGCGAGGCTCGAACCGTCCTTCACGAGCAACTCGGAGACTTGACGCGGGCCGGTGTCCAGCTTGAACGCGCCCAAGGCTTCGCCGGTGGCGGCGGTGAGGGCCAGCATCGGGGCCGTGAGTGCGGACACGGACAATGCCACCGTGTTCCGCACCGCCGAGCCGAGCCGTGTCAGCAGGTTCTGGTTGAACATGCGGACGACGATTCTCGCCTCCCGGTTCAGGCGGCGAACGAGAAACGCGGCCGAGACGTTGACGAGATCGTCGGACGTGAGCAGCAGCACGCCGCGCGCGTGCGCGATCCCGGCTTTCTCGAGCACGTCCTGCTGGCAGCAATCGCCGCGGATCACCGTGCAGCCCGCGAGCCGCGGGTCATCCGGGTTCACTTCGACATCGACGACCGCGATCGGCTGCCCCGCGGCCCGAAGGTGATCGAACACCCGCCATCCGACTCGACCGAGCCCGCACAGCACGACCGGCTTTTCGGGTGTCGCGGACATGCCGGCTCCGGGATAATGTGTTTCATCATGCTATTCGGATGAGCCGCCCGGTGATTATTCGGGAGGGCGAGGGCCTCGCTTCCCAGTCAGGTGTCGCGATGAACTTGGACGACAAAGTGTGTTATTGCTTTCACGTGAGCCGGCGGAAGCTGGTGAACTGGGTACGGTTGCACGAGCCGAAGGTGCCGAGCCAACTCTCCGAGTGCGGCGGCGCGGGCACCGGTTGCGGCTGGTGCATCCCGTTCCTGAAACAGATCTTCAAGCAAGCCGAGATCGAAGTGAGCGCGGAAGAGTACGCCAAGCGACGGGCCGAGTACGTGAAGAGCGGGAAGGGCACGCCGCCGCCCGGTGCGGAACCCATTCCCACGGTCGATCCCGACGCGCCGGCTAGGAACTGAGCCTTGGCTCACTTCGTTCTCAGCCCTTCCACGAACCTCGCCAAGTCCGGCGGGAGCGGCATGCTCCAGTGCAGGTGTTCGCTCGTGGCGGGATGCTCGAAGCCGAGTTCCGTCGCGTGAAGCGCCAAACGCGGGGCGCCGCTCTTGTCGTCGAACATCTCGCCACTCGGCTTCCGCACGTACACTTTGTCCCCGCACACGGGGTGGCCCGATTCAGACAGGTGAATGCGGATCTGATGGGTGCGGCCCGTTTCGAGCCGGCATGAGAGCATCGTGTAGCCCTTGAGTTGTTCTTCGATCGTAACGTGCGTGATCGCTTCCTTGCCGACGCCTGGCAGCGTGGTGCTTCCGCGGCGGCCGTCCCCGCGGTCCGGAACCAAACGCGAAGTGATCGTCTGCGGCTGCAGCGTTCCCGCGACCACCGCAAGATATCGGCGCACCACCGTGTGCTTCCGGAACTGCAATCCGAGGTCCTTTTCGGCGAGCCCCGAGCGGCCGAACACGATGAGCCCGCTGGTTTCCTTGTCCAGGCGATGCACGATTCGGAGCCGCACGAGGTCTTTTGGTTGGCGGCCGAGTCGATGGGCGATGGCCCACTGCGTGAGATCTTCGAGCGTGGGATCGAGTTGCCGCCGCTGCTCGGACCATTCGAGTTCCGCCGGGTGCCGTACCGTGTTCACCCCGGCCGGCTTCTCGACCACGACCACGTGCTCGTCCAAGTGCCGCACCACGAGCCGTTCCGGATGCGCGACCTTCGGCAGCGGCTTCGGGTGTTCAAGGAGAACGACGACTTCGTTCTCCTTCAGCCGGCGGGCGTCATCGGAACAAATCGCGTCGCCGATCTTCACGCGGCGGGCGGCGATCAGCTTCCGCACGTCCGTCCACGACGGGCCGCCAAGACGCGAGCGCAGCACCTTGGCGAGCGTGTGCCCGGCTTCGGCGGGGAGAACAGCGAACGGTGCAAGATGCGGCATGGCAAAGTCCTGCCGAGCATCTTATCGGTTCGGGATTCCCGCATACACTACGGCCATCCCACACTCGATTCCGGAGCCTCTCCATGAGTCGTCGCGTCACTCGCCGCCAAGCGCTCGCCGCCTCGGCCGCCTCGCTCGGCTACCTGTACACGAGCCCCGCCTTCTCCACGGCCCGCATCGCGGACGCCAACGAGAAGTTGCACGTCGCCGGCATCGGCGTCGGCGGGAAGGGCTCCTCGGACATCGACGACGCCAGCGGCCTCATGGAGGTCGTCGCACTTTGTGATGTGGATGCGAACAACCTCGGCAACAAGGCCAAGAAGTGGTCCAAGGCCGCGACCTTCTCGGACTTCCGCAAGCTCTTCGACGACACGAGCCTCCTCAAGACCATCGACGCGTTCACCGTCTCCACGCCGGACCACACGCACGCATTGGCCAGCTTGCTCGCCATCCGCAACAAGAAGCACGTGTACTGCCAGAAGCCGCTGACGCACGACGTGTACGAAGCGCACCTGCTTCGCACCGAGGCGAAGAAGTACGGCGTCTGCACGCAGATGGGCAACCAAGGCACCGCCGCGAACGGCCTCCGCAAGGCGGTTGAAATGGTGCGGGCCGGCGTGATCGGCGACGTGACGGAAGTCCACGTGTGGACGAACCGCCCGATCTGGCCGCAGGCACCGGCCGTGACGGACGCGAAGCCGCCGAAGACCGGCGACGTGCCGAAGCATGTGAACTGGGACGCGTTCCTCGGGCCGGCGCAGGATCGGCCCTACGCGGGCGGCATCCACCCCTTCGCCTGGCGCGGGTTCTGGGACTACGGCACCGGCGCGATCGGCGACATGGCCTGCCACACCGCGAACATGGCGTTCATGGCCCTGAAACTCGGCCACCCGACGAAGGTGTCCGCCGAGGCGGAAGGCGTGAACACGCTGACCTGCCCGAGCGCGGCCCACGTGAAGCTGGAGTTCCCGGCCCGCGACAAGATGCCCGCCGTCACGCTCCACTGGTACGAAGGCAAGAAGGACGGGCAGAAGCTCGTGCCGCCGAGCGAACTCGTGGAGAAGGCTCTTCAACTGAAGAAGGGCAAGCTCGTGGATAGCGGCTCGATCCTGGTCGGCTCCAAAGGCATCGCGTACTCGCCGAACGATTACGGTGCGGAAGTGTACTTCAGCACCGGCGGCAACGCTTCGGGCAAGCCGGAGACCCTGCCCGAGAACAACCAAGGCGATTTCGGCCAGAAGAAGGAATGGGTGGAGGCGATCAAGGCCGGCAAGCCGGAACTGGCCCGTTCCAACTTCGACTACGCGGGTCTGCTTACCGCGGCGTTCCTGCTCGGGAACGTGGCCATCCGCACCGGCAAGCCGTTCACGTGGGACGGGGAAGGGTGCAAGGCCACGGACCTGCCCGAGGCCGCCAAGTTCATCCGCCGCGAGTACCGCAAGGGCTGGGATCTCATCGGCTACAACGCGAACGCGTGATTCCGCGCGCGTGCGTGTTCGCGACTGCCGTCGCGGACACGCACGTGTTCCTTTTTCCGGACGACCTTTCCCCATGCGCGATCGACCCGCGTTCGACCTGTTCGTGATTTCGTGGCTGGTGCTGTTCCTTGAACTCGCGTGCATCCGTTGGTTCCCGTCGCACGTGATGTTCCTCACGTTCTTCACGAACATCGTGCTGCTCGCGTGCTTCGTGGGCATGTCCGTGGGTTGCCTCGCGGCCCGGAATCCGACGCGCTACCTGAACCGCACACCGCTCTGGATCGTGCTCGGGCTTGTGATCGGGCTCGTAGTGGAGAACAACCGCGGCCGCCTCGGGCAGATCGTGGCCGTGGGCGACCGCTCGAACCCGGACGTGATCTTCTTCGGCGTCGAAGCCGGGGACACGCTCGATTTGCCGTTCCGTATCCCGGTGGAAGTGCTGGCCGGCGCGTTCTTCCTGCTGATCGGGGTGATCCTCGTGGGGCCGGGGCAGGAGATGGGTCGCGCGTTCAACCGCGTGTCGAGCCGGACGCGGGCGTATGGAGCGAATTTGCTCGGCAGCCTTGCGGGTATCGGCTCCTTCGCCGCGTGTTCGTACTTGGCGTTGCCGCCGATCGTCTGGTTCGGAACGATTGCAGCCGTTCTTGGATGGCTGCTCTTACGCGGGGTCGAGACGCCGACGCCGAGCAAGCGTACGATCATCGCCTTCCTCATCGCGATGGTGGCGCTGAGCGGCGTCACCTCCGGCTTCTTCCGTGTCCACAGTCGCGATGTGTTCTGGTCCCCGTATTACCGCATCGACTACCACGATGCGACGCGGGAGATCGGCACCAATCTCGTCGGCCACCAGATCATCGAGCCGCGCGGCCGCGTGCCGTGGACGCCACATGCCAACTACGCCATCCCGTACCTCATGCAGCGTGATCTCACCGGCACCAACGGCAAGCCGGCGTGGTCTCCGTTCAAACGCATCCTGATCATCGGGGCCGGCAGCGGCAACGACGTCTCCCGCGCACTGCAGTGGCTTCCCCCGGATGCGATCGTGGACGCGGTCGAGATCGATCCCGTGATCCAAGCCATCGGCGCGAAGCACCACCCGGATCAGCCGTATGCCGATCCGCGGGTGCGGGTGCATCTGAACGACGGTCGCAATTTCCTCCGGCGCTCGCCCGCCGAAACGTACGACCTCGTGATTTTCGCGCTCGTCGATTCTCTCGTACTGCAACTCGGCTCGGGCAACATGCGGCTCGAAAGCTACCTCTTCACGCTCGAATCGTTCCAGGACGCGCGCCGCGTGCTGAAACCGACGGGGGTGTGTGCGGTGTACAACTACTTCCGCCACGGCTGGCTCGCATGCCGGTTGAACCAGGAACTGAGCCAAGTCTTCGGCACGCCGCCGGCCGTGTTCGTGATCGGCGACAACCCCGTCACCGCGATCAAGCTTAGCGATAGCGAACTGGACGCGTTCACGGTCTTCCTCTGCGGCGCGAAGGACGTTCTCGATCCGCTTCGGCTGATCTTCCGATCCACGACCTACCGCTATCGCGGAGACCGCCCGCCTGCACCGACACCGGCCGGCGAAGCGTTCGTTGCAAAAGTACCGGTCCGTGCAGACATGGTGGTTCCGGGCTTGCCCGCCGAGCAGCCGCCCCTCGCGGACGCGGCCTCGCTCAATCCGCGATGGGTGGCGAAACCATGGCTTGAGATTCGGCCCATTGAAGTGGAACCGCTTGGTTCATTGCCCTTGGCCACGGACGATTGGCCGTTCCTCTACGTGAAGGAACCCGGCATCCCGCTCGTGACGTGGCGCGGCATGGCGCTCATGGTCGCGCTCTCTTTCGTGCTGTGGTTCGTGTTCCGGGCACGAACCGATCCGTCGCTTGCGCGTCCGGCTAACGAAACCGGCCTCGCCGTCCGCAGCTTCTTCCTCGGCGCCGGGTTCATGCTGGTCGAGACCAAGGCCGTCGTGCAAATGGCGTTGCTCTTCGGCAGCACGTGGATGGTGAACACCGTGGTGTTCGCTGCCATCCTCGTGATGAGCCTCGCAGGCACCCTCTTTGTGGCGAAGTTCAAGCCAAAGCGACTCGAACCGTACTACATCGGCTTGTTTCTCGCCGCCGGGCTCGGCATTGTCATCCCGCTGAACACGTTGCTCGGGATGGGCGAAGCGGCTCAAATCTCTCTCTCGTGCCTCTTGGTCTTCGCTCCGATCGTGTTCGCGGGGGTGATTTTCACCACAACGTTCGCCCGCAGCTCGCAGCCGGACCGCGTGTTCGGCGCGAACGTGGCGGGTGCGCTTCTGGGCGGAATCGCCGAGAATGCGTCGGTCCTGCTCGGCTTCCAATACCTGTTGTGCGTCGCAATCGGCTTTTACGCCTTGTCCGCAATGGCCGGGAACGGCAGACTGGCGAGCGACCGCGAAACGAGTGTCCTATAATGCCGTTGGAAGCGACGGTTCCACACCCCGTCAGGAGTGCATGATGCCCGACCTGAACAGTGGAGAGCACGACGAGATCGCAAGTGGTGGAGGGCGGCGGGGGCGAACCGGCACCCTCCCCGTCGCCGCGATCCGCAGCGGTCGGGAAGCCATTTCCGTCGAACTGGCGCTCACCATTTTCCGCCAGATGGTGCGCACGCGGGCGCTCGAAGACCGCGGCATCAAGATGTCGAAGTCCGGCGAGGCGTACTTCTGGATCGGCGGGCCGGGCGAGGAAGCGTTCAACGTCTGCCTCGGCTTGCAAGTTCACCGCGGATTCGGCCCCGCCTACGATTACCTCCACCTGCACTACCGCAACGCCGGCGTGATGCTCGCGATGGGCATGCCGCCGATCGACCACATCCGCCAACTCGGCATGCGCGGCACCGATCGGCACTCGCGCGGCCGCAACTTCGTTGGGCACTACTGCATCCGCGATTGGAATGTCGTTCCGGTGACGAGCGTGATCGAGGTGCAGTTCGCCATGGCGCCCGGCACCGCGCTCATGCAGAAGCGGCACGGCGGCGAAGGGATCACGATCGTGGTCGGCGGCGAGGGCGGCACCGCCGAGGGCGACTTCGAATCGTGCCTGAACTGGAGCACGCGGCCGGGCAATGAATTGCCCGTGCTCATGCTCGTGACCAACAATCGCTTCGCCATCTCCACGGACATCCGCGACGTGACAGCGAACCGTTCCGTGGCGGATCGCGCGATTCCATACGGCATCGAGAACGCCGTGGTGGACGGCAACGACCCAGTGGCCATGTGGCACGCCCTGGACCGCGCCATGAGGCACTGCCGCCGCGAGCGCAAACCGTATCTGCTGGAGGCCATGGTGAGTCGGCTGAACGGCCACTCGTCTTCCAGCGGCGCCCAGCGGAACTGGAACGAGTCCGACCCGCTGGCCCGTTTCGAGCAGAAGTTGATCGACGACGGCGCCATCGACGCCGTCGCCGTCCGCCAGATGAAAGAGGACGCGAAGACGGAGATCGACGCCGCCGTGGTGGCCGCGATGAGCGAACCGCCGCCCGTGGCCGCCGACGTACCGCGGTTCACCTACGCGGCGAGCGACGTGGATGCCGTTTATCCGCAGGATTACACTGGGCTCCCCGCGGCATCAAGCCATTAAAGTTGAGCCGCGACGCACATGGCTACGCTCGTTCAAGCTGTTCGCATGGCTTTGCACTACGGAGAGACGCACCTCGGCGTCACCGATGTGTTCGGAGAAGACGTCGGGCCGCCGCTCGGCGGCGTCTTCACCGCCACGCAGGGCCTCAAGACCGCGTGGAACTCGCCGCTCGATGAACGCGGCATCCTCGGCACCGCCATGGGCATCGCCTACGCCGGCGGCCGACCCGTCTGCGAAATTCAGTTCTGCGATTACGCACTCAACTCGCTCGACATGCTAAAGGTGGCCGGCAACCAGCGTTGGGCGTCCGCCGGCGGGTATGACATGCCCATCGTGGTGATGACGCCGAACGGCGCGGGAATCCGCGGCAGCCTGTATCACTCGCACAGCTTTGAATCGTGGGCCAGTCGCCTCGCCGGGTGGAAGATCGTGATGCCGTCCAACGCGCTGGACGCGTACGGCCTCGTGCTCGCCGCCATCAAGGATCCGAATCCGGTGCTGGTACTCTTGCCCAAGGCGCTGCTTCGCGTGAAAGGCGAGCAACTCATCCCCGGCGAGCCGGCCGACTCCGAAGAGCTGAGCCGCCTCATCGACGCTCCGATCGGCGACCGCAGCCAATGGCAGCCGCAGTGGCCTGAATTGGAAGAGCACATCGTGCCCATCGGTGTCGCGAAGTTGGTGCGAGAAGGCGACAGCGCCACGGTGGTGAGCTACGGCCGCACGCTGCCGCTCTGCGCCCAAGCCGCGGACGATCTCCGCCGCGAGGGTCACAGCTTCGACGTCATCGACCTGCGGAGCATCTTCCCCTACGACTGGGACATGATTTCGAAGAGCATCGCGAAGACTGGCCGCTTCCTCGTGGTGAACGAAGACACGGAGGTGACGAACTTCGGCGAGCACCTGCTGAGGCGGGCGGTGGACGAGCATTTCTACGATATGGCGGTCCGTCCGCGGACGCTCATGGGCCAGCATCTGCCCGGCATCGGGATGAACCAAGTGTACGAGACGAACAGCGTCCCGCAGGCCGGCCACATCCGCGACGCGATGCGTGACCTTGCGACCGAGGCGGCGTAACTCCTTGCTGCCAATGGTCAAACATTTTTGGGAACCAATTGCGGGCCCGCCGCGTCCAATTTCCAACCCGCCGTCCGTTCTCCCCGGACATCGTCGCCCAGCCGAGGATTCCCATGCCTGCCACCGCCGCACCGCCGCCGTTTACGATGAGTGAAACCGGTAGCCGCCTGCTCATCCGCTTCGATGGCGTGTCCGAACTCGATTCCGCGAACAGCGACAGCATCGGTCTTGCGCTGCAGTCCGCGGTCGAGAGCAATCCCCGGCCCGATGTGCGGGTCGATCTCTCCAACATCCACTTCCTCGCGAGCATGGCACTAAGCCTGCTGTTAAGGCTCGACCAAGTGGTTCGAGCGTTCGGCGGCCGGCTCACGCTCGCCAATATCCGGCCGGATGTCCGCAAAGTGTTCACCGTCACTCGCCTGGACCAAGTGCTCGCCATTGACTCCCCTGCGGCTGGTGGTTGATTTTCGGGCGGGGATCGGGTTCAATGGCATTTCCTGCCAGCGACCCGCCCCACGGTCCCTCTCCATGCTGCGAATCCACTCCCCGGGTGATCCCCTCTCGCGCCGCGAATGGCTGCGACTCGGGGCTGTCGGCCTCGGCGGCTTGACTTTGCCGCAACTGGCGGCGGGGAGGCCGAAGGGCCGGGCGAAATCCGTCATCATCTTCGGGCTGCTCGGCGGGCCGTCGCAACACGACACATGGGATCCGAAGCCGAATGCGCCGCTGGAAGTGCGAGGCCCATTCAGCTCCATCGCGACGAAGACCCCAGGCCTCCGCATCGGCGAACTGATGCCGCTCACGGCCGGGCTCACGGACAAGATCGCCGTGCTCCGGGCCGTGAGCACGGACGACAACGCCCATTCCTCCAGCGGTTACCAGATGCTTACCGGCGTGCCGCACGCGCCGCGGAATGTCGAGAGCGCGACACCGAAGCCGCCGAACAACCAGCCGAATGTCGGGGCCTTGGTTCGTTATCTCAAGCCGGCGACCGGCGGGCTTCCGTCCGCTGTCGCGATTCCCGAGCACATCTGGAACGACGGCAACTTCCCTTGGCCGGGGCAGGACGCCGGTTTGCTCGGCCGAAAGTTCGATCCGTGGCTCATCCACTGCGATCCGTCCAGCCCGCGGTTCAAGATCGACGCGCTCGATCCGCCGGATTACGTGCCGCCGCTGCGGGTGACGGAACGCCGCACGCTCCGGGACCAAATCGATCATCATTTGGACACGGCCCGCAGCAGTGGGGCCTTCGACCGTTTCGAGAACAGCACACAGAAGGCGTTCGAACTGGTGTCGTCCGGGGCGGCGCGGTCGGCGTTTGAACTGAACCGCGAGCCGGAGAAGGTCCGCGAAAGCTACGGAAAGAGTCGCTTCGCCCAAAGCTGCCTGCTCGCGCGCAGGCTGGTCGAAGCCGGCGTCTCACTCGTGCAAATCAACTGGACCCGCATTCCGAACCTGGAGAACCAAGGCGGGTGGGACACTCACGCCAAACATAACGACTCGGCGAAGCGGTTCTTGATGCCGATGATGGATCGCGCGTTCTCGGTATTGGTGCAGGATCTCGATTCGCGCGGCCTGCTGGAGGAAACGCTCGTGGTGTGGTTCGGCGAGTTCGGCCGCACGCCGCGCTTCAACGGCAACGGCGGTCGCGATCATTGGGGCCACGTGTTCTCGCTCGCGATGGCCGGCGGCGGCATTCGCGGCGGCACCGTGTACGGATCGTCCGACAAGAACGGGGCGTACCCCGCGGACGGCCGCGTGCAGGCTGCGGACTTGATCGCCACGATGTTCCACTGTCTCGGCTACTCGCCGGACACGGAGGTCCGCGATGCCGAAGGCCGCCCCATGCCCCTCACTCGCGGCACGCCGATCCAAGCGATCCTTTGAGAGGCCGTTCGCGTAGAATGTCAGCCGCGTCGCCGCGCGCCCCGCGCGACGACCCCGAACGGAGAACGACGATGCGTTCGATCTGTGGATTCGCACTGGCGGTCGGGATGTTCCTGGCCGCGTTTCAGTCCGCGACCGGTGCCCCGGTGCCCGATGAGAAGGAGAAGAAAGTGGACAAGCTGAAGCGGCCGCCGCTCGACTCCAAGGAATGGAAGAAGCGGGACTCCGGCCTCGAAGTGTGGGACGAAGTGGAAGGGAAGGGCGATGCGGTGAAGCCGGGTGCCGAAGTGAAGGTTCACTACACCGGCTGGCTCACGGACAAGGACGAGACGATCTTCGATTCCAGCGTGAAGCGCGGTGAACCGATCGAGTTCGGTCTGGACCAAGTGATCAAGGGCTGGCAGGAGGGCGTTCCCGGAATGAAGCCGGGCGGCACCCGCGTGCTGAAGATCCCGTCGAAGCTGGCGTACGGCGATCGCGCCGTCGGCAAGATCCCCGCCGGCTCCACGCTGATCTTCCGCATCGAACTGTTGAAGTGAAGTCGATGCCGAACCGGCGATGTCATTTCGCCGGTTCGTCTTTTGTCGCTCGAAACCACTCGAGGGCGCGACGCATCCCTTCGGTGAAGTTCACCTTGGGCTCGTAGCCCAGTTTCGTGCGGGCCTTCGCGATCGAGAAGTCCAAGTTCAGGCCCGCGAACTTGAGTTGGGCCTGCGTGGCCCGCGGCGGGTGCGGCTTGTTCTTCCGGCGGAACACGCTCTCGCGCCAGTTCGCCACGAACCGCGCCAGCCACACCGGCACGCTGCCCCGTGGTCGCGGCATGCCCGTGCCGTCCGCCACAGCCTCGAAGAACTGCCGCTTGCTCACGAACTCGCCGTCCGTGATGTTGAACACTTCGCCGACTGCCGCGGGATGATCCACGGCCAAGAGGATGGCGTCGACCAAATTTGAAACGTATGTGGTGTTCAGGGCGTAGCGGCCGCGCGCGATGTAGATGACGCTGCGTTCTTTCAGCCGAGTGGCGATGCGGGGCAGCACGGAGCGGTCACGCGGGCCGTAAATGAACCCCGGCCGCAGCACCGCCACCGGTACGTTCTGCTTGCGGTGGTACTCGAGCGCGAGCCTCTCGGCTTCGACTTTCGACTGCGTGTAGCCGTCGATATGGTGGTCGGGCAGCGGCTCGGTCTCGTCCGTGCCGTAGTGGTGCCGAGCGGCATACACCCCGAGTGAACTCACAAGCACGAAGCGTTGCAACGGCGTCTTCACGACCGCGTCCAGGAGCAATCGCAGACCTTCGACGTTCACCTTGCGGTAGTCTTCGACCGGCCCCCAATCGCCGACCTTCGCTCCGCAATGAATCACGACATCAATTCCGTTGCAAGCCTGTTTGATCGCCGCGGCATCGGTGAGGTCGCCTCGTACGACGGCGACGCCGAGTTTATCCAGAAGCCGCGTGTCGCTGCCGGGCCGGGCGATGGTGCGAACGGCATCGCCGCGTGCGACCAACGCCTCGGCGACGTGCGACCCGACGAACCCCGTCGCACCGGTGACCAGATGAGTCTTTGGCATGAAGTGAACGATACGAACCGGCCGTCACCCGTGCAGGCCGGGAATCGGATCGTGATCGGTGAGCGCGAGCATCTCGCGACTGACGCCGCGGGTCACGCGCAACTTGCCGACATCGAACAGCGTGTGCATCACGGTGCTGATGAGGTGCTTGTTCTTCACCGGTTCGGTGGCGGGCATGCCGGCGTCCTTCGTCGATTGGCCGATCACCTGGCCCATCTTCAACCCGCCGCCGTGGAGCAGGAGCGGGGCGGAGCCGCCCCAGTGGTCGCGACCGCCTACGTCGCGCGAACCTCCGCGACGTACCAATCGAGCACGCCAAGAAACGCATTCAACGAGGCAGGCTCGCGCAGCACTGTCAGTGGAAAACTGGGCCGCTTCGAGAGTCGGTCAGCCGAAAGACTAATGCCGGGCACTCGATTGAATCGTTCGAACAGCTCGCGGCGTTTGGGTTCATCGCCGAACGGCCGTTTCGACACCATGTGCTGAAACTGAATCTCGACCGTGTTGGAGGTGTAAACAACTACGATCGAGTGCCATGTTTCGTGATCGAGTGTTGGAGTGAACGAGCCGTTTTCGGTGCCGGTGCCCCAAGCCATCCTCAACCCGTTGCGAAGGCCCCAGTCGAAGATGGCACGCGCAGCGAGGACATCCTCGGGAGGCCGTCGCTCGGCAAGCGTCTGAAAGAACGAGTCTTCATCCCATTGGCGTTTCAAAGCCCGACCCGCGGACTTTTTCTGCTCGGCACCGGCTGTCTGTCCAAGCAAGCGAGGCACGAGTGTCACATGCCCCTGTCCTTCGAACTTTTTGACCTCGACGGCGAAGACTTCGGCAGTTTCCATCTGACCATTGAGGAACTCGATGACACGCAACAACTGCTGTGGTATCTCGTCGGCTACGAAGACAAGTCGGATGCGTCCCGTTTGGAGATTTGTTTTCGCTCGCTGCCAAAATTCCTCCGTCACCCCACCCGGCCCGAGATGCTCGGCGAGTACGATTTCCGGATCCCTTCGTTCATCCCTACACCGTTCTTAAAACTTTCCTGAAGAACATCCACCCGCCAATACACGACCGCGTTGGCGGCGTAGTCCATCATCTGACCAACGACCTCGCGGCGAATGCGGGTGTCGGTGCTTCTCTTGACCTCGATCAACGTCGGAATCGCGTCTTGGTCGAGGAAGAGATGATCGAGATACCCGCGACCGCTTCCGTCCTCTGCAGATGGGACGGCCATTTCTTGCGAAACCAAGAGCCACTTCCGCGGCGCGGCGGAGTCCATTTGCTCGCCGGCCAAGAGATTCGGGTACTTTGCAAGCAGCGACTGGAGAACCGCCTCCGAATCATATGCCGCTTCCCGCATCTCCAGTAGTCCACCCCCATCGTCTTGCATCAGATAAATCACGCCGCTCATCTCATCTCCAAGGTTAGTTTCTGTCGGTTCCGTCACCCGTGCAGGCCGGGAATCGGATCGTGATCGGTGAGCGCGAGCATCTCGCGACTGACGCCGCGGGTCACACGCAACTTGCCGACATCGAACAGCGTGTGCATCACGGTGCTGATGAGGTGCTTGTTCTTCACCGGTTCGGTGGCGGGCATGCCGGCGTCCTTCGTCGATTGGCCGATCACCTGGCCCATCTTCAACCCGCCGCCGTGGAGCAGGAGCGGGGCGGAACCGCCCCAGTGGTCGCGACCCCCCTTGCCGTTGATCCGCGGCGTGCGGCCCATCTCCCCGCACACCACGAGCAGGATCTTGTCCTCCAATCCGCGCTGCCGCACGTCCTCGATGAACGTGCTCACCGCGTGGTCCAGCGACGGGGCCATGTAACCCATGCCTTCGACCATCGGCGCGTTGTTCGAATCGGCATGCATATCCCACACGAAGTTGGTGGTGACGGTGACGAATCCGGCTCCGCGTTCGCACAGGCGCCGGGCGAGGAGCAGCAGCTTGCCCATCGTCACCGTGTTGTCGCGGTACATCTTCCAGTTGTTCCACTTCTTGTCGATCTTCTCGACGTTCATGAGCGGTTGCGTGTCGTACTTGGCGACGATTTTCGGGTCTTCCTTGGCGAGGTCGAAGGCGTCGCCGACGCCGCCGAGCAGTACGGAGAACGCCTTCTCGCGGGTGGAATCGAGGCCGTCCGCGGATTCCATCGAGAGTTTGGCGCGGTCGAGACGCGCGAGCAGCAGCTTGCGGTCGTCCAACTTCTCCATCGGCAGCGCGAGCTTCATGTCCTTCTTGAGGCTGCCGTCGCCGTCCGGCTGGAATGGGATCGCGGCAGTGCCGAACGGCCCGTGCGAGTTGAACCGGCCGAAGCCCGTCTGTCCCGGCTCCGATTTCGGCTCCACGGCCCGCGGGAAAAGCAGCACGTTCAGCGGCATCCCCGTGTCCGGGTGGTTGCCGCCGGCGACCGACGCGTACGCCGCGCCGAGGTTCGCCCCGAACGAATCCTTCCCCACGACCGGCTTGATGTCGTGGTTCGCATCGCCGGTGGTGAACGACCGCACGACGGTGAACTTGTCCGCGAGCTTGGCGAGCTTCGGGAACGTGCCGCCGAATGTGACGCCGGGGATGGATGTCTTCCGTTCGCCGGTGGCGGAGCGAATCTCGGCGGGCGAAGTCATCTTCGGATCGAACGTCTCGATCTGGCTCGGCCCGCCGTGGAGGAACAGGAAGATGACGGACTTGTCCGTAAGCGGCTTGCCGCCGTCGGAGAGTTTCGTGCCGCCGTACAGTTGCGGCAGTGAAAGGCCGCCGAGTCCGAGCCCGCCGACGCGGAGGAACTCGCGGCGGCCGAAGCGGGTTGAATCGCAGAACGAGAGCATGGCAGCGCTCCAATCCATCAATGGGACGAATAGGTCGTATGGGACGCATTCGTCCCATTGATTGTCAGTTGGCCCGCGGTTCCACACCAAGAAGATTCCGCACGAAGAAATCCATTCGTCTTCGATTCCCGTACGGCGGCTCGGCCGAGCCGTGGCCGCCGCCGGGGACGACCAGCAGTTCGAAGTCGCGGTTCGCTTTGATCAGCGCGTTCACCACCTGCATGGTGCTCGCGGGGTCCACGTTGCGATCCAGTTCGCCGACCACGAGCATCAGCTTGCCGGTGATCTTGTGGGCGTTGGTGACGTTCGATTGCTCGGCGTAATGCGGGCCGACCGGCCATCCCATCCACATCTCGTTCCACCAGATCTTGTCCATGCGGTTGTCGTGACAGCCGCAATCTGAGACCCCGCATATGTAGAAGTCCGGGTACTCGGTCATGGCGCGCACGGTGTTCTGTCCGCCCGCCGAGCCGCCGAAAATGCCCACGCCCTTCGCGATGTCCATCTCCTTGAACTTCGCTGCCGCGGCTTTGATCCACGCGATGCGGTCCGGGAAGCCCGCGTCGCCGATGTTCTTCCAGCACACGTCGTGGAAGGCTTTGCTTCGCCAGTTCGTGCCCATGCCGTCGATCTTCACCACGATGAAGCCGAGTTCGGCCATCTGCTGCTCGTAGTGGGCGGAACTGAACCGCTTGATGACGTGATGATCGTGCGGGCCGGCGTAGATGTACTCGATCACGCGGTACGTCTTCTTCGGGTCGAAGTTCGAAGGGCGAAACACGAGGCCGTAGATGTCGGTCTTGCCGTCGCGGCCCTTGGCGACGAACGGCTCCGGCATCACGCCGCCGGCCTGCTTCCACGCGGAGATTTCCGCCATCTCCAGGTCGCACACCTTCTTGCCGTCCGAGGTACGACGAAGCTCGGTGATGTACGGCAAATCGGGCCGGGAGTACGTGTCGATCATGAAGCGGCGATCCGGGGAGAACGCCCACGCATGGGTGCCGTCGCCCTCGGTGATCACTTTGAACCCGCTGCCGTCCAGCTTCACCTTGGCGAGGTGAACCTGATACGGGTCCTGCCCCTTGTGCACGCCGAGGACGCGGAGCGTGAACTCGCCGGACTTTTCATCGAAGCGATCGACGCCGCGGACGATCCATTCGCCCTTTGTGATCGGGTTCTTCACCTTCCCCGTAGTCATGTCGATGCGGTAGAGGTGATTCCACCCGCTGCGTTCGCTCATCCAAATCAGTTCGTTCGACTCGTCGAGATACCGCAGGTACGTCTTGTTCGTGTAATCGAAGAACGACTTGGTCTCTTCGTTGACGACGGCTTCGGCCTTGCCGCTTGTCGCGTCCAGCGCGATCACGCGCATGGTGCCGTGGCCGCGCTGGTTGTACAGGAAGAGGAACCGCTTCGAGTCCGGCGTCCAATGGTGCCGAGAGATCGACCACGGGTTCGGGAACAGTTCGTCCGATGTGGAGATCTCGGTTTTCTTCTCGATGTCGAAGAGGTGCGGCCGGTCGAGCGGGATCTTGTCACCGGGCTTGAGATAGTTGTAAGTGAGTGTCTTTGGTTGAAGCTGATCTCGCGGCGACGATTCGACGATCGTCACTTTGCGATCGCCGCCGGCCTTCGTGCGGATGGCGACGAGTCGCTTCGAATCCGGCGACCAGAACACGCGGCCATACGAATTGTCGTCGCGTCCGTTCGTGGTGAGCGCGGATTCCTCCTTCGTCTTGCGGTCCCGCAGCCAGACGTTGAAGTCCTTGATGAACGCGGTGTGCGCTCCGTCCGGCGAATCGGGGTTGGAGCCGCGATCGCGCTTCTCCTCGTCCTTCGGCCACTCGATCTTGTCCTTCGGCAGTTTGTCTTCGGCCACCACTTCGCGCGTGCCCTTCACGGCATCGACGATCACGAACTCCTTCTTCCCGCCGGCGAGGTCGTTGCGGTACCAGAACTTGTCCCCGTTGTCGAACCACGTCGCATCGACCTTGGTTTTGTAAACCTTGTTGCCCCACTTCTGTCGATAGCTCAGCGCGCGGTCGTAGTCCGCCTTCGTACCTTGGCCGAACAGCGGCGCCGGCAGCGCGAAGGCAACGGCGAGAAAGGCGAATCGAGTCACGCAAGTATTCCTTGGATCGGTCGGCCGCCGTGGGAGATGTGCGTCGGCCGGTTGGTGTGGTCCGGTACGGTGGCCTCGGGGTCGACGCCAACCAAGTGATACACGGTGGACACGAGGTCGCCCGCACTCACCGGGTGGTCCGTGGGGAAGCCGGCGATCTTGTCCGTGGCACCGTGGACGACGCCGCCCTTGGTGCCGCCGCCGGCGAAGAGGGCGAAGCCGCATTGCGGCCAGTGGTCGCGGCCGGCCTTGCCGTTCACGCGCGGGCTGCGGCCCATGTCTCCGGTCACCACGACGAGCGTACTGTCGAGCAGCCCGCGATCCGCGAGATCATCCAGTAGGGCGGAAACGGCGCGGTCCAGGAACGGCAGCAGGAGCTTCTTCAACATGTTGAAGTTGTTCTCGTGCGTGTCCCAGTGGCCGTTCGGCCGCGCCTCGGTGTGAATGGTGACGAATGTGACGCCGGCTTCGACCAGCCGCCGAGCGAGCAGCACGCTCGAACCAAAGAGATCCTTTCCGTAGCGTTCACGGAGCTTCTGCGGTTCCAGTGAGAGATCGAACGCGGTCTTCGCCTTCGGCGAGCAGAGCAGGTCGAACGCGGCGTCGCGGCGCACGCCGTGGCTCACCGTGTCGATCAATGCCGAGTTCGCTTCCAACTGCTGCACGAGGCTGCGACGCGAATTGAGTGCGTCGAGTGTGATCGCTCCCTCCAGCTTCGGTAACTTCGGCTCGCCGCCTGGCACGATGTCCGCGCTGTAGAAGTTCTTGTCTTCCGCGATCTTGTCGTTGGCGTGTCCGTCCGCGGTGCTGAACACCGGATCCCAGCGCGGGCCGAGGTAGCCGCCGTACGGGCCGGCGCGGTGCAGCCCCTGCGTGTACCCCGGCAGCGCGGGCAGCATCACGTAGCCGGGCAATTCCTTGCCGCGGCCGACGCCGAAGTACTGGCACACGCTCGGCACGCTCGGGTGGTTCGTCGGCTTCGAGAAGTAATCGGTCTGGTCGTGGCCGCCGTCGTAGCCAGTCATCACGCCGTACGGGTTGTGCGAATTGTACTTGTGCGTGACGCTCCGCACGACCGCCATCTTGTTCAGCCGCGACGCGAGCATCGGCTGATGTTCGCAGACGCGGTAGCCGGGCAGCACGGTGGGGATGGTCTTGAACTCGCCGCGGATGCCGTCCGGCGCGTCCGGTTTGCAATCGAAGGTGTCGATGTGCGACGGCCCGCCGAACAGGTCGAGCAGGATGACGTGACGTGCCTTTCCGAGCCCCGGACGGGAGTCCGGAGAGGCGTTGGCGAACGGCGCAAGCGTGGTGAGCGCCCCGGCGCGAAGCAGATCGCGCCGCGTGGGACCAGCGGCGGATGATGGATGACCCAGAATACGGAGCATGGCGCAGGCTCCTCAAGTGATTTATTCTCAGCGTGAAACCTTGTGCCGATAGTCTACCATCGGTTAGCCTTAGACAGTGGAGCCCAACACAGGAGTCACTCATGAAATACAAACTTGGCACGTCTGTCCGTCAGCTTTCCACAGGTCGCACAGGGGTCGTGCGTGAGGATCCGACAACTTCAGATGGCGGTTGCGTTTTCTCCACATGGGTTCAATGGAACGATGGTCAAGCCGACCATGTCGGCGACGACGATCTCGAAGCCATTGAGGACTCTTGACTCGATCATTGCAAGTGCGCGTGCTGAGGTTGATTCTCGCCATTCTATTGTCAAGCTGGCATGGTCACTGTGTAGTGCCTTTGTCGAGTTTCTTCATCAACGCCTTCATCTCCTCCAGTGTGCCTTCACTGGCGCGTATGATCAGCGAATTGGTCTGCGGCTCGGGGGTAATCGTCGCGGTACCTTTGAACACGCGATCGAGTACTGCGCACAGTTCAGTGGCAAGCATGTGCTCCACCTGAATCACTTCCAGTCTTACGTCAGATGGCTTTGGTGCACTCTCGCTCTGGCTTGTATCTGGTGAAGATGAATTTCGTCCGGAATCTTTGCCTCGCGATACGGGGATCGCAAGCATAGGTTTCCTCTTCCTTCTGACCCAACGAGTGATCAAATAGACAATACCGATCAAGACAACCCCATGGCAGCAACTCGGCCTCTGGTCCAGAAGCATGTCGAGGATGCCTCGGGCTTTGGGACTGTCCCAACGCTCTTGGCCTTCAAGGGTTTCGAATATTCTCTTCGCTGTGTTGTCAATGTCATCTTCATCCTTCGGGGCGCCACGCACCAGTACCATGATGGCCGAAGGATCTAATGGCAGCGGACACATGTAGGTTACTATTGTGCCACCTGCATCGGTCTCAACATTTCGAATGACCTTGAGCTCGGCTTGCTTCCACTTTCGAAGCAGTATCGTTCCGCTCGGGTATTCTCCCTGGACCTTCTTCAAGTCGCCAATCTCATCTTTTCTCATGAGGTGGCTGTACTCAAGGACGGAGACCGTTATCTCTCCGTTCGCCGTAGCGCGCCTGAAGACCCATATCAGCGTAGCCTTCGTCGTTGGGCTCGCAATCTCAGTCTCATTGACCGAAGGATCGCGTTCAAAACCTTCGGGTAGGAGAAACTTGTACCCCCGCTCCTTGTTTGCAACCGGCACCGGTTCTGCAACCGCATGCATGGTTGTGATGAAGAAGACATTGATCGTAATGAAGGAGCGAAGCATTTCACGGTTCCAGTGTTACACGAGTATCTCTTTCACAACCTTGCCGTGAACGTCGGTCAGGCGGTAGTCGCGGCCTTGGAATCGGTAGGTCAGGCGGGTGTGGTCGAATCCCAACTGGTTCAAGATCGTCGCTTGCAGGTCGTGAACGTGAACCGGATTCTCCGTCACGTTATACCCGATCTCGTCGGTCTTCCCAAACACCATTCCGGGTTTGAAGCCGCCGCCGGCCACCCACATGGTGAACGCGTCCGGATGATGGTCGCGGCCGATCGTCTCGCGGCTCTCGCCCATCGGCGTGCGGCCGAACTCGCCGCCCCAGATCACGATCGTGCTGTCCAGCAGGCCTGTCCGCTTCAGATCCTTGATCAGCGCGGCCGCGGGCTGGTCGGTCTCCTTGCAGATCTGGTCGAGCGGCTTGGTGAGGTCCAATGAGCCGCCGTGGTGGTCCCAGTCGGTGTGGTAAAGCTGAATAAAGCGGACGCCGCGTTCGACCAGCCGCCGCGCCATGAGGCAGTTCGCACCGAAGCTCGGCTGCCCCGGCTTCACCCCGTACATGTCGAGAACCTTCATCGGCTCCTTCGAGAGGTCCATGAGTTCGGGCGCGGCGGACTGCATGCGGTAGGCCATCTCGTATGCCGCGATCCGCGTTTCGATCTCGGGGTCGCCGGTCGCTTCGAGCCGGAGCTTGTTCAGGTCTTTCACGGCATCGGTGAACTCGCCCTGTTTCTTCGCATCGACTCCCGGCGGCGGTGCGAGGTCGAGGATCGGGCTGGCCCCCTTCAGGAACGGCACGCCCTGATACACGCTGGGCAGGAACCCGGAACCATACAGGGCCGCGCCGCCGCGCGGACCGCGCGGGCCGCTCTGCAGCACCACGAACCCCGGCAAACTGTCCGACTCGCTGCCCAGGCCGGACGGGGCCCACGCACCCATGCTCGGCCGGCCGAACTGCGGCGAACCCGTGTTGATGAAGCACTTCGCCGGCCCGTGATTGAACACGTCCGTCTTCATGCCGCGCAACCAGCAGATGTCGTCCACCACTTCGCGGGTGTGCGGCAGTAGTTCGCTCAGGTGCATGCCGCACTGGCCGTGCTGCTTGAACTTGCGGACCGATCCGAGGAGCTTGGCATCGCCCTTGATGAAGGCGAACCGCTTGCCCTGCGTGAAGCTCTCGGGCACCTTCTGACCGGAGAGTTTGTTCAGTTCCGGTTTCGGTTCGAAGAGTTCGAGTTGGCTCGGGGCTCCGGCCATGAACAGATAGATGACGGCCTTGGCCTTCGCGGCGAAGTGCGGCTTCTTCGGCGCCAGCGGGTCCTTACGCTCGCCCTTGGCGAGCATCGCGGAGAACGCCATGGAACCGACGCCGACCGCGCAGTCGCGGAAGAAGTGCCGGCGGGTTTCAAACAGCAATCGTTGATCGTTTCCCACTTCAGTTCACCTTGATCCGCTGGATTGCGGCTTGGATCGCCGGGGCACCGGTCGGGTAGCCGTTCTCGAGCATCTGCGACAGCCACGCCCGCTGCTCGTAAGTGTTCTCGCCGATCTTCACGCGGACGATCACCGGGACTTCGCCGTAGCTCCAGACTTCCTCGCGAAAGTCGTTCGCGCGGTCCGTCGATCGACCCTTGGGATCGTCGTACGACGGATCGTCCATGATGTATTGGACCTCGCGGATGTCCGCTGCTCGGGGGGAGTGCAGATGGACGTGGATCGGAAAATGACGCAGGCCATCGGGATCGGATTCGTACTCCGGCGTCTTGTCGGGCCCGAGTCGGAACCTCGCGTACAGCCGACCTTGGACGTTCGTCGCGAAGGGCGGGTCGTAATCGATGGCGTCCTGCTGATCGGCCGCGTAGGCGTTCATGAGTCGACTCCTGATTTTCCTTTGGGCCGCTGCGGTCGCTTCGGAAGATTCCAGTTTCCGCCATATCGCTCCACCATCGAGTTGGCGAGCGATTCGGCGGTCCGCTCCATCTCCGGCGTCATTCGCGGCAGCACCCGATTGTACTTCTCGCTCGCGAACACATTGCTGATCGCGATCAACAAGTCCACCACGGGCTGACGGGGATCCTCGACAATCAGGATATTCTCCAGTTGCGTTTCACACAACGCGGAGCGTTCCGCCAGCGAACGTGAATCCATGGCCAACTGTGCGATTTGGAACTCATTCGCGATCTGAGACAGGACTCCGAAGATCAGCAGGATCACGGACCCCCAGAACGCCCATCCGACTTCACCCGGCAGGTTGTTCGAGGCCTTGTCCACAATCACGCCGACGCTGCCGAGAGACGACAGAATGATCGACACGATTCGCAAAATGAGATGCCAAGTGACAGAGCGGTTCTCGCCCGCCGCCGTCCCGCGGACGACGCGGCGGCCGATCTCGCGGATGTTCCGGACCAGTTTCGCCTTCGGGCTCTGGTCTTCGGGGGGCGGAATATCCATGTTCACTCCCGCGTGATGAACTCGTCCAGGTTCATCAGCACCCGCGCCACGGCGGACCACTTCTTTTGGGAGTCGAAGTAGGCCAGCAGTCGTGCCGCCTCCGCGGTTGAGGGGTCGCGCGCGAAACAGATTCGATACGCGAACCGCACCTTGCCCGCGTCGTCCGCCGGGCCGTCCTTCTCGATGCGCTTGCCGAGACCATCCGCGAGTTCAACGAACACCGGGTCATTCGCCAGGTGCAGCGCCTGCAGCGGCGTATTGCTGCGGTTGCGGCGCGTGCACGGCGTCTGGGCGTCTGAGGCGTCGAAGGTGGTGAGCAGCGGGTGCTGGCTCTGCCGCCAGATGTGCGTGTACATCCCACGGCGATAGCGGTCCGGCCCCTTGCTCTCCTCCCACTTGTGATTGCTCTGCGTGAACAGGAACACTTCCTTCGGCTGCGGCGGGAACACGCCCGGCCCGCCGATCTTCGGGCTGAACAACCCGCTGGCCACGAGCGACACATCGCGGATGTTCTCCGCTTCGAGGCGCAACCGGTTCTGCCGGCCGAGCAACTTGTTGGTGGGGTCGGCCTTCGCGAGATCGGAACGAAGCATGGAGGACTGCTTGTACGTGGCAGAGGTCACGAGCAGTTTGTGGAGGCGTTTGAGTGCCCACGGACGGCCGTCCGTGGGCTTTGTGGGTGTCATAAACTCCGCGGCGAGCCAGTCCAGAAGTTCGGGGTGAGTCGGGTAGCTGCCTTGGATGCCGAAGTCGTTCTCGGTTTCGACCAGACCCTTCCCGAAGAACTTCTGCCATTCGCGGTTCACAGTGACTCGGCTGGTCAGTGGGTTCTCCGGTGAACAGAGCCACTTGGACAGATCCAATCTCGAAAGCCCGGCGACAGCGGTTCCCGGGGCCGAAACCGCTGCGGGATAACCCGCACTCACTAACGCGCCCTTGCGCAGGAAGTCGCCCCGGAGTTGAATGTGCGTCTCGCGGCCCTTCGGGCGCTCCTTCATCACAAGAGTCGTGGGCACGCCACCCTGCACCTTCTTCACTTCCTTGCGGATCGCTTCGATGTCCTCGCGGCTGCCGCCGTTCTTCTGGAGCCAGAACTCCATCTGGTTCAACTTCGCGATCGTCTCCTCGATCTTCGGGTTGCCACCGACCGGCATCGTCGGTTCGTCGCAGGAGTTGAAGAACGCATAGAGGCGGTAGTAATCCGTCTGAGAGAGCGGGTCGTACTTGTGGTCGTGGCACTGGCAGCAACCGACTGTCAGGCCGAGCCACACGGCACCGGTCGTGTTCGCGCGATCGACGGTGCGCTCGACGCGGAACTGCTCCGCGTCGGTGCCGCCTTCTTCGTTGAACGACGTGTTGCGGTGGAAGCCGGTGGCGATCTTCTGGTCCAGCGTCGCGTTCGGCAGCAAGTCGCCGGCGAGTTGCCACGTTGTGAACTGGTCGAACGGCAGGTCTTGGTTCAACGCCTTGATGACCCAGTCGCGGTACGGCCAGATGCTGCGGGCGCCGTCGATGGTGTAGCCGTTGGAGTCCGCGTAGCGGGCGAGGTCGAGCCAGTGCCGGGCCTGCCGCTCGCCGTAATGCGGCGACGCGAGCAGCCGATCCACCACCTTCTCGTAGGCGTTCGGAGATTCGTCTTTGAGGAAATCTTCGACTTCCTTCGGGCTTGGCAGCAACCCCGTGAGATCGAGGCTGACCCGCCGGATCAGTGTGGACTTGTCCGCCTCCGGACTCAGTGACAGTGCGTTGTCGCTGAGCTTCTCGTGGATGAAGGCATCGATGGGGTTCGCGAACTTGGATCGGGGTGTTGCGGGCCGCTTCACGGGGATGAACGCCCAGTGAGGCGGGTACTCGGCACCCTGTTCGATCCAAGCCTTCAACTTTTCGATCTGTTGATTCGTGAGGCGGTCGCCGGAGTCGGCCGGCGGCATCCGCGTCTCGTTGTCCGCATCGCAAATGCGCTCGAGGATCGCGCTCGCCGCGGGTTTGCCCGGCACGATGGCGTTGTTCTTCATCGCGCCGTCGCGTGTATCCAGCCGGAGCTTCGCCTTTTGAACCGCGGGCCCGTGGCACTTGTAGCAGGCGTTCGAAAGGATCGGCCGGATGTCGCGCGCGAAATCGACCTTCTCCGCGGCCGGAACCGGGAGTGCGAACGCGAGCATCACCGCGATTGCGAGGCAACGAATCGGCATGGCGGCTCCAAGAGAACGCCGCGAATCAGCGGACTGTCATTAAACCAGATCGCGGCGCGGATTGCACGGAGTTCGCTGGCAATTTCCTGCAGCGAAGCCGATAATCGGGCTCCGCCTGTGTCCGCGTCGCGGAGCTCGAACATGCTCTCCCTGCACGACTCTCATCTGTCCAATCGTCGCGAATGGCTTCGCGTCGGCGGCCTGAGCATGTGCGGCCTTTCCCTTCCCGCCTTGCTTCGTGCCAATCAGCAGTCCGCGCCCGCCCTCGCGCTCGCTTCCAAACTCGGTGCGGACACGTTCGGCAAAGCGAAGAACGTCATCTTTCTCTGGCTTCAGGGCGGCCCGCCGCAACACGAGACGTTCGACCCCAAGCCCGACGCACCGGCCGAAATTCGAGGGCCGTTCAAGCCGATTCACACGACCGTGCCCGGCACGCAGTTCTGTGAACTGCTGCCGCGCACCGCTCGCATCGCCCACAAGATGGCCGTCATCCGCTCGATGCACACGGACGACGACAACCACGACGTGAGCGGCTACTGGATTCTCACCGGATACCCGTACGGCCCCGGTTCGGCCCGGCAGATCAAGCCGAGCGATTGGCCGTACATCGGCAGCGTGCTCAAGATGGTGAAGCCGAGCGAACGGATGCCCGCGCTCACGAGCGTGTGGATTCCGGATGTGATGCGGTTGAACGACAATGTCACGCCGGCGGGCCAGACCGCGGGTTTCCTCGGCAAGCAGTGGGAGCCCGAACGCTTTGTCGGCGACCCGGCCGATTCCGATTATCGGATTGAAGGCGTGAGCCTGCCGCCGGACATCTCGTTGGCGCGGTTCGACCGTCGCCACGACTTGCTCGAACAGTTGGACCGCCATCGCAAGCTGAGTGACTCCGGCGGGTCGCGCGAAGCCTGGGACCGGCTCAGCCATCATGCCTTCGATTTGGTGACGAGCGGCAAGGCGCGGGAAGCGTTCGATTTGAAGCGAGAGACCGAGGCCACCCGCGACCGCTACGGCCGGCACTCGTGGGGCCAAAGCGTGCTGCTCGCGCGCCGGCTGATCGAAGCGGGTGTGCGGCTCGTGCACGTGAACTGGCCGCGCGAAGGTGGCGACGACGCCGTGGACAACCCGATGTGGGACACGCACGCCGGCAACGCGGATCGGCTCCAGGATTGCCTCTGCCCGCAGTTCGATGTCACGTTCCCCGCGTTGATCGAAGATCTTTCGCAGCGCGGTTTGCTGGAGGAAACGTTGGTCGTGGCGGTGGGTGAATTCGGTCGCACGCCGCGGATCAATGCCGTGGGCGGCCGCGACCACTGGGGCCGCGTGTTCAGCATGGCGCTGGCCGGAGCCGGAATCGCGGGCGGGGCCGTGCTCGGTGCCAGCGACAAGAACGGCGCGATGCCCGTGGCCGATCCGATCCGCCCGCACGATTTCACCGCCACGATGTTCCACCTGCTCGGCGTCGATCATCACGCGATGTTCAAGGACAAGACGAACCGCCCGGTTCACATCACGAAGGGCGAGCCGCTGTACCGCGTGATGGGAAGTCGGCCGCTGCCGAAGTTGCAAGAGGCGGGCGGCGATGTCGGCTTCGTGCCGCCGTACGACTCCCGCAAGCTGCTCGACCTGGACTTCGCATGGCAGAAACTCATGCCGTGTTCGCCGCCGAGCCGTGAAAAGGGTTGGCGGGCGACCGCGGGCGTGACCGTGGGGAAGGGCGGTGTGACCATCACGAAGGGGATTTTGGCTCAGGGTATTCGCAGCGGCCGCGGCGGCGACTACACCTTCCGGGTGAAGGCGGCACGGGAGGGCGACTCAAAAGGCATGTCGTGCTGGCTGCAGATCTTCCGCTTCGCGGATGTGACGCTGAACCCGGAAAAGGTGCAGGAACTCGCGAGCGTCGAGTTCAATCCTGCGGCGGAGGTGAAAGAATATTCGTTGAACAAGTTTCTGGGTTCCACAGCGCCCGGTGCGAACTTCGCGATCGGCAACGGGTTGGGTGTTGCTGTGATTGTGCGCGGTTCCGGAGATGGGCGGCTGCGCGTCGTGTCGGTGAAGTTGGACTTCAGCGCGCGTCCCCGAGACGAGAACAATGTCGAGTGACGCACACAAGCGAAGAGGAAACTCAATGAATCGTCGTGAAATGCTTGCACTCACCGGTGTCGGCGCGTTCGCCCAGATCGGGATCGCCGCGGAACCCGCCAAACCCGTGCGCCACGAGTTCACCCGCCTCATCGCTCACTGGGCCGAGTACGGCGACGCGGACTATCTCGAGTTCGTGAAGGACGCCAAGCCGGAGATCTGCCAGATCGGGTTCTACGGCGGGCACTTCTACAGCCTCGTGCACACCCCGAACTACAAGGAATACCCGGCCCACTTCCCGGTGCAGGGTATCGACGCCTGCGGCAAGTGGCTCGAAGAACGCAACGCCGCGATTCACAAACTCGGGGCGAAGGTCGTCGGGCATTTCAACGTGTCGTTCATGGTGGGCGAACCCGAGAGCAAGGACGGCCCGCGCGGGTTCTTCAAGTTCTACCAGGACCTTTGGAACGAGAAGGAACTCGGCCCGAAGCCGGTGAAGGACGCGCTCGATCTCTTCAGCCGCAACGCGGACGGCACGCCGATGGCCTCGAAGCAGTACAGCATCGGGATGAACCGCGAGTACACGGCGTGCCTCGCCAACCCACACTGGCGGACCGTGATGAAAGCGTGGATCAAACGCGGCATCGAACGCGGCTGCGACGGCTTCGTGGCGAACTACTTCTACCGGCACAATTGCCTGTGCCAACACTGCGTGAAGGGATTCAAAGATTACCTCGGTAAGCGATTCACCGCGGAGAAGCTGAAGAGCCAGTTCGCCATCGACGACCTGAACGCACACAAGTTCACCGAGATCATCGGCTGGCACGATCCGAAGGAATCGACTCCGCTGCGGCGCGAGATGCTCCGCTGGTCGCAGATCACCTGCAAGGAATGCTTCGACGAAGTCTTCGTGAAGCATGGGCGCTCGATCAAGCCCGATCTGATCGTCGGCCAGTGGAACCATCTCGGCGCCTTCGGCCAGATCAACGGCGACGAACGCTGCATGCTGCCGAGCGAACTCTGGGGCAAGGACGAAGACTATCTCTGGTACAGCACCGGCGGCGCGGCGTTCTACACGGACTTGAAAGAAGGCTTCCTCGGCGAAGGCACGCTGCAGGCCCGGTACATACGCGGCACCTTCGACGACAAGCCGTACACGCTCGGCAAGTACGAAAGCACCCGCACCCGCGTCTCGATCGCGGAACTGGCCGCGAACGGCGGCGCTCCAATGGGCTTCTACACGCCGTTCAAGAATCCCGAGGCGCGGGCCGAGATGGTGCGATATTACCGCTTCATGGAGCGGTACGATGGGCTGTTCAAGGCCTGCAAGCCGTACTCCGAGAATGTGTTACTTTTCCCGCGGAGCAAGGTTCACGCGGGGGATGTCGCTTCGGTAGAAGAGTTCAAGAAACGCGGCACCGAACTGCTTAACGAGCACTCGCTCTTCGACATCTACCCGGACGATGCGAAGAAGCTGCCGACGAATCTCGAAGGCAAGAGCACGTTCGCCGCGCCGAAGACGGTGCGCGTCTCGGCGAACACGCCCGCGTCGGGCGGCGAGATCGACCTCCATTTCGTGAATTACAACCGCACGGAGCCTAAGGAGCCGAAGAGCGCGGGCGGCGGCATCAAAGATGAGAAGCCCATCGCGGTGGACCGCGTCGGCGTCGATTTCGCACTGCCGGCCAAGGCCCAAGTGAAAGCTGTGACGGTGATCACTCCCGAATCTCTGGACGAAGTTGCGTTGAAGTTCGAGGAGAAGGGCGGCCGCGTGATGTTCACCGTGCCGAAGTTCCTGGTGTACTCCATCACGCGGATCAAACTGGGCGGGGGTGCATGATGAACCGTTCCCTGCTGATCGGGTTGATGATCGGTTCGGCGGGAACCGCGGTCGCTGTTCGCACACCGGAGGCCGCGACGGTTGAATCCGCGAAGCCCGTCACGACCCGGGAATACGACAACACCCTGACGCCGATCCGCGATCCGCAGCCGCTTCTCGCGGACTTCCCGCAATACGTCGAGCCCGTAATCGAATCGCGGCGATTCGAGGCTCCGCGGCTCGTGGACGACCCGGAAGGCGACTTGCTCGTTCGGGCGTGGCGCTTCTCGTACAACGCCCGCGGCATCGTCGAGATGCCGAACCGGCTGCGGTCGAAGGACACCGCGATCATCATGGTGCATCCGTGGGCCGTGGATGATGAATGGGGCTGGAAGACGCCGCAGCCCGCCGGCGTGGCGGACTTCTGCACACCGGAAAAGAACCACCTCGCGGCGAAGCACACGAAGGACGTGATCGACCCGCTGCTGAAGCGCCTGCGGCCTTCCGCCGCGTTCGTGCTGTACAGCCTGCCCGGCCCCGCGGACGCGATCCGCACGAAGGTGTATCGCTCGTTCAACAAGACGCCGACGGCGGACGAACGGGCCGCAGGCGAAAAGGAATTGCGCGCCGCGCTCGCCGCCAACAAGTACGAAGGCCGGCCGCTGCCCGCGAAGCTGAGCCTCAGCGCGGAACACACCGTGGCCGACTACTTCAAGCAGTTCCCCGGTTTGGATGCCGGCGCGACGTACAACGGGGAGGGATTCTGGAAGTTGCCGATCCCCGTGAGCACGTCCGTGACGGTTCACCCGAACGATGTGGTGATCTACGATGCGGAAGGGTACGCGCCGCTCCGCGAATTCCTGATGAAACATGGTGTGCGGCACGTGCTGCTCACCGGGTACGCGACGGACATGTGCTTCTGCCGCACCACGGCGGGTTACGAGAATTTGAAGAAGGACTTCAACGTGTTCCTCGTCGGCGACGCGACCTTGGCGACCTTCCCGGCGAACGCGACCCCTCGCTTCGCCACGAACGCCCACATCTCCTTCGCCTCGCTCGAACACCTGATCACTCAAACGAGTTGGATCAAGCCCGTGAAGTGACACGCAACGGCGATCCGCTATCGTTTCGGAATGGACCGGTCCGCATTCCGCCGCAAGCTGCTCGCGTGGTTCGATCGGCATCGCCGGGATCTGCCGTGGCGCGCGAATCGTGATCCGTACCGCATCTGGATCAGCGAGGTGATGCTGCAGCAGACAACGGTCGCCGCGGTGGTGCCGTACTACCACCGGTTCCTCGCCGCGTTCCCCACCGTGCAGGCGCTCGCTGCCGCGGATGAACAGCAGGTGCTCAAACTGTGGGAAGGGCTCGGCTACTATCGCCGGGCCCGGCATCTGCACGCCGCTGCGAAGCAACTCGCCGGCTCGCTGCCCGATGATCCCGAAGTGTGGGCCGAACTGCCCGGAGTCGGCCGCTACATTCTCGGTGCCGTGCTCTCGCAAGCATTCGACCGCAAACTGCCGATCGTGGAGGCAAACACGCTGCGCGTGCTCGCGCGGCTCTTCGGCTACCCCGGCGATCCGCGCGAAGGCGAGGGCAAGGCGTGGGTCTGGTCCGCCGCCGAATCGCTGCTTCCTGCGAAACGCGTCGGCGACTTCAACCAAGCCATGATGGAACTCGGCGCGTTGATTTGCTCGCCGGCTTCGCCCCGCTGCTCAGAGTGCCCGGTGGCGAAGTTCTGCCAAGCGAATCGGGACGGCACGCAGGACCGCATTCCGCCGCCGAAACGGGCCAAGGATGTGGTACAGGTACGCGAGGCCGCCATCGTGATCCGCAGCCGAGGCAAAGTGCTCCTGTGTCGACGCCCGGCGGACGCGGGTCGCTGGCAAAACATGTGGGAATTCCCGCACGCGGAGC
Organism: Gemmataceae bacterium; assembly: GCA_046350135.1. Taxonomy (GTDB): domain Bacteria; phylum Planctomycetota; class Planctomycetia; order Gemmatales; family Gemmataceae; genus Urbifossiella. The sequence continues at coordinate 69,836 of JAXMBB010000012.1, forward strand.
TGGGTGAAGCCGAAGACACTCTTTCCGGTGCCGCTCGCATCGCGGAATCGCTGACCGGGCTCCGTGTGGAACTTGGGCAAGAGCTGACGATCGTGCGGCACACGGTGACGCATCATGCGATCACGATGGCGTGTTTCGAGGCGAATCGGCGGTCCGGGCGGTTCCGCGGCCGCTTCCATGCCGAAGGCCGGTGGCTCGCGCCCGAAGAACTCACGAACTACCCGACGAGCACGCCGCAAAGGAAGTTGGTCGAGTTCATTCGCAACCCCAACCGCCCGCGGAACATGTTCTGAGGCATCGGGTTTGTAACAGGGTCTGGAATCCCGCCCGGCGTCGTGGCAGAATACTCTTTGCTGCCCGATCCGGAGACCTCCCCGAGGAGCGCTGATGAAACGGCTCGCTCTTCTCGTCGCGTTCGCTTGTTCGTCCACGGCTGCCGCCGAGTCGCCGAATCCGAAAGATCTCGCGATCCCGCCGGCGGAACTTTCTCGGGCGAAACTGCTCGTCGGCCAACTGGCCAGTGAGTTGTTCGCCGAACGCGAGGAGGCCCAGGACGAACTGGACAAGATGGGTCGGCTCGCGTTCCCCGCACTGCTTGAAGGGTTGAACACGAATCCGAGCCCCGAGGTTCGGCACCGCTGCCAATCGCTTGTGGCCAAGGCCGCCCATGCGGACCTGCAAGCCCGCTTGGCCACGTTCCTCGCGGACACCGAAGGCAAGTACGAACACGACATGCCGGGGTGGAACCAGTTCAAGAAGCTGGCGGGCGGTGCGGCCGCGAGCCGGGCCACGTTCGTCGAATTGTTGAAAGAGTCCCCGAATCGCGCGCTCGTGCTCGGCGTAGCCGGCTCCCCGCACGAACTCGGCCGCCTGATCGCGACCCGCAAGCAGGACATCTACCAGATGCGGTTCCCGCGCACGCCGAACGCCACCCGCAAGGAACAAACCATCGCGGACGTCATCGCCCTGATGTTCGCCGAGTCGCATGTGGAATCCAAACATGTGCCGCGTTCGATCAACACCTCCGTGATTTACAACATCGGCACACTCAACACGGCCATCACGGCCAACACCGAACAGGCCGCGGTCTACAAGGCGATCGTCGCCAACTGGATCGAGACGCGGGACGACGCGGCCTCCATGTACCAGGCGATGACGCAGGCCGCGTCGCTCGGGTTGCCGAAGCAGGGCAACGCGATCGCGGTGAAGTTGATCCAGATGAAGGGCGGGATCATCAGCTACCGGATGTATGCCGTGCTCGCCCTGGCCCGCAACGGCGCCAAGGAACACCTGCCCGCACTGGAAAGCGTGTTCTCCGACGAGACGGCGATCAACATCGGCGGGATCGTGGTGAACGGGAAAGTCGAACAGCAGCAGATCCAGATGCGGGACACGGCGCTTGCGGCCGCTCTTCTGCTCACCGGCCAGAACACCGAAGAGTACGGCTTCACCGAGCGGTACAAGAACCAAAGCGGCATGCAGTACCAGTACACCAACTGGCGGCTGCCCGAGGAGAAGCGGAAGGCCGCGTTCGAGAAGTGGAAGGCGTGGCGCGAGAAGAATCCGGACTTCGGCAAGGACAAGAAGTGAGTGGGAACTTCATCAGGGGAACGGCGATGAATCGCTTGGGGATCGCACTCGCGGCGTGGGTATTCGCTTCGGGCGTGGCCGGGGCCGCGTCTCCCGATCCGAAGGACCTCATTATTCCGCCGGCCGAGGTGTCCAAGGCCCGCGAACTCGTGCGGATGCTGTCGTCCGACGTCTTCAAGGAACGCGAACAGGCGCAGGACGCCCTCGCGAAGATGGGTCGCCTGGCGCGTCCCGCGCTGCTCGAGGCTCTCACCAGCGATCCGAGCCCCGAGGTCCGCACGCGGGCGCTCCGACTCATCCCCCGCGCCGAAGCCGCAGACCTGCAAGCCCGCATCGATACGTTTCTCGCTGACAAGGACGCCAAGTTCCAGCACGATCTTCCCGGCTGGAATCTCTTCAAGAAGGAACTCGATCCCAAGGATGCAGGCACGGAGAAGGCCCTTCGCGAGATCTACGTCGATGCCATCAAGACCCCGGCGAACATGGACCTGCTGAACGCCTTGTCCAGCACGCCGGAAGCGGCCGGCCGCGCGATCGCGGAACGCCGCATGACGCTCTTCGTCCAGCAAAACCCGGGCGCATGGGGCCGCATCGCCCCCGGCGGCAGTATGACGCCGAAGCAACCCACTCTCGCGGACATCGCGATCCTGCTGCTCGCCGAGACCCACACGGACAGCAAGTACATCACGCGGAACCAGAACTTCGGCATCACGGCCGCGCAGTTCATCCAGACCCAGGCGTCGATGAACGCCATCAACAACCCGGATTCCTCGCCGCAGGCCAAGGCGTACCGGCAGGTCTTCATCCGCTGGATGGACACCCGCGTGTCGCCGGACGATCTTACGCAGGTCTACTGGATGGCCAACAACTTCCGCAACGTGAAGGAGGCCGGCAACCTCCTGCGCCGCATCGTGACCACGGAGGGTGTGCAGCCTTACGCGAAGGCCCAGTGCCTGATCTTCCTCTCGCAGCGTGGCGGCCCGGACGAACTCGCCATCATCCGCACCCAACTGAAGAACGACAGCAGCACGGGCAACCGCATCCAGATCGTGCAACCGAACGGCAAGGACCCCGGCGTCTTCTTGGAGGCACAGATCCGGGACATCGCCTTGGCGTTGCTCCTTCACCATGAGAAGCAGGACCACGCGAAGTACGGCTTCGGTTTCCAGAACGGCTTCACCTCCGCGATGATCGCACAGAACTACTACGGGTACGGTTTCAAGACCGACGACGATCGCAAGGCGGCCCACAAGAAGTTCGAAGAATACGAGGCGAACAAAAAGAAGGAACCGAAGAAAGATGAGCCCAAGAAGGACGAGCCCAAGAAGGATGAATTGAAACCGACGCCCCCGCCGGTCAAGAAGTGACGCAATTCGCCTCCCTTTCCCAAATTCGCCGATCGCTTCCACACCACCTCGCCCGCGGAACAACCCCGCGCGGCGGGGGGGGGCGCGCACACGCTCGTTCGCTCCGCGTCCTATGAACGGGAAGTGGACTGGACTTCGCCCGTAGTATTCCGGTAGACCCCTCACGGATCGAGGAACCAATCATGCGCAACTTGCTCGCACTCGTCGGCGCCGTCGTCGTGGGCTTCGCCGTCATCGGCTGGTACCTCGGCTGGTACCAACTTGGCATCTCGAAGACCGCGGATGGCAACTTGCAGGTCGAAACGAACGTGAACACCAAGAAGGTGGTGGACGACTCCGGCGCGTTCTTCAAGAAAGCCGGGGAGGCGGTGGGCAGCCACCTCGAACGCCCGGCTCAGGACGCCCAAGCCGCGCCGGCGAACACGCCCGCCCCGCAGGACAAGCAGAAGGTCACGCTATTCGGCTTCGACCTGAGCCAGGTCCAGAAGAAGTGATGACGGCTCACCCGACGTACACGCCGTCCAGGATGCCGGTGAGTTGCACGGCGCGGCTTCGCGTCGGGTTCGCCGATGTCAGCATATCATCGAAGTAGACGAACAGGTCGCCCGTGTCGCCGGACCCGGTGACGAGGTCCGCCTTCCCGTCGCCGTCGAAGTCCTTGGCCGCGACACGGACGCCGCCGCGCAGGCTGTCGTCGCCGGCGAAGAAGTTCGCGATCGGCGTTTGCGTGTTCTTCTGAATCAGTTGCTTGCCGTCGATGGCGAGCACGCGGGGGCCGCCGCCGGGGCCGCCGCCGCCGATGATGTCGCCGAACCCGTCTCCGTTCAAGTCGCCGATCGTGACGTAAGCTCCGTTGCGAAGTTGCTCTTCGAAGAGGAAGAAATCCCCGAACAACTTGGTTCGCGTGCCCGTCAGCGTCGTGCCGTCGATGGCGGAGACGCGCGGCCCGCCACCGAACCCGGCGGCGACGAGCAAGTCGTTCTTCCCGTCGCCGTTCAAGTCGCCGATGGCCGTCCGCGCGCCGCCGCGGAAGTTCGGGTCGTCGATGCCGAAGAAGTTCGCGAGCACGGTTCCGTCCGGGCCGCTGAAGACCGTGACGCGGGGGCCGCCGCCCTGGTCCGGCGTCACCGCGAGATCGGCCTTGCCGTCGCCATTCAAGTCGCCTGCCGAGACGAACGCCCCGCCGGTGAAGCCTTCGAAGAGCGACAGTTCGTACATCAGCGCGTTGCTCTTGCCGTTGAACGCGCGGAGGAGTGCGGGTGATCCCGGCCCCGTGACAGCGATCACATCAGCGACGCCGTCGCCGTTCACATCCGCCACGGCGACGCGGACGCCACCAGGCGCCTGAGCCGCCGTGAAGGGCGAGAAGGTCCGCAGCACAGAGCCGTTCTTGTCGTAGACCGTGACCGCCCGGTCCGCGACGCCGGCGTAATCGCCCACGGAGTTTTGATCCACCAGCGGCGGCACATACGGATCCTGTACCGTGAAGTTCCCGCTGCTGCTGCTCGTGAGGTACCCGCCGGAGGGGATGAAGGTGGCGGAGATGCTGTAACTTCCCGCCGCGAGGGACGGGAAGTCCGCGGTCGCGACACCGGCCGCCAGGTTCACGGAGTGGTTGATCACGCCGCCGGGGCCGGTGAGCGAGAACGCGACGGAGCCCGTCGGTGTCGAGCCGGCGGGCGCGGAAACCGTGGCGGTGGCGGTCGCGGTTCCGCCCGGCACGATCGCCGGCGGTGTCACTTGAAGCTGCGTCTGGGTGGTGAAACCGACCGTGACTTGTTCGCCGGTCGGCGAAGCCGTGCTTGCATTCCCGGCGGCATCGCTACCGACACCCGCGAGCACGTTCACCGTGACCGTGCCCGGGTTCGTCAGGTTGCCGACCGTGACGACGTAGCTCGCGCCGGATCCGCTCACGTTCGTGATCGTGCCGCCGGCCGTGCCGCCGACCGTGAGTTGCGAGGCGTTCAAGCCGGGAACCGCTTGGCTGAATGTGACGGCGAACTGGGCGGTGAACGCCGGGCTCGAGGCGTTCGCGGTCGCTCCTTGTCCTGCGGCCCGCGTCACGGCGACGGTCGGGCCGACGGTGTCGATCACCACGGTCAAAGTGCCGGAGTTCGCGACGTTACCGGCCGCATCCACGGCTCGCGCGAACACGCCGTACGTGCCGTCCACGAAAGCCGTTCCGGGTGTGATCGACCATGTGCCGCCGGTCGCGGTCGTGGTGCCGAGCACGGTCGAACCGATCAGGAGCGAAACGGTCGCACCGGCTTCCGCAGTGCCGCTGAACGTCGGCCGGGCGACGTTCGTGATGTTGTCCGTCGCACTGGTACCGCTGTCGTCGGCGGCGGCGAGGTCGGGAACGGACACAGCCGGCGGCGTGGTGTCCACGGCCACGGTGTTGTCCGTGAAGGTGCTGGCGACGTTCGGGTTGCCGGCGGCATCGGTGATCGCGCCCGCGGCGACGCCGAGCGTCACGGTGCCGTCGCCCGTGATGCCGTTCACCGTGACCTCGAAGGTGCGGTTGTCCGTGGTCGGGTTCGCCACACCGATGGTCCCGCCGACCGCGGTGCCGGTGCGGGTGATCATGCTCGAGTTGAACCCGGGGACCGCTTCGCTGAAGACGATGAGGAAACGGATCGGGAGCGAATTGGCGGGATCCGCCTGGCTTGCCGCTTGATTCACGGTCACGGTCGGGGCCGTCTGGTCGACCGTGTAGGTCGGGCCGTTGAAGCTGAGTGCGAGCGCGTTGCCGGCTGCATCGAGGATCGTGGCCGAGCCGCCGTTCACGTCCAGCCGCAACGTGCCGTTCCCGGTCACGCCACTGACGATGACATCGAATCGGGTGTCGGTCTCGCCGCCGGTCACGGGTGTGGCCGAGACACCGGTGTAGGACACGCCGTTCGTGACCGGAGCGAAGTCGGCTCCGTCGACCGTGGCGACCTGCACCGCCTCGCTGAAGATTACGCGGAATCGGAGCGACGACTGGTTCGTGACCGTCGGATCGAGACGGAGGATGTTGGACACCGTGGGCTGCGTGCGATCCACCGAGTAGCTCTGGCCGGTGTTGAAGTTGCCGTTGCCCGTGCCGCTGCCGCCGAGTCGATTCGTCGCCAGGTCGCGGATCGTGTCATCGTCCAGCAGGTCGAGCCGCAACGTGCCGTCGCCGTTGCCGGTGACCACCATGACAAACCACTGCGTGCCGGATCCGGTGACGTTCGTGATGGCGGTGTTCGTCAAGCCGGTCGCCGTCAGCGAGAAATCCGACTCGTCCACGCCGGTGACCGGTTCCGAGAAGTTCACCGCGAACACGACGGACGACGCGTTGGTCGGCGATGTCGCCGGATTGCTGCGAACGATGCTCGTCACCGTCGGCGGGTCGAGGTCCAATGTGATGACATTCGACCCCGTGCCCGCCGAGTTGAGGTTGCCGGCGGCGTCGGTCGCGACTCCGCCCGCCACATCGATCTGCACCGTGCCGCCCGAGGTGAGGCCGGTGATCGTGACGAGGTACGTCCGGTTGTCGCTGCTCGGGTTGGTGACGAGTTTGGTCGCGCCACCGATCCCGCCTGCGGTGCCTGAGAGCACCGCTTCCGACGGGACGAAGCCGATCACGGGTTCGCTGAACAGGACGGTGAATTGGATCGGCTGCTGGTTCGCGACGGTCGCCTGTCCGGCGGCGGGGTTCACGGTGACCGTGGGCGCGGTTTGATCGATGGTATACGCCGGGCCGGTGAACCCGGCCGCGAGCGCGTTGCCGACGGCATCGAGAATGGTTGCCGTGCCGGCACTCACGTTCAACTGCAGGGTCCCGTTCCCGGCCACGCCGTTCACCGTCACATCGAACTGCGTGTCCGTCGCGCCGCCGTTCACCGGCGTCGCGGACACGGTGGCGAAGCTGACGCCGGAAGCCGCCGCGGAAAAGTCCGCGCCGCTGACCGTCGAAACCTGGACCGGCTCACTGAATGTGACGCGGTAACGAACCGTCGTGAAGTTTGTCACGGCCGGGTCGAGCAGGGTGATCGTGCTCACGGTCGGCGGCGTGTGATCCACCGTGTACGATTGGCCGGCGGTGAAGTCGCCGTTGCCCGCGCCGAGGCCGCCGAGCCGGTTCGCGGCCAAGTCCTGGATCGTGTCGTTGTCGGTGAGATCCAGCCGCAACGTGCCATTGCCGCTCCCGGTGTTCACGGAGACGAACCACTGCGTGCCGGAACCGGACACCGAAGCGATGCCCGCCCCGGTGAGGCCCGTCGCGTTAAGCGTGAAGTCCGTGGTGTCCACACCCGTGACCGCTTCGGAGAAGTTCACTTCGAACACGGCCGTGCTCGCGTTCGTGGAGGCTCCGAGCGGGTTGCTTCGCAGGATGCTCGTCACGCTTGGAGCCGTGCTGTCCAGTGCGATGACGTTGCTCCCCGTGCTTGCGGTGTTGGCGTTGCCGGCCGCGTCCGTCGCCACTCCGGCCGCCACGTCGATTCGCACTGTGCCGTCCGACGTCAAGCCGCTCACCGACACGAAGAAGGTGCGGCCGTCCCCGGCCGGAGTCACGAGTTTCAGCGCGCTGCCGATCCCGCCCGCCGTGCCCGACAACACCGCTTCGTCCGAAGTGAAGCCGAACACCGGTTCGCTGAACTCGATCGTGAACAGAATCGGTTGCTGGTTCGTGTTCAGGGATTGGCCCGCGGTCGGATTCACCGTCACCGTCGGGGCCGTGGCATCGACCGTCACCACGGTGTCGTCAGACTGCGGAAGCGCGGTCGCGTTCCCGGCGGCGTCCTCGAAGTGAGCCGAGGCTCCGATCCGCAGCACGATGGTGCCGCCATTCACGGCCGTCACCGGCACGGTGTAGCGCATCCCTCCGCTGATCGGATTGGACGTGATCGTGCCGACGGAGATCGTGGCCGAGCCCGCGTTCGAGAGATCCGCGGCCGACAGCGAAAAGATCGACGGGTTCGCGTCCGTCACGTCGATCGTATAGGTCAGTGTCGCCCCGGCCGCCACGAGGTCGTCCGCGTCGCCGTCGTCAATGGTCACAGTCGGTGCCACGGTGTCGATCGAAACCGCATTGCTGTTCACCGGTGTGCCGCTCACCGCGTTCCCCGCAAGATCCGCGAGCACGGGCGTCGACTTCAGAACGAGCGTCACGGTGCCGACGCCCGTGCCCGGCGAAACCGTCACTTCGTAAGTGCTGGCGCCCGTCTGGATCACGTCCGTGATCGCCGCGCCGACCAAGGATCCGGTCGTGGTCAACGAGAAGTTGTCGAAGCCGTCGAAGCCGCCGAGATCCACGTTGTAAACGGGTTCGCTGAACTCGACCGCGAACACCAGGGACGTTGCGTTCGTCGGCCCGGCGGTCGGCCGGGTCAAGGTCGCCGTGGGTGCCGTGGTGTCCACCGTGAACGTGGCCGCTTGGACGGCCGGGATCGCGTTGCCGGCCGCATCGCGGGCCAGGCTCGTCGAATCCAAGAACGACACTCGATAATCGCCGTCCAAGGCCGTGTATGCGGCAAGTCCGGTCACGGTGTACGAAGTTCCGCCACCCAGCAGGCTCGCGCCGGTGATCGTCACCGTGAAGCCGTTCCGAGTGAGGACGAAATCCGTGACGGCGAGGCCGGTCACGGCTTCATCCAGCGTGAAGTCGATCGAATCCACCGGGGTCGTGCGCGGGTCCGGGAACACCACGTTGAATCCCGCGTTCGGCGCGGTCTTGTCGATGGTAAGCAGAACGTCGCCGACACGCGTGGCGTTCAGCGGATTGCTCGCCACATCGATGATGCCGCCGATCGCAGTCAGGTCCAAACGCAGCGTGCCGTCGCCGGTTCCCGTGTCCACATCCACGAGGTACACCTGCGGATCCGTCGGCGAGAGCGACACCGAGGTGATCTTCGCGTCCACGATGCCGCCGAACGATTGCAACGTGAAGTTGTCGAATCCGCCGACCGGATTGAGGTCCACTCCCGTCACGGCTTCACTGAACCGCACGGAGAATCGTGCCGTCGGTTGGTTCGACACGAGCGGGGCGTTCGGTGAGATGTTCAGCACGCTCGGAGCCGTGGTGTCGAACAGCACCTCGGCCGTGTTCGAAGCCGTGTTCCCGTTGCCGGCCTTGTCCGTGGCCGCATTCGCCGCCACGGACACGATCACCGTGCCGTCCGAGAGCAGGCTGTCGATCAGTACGCTGAATGTCCGGTCGTCGCCCGTGTTGTTCACCGTGATCGAGACGCCGCTGAAGTCCGCGGTGCCGTTCAAAGTGATGTTCGCCCCGCCGAACGGCAGTGCGATCGGTTCGCTGAAGACCACCGTGAATCCGATTGGTTGCGATGTCGCAATTGGGCCTCCCACGCGGCTCACGGTCACGGTCGGCGCCGTCCTGTCGATGTCGTACGTTTCACCCGTGAAGGTGCCGCCGAGCAACAGGTTGCCCGCGAGGTCCGCGATCGTGCCGTCGTTCAACAGATCCAGCCGGATCGTGCCTTCGCCCGTGCCCGTGTTCACCGTCACGGTGCGCGTGTTGCCCGTCCCCGTCACCGAGGCGATCCCGGCCCCGCTCACGCCGCTCGTCACCAAGTCGAAGTCTGAAGCGTCCACGCCGTCCACCGCATCGTCGAATGTCACGGTGAATTGCACCGTGGGCGTGGACGCCGGATTGCCGTTCGCCCGCACGATGCTGCTGACGGCAGGCCGTGTGCGGTCGATGGTGTAGGTCTCGTCTCCTGTGTGATTTTGCTGGCCCGCGCCGCCGAACACGTTGCCGGCGGCATCCGTCACGGTGTTGTTGTCCGTGAAATCGAGACGGATCACGCCCGTGCCCGTGCCCGTGTACACACGCACGACACGGCTCGCCCCCGTTCCAGCATCCAGGCTGAACGTCGCCGCGGAAGTCACTCCCGTGGTGAAGAGTGAAAAGTCCGCCAACGCCAAGTTCTGCACCGGTTCGCTGAACAGCACTTGGAAATCGACGTAATCCGCGCGCGTCGGGTTGGCGTCCAACCGCGTGATACTGAGGACCGTCGGAGCAACCGTGTCGATCTCGAAGGCTTCACCCGTGAAGCCGGCGGCGACCGTGTTGCCGGCCTTGTCCGCCGCCCCGCTGACGAAGTTCAGACCGAGCGTGCCTTCCCCCGTGCCGATGCTCGCGAACACCGCGAAAGTGGTGTCGCCGTCCACTCCGCTGATCGACGCGAAGCTCTGCCCGGTGAGGCCGACGGCCGCAAGCGCGAAGTCGCCGAGATCCACGCCGTACATCGGTTCGCTGAATGTGACATCGAACCGCACCGGCCCCGAGTTCCGCAGTTGCGCGCCGTTCCGCGCGATGCTCACCACGAACGGCGCGGTCTTGTCGATCGAATACACGTCACCCGTGAAATCGCCGTTCACCAAGCCCGTGCCGCCGAGTTTGTTCCCGGCTGCATCAATGATCGAATCGTCGTCCACGAGGTTCAAGCCGATGCTGCCGTCGCCCGCGCCGGTGTTCACGGTCACGGTCCAAGTCGTTCCGTTGCCGCTCACATTCGTGATGCCGGCCCCGATGACTCCGCTCGCCGCCAATTGGAAGTCCGCTTTGTCCACATTGGTCACGGCTTCGCTGAACACCACGGTGAATGCGACCGGCGAGGCGTTCGTCGGACTCGCCGAAACCCGCGTGATGCTTTGCACCACGGGCGCGGTCTTGTCGATGTCGTAGGTCTCGCCGGTGAAATCGCCGTTCACCAAGCCTGTGCCGCCGAGCTTGTTCCCGGACGCGTCGATGATCGAATCGTCGTCCACGAGATCGAGCCGGATCGTGCCGTCGCCGCTGCCCGTGTCCACGATCACCGTGCGGGTGTTCCCCGAGTCCCCGGACACGCTGAAGATGGAGGCCGTGCCGAGCCCCGTCAGGGCGAAGTCCGAGGGGCCGACACCCGTCACCGCTTCCGAGAACGTGACGGTGAACATCACTTGGGCCGCGTTCGTGGGATTGGCCCCGGCTCGCACGATGCTCGTCACGGTCGGCGCGGTCTTGTCGATCGTGTAAACCGCGCCCGTGGTGAAGTCGCCGTTTCCGTTGCCCGTGCCGCCCAACTTGTTCGTTGCCGCGTCGATGATCGAATCGTTGTCCGTGAGATCGAGCCGGATCGTGCCGTCGCCCGTTCCGGTGTTCACGGTCACGGTCCACGTGGTGCCGCCGCCGGTCACCGGGCCGATCCCCGCGCCGATCACGCCTGAAGCGGTCAGCGCGAAGTCGCTCGCGTCCACTCCGGTCACCGGTTCGGAGAACACGACGGTGAAATCGACGGTGGTGGCGTTGCTCGGATTCGGGTTGGCCGCGGTGATGCTCGACACCGTGGGAAACGTGCGGTCGATGTCGTACGCGGGCCCGTTGATCGTGGCCGAGCCGGGTCCGTTCAGCGGATTCGTCGCCGCGTCCCGGATCGAATCGTCGTCGTTCAGGTCGAGCCGTACGGTGCCGCTACCCGACCCCGTGTCGATCGTGATCGTGTAGCTGGACGCGGAGTTCTGGGTGAAGCCGGTGATGGACGCTCCGGTGGTGCTGAACAGGCTGAGATCGGCTTGCGTGAATCCCGTCACGTTCTTTGTGAAAGTGATCGTGTAATGCACGGTGCCAGCGTTCGTCGGCGTCGCATCGCCGCGCGTGAACGTCGCGATTTGCGGTGGGGTCTTGTCCACCGTCACGCTGTCACCGGTGAAGTTTCCGTTGCCTGCACCCGCCCCGCCGAGCGGGTTCGACGCGCCGTCCACGATCGAATCGTCGTCCGTGAGGTCCAGGCGAATCGCACCGTCGCCGCTCCCGGTATTCACGGTCACGGTGTAGGTGGTGCCCGGCCCGCTGGAGACCGAGAAAACGGACGCGCCGGTGATGCCGCCGCTCGTGAACAACGTGAAGTCCGAAATTCCCACACCCGAGACGCTTTCGGAGAACACGACGGTGAAAGTCGCGGTGGCCGCGTTCGTGGGGGAGGCCGAGGTTCGCGTGATGGAGGTGACCACCGGCACCACGCCGTCCACCACGATGTTGGACGTGTTGCCCAGCGAGCCCGTCGCGCCCGGGGTGGCGAGGGTGAGCACGGCGTTGTTTCCGGCCGCGTCGCGGATGGTGCCGTTGTTCAACGCCAGGGACGTGGTCGCGACGTAATCGAGATCCGCGGAGTAGTCGCCGGTCTGCACGGTATAGGTGAAGGTGAGGTTCGCCGTGCCGGTGCCGCTCGTGTAGGTGGCGAATGCCGTTCCGGTGCCGGTGTTGAGAGCCAGCGTCGGGGTGCCGCCGGACGTGTTCACGACGACGTTCTCGCTGAACGCCACCGTGATCGACAGGGTTTGCCCGAGACGGTATGTGTTGTTCGCCCCGGACACGCTGGAAACGGTGGGTGCCGTGGTGTCGATCACGACATCGCTGGTATTGCTGAGCGAGCCGGCGTTCGCGGGCCCCGGATTCGGCAGCGTGAGCACGGCGTTGTTCCCGGCCGCGTCCTTCACGGTGCCGCTGAGGAGCGTGAGAGAATTGCTCGCCACATAATCCAAGTCCGCGGCCGTGTCCCCCGGTTGCACAGTGTAGGCGAACGTGAGCGTGTTGTTGAAGGAGTTCGTGAGCGTGGCCGTTCCGGTCTGCAGCGCCAGTGAGAGGCTGGCGCCGGACGACACGACGAGGTTTTCGCTGAACGTCACCGTGATGGTGATCGTATCCCCGGCCTTGTACACTCCGCTGGGGGCGGACACCCTTGTGACGGTCGGAGGCGTGTTGTCTGCGGGTTGCGGAACGCGTGCGACGCCACGAAAGGCGGAGTTGGCGGCTGCTGTGGCGAGTGTTGTCGGCGTGCCGGAGAAAGTTCCGTTGTAACCGCTTGAATCGACCAACTTGACAAGCGATCCCGGCTGTGTTGAACCGCTTGTCAAATATGAAGTCGCGTAGAGCGTCACAGTTGACCCTGAGACGTAAGCTGTCAGGCCGCGATATATACCGTCGATCGTGCCGTTCGAGATCCATGTTCCGTCGACGAGCGAGAACTTGGTGAACTTGGCACCAGAGGTGCCATCATCTGCGACGTAGAGAGTGTCTACACCGCTTACGCCGGCATCGAGATCGGCGAAGAAGTATTGGTAACTGCTGGACGTGAGAGTATCACTGAGGCCAGGCAATCGGACCATAGTATTCCCGGTGCCAGTTGGCAGTCCAGTTCCGACTGTGCTAACGCCGCGAAAAGTGTCCGTGCCGGCCCCGCTTGATACATACAGTTGTCCGTTTGCAATCGTCACAACGCGGTTGTTCGTGGAATTACTGCTAACAGTGGTTGCAGCACCGCTTCCGCCAAAGGTCGTGTAGAGAACGCCTGTTGAGTTGCCCGTGAACCAGAAGTTGTTGCCCGTCGCACTTGCCACCGAGCGAAGATTAACGCCACTGAGACTTGTCGTCGTGGTTGAAGTGTCCACAAGGCCTTCGGAATCCGCCCTGCCGATGACTCTCAGAGTGGGAGATGGGCCCGTCGTTGAAGTTGCAACGACCCCTGCTGTTCCGACGGCGGCGTCATAACCACCAAATATGAGATAGCGACCATCGGCTGAGTTGGTGATGTAGCCTTCCGAGCTTGCATTGCCGCCATTGGTTAGCCGGTTCTGAGTTCCACTCGTACTTGTTGGCAACGCAATCTCTTGGATGAGTGCGCCTGTGGGGGAATACTCCACCAAGAATGATGGGAATGCACTCGAACCCAAGGCTCCCAATGTGCCATCACCCACGCGGTACACGACGACATTTCCCGGAGTGAATGCTGCGGGCAGCGTGCGTTCCTCCAACCCCTCCAGGCGAAGCCAGCGGGACGGGGTGCGGACGAGCGACTTCGGGCGGCGGGTGAACCAGTTGGACAGACTCATGACGAACCGTCTCCGACCCGTTTGTACGTCAGGATTCCGGGCCGCAAATGGAGGGGGCGGCCGGACGCGGGCGAGTTCCACCCGCCAGAGTAGAAATGCTAACCGCCGCCAACACCGGCACAACCGGCATTTTCGCCGAATCTTCCCGGTCGCGCGCCCGATAATCGGACTTCTGAGCTGGAGCCGGATCAAAGATCGTCGCCGGTCTTATTTAGGTGGCATGCCGGACGCGATGAACGTGGATCGTTGTGCCATCGAAGGTGTACAGGATGCGGTAGATGTGGCGTCGTTTGCCGTACAAAACGTGACGAAGCGGGATGCCCAGATCCTCAGCCTCCTCGGCGAGAGGCCACATCTCGGGGTTGAGCGCGAGCGAACGTACCTTCGTCAAGACGCCGGCATGCCAGCGGATCGCGGATGAGGGCGCGACCGTTCGCGCGATCCTCATTGCGATACGCCGAATGTCCGACTCCGCCTTGGCAAGCGTGACGACAGGATGCGCCACGTCTCACTCCTTCGAGCGGGAATGCGAACGCAACTCGTTCCCGATCTCGGCCATGACCTCCTCGAACGGTCGTCCGCCGCCCGCCTTCATCTCGGCGATGGACTCTCTCAAGATCGCGAGTTCGATCTCGCGGTTGTATGGTGCGTCCGGGTGATCCGGCGGGAGAGAGGGGTCGGGGAGCGCGAGACGATCCAGCTCGTTGTCGAGATTGCCAGCGACCTCGAATCGCACGCGCGTGCCCTCCGGCAGCGAGCATGACTCGTCCGGCACGATGACTCCGTTGGAAACGACGCCTTCGAGTTCCATGATTGCCTCCGGCCAACAGTTTACTGCGGTTCGCGGCTCAACGAAAGTACACCGAGCCATCGGGACGCCCCGATGGCTCGTTGGACTTGCTCGAACTCCGGCCGCTGACGCGGGCCGGCTCGTCGATCAATGGCGGAAGAGGAACTCGCGGGTGTTGATGAGCGCCCAGAGCACGTCTTCCCACGCCTTGCGCTTGTCCATGCCCTTGGCCACGTGAGCCAAGGCGAGCTTCTTCTCGTCGTCGAACGGCGGGCGGGACAACGCTGCGTAGTACAGGTCCGTCAGGATCGCGTCGTCCGTGGTCTTCGCGGCGAGGAGTTTCCCGAGGCGGTTGTTCGGGTTGCGGATCTTCTCGTTCACCGTGGGCCCGTTGATCAGTTGCAGGGCTTGGGCGAGGTTGCCATCCGATTCGCGTTCGCACTCGCAGGCCAGTTCGCGCGCCGGCTGGCCGAACGTCTTGAGGAACGGGTGGTTCACTTCGCCGTCCGGAAGCTGGATCGCCCGGGTGCCGGCGGGCAGGCCTGCGAACTTCTCCGGCATCGCCGTCGCGTCGCACAGCGCGTCGAGCAGTTGCTCGGCGGTGAGGAGCTTCGTCACGGCGTGCGAGAAGTACTTGTTGTCGTCGCGGTTCGTCTCGGTCGGCTGGGCCGAGAGTTGATACGTGCGGCTCTTCATGATCGTCTTCACGAGGAGCTTCATGTCGAACTTGTTGTTCGCGAAGTCCTTGGCCAGCGCGTCGAGCAGTTCGTCGTTGCACGAGGGGTTCGAATCGCGGAAGTCGTCCACTGGATCGACGATGCCCTTGCCCATCAGGTGGAACCAGACGCGGTTCACGACGGACTTGGCGAAGAACGGGTTCTCAGGCTTCGTGAGCCAATCGGCGAGGCCGTTGCGGCGGTCTTCGCCGGGCTTCACGTCGTAGTCGCCGAGGCCGAGTTGGCGCGGCTTCATCTGCTTCCCGGTGCGAGGCTGGTTCACCTCGCCGTCGCGGCTCACGAACACCACTTCCGCACCCGGAGTCGCACCGGCCGGCTTGGTGCCGATCGTCGGCTCCGGCTTCGTCTTCACGCGGGCGAACCACGCGGCCATGCCGTAGTAGTCGTCCTGCGTCCACCGTTCGAAGGGGTGGTTGTGGCACTTCGCGCACTGCATGCGGACACCGAGGAACAACTGCGCTGTGGTTTCGGCCAAGCTCTGAGGGTCCTTCGCGATGCGGTAGTAGTTC
Organism: Gemmataceae bacterium; assembly: GCA_046350135.1. Lineage (GTDB taxonomy): Bacteria > Planctomycetota > Planctomycetia > Gemmatales > Gemmataceae > Urbifossiella. The sequence goes on from JAXMBB010000012.1 coordinate 85,689, forward strand.
GCCGGCGGGTTCTCGTAAGAGTTGCCGCTGGACGTGATGATCTCGCGGACCACTTTGTCCATCGGTGTATTCTTGAGGAAGTGCTCGCGGAGCCACGCCTGGAACGTGTGAGAGCCTTTCAGTTGGATCGTCTTGCGGCTGGAGCGAAGGACGTCCGCCCACTTGAGGGCCCAGAAGTCCGAGAACTCGGGAAGTTCCACGAGCTTGTCGATGAGCTTCTCGCGCTTCTGCGCGTCCTTGTCCGCGAGGAACGCTTTCACTTCCTCGGTCGTGGGCATGCGGCCGACGCAATCAAGGAACGCCCGGCGGCAGAACTCGTCGTCGGTGCACACGTCGCTCGGCAGGATGTTCATCATCTTCAGCTTCGCGTTGATGTGCGTGTCGACGAAGTTGTGCTCCTTCGGATTGCTCCAGACGAATCCTTCACGCGGCTCGAGGTACGTGATGCGAACCGAGATCATTTCTTCGAGATAGCGGCAGAGGATGGCCACTTCGCCGGGCCGCTTGAACTCGACGAGGCCGCTCGGCGTCACGTCCGCGATCGAAGGATCGCTGCTGCTGAAGTTCGTGAGGCGGGTCATGTCGCGGGTCGTGTTGTCGGCGAAGGTGACGTTCATGGCGAGTTGCTGCCACTTGGACGGCGCCTTGAGCACGCGGCTGGCCGGAGTCACGACCGCGCTCTTCACCGGAGCGAGAGTCGGGGCGTCGTCCTTGAGGCCTTCGCCGAGCCACGCGATGATCATCTCGGCGGGCACGCTGCCCATGCCGAAGCGTTGGCCACCTTCGTGCGGAACGCCGCCGACTCCCTTCAGGAGAAGGAGGCTGGCTTTGGGGTCATGCTTGTCCGTGCGGCGGCCGAACTGCTCGCGGGTGAGCATGAGGAAATCGGACGCGGGTTCGAAGCCGCGAAGCGAAAGCTTGAAGCCGTTCTTGCCGCTGGGGGTGCCGTGGCACGCGCCCATGTTGCAGCCGCCGACGTTCATCGCGGCGATCACGTCGCGGCGGAAGCTCGCAGGGCTTGGCTGGTCCATGCCGCTGACCGTGACGGCGACTTTCACTTCCTTTCCACCCGCGGTAATCGTCACCGTCGCGGTGCCGTTCGCCTTGGGCCGCAGGTACAGGCCGTCCTGCAGGTCCACGATGTTCGCGGGTTCGACCTTGGCAGCCGAGACGGCCGAGAGATCGCGAAGAGTGCCGTCGGCATATTTGCCGGTGAGCACGAGTTGCCGGGCGTCGCGCACGCCGCTCAGCGTCACGGCAGGCGGGAAGACCTCGACCGCGGCGGGTGTGCCGATCACGGCGGCCCGCTCGGCAGCATCCACCGGCGGTCCGGCGAATGCGGGTGCGGAGAGCAGCAAGGCGCAGGCGAGCGATGCAATGGAGATGCGAGTCATGAATCGAACCTCGCGGTGTGAAGCGGGCGAGTCCCCGGTGCGAACCGGGACGACAAGGCGGGAATCCGGCAGAGTGAACTTCACATCAGGTTAACCCGCCGCAATGCGGAAGGCGAGAGGAATTTTGGGAAGCGTGAGCTGTCTGCTGCGAGATCGCCCAAAGCACTGGCGGTTCTTCGTCATCAGCATCAGCAACGCACCGACGACTTGAGAAGCCGCCGGGGAGCCGTCGCCCGTGCGCATGAAGAAGCCGGAGGCGAAGGTCGCCTCCGGCTTCAAACTGGCCCTGGAATCAGCGGCTGACGACGCGATAATCCACGCTGTCGCGATCGCCGACGGTCACGGTCTTGTGGTAGGTGGCCTTGCCGTTGTCGCCGCCGAGGTAGAGGTACCATTTGCCGGCGGCCAACTTCACGTCGAACTCGCCGAACTGGTTCGCGGTGGCGTACTGCTTCACGCTTTGGTCGTCCGCGTTCACGAAGACGAGCTTCGCGGAAGCCTTGGGCGTGAGTTGGTCAGGGGCCACGATCTCACCGCGAACCGCGACCACGCTCGAACGCGAGGTCGTCTTGTCCGGGCGGATTTTCGGAAGGTTCGGGTTCGTGCGCGGGAATGAGGAGCCGGCGGCGCCCGGAACGGGCGTGGGCGGAATCATGTCGCCCTTCTCGGGCATCACGCTCGGCGGGTTCTCACGGATCTGCTGGACCTCAGGGGCCGCGGGCGGGATCATCGCCGAGCCGCTCGGGGCCGGGCAGGACGGTTCCGGCGGGTAGTAGTAGCTCACCACCGGCTGCCGCACGGTGACCGGCTTCAGCGTGGTCACCGGCACCATCGCACAGCGTTCCACGTAGCTCGTCACCGCGTTGCACTTGGAGCGGAGTGCGTAGGAGGTGCACGGCGTGCAGACCTTTTGCGGGCAGCCCGTGCACGGGTCGTAGTAGGTCGTGTACTTGTACGACGTCACCGGTTCGTAGTAGTAGCTGGTCACGTTCTTCGTCACCGCTTCATAGTAGCTCTTGCGAACGTATTCGGTGACGGGCTGGTAGTAGCAGCGTTGCACGTAGCTGATCTGCATCTGCGGTTGGGGGCACGCCTGCGGGCAGGCTTGGGTGGGGCACGTCGGGCAAGCCTGCGGAGCGGAGTAGCTCGTCCGCGGCTTGTTGCAGGAATCGCAGCACACCTGGAACACGTTGTTCCAAGCCGCCGAGGCGGTGTCCGCCGTACCCAGCACCCCGCAGGCGGCGAGCACGAGAGCGGCAGGCAGTCGAATCAAACTCATGGTGTCGTCTCCCGGTTGGGGTACGTTCGGGCCCGAACAATCGGTCCAACTCCACCGTAGGTCGCGGATGTGGCCTCACAATCGGATTTCGCCCGCGGATCAATCGGAAAGCCCGCCCGCCGCCGCTACAGGCCGCAAGGTTTGCACATTTGTCATGCCTTCACCAGTTTCTGGGTAAATGGGTAAGAGGAATCGCCCGAGGATTTGAATTGTAAAAATGAAAGGGGGGTCGATTCGGGCTCAGAACTCGTAGTGGAGCCGGATCGCGGCGATGGCGGCCGGGCCGCGGTCGCGGTTGTAGGCCGGATTGTTCACGCCCTGAAGATCGAAGGCGACCACCATCCCCGGCTTGAGAGCGAGATTGTAGTAGAGTTCCGCGATTTCTTCCGGGCCGTAGCGGAGGCGACCGTCTCCGATGATGAACCCGATTCCGCCGGCCGCCAAGTAGTCGCGGTGGGCGTTGGAGAGTCCGTTGAACACCATCGCCAGGCCGAAGCGGTCGTTCGGTCGTCGCCAGCGGTTCCCGGCGAACTGCAACCCGCAGCTGATGGTTCGATCGATCTCGGTAAACGCCCAGGATTCCCATTGCCCGTCATTCCAGCCGGCACGCATGAATGCGCCGACTCCGTCCGCCAACTCCTGCTCGACCGACATCCCGAAGCCGTATTTGATGCGGTACTGGCGGGTCTGCGTGACGTCCGGATCGACTGGCATCTCCGCGATCGCTTGCCGGTAGCTTCCCATGTGTGCGGAGTTCAGGTAGGCGAGGAGGGCTGTGGAACCGGGGCGATCGCCGATCCGATACCTTCGTTCGTATTCCAATGCATGGCCGAGCGCGCGCACGATGTGCGGGTCGATCGCGGAGCCGTTGGCCACCGCCGGTACGGCGAATGCACCGTAGCGCAGCGACCCGTACTTGCGATTCCACTCGATTCCGCCGCCGTAGGTGTACCCGCGAACGTTGGCGGGGTAGTCCCACGCGCCGTTGTACATCAGCGACCAGTTCATGAACTGCGTGCGGGGATCGTGGCTGTAAGCATTGTCGTCGAAGAGGTCGGTTGCGGTCATTTTCCCCAAGCGAATCGTGATGCGATTCACGTCCACCGTTCCAGGAATGAGGTTCGGCCCCGCTTCGATTTCCTCCTGCTCTCCACCGAGTTCGAAGGTCTGCTTCCAGAAAAGGCGGGCGATGTAGGGTGTGGGCTGCGGCACTCCCACCCGCGTCGCCTCACCGTTGGGGAAGCCCGCCATGCCCGTGCTGCCACTGATTCCTTGGCCGCCGGCGACCTCCGGATTGAAGATGATCTCGCTATCCCGGCACACACGGCCGGCGAGGAACAATGTGGTCGTTTCCGTGTTCCGGTAGTTCAGGTTCGGAAGCAAGCTGTTAGGGCCGAAATATGGTGAGCGAAAGGGCCAATTCCCTTGCGAAACGACAGTGGCCTGACCGTGAATCGAGTACCAGTCGAGTTGCGGGTTTGTCGTCGGAGCTTCGTTCTCCGGCGGCATCGGCGGCGGATCCTGTGCCGGTGCGGCGGCCGACCACCAAAAAGCGATGGCGAACCAGATGCGGATTCGGGCGCGAAAAGAGCCCATGACCTAAGGAACTCGGGGGCGTCACCTTATGCCCGGAGTCCCGCGTTCCGTCAAGGTAATCGGGACCTGCTCCGCTGTGAACCTGCGGGCTTTCCGCGACCCGCGTCGACACTTCACAGAAAATCCTCTTGACACCGAACTTCCGGGCCGTTCCGCAGTGGTGGAATCGGATGAAGACGCATCACCGTTACAACCGATACATCCTGCCAGCCACCCCCGCGCGAACCACGGACGGAGACGCGTTCATGACCGGCCACGAGGTCCTGGTCCCTCCCACCGAAACGGATTCGCTGCGCCAGCAACTCCTTCAGGCGCAGCGGCTCTCCAGTGTCGGCGAACTCGCTTCGAGCATCGCTCACGAGTTCAACAACATCCTCACGACGATCATCAACTCGGCGAAGCTCGGGATGCGGAACCCGAACGTCGAGGAGAAGCAGAAGGCGTTCGATCGCGTCGTGAAGGCCGGACAGCGGGCGGCGGTAATCGCCGGCGGCATGCTCGGCTTCGCCAAGAAAAGCGGCACCCATCGCATGCAGTGCGATGTCGCCCGCCTGGTCGAGGAAGTGCTCATCCTGACCGAAAAGGACCTGGGCAAACACCGCATCCAAGTGGAGACCAAGATCCACTCGCGGCCCAAAGTGTGGGCCGTGCCGGGGCAGATCGAACAGATCTTCGTGAACCTCGTGATCAACGCCTGGCAGGCGATGCCGAACGGCGGCCGGCTGAAGATCGAAGCTGGGACAACGAAGCCGCGGAACTGCTCGAAGTGAAAATCGCGGACACCGGCGTCGGCATCCCGCCCGAGCAACTGCGGGAAGATCTTCGAGCCGTTCTTCACCACGAAGGAACCGGACGAGTACGGCCGCGGCGGCACCGGTCTCGGGCTCTCCGTGTGCCGTCAAATCATCGAGCAGCACCACGGCCGCATTCGAGTCGAAAGCGTGGTCGGCAAGGGTTCCACCTTCATGGTGAAGCTCCCGCGCAAACTCGAGGACGACGGCGAGTGAAGATCATGGGGTGGTGAGCAGTTCGTCCCACGAGGCAACCGTCAGTACGCGGTCGAACAACGATTCCAGCCGTGCGGTGTCGTCGATGGCGTTGATCGCGGCACTCACAGCCGGAGGAACCGTGCCGAGGCGGTTCCCTGCGCGGAAGAGCAATTTGCGGGCTTCCAAAGCAGATCCCTGTTGGAGGCCCTGTTGGAGCCCGCGACGCATGAGTGACTGATACGTCGTGGATTCTTCCATTTGTCGTACTCCTGCGAGCAAGGTCTCAATGAGGTTGTCATCATACCGCAACCCCATGAGCAAGTAAGCCGCAACCCAGAGTTTGCCGCGGAGAGACGCTTCGGTTTGCAAGTCGATTCTCGCCTTCATCGCTTCGATCAATCCGGGCAGTTCCGGCTCGCGCGTGCGGCCAAGCGGTGCCAGCGGAACCAAGCCGAGCGGACCTGCGACCAACACGACAGGATCCAATTCCCAAATCTTCACCACTTCGTATCGGAACACCGATTCGCGGCCGATCGCCGGACGAATCGACAACTCTCCGGTCAGTCGCGGATCATTCGCGGCCGGGCGCAACAGCACCGCCACGGAGGCGACCGGTAACTCGTGCCGCTCGTGCAGCATCGCGTTGTACCGCAGCATTCGCCGCGCAAGAGAAGCATCCCGGCTCGCCTGCAACTCGAGATGCAACAGCCACGGTTCGGTCGCATTCACACGGATGACCTTGTCCGCTTCTGCACTCACGGAGGACAAATCGGCGTCGACCAAGCGAACAGAATCCGGCGGCGCGGGGCTGCCGAGAAACGTCACCCAACCGGCCGGGTCCGTCTCGATCAGGTCCTTCGCAGCGATGTCGTAAGGCTTCACGGTTCTCCCGTGCGTCAGTCCGCGTCCGGATGCTCAGCATACTCTCATCTCGCCTGAGCACCCACGAGGTTCCGCATGTCCAAGCGTCAGTTCCCGTTCAGCATCGCCAGCTTTACATCGACGGCCAATGGGTCGATCTCGTCTTCGGGCAAGAAGATCGGCGTCGAGAATCCGGCGACCGAAGAGATCATCGCCGAGGTGTCGTCCGGCGGGAAGGCGGACTGCGCGGAAGAAGGGTGCAGCGGCCAGCGAAGCGATGAAGTCCTGGATGAAGCTCACGGTTTACGATCGCGTCAAGATCCTGAAGAAGACCTGCATCCATGGCGAACGCGCGCCGACGGCCTCGCCCGCACCATGACCATGGAACAGGGCAAGCCGCTGGCCGAGGCCAAGGGCGCAGGTTGCACCTGCGGACACCTTCGAATGGTTCGCGGAAGAAGGCAAGCGATCCTACGGGCAAGTGATCCCGCAGAGCAACGCCGCGAAGCGGCATCTCACGATCAAGCATCCGGTCGGTGTGGTCGGCGCCATCGGGCCTTGGAACTTCCCGATCACATTGCAGCCCGCAACGTCTCGGCCCTCGCCGCGGCTGTACCATCGTGTGCAAGCCGGCCTCAACGCTGTGCCTCATCGGCGTGTTCGAGTGCCTCATCGACGCGGGCCTGCCCAAGGGCGTCGCCAATCTCGTGATCGGTCCGCCGGCGAGATCAGCGACGAATTCATGACCAACCCCGCCGTGCGGAAGATCAGCTTCACCGGCAGCACGGACGTGGCAACAACTCCATGCGGCAGGCCGCGGACCAAGTGAAGCGGCCTGGGCCCTCGAACTCGGCGGGCATCGCCCGTTCATCGTGTTCCTGGACGCCGATCCCGAAGTCGGCCAAGGCCGCTGCTCGGCAGTTTCCGCAACAACGGGCAGGTGTGCATCAGCCCGAGCCGTTTCTTCGTTCAAGACGTCGAGAAGAAGCCCACCCAGTGGCCGAAGCAGGCCAAGAAGCTGAAGATGGGCAACGGCCTCGACGAAGGCGTTGTCGTCGGCCCGATGTTCGAGAAGAAGGCGATGGACGGCACGCAGGCTCTCATCGATGACGCGAAGAGCAAGGGCGCGAAGATCCTGACCGGCGGCGGGAAGTCCAAGAACTTCAGCAAGGGCTACTTCTTCGAACCGACCGTTCTCGGCGGGCTGCCCGCGGACGCCCGCGTCCTCACGGACGAACCCTTCGCACCGGTGATGCCCGTGCTCGACTTCTCCAAGGTGGACGACGTGATCGCGGCGGCGAACAACACGAAGTACGGCCTCGCCGCGTACGTCTTCACCAACGACCTGAGTATCGCCTGGCGGATGGCGGAAGGCCTCGAAGCCGGCATCATCGGCGTGAACGACCCCGTGCCCGCCACCCCGCAGTGTCCCTTCGGCGGCATGAAGGAATCCGGCCTCGGCCGCGAGTTGGCCCACGAAGGATTGGAAGCGTACTTGGAGACGAAGTACGTTTCGCTCGGGTTGCGCGGTTGATCTTCGACTGTGATTCAGCGGCCCGTCTTCTCGATCGCTTCGCGGAGCAGGTCCATCGCTTCGCGAACCGATGTTTCGGGTAACGCCTTGCCGCGGCGTTCGAGTTCCTCGCCGAAGCGGATCGCCGTCTCTTGCATGCGTTCATGCGTGCTCTCGGAGCCGCCGACGAGCACCATTTCGTCCGTCTGCGTGACACGGCGGTGGCCGTCCTCGGCATCCAATCCGAGCCCGAGAATGCCCCCGACCTTCGGCTCCTTTTTCTTCTTCGATCGTTTGCGCGGCATGGTGTTCTCCTTGCTCCAATTCTACCGCACGGCCTCGTTCCCGTCGGCGGTTCCCGCGACGAACTCGCGAAGTTCGCGGAACAAAACCGCCAAATTCGACACCTGATAATGCGCGTTCAGGCCGCTCGGGTTGGGCAGCACCCAGAGCTTCGTTTCACCGATGAATTCGTCCTGCGGGCCGACCACGGCCTTGGGCCGGTCGAATGCGATCCGATACGCCCCGAGTCCGCACACCGCGAGCACGCACGGCTTGAACTTCTTGACCTTCGCACGCAGTTTCTTGCCGCCGGCAATGATTTCCTCCGCGCTCAGGTCGTTCTCGCCGGCCGAGGCCCGCGGCACGACATTCGTGAGTCCATAGCCCAGCGGAAGCAGTTCAAGTTCTTCGGACGGATCGAACAACCGCGTGGTGAAGCCGCCGGCGTGCAAACTCGGCCAAAAGCGATTCCCCGGTCGGCCGTAGTGGTGGCCGATGGCCGCCGTGTACAGCCCGGGATTGATCCCGCAGAAGAGCACCTTCAATCCCGGCGCGATCACGTCCTTCACGGTCTTGTCCGCGGCGGCGAGCAGTTCGGCTTTCGTGGGTCGCGGCTTCGGCATGGCGGGAATTGTACGGCCCCTCGCGGTATAACAACCGCACCACCGGAGAACGCACCACACATGGCGAACACGTTTACGATCGGCCTCGTGCAAATGGCCTGCTCCACGGACGCGGCGAAGAACATGGCGAAGGCGGAAGCCGCGATCGCCGAGGCTGCGAAGAAGGGGGCGGAGATCGTCTGCCTGCCGGAGTTGTTCCTCGGGCCGTACTTCTGCCAGAAGGAAGACTTCAACCTGTTCGATCTCGCCGAGCCGATTCCCGGCCCGAGCACGGATCGCCTCGCTGCGGCGGCGAAAGCCAACAACGTGGTCGTGATCGGTTCGCTCTTCGAGAAGCGGATGCCCGGCGTCTACCACAACACGGCCACCGTCCACGACGCAAACGGCTCGTTCCTCGGCATCTACCGCAAGATGCACATTCCGGACGACCCGTTGTACTTCGAGAAGTACTACTTCACGCCCGGCGATCTCGGGTTCAAGGTGTTCGACACGAGCCGCGGCAAGGTCGGCACGCTGGTGTGCTGGGACCAATGGTACCCGGAGGCCGCGCGGCTCACCGCTCTGCAGGGGGCGGAAGTGATCTTCTATCCCACGGCCATCGGCTGGCATCCGAAGGAGAAGGCGGAGTACGGCGAAGCGCAGCACGGGGCGTGGGAGGCGAGCATGCGCGGCCATGCGATCGCGAACGGGACCTACGTGGCCGCGGCGAATCGCATCGGCCACGAGCTTCCGCCGGACGGCGACCCGCAGGGCGGGCTGGAATTCTGGGGCGGCTCGTTCGTGTACGATCCCTTCGGCCGGCTGCTGTACCGCGCGAGCCACGACCGCGAAGAAGTGATCGTGGTGAAGTGCGACCGCAAGCTCATGGAGGAGGTGCGCCGCAACTGGCCCTTCTTCCGCGACCGCCGCATCGATGCTTACCAGAACATCGTGAAGCGGGTGAGCGACTGAAGCCGGCCAACCGGCCACCGGCCAAGGATGCATACAGTTGGCCGGCAAATGTCCAAGCATCTCGGAGCGTGCCGTGTTTCGCCAACTTCTGATTCTGGCTTCACGCTGACGGGTTTCACCACCGACTACGTGGAAGTGCCTATCAGCGAAGCCGCCCGCAAGGCGCTGAAGGCCGGCGGCAACACCGTCGCCATCCACTGCAAGCAGACCGGCGGCGGCCAGTACATCGACGCGGGTCTGCAGGAACGGAAATAGTCAGCCGATTCCTTGCATGTCAAAACCGGACCTACAGAAACAAAGCGGACTTCAGAGTCCGCTTATTGTTCTTGAGGGTGTCGACGCAGTGCGCCGATGATTCCCGCACGGGCTGCGAGATCGTCGTCACCCGATTCCTCAAGGATGAGGTCTGTCATGTTCGCCCACTCGCTTCTGCTGCTCGTGGGGCTCTCGGCCCCCGCCGAACCGCCGGCGGCACCGGCCATCGAGATCGGCAACCTGCCCGCCGAGCCCCCGGCCGCCGCCTCGAAAGCGGCCGAGCATCCTGTGTACCAAGGCACGCCGCTCACCACGATGACCGAGGCGACTCGCCGCAACTTCGAAAGTGACAAGGCCTTCGAGGGGTTCGTGAACCCGGTGAGCAATCCGGTGTTCGCGAAGGATCCACGCTCGAACACCTGGGCCCGATTCCTGTTCATCAATAACAACTTCCCGGGTTCGCATCCGTTCGGCGGCGGCGACGCCCAAGTTTACGCGCTCCAAGTGAACGTGGCCCTGACCGAACGCTTGACGTTCATCGCGGACAAAGACGGCTATGCGGACATCAAGCCGCAACGCGGGGCCGCGACGAACGGGTGGTTGAACCTCGCCGCGGGCTTGAAGTACACGCTGGTGCGGGATGTGGAGAACCAGTTCCTGTTCACCGCCGGCTTGATGTACGAGATCCCCACGGGCGAGGCGGACGCCTTGCAGGGGCACGGCAGCGGCGTGCTGACGCCGTTCGTCACTTACGGCAAGCAGTTCGGCGAACACTGGCACCTGATCGGGAACCACGGCTACTCATTCGGGCTCGACCAGACCCAGAACAGTTCCTTCTTCTACCACAGCCTCCACATCGATCGTGAAATCGGCGGCTGGTTCTATCCGCTCGCGGAGTTCAACTGGTTCCAATACACGGGCGGCGGCGACCGGCTGCCTCGCGTGATCGGCGAAGGGGACGGGCTTCTGAATCTCGGCACGCAAGGCATGCAGGGCCGGCAGTGGTTCACCACGGCCATCGGCGCGAAGATCAAGTTCTCCAGCCACCTCTACGCCGGTGCCGCCTACGAGTTCCCGCTGTCCGACTACAAGGGAATCCTGAACAACCGGGTGACGTTCGACATGGTCCTCCGGTACTGACGCTGCAGGAATGAGTGACCGGGGCGGAGCGGCGCAAGCCGCTCCGCCTTGGTTCATTGACTGGCGAACCTTCTCAACTCATACGGCCGCGCATCGATGTGGGGCTGCCGTTCTTCCAACAACTCGGCCACGAGCTTGCCGGTGGCCGGAGCCATGCTCAGGCCGAGCATGTTGTGGCCGGCGGCGATCAGCACATTGTTCATCGCCGGGCAGCGGTCGATGATCGGGAGGCTGTCGTAAGTCATCGGCCGCCAGCCCCACCATTCTTCCTGCACCGGTTCCGCGAGCGGCTCGCGGAGGTACAGCTTCGCCGCATCGGTGAGCAGGCTCAGGCGTGAGCGGTTCATCGATTCGTCGTATCCCGCGAACTCCATCGTGGAGCCGATGCGGTAGCCGGATTGGAACGGCGTGATCGCGACGCGGTGTTCTTCGAAGATGAGCGGCACCGCGGGGCAAACCGCCGGCCGCGGCATCGTGATCGAGTAGCCCTTGCCCGGTTGAATCGGAATGCGGCAACCCAGTTCTTGGTTGAGAAGCGGCGCCCACGCTCCAGTCGCTACGACGAACTGATCCGCGGACACGGGGGGCTGACGCCCCCCGCTCAGTAGCACCGCCTTCGCGATTCCGTTCTCGCGCACGAATCCGTTCACTTCGCAGTTCTCGATGATCTCCACGTCGCGGGCCGTGAGCACCCGTTTCAACTCGCTCATCAGGCGGTCCGGCCGCAGGTGAGCGTCGCCGGTGTAGTGGTAGCCGCCGGCGTTGCCGGGGAGCAGGGCGGGTTCCATCGCGTGAAGCGCATCCGCGTCCAGCCGCCTGGCACCCATGTCGAAGCGTTCGCGGAGCAAGTCGTCGGTGTGCTGATAATGCTCGAACGCCTGCCGAGTGCGGAACACGAAGAGCAGCCCCTTCGTTTCCCACTCGCAGTCGAGTTTCTCCTCGGCGATCAGTTCATCGAACAGGGTGCGGGAGGAACGCAGCATCGCTTGGATGGCGTTGCCGGCGGCAAGCATGTCGCGTTCGTTGCAGCGACGTTGGAAACCGCGGAACCAGCCGAGGTTGGCCAGCACGGTGCGCGGATGCACCTTCAGCGGTGAGTTGCGTTGGAAGAGCGTCTTCAAAGTGGACCGGATCGCGCCGGGGCCGGCGAACGGCAGGACGTGACTGGGGCAGACGTACCCGCAGTTGGCGTGCGACGCGCCTCGGCCGAAGCGGCCGCGGTCCAGGATCGTGACGCGATGACCGGCGCGGCTGAGGTGGTACGCGCTGCACGCGCCCACCACCCCGCCCCCAATGACGACAACGTGCATTTTCACTTCTTCGGTGCGGTGGTCAGCGGGAAGTCGTCCGTGCGGAAGGGTGTGGCCGGGAGGCCGAGCCCCTTGCCGTCCAGCGACTTGTTGTAGAGGTTCACCACGGGGTAGTTGCTCCAGCCGAACCGCACCGCGACCGGCTTCGACACCTTGGGCGAACTCACGACGACGGTGTCGCCCTTGATCACGGCCTTGGCCGGCAGAAACTCCTTGTCCTCACCGCAGATCGTGAAGCCATTTAACGTGCCGTATCGTTGCAGGAGGCCGCCGCCGAGGTGATCGAAGGAGAGCACGATGGAGTCGCCCTCCACCTTCATCTCGCGGTACACCGGGCCGCTGGACACGACCTTCTGGCCGTACACCATTCCGCGGGCGTTGATCGCCAATCGGTTGCCGACGGTGGTCTTGTCGCGGGGGTGGATGTCGAAGAGATCGCCGACATCGGTGATGACCGCCATGCCGACGTTCTTGAGCTTCTGCGTGGCGAGAAGCTGGGCTTCGCGGAGTTCGGCCCAACTCACGCCGTCGGCATCGTTCGCGTGCCACGGGGCGAGTTGCACGCAGAAGAACGGCATGTCCGGCTGGCCCCACTTCGCCCGCCAGTCCTTGATCATGGCTTGGAACAGCGTCCGGTACTCGTACGCCTTGCCTGCGTTCGATTCGCCTTGGTACCAGATCGCGCCCTTGAGGGCGAACGGCAGCAGCGGATGGATCATCGCGTTGTACAGGCTGGCGGGCACGTTCGGGCCGACGGGTTGCTTGGCCTTCGCGGCGGCTGTCGCGTTCTGCGCGTAGTACTTGAGCATCGGATCCGCGTCGAGCGCTTCCACGCTCGTCCACGCTTCCGCGGGCGTGCCGCCCCACGAAGTGTGGATCATCCCGACCGGCACCTTCAAACTCTTCTGCAGATTGTCGCCGAAGTGATACGCCACGGCCGAGAAGCCGCCGACGTTTTCCGGGGCGCACTCTTCCCACTTGGAGAAGTGCTTGAGGTCGTTCTGGTCGTTGAGCGGCGTCGTCGCGGTGCGCTTGGCCACGGTGAAGAGCCGCAGGTTCGGGTTCTTCGCCGCGTTCCGCACATCGGTCGGGTTGTAGCTGGCGTTCACAGGCCATTCCATGTTGGACTGCCCGGAGCCGATCCACACCTCGCCAACGGCCACGTTCTTGAGCGTGACGGCGCCGATGGTGAGCATGAAGCCGGTGCCGGCCTTGCGGGCCGGCAGCTTCGCCACCCACTTGCCGTCCTTGTCCGCCTTGGCTTTGGCGTCCACGCTTTCGCCGCCGCCCTCGAGCTTCACGGTCACGTCTTCGTCCGCGGCGGCCAGCCCCCACACGGGAAGCTCGACGCCTTGTTGCAGGACCATGTTGTCCGTGAATAGCGGGTGGGGTTTGACATCGGCACGAACCGTGGCGGCCGACGCAAGCGATGCGACGGCCAAGAACAGGACTCGACTGAGCCTCATGGCGGGAACTCCGGGCGGGAGAAGGTGGAGAGCGAAGGAAAGGCTAAGCGGAAGTGCGGCGGCGGGCAACGGGCGGATCGCCCGGCGACGGAAAGAAGTTCCGGTTGTGCGGGCGGTGCGGCTCGCGGGGGCGATTTCCGGTTGGGCGCGGTGTCATCGAATTCGCAGGAATCGCCGAAGCAATTGGCATGTCGCGCTGCGCCGCCGCCCTGCTCGTTCTCGCCGCCGCGGTCGCGGCCGCCCCCGGCGAACATCCGCCGCCCAAGACCGTCGGGCCGGTCGAAACGTTCGGCGTCAACGTTCAGCGATCAATGAACCTGATCGCCGGCAGCACCGGGCTGAAGCGGAACACCGTCCGCGTGCTCTTCTACGGCCAATCGCACATCGTCTCGGATTGGACGCGGCTGCTCGCCGAGCGGCTCCGACGCCAGTATCCGCTCGTCGATTTCGTGATCGAGAATCGTGCGATCTGCGGATACAGTTCCGAATTGCTGCACAAGACCGCCGAGGCGGACCTCTACCCCTTCTATCCGGACTTGGTCGTCTTCCACGACTACGGTGAGGCCCGCTTCATTGAAGGGATGGTTCGCAAGCTCCGCGAACTCACCACCGCGGATATCGTCATTCTCAGCGATCACGTCGCGCCGTTGGTGGACGGCCCGCCGGTCGAAATCGAGGATCTCTCGCGTTTGAAGGAGCCGAAGCCGGGCGACCATGATCCTGTTTGGCGAAGTTACGTGTTCCTTCCGGGACTCGCGAAACGGTATGGGCTCGAATTCGTGGATGTTCGTACGCTCTGGAAGCGGTATCTCGGGGATTTCAAACTCAAGCCATCGGACTTGCTCTTCGACGATCTGCACTTGAATGCGAACGGCAACCGGCTGATGGTGGAACTGGTCGCAGCGCACCTGAGGCACCGCCCGGATCTCGTCCCGCACTTCGCCGATCCCGTCCACACCTTCTCCGTGGGCGAAGACGGCGATCTGCAGTGGAAGGACGGCAAGCTGAGGCTCGAGTTCACCGGCAACAAGGTGGAACTGATCTGCAGGGAGGGCGGGACGAAGAGCGCCTCCGCCCCGATCCGCATCGACGGCAAGAAGCCGTCCGAATTCATGGAACTGTACTGGCACGGGCGAACCGAGTTGAACGTGCCCCGGTCGCTGCATTACCCTCCGGTCCTGCGAGTGCGGCGCGAAGCGGGGTTGGTTTCCGAGTCATGGACCATGCACGTCACTGCGATCGACCGCGTTCAGAAGTCCTTCAAGTTCCGTGTCAGCGGCTCCCTCACCGGGGACGACGGAGCGGGGGAATCGGGAGCGAGGTTCGTCTCTCGATCTCGGCGAATCGTACTGGAGCCTTCGGATTTCCACCTGTTCTACTCGTTGAACGGGTCCACGAATCGGGATGCCACCGAGGCCGTGATCCAGTGGAAGGTGATGCACTTATTCACGGACGAATTCGCGGTGCCGGAGAAGCGGAATCCGTTCGGAGAGACGGTCGTGGTCGCGGCCCAAGGATTGCCGAACGGCAAGCACGTGATCGAAATCGCAGGCGGCCCCGAGACGCCGCTCGCCGCGATTCGCGTGTACCGGCCGCCGCTTCCGGAATCAGGTCAGAAATGATCGGGCGGCCAAGGCCGCCGTCAGGGCCACGATTAAGAGCGCCCCGGCGGCGAGCCAGAATCGCGGGCCGAGGTTCCGCCAACGCGAGGGCGGCACCGGCGCCGTGATCGTCACCGTCGGGCTGCCCGACTCGTGCAGGTCCGTTTCCTGCATCGCGAGCGGCAGCGGATCGGGAACCGGCGGAGGCGATGCCGGCAGGGGCGTCGTGTCCGGCATCGATTCCGGCGGGGCGACGCGCCGCTCCGTGCTCGAACGCAGGATTCGCCGCGTGGGTGGAAGGGGCGTCGGCGTCGGGTCGTTCCCCGTCGCCGTGGGTTGTCCGGGGACGTCCGCATTGCTGCGCCAGTTTCGGAACAGTCGCTGCGGATAGTCCGCGGGCACGGCGGCGAATTCGCGCAGTGCGTCCGCCGCTTCGCGCGGAGTCGCATATCGATCCGATGCGGACCGCTCCAACAGGCGGTTGATCACCCGGGCGAAGCCTTCGGGGATGTCCAGCCGCAGTGCCGCGATCGACGGCGCGTTCGATTGCTGCTTCCGCACCAGTTTCCGATTCACTTCGTCGTCCGCGAACGGCGGGTGGCCGGCCAGCATGAAGAACAGTGTGGCACCGAGGCCGTACAGATCCGCCCGCACGTCCACATGCGAACTGTCGATGGCCTGCTCGGGCGCGAGGTAATCCAAGGTGCCGATCACGGACTGCGTGTCCGCCAAACGGGAGGTCGGATCGGAGTGGAAGCGGGCGATGCCGAGGTCGAGGATCTTCACCCGGCCCGCGCGATCCACGAGGATGTTGGCCGGTTTGATATCGCGGTGAACGAGCGTCGCTTCCGCAATGCTCTGCAAACCCGCCGCGACTTCCGCGCCGATTGCGGCTGCTTCGCCCGGGGGAAAAGTGCCGTATCGCGCGACTGCAGCCTGCAGGCTCACGCCCTCCACGTATTCCATCACGAGGTACGGCGGATCGTGGGTCACGTTCACATCAAGGACGCGGACGACCTTCGGATCGTTCAACGCGCACGCGGCGCGGGCTTCCCGCACAAAACGTTCCGCACAATCCTCGTTCGCCTCGCCCGGCGCCGAGAGCACCTTGAGTGCAACGGCTCCTTCATATCGGGGATGTTCGGCGAGGAAGACATGGCCCATGCCGCCGCGGCCAAGCAGTTCGAGAATGCGGAACCCGTCGATGAAGAACTGTGCCCGCCCGGCGGCGAGTTCGTGGGACTGGTACCGCGTGAGAAGTCCCTGCTCCACCATCAGCGAAAGGACGCTGGTCGGCGCAAGTGCCGTGGCTACTCCGCCGGCGCGTGCGTCGTCCATGCCCGCCGTGCGGAGCAGGTCCAAGAAGCGGCCAAGCCGCTCTTCGGAAACGAGCCCGCTGCGACGAACCAAGGCCAGCACATCCGACACGCTATCCGGCCGGGGCATGAGGGCACTCGGGAACCACGCGAATTCAAAGCTAGAACACGAAACAGGCGGGAAGGGGGCAATCGTCCCCCTGAGAACCGGCGCGAAGCGTTTGACCGGGCGCGAATCGCGTTCTACGGTTCGTGTGAAACCGGGCATTCTGCGCAAGAGATTCGGTCATGCTTCGCCGGAATTCTTCCCGTTCGGAACGACGCGGTACCGCCGCGGTCGAGCTCGCATTCGTCGTGCTGTTCTTCTTCATCCCGGTGCTGTTCGGCGTCTGGGAATCGGGCCGGCTCATCGAGGTGCAGCAGATCGTCAGCAACAGTGCCCGCGAGGGAGCCCGCTTGGCCGCTCAAGGGCGCACGATCAACAGCACCGGCGCTCCCACGGACATCACCGCCGCCAATGTGAAGGATGCGGTGTACCAGTATCTCGTCACCGCGAGCTTCGCCTCGACGCTTCAGCCCGAGGACGTGACCGTGACGTTTGCCTTCACGGGGTCGAACCCGGGGACCGATCCCTACCTCGGCAAGAAGAACGACCCGTTCACCGTGACAGTGACCGTGCCGTGGGACAAGGTGCGGTGGATCAACGCCGGCTTGATCCGCCCCGCGAACGTCACTTTCACCGTGACTTGGCAGATGCTGGTGGACGAACCGTTCGAAGTGAACCCGGCCATCCCGCAATTGTGAGTACCCCCATGTTGGCTCGCCGAAGCGTTCGAGGCTTGAAGCGTCGCGGTGCGGCCGCGGTGGAGTCCGCGCTCGTGCTCGGCATCTTCTTCGTGCTGCTCTTCGGCGTGTTCGAGTACTGCCGCTTCCTGATGGTGCTGCACGTCACGAACAACGCGGCCCGCGATGCCAGTCGCTACGCCACAGTGAATGTCGCCAACGACCAAATGACCAAAGACGCGATCCTCCAGTATGCGAAGGATCGCATGGGAGGCACCGAAAGGAATATCCGCGATTTTGAAGTGGCGGTCTATCCATGCACGGCGGCGGGATTCGCCCAGTCCCCGCCGCAGGCGGTTCCCAAATCCCTGACCGCGAGCTCGGCCGATCCGTTCAACCCCGCCGATGCCAACAATCCGCCTTGGAATTCGGCGTCGTTTACCGAACGGATCGCAGTCACGATCCGCGGCCGGTATGAACCCATCACGCCGCTGATGCTCTTCCTGCCGGATTCGATACCGATCCGGATCACGGCTGTGGCCGGAAGCGAAGGCTGATCTCTTGCCGTTTTGCGCCGCCACCCTTACAACAATTTTTCCTGAAATTCCCACGCAAGGCATGCACATGCGGACGAAAGATCTCGGAAAGAATCAGCAAAATCGCTGCCGCTTCTGCACGAAGGAAGGCTGCCCCCGCCCCGCGTTCGTCGATTACAAGGACGTGACGAACCTGAAGAAGCTCGTGACGGGCCAAGGGAAGCTGTACGGCCGCAAGCGGAGCGGGCTGTGCGCCACGTACCAACGGGCGGCGTCCGTCGCCGTGAAGCGGGCCCGGTTCATGGGGCTGCTCCCGTTCGTCGGCGAATGACCGGTTGCGAGCCCGGCCCGCGCTTCAACCCGGCCCCGCGCCGGGTTTTTTCGTTCCTCCATGGCGGGAGTGCGACGTGAACCCCGAGATCGACACCCTGTTCGCGGAGGCCGTGTCCCGTCACCAGGCCGGCGACACGGCCACGGCCGAGTCGCTCTATCGCCGCGTGCTCGAGGCCGAGCCGCAGCACACGGGCTCGCTCTGCAACCTCGGGGTGCTGCTGTCGCGATCCAACATGCCGGAAGCCGCCCGGCTCTACACCGCGGCCCTCGCGGCCAATCCGCACCTGCTGGACGCCCACTTCAACCTCGGCAACCTCTACCGCCGCATGAACCGGCCGATGGACGCGGTGAGCTGCTACCAGGCGGTGCTGCGCATCGAGCCGAACCACGCGCGAGCGTACCTGAACCTCGGACTCGCCGCGACCGACGCCGGCGACGCAACGAACGCCATCGAGTGCTACCGCCGGGCACTCGCACTCGATCCGAACTTTCCCGACGCGTTCAACCTTCTTGCGGACTTGCTCTTCCGCACCGGCCGCACGGACGACGCGATCACCACGTACCGCGAGTTCATCGTTCGTTGCCCGGACGATCCCCGCGCCCACCACAACCTCGGACTCGCGCTGGCTTCCACCGGGAACTACGACGACGCGATCCCGGAACTCGAACTCGCCCTGACGCTGCGGCCGGACTACCCGGACGCCCACAACACGCTCGGCATCGTGCTCGAAGCGCGGAAGCAGGCCGACGAAGCGAACGCACACTACCGCAGGGCCGTGGATCTTCGCCCGGATTACGCCGACGCGTGGAGCAACCTCGGTACCAACTGCATGGAGCAGGGCCGCATCCCGGAAGCGATCGAATCGCTTCGCAAGGCGGTCGACCTTCGCGACGATCCCCGCACCGGCAGCAACCTGCTCCTCGCCCTGAGTTACACCTCCGAGACTACGCCGGAAGCATTGCGGCAGGAGCATGTGAATTGGGCCGCGCGGCACGGGGCTTCCGCGAACGAGCCGTTCCGCCGCGCGAAGTCCGACCCGAACCGCCGCTTGAAGATCGGCTACGTCTCGGCGGACTTCCGCCAGCACACGGTGTCCGGGTTCATCGAGTGCCTGCTGGAACACCACGACCGCAACCGCTACCACGTGACGTGCTATTCGAACGGCGGCCTCGCGGACGAGGTCACGGAGCGGATGCGCCGCCGGGCGGACGCGTGGCAGTCCATCGGTGCCCTCGGAGACGCGAAGGCCGCGGAGCAGATCCGTGCGGACGAGATCGACATCCTCGTGGACTTGAGCGGCCACTCCGCCGGCAATCGGCTGCTCACGTTCGCCCGAAAGCCGGCCCCGCTGCTGGCCACGCTCTTCGGTTACCCGAACACCACCGGCGTGCCCGCGATCGATGTCCGCGTCACGGATGCGTTCGCCGATCCGCCGGGGGAAACGGAATCGCTGTACGTCGAATCCCTGCTTCGATTGCCGGAGGTGGCGTGGGTGTACCGGCCGCCCGCGGACGCTCCCGCGGTGAACGCGCTGCCGTCGAAGCGGAGCCGCACGTTTACGTTCGGTTGCCTGAACAACCCGGCGAAGCTTTCAAACGCGTGCGTCGAGGCGTGGTCGCGCATCCTGAAGGCGGTGCCGAAGTCGCGTCTGGTGCTGCTGGCGGGCCGCTCCCCGGACGGCGCACGGTCGCTGGCCGAACGCTTCACGGAGCAGGGCGTCGCCTCGGACCGGTTGGAATTGGTGTACCGGTTGCCGCCGAACGAGTACTTCGAGGGATTCCAGCCGATCGACCTGGCTCTCGATCCGTTCCCGTACAACGGCGGCGTGTCCACGTGCGACGCGTTGTGGATGGGCGTGCCGGTGCTCACCGTGGCCGGCCGCGATTATCGTCGCGCCAGGGCGTGAGCCTGTTGAACAACATCGGCTTGCCGGAGTTCGTGGCCGACACGCCCCAGAAACCGTGGAACTGGCCGCCATCTGGAGCGACCAACGCGACGGCTTGGCGGACTTGCGTTGAAGCCTCCGCGAGATGATGCAGGCCAGCCCGATCACTCAGGCGGAACGCTATGTGCGGAACTTGGAGGCGGCACTCCGCGACGCCTGGCGTGCCACCGAAACGGCCGCGTGACCCGTCTGGTCACTTCGTGACGGCCCAGCGGCCTTCGAATGCATGCAGTGCCGCGATCTCCGCGTCGCCTGCGCCGGCGGTCGAAGAGTGCGAGGTCGTCGAAGAGGCCGACGTAAGACATGCCGAGCTGAATCGCGGCCTTCTCCACGTCCCACGTGAAGCGTTGATTCCGGCCGGTGATCGCGCCCTGCAATTTGCCGTCGAGGTACAGTTTGGCCGCGCCGTCAGCCTTGCCGGTGTTGAAGTTCTCGAATGCGAACGCCACATGGGTCCAGCGGTCGCGCATGAACGGCGGTTTGGTGACGGTGTGCATCGGCCGCTCCGCGGCCGCCATCTTCTCGAAGTCCTTGTTTGCGGGGTTCCACACCTTCAGGTCCGCGAACGCGCCCAAGCGGAAGTGCTTCGGCTTGTCGTCCTTGCTGAAGTCCACCCACAGGGCGCCGTCGTTCCACGTCTTTTCGGTGATCTGAATCGGATCGCAGTACCAGTCGCCAAGGTCCTTGTTCGGGTCGAGCTTCAACCAGAACGAGACGGTACCGCTCCAGTTCTCCTTGCGATAGGCGATGTTCTCCGCGGCCTTGAAGAGCACCACCTTCCCGGACTTCTTGACGAACTTCAACGCATCCCCGCCGCGGCGGCCTTCGCCTTGGCCACTTCGACCTCACCGGCGGGGAGCCCCGGCGTGAAGTCCTTGCGGGCGGCGGACGACGCGGTGTAGATGCGTTTGTCCCCTTGCGATTTCCGCGTCCGGCCCGCCCTCGAAACTCGCGGAGAAGGTGAGGCTTCTTGCAACCGCCGCAATCGCGTCCGGTTCCTCGGCGGCCGCCGCGACGGGCAGTTTCCCGCCACGACCAGAGACACCGCGATCCACATCCGGCTGAACATGGGCAATCCTTGATGAGCAGATTCGTGATGACCTGTGGGTTCCGATGGATCGTGAGCCGGGCGTGCAAGCGACGGAGCCATTCGTCGCTTGCGAGTCCGGCTCACAATCCAACGATGCCGAAGCGAGTTTAGCGACTGTCAGGAACGCACTCTCGCTGATGGAGAAACCTGCACGCCCCACCTCTCCCCGCTGGGGAGAAGTCGCCGTGCCGATGCGAATGCATCGGCACGGCGGGTGAGGGTGGGCGACGTCACACCACAAACGTCGAACACCACCTGGTTCGCGAACGGCATTCGCCGTTCACGAACCACCCTCTCCCCAACGGGGAGAGGGTCACAGATGCTTGCGGTCCGGGGGGTGTCTTTGCATTCCTGACCGTCAGCTCACCTTCTTCAGGAGCGTGACGCGGCCGGTGGAGACCCACTCGACGACGAAGATGTTGCCGTCCTTGTCGAAGGCGGCGTCGTGCGGGTGGACGAACTTGCCGCCGACCCAGTCCTTCGGATTGCCGCGGACCTTGAAGCCGTCCAGCACCTTCTTCCGCCACTCCGCGTCGTCGCCCAAGTGCACGATCGGCTTGAGTTCCTTGTCCAGGATGCTGACGCGGGCGTGCAGGTCCGGGACGAGCAACACGTCGCCGCGGGTCTTGGCGTGGGCGGGGAACAGCACGGTCTTGCCGGACTCGGTGGCACTGATCGGCGTGCCGTCCACGGTGAAGGTTTGCAGACGGGCGTTGGCGCGGTCGCACACCACGATCACGGGCTTGTCCTTGTGGCGGGTGTCCAGCCACTGGCCGTGCGGCGTGCGCATCTTGCCCTTCTCGGTGCCGGTGCCGCCGTACACCTTCCCGAGCTTGCCGTCCTTGTCGTAGTTGAGCATGTAGTTGGAGCCGTACCCGTCGCCGACGTTGAAGCCGCCGTCCGGCAGCCAGCAGATGTTGGTGGGGTTGTACGCCACCTTCGGGTCTTCGTACTCCTTGCACTCCGGGCGGCCCTTCGACCACACGCGTTCGCCCTTGAGGTTGGTCTTCACCAGCTTGTGTTCCTTGGTCCACGTGTTCGAGAGATAGATGAACTCTTCGGAGCCTTCTTTGCGGATCTCGATGCCGTGGCCGCCGCCGTGCCATTCCTTGCCGAAGGAACGGACGAACTTGCCCTTCGGATCGAACACGAGCACGGTGTCCATCTGCTTCCCGATGCCTTGATGCGTGATGTACACCAAACCCTGCGAATCGATGGCGACGTTGTGCGTGGTCTGCCACGAGTAGTCGTTCGGCAGTTCGCCCCAATTGTGATGGCATTCGTAGGTGTGCTCGCCGGTGCCGACGGTGGGCGCCTTGTTGTCCGCCCGGCGCGTGACGCCGAGGAGCGTGGGGCCGGTGGCGGCGGTGATGGCGGCGGCTTGCAGGAACGTGCGGCGTTTCATGACTTGCTCCGAGGAAGAGGGTGGAGCAATGTTAGCCCGCGCCGCAGTGAAGGGACAGGTTACTCGGTGCGGCCGCGGTCCTTGCCCGGGATCACGCAACGGAAGCCGGAGTGGCAGAGCCCGGTGTCGGTCGCGGTGCCGCGCCGCGCCGCGGGGCGGTAGCTTTCGCAGTAGGTGATGTGGCAAAGGAACGAGCCGCCGCGCACCACGCGCCGCGACGTGTTCCACGGTTCGCGTGGATCGTACGTCGCGCTGGGCCCCTGCGGGTTCACGAGGGCCGCCGTCTTGCTGCCGCGGATCTCGTATTCGTCCACCCGGTACCAATCGGAGCACCACTCCCACACGTTGCCGGCCATGTCGTACAGGCCGTAACCGTTCGGCGGAAACGACTTCACCGGCGACGTGCGTTCCCAGCCGTCCTTCTTGTCGTTCCGGATCGGGAATTCGCCCTGCCAGATGTTCGCCAGCTTCGAGTCTTCGTCGGGCGGCGTGTCGCCCCACGTGAAGCGGGTCTTCGCGAGTCCGCCGCGGGCCGCGTACTCCCACTCCGCTTCCGTAGGAAGCCGCTTTCCGGCCCACTTCGCAAAGGCTTCCGCATCCTCGAACGCGACGTGGACCACCGGGTGATCCATGCGGTTCGCGATGTCACTGCTCGGCCCTTCGGGGTGCTTCCAGTTCGCGCCGGGCACGTACTCCCACCACGCGGCGGGGTTGTTCAGCGGCACGCGTTGGCTCGGCGAGCGGAACACGAGGGAACCGGGAACCAGTT
This sequence comes from Gemmataceae bacterium, assembly GCA_046350135.1. Lineage (GTDB taxonomy): Bacteria > Planctomycetota > Planctomycetia > Gemmatales > Gemmataceae > Urbifossiella. The sequence continues at coordinate 109,127 of JAXMBB010000012.1, forward strand.
TCTCGGGCGGCGGCCTCTCCGCGTCCTCCGGAAGGTGCTTCTTCATGTCCTCCCACGTCGGCGTGCGCTCGGCCACGGTGACGTACCCCGTCGCCTCCACGAATCGGGCGTACTCCGCGTTCGTCACTTCCGTTTCGTCGATCCAGAAGCCGTCGAGTTTCACCAACCGCGAGGGCTGCTCCGTCTGCGGGCCGGTTTCGGACCCCATGACGTACTCTCCGGGCGGGATCCATTTCATGCCCGGCGGATCGCTCGGCTTCGACAACCGCGCGATTCCGAACGCGATGGCGAACCCGACGCCGGCGAGCAGCGCGGCGGTCACGAGCTTCCATGGAACGCGGATCGTGTGCGGAGCGGTGGGGACCGGTCCCGCCGGTTCGGGATGTTTGCGCTCGCGATTGTGCTTCGACATGATGAAGCCAGTTTATCCGCGGGGTGCGTTCGCGTATGCTGGAACTTCAGAAACAGGGAGGCCGCCGTGCGAATCGCGTTCACCGTAGTGCTGTTGTTTCTCGGTTCGGGTTGCAACTCGGAAGCGACACCGACCGAAGGGGAATCCTCGCCCGCCGCGCCGGCCCGCACCGGTGCGGGGAAGGTGGACTGGCCCACGTTTCTCGGCCCGAACCAGGACAACGTCTCCGCCGAGAAGGGCATCATCGCCCCGTGGCCGAAAGCGGGCTTGGGCAAGGTGTGGGATTGCCCGCTCGGCATCGGCTACGCCCCGCCCGTGATCGCCAACGGCAAACTGTTCCACTTCGACCGCTTCGACGACAATTGCCGCCTGACGTGCCGCGACGCCCTCACGGGCAAGATCGTGTGGGCCTTCGATTACCCCACGAACTACAAGGACTTCTACGGTTACGACCCCGGCCCGCGGTCGTGCCCCACCGTGGACGGCGATCGCGTGTACTGCTACGGCCCGGAAGGCATGCTGCACTGCCTCACGGTCGCGGAGGGCAAGGAAGTCTGGAAGCTGGACACGAAGGAGAAGTACCACTTCCACCAGAACTTCTTCGGCGTCGGCGGGGCTCCGCTCATCGACGGCGATCTTGTGATCGTTCCCGTCGGCGGCAGCGACAAGGGCCCGCGGCCGATCGACCTCCGCGACGCCAAGCCGGACGGTACCGCTCTCGTGGGCATCGACAAGAAGACCGGCGCGGTGAGGTACGCGAAGGGGGCCGAGCTTTCGAGCTACTCCAGCCCCGTCGTCCGCACGATCAACGGGAAGAAGACGGGCCTGTACTTCGCCCGCGGCGGGTTGCTCGGCTTCGACCCGCAGAACGGCGACACCCTCTTCCATTACAAGTGGCGGGCCCGTGACGAAGAGAGCGTGAACGCCGCCAACCCGCTCACGATCGGCAATCAAGTGCTCGTCACCGAGTGCTACGGGCCGGGCGCGGCCTTGCTCGACCTCTCGGGCGGCAAGCCCAAGGAAGTGTGGACCGACTTGGAAAAGGAGAAGTTCGACAAGGCGCTGATGTGCCACTGGAACACGCCGATCCACCACGCAGGGTTCGTGTACGGTTCCAGCGGCCGCCACGACAACGAGGCCGAACTTCGGTGCGTGGAACTCAAGACCGGCGACATCAAATGGCGGGTGAAACGCACCTTCCGCACCTCGCTGCTCATGGTGGACGGCCACCTTGTGAACCTCTCCGAGTACGGCGACTTGTCGCTCATCAAGTTGAACCCGGAGAAGTACGAAGAGGTGTCGAAATACGCGGTACCGGAGTTGAGCTACCCGTGCTGGGCGCCGCCGGTGCTGAGCGGCGGGTTGCTGTACGTCCGCGGCAAAGGCAAGCTCGTGTGCCTCGAACTCATTCCCGAAAAGAAGTGAGGGATCGTACGCGGAGTGATTCCGATCACTTGCCGTTCACGATCAGTTGCAGCAGCACCAAGGCGAGCAAGCCGATGCTGATGACGCCGTTCACATGGAAGAACGCCCGGTTCACGCGGGAGAGATCGTCCGCATTCACCAGCGAGTGTTCGTACACGAGCAGTGCGCCGATCACGCCTAGCCCGCCGAGGTAGATCGGGCCGAGTTCCGCGCCGAGACCCAGTAGCACGAGCCAGCCGAACATCGCGGCATGCAGCGAGGCCGCGAGCCGCAAACTGGCGCGGACGCCGATCCGTGCCGGCACGCTGTGCAGCCCTTCGCGGCGATCGAACTCCGCGTCCTGACAAGCGTACAGGATGTCGAACCCCGCCACCCAGCACATCACGGCGAAGCCGAGCACGATCGGCACGGCCAAGTCCTCGAGCCCCGCGATGGCGATCCACGCGGAGAGCGGCGCGAGCGCGAGCGCCGCGCCGAGCCATAGGTGGGCCAAGCTCGTGAACCGCTTCGCCAGCGAATACCCGAGCAGGAACAGCAGCACCGGCACGCTCAGATACAGCGGCCACGGGTTCGGCGGAAAGCGGTTCAGGAACAATGTGGTGGACAGGATGAAGCCGATGCTGCACAGCACGGCGAAGACAATCACGGTTTTGCTCTGCAGCAACCCCGCGGGCAGGTGGCGGCCGGCGGTGCGCGGGTTCTTCGCGTCGAGATCGCGATCCACGAGCCGGTTGAACGCCATCGCGGCGGAGCGGGCGAACACCATGCACAGCACGATTCCGAACAGGTCCGCATCGCGGAAGGGTTCGGTCTGCCACGCCAGCAATGCGGCGATGAACGCGAACGGCAACGCGAACACCGTGTGGCTGAAGCGGATCATTTCCAGCAGTCGTCGCGCGAGCATAACCTTCTTCTATCAACCGGACGTGCCGCGGAGAGGCAACATGACGGGCGACGAGTTCCGCGAACCGACGCCGGCCTCGTCCGAGACGACGGAACAGTGGCCGATCATGCCACCTTGGGGCTGAGGGAGGCGGGAAATGATGATCGAACCCGCGGTGATCGACCGACTGTGATCGCCACTCATATCATTCCGGCGTGAACCGCGAGTTGCTTCGGTCGTGGCTCGGGTTGCCTCCCGGGCCGTGGCCGCCGGACCATTACACGCTGCTCGGGCGGGCACCCGGCCAAGGCGATGCCGCGGAGTTCGAACCTCTCGTGCTCGGGCAGATGGAGCGGCTTCGCATCCATCAACTCCTTCAGCCCGAACTCGTCACCGAGGGGATGAACCGACTCGCCCAAGCCCTCATCACGCTCACCGATCCCGGTGCGAAGGCCGCATACGATGCGGAACTCGGCGTGGTGCCGCTCCCTCCGCCACCGCTTCCCTCGACGCCGTCGAAGTTGGATTCGGAACCGGAGCCGTTGATCGTCGCGGAGCCGGTGCAGGAAGACGACGATGAGTTGCCGGACGCGGAACCGATACCTGAGCCGGACCCGTTCCCGACCGAAGTGACGCAGGAGATGGTCGTTCCGGCGGAGTTGATTCCGCCGTACAGAGTGCTGCCGGACCGCGTTCCAACTCCACGGCCGCCGCCGCCCGTGGTTCGGCCCTACCCGACCCCGCCGTCTTCGCGGCGATGGATCTACCGACGGCTGGCGGTCCTGCGACGGAGCCGCCGGGCGTGGTTGAAGTTGCGGCCGGTGTTCCTCGATCCGCACGACCCGTTGGACCGCCCCGGCCGCATTTTGATCCTGCTCGAAGCCGCGACCGCGATCCGGCCTCTGCTTCCGGACATGGCCGGTGTCGTGGGGGGAATCGGCGAACCCGGCGGAAGCGTCGCCGCGATTCTGCGGCAACCCCTGCTGCTGGATACGATTCGACGCCTGCTGCCGGATCAGCGGGAACGATTGGCCGCGGATTGGCGCGTCGCGTTGCAGGAACTGGACCGCGAATTAGCCCGCATGCGGCAAGTTGCGGTCGACGAGCGAGCCCAAGCCGATGTCGCCCCCTCGCCGCCCGCCGCTTTGCGCTGGATTCGCGACTTCCCCGAAGTCCTGCTTGTGGCCTTCGGCCTGTTCATTCTGCTGCTGTCCGCAGGGCGTTCGTTGCTGACGCGTTCGCCGTAACTCGGCATTCACCTTTTTACAAAGCTTGACATTAGTCCATACACTGCATAGCCTTTATGGAGTAATCTGCTGCGCAATTCCGGGCCGCTTCGGAGGATCGCCACGTGACCAAGAAAGAAATCGTCCGCCAGCTTTGTGAGAAGGCCAACTCCGAGAAGTTGCTGAAGGGCACGCTCACCCAACTCGCCACCAAGGAAATCGTGCAGTGGACGTTCGACGCGATCATTGAGACCCTGGTGGCCGACGGGCGGATCGAGTTGCGGAACTTTGGCGTGTTCGAGGTGAAGCAGCGGAAGCCGCGGAAGGCCCGCAACCCGCGGACCGGCGAACGCGTGGATGTGGAAGCCAAGAACGTGGTGACGTTTCAGCCCGGTAAAGAAATGGAAGAGCGGGTGCGGAAGTTCGCCAAGGCGATCGAGCCGAAGGGCAAGGCCCGCAAGCCCGCCAAGACGGAAGCAGCGACCCCGGTTGCACCTGCGACTCCGACTCCGCCGCCGCCTGATCCCGAACCAGCACCCGCTCCGGACACGGCGTCATAACATGACTGCATGACCGTTCGCACGCGATTCGCACCCAGCCCCACGGGTTATCTTCACATCGGCGGCGTCCGCACCGCCCTGTTCAACTACCTGTTCGCCAAGAAGCACGGCGGGCAGTTCATCCTCCGCATCGACGACACCGACCAGCAGCGCAATGTGAAGGAAGCCCTCCAGCCGATTCTGGACGGCTTCCGCTGGCTCGGCATGAACTGGGACGAAGGCGCCGAGGTCGGCGGCCCGTGCGGCCCGTACTACCAGAGCCAGAAACTGCCCCGCTATCAGGAGGTGGTGAAGGAACTGCTCGCCAAGGGACTCGCGTACTGGGACTACGCCAAGCCCGAGGAGACGAAGGCCGAGATGGAACTGGCCGAGAAGGAGAAGCGACCCAAGATCTACAGCCGCAAGTGGATGGCCGAAACCGATGCGGATCGGAAGCGATTCGAGGCCGAAGGCCGCATCGGCGCCATGAAGCTCAAGATGCCCCGCGAGGGAGCGTGCACGTTCTCGGACCACATCCGCGGCGAGATGGAGGTGCCGTGGGCCGGCGAGCAGGACACCGTGATCCAGCGCTCGGACGGCACCGTGACCTACAATCTGGCGAACGTGGTGGACGACTTCGACATGAAGATCAGCCACGTGATCCGGGCGGAGGAGCATCTCTCGAACACACCGCGGCAGATCTTCATCATCGACGGCCTCGGCTGGCCGCGCCCCGAGTACGCGCACGTGCCGTTCGTGGCCGAACCCGGCAGCAAGAACAAACTCAGCAAGCGGAAGATCGCCCAGTACCTGAAGAACAAAGACTTCCAGAGGGTGTACGACCATGCGAAGGGCATCGCGGACAAGATCGGCCTGAAGACGGAGCCGGAGGCGTTCAACCCGGTGCTCGTCGAGTTCTACGAGAAGGTCGGCTACCTCTCGGCCGCCGTGCTGAATTACCTCGTGCTGCTCGGCTGGTCGCTGGATGATTCACGCGAAGACTTCACGCTTCAACAGATGAGCGAACTCTTCTCGCTGGAACGGGTGAACAAGGGCCCCGCGAGCCTGGACGTGAAGAAACTCTTCTCGGTGCAGGAGCGGTACATGAACGCGGTGCCGCTCGCCGAGAAGGTCGAGATGGTGCGGCCGTTCCTGAAACGCGCCGGGGTTGATCCCGATCCGGGAGTCGTTCGAGCGATCGTGGAGGCCGCCGGGCCGCGAATCAAGGTCGCCGGCGACATCCTCGATTACGTGGACTTCTTCACGCCGGACGAACAACTTCCGTTCGAACCCAAGGCCGTCGAGAAGCATCTGAAGAAGGAACCCGGTTCCGGCTGGATCGGCGAACTGAGGCAGATCGTGGCGACCGCCGATCCGTTCGACGTGCCGACACTCAAAGCCGCGGTCGAGGCGTTCATTCAAGCGAAGGGTGCGAAGCCGATCCCGGTGACGCAGACGCTCCGCGTCGCGGTGACGGGCAAGGAGGTCGGCTTCGGCATTTACGAAACGCTGGCGATCCTCGGCCGCGAACGGTGTCTGGCGAGAATCGACCGTGCACTTGCGTGATCCGGCCAGTTGCGGGAGACTGAAGCCATGAACCTCGAACAAGTGCGCCAGCGTCGTCCCGACATCGAACGACTAGCCCGACAATACGGCGCTCAGAACATCCGGATCTTCGGCTCCGTGGCTCGAGGCGATGCCGGACCGCAAAGCGACGTCGATGTCCTGGTGAACTTTGAACGAGGTCGCAGCCTGCTCGACCAAGCGGGACTTCAACTGGACTTGGTGGACTTGCTCGGCTGCAAAGTCGATGTCGTCTCCGAAGGTGCCGTGAAACCCGGGCATCCGATCCTTCGCGAAGCCGTGATGCTATGAGGAACGATCGCGATTACTTGGAAGACATTCGCGTGGCGGCGAGTCGGATCCTCGAGTTTACGAGCGAGGGGCGTTCTGCTTTCGAGGCCGATGTTCGGACACAAGATGCCGTCATTCGCAACATTCAAGTGATCGGCGAAGCGGTGAAGCACCATTCCCCCGATCTTCGGGCCGCGAATCCGCAAGTGCCATGGCGGAACGTGGCAGGCACCCGCAATCTCGTGGTGCATCACTACTTCCTGATCGACTTCAACCTCATTTGGGACATCATCGAAGTGCATCTCCCCGCGCTTTTGGCCGAGGTGAGTGCGATCCAAGACAAACTCTCCGCGACTCCGCAATATACCTCTCAAGACCATCCGGAAAACACGGACGAAACGCCGACATGAGCACCGAAGCCCCGAAGTCGCTCAACTTCATCGAAGAGATCATCGAAGAGCACAACGCCTCCGGTAGGTTCGGGGGCCGCGTGCACACACGCTTCCCGCCGGAGCCCAACGGCTACCTCCACATCGGGCACGCCAAGTCCATCTGCCTGAACTACGGCCTCGCCGTGAAGTACGGCGGCATGTTCAACCTGCGCTTCGACGACACCAATCCCGTCACCGAGGAGCAGGAATACGTCGATTCCATCCGCGAAGACGTACGCTGGCTCGGAGCCGATTGGGAGGGCCGCGAGTTCTACGCCTCCGATTACTTCGACCAAATGTACGAGTGGGCCGAGAAACTCATCCGCGAGGGCAAGGCGTACGTGGACGATCTCTCGCCGGACGACATCGCCAAGTACCGCGGCGACGTGAAAGGCGGCAAGCCGAGCCCGTTCCGCGACCGCCCCGTGGAGGAAAGCCTCGATTTGTTCCGCCGCATGAAGGCCGGCGAGTTCCCGGACGGCTCGCGCACACTCCGTGCGAAGATCGACGTCAACTCGCCGAACTTTCACCTCCGCGATCCGATCATGTACCGGATCCTGCACGCGAAGCACCACCGCACCGGCGACAAATGGTGCATCTACCCGATGTACGACTACGCCCACGGCGAATCGGATTCGCTCGAAGGCATCACGCATTCCATCTGCACGCTCGAGTTCGAAATCCACCGGCCGCTCTACGACTGGTACATCCAGGCGATCGGCATCCACCACCCGCAGCAGATCGAGTTCGCCCGGCTCAACCTCACGTACACCGTGCTCAGCAAGCGGCGGCTGATCCAACTGGTGACGGACAAACACGTGAAAGGGTGGGACGATCCGCGGATGCCGACGATCAGCGGAGTGCGCCGCCGCGGCTACACGCCCGAGGCGATGCGGAAGTTCTGCGAGCGCATCGGCGTGTCGAAGTTCAACAGCGTCATCGACATGTCGTGGCTCGAGGATTCGCTGCGCGAGGATCTCAACAAGAAGGCCGCCCGCGTGATGGGCGTGCTGAAGCCGCTCAAGGTCGTGATCGAGAATTACCCCGACGGGCAGGTCGAGGAATTGGAGGCAGTCAACAACCCGGAGGATCCCGCGGCCGGAAGCCGCAAGGTGCCGTTCTCCAAAACGCTGTACATCGAACACGACGACTTCCTCGAGAACCCGCCGAAGGGGTACTTCCGCCTGTCGCCGGGCAAAGAGGTCCGCTTCCGGTACGCGTACTTCATCACCTGCACGAGCGTGGTGAAGGATGCGGCGGGGAACGTGGTCGAGTTGCGTTGCACGTACGACCCCGCGACCAAGGGCGGCGACTCGCCCGACGGCCGCAAAGTGAAAGGCACGATTCACTGGGTCAGTGCCGAACACGCGGTGGATGCCGAAGTGCGTCTCTACGATCATCTCTTCGCCAAGGCCGACCCGGACGACGTGCCCGAGGGCCAGACTTACCTCGACAACCTCAATCCGAAGTCGTTGGAAGTGCTGAGCGGCTGCAAGCTCGAACCGAGCCTCGCACATGCCGCGGTCGGCAACACGTTCCAGTTCGAGCGACTCGGTTACTTTTGCGTGGACAAGGACTCCGCGCCCGGCAAGCTGGTGTTCAACCGGGCTGTGACCCTGCGCGACACATGGGCCAAAGAGAAGAAAAAGTAGCACTGATCGAGAGTCGGCTTTGCGATGCGAGCCCCGCCGTCGACCGCAATTGCCCACGGCGGGCTCGCAAAGCCTCGACCCGCCCTACAAGACCGACCGTTCCGCTCCTAACCTTTCTCCATGAAGACGCTCGACGAATTCCGTGCGGTGTATCGCCTGCCGCTGCCCGAACTCATCCTCAAAGCCGCCGCGGTTCACCAAGCGAATCGCAACTACGCGGACATCCAACGCTGCGAACTGCTCAGCATCAAGACGGGCGGCTGCCCCGAGGACTGCAAATACTGCAGTCAGAGCGCCCATTACGATTCGCCGGTGGACCGCCAACCGCTGCTCACGGTCGAGGAAGTGCGTGAAAAGGCCGAGGCCGCGAAGGAACGCGGCGCGAGCCGCTTCTGCATGGGAGCCGCTTGGCGATCCCCGAAGGACGGCCCCGAGTTCGACCGCGTGCTGGACATGGTGAAGGTCGTGCGCGGGCTCGGCATGGAAGCGTGCGTCACGCTCGGAATGCTGACGGACAGCCAAGCCGAACGCCTCGCGGAGGCCGGGCTCACGGCGTACAACCACAACCTCGACACTTCGCGGCGGCATTATCCCGAGGTGATCAGCACGCGCACATACGACGATCGGCTGAACACGCTGAGGGCCGTCTCCAAGGCCGGCATCTCCGTGTGCAGCGGCGGCATCCTCGGCATGGGCGAAACCGAAGACGACCGCCTCATGATGCTCTGCGAACTGGCGCAACTCGAGACGCCGCCCGAGAGCGTGCCGATCAACTGCCTCATGCCGCAGAGCGGCACGCCTCTGGCGATGGCTCCGAATGTCGATTCGCTGGAGATCGTGCGGCTGATCGCGACGGCCCGCATTGCGTTCCCCAAGTCCCGCGTGCGGCTCAGCGCCGGGCGCGACAAGATGAGCCGCGAGTTGCAGGTGCTCTGCTTCCTCGCCGGTGCCGATTCCGTGTTCTTCGGCGAGAAGCTGCTCACCGCTCCGAACCCGCGCGAATCGCAGGACGAAGAACTCTTTCGCGCCATGGGCGTGCTCGCGTCATGACCCTGTTCGACCGTTGGACCGCGACGCTGGACGAACTCCGCGGGCAAGGGCGGTACCGCGAGTTTCGTTTGCCGCAGGGCATCGATTTCACTTCGAACGATTACTTGGGGTACGGTTCCTCCCCGAGCGGGGGGCGTGAGCCCCCCGTGTTTCCGGAACTGCGTTCCGGCATCGCATCGCGGCTGCTCCGCGGGCATCACGAGGTTTGGGACGAAGTCGAGTCCATGCTTGCGGCATGGCACGGCGTCGAAGCCGCACTCATGATGACCAGCGGCTACACCGCGAACGAAGGCCTGATCGCCACGCTCGCCGAGCCCGGCGACTGGGTGGCCGCGGACGAATTGAGCCATGCCTGCATCATCGACGGCCTCCGCCTCGCCCGCCCGCGCAAGTTCCTCTTCAAGCACAACGACCTGAACCATCTCGAGGAAGGACTTCGCAGCGAATCATCGAAGCGACCCGCGGGCCGAGAGATGTTCGTCGTCACGGAATCGCTTTTCAGCATGGACGGCGACACCGCCCCGCTCGCGGAGATCTCTGAACTTTGCGAGCGACATGGTGCGCATCTCATCGTGGACGCGGCTCACAGCACCGGTTGCTTCCGCGACCCGCTCGCAGGTTCTCGCCTTGCCTCCATGCACACAGGCGGCAAGGCGCTCGGTCTGCCCGGCGCGTACATCTGCGGGTCGAAGTCGCTCAAGGAGTACCTGACGAACAAGTGCCGGCACTTGATCTTCACGACGGCGTTGCCGCCGGCCGTGGGGCAGTGGTGGCTCGAACAGATTCCGCGAGTTCGGCGCGAAGAGCATCGCCGCGAGAAACTGCACGCCAACGCGAAGCTATTTCGCGATCGCCTCTCGGATCACGGCATTCACCCACCCGGCTCGCACTACGTGGTGCCCGTGATCGTCGGTGACGATCCGCCAGCCGTGGCTGCGGCCGCAAAACTCCAGCAACTCGGGTTCGATGTGCGGGCCATCCGGCCACCGACGGTGCCACACGGCACCTGCCGCCTTCGCATCTCCATTCACGCGAACCACGAGGAAGCAGACTTGCTCCGCCTCGCGGACGCGGTCGCCGCCGCGGTGAAATCGTGACCGGATTCGTGATCGTCGGCACGGACACGGACGCGGGCAAGACCGCCTTCTCCGCGTGCCTGCTGGCTCGCCGCGCGAGCAAGGGTTGGTGCTATTGGAAACCGGTGGAAACCGGCGAATCGGACACGGAGAAGATTCGCCGCTTGGTTCCCGGCGCAACGGTGTTCGATCCGCTGGCCCGTTTCGCGGAACCGGTGGCGCCGATGCTCGCGGCCAAACGCGAAGGTCGCCCGATGCCGGGCGTCGACGCGATCCTCGCTGCAATTCCGAAGACCGACCAACCGCTGCTCATCGAGACGTTCGGGGGGCCGCTCTCACCGTTGATCGATGGCGTGTTGCAACTCGAACTGATCCGAGCGTTCAACCTGCCGGTGATTCTTGTGGCGTCATCCGCGGTCGGTGCCGTGGGGCGAACGCTGGCCGCGGCGCGGGCCTTGGAGGATGTCGAGATCACGGCCGTCGTGTTGATGGGGCCGCCGGACTCGTTCGCGGTTGAACAACTGCAACGGCATCTGCCCGGCGTCGAAATCGTATCGCAATCGATGCCGACGGCGTGGACGCCCGACGGCATTGGCGCCGTCGCAATCGACTGGCATCCCCGCGCACCGCTCCGCGAACTGAGCGACGCGCCTCAACGAGAAACCGTGTGGCATCCATACACACCGCTGCGAGGGGCCGATGATCCGTTGCCGGTTGTCTCCGCGGAGCGCGAGTTTCTCACGCTCGCGGACGGCCGCCGCATCATCGACGGCATTTCCTCGTGGTGGACGATCCTGCACGGCCATCGCGAACCGGCCATCATGCAGGCGATTCGCGACGCCACGCGGCGGCTCGACCATGTGATCTTCGCCGGAGCCACGCATCCCGACGCGGAGCAACTCGCCGAGCATTTGCTCGGGGCGATGCCGTGGCCCGCCGGCGGCCGCGTCTTCTACTCGGACAACGGCAGCACCGCGGTCGAAGTCGCGCTCAAGATGGCATACCAGTTCCACTGCCATCGCGGCGAACCGGGCCGCACGCTGTTCATCGGCTTCGAGAACGGCTACCACGGGGACACGTTCGGCGCGATGAGCGTCGGCCGCGATCCGCTTTTCTTCGGCCGCTTCGAGCCGCTGCTGTTTCGCGCCATGCAGGTGAAGCTCGATGCGAATCACCTCGACCAGATGCTTGCGAAGCACGGCCACGAGACGGCCGCGGTCATTCTCGAGCCACTGGTGCAAGGTGCTGGCGGGATGCGGATGCACTCGCCACGGGAACTCGCTGGTATCGCCGAAGTGTGCCGCCGCCACGCTGTGCCGCTCATCGCCGATGAAGTGATGACCGGCTTCGGCCGCACCGGCTCCCTGTTCGCCTTCCAGCAAGCCAACATCGCCCCCGAGTTCGTTTGCCTCTCGAAGGGAATCACCGGCGGCGTGTTGCCGCTCGCCGCCACCTTGGCAGCACCGGAGATTGTGCGAGCGTTCGACACCGCCGATCGTTCCCGCACGTTCTTTCACGGCCACTCTTTCACCGCGAACCCGATCGCGTGTGCGGCCGCCGTCGCCAGTTGGAAGCGGCTCGCCACCGGCCGCGGGAAGCAGGACACGGACCGCATCGAAGCGTTCTGGCGGGCTCGATTGAAGCACCCGCGTCTGCGCACCTCCGGCCTGATCGCCGCCATCGAACTGGAACTGCCCGGCGGTTACCTCGCGGAGGCGGGCACGGCCATGCGTCGGGCCGCGCTCGAAGAAGGCGTGCTGCTCCGCCCGCTCGGCAACGTCCTGTATGCGATGCCGCCGTTTTGTACTTCGAACGAATCCCTGGAACGCATCTCCGTCGCGATGGAACGCGCGGTTGCGGTTGCGATGCGAAGTTCCGGCGCGGTCTAATTTCCACATGGCCGCACCCCCCGCACCCGTTCGCAAGCCGCGCCGCTGGCTGCGACGGTTCGTTGTCCTGCTCCTGTTGCTCGGTGTTGCCGCGTGGTTCGCGCCGGCTGTCGCCGCACTCACCGGCGCGCCGCAGCGCATCCTTAAGGACGCGACCGCCGAACTCAAGGGCACCCTGGATGTCGGCCACGTCGGGCTGAGTTGGTTCGCACCGATCGAACTCCGCGACGTGGTCGTGAAGGATGCCCAAGGCCGCGTGCTGCTCAAGGCGCCGAAGATCACATCATCCAAGAACCTGTTCGCATTCCTGACGGATCGTGCCGACCTCGGAACATTCACCCTCGAGCAACCGATCGCGGAAGTCCACTTCGAGAACGGCACGACGAACCTCGAGAGTGCGATCGCGAACTATCTGAAAGATGACGCTCCGCCGAAGCCCGCCCGCCCGGCCGTGACCATCAACATGAACGGCGGCACGCTTGTGCTGCACGAGGGCGGCCGCCAATCGAAGCTCGAATCGGTGGATGCCTCGGTCGGCATTCCCGCATCGCGGGACGAGGCGATTCGCGTCGCCTTGCGGAGCGGCAACCAGCTCGATGCCGCACTCTCGCTCGGCGAGAAGAGTTCCGCGAAGCTCACGGCCACGGCTTTCGCACTGGACTCGCTCGCCCCCGCGATGAACCGACTCGACCCGGGCTTCGCCGTCGCCGGAGCACTCACCGCCAAGCTCGATGCGACATGGTCCAAGGATGCCGCTACGGTCGAAGGGGCGGCGTCGGTCAAGGATCTCGATCTCGCCGGCCGGTGGCTCAAGGGCGACCACCTCAAACTGGCGTCGGCCGAACTTCCGATCAATCTCGCGATCACGGGCAAACATGTGAAGCTGGACCGCGCCGAATTCCGGTGCGATGCCGGCACGCTGTCCGCATCCGGATCCTTCGACGCGGGCCACGAGTTGGACAAACTCTTCGACCAACCCGGCGTGACGGTCGAAGGCGATTTCGATCTCGCGAAGGTGGCGGCGATCCTGCCCAAGTTGCTCCGCATTCGTGAAGGCACCGCGATCCGTGAAGGCCGGCTCACGTTGAAGATCGCGAGCAAGCCGGGCACCGAAGGCACGACTTGGGACGGAGATGTGCGCACTTCCGCGCTCAAGGCCGAACGCGCCGGCAAGTTGATCGAGTGGAAGGAGCCGCTCACACTCGAGTTCAGCGGCCGCGTGCCGGCCGGGCGGATGCCGACGTTCGACAAGTTCGTGTGCCGGTCGGACTTCATCGCGATCAACGCGAAGGGTTCGCCCGAGAACGTGCGAGCGGCGGCGAACGTGTATCTGGATCGACTCGCGGCCCGCCTCGGCGAGTTCGTCGATCTGCGCGGCATCACACTGGATGGCGAAGGCTCCGCGACTCTGATCGCAAGCCGCACGCCGCAAGGCGACTTGAAGGCGGACGCGGGATTGGAACTGAAGCAATTCACCTTTTCAGACGGTGGCAGCCACGGCATTCACGAACCGCAGTTGAGCTTGAAGGCAAGCCTCTCGGGAAGTTGGCCGCACGGCGGCGCCGTGCGGCTGGAGGCGGGCACGCTCACGATCACCGCCGGCAGCGATTCCGCCGAGTTGAAGCTGCTCGAAGCCGTGCCCGATGCGCGGAAGCCGGAGGGCGGCACGCTTTCCGCCAACGTGAAAGGCGAACTCGGCCGATGGATGAACCGCGTCCGCGGGTTCGTCCGCATCCCGAACTACACCTTCGGCGGGCAGACGGTGGCGACCGGCACGGTGCGGTTCTCGAAGCCGCACACGTCGATCGAGAAACTCACGGTGGGCATCGATCGCGCCGTGTTTCGCGGCGCGGGGCTGAACCTGGACGAACCGCGACTCGACGCCTCCGCCGATCTTTCGATCACGAGCGCGGGCGTGGACTTCGCGAACTTCCGCATCGCGTCCGCCGTGCTTTCCGTAACGGACGGCAAGTTGCTCATCGAGACGCCGTCGGACGGCAACACCGCGGTGGGCGGCGGCGGCAACGCGGTCACGGATCTGACGCGGCTCAGCCGCACATTGAAAATCAGCACCGATCCGAAAGGCACGGACTCGCTGCACGGCCGCGGCACGGGACCGATCCGCTTCCGCTGGCAGGGCGACACCACGACCTTCGGCGGCACGCTCGATGTGACGAACTTCGCCTACGGCGATCCGAAGCAAACCGGCATCAGCGAATCGCAACTGAAACTCGACCTCGACGCGAAGTACGAGAACTCCGCCGAGACACTCACTATCTTCCGAGGCAATCTGGAACGCAGCGGCCTCGCGCTCGATGCGAAGGGCGCGATGGCGAAGCTCTTCACGACGCAGGACGTGAACTTCGGCGGCACGCTGGCGTACGACTTGGCCAAGCTCAGCCCCGATCTGCGCAACTCGCTCGGCGGCGGCTTTCAGGCATCCGGCAAGGGAACACGGTCGTTCGCACTCGCCGGTTCGCTCGGCGGCAATCAGCCCAACGTCTTCGCGAAGCTGACCGCGGAAGCGGGCGTGGGCTGGGATGCGGTGAAGGCCTATGGCTTCGAGATGGGCCCCGGCGAGTTCACGGTGAAACTCGCGAACGGGAAGGCGGACATCAGCCCGATCCGGGCCACGTTCGGCGAAGGCAAGATCGCACTCTCGCCGATGGCTCGGTTCGATCCCGAACCCGCGGAAGCCTTTTTTGCCAAGGGCATCGTCGTGGAACGGGCCAAGCTCACGCCTGCGGTGACGGCCGGTGCGTTGGGTTATGCCTTGCCCGCGATCGCGAACGCGGCACAGGCCAACGGCGAAATCAGCGCCATCCTGGACGACAACCGCATTCCGCTCGCGGATATGAGCAAGTCGAGTGTCAAAGGGCGGCTCGTCATTCACAAAGCGACGATCGGGCCCGGCCCGGTGATCACCGAGATCCTGAAGGCGACCGGGAGCACGAACACGGTGATGACGCTCGCGAACGAATCGACGACGTCGATCCGCGTGGAGAACGGCCGCGTGCATCACGAGAACTTCGCGGTCACGGTGAACAACTACACGATCCGCACGTCCGGCTCGGCGGGGTTCGACGGCTCGCTGTCGATGATCGCGGACGTGCCGATCCCCGGCACGTTGGGGCTGCTGAAGAACAATCCGGTTCTGAAGAAGTCTCTGGAGGGGAAGATCGTGAAGGTGCCGCTGACCGGCACGATCGCGAAGCCGGTGCTCGATCCGAACGTCTTCGCGGCCGCCGTCTCCGGCTTGGCCCGCGACGCGATGAAAGGTGTCGGCAAGGAGTTGCTCAACCGGGAACTGGAGAAACTGTTCCCGCTGAAGAAGCCGTGATCACCCGTAGCGCCGGGGTTCGTCGTCCGGCATGTAGTTCTCGTAGCGCATGTATTCCTTGATGTACGTCAGCGTGATTTCGCCGGTCGGTCCGTTGCGCTGCTTCGCGATGATCACTTCGAGGATGCGGTCCTTCTGTTCGTCGGACTTGTCATAGATGCCGGGGCGGTGCAGCATCATGCACACGTCCGCGTCCTGCTCGATGGAGCCGGACTCGCGAAGGTCCGCGAGGCGCGGCTTGTGGTCCTGCCGGTCTTCGCTGGCGCGATTCACTTGTGCGAGAGCGATCACCGGGATGTTCAGCTCGCGTGCCAGGAACTTCAAGCGGCGGCTGATCTGAGCCACCTGTTCCTGCCGGGGATCGCGGCGGTTCTCCGGCTCGATCAGTTGCAGGTAGTCGATCACGATGAGCCGCAGGCCGCCGTTCTTCTCTTCCTTGCGCATCAGGCGGCGGGCCGTGGCGCCGATCTGGATCATGGTGCGGCTCGGAGTGTCGTCGATGTAGAGCCGCGAGCGGCGGAGCATGTCGCCGGCCGCCATCAGTTTCTCGATGTCGTCCGAGTTCACCTTGCCGGTGCGGACGCGGTGCGAATCGACGCGCGACTGGCAGCAGAGCAAGCGCTCGGCGAGCTCGATGCGAGACATTTCGAGCGACACGAAGAGCACGGCCGGCGTGCTCGGCGAGCGATCCTCGGGGTCGAAGTCCATCACGATGTTGCGGATGAGATTCAGGGCGAACGCGGTTTTGCCGACGCTCGGCCGGGCCGCGATGATGACGAGTTCGCTCTTCTGCAGGCCAGCGGTGATGTTGTCGAGATCGTTATAATGCGTCGCGATCCCGCTGATCGAGAGGTTTTCCTTGCCGATGCGCGAATCGAGCCGCTCCCACGCCTCCTGCACCGCGTCCTTCAGCGTCTTTGTTTCGCCGACCATCCCGGAGCGGGCGATGTCCATGATCAGCCGTTCGGCCTGCGCCACGAGTTCGTCCGCGGATTGCGAACGGTCGTAGGCGTCGCGGAGGATCTCGTTGCCCGAGTGGATGAGGCTGCGGATCATCGCCGCGTCGCGCACGATCTTCGCGTGATACTCGCAGTTCGCCCCGGTGGGCACGGACTCCCAAAGTTCCGTGAGGTACGACACGCCGCCGATGTCGTCGAGTTGCTTGTTCTTGCGGAGGCGTTCGTGGAGCAGCACGAGGTCGAGCGGTTGGTGCTCGTTCTCGAGATCCGAGAGGGCTTGGAAGATCTTCTGGTGATGGTCGAAGTAGAAGTTGTCCGCGCGGATGATCTGTTGGACGGTGGAGAGCGTGTCAGGATCGCGGAGGATGCCGCCGAGCACGCCGCGTTCGGCGTCGCGGTTGTGGGGCGGCAGTCGATCGAGCATCGGATCGGGTGACATGGCGGATCCCTCCGGAAAACGACAAACCGCTTGCGGTTTCGCGTCGCGAAACCGCAAGCGGTTCAATGTTGGAACCGCACACGGTTCAAAATCACTTCTTGCCGGCTTGCAACGCGACCACGAGGATCTGGATCGACGCTTCGAGGCCGTAGCCGAGGGACACGGGCACGGGCGTGATCGTCTGGGCTTCCTTGATCGGATGCTCCATCTTGATCATGTCCGCTTCCACGTTCAGATTCTTGCCCTTCAGCGTCTTGCTGATGTCGTGCGGCCCGATGGAGCCGTACAGCGGGTAGTGGACCACGCCCTGGTCGTCGGTTTGTTCGTGGGCGTTGGCCTCGATGGTGATCGGCGGCATGCGGTTGAGTTGCTCGGCGAGCACCTTGAGGTCCGCGATCTTGGCCTCGCGGGCCTTCTCCACCTTGATCTTGTACTCCTCCAGCGTGCGGAGGTTTTCGTCCGTGGGGATCACGGCGAGGCCGTACGGCAGGAGGTAGTTGCGGGCGTAGCCGGGCTTCACTTCCACGACTTCGCCCTGTTTTCCGACATGGGCGAGGTCGTTCACGAGAACCACGACAGTGCCGCCGTGCGGCCCCTTCTTCACTTGGTTCCGCTTGCGGATCTTCTTCTTCGGTTGCTTGAGGCCGGTGGCGGCTTCCGCCTTGGCCGGCGCTTTCTTGGTCGCAGACTTCGCCATGATCGTGGTCCTGTGAATACCGCAAACCCGCAAGCGGGTTTAGAACGGGATGTCTCCGTCGCCGCCCCCGCCTCCACCGACGGGGCCCATGTCCGGTGAATCCGGCCCGTAATCATCCGGGGGCGGGCCGTAGCTGTTGCCGCCCCCGCGGTTGCCGCCGCCCATCGGGGCCCGGCCGCCGCCACCCATGTTTCCACCGCCGCCTTCGCCGCCGCGGTTGCCGCCGAGGAACTCGATGTTGTCCACGACGATCTTGTGCTTCGACCGCTTCTGCCCGGTCGTCTTGTCGTCCCACTGGTCCAGTTGCAGCCGGCCGTCGATGTAGAGCTGGTCGCCCTTGCGGCAGTACTGCTGGATCAGGCTCACCAAGTCGCGGCGGGTATCCGGCCGCGCGAACGCCTCGCAGTCGATGAACAGCGGGTTCGGGTCGTTCTCCCACTGGCCGGTCTGCGGGTTCTTCTTGCTACGGCCCACCGCGAATCCGAACTTCACGATGCGGACGCCGGACGGCGTGGCGGTCGATTCCGGATCCCGCGTCAGCCGCCCCATCAGCATGATCTTGTTGAGCGTCGCCATGACGAACCTCCAGTCGGACCGTCCCGAAAAGTGTTGGGTCAGGTTTCGGTAAACGGTTGGGGACGGTCCTGCTTAGAGGTTAAAGGTTGCGTGCGATGCTGCAAAGTCGGTAGCGGCGAATGTCGGTCGAATTCGCCGCTCCGAGCTCAGTCGTGCTTTTCGCTGGGCTCGCGACGGGGACCGCGGCGAGGGCCGCCATGACCGCCCTCGCCCTCGAACGGCATGTCGCCACCGATCGCGCTCGGGTCGGTCGTCACGGACGCTTCCTCCTGCATCCCGCGGAGGGCGAACTCCTTGCCGTGCTCGTCCTTCGCGATCGTCATGATCGTCTCGCTCCACTTCGGATCGACGGCGAGCGTCATGGTGCGGAGGATCACGCCTTCCACGAGCTTGAAGTCGCGTTCGAGTCCGTCCTGATTGGTGCTTTCCATCGTGTAGTACACGATGTGGAAGGCGCCCTTCTTCTGCTTGTTGATCGGGTATGCGAGCTTCTGGTTGTAGTTCCACTCGCGGCTCACGGCGATTGTCGCACCGTGGCGCTCGAGAATGTGGTGAATCTGCTGCTTCACGCTGTCCGCATCCGCGGCCATCTTCGCGTGATCGATCAGAAGCATCGTTTCGTACGTGTTGACCGGCATCGAACCCTCTCGCTCGTGGTCACCGTGGATGCGGAAGAACAACCTTCCGACCCGCCCCGGACGTCGGAGCAGGAGCAACCGTCATGTTTTCTTGTCCCCGTTGAAGGCGTTGGCACACGCCTCCGTCCCGCGCTTCACCCAAACCGTGGCCGCTTCCGCCGCAGTCGCGATCGCTTCATCGACCGCCTTGCGCTCGCCGGACTTGAACCGGGAGAGCACATGATCCACCGCGTCGCCCGGGCCCGGTTGGCCGACTCCGATTCGCAGCCGCGAATAGGCGTCCGAACCGAGCTGCTCCTGGATGTTCCGCAGGCCGTTCTGCCCGCCGTGACTGCCCTTCGCCCGCACCCGCAGCTTTCCCAGCGGCAGGTTGAAGTCGTCGCAAATCACGAGCAACGCATCGTGCGGCAGCTTGTAAAAGTCCAAAGCCGCCCGCACCGCCCGGCCGCTGAGATTCATGAACGTCAGCGGCTTCATCAGCAAGACCGTCTCGTCGCCTTCCTTGCCTTCCGCCGCCATCGCCTCGAATCGCTCGCGAAAGGCGGCGTAGCCGGGAGCCTTCGCAAGGTAATCGATGGCGTCGAAGCCGACGTTGTGGCGGGTGCCGGCGTATTTCGGGCCGGGATTGCCGAGCCCGACGATGATCTTCATGGCGGTGCATCAAGCCGCGAGCATCACTCCTCGGCTTCCTCGGCCTTCTTTTCCTTCTTGATGACTTCCGGACCCGCGCCGGGTTCGGCAGCGACAACCGGGGCCGCGGCTTCCACGCCCGGCAACTTCAGTTGCACAACCACGGCCTCCGCCGGTTCCAACACCTTCACGCCGTCCGGAACCTGCAGTTCCTTCACGTGAATCGGGTTGCCGAGCGTCAGGTTCGTGATGTCGATGCGGATGGATTCGGGAATCTTGGTTGGCGAGCACTCCACGTGGAGCGCGTGGAACGGCTGATCAAGCACGCCGCCGCCGGTGACCTTCGGAGCGTTGCGAAGTTCCACCGGCACTGTGACGCGCACGCGATCCGATTCGGACACGCGGGCGAAGTCCACGTGCATCATCTGGCGGCCGAACGCGTCCCACTGCAACTCGCGAATGAGGACGGTCTCTTTCTTGCCGTCGATGATCAGGTCGAGGACGCGGGCGTGCTGGACGCGGATGGCGCGATCCAGTTCCTCAGCGCACACGGAGACGGCGATGTTGGCTTCTTTGTGGCCGTAGACGATGCCCGGAATGCGGCCTTCGCGACGGATCTTGAGGGCGGCGCGGGAACCGGAACCGGCCCGGGTTCGGGCCGCGAGCGAAACGATGCCTGCCATGATTTGCACCCCGGCGATCGGCTACCCTGGCGCGGAACGCTCCGCACGACTCTCGCCGACCGCGGTCTGATTGCGGTCAACCGCTATTATGGGAACGCGGGCGAAATCGGCAAGCGGATTGATCTTCTCGCGAGGGGTTTGGGTGAGCATCTGAATTCCTCCCGACAAGGCGAGATCTTCCTTCACGACTCGCCGCGCCGGATCGCGGAGCCGCTGGCGGGCGAGAGGGTGAGTTTCTCGAAGTCTCGCTGCCGGATGAGTTCGGCGGAATCGCTGTCGCCGGCGTTCACCCCGTGGGTCCAGCGCGTGATCGAGCGGTGCTTGTCGAGGGTGGGTAGCTCGAACCGGCCGATCGCGCAGAAACGGCGTGCCACTGACTGCAAAAAGGGCCGAACCGCGGGGCCGCCCCCGCGGTTCGACATCGACAATCGATTGTCAATCGGTCACTGCTTCGCCGGCATCGGGCTGGGCGTGCCCGGGAGCGGCATCGGAGCTCCGATTGTCGGCGTTCCGGCCGGAGCGTGAAACTCGGTGCCCGGATAGGCGATCGGGATCCCGGCTTCCGCGCCGCAGCAGCCCGGTTGACCGAGCGAAACGGGGTGTCCGAAGGAGGCGGCCTGGGCCGGCACCTTGAACGCCGGTGTGCAGCAGGCTCCACCATACCCGCCGCCGTGGTATTGGTGGTGCATGTGCCAGCGGTTCGCGATGCACTGGCGGATGCGCGGGAAGCAGCCGGTTTGCAGGGCGGCGACGCCGGCCAGCACGGCGAGCATGAGTGTGCGCTTCGACACGAGAGCCTCCTTCCTTCGTGGTGTGGATCGGGGTGCGGGGCGCGGAACGAGCCGCGCGGGCGTCCGTTCCTCGTGTGTCGTCGATCAATGGTGCGCGGCGGAGTGGAGCGAAACAAACGAGCCGCAGCGGAATTCGCGTAAGATGGGGGGAAATGGCACGGATCGGGGCGCAGGGCGAAAGTGTTCCGACGAGCGAAGCGATGCGGAATGTGCCGATCCCGCGCGGCGTGCCGGTTCGGCCGCCGCACGGGAGCAGAAGAGGAAGCCGACGCCGCGATCAGCCGGGCGGCAGGTAGCCCGGAGGAGGCGAGGTCGGGCAGCAAGCGGACGAACTGACCGCTTGCTTGTTGCAGCAGCGGTTCTTGCAGCCGGTGGAGAACACCAACGCCGCCGCACACAGGGCCAAGGCGATTTTCTTCAACATGATCCGCTCCTTTCGCGGAATAAGCCGTCGATCGCGACGGAAGGATGGTCGCCGGCGCGGGGCTGTCCCGGGGCTTTCGGCGACTCGCATAATTCGCATGCGAGTGATTTCTTAACCAAACCGTAGGCCCGACTTGCACGCCCGGAGCCGCGGACTTGAGCAAATCTTTCCGGATTCCGGCCCCACCCGGCGGGTTGTGCCGGTCGGTGAAGCGGGAGAAAGAATCCGGGTTGTGCGGATTGTGGGAATCGGGTGATGGGTGCGGACGGAAACAGGTCTAAGCCGCGGGCTTCGGTGGCCGATGTACTGCGGCTCATCGATTCCCGCGTCCCGCGGCTCGACTCGGAGAACATCTCGAGCCTTGCGGCCGCCGGTCGCGTTCTGGCCTCGCCCGTGCGGTCTGCGGTGAACGTGCCGAACTTCGCCAAGTCCGCGATGGACGGGTTCGCCCTTCGCTCGGATGATGCGGGGCTGCGACGAGTCGTTGGCGAATCGTGGCCCGGTCGAGCATTTACGGGCGAAGTGCAAAGCGGGGAAGCGGTTCGCATCACCACTGGTGCGGCGATCCCGGCAGGTGCCGACAGTGTGGTGCCGCTCGAACTGGCGCAGGAATCCGCAGGCGTGGTTCACTTGGTGGCTGAAGCCGTTCGAGGGAAGCACATCGTCATTGTCGGAGAAGACGTGGCCGCGGGGGCCGATGCGCTGCCCGCCGGTCGCTTGTTGCGCCCACAAGATCTCGGCCTTCTCGCTGCGATCGGCGTGGTGTCGGTCGAGGTGGTGAACCGGCCGCGGGTCGCGATCATCGCCACCGGCAATGAACTGCTGCCGCCCGGTTCGGTGCCGGTCGGCACGGAAGTCGTGGACAGCAACTCGCCGATGCTCGAGGCCCTGATCACCCGCGACGGAGGCCTCGCCGTTGCCATGGGTCGTGTGCCGGATGATCGCATCGCGCTGCGGGATGAGATTCGCGAATCTGATGCGGATGTGGTTCTGATCTCGGGCGGTTCGAGCGTCGGCAGCGAGGATCACACCGCAGCGGCAGTCGCGGGCTTGGGTGAACTCGCGGTTCACGGCATTGCGATGAAGCCCGGCGCTCCCGCGGGTGTGGGCTTCCTCGGTAACCAAGTCGTGTTCTTGTTGCCGGGCAACCCCGGCGCGTGCCTCGCGGCGTACGACCTGTTCGCGGGCCGCACCATCCGCATCCTCGGCGGGCGGAACCGCGAGATGCCGTACCGTATCGCATCTGCGGTTCTCACGACGGAAGTCGCCTCACGAATCGGCTGCACGGATGTGGTGCGGGTCAAGTTGGTGGCCGGCCGCGCCACGCCGATCGCGGGCGGCCCCGCCCGCCTCGGCAGTGCCGTCGAAGCCGACGGTTTCCTCCTGGTTCCGCACGACGTGGAGAACCTGAGTGCGGGGGAAACGGTGCAGGTGTTCGAGTTTGATGCGTGACAGGCTCGTCACGCGTACAGTTCGATGGCCTTCACGATCTCATTCAAATCGTTGGGCACTTGAACGGCGCGGTTCGCGAACTGCACACGCTTCACGCCGCGCTTGCCGAGCTTGTCGTCGAACGTCTTCGGGTCCGAACTGTGATATGCGACGGTCGCGTCGGGATCCTTCAACACGTGGCCGGTGAGCACGCACACCACGCGTTCCGACGGTGCGATCACGCCCTCCTTGACGAGCTTCTTCAACCCCGCGACGCTGGCCGCACTGGCGGGTTCGCAGCCGAGGCCGCCCGCCCCCACCATCGCCTTCGCGTCCAAGATCTCGGTGTCGGTCGCCTCACGGGCCACGCCGCCGCAGCGATCCAAGGCCCGCAGCGCCTTCGGCAGGTTCACCGGCCGGTTGATCTCGATGGCGCTGGCGAGCGTGTCCGCCCGGAGGTTGCCGGCGTCCATCTTCTTCAGGTAGCCGTCGTACTTCGGCTGGTCGATCGCGCCGCCGTTCCAGCGGAGGCCATGCTTCTCGTAAAGCTGGTAGAAGGTGTCCGCCCCGGCCGCGTTCACCACGGCCAATCGCGGTGTGCGGTCGATCAGCCCGAGTTCCTTCAACTCGAAGAACGCCTTGCCGAAGCTGGACACGTTGCCGAGATTTCCGCCGGGCACCACGATCCAATCCGGTACCTCCCACCGCAGGGCTTCGAGAATGCGGAGCATGATCGTCTTCTGCCCTTCGAGGCGGAAGGGGTTCACGCTGTTCACGAGATAGATGCCGAGTTGGCGGGACACTTCCTGCACGCGGCGGAGAGCGTCGTCGAAGTCGCCGGCGATCTGCACCGTGAGCGCGGCGTGTTCCAACGCTTGGCTCAGTTTCCCATAGCTGATCTTTCCCGAGCCGATGAAGATGACCGCCCGCATGAGGTGCGTCGCGGCACAGTAGATGGCCAAGCTCGCGGAGGTGTTTCCGGTGCTCGCGCAGGCCGCCCGGCGGGCATCGACGGTGCGGGCGTGGGTGAACGCCGCCGTCATGCCGTTGTCCTTGAAGCTGCCGCTCGGGTTCATCCCTTCATACTGGAGGAAGAGCGAGCCCGGCTTCATCCCGGCGAAGGTGCCGACCGCGTCCGCCCGTTGGCAGAGCGTCTGGCCTTCGCCGATGGTCATGATCTTGTCGTCCGGCGCGAACGGGAACAATTGGCGGAACCGCCACACGCCGGAGAAGTCGAGCGGCTGGTGCCGCGTAGTCCACTTCGCCTCGAAGTCCGAGAGCTTCTTCGGCAGCGGCAGCCGGTTCCAGTCGTACGCCACGTCCAGCAAGCCGCGGCACTTCGGGCACTGGAACGACGTGTCCGCCAAGTCCGCGGTTCCGCCGCACTGCGGATCGATGCACCGTTGAAACGCAAGATCGCTCATTGGGATCAATCTATGAGCGACCGCACCTACAATCCTCTTCGTGCATCGTGAACTCAACACAGCCGACGAACCGTTCCGCAGCGAAACTCCTCTCGGGTTGTACGCCCTCACTGCGCTCGTGGGCGGGTTGCTCTTCGCGGATGTCGAGCGGTATCTTGCCGGATGGCTGCAAGCGGTCGGCGTCGATGTGCCCGCGTGGGAACCGACGGCGTTCGGCTACCGGTTCGCGCTCGTCGCCGCGGTGATCGGCGGGGCGCGGGTGCTGTACAATTCGCTCGAATCGCTTTTCGACGGCCGTATCGGAGCGGACCTCGCGCTCGCCATCGCCTGCCTTGCGGCCATCGTGCTGAAGGAAGAACTCGTCGCTGCCGAAGTCGTGTTCATCGGCCTCGCCGGGGAATGCCTCGAAGCGGTCACCTTCGCCCGCACCCGCCGTGCACTCGGCTCCCTGGCCGAGTTGTTCCCCCAACGCTGCTGGGTGTTGCGCGACGGGCAGGAAGTTCGCACCTACACGACGGACGTGATCGTCGGCGATCATGTGATCGTGAAGCCCGGCGGCCGCATCCCGGTGGATGGCACGGTGATCGACGGCCGCTCTGCGCTGGATGCCAGCGCGCTCACGGGCGAAAGCCTCCCGCAAGACAAAGGCCCCGGCGACGAGGTGCTCGCCGGCAGCATCGTGCTCGGCGGTTCGCTCACGATCGAAGCCAAGAAGGTGGCGAAACAGACGGTCGCGGGGCAGGTCATCGATCTCACTGCGGCGGCATTGAAGGACAAAGCACCGCTCGAACGGCAAGCGGACCGCTACGCGAAGTTCTTCCTGCCCGCGGTGCTGGTGCTCGCACTGCTCACATTCCTTGGCAACCTTGCGTTCCAGATGAGCGGTTCGCCGCCGCAGGGTGTGCCGAAGGCGGGGTGGGCCGCGTCCGCTCGCGTGGCCGCGTACCCTGCGCTCGGCGTGCTCGTGGTGGCGTGCCCGTGTGCGTTGATCCTGGCCACGCCCGCCGCCGTCATTGCAGCCCTCGGCCGCCTCGCCGGCACCGGCGTGCTCATCAAAGGCGGATCGGCGCTCGAACGACTCGCGGGCGTCTCGGCGTTCGCTTTCGACAAGACCGGCACGCTCACGGAAGGCAAGTTGCAACTTGGCGACGTGACCGGCCTGAACGGCGCTTCGACCGAAGAGGTGCTTCTCGCCGCGGCGACCGCCGAGCAGAAGAGCGAACACCCGATCGCCGTCCTGTTAGCCCGACGCGCCAGCGAGGGATTGCTTCCCCCACTCGACACGTTCACCGCGCATCCGGGTGCTGGCGTGGAAGCGACCGCTGCCGGCTCCGCGTATCTGGTCGGCAATCGCCGACTGTTCGAGGAACGCGGCTTTACGCTCTCTTCGGAAGCGACTGCGGCACTCGAACAGCTCGATTCAAGCGGCCAAACATCGCTTCTCGTGGCGAAGAACGGCGTGCTGCTCGGCGCGGTCGGCGTGCGCGATACCGTGCGGGCCGAATCGGCGCCCGTGCTCGCGGAACTTCGTGCGCTCGGTCTCGCGCCCGTCGCGCTGCTCACCGGCGATCGCGCGGCTGCGGCGCGAGCCGTGGCCGAACAACTCCCGCTCACCGAAGTTCATGCGGAACTGCTCCCGCAACAGAAGGCCGACTGGGTGGCCCGCGGCGGAATCGCATTCGTCGGCGACGGCGTGAACGACGCACCGGCGCTGGCCCGGGCCGCCGTCGGCATCGCGGTCGGTTCCGGGACGGACATCGCCGCCGAAGCGGGGGACATCGTGCTCATGGGCCACGGGCTCGCTCCGCTGCCGCTCCTCGTGCGGCTGTCGCGAGAAACCGTCCGCATCATCCGGCAGAACATCCTCGTGTTCGCGTTCGGAGTGAACCTCGTCGGCATCGTGCTCACCGGGTGGCTGTGGCCGCTGTTCGCCCCCACGCCCGCGTGGTACGAACGCGCTCCGCTCGTCGGCGTGCTCTACCACCAGCTCGGTTCGTTGCTCGTCCTCTTGAACTCGATGCGGCTTCTCGCATTCGAACGCACCTCCACGAGCCCGACACTCAGCACGATTCGCGACACGACCCATGCCGTGGGCCGCAAGCTGGACGCGTTCCGCATCGACGACGCACTGCACGGAGTCCTGCATGAGTGGAAACGAATTGCGGCCGGGCTCGGCATCATCACCGCGTTCGCATGGTTGAGCACGGCATTCGCCCCGGTGAACATCGATGAAGTGGGTGTTGCCCAGCGCTTCGGTGCGGTGACGGCCGACCTCGAACCGGGGTTGCACGTGCGTTGGCCGTGGCCGATCGAAACCGTGACGCGGGTGCGGCCGAACGAGATTCGCACGGTGGAGGTCGGCTTCCGCGGACTCGCCGAGGCGCAACCGGATCGGATGCAGCGGCCGGACGGCGGGCTCGCGTGGTCCAGTTCCCATTCCGAAGGTGCGGCCCGCCCCCTCACCGACGAATCCGTGATGATCACCGGCGACGGCGACCTCGTCGAGATCCTCGCCACCGTCCGCTACCGGGTGAAGGAACCGCGGCTGTACCTCTTCGCCGTGTCCGATCCGGACGCGGTCATCCGTTCCAGCGCCGAATCGGTGCTGCGGGAACTCGTGGCGAGCCAGCGATTCCTCGAACTGCTTACGATCCGCCGGGCGGGTTTGGAGAAGGAATCGCTCGCGCGGCTCGAGCAGCGGCTGCTCCACGTCACACCCGGCGGATTCGGCGTGGAACTGGACGGCTTCACCCTGCATGATCTTCACCCGCCCACGGAAGTGGTCTCGAGTTATCACGCAGTGGCCCGTGCGATCCAAGAACGCGATCGCGCCGTGAACGAAGCGGAGGCGGATGCACTCCGTACGCGCCGCCGTGCGGATGAGGACGCGGAACGCACCGTGCGTCGGGCCTTCTCCGAAGCGCATCGGCAAGTGGAAGATGCAAAGGCCCTCCGCGATGCGTTCGCGGCGTGGCACAAAGCGCGAAGCGAACTCGCCCCCGAAGAGGAGGCGTTGCTCAAGGCTGAACGCGCGAAGCGGCTCACGGCCGGCGAGAACCCGGCGGTCGTGGATCGCGACCTCGCGGACCGCAAGTCGAAGATCCTCGCCGAGCGGCGATACTTCCTCGAAACGCGGCTCGCCACGCGAGCGGTCGTGGACGCCTTCCGCCAGCGCGACAAGATCCTGATCGACGCGGGCGACGTCCCCGGCAAGCGGCAACTCTTCCTGCTCGACCCGGACTTGCTGCGTCTCCCGATGTTCGGCCCGAAGCCCGGCGAGCCGTGAACGACACACTCCATATCATGAACGGTTTGGAGACCTCATGCCGTTCAGTGCTCTCGGGCTTCACCCGGCCGTCGTCCGCGCCACCCGCGATCTGGATTACAAGGAACCGACGCCGGTGCAGGCCGGGGCCATCCCGCCGGTGCTGGAGGGCCGCGACATCATCGCCACGGCCCAGACCGGCACGGGGAAGACCGCGGCGTTTCTCCTGCCGTTGCTCACCCGCCTCATTCCCGAACCGCGCGGCACCACTCGCGCGCTCGTCGTTTCGCCGACCCGCGAACTTGCGGAGCAAATTGACGACGTGTGTCGCGGGCTGGCCCGGCACACGCCGGTAAGGTCCGCTCTCGTCGTGGGTGGAAAGCCGATGGGCCCTCAAGAGCGGGCGTTGCGATCCGGCACGGACATCATCGTCGCCACGCCGGGCCGGTTGCTCGATCACCTCAACCGCGGCGCCCGGCTGGACAAAGCGACCACACTCGTGCTCGACGAGGCGGACAGCATCCTGGACATGGGCTTTCTGCCGGATGTGAAACGGATCATCGCGAAACTGCCGGCGCGGAAGCACACGCTGCTGTTCTCGGCGACGATGCCGCCGGTGATCGCCGCACTGGCGAAGGAGATTCTCAAGAACCCGGCGACGGTGCAAATCGGCCGCCGCAGCACCACCGCGGTCGGCATCACGCAGGCCGCGTACCCGGTGCCGCAGCACTTGAAGACGGCGTTGCTACGCCACCTGCTGCGAGAAACCGAAATGCCATCCGTGCTCGTGTTCACCCGCACCAAGCACCAGGCGAAGAAGCTCGCCAAGGTCCTCACTGCGGACGGCTACTCGGTCGCGGAACTGCACAGCAACCGCACGCCGGCCCAACGCACGAAAGCGATGGAAGGGTTCCGCCGCGGGCAGTTCCAAGTCATGGTCGCGACGAACATCGCGGCCCGCGGGTTGGACGTGGATCACATCACGCATGTGATCAGCACCGATGTTCCGGACGTGCCCGAGGATTACGTTCACCGCATCGGGCGGACCGGCCGTGCCGGAGCGACCGGCGATGCGTTCGTCCTGGTGTCGCGGGAAGAAGAGGCGTCGCTCACACGGATTGAACGGCAGACGGGTCAAAGGTTGCCGCGGGTGACGTTGCCGGACTTCGATTACTCGCCACCCGCGCCGTCCGCCGCACCGGCGACGAAATCACCGGCCCATCGCCCGGCACCGTCGCGACCGAGCCCGGGCCCGAAGAAACACTATGGCCCGCGTCGCGGTTAACTCTGGCGGCAAGCTGGAAACTTGCCGCCAGAGGAAAGTCACCCCGCCGCGGCGACAATCTTGAGGAACGCGTCCGCCTTCAGGCTCGCGCCGCCGACCAAGCCGCCGTCCACGTCCGGCTGCGAGAACAACCCCGGCGCCGTCTCCGGCGTCACGGACCCGCCGTACAGGATGGGCGTGGCGGCCGCGATCACCTCGCCGAACATCACGGACAACTTGCTGCGGATGAACCGGTGGGCTTCCTGGGCTTGCTCCGGCGTGGCGGTGCGGCCCGTGCCGATCGCCCACACCGGTTCGTACGCGATCACGAGCCGGTGAAACTGTTCGTCGGAAAGGCCCGCGAGGGCGGCGTACACCTGCCGTTGGAACACCCGTTCCTGCAGGTTGCGGTCGCGTTCGGCCAGAGTCTCGCCCATGCACAGGATCACGTGCATCCCGGCCTCGAGCGCGGTGTGGACCTTGTGGTTGATGTTCGAGTCGCTCTCGCCGAGGATGTGGCGGCGTTCGCTGTGCCCGATGATGGCGTATTTGCAGCCCGCTTCCAGCAGCATGCCGGGGCTTACTTCCCCGGTGAAGGCGCCTTTCGTCTCCCACGAAACGTCTTGGGCGCCGAGTGCGACGGCACTTCCCTTCAACACCTCGGCCACGGACGGGATCCAGAGATACGGCGGGCACACGGCCACGTCCGCTTTCGGCGAAGCCCCCACCCCTTGGGCCACCGCCGAGGCCAAGGCCTTCGCCTCGGCCAACGTCGTGTTCATCTTCCAGTTGCCGGCCACGAGCTTGCGACGAGTCATGAATGTCTCTTGCGGATGGGGTGTGAGTGAATAGCGGCGACTGAAAAGCCCGGAAGCGGCTGCGAGCCAGTCGTGTTACTGACATCCTCCGGAGGGCCACTTGCCCCCACCTCTCCCTGTTGGGGAGAGGTCGCCGTGCCGATGCATTCGCATCGGACGGCGGGTGAGGGGCGGTTCGACGTAACATCGGTCACGTCAAACGCCCCTCACCCGGTTCGCGAACGGCATTCGCCGTTCGCGAACGACCTCTCTCCCCAACGGGGAGAGGGTCGTGTCTGCCTGCGGTCCGGTTGGTGTCTTTGCTTTCCTGACCATCAGTATCGCCATGGATTCAACTTACCGCGCAAGCCAACGGCTTCCACGGAACTCCGCGGAAGCCGTCGAGGGGGTCATGATGTGATGTGAGCCGGTAAGGGATGCAGAACCACGATCTCAACGCCATCCGGCGACCGCGGCATGTGCCCATGGTCCGATGACCAATTGCCATCTGAGATGCGGTCGGCACAATCGATCAGGAATGCGGCCACTCCCCGGAGTTGTTCCGCCGACAGGTCGAAGCTGACCTCTTCCAAGCGAAGCAACTCCGTGGCTTGGTCGATGACACGGCCATAACCGTACACCGGCATCTCACCCTCCGTGGAATCACTTCTTGCTGCCGACTTCGCTCAGTTCCATCTTCATTTCCATCTTCTGTCCGGCCACGCTCATCGTGGACTCCATCTTGGCCAGCACGCCGGGGATGTCCTTGGACAACCACACCTTCATGTCCGAATCGATCGCCAAGCCGTTGGCCTTGCCGGACATCTTGAAGGTGGTCCACGTGGTGTCGTACTCCTTGCCGTCGAACTTCACCTTCTCCTTGCCTTCCTTGCCCTTTTCCACTTTCACGTCGCCGCCGAGTTGCTGGTTGAGCTTCGTGGGATCGAAGGGCTTGGTGAGGTCGATCTTCTGTGTTTGCTCGGGGATCGCCATGCCGTTCACCTTGCCGGTGACTTTCAAGGAGACTTCCTTGTCGGACTTCTCGACGACTTCCTGCTTCATCTCGCCGGCGAGGTTCATCCCGGCGACGGACACGGTGATCTTGTAAGCGGCGAAGTCGCCGACCTTGGCGTTCTTGTACGGATTGTCGTCGTCGGCCGCGCGGGCGGCGACGGGGGCGAGAGCGAGGGCGAACGCCGATGCAAGCAGATGCAGTTTCATGGAATCCTCGGAAGTGGATGGCCGTGAGAACAGGCTACGGCGGCGGTGGGCGGGCGTCAACGAATCGCGGCGGCGGCCGAAGTCGTACACCGAACCTGTGTCCACTCCGCAGGCGGTCCCATGCCCGACGCGAAGACGGTGACCGAGTTTCTCCGCACGCACCGGGCGTCGCTCGTGGGCGCGTCGCCGGCGCGGCCGGAAGCGCTTGGCCCGGACGACGCGGAAGCCGCCGCGCCGCACTATTCCTTTGATGCCGAGCGACACCCTGAAGAGTGGAAGCCGCTCCCCGTGGGCGGCGAAGCCGCAGGGCCGGAGGAGCATCCGGTTCGCTTCATCGACGGCTCGCATCTCGGACAGCCGGTCGCGTGCCTGCGTTCGCCGCAAGGCAACCCCGTGCCGCTGCTGCTCGCGCAGGTCGGGGCCATCGTGCTGAAGTTGGACGGCCGCGAGTTCGTACGAGAACGCTACGAGATCCGGCAAGTGCTCGGCATGGTCGCCGACGCGTTCCCGCCCGAACAAGCGAAAGAGTTCGAGGCTGCATTCGCCACGCATCCGGTTCTTCCTCTGCAGGTGCTCTTCGCCCGCATGGCGCGGGACAAGAGTCCGTTCGATTACGAAGTGATGCGCACGCAGGCTTACATCCGCTGTCAGCACGAGATGCTGAAGCTGGAGATCGCCGCGCTGCGAGCCGCACCCGACCTTCCGACACTGGTGGACGGCCAACTCGGCGGACGGATCGGCGAGAAGGAAGCGGCCACGATGCCGCTGCTCGTCGGCTTGGTGAAAGCGCCGACACCGGCTCCGCTTCCGGACCGCGCCTGGAACGCGCTGCTCGATTTGAAGCCGGGCGAGCGCACCCCGTACTTCAAGGATGTGCGGCAGACGGCGAGCAAGGTGACGGAGACACCGCTGGCGTGCTGGTACCTTCGGCTGGCCGGCGGCGCGCGGCTCGCACCGAACTGGGGCGTCGTGCGCGTCGATGTGCCGTGGGTGCAGATGGAACGCCACGCGGAGGGCGAGGCGCGAACGAATTTCGCGAACCGCCTTTCGCACTGGCTGCTGCGCGCCCGCTGCACGGCCGAGAGCTATCCGCGGATGCCGATTTCGCTCGAACCGATCGTGCGGGCCGAAGCCGCGCTCAAGCCGCTCTTCGCTCCGCTGGATGTGCTCGTCAACCGGTTCTATCACCAAACGGGACTCGCGGGAGGCGGCGGATGATGCCCTTCGCACTCTGTTTCTGCGCGGCCGCGCTCGCGAACGAGCCGAAGCCCGCGGAGATCATCGCACACCGCGGTGCGTCGCACGACGCGCCGGAGAACACGGTCGCCGCCTTCAAGCTCGCCTGGGAGCAAGGCGCCGACGGGGCGGAATTGGACATCCACTTCACGAAGGACGGCCGGATCGTCGTGATTCACGACGCTGACACGAAACGCACGACGGGCACGGATTGGAAGGTGAGGGACCGTACGCTCGCGGAACTGCGCACGCTGGACGCCGGAACCTGGAAGCACAAGCGGTTCGCGGGTGAGAGGCTGCCGACTCTCGACGAGATGCTCGCGACCGTTCCCGAAGGAAAGAAGGTGTTCGTGGAGGTGAAGTGCGGCCCGGAAGCGGTGAGGGAACTGGACCGCGTGCTGAAAGCCTCCCGCTTGAAGCCCGAGCAGACGCCGGTGATCAGCTTCGACGCCTCCGTAATCGCCGCGGTGAAGAAGGCCCGGCCGGATCTCCCGGCGTACTGGCTGGTTTCGCTCAAGAATCGGAAGGATGAGAAACGCTCGGTGGACGACTTGGTGATGAAGGCCCGTGAGATCCGGGCGGACGGCTTGGACGTGTCCGCGTCCGATGTGGTGGATGCCGCATTCGCCGCGAAGGTGAAGGCGGCAGGGTTGCGCCTCGACGTGTGGACCGTGGACGATCCCGCGGTGGCGCGGCGGGTCGCGCCGTTCGTCGCCGGCATCACCACAAACCGCCCCGCTTGGCTCCGCGAACAACTCAAGAAGTGAGTTTCGACATGATGCGAATCCTTCTCTCCGCTGCTTTCCTCGTGTCCGCGCCGGTCGCATTCGCGGCCGAACCCGTGGTGACACGCGTCGCCTTCGGCTCGTGTGCGAACCAGGACAAGCCGCAACCCATCTGGGATGCGGTGATCGGAACCAAACCGGATCACTTCGTCTTCCTCGGCGACAACATCTACGCCGACACCGAGGATATGGACGTGCTGAAGGAAAAGTACGCCGCACTCGGCCGGCAGCCGGGATACGCCAAATTGAAGGCCGTCTGCCCGATTCATGCGACGTGGGACGACCACGACTTCGGCGCCAACGACGCCGGATCCGAGTATCCGAAGAAGAAGGAGTCGCAAAAGATCTTCCTCGACTTCTTCGAGGCCCCGAAGGACGATCCGCGTCGCTCGCGGGAGGGCGTGTACTCGGCGCAGGTGTTCGGCCCTCCGGGCCGTCGCGTGCAGTTGCTCCTGCTCGACGCGCGCTACTTCCGCAGCCCGCTGAAAAAAGGCTTCACGCCCGGCGAGCCCGGCGACGGGTTCCGCGGCAAGTACGTTCCCAACACCGACAAGGACGCCACGGTGCTCGGTGAGGAGCAATGGAAGTGGCTCGCGAAGCAACTCCAGACTCCGGCCGAACTCCGGCTCATCGGCTCAGGCGTGCAGGTGGTGCCGGACGAACACGGTTCGGAGATGTGGGGCAACTTTCCCGCGGAACGCAAGCGGCTCTTCAAGCTCATCCGGGATAGCGGCGCGAACGGCGTGGTCTTCCTCACGGGCGACCGCCACCTGTCCGAGATCTCGCGCCTCCCCGCGGATCATGCGGACGGAGTCGGTTACCCGCTCTTCGACGTGTGCAGCAGCAGCCTGAACGTGCCCAGCGGCAACATGACGAAGTCCGGCGTGCGGTTCGCGAATGAGATCAACTCCTATCGCGTCGGGCTGACGTATTTCGACGTGAACTTCGGCACGGTGTCGATCGACTGGGACGCGCCGGACCCGGTGGTACGGCTGCAGGTGCGAGAAGAGAAGGGCGATGTCATTCTTCAGCAACGCATCGCACTGAGCCGGCTTCGCCCGCGAAGAAATAGCCTCCTGCTTCGGAGAGTGGTCATGCAGGGTTCCTTCCGCGTCTTGCTCTTGGCCGGCATCCTCGGCGGCTTCGTCGCGATCGCCAGTGGCGAGGAACGAACTCAGCGGTTCGACAAAGATCCCGGCTGGGAAGGCGTGAACAACCGCGCGCAGACGCCGGAGAAACGCACGATCCGGCAGGATTTCGGATACTTCAAGCCGGCCGGCGCGAAGAGCGGTCGCATCGGCGGCTACGTCACACCAGCCGCCGAGACCTCATGGTACGGCCGCAAGCTCGAACCGAAGACGTTCGCCGATCCGCTCACCGCCTCCGGCACGATCCTGGTGAAGGGCCCGGCGTGCCACCTGCTCGTCGGCTTTTTCAACTCCAAGACCGTGAATGAATGGCGGACGCCGAACACGGTTGCGTTGCGGATTCTCGGCCGTGGCGATCACTTCCTCGCGTATGTGGAGTACACGACCGCGAAGTGGCGGGCCGGCGGCGATTCGCCGGGCGGTTTCGCCACCGTGAAGAACGCCGCCACCGGGCGGCTCGATCTCCGCGGCTTCATGTGCGGCACACCGCTTAAGTGGCGGATCCGCTACTCGCCGGCAGGCAACGATGGCGGCGGAGCGGTGACTGTGACACTTGGCGACGAAACCGCCGTGTGCCACTTGGACGCCGGCCACAAGGCGGACGGTGCCCGCTTCGACCGCTTCGGCCTGATGCCGGTGTTGAAGAGCGCGGACAGCGGCGGCGAGGTCTGGCTCGACGACGTGATCGTGAACGGCGCCGCCGAGGATCTCGACAACGATCCGCAGTGGGAAGGCGTCGGCAATCGGCGAAGGTACGAAACGACGGACGTGCGACCGCGCTTCGACTTCGGCTTCAGCGCCAGCCACCACGCCGGCGGCGAAGAGTTCGGCGAACTCGGCGGCAACGTGTTCCGCGGCGACTGCCGCTTCAAGGACAAGCTCGCCTCATACGGCGACCGCCTCAAGCCGCTCTCGCTCGACACCGCTCTCCGGGCGCGGGGCAAGGTCGCCCTCCGCCGCGGCGTCAGCGACAGCACCGTGCTCCTCGGCTTTTACCACTCCCAAGACAGCCTGAAGCCGAATGACTCGCAGAGTTCCGGCATCCCGAAGAGTTTCCTTGGCGTCGCGGTGGAAGGCCCGAGTCGCGAGGGCTTCCTGTTCTACCCGGCATACCGCAACTCGGATTCCGGCCAAGGTTACGAGAACGGAAACGACCGCCCGCACATCCTGCCGGACGGCCGCAGTCACGAGTGGTCGTTGAGGTACGATCCGCAACCGGGTGGTGGCGGCAAGATTCTCGTCGCCTTCGACGGAAAGGATCTGACGCTCGAGGTGCCGGCCGCGGATCGCAAAACCGGAGCGAAGTTCGACCGCTTCGGCCTCGTCACCACTTGGATCGACGGCAACGCCCAACGCATCTACTTTGACGACCTGACGTATACCTGTGCCCCGTAGATCCTCCATTCGCCGAATGGGGCGACGGCTGCGATGCCCCGTGTGCTACGTCAGCATGGCGCGCAGCACCTTGTAATCCGTCTTGCCGGTGCCGAGCACGGGGATCGTGTCGAGCTTCTTTACGTCGTCCAGCCGCATCACACCGCGGAAGCCTTCCGATTGCAACAGGGCGTTCGCGTCCCGCAGTGTGATCTCTTCCGTGGTGAAGAGTACGATACGGCGGCCGTCCGGCGTTTCGATGCCTTCCACCGCCGCCCGCGGGCCATTATCCGTCGGCGGGAATTTCTTCGTGAACGGCTCCTCCAACGCGGGCAACGAGATCATTTCGCCGCCCGCCTTCAGGAACCGCTTGAGTCGGCCGTTGAACGAGATCACGCCGGTCGCGGGGTCGATCACGCCGAGATCGCCGGTGACGTACCAGCGTTGGCCGTCGATCTCGCGGAACGGGCTCGGGCCGTCGTGTGCGATGTACCCGGGGAACACGTTCGGCCCGCTCACGTTCAACATGCCGGGCTTTCCGCGCGGCAACACCTCGCCGGAATCGAGGTCCGTGACGCAGACCTCCACTTCGGGCAGCGGCAGACCCACGGTGCCGTGCATGTTCGCGCCGGGCAGCGTGAGTGCGATGCCGGGCGAACACTCCGTGATGCCGTAGGCCTCGATCACATCGGCGGCCGGGGCGAGTTCCTTCACGCGGTCGAAAAGCGACGCCGGGGGCTTCTCCGCGCCGACCACGATGAGCCGCAGCGAGTCCAAGTCGCCCGGTTTCGAGCGGTCCAGGATGTAGCCGATGAACGTCGGCGTGCCGGCGATCAGCGTCGGCTTGTACGCCGCGATTTTCCGCACCAAGGCTCCCGCATCGGTCGGGTCCGGGTGATGCACCACCTTCACGCCGTTGGTGAGCGGCAGAAGCGTCGTCACCGTCATGCCGAAGCTGTGGAACATCGGCAGGAAACCGATGATGGAGTTGTTCCGCGTGAGTTTCAGGGCGGCGACCGCGGCGCGGTGGTTGTGCAGGATGTTGGCGTGCGTGAGCGGAACGGCCTTCGGCGCCTTCTCGCTGCCGGAGGTGAACAGCACGACCGCGGGCGAATGCGGATCGTGCGACAGGCGACCCAGCAGCCGCTTCTTCGTCCAACCGGGAACCACCTTGACGGCGAGGAGCCGACGCAGGAGCGAGACCTTGCCGATCTTCGCCCGTATGTCTTCCAAGAAGAGAAACTGCGCGCCCGGCACGTCGACCTGCACGCGGTCGATGAACCGCTTCGACGTCACGACATGGGTGAGCCCCATGATCTGAGCGGCGTGCGCGAGGTTCGCCGGGCCGGTGGTCCAGTTCAAGAGCACGGGCAATTTGCCGGCGAGGAACAGGCCGAGGAGCGCGAGGTCGCCGCCGACCGACGCGGGCATCATGAGGCCGATGTTCGGGGCCGCGATGTCGCGGAACCGGCCGGCCATCGCCCACGAACCGACCACGATCTTCTCGTAGTTCACGCCGCCGGAGAGATCGTCGGCGAGCATCACGTCGTGAAGTTGCTGGAAGGCGCGGTTCAGGACCGCCGCGGGGATGGTTTCGCCTTCGATGGCGAGCGCGCCGGGATCGGAGGGCGCGTCGAACCAGCCGCCGGGCGGCGGCTTCGGCGGCGCCTTCTCCGCGATTCCCTCGGCGAGCGCCCACAACTGGCCGATGCTGGTCGGTACCGATTCGCCCGTGAAGCCGAACCGACGCTCCACCTCCAAGCTCACCTCCATCGCGTCCAAGCTGTCCAATCCGAGTTTGGCGAACGTGATGCTTCCCTCGTTCTCGCCCGGATCGAGCGGCCGCTTCAGCTTGTCTTCCAGGAAGTGGGCGACAACCTGCTTCGTCTCCGGCTTCACTTTCGAGAGATCGAGTTCCGCTTCGCCGGGCCGCTGCGGGAACTCGAAGGTGCGCGGGCCGAACAGGAAGTGATGCGGCACGAACGTCGGCGTCTCGGGGCCGTCGCCCAGGTCCGCGTTGTACCACGATTCGAGCCAGCGGTTGATGCCCTCGCGGGTCGGCTCGGGCCGGTCCTTCGGCCCGAACGCTTCGAGCGTCACGTTCACGTTGCGACGCGGGGCGAACAGGAAGAGGTTCGCGATCCACAGGAAGAAAAGGCGGATGAGAATCCGGGTGAGGTTCTGCTGACGCTCGGTGGTGGGGGCGTAGCTGGTGAGGCTGCCCCACAGCCCGCGCGTACGGGCCAGCACCACGGTGGCGTTCGGAAACATGGCGAGCACGTCCGCCACGGTGCGGGCACCGCCGAGGTGTTCGCGGCCGTCGCGACTGAGCCGGCCGCTCGGCCAGATGATGACATTCTCGTTGTTCTTCAACGCCTGCACCACGGTTTGGGCGGCGGCTTCGGCCCGCTGCCTCGCCTCGGCGCTGGCCTTCGCCGTGTCCGGCACCCGGATGCCGCGGAGGATCCACGCGAAGGGCGCGAGCACGGGATTGTGGAAGTTCGTTTCCAGGAAGAGCGGCCGCATCCGGAACGGCGGCCACAGGCATGTCAGAAGGTTCGGCGGATCCGCGTACGCCGGGTGGTTCGGAAGAATGAGGTACGGGCCCGGATGCTTTTTCACCGCGTCGAGGCCGGTCATCCGGACACGGTAGCGGGTCGAAAGCAGGACGCGAAGGAAGGCCCACACGAGCCATCGGAGGGGATCGAGCATGAAGACATGGTATGGCCGGCCGGGGGCGTGCTCGATGCCACAAGCGGACATCGTTCTTTCGACCCGTCACCGTGCGATCGACGGCACCGGGGCGGCCTTGCGGGCGGCCTTCACCAGCGGTTGGGGATAGAAGCCGACGACGAGCGTGGCGGCGGCCAGCACGGTGGCGGCGAGCGCGGCGCACCATGCTTTCGATTTCGCCGCGGGACGCAGCGCCGTCCGCAAGTACATCACGCCGACCACCCGCAGGTAGTAGACCGCGCCGATCGCGGCGTTCACCGCGGCCGCCAACGCGAGCCATTGGTAAAGATCCCGCATGGTCGCGGTGTCCGTCGGACTGCCGAGCACGCCGAGGAAGAGCAGGAACTTGCCGACGAAACCGGCGGTCAGCGGCAGGCCGATCATGCTGAACAGGAAGATCGCCAAGCACGCCGCCGAGACGGGGTGCGACCGGCCGATTCCAGCAAGATCGTCGATCGATTCCACCGGTTGTTCCGGCGCGTTCAGGTACTGCAGCACGGCGAACGCGCCCACCGTCATCGCGCCGTAAGCCGCGAGGTAGACGAGAATCGCCTCGACTCCGCCGACGCTCGGCGCGGACTTCGCATCCCCCAAGGCACTGGCCGAAACGAGACCCATCAGCAGGTACCCGCCGTGGGCCACGCCCGAGTAAGCGAACATCCGGCGAATGTTGTCCTGCAGCAGGGCCAGCACGTTTCCAAGCGTCATGGTGATGACGGCGAGAATCCAGAGCAACAGCGGCACCTGCGACGCGGAATCGAACGGCGGATGCAGCGGGTCCGGCGAGACGAGCCCGAGCAGCCGCACGAACGCGACCATGCCCACGACCTTCGGCCAGAACGCGATCTGCGCCACGACACCGGTCGGCCCGCCTTGGTACACGTCCGGCGCGTAAAAGTGGAACGGCACAGCCGTGATGCGGAAGCCAAGGCCGGCAATCACCATTACGGCCGCGACAAGGGCCATCGGTGAGAGCCGCTCCGCGTTCGCTTTCGCCAGCGTGCCCGCGATCGCCGTCAGGTTCGTGCTGCCCGCGAGCCCGTACAGGTAGCTGAAACCGAACAGCAGCACCGCGGACGAAAGAATACTGAGGAAGAAATACTTCAATGCCGCTTCTTGGTTCGCCTTGCTCTTCGCCGGCAGGTACAGCAGCACGTACGTGGGGATGGAGAGCAGTTCGAGAGCGAGGAACAGCGTGACGAGATCGTTGGCGCGGCCCGCGAGCGAGACGCCGGCCGCGGCCACGAGCGAGCAGCCGAAATACTCCGCGGCGTTCGTGCGGTCCGTCTCGGAAAGCGAAATCAACAGGTAGATCGCGGCGAAGGCGATCGCCAGCCATCGGATGAATCCCGCCATCGCGTCCGGGATCAGAGGCGAGGCGGTGATCGCCTCGGGCATCGCCGTCTTGCCGGCTGCGATCGCCGCCGCCGCACCGACGCCGATCAACGAGACGAGGAACCACAACCAGCGGCGGTTGTACACCGCGCCCAGCAGGAAAATGGAGCACGCCGTCGCGAGCAGGACGATCTCCGGCGCCGCGAGCCGGAACGAGCCCCGCAACGTCTCCTGCACCAGTGGATCGCTCAGCGCTGTCATCCGTTCTTCTTGTCCTTGGCTTTGTCTTTGGCTTTCGGGAACGCGACGTCCGGCCCCTTGATCGGCGCCTTGCCCTTGGCTTCCGGTGCGGCCTTCGGGGCCGGGCGGCTCCGTTCCTCCGGCGTCATCGCCATCACCTTCGCCCGGTCCCGCGCGAACTCGCCGATCTCGGTGATCGACTTCACGTCCGCCTTCATGGTCTTCACCACGGTCTGCGGGAAGAGCCCGAGGAAGAGGCAGAGCACCGCGAGGCCGCCCAGCGAGAAAATCTCGTGGCGATCCGCATCCGCGGGCGGAAGCGGGCCGTTCGGCGGCGGTTCGCGGTGCGATTGGAAGAACACCCGCTGCAGCATCGTGAACACGTACCACGCGGACAGCAGGATGCCCGCAGCGGCCACGACGGCGAGGCCGATGCCGGGTGCTTCCGGATTGCGGGCGTCCATCAATCCCGCAAGCATCATCATCTCGCTCACGAAGTTGTTCAGCCCCGGCAGCCCCACGCTCGCCAAGCACACGGCGAACGAGAGCGTCGCGAATGCCGGGTAGCGGCCCATCAGCCCGCCGAACTGCCGCATGTCCGTCGTGCGGAAGCGATCGAGCAGGAAGGCGAGCATGGCGAACATCGCGCCCGTCGAGAGGCCGTGGTTCACCATGTGCAGCACGGCGCCGTTCACGCCTTCCGAGTTGAAGGCGAAGATGCCGAGCACGAGGAAGCCGAGGTGCGAGATCGAACTATATGCCACAAGCAACTTGAGGTCGCGTTGGCCGAAGGCGCAGAACGCCCCGTACGCGATGCCGAACGCGGCGAACCCGCCGATCACCGGCAATCCGAACGCCAAGGCCGCATCGGGCGTCAGGGTCAGGGCGAAGCGGATCAGGCCGTAGCAGCCGAGCTTCGCGAGGATCGCGGAGAGCAACACGGTGACACCGAGCGGCGCTTCGTTGTACGCACTCGGCAGCCACGTGTGGAACGGCCACACCGGTGTCTTCACCAAGAAGCCCGCCACGAGGGCGAAGAACAGGGCCGTCTGCGTGTCCATCCGCGTCGCGAGCGTTTCGATGTTGGACTCGTTCAGCCGCTCCTGCACGTTGCGCATCAGGTCCGGCAGTGAAAACGTGTATTGGCCGGTGCCGGGATTCGGATTCGTAAGCACCAAGCCGATGAGGCCGATCAGCGTGAGCAAGCTGCCCGCAAGCGTGTAGAGGAAGAACCGCCTCGCGGCGTCGCGGCGGCCGGAGCCGTTGCCCCACCGTGCGATCAGGAAGAACGCCGGGATCAGCGTCAATTCGAAGAAGATGTAAAAGAGGACCACGTCGAACGCGAGGAACGCTCCGATCGAC
This sequence comes from Gemmataceae bacterium, assembly GCA_046350135.1. Lineage (GTDB taxonomy): Bacteria > Planctomycetota > Planctomycetia > Gemmatales > Gemmataceae > Urbifossiella. Next base: position 150,356 of record JAXMBB010000012.1, read on the forward strand.
GCGCCTTGGAGCAGGAAGAGCCACCCGTAGAAACTGCCCGGTTTCTCGGTCACGGAGTTCCACGACGCGTACACCGCGGGGAACATCATCACGCCGCAGAGCGCCACGAGCCACAGGTTGATGCCGTCGACGCCGAGAAAGAACTGGACGCGCGGGCCGGGATTGTACCGCCCCGAAGCTTCAAACACCGGCGTGTCGGTCAGGCTGAACAGCGTCCACTTCGTGCGGTGGCTGCTGCCGTCTTGGCCCAACATGCCGGGATCGCCGGGGACATACAACGGGCGGAACTGCTGGTAGGCGCGGTCGCGGCCCGGCGTCGCGCTCTTCGCGCGATGGTTGAGCGTCGTCACCGATCCGAACGCCACGGCCGCGATGATCACCATTTGCGCGACGGCGGCGTACAACGCCATGCGCCGGGCGAAGCGGCCGAACAACGGCATCAGCGCCGCCGCCGCCAACGGCAGCAGCACGAGCAGAAGCACCAGCGCTCGCAGCGACGATTCCATGCACCTACCGCGTGAGTCGGAAGACAACGAACGCCAGGAACACGCCGAGGCCGAGGGCCGTCGCAAGCGCGTAGAACTGGACGAGGCCGTTCTGGATCGGCCGCACCGCCGCGGCCAGGAATGCGGGGGCCGAGGCGAGCAGTCGCAGGATGGACTCGAGCAACTGGTCGAAGACGCGGGCCAAGAACGCCAGCCCCTCCGCCGGGCGGACGATCACCGCGTAATAGAACTCGTCCACGAACAACTTGCGCCGCGAGACCGCGTACACCGGTTCGAGCGCGGGCACGGTTCCGCCGGAGCCGTGGATGACATAGGCCGCCGCCACGCCGCCCACCGCCAGCAGGGTGCTCAGGCCCGCCATGCCCCAATTGAACCCGTGCTCCGCCGCCGGCAGCCCCACGGACTTCGCCGCCTGTTGCAGCGAGGGCGTGTGCCCGAGAAAGTGGCTGAACGCGTGGTTGAACGGTTCCACCGCAATGCCCACGAGCAAAGCGCCCGCTGCGAGCACCGCCAGCGGCAGCGTCATCACCGCGGGCGATTCGTGAGCGTGGTCGCCCGCCTCCTCCGGAACGCGCGTCTCTCCTTGGAACGTGAGGAAGTAGGCCCGGAAGGTGTAGAACGCGGTCAGCCCGGCAGTCAGCAGCGACACCAAGAGCAGGAAGTAGAACGAGTTCGCATACGGATGCGATCCTGCGGCCGCCATCTGAAGCGACTCCAGGACCAAGTCCTTCGACCAGAAACCGGACAACAGCGGCAGCCCCGCGAGAGCCGCGGCACCGATCAGGAAGGTGACATGCGTCACCGGCATGATCCGCTTCAGGCCGCCAAATCGTCGCATGTCGATCACGTCGCCCATCGCGTGCATGACGGAGCCGGACGCGAGGAAGAGCAAAGCCTTGAAGAAGGCGTGTGTGAACAGGTGGAACATGGCCGCGGCGACGGCGAACACCGGGTTCACGGCACCGAGCGTGCCCAGCGCGAGGAACATGAACCCGAGTTGGCTCACCGTGGAATACGCGAGCACGCGTTTCAGGTCGTATTGGCCGAGCGCCAGAAACGCAGCGAGGATCGCTGTGACGCCTCCGGCCCACGCCACGATCGCTTGAGCGTCCGGGGCCAAGGCGAACAGCGGGGCGCACCGCGCCACGAGGTACACGCCGGCCGTCACCATCGTGGCGGCGTGGATCAGCGCGCTCACGGGAGTCGGGCCTTCCATCGCATCCGGCAACCACACATAGAGCGGGAACTGAGCGGACTTCCCGACTGCCCCGCAGAACAGCAGCAGGCATGCCGTCGTGATCGACGCCGTGTCCGGCGGATTCTTCGCAATGTGGTCGAACGCGGCACTGATGTCCGTGTGCCAGCCGCCGAGTTTCCACACCATCAGGATGCCGAGGATAAAGCCGACGTCGCCGAGCCGCGTGACGAGGAACGCCTTGCGGGCGGCGGCGGCCGCGCTCGGCCGCTCGAAGTAGTACCCCACGAGCAGGTACGAGCACAGCCCCACGCCTTCCCAGAAGGCCATGAGCAGGAGGAAGTTGTTCGCCAGCACGAGGCCGCACATGCAGAAGACGAACAGCGACATCACGGCGAAGAACCGGGCATAGCCGCGATCCGTGTGGCCGTGGCCGTCCCGCATGTAGCCGCCGGAGAAGAGCGCGATCCATGTCGCGATGAAGGCGATCATCACGAGCATGATGGACGAAAGCGGATCGACCGCGATCGTGAAGTTCACCTGGAGTTTCTCGGTGGCGAACCACGTGATCGGCTCGGAGATGAACTGCGGCGTGTCGTGCGAACCGGCCACGCGGGCCAGCATCAGCACGGCCACGAACGCGGACGCTGCGCAAGCAAACACGAGCGGCCAGTTCGCGATTTCCTTCAGTGACTTCTTCACCGCGGTGATCGCGGTGAGCAGCGTGGCGCCGAGCAGTAGGCCCAGAATGAGGAGGCCGTAGGCGATCGGTTCAGACATGGGCGGCCTCCCGTTCGGGGAGTCGGCCCGCGTCGGCCAAGATCGGGTCGGGTTCTTCAGCCGGTTCGGGCGGCAGCGAATCGGTGTCGACCGCCGCCGGCACGCCCGTCTCGCGGATGTCCTGCCAGATCGAAACGTCGAGCGACTTGCCCCGGCGGTACAGCACCAGGATGAGGGCCAACGCGAGGCCCGCTTCGCAGGCCGCCACCGCCACGATGAAGAGCACGAACACCTGTCCGCTCAGGTTCCCGTGGAACCGCGAGAATGCGGCGAAGTTGATCGCCACGCCCTGCAGCATCATCTCGGCGCAGAGGAACATCGTGATCAGGTTCCTCCGGGTGAGGAACCCGACGAGCCCGACCCCGAAGAGGATCGCCGCGACGGCCAGATAGTGCCACAAACCGATCATCAAACCCTCGTTGCCAATCATTCCGGTCGCTGCGTCTACCAATACTCTTCACCTCTCCCCGCTGGGGAGAGGTCGCCGTTCCGATGCGGATGCATCGGAACGGCGGGTGAGGGTGGCACGACGGAACACCGGTTACGTCAAACGCCCCTCACCCGGTTCACGAACGGCATCCGCCGTTCGCGAACCACCCTCTCCCCGGCGGGGAGAGGGGCAAAATCGCGGCTACGCCGACCGCTTCTTGTGTGCGATCGCGATCGCGCCGATGGTCGCCACCAGCAGCAACGTGCCGGCCAGTTCGATGGCCAACAGGTGTTCCGAGTACAGCACGAATCCGAGGTTCGCGGCGTTCCGAGCCGGCAATTCGCTCGAACCCGCGAGCAGCAGCACCTGCTCCCGCAATTTCGCGGCGCCGGCTTTGGCTTCCGCCGCCTTGGTCGGTTCGCCGATCGAATCCTGCACGGCATTCAAGGCCCTGGCGCCGTCCTTGCGAAGCGCCTCGACCCGCTTCATTGCGTCGTCCGCCTGGCGATCCGTCCGGTAACCCGCGAGACGGGCCTGAATCGAACCGTAACTGATCGAGCCTTCGATCTTCGCGGACAGCAACCCGGCGGTTTCATCGAGGAGGTTCTCGACGCGAGTCACGTCCGCCGTGCGGGCCTGCTTCGAACCCGGCTTGTAGAACTCGTCCGACTCGAAAGCCTTGATGCGCTCTGCGGCGTCGACCAGTTTCTTCTGTTCCTCGGGCGTCACGATCGGGCCGGGAAGGGGGGAGGGGCGTTCCTCCGCAGCTGCGGCCTGCTTGGATTGATCCAATGCGAACAACACCAATCCGATGAACGCGAACCCGGCGAGAACGCCGAGCAGCGGTTCGCGGGTGCGATCGTTTTCATCCGAACGCGTGCCCGTGGCCGATAGCATCAGCACGAACAGGAACGTGACGACGATCGCCCCTGCGTAAATGATGATGGTCGCGGCCATCAGGAACGGCGCCGCGAGCAGCAGGAACATTCCACAGGTGCTGAGGATGACGAAGGCGAACGCGATGGCCCCGCGAGCCGGATTCCGCTGGACCACCAGCATCACGCCGAAGCCGACCGCACCGGACGAGAACAGCGTGAAGAGCGCCTCGCCGACCCAATCCGTGGCTGGCTCACCGAGGGCTTGGTTGAACCATGCGGAGGCGACGGCGATGCAACCGATCAATGCGGCGATTCCACCTGCGACCGAGCGGCCTTTGGGCCGCGGCAGCAGCAAGAACACCCCGAGCGCGGCGAGAACGACCGCCAAGACCAATTGGCCCGCGCCCGAGGATGCCGAATTCGCCGCAAACAGTGTCATTTCAAGCTCGTGAAACTTTTCACAAGGCCAACGTCTTCTTACGAATCCGAGCCCGCAGCGTCACTCAAACCGGGGCCGGATTGCCACTGGATTTTGTGGCGATCCGGCAACGTGGCAGTCTGACCTCACTGCGGAGCATCCGAAGCCGGACCCAATCGGCCGCTCTTCGTACGGATCGGGTCCGTGCCCGCCTTCGTCGTCGTGTCGAACACGCTGAGCAACTTTTCCTTGTCGAAAACCATCTGCTCGCGGCTGAGGCCCGTGAGGTCGTAGAGCGTCGTCAGTTCGATGGCGTCGACCGGGCACGCTTCCTCGCACATGCCGCAATAGATGCAGCGGAGTTCGTCGATCGCGAATGTCTCGGGATACTTCTCGCGGCCGGTCCATTCCGGCGGGCTCGGGGCGGCGACGATGTCGATGCAGTGGGCCGGGCATGCGGTGGCGCACATGTAGCACGCCACGCACTTCACGCGGCCTTCGCCGTCGCGATTGAGTCGGTGCACGCCGCGGTAGTTGCCGGGCAGCTTCGGTTCCTGCTCCGGGTACTGCTCGGTCACCTTCTTGCTGAACATGTGGCCGACGGTGGTCTTCAGCCCGTCGATCATGGCGGGGAGGTAAAGCTGATCCCAGAAGCCGAGCTTCGGCTCCTCGACCCACCGCACATCGGTTTCCGCGATCGGCATCACTTCACTCCCACGGGCAGGCCCGGCGGCAGCTTCCGCACGGCCCGCTTCGGCATCGTGATCGAACCGCGCCACATCACCGTGAGCCAGCCCATCAACGCGAACAACCCCACGGACGCCAGCGTGAGCCAGCCGAGCTTCCACCCGTATTGCATCACGATCATCACGCAGACCACATTCGCGATGGCGAGCGGGATCATCACTTTCCACGCGATGCTCATGAGTTGGTCGAAGCGGAAACGCGGAATCGTCCACCGCACGATCAGTGCGAACCCGCAGTACACAAGCATCTTGCCGATGAGGATCGCGGCCTTCCACACGGCGGCGAGCCACGGGGTGCCGTCGAAAATCTTCTCGGCTCCGAACAGCGACCATCCGCCGAAGAAAAGGATCGACACGATGAACCCGGCGGTGACCAAGTGCACGTACTCCGTCATCAGCATGAGGCCGAGTTTCATCGACGAATACTCGGTGTGGTAACCGCCGACCAGTTCCTGCTCGGCTTCGGGCAGATCGAACGGCAGGCGACTGCCTTCGGCATATGCGCTGACGAGGAACAACCCGAACGCCAGCGGCTGCACGAAGACCAGCCAGTACCCGCGATCCGCTTGCCAGCCGGCGATTGTTTCGAGGTTCAGTGAGCCGACCAGCAGGAACACGCCTACGACGGACATGCCGAGCGGAATCTCGTAGCTGATGATCTGGGCCGAGGAGCGGAGCGCCCCGAGCAGCGAGTACTTGTTATTCGCGCTCCAGCCGGCGAGGATCACGCCGTACACCGCGAGGCTGCCGAGCGCGAACACGTACAAAATGCCGACGTCGATCGCCGGCGTCATCACCGCGGAGAAGTGCGACCGGTATTCGGCCTGGCTCGCTTCGTAGGCAGCGACGCTGGCTTGCGGCGCGGGCGGAGCCACGGTGCCGCCGAAGGGCACCACCGCGATCGCCATCAAGCTTGTGATCACAGCCACGGCCGGCGCCATCAGGTAGAAGGCGCGATCGACATGCCTCGGGATCACTTCTTCCTTGAGGAAGAACTTGCCGCCGTCCGCGAGGGGTTGCAGCAGGCCACCGGGGCCGACGCGGTTCGGCCCGATGCGGTCCTGGATCCACGCGGACACCTTCCGCTCGGCGAGCGTGAGGTAGCCCACGACGCCGAGCACGCCGCCCATCAGGCCGACGATGATGATCGCCAGTGTTGTGAAGTCGAACGAAGGCATCACAGTTCCGTTGAACTCGGGAACATCTCCAACCGCGGCTCTTCACCTCTCCCCCGCTTCGGGGAGGTCGGTGTCGATGCGCATGCATCGACAAACCGGGTGAGGGGGCTGCTGCGTCCCCGAACGGCCCCTCACCCGGAGTCGAAACCGCTCGGCGCGGTTTCGACTCCGACCTCTCCCCGCAATGCCGGGGAGAGGTGAAGCGGCCGTCATCCCATCTCCGCCCGCACAGTCTCCGCCTGAACCAACCCCTTGCGGCCGAGCAGATCCCACCCCAGTTGCAACTCGCTTCGCACTTCGACCGGCGGCCGCGTCGAACGAGGGAACGATTGCGACACGCCGGCATGGTTCGTGTAGGTGCCGTCCTTCTCGAACGATGCCGAAGCCGGCAGCACGATCTTCGCGGACGCAGTGATCAGGGTCGGGAACAAATCTTGGGCGATGAGCGTGTCGGGGGCTTTCCACGAAGTCGGGATCGCCGCTTCGAGGTGCTCCTTCACCGGATACCCGCCGACGAACCACATCGCAGCCGCATTCATCACATCCGCGAAGGGGACCACCGAACCCTGAACCTTCTCCAGCACGGCTTCCACGCCCTTGCGGTTGGGGCACTTCTCAGCGCGGATCGTGAACTTCACCGGCTCGACCGCGTTCCCCTTCACATCCTTCGGGTATTTGTCATCCGCGCCGATCACGGGCACAGGGCCGAGGGCCAGCTTCGCGCCGACGGCATGGAACGCCTTGGCGAAGAGGAACGCTTCCTCGTTCGTGAGGAACGGCGAGAGCACCGCGACCAAGTTTTTTGCCTCTGCCAGCGTCTGCTTGAGCAGTGGCGAGATCTGCGTCCACGGTGCGGGCTTGAAGCGGCCGTCGGACTTCACCAGCGGCCGCGTGATGCGTTCGCCGGAGTTGGCGAAGTGGTACCCGTGACGGCCTTCGTCGCACATGAAGTAGCCCTTCGCCTCGGCCAATTCATTGGGCCGCGGGCGAAGGCGGTACACGATGTCCTTGTTCACATCGGCGTGGATCGTGCATCCGGTGCTGCATCCGGAACACACGCCGTCGGTCGTTTTCAAGTACCACACGCGCTGCGTGTACAGGAAGTCCTTGGAGCCGAGCGCACCGACGGGGCAGAGATCGACCACGTTGCCGGCGAGCTTGTTCTCCAGCGGGCGGCCGGGGAACACGTCGATCTCTTCGTGGTGGCCGCGACCCATGACCGCGAGTTCCGCCGTGCCGCTGATCTCGCGCGTGAACCGCACGCAGCGCGTGCACATGATGCAGCGATCGGTGAAGAGCGTGATTTTCGAACTGAGTTGCGGCTTGTTCGGCGGCGTGTTCTTGTCGTCCGCGAGACGCGACACCGACCGGCCGTACTGGAACGAGTAGTCCTGCAGCTTGCACTCGCCCGCCTTGTCGCACACGGGGCAGTCGAGCGGGTGGTTCAGGAGCAGGCCTTCGAGCGTGTCCGCCTGGGCTTTCTTGGCTCGTTCGCCCGGCTGTCCGCCCTTCGTGTAATCCGCCGGGTAGTTCAAGGCTTGCAAGGCTGCATTGCGCTTGGCGTAGTCCCCGGTGACGATGACGGTGCCGTCCTTCACCGGCGTCTGGCAGCCGGGAAGCACTTTCGGCTGCATGAGCACGGTGCCGTCCGGCTTGCGCTCGCCGACCTCGACGAGGCACATGCGGCACGACGCGACGACGGACAGCGCCTCGTGGTAGCAGTAGTGCGGAATGAAGACACCGGCCTTGTCCGCGGCCTGGATGCAGTTCAGGCGCGCGGATCCGATCTCGACGGGCACATCATTCACGTACACGGTCGGCATGAATCCACTCACTGCGACATCTTGATCGGCGACTTTTCCTGCATCAGGCGGTTCTTCAAGTCCGCGGGGCTCATCTCCACCACGCCCTCGGAGACGACCACATAGTGATTCCCGTTGCGCTGCGGATACTGCGAATACGCCCAGACTCCGTTGCCGAGCTTCGTACCGGTGAGGATCACGACTTCCTCTTGCAACAGCGGCAGCAGTTGACGGTTCTGCTTCGCCTCGGCCATCACTTCGTTGATCCCCGGCACCGCATTGTCCAGTTGCCATCCTTGGAACATGCTCAGGTGCAGCTGCTTCAACTGGGCGTTGTTGATGGTGCGGGCCGCGGCCATCCGCGGGGACTGCACGCCTTCGCCGCCCTTCACGGTGAGGTTCCCGTTCTGGTTCGGGTTCACCGGATTGCTGCCGCCCGCGCTCGACACATACTTCGGCGGATCGTTCGGCCCCGGGGTGCCGACCGGCGGGTTGGTTCCCGCGGCGGGCGGCGGAGTCGTGTCCGCGCCCTTCTCCTTCACCGGTCCCTTTCCGCACCCGAGTGCGGCAGCCATCATCACCGCGCCGACGAACATCGTCTTCCGCATGATGAATCCTCCGGTCAGTGAGCCAGTGCGAGACCCTTCGCGTATTTGCTCTTCTCCCCCTTAGCGATCGCCTGCTCGAACTCCTCGCGGAACTTGCGGATGGCCGTCTTCACGGGCCAACCCGCGCCGTCCGCCAAGCCGCAGATCGTCGTGCCCGGCATGATGCCGATGCGATCCGCGACATCAACGAGAATGTCCAAGTCGTCCTTTGTGCCTTTCCCATGCCGCATGCGGTTGGTGATCTTCTCCATCCAGCCGGTGCCCTCGCGGCACGGCGTGCATTGACCGCACGATTCATGCGCGAAGAACTGACACACGTTGTGCAGCACGTCCACCATGCTGGTGTGATCGTCGATCACCGTCACCGCCGCGGTGCCGAGGCCGAGGCAACCCACGCGGCCGGGGCCGTTGAAATCCAGCGGAATGTCGTATTCCGTGAGATGCGAATCCTTGTTGATCTTCGCACTGACGTTCACAAAGCCCATGCTGAGGCCGCCGGGGTTCACGGCTTTCGCCTTGCGGCCCTTCCATACGCCGCCGCCGTGTTTTTCCACCAACTCGCGGATGGTGACGCCCATGGGCAGTTCCACGCATTTCGGCGTGTTGACGTGCCCGGCGATGGTGTACAGTTTCGGGCCGTAGCTGCCGGCGTCGCGCGGGTTTTTCGGATCCGGCGGAACGCCGAGCGACTGGAACCATTCCTTGCCGCGCTTCACGACCTGCGTAACGCACGCCAGCGTCTCGACGTTGTTCACGATGGTCGGTTTGCGGAACGCCCCTTCGATGGCGGGGAAGGGCGGCTTGATCCGCGGCCAAGCTCGCTTTCCTTCCAGGCTCTCGATCAGGCCGGTCTCTTCGCCGCAGATGTACGCCCCGGCCCCGCGATGCAGCACGATGTCCAAGTTGAAGCCGGTGCCGAAGATGTTCTGCCCGAGCAACCCGGCGGCGTACAATTCGTCGATCGCGCCGCGAAGCGTTCGGTACGCTTCGCCGTACTCGTAGCGGACATAGTAGAACGCCTTTTGCGATTTGATCGCATAGCAGGCGAGCATGATGCCTTCGAGCACCTGATGGGGATCCTTCTCCATCAGGATCCGGTTGTTGTACGTGCACGGCTCCGATTCATCGGCGTTGACGCAGAGGTAGATCGGGCCGGGATGATCCTTCGGGAGGAATGTCCATTTGAGCCCGCAGGGGAAGCCCGCGCCGCCGCGGCCGCGGAGACCCGAGTCCTTGACCTTGGCGATCACGTCTTCGGGCTTGTTGTCCTTGAGGGCGCGTTCGATGGTGGCGTAGCCGCCGTCCGCGCGGTAGCCCTCGAGCCGGTGGCTATCCGGCTTGTGGATGCGGGCGGTGAGTACGGGTTCGAACGCCATCACTTCCTCAATTGCTCAAACAGTTCGTCCGCCTTCTCAGGACTGACATTCATCACATGCACATCGTTCTTCAGGCAGGCCGGGGCGCCTTCGCATGCACCGAGGCACTCGGCGAACTCGAGCGTGATGCGGCCATCCTTGGTCGTCTCGCCGCAGCGGACTCCGAGCTTCGCTTCGCAGTGATCGATCAGTTCATACGCGCCGCGGAGCATGCACGCCAACCCGCGGCACACCCACAACCGCGTCGCGCCGAGCTTCTCGCCTTCGGTTTTGAAGAAGGCGTAGAAGGTCATCGTGTCACGGACTTCGGACGGATGCAGTTCCAGGATCTCGGCGATTTCGACGATGGCCTCGTTGCTCACGGTGCGGAGTTCGTCGTGAACCAGGTGCAACGCCGGGAGCGTGACGGCCTGCTTCCGCGGGTACAGCGGAATGTACGCCCGGATGCGGTTCTTCAGGTCTTCGCTCAGCACGCCCATGTCAGCGATCCAACTCCGCCGCGATGATGTTGAGTGAGCCCAGGACGGCGGGCACGTCCGAAATCTGGTGGCCTTCCATCATGCGCGGGAACACCGCGAAGTGGATGAAGGACGGCGGCCGGGTGCGGACCCGCCACGCCTTGCCCGTGCCGTCGGACACGAGGTAAAAGCCGAGTTCGCCGTTGGCCGTCTCGGTGGCCCCGTACACTTCCTCGACCGGCGGCTCCCATTGCCGGTTCCACATGAACAACTCGAAGTGCTGGATCAGCCCTTCGATGCTGCGGTACGTCGCATTCTTGTCCGGGATCGTGATCTTGTCGTTGAGTGTGATGTTCACCGGGCCTGCGGGAATGTTCTCCACGGCCGCCGCGATGATCTTGAGCGACTCGCTCATCTCCTCCATGCGGACGAGATAGCGTGAGAAGCAATCCCCGCCCGTGGCACACACCACCTTGAACGCGCTTTGCAGTTCCGGATAGGCGAGATACGGTTCGTCCTTGCGCAGGTCGCGAACGACGCCGGACGCACGAGCCACCGGGCCGCTGCAACTGGTGTTGACGGCCTCGGCCTTGGACAGCACGCCGATGCCCTTGGTGCGGTCCACGAAGATGCGATTCTTGTTAAGCAACCGCACGACGTCCGCGTGGGCTTTCGGGAACGTCCGCACGAAGTCGCGGATGAGTTCGATCACTTCGGGCTTGAGGTCGTTCATCAACCCGCCGACGCGGGAAAACGCCGGGTGAAACCGCTGACCGGATGCCGCCTCGAAGATGTTGTAAACCTTCTCGCGTTCGTTGAACGCATACAGGAACGCCGTCAGAGCACCGAGATCCAAGGCCGCCGCGCCGACGCACAACAAGTGATCGCTGATGCGGGCCAGTTCCGCGAGAATCGTGCGGATGTACTTGCACCGTGGAGTGATGTCGATGCCGAGCAGTTTCTCAACCGTGTGATGCCAACTCACTTCGTTGGCGAACGGTGAGATGTAATTCATTCGATCAACGATTGTCACATACTGATTAAAGTCGAGATCTTCGCCGAGTTTCTCGAAGCCGGAGTGCAGGTAGCCGATGTCCGGCACGGCTTTGACGATCGTCTCGCCGTCCAGCGTGAGGATGAGCCGCAGCGTGGTGTGCGTGGCGGGGTGCTGCGGGCCGAAGTTCAGGGTGTAAAGGAACTCCTGGTCCGCGCCAGCGACGTCGCCCGGAATCAGTTGTTCCACCGGCATGTGCAGTCTCAACTCTCCGAACGCGTCACGGTCTGGAAGTTATGCCGTTCGCCGTAGCCGCGGAGCGGGTAGTCCTTGCGCAGCGGATGGGCGGCGAACTCGCTCGGCATCAGGATGCGGCGGAGGTCCGGGTGCCCGGCGAAACGGATGCCGAACATGTCGAAAACCTCGCGCTCCATCCAATCCGCGCCGTTCCACAACTCATGCACGCTCGGCAACTCGGGGTCCGGGTCGTTCGCGAATGCCTTCACGAAAAGGCGCTCGCCGGTGGCCGTGTTCGTCAGAATGTACACGACGCCATAACGATCCGCGGCCTTCGGATAATTCAGATAATCAACGCAGGTCACATCACACAGGAAATCGAACCCGCATTCCGATTTCAGGCACGTCATCAAGTCGAGAAACTGTCCGGATTTGTCCGCGGCGATGTGAACGCGACGCTGTCCACGGAACTCACTCGTGGTGAATCCGCCGGGGAACTTCAGGTTCAGTGTTTCGAGCGTCGTCATGAGTCAATTCAGGGGCACGCGAAGCCGGGTCGCGGTGCGATAGTTTCCGGGAGCCACAATCGCTTCCTCGGGAGCCAATTCGCGTGCCAGCGAGGTCGGCCCTTCGTAGCTGTTCCGATTCGCAAACTCGCGGGCGTCCATGGTGCCGGTGCGAGTCACTTTTTCCTGGATGTCCAGCACGGCGCGAATCAACTGTTCCGGTCGCGGCGGGCACCCGGGCACGTACACATCCACCGGCAGGAAGCGATCGATACCCTGCACCGTGCAATAGGTGTCGAACACGCCGCCGGAGGACGCACACGCGCCCATCGAGATGCACCATTTCGGTTCCGGCATCTGCTGCCAGATCCGCTGCATCACGGGCACCATCTTCATCACCACGCGGCCGGCCACGATCATGAGGTCGCATTGGCGCGGCGAGAACCGCATCGCTTCCGAGCCGAACCGGGCGATGTCGTAGCGGCTGGCAGCGGTCGCCATCAGTTCGATACCGCAGCAGGCCGTGGCGAACGGCATCGGCCACAGGCTGTGCTTCCGCACCAAGTTCGCCACGTGGTCCAGTTTCGTCACCAAGAAGTCCGGCAGCAGTCCGCTTATCGCCACTGGAACACCCCCTTCCGCCACGCGTACACGTAGGCGATCACGAGTGTGGCCATGAAGACGAGGATTTCCAAGAAAACGATACGGCCGAAGGCGAGCTTCCAGAGCGAGTCGCCGGAGTCGCCGAATGCGATCACCGCCCACGGATAGAGGAACAGCAATTCCACGTCGAACACGAGGAACAAGATGGCGATCAGGTAGAACTTCACATCGAACTGCATGCGGGCGGAGCCGATCGGATCCATCCCGGACTCGTACGGCATCTCTTTGATCTTGGTCGGCTTGCGAGGCTTGAACGGGAACAGGTGGCTGCCGAGAAGCGTGCCGACCGCGAAGAGCATCACCACAACGGCGTAGATCAGCACCGGGAAATAGGCGGCAAGATCGAACGCGGGTTCGATCCCGGCCGGCGTCTGAACTGGAAGCGGTGCCGCCATCACACCCCGCATCGCGACTTTGTGAAAAGTTTCACAAACCGGACGCAATCTTAGGCGAAGAGCGAACATCGTCAAGCAGGAAGCTTCTGTAGAATGCTCGTTCACACTTTTGGAGCCGTGCCGTGGCCGATGCCGCCTTCGATCGCGTTGAAACGCAGAATGTCGACTTCCCCGCTCTCGAACGCGGCATCCTCAAGTTCTGGGACGAACAGCAAATCTTCGAGCAACGCCGCAAGCGGAACGCCGGCAAACCGAAGTGGAGCTTCCTCGACGGCCCGATCACCGCGAACAACCCGATGGGAGTGCATCACGCGTGGGGCCGCACCTACAAGGACGCGTACAACCGCTACTTCGCCATGACCGGCCACGACCTGCGATACCAGAACGGCTTCGACTGCCAGGGACTCTGGGTCGAAGTGGAAGTCGAGAAGGAACTCGGGCTGAAGTCCAAGCGTGACATCGAGAACCTCGTGCCCGGCGATTCGGAGGCGAGCATCGACAAGTTCGTGCAGGCGTGCAAGGATCGCGTGAACAAGTTCGCCCGCGTGCAGACGGACCAAAGCATCCGCCTCGGCTATTGGATGGATTGGGACCGCACCGACGCGGATTGGGCGAAGAGCCCGGACGACCGCAAGTCGTACTTCACGATGGCGGAGCGGAACAACTTCACGATCTGGAGTTTCCTGAAGAAATGCCACGGGAAGAAGCTGATTTACCGCGGGTACGACGTGATGCCGTGGTGCGGCCGCTGCGGTGTCGGCCTCTCCGAAATGGAAATGAAGGAAGGCTACAAGCTGGTCGAGCACCGCAGCGTGTTCGTGAAGTTCCCGCTGAAAGGCCGGCCGAACGAGAACCTTCTCGTGTGGACGACCACGCCTTGGACCCTGACCAGCAACGTGGGCGCGGCCATCAACCCGGAACTGACGTACCTGCAGGTGAAGCTGAAGGACGAGATCTATTACGTGGCCAAGGGCGCGTTCAAACTCAACCGCATGGAGAGCGCGGGCGACGAAGACGAGGACGCCTCCGTGCCGGGCAAGAAGTCCAAGAAGCCGTGGCTGGACGGCGTGCCGCATCTTTCCAGCATCGAACAGCACTTCAAGTCGAAGGCGGGGAAGGGATCGAACTACGAGATCGTCGGCGAGGTGAAGGGCGAGACGATGCTCGGCTGGGAATACGAAGGCCCGTTCGACGATCTCCCCGCGCAGCAGCATGAGTTCGGCTTCCCGGAAGACGTGGCCAAGGTCACGAAGCAAAGCGGGAAGTGGCCGGCGAAGACGGCGGCACAATCGCATCGCGTCATCTCCGGCGGCAAGGACGTGACCGAGACCGAAGGCACCGGCATCGTTCACACCGCCCCCGGTTGCGGCAGCATCGACTTCGCGTGGGGCAAGGAGAACGGCCTGCCGCCGGTCGCACCCATCGACGACGCCGGCACCTTCCATGAAGGGTTCGGCCCGCTCACCGGCAAGAACGCCGCCGACCCCGCCACCGCGGACGCGGTGTTCGAGGAACTCAAGAAGAAGGACCGCCTCTTTACGACCGAGCGGTACGTTCACCGTTACCCGCACTGCTGGCGCTGCAAAACGGAACTGCTCTACCGGCTCGTGGACGAATGGTTCATCAACATGGGGGAGAAGAAAGAACCCCTCCCCCCAACCCCCTCCCCGAGGCGGGGAGGGGGAGAAGAAAGCCCCTCCCCGCTTCGGGGAGGGGTTGGGGAGGGGTCTTACAGCTTCCGACGTGACATCTTGAAGGTCGTGGATCGCGTCACATTCCTTCCCGAGTCGATCAACGGACAGGCCCGCGAGAAGGACTGGCTGAAGAACATGGGCGACTGGATGATCTCGAAGAAGCGGTTCTGGGGGCTTGCGCTGCCGATCTGGGTGAACGACAACGACCCGACTGATTTCGAAGTCATCGGCAGCCGCGAGGAACTGAAGGCCCGCGCCGTCGAAGGCTGGACCGAGTTCGACGGCCACACGCCGCACCGGCCGTGGATCGATCGCATCAAGATCCGGAACGCCAAGGGCGAACTCATGTCGCGCATTCCGGACGTGGGCAACCCGTGGCTCGACGCCGGCATTGTGGCGTACAGCACGCTCCCCGCGGAATGGCGGCCCGCGGACTTCATCACCGAGAGCTTCCCCGGCCAGTTCCGCAACTGGTTCTACGCCCTGCTCGCGATGAGCACCATGATGAGCGACGGCCAGGAACCGCCGTTCAAGACGCTGCTCGGCCACGGCCTCGTCCGCGACGAACACGGCGACGAGATGCACAAATCGAAGGGCAACTCGATCGAGTTCAACTCCGCGGCCGAGCAGATGGGTGCGGACGCGATGCGCTGGCTGTACTGCCGGTCCAACCCGGCCGCGAACCTGAACTTCGGCACCGGCCCGATCAACGAAGTGCGGGCGAAGTTCATCATCAAGCTGTGGAACTGCTATGGCTTCTTCTGCAACTACGCCGCGCTCGACGGCTTCGAACCGACCCTGCCGCCGGTGCCGGTGAAAGACCGCGCCGACATCGACCGCTGGATCCTGTCCGATCTGCAGCTACTGATCCAGAAATCGCGGGCGGAGTTCGAGGCGTTCAACGTCATGGGCTTTTGCACGGCGGTGGAGGAGTTCGTGGATGCGAAGCTGTCGAACTGGTACATTCGCCGCAACCGCGACCGTTTCTGGAGCAACGACGCTTCGCTCGATGATGTGGGCCGGAAGGACAAGCTGGCCGCGTACCAGACGCTGCACACAGTGTTGATGGACCTGTGCCGTTTGTGTGCCCCGGTGGTGCCGTACCTCACCGAAGTGATGTGGAAGAATCTGACGAAGCAACCGGCGACTTCCGTCGCCGGCTCGGACAGCGTTCACCTTGCGGAATACCCGCAACCTGACGCATCGCTGATCGACACGCAACTCTCCGAAGACATGGATGCCGTGTTGCGCATCGTCTCGCTCGGCGGCGCGGCACGAAACGCGGCCAAGCACAAGACCCGCCAACCGCTCGCCGAACTCCGCGTGCAACCCGGTTCGGACGCGGATCGCCGCGCGGTCGAACGATTCCCCGGACTCATTACGGATGAACTGAACGTGAAGCGGATCACGCTTCACACCGGCGAGGCGATGCTGAAGTCGTCCGCCAAGTTGAACAAGAAGACCGCGGCCGCGAAACTCGGGGCGAACTTGAAGCAGGCCGAAGCCACGCTCGATGCCATGGGAGCGGAACAGCTTCGCGCCGCGAACTTCGTGCTAGTCGGCGTTCAACTGGAACCCGCGGACATCGCGATCACACACACCGCCCCGGAAGGCTGGTGCGGCGTCGTGGACAAGTCCACGCAAGCCATGATCGATGGGCGTATTACACCCGAACTGAAGCTCGAAGGTCTGTCACGCGATGTGATCCGGCTCGTGCAGGACGAGCGGAAGAAAGCCGGACTCGACGTCGCGGACAAGATCGAACTGCACCTCGGTGCTGAAGGCGAACTCGCCGCGGCCGTCGCCGCCCACAAGGACGCGATCGCCGCAGACACGCAGGTCGTGAAATGGCACGAGTCGCCGTTCGGCGACTCGCATGCGGCTTCGGCGAAGGTGGACGGCCAACCGCTGGCCATCCACCTGAAGAAGGCGTGATCTCAACTGCTCGCGCCGGCCACGTTCGCACCCTCGAACGCCTGGGCCGGCACGAACGGCTGGCCGTCCACGAGAATGCCGCCCAAATCGGTGAACAAGTCGGAGACCGCGTTCGGAGCCGTGGCACCCGGAGCGAAACGGAATCGCTTCGTCTGCGTGGCCATGCCGCGGGCGGTGCCCACGAGCAACTCTTGGCGACCGTTCGTGTCGGGCACGCCGCCGTTCAACACGACCGCGCCGAACGAGAGGCTGCCGATGCCGTTGTTGCTCGCCGCACCAATGGTCTGGAGGCCGTTCGTGGTGCTCGGCGGCCATGCGTAGAACGAGGCGAGTTCCGCTCCCGTTCCGCCTTGGAACACGCGGACGTGGGGGCCGCCGCCGTAGCCGGGCGCGGTGGCGATGTCGTCCTTCGCGTCCGCATCGAACCGCCCCGCCGCGACGTGGACGCCGCCGCGGAAGTTCGGATCGTAGGCGAAGAAGTTGGCCAACTGCGCCGCATCCACCAGCGTTCCGCCACCACCGGGTTTGAAGGTCTGCAGCAGCTTTCCGTCGAAGACTTGGACGCGCGGGCCGCCGCCGGGGCCCGTTCCGACGATCACTTCGTCCGTGCCGTCGCCGTCGTAATCGCCGGCGGCCACGGTGACGCCGCCGCGGAACGAAGGTTCGAACGCGAAGAAGCTGGTGAGTTGCACGGGTTGCTTTGTGGCGGTGTTGATCCGGAAGGTTTGCACGATCGGTCCGCCGCCGATGCCCGCTCCCACCACGATGCGTTCCTGCGGATCTCCGGCGACCTTCTGGGTGGCGACATGCAGGCCGCCGCGGAACGTCGGGTGCCCGTTTGCGTCCGGGAAGGCGTAGAACTGCGTGAGGATCGCGTTCTGCATGGCTTGGCTCGAGAGGTCGAGCGCCGAAGTCCGTTTGGCCAGCGCCACCTTGCCGTCGTACACGGTGATCAGTGGATCGTCGTTCGCGCCGTTGGCGACAACGAGATCGAGCGTGCCGTCGCCGTTGATGTCGCCGAAAGCGATCGAGGGGGCGGAGTAGGCGCTGTCCGGCGAGATTCCGTTCGGGGCCACGACGAACGGATTCGGCGTCGGCGCCTTGCCCGTGAGGGCCGCGTTGCCCGGCAACACGCCGCTGATCACCGGCGTCGCACTGATGGCGAAATTCGAGGAGCCCGTCTGCACGATCACGCCGATCAAGGACGCTTGGCCGAAGCCTTCGATGCTCTTGTACGGGATCGTCTTGTCCGGTGTGCCGTCCGTGAACTTCAGGACGTACCGGCCGTCCACGCTCTCCCCGACCACCGTGTCGAAGAAGAGCGTCGTGGTGAGGATCGTCGGGTCGCCCAGAAGGAGCTTGAGGGAGTCGCCCGGAGTGACGACCGGGTTGTTCCCTTCCACGCGCTGTGCGGTGGTCTTGCTCGGAAGGATTTCGAAGGTGTCGTTGCCTTGGTTGGCGTCCGGGTCGCCCGCCGGAGCGCCGTAGACCACGCCGCCGCCGCTGGTGACCGGCGTGTTGAACCGCAACGTGAAGTTGCCGCTCGCGGCTCCGGCCCCGGCGACGATCCGCGTGGCCGCCGTGCCCGCGTTGATGAGCGAGACCGCGGTGTTGTCCGCCGTGAAGTTGCCGCCGGCGAACAGGCTCAACGTGCCGTTGTTGGTCGTCACGCCCGTCGTGCTCGCGGACTTCCCGGTCACCGTTCCGATGGTCAAGTCGTCCGCGTCGCGGTACCGCGTCGTCCCGTTGGTGACGGCCGCGAACGTCGCGATGTTGTTCGCGGCATTGTTCAAGTCCACCGTGCCGCCGGCACCGGTGACAAGTCGGAATTGGCTGCCGACCACGCCGTTCCCCGCGCCCGCGTCCTGCGTCACCACGCCGGAAGCGCCCGTCGTCAGGTCGAAGTACGGGCCGAATGTCACGCCTTGGAGGTTGATCGCGTCCGCCTCGCGGATGGCGAGTTTGCCGTTGCCGGCGGCGGAGAAGTTCTTGGTCTTCGTGTCGGCTTCGATCTCCCCGGTGGTGTACGCCACGGAGAAGAGGCCGTTCTGCACGGAGAAGTTGAGCCCGGCCGCGTTGCCGTCCGTGACGTTGCCGCGCACATCGAGTGCGATCTTGCCGGAGTTGCCCGCGGTCGCGGTCGCATTGGAGTTCACGGTGCCGGTCGCGACGCCGATGTTCCCGGCGAACGTGGCCGCGCCGTTCACATTCACCACGTCGGTGCCGTTGGCGCCGGTGGCGATGTTGAAGTTCGTGATCGCGTGGGCGTTGTCCGCGGAGGTGATGTCGATCGTGTCGTTGCCGTCCGTGCCGCCCGTCTTGGTGTCCACCGTGAGCGTGCCGATCTTCCAGAACGCGACCGGTGCGATCCCCGCGCCGCCGGTGGTGCCGCTGACGCGGATCGCGTCGTCGGTGCCGACGAGGAAGTCCTTCCCGTTCGCGAGCGTCAGTGCATCGTCGCCGCCGGCGAGTTGCAGTGTCGCCGCGGTCATGTCAGTGATGTCCACCGATTCCACGTTCGAGTGGGTCACCTTGCCTTTGGAGGTGGCGACCGTGGAATTGCCTGCGATGCCGGCCGCCGTGTAGGTCGCGGTCTGGGTGAGGTCGCCGAGCACGCGGAGAATGTCCGAGCCGCCGTTGCCGTTGAAGATGACGTCCGGCAGGACATCGCTCGTCGCCTTGGCCTCGACCACGAGCGTGTCCGCGGATGACGTGCCGTTGAGTTCGACCACCGCCCCGATGTCCGCGGGGTAGTTGCCGACCGAGATCAAGTTGCCTTCCAGGAAGAGTTGGACGACGCCGCCCTCGCGAACGAGGCGGTAGTTTCCGGGCACCGTCGCATCGTACTTGCTCATGGCCGCGGTGTCGTCGTCCACGATCGTCAGCGTGTACGCGGCCACGGCCGTCGTGGCGGTGCCGTTGACGTTCGTCAGAGTCACCTGGTAATCGGCCGTCTCGTTCCCTTCGATGTTGAGGTCTTCCGTGATGACCGCCTTCACGGTCGAATCGGTGAACGTGGTCCCGTTCAAGCCGCTTGCGAATGTGATGTTCGTGAGCGTCGGGGACGTGTAATCGCCGGCCGTGATCGGTGCGTTGGTCGCCGTGCCTCCGGCTTGCGTAATTCGGACGTTGATGCTTCGATCAAGACCGGCCACCCCCACCGTGCCGACGGTGGTGAGGTCCAGTTGCACCGTGACATCGAAGGTGAAGTTGTCTTCGGGAGTTGAAGTCGGGGCGCTGATCCGGACGACGGCCGATTCATTGTCGATGATCGTCGCCGTGTGCGTCGTGTCACCGAGCGAAACGCGGCCGTCCAAGTTCGAAGAGAGGCTGCCGATGCTGAGGTTCACGTCTTCGTTGGATTCGAGCCGTTGGTCGTCCAGCACGGAGAGCGTCGCGGCGCTGGAGTCGATGGCCGCGCCGTTGCCGACCGCGAAGGTGAGCGTGGCCGGTCCGAAAGCGTTGTAATCGACGCCGCTCGTGGCCGATCCCGTCAGCAGGTCCGTTGCGGTCACGGTGAGGGCTTTGTCCAACCCGACAGGGCCGACGGTGCCGATGGTCGTGATCGTCAGTGTCGCCCGCACGGTCGGCGAGACACTCTCGTCGTTCGCTTGGTCCGCCTGGAAGTTGATGACGCCGGTCTCGTTGTCCGTGATCGTCGCGGTGTGGGTGGTGTCGCCGAGAGAGACGCGGCCGTTCAGGGTCGACGAGAGGCTGCCGATCGCGAGATTCACCGCCTCGTGCCTTCGAGTCGCTGGTCGTCGATCACATTCAGTGTGGCGGTCGTGGAGTCGATGCTCGCGTCGCCGATGGCGAAGGTGAGCGTCACCGGGCCGAACGCACTTGGTGTAGTCGAGACCGCTTGTGGCCGATCCCGTCAGCAGGTCGGTCGCGATGACCGTGAGCGCCTTGTCCAACCCGACGGGGCCGACGGCGCCGACGGTCGTGATCGTCAGCGTCGCCCGCACCGTTGGGGACACGCTTTCCGCATTGGTTTGGTCCGCTTGGAAATTGATGACGCCGGTTTCGTTGTCAAGAATCGTCGCCGTGTGGGTGGAGTCGCCGATCGACACCGCGACGGTCGGCGGTGCGGACAAATTGCCGATCACCAGGTTCACCGACTCGGTGCCTTCGAGGCGTTGGTCGTCGATCACATTCAGTGTGGCGGTGGTGGAGTCGATGCTCGCGCCGTCGCCGATGGCGAAGGTGAGCACGGCCGGGCCGAACGCAGCGTAGTCCGTCCCGCTCGTCGCGGAGCCGGTCAACGCGTCCGTGGCATCCACGGTGATGACACGGTCCAGCCCGATGGTTCCGACGGCGCCGATGGCCGTAATCGTCAAGGTGGCCTTCAGCGTCGGCGAGACGCTTTCCGTGTTGGCTTGATCCGCTTGGAAGTTGATGACGCCCGTTTCGTTGTCGAGAATCGTCGCCGTGTGGGTGGAGACACCGATCGAGACCAATCCGTCCAAAGTCGTGGACAAGTTGTAGATCTGGAGGTCCACCGTCTCGTCGCCTTCGAGCCGCTGATCGTCCGCGACATTCAGTGTGGCGGTGTCGGAGTCGATCGTCGTTCCGTCGCCGATGGCGAAGGTGAGCGTGGCCGGGCCGAACGCGGCGTAGTCCGTCCCGCTCGTTGCCGAACCGGTCAAGGCATCCTTGGCGTCCACGGTGATCGCCTTGTCCAACCCGACTGCACCGGTTCCGTTGGCCGTGATGGTGAGCGTCGCCCGCACCGTCGGAGAAACACTCTCCGCATTGGCTTGGTTCGCTTGGAAGTCGATGACGCCGATTTCGTCGTCGATGATGTCGATGTTCTGTGTGGCGACACCGAGCACCAAGCCGGCCGAGGGATTCGAGATGGTGAGAATTGCCGTTTCCGTCCCTTCGAGCCGGTTGTCATTCGTGACAGCGAAGGTGACGGACCCCGTGGTTTGACCGTCCAGGATCGTGATCACGACATTCGAAAGCGTGTAGTCGCCGGCGGTGATGCCGGCGCCGCTGACGGCCAGATCGATGGTCTGGTCGCCGACGACAGGCTTCGATGCGGTGGCCGTCACCGTGATGACCGTGCCGGCCGCTTCCGTGCCGGTGTTCGCGCTCACGGACAGGTCCACAGCCGGTAGGAAGTCCCAATTCACGATCTGGGAGAGTTGAGTTCCGGTGAGTCCGCTGAGGAGATCGCTGCCGAGAGCGGGATTCGTATCGAAGAACGTCGGTGCCTCTGTCAACGCGTTTGCGGTGGTATCGTTGAGCTTCTGGAAGAACATCAGCGAGAGGGTTTGGCCGGGATCAACCGTGACGTTGAATGTCGCACGGGCGCCCTGTGTGCCGGCGTTGCTGAACACCGTCGATGAGACACCGACGGGAGTGATGGCCGGCGTGCCCGAGCCGAACAGGACCGTCGTGTTGGCCGGGTCGCCGCCGGGGCCGTCGTCGGTGACGAGCCAGCGGTCGGCTGCGGTGAAAGTCGTATCGCCGTCACTGGTGCCTTGGATCGCCGTCGCACCATCGGAACCGAAGTTTGTGAGGTAATCCACCGGCACCGTGATCGGTGCCGCAGTGGGATTCGAGAGCGTCAGCAAGACCCGGGCCGTGGCACTGCTGCTTGCGATGTAGTACTGCGCGGTGGAGTTCAGTCCGGAGATGCTCTGCGTGGCGAAGTCGACGGTGTTGCCCGACTGGCTCAGGGCACCGCCGACGACGGTATTATTGACCCAAAGCGTGGCTCCATCGTCGAAGGCATCTCCTTGCCCTGGGATGCTGGCGTCGACGATCGTGATGCCACTGCCGCCGGGGCCGCTCGCCCCGCTGCCGCCTGTGGGCAAGCCGTTGCTCGTGAGGAATGAGTCGGAAATGGTCCAGGAAGACGCCGCCCCTCCTGCGATCGTCGTGCTCGCCGGGACGCTGCGATCCTCGAGAGCCTCTAGCGGCCGTCCCAGCGGCTTGTGATTGCGAATCGGGTTGGCGCGGCGGGAGGAGGCGGCGCGCGAGAAGAGGCGACGCGAGAGGCTGCGAAGATTCATGGACCGCACCTTCAAGATGTCGGAACTTGGGTGTATCCGGACAATCGGCTGGCGAGCCGAACCAAATCCAGCATTAACACCTAACGGACGGCGAACGCGCGGACAAGGCGACGCGACCGGGAAGTTTCGGGGGATGGCACAAAAAAGACCGGTTATTCCGGCGCGAACGAAAACAAGACGTGCGAACGGTCGGGAAAGTTGTACTGCAAATGCCGATTTTCCGGGCTGTAACGGCGAAGCACGGCGCAATTCACGCCGTGCCGCCGTCCGATTCACACAGTGTCGGAAATCCCGATAGCCCGGAAAAATGTTTCACTTCGCCGCGACCGACGACGGCGCGAGTGACACTCGGCTGACACTTCCCGCCCGCACGAGGACGCGTTCGGTGGCCGTCAGCGTTCGGCCGTCGCGGGTCACTTCGGCGGTGAGAACATACTCGTAGTCGCGGTCGGCCTCGAGCTCCGGAGTGAGGAACGTCCGCGTGCCGCCGCCTCCGCTTGCGGCCACGCCGTTGAACAAGAGCTTGGCATCGGCCGGAAGTTCGATCATCACCTTGCCCGGTTCCTTCTTTTTGGGCTCGTCCTTCTTCTTCGAGTCATCTTTCTTCTGCGGTTGCGGCGGCTTCAGCATGTACGCGCCGTTCGCATCGATGCGGAAGTTGTGCGGGATCGGCTGGCCCGCGTAGAAGGCCCAGCCGTGCCACCGGTACCAGTTCGCGTAGCTGCCGTGCGAGTAGTTGTAATTCGCGTACCAAGGATAGTACCACGCGAAGGTGTAGGTGTTCGTGTACCACCCCGCCGGGTAAACCATCGGGAACGCCACCGTCGCCGGTTGGGGCGGACACCACCACCAGGCGGACGCACGGTTGGCATCGACCGCGATCGCGGCCGCAGCGAGGAGCGAAGCGAAGAAGAGACGGCGCATGTTATTGGCCTCGGGACGAGGGTTCCGCATCCTCGCTACCCTAGCCGCAAAATCCGCGCCGTCCACCCAGACTTCCCAGATTACTTTCCGGCGAACGACCGCTGGAACGCGGCCACGCCGGCGCCGGGTTCCAACTTGAAGCCGCTTTCCAGCAGCACCAGTTCCAACGCACTGATCGCGCCCAGCACCTCGAACGCGTCCGTGTAGCCCATGTGCGAGAGCCGCCAAATTTGGCCCTTCATCGCATCTTGGCCGTCCGCCAACTTGTAGCCGTACTGCTTCTCCATCTTCTTGAGCGTGGCCGAGCCGTCGACACCGCTCGGCACCGAGATCACCGTGAGGGCCGAGTTCGGCCGCTCCGCGAACACCTTCAGCCCCATCGCGACCACGGCCGCGCGGCACGCCGCTGCGATCTTCTCGTGGCGGGCCCACAGGTTCTCGATCCCCTCGGCGCGGATGCGCTTCAGGCTCGCCCGCTGAGCGCGGATCAACGTGTTCGCCGGGGTGAAGGGCGTGTCGCTCTCCGCGTAGGTCTTCCGGTACCGGCGCAGGTCCAAGTAGAAGTTCCGCACCGGATTGGCGTCGATCTTCTTCCATGCTTTGACACTCACGGAGACGAACGCCAGCCCCGGCGGGAGCATCAGCGCCTTTTGCGACCCCGTCACGCAGATGTCGATGTTCCAAGCATCCGTGCGACACTCCATCGCACCGAGTCCGCTGATTCCGTCCACGATGAACAGCGCGTCCGACTTCGCCACGATCGCGCCGAACGCCGCAAGGTCGTGGCCGACGCCCGTGCTCGTCTCGCTCAGCGTGGCGAACACCGCTTTCGCATCCGGGTGCTGGCTCAGTGCGGCTTGCACCATCTCCGGCGTCACGGCTTTGCCGTAGGGCACTTCCACCGTCACGATGTCGGCGCCGAACGCTTTCAGGATGCCGCGCCAGCGTTCGCCCCAGCGGCCGGCCGTGCACAGGATCACCTTCTCGCCCGCGGCCAACGCGCTGCTCACCGCCGATTCCATGCCGCCGGTACCGCTGCATGTCAGCGTGAACACCGGGTTCGTGGTCTGGAACACGTACTTCAGGTCCTCGCTCACCTCGGCGAGGATCGCCTTGGCTTCCGCGGCCCGGTGGTAGGTCACGGGGCGGGCCAGTTCCAGGAGCGTCTCTTCGGGAACGGGAGTGGGGCCGGGCGTGAACAATCGCTGCTTCATTTCGCGGAACACTCGTTCGGGAGAATCGGGCGAATGGTTGTTGTATGAGGCCTTGATATCGATTCGCCCTGGACCGCATTCCCGATGGACGGAAGGTCGCGTGTTCGATCCAATCAGATTGAGGCCTGACCCGGTGATGACCCGCCAGCGAGCCTCCGAATGGAACATGTCGTCAACCGAATGCGGTTCACGCTCACCGGCGTCGTACAGGGCGTCGGGCTGCGCCCGGCGATCCATCGCACGGCGCGAAGGCTCGGCTTGACGGGGGTGGTCCGCAATCACGGTGCCGGCGTCGTCATCGAGGTTCAGGGCGAAGCCCGTTCCATCCGTGCCTTTGAGAAGGATTTCGTCGCAGGACTGCAAACGCCGGCCCGGATCGACCTCGTTGAATCCGAGTATCTTGAACTCCGCGATGAATTGGATTTCCGAATCGACTCGAGTGAGGACTCGCCGCAATCGGGGTTCGTCGCGACCGACACGGCGACGTGCCCGGAGTGCTGGAACGACGTTGTCGAACCGGGCGGGCGGCGATTCGGCCATGCGTTCGCAACTTGCTCGGTCTGCGGCCCGCGTTACTCGATTCTCCGGCACCCGCCGTTCGATCGCTCGAACACCTCGATGAACGCGTTTCCGATGTGTGCGGCGTGTCTCAGCGAGTATCGGGACGATTCGGATCGGCGACACCATGCGCAAACGATCTCCTGCCCCGCGTGCGGTCCGAGGTTGGTTCTGGAGTGCGAATCGACGTCGGATGGTGCCGACGCGATCGAAGACGTGCGCTCGTTGCTCCGTGGTGGACGCATCGTGGCGATCAAAGGGATTGGCGGGTTTCATCTCGCGTGCGATGCCACGAACCACGATGCTGTTGCCTTGCTTCGCACCCGGAAGGAACGAAGCGACAAGCCGTTCGCGATGATGGCGGCGAGCGTAGCCGTCGTGCAGCGGTATGCCGTCGTCGAGCCGTTCGAGGAGGAGTTGTTGGGCAGCCGGGAATGCCCGATCGTGGTGTTGCGGCGGCGGCTCCACTGCGATCTCGCGCCCGGAGTCGCACCCGGCACGAGCGAGGTCGGCTTCATGCTTCCGTCCACGCCACTGCATCGGCTCTTGGCCGGAGACGGACCGCTCGTGTTGACTTCGGCGAATGTCTCGAACGAACCCATCCTTTGGAAGGAGGAGGAGGCAAGGCGGAACCTCGCCGGCATCGCGGATGCGATCGTCTTTCATGATCGCGAGATCGTCGCACCGTGCGAAGATTCGGTGGTGCGCTGCGTGGCCGGCCGGCCTCAACCGATCCGGCGCAGCCGCGGCTTCGTTCCTCTGCCGATCCGCATTCCTCCTGCGCGGCCGATCTTGGCGGTCGGCGGCGACCTGAAGGGAACCATCTGCCTCGCTGCGTCCGGCCACGCGTTCCTCGGGCCGCACATGGGAGACATGGAGCATCCGTCCGCCCTGGAGCTATTGGAACAAACCGTCGAGCGATACCGGACGCTGTTCCGCCTCGAACCGGAAGCGGTCGCCTGCGACCTCCATCCGGGCTACCACACGGCCCGGTGGGCGGAGGAGTACGCCGGACGCCACGGCTTGCCGCTCGTACGCGTGCCGCATCATCGGGCGCATGTCGCCGCGTTGCTTGCGGATTGTTGCAGGGCCGAGAGGATCATCGGTGTCTGCTTCGACGGCACCGGCTTGGGCGAGGACGGTACAATCTGGGGCGGTGAATTCTTCCTTGGGCCGTCTTCGGACTTGGTGCGAGTCGCGCATCTCTGGCCCGTTCCGATGCCGGGCGGCGGTCTCGCGATCGAGAAGCCGTACCGCATGGCGCTGTCCTGGTTGCATGCCGCCGGTGTCGAATGGAGCGAAGACTTGCCGTGCGTTCAGGGGTGTCCGCCGGCCGAGCGAACCATCCTGAAGCTGCAGATCGAACGCGGGTTGAACTGCTTTGCGACGAGCAGCGTCGGTCGACTCTTCGACGCCGTCTCCGCGTTGGTCGGAGTCTGCACTCGAGCCACTTACGAAGGACAGGCTGCAATCGAACTCGAAGCGTGCTGCGACCTCGCGGATCGGACCGCGTACGAGTTCGCGATTCAGTCCGGCTCCACGCTCATGATCGATGCCCGGCCGGTGATTCGCGAGATTGTGGTGGATCTGCGCCGGTCTGTCGCTCATTCGGCGATCGCCGCCCGGTTCCACCGGGGACTGTCGCGTGCCGTGGTCGAAGTTTGTCGCCTTCTGAGAGAGCGGTCCGGCTTGGCGGCCGTCGGCCTCACCGGCGGCGCGTTTCAGAATGCGACGCTGACCACGCTTCTGCTCGAACAACTGTCCGCGGG
Source organism: Gemmataceae bacterium (assembly GCA_046350135.1). GTDB lineage: Bacteria > Planctomycetota > Planctomycetia > Gemmatales > Gemmataceae > Urbifossiella. Next base: position 177,643 of record JAXMBB010000012.1, read on the forward strand.
CGGCTTCGAGGTCTTTATTCACCGCCAGGTGCCCCCGAACGACGGTGGATTGTCACTCGGCCAAGCCCTGCTTGCCGGAGCGGTGCGCGATGCATGAACTGTCCATCGCCGTGTCGATCGTGGAAAGCGCGACGGCGGCGGCGGAGCGGGCTGGTGCCCGGAGCGTGACGGTGGTGCGTGTGCGCATCGGTGAACTCGCGGGTGTTCATCCGGAGTCGCTGCAGTTTCATTTTTCGGAAGCGGTTCGGAATACACTGCTGGAAAACGCACGCTTGGTGATCGAACCGGTGCCGGTTGCGTTGAACTGCCCGGCGTGCGGCTTGGAAACCGAACTTGGCGAGCCGCTGCGATTCGTTTGCAGTTCCTGTGGTGAACCGACCGGCAACGTGATCCGCGGCCGCGAGTTGGAAGTGGATTCGATCGAGGTGACATGACGCCGCGAATTGTCGCACTTCGCGAGGGCATTCTGAAGCGGAACGATGCGGTCGCGGCCGGACTCCGCGATCGCTTCCGCGCGGCGGGGATCTGCGTCGTCAACGTCGTGGCGAGTCCCGGAGCCGGGAAGACCCGACTTCTCGAAGCCACGCTGACCCGGTTGCGGGAACGCGGTCGAAACGCCGCCGCGATCGTAGGCGATCCGGAGACCGACAACGACTCCGTGCGGCTCGCCCGATCCGGGGTGCCGGTTCGCCAGATTCGTACGCACGGCCTGTGTCATCTCAGTGCCTCGATGATCGAGCAGCACCTCGCAGGCTGGGACCTCGGCGGCATCGAGTTCCTGTTCATCGAGAATGTCGGCAACCTCGTCTGCACCGCGAATCACGACCTCGGCGAGTCGCTGCGGGCCGTGTTGCTGTCCACCACCGAGGGCGAGGACAAGCCGCTGAAATATCCCGGATTGTTCAACTCGGCCGACGCGTTCGTCGTATCCAAGATCGATCTCGCGGAAGCCTGCGAATTCGATCACGCCGCAGCCTCGGCGAATCTGCTGGCCGTGCGGCCCGAAGCGCCGATCTTCAGAACTTCCGGCAAGACCGGTGCGGGGCTCGACGACTGGACCGACTTCCTGATCGGCCGGAGGTGACGGATGTGCCTCGCACTTCCCGGCCGTTTGATCCGCCGTTTCGATCAAGATGGCGTCCCCATGGGTGTGCTCGAGTTCGGTGGCGTGCGCAAGGACGCTTGCCTCGCGTGCCTGCCGGACTTGGTCGAAGGCGAGTACGCAGTCGTCCATGCGGGCTTCGCCATCGGCCGCGTGGATGAAGCCGCCGCGCTTGCGGCGCTTCGCGACTTCCAAGCGATGGAGGACGCGGAGCCGTGAAGCACCTCGAGGAATTCCGAGACCCCGTCCTGGCGGCCCGGTTGCTGGCCGCAATCCGCCGCACCGTCACGCGGCCGTGGGTGATCATGGAAGTGTGCGGCGGCCAGACGCACGCCATTCTCCGTCACGGCATCGACGAACTGCTTCCCCGCGAGATCGAACTCGTTCACGGTCCCGGCTGCCCGGTGTGCGTGACTTCGCAGGACATCATCGATCGCGCGCTGGCCATTGCCGCCCGTCCGGGCGTCGTCTTCTGCTCGTTCGGCGACATGCTGCGCGTGCCCGGCACCGAGACCGACCTGCTCCGCGTGAAGGGCGAAGGGGCGGACGTGCGAATCGTTCACTCGCCGCTGGATGCCGTGAAGATCGCGCGGGAACTACCGGATCGCGAAGTCGTCTTCTTCGGCATCGGCTTCGAGACGACCGCACCGGCGAATGCTTTCGCCGTCCAAACCGCCTTTCGTTCCGGGCTGCAGAACTTCTCCCTGCTCGCGGCACAAGTTCGCGTCCCGCCCGCGCTCGAAGCGATTCTGAGCGCGCCAGGCAATCGCGTGCAGGCGTTCCTCGCCGCCGGACATGTCTGCACCGTGATGGGGGTCTCGGAGTATCCGCCGCTTGCCGAACGCGGGCGGGTGCCGATCGTCGTCACCGGTTTCGAGCCGCTGGACATTCTGGACGGCGTGCGGCGAGCGGTCGTGCAGTTGGAGGCCGGGCGGCACGAGATCGAGAACGCTTATCAACGTGTGACCTCGCTCGATGGAAATCCCGCGGCCCGTGCGATCATCGAAGAGGTGTACGAGCCGACGGATGCGTCTTGGCGCGGGATCGGTGTCATTCCACGGAGCGGCTGGAAGCTGCGGGAGAAATACCGCGACTGGGACGCCGACCTGCGTTTCCCGAAGTCCGGGCCGAGTCGCGTTTCCTCTACGACCTGCCGAAGCGGCGACGTGCTTCAGGGCCGGTTGAAACCGACCGAGTGCCCGCATTTCGGCACGGGCTGCACACCACTCACACCGCTCGGCGCGACGATGGTTTCGGATGAAGGCGTGTGTGCCGCCTACCACCGCGCCGGCCGATTCGCATCCCTCCCCGTGGTTCCTCATGTCGCCACTTGAATCGTGGAACTGTCCGGTCCCGCTACGCCACTTCGCGACCGTGACGCTGGCCCACGGCGGCGGCGGCCAACTCACCGCGGACCTCGTCGAGCATCTGTTCGCCCCGGCGTTCGGCAACGATCCGTTCCCCGATGCGGCGGAGTTCGCCGCTCCCGGCAGTCGTCTGGTGATGGCCACGGATTCGTTCGTCGTGCGACCGCTGTTCTTCCCCGGCGGGTGCATCGGCGACTTGGCCGTGAACGGGACCGTGAACGATCTCGCGATGTGCGGCGCGGTTCCGACCCATCTCACGGCGGCGTTCATTCTCGAAGAGGGGTTGCCGATCGCGACCTTGGCGGGGATCGTGCAGCGGATGGCGGATGCGGCTCGGGCCGCGGGCGTCCGCATCGTCGCGGGGGACACCAAGGTCGTCGAACGGAGCCGTGGCGAAGGTTGCTTCATCACCACCGCCGGTGTCGGTTTGCTGCCGAACGACGTCCGCCTGGGTGCGGAGTGCATCCAGGCCGGAGATGCCGTGCTGCTCAGCGGCACGATCGCGGATCACGGCATGGCGGTGATGAGCGTGCGCGAGGGGCTCGGGTTCGAGGCGGAGATCCGCAGTGACACAGCGTCTCTCCACCGACTCGTTCGTGTGATGCTCGCGAAAGGGCCGGCTATCCGCTGCTTTCGCGATCCCACTCGCGGCGGAGTGGCCGCGACGCTGAACGAGTTCGCCCGGCAGGCCCGGCTCGGCATCACGATTGAAGAACGCCGCATTCCCGTTCGCGACGCCGTGCGGTCCGCCTGCGAGATGCTCGGCTTCGATCCGCTCACCGTAGCGAACGAGGGCAAACTGGTGGCGGTCGTTTCGGCGGAACGGGCCGATGCCGTCTTGGACCGGATGCGGCGCGAACCCGAAGGAGCAGACGCCGCCATCATCGGGCGTGTCACGGCCGAGCATCCCGGCCGCGTCGTCATCCGCACGGCGATCGGTGGTTCGCGCATCCTCGCGATGCCGGTCGGCGAACAGTTGCCGCGCATCTGCTGACTCAGCGGCGGTCGATCTTCAGTTTCAGGAAGTGCGTCGCACAACTGATGCATGGATCGTAATTGCGGATGAGGTGCTCGCAGCGGCGGGCCACATCCGCGTCGTCGCGATCGAGCACGCCCGGCAGGAATGCTGCGAGATCGCGTTCGATACGGCCCTGATTCTGCGATGTGGGCGGAACGATCTTCGCTTCTGCGACCAAACCGTCGTCGCCGATTCGGTAGCGGTGGAAGATCAGCCCGCGCGGCGCCTCGGTGGCGTGGCAGGCTTCTCCGGCTCGCATCGGAACCTCGGTGCGGCTGGGAGCCGGCTCGGCGCGGTAGCTCTCCACGATGCGGATGGCTTCCTCGAACGCCGTGATCAGTTCCAACGAGCGGGCGACGATGCTCCGGAAGTTGTTGCGGCACGGATGTTCGAACTTGGCCCCGTCCGCCTCGCGCTTCGCGGACTCGGAGAGTTGCTCCCGGCAGAGATTCACCCGGGCGAGCGGCCCCACGAGATACGGTCGCTCGTCCGGCAGGATCACGCTGTGCAGCGCCGTGCTCTGCGGTTCGTGCCGCTCCGCGAAATGTCGCTCGTACTCGCTCACAGCCACGTCCAGCCCTGCGCTCGAGACCAAGCGGCCCTCGTTCATGGGGTACTCGGTCTCGTGCTTCAGGCAGACGAACTCGTAGTCCTGCTCGAAGTCCGGGAAGTCGAACGATGCCGCCCAGCGACACGTCTCGATGGCGGCGTCCCGGCCCCATGTCAAATCGTCCATCAAGCCATGGACGTCCGGGATACGGGGAGAGCGGTGGAACCCGCCGAGGGCGACGTTGATCGGGTGGATCGCCCGGCCGCCGAGCACTTCGAGGATGCGATTCCCGATGCTTTTCATTCGCAGGCCGCGTTCGACGATGTCGGGATGATCCTTCGCCAGGCTGATGCCACTCTCGTGGCCGAGGAAGTCCGGTGCGTGCAGCATGTAGATGTGAAGGCCGTGGCTTTCGATCCACTCGCCGCAATAGAGCAGGCGACGGAGTTCGCGCGTGCCGGCGGGCATCTCGATGCCGAGGGCCTTCTCCAAGGCGTGGGCCGCCGTCATCTGATAGGCCACGGGGCAGATGCCGCAGATCCGGGCGACAATGTCGGTCACTTCCCGCACGTCACGGCCGCGGAGAAACGCCTCGAAGAACCGCGGCGGTTCGTAGATATTCAACTGGGCCGACACGACTTGCCCGTTCCTCACGGTGACGTTCAGGGCTCCTTCACCCTCGACGCGGGAGATGGCGCCGACCCGGATCGTCCGCGTGTCCGACATGTCACGACTCCGTGCCGAAGGCCGCGTTCCGGAATTCGGGGGCATAGCCGTTGAAGCCGCGGACGAGACGTGTGAGTTCTTCCGCGGAATGGCCCTCGCTGCGATACCGATGCCCCAGACTGATCACGTTCGGTTGTTCCTTCGGTCCGAAACAGCCGAAACACTCGCGGTTGAACGCCGGACAAATCACTTCACAGCCGGCCTGGGTCACGGGGCCGAGGCAGGCCGTGCCGCGGGCCACCGCGACGCACACGACCTGCCGCCGTTTGCACTCGACGCAGACGCTGTGATGCGGCGTGTGCGGCGCGCGGCCCCGCAACAGCGAGCCGATCAGTTCGAGAAGTTGGTGTTTGTTGATCGGGCATCCGCGCAGTTCAAAGTCCACTTTCACGTGGTCGGCGACCGGCGTGCTTGTGGCGAGCGTGCGGATGTATTCCGGTCGTGCATAGACATGAGCGGAGAACTCGGCAACGTCGCCCCAGTTCCGCAACGCTTGGATACCTCCCGCCGTCGCACAGGCGCCGATGGTCACGAGAAACTGGCACTGCCGGCGCACCTCTCGGATCCGTTGGGCATCGTGTTCCGTCGTGATCGAACCCTCGACCAAACCGATGTCGTAGGGTCCCTCCAGTTGGCGCGAACGTGCCTCGAGGAAGTACGCGATTTCGACCGCGTCCGCCACTGCGAGCAGTTCTTCCTCGCAGTCCAGCAGTGATAGCTGGCAGCCGTCGCACGAGGCGAACTTGAACACGGCGAGCCGCGGCTTCGGCATCACAGGTTCTCCACGAACAACAACCGCCGGACGCGGCCGAAGGGAAACACCGGGCCGTCCTTGCAGATGAACTCGGGGCCGAACTGGCAGTGCCCGCAGAGGCCGACTGCGCAGTTCATGTTGCGTTCCAGGGAGACGTGCACCCGGTCTTCCGGCAAGCCGCGTTCCATGGCCGCTGCGGCGACGAAGCGCATCATCACTTCCGGACCGCATGTCAGCACGCTCGTGCGTCCCGGATCGAGCTTGAGGTTCGCGAAGAGCGGCATGACGGTACCGACAGAGCCGCGCCAGTCCGGACTGCCGAAGTTCACGGTGCACTGCATGTCGATTCCCGCGCCCCGCCACCTCTCGTGCTCATCGGCGAAGAGCAAGTCGGCCGGGGTCCGCGCCCCGAAGAGGATCGTCACGCGGCCGTGCTGGTCGCGACGCCGGAGCAAGTGGTACACCATCGGCCGCAAGGGCGCGAGCCCGACGCCGCCCGCCACGATAACGACATCCCGGCCCCGGAGCTCGTCCACCGGCCAGCCGACTCCGAAGGGGCCGCGGACTCCGATGGAATCTCCGATGCGCAACTTCGCCATGGCGCGGGTCACGTTGCCGACCGCACGAACGGTGTGGCGCAGCACCGCGGGGTCGCCGGAGTCGGAACTCATGGAGATGGCGGCTTCACCGATGCCCGGCAGGTAGAGCATGTTGAACTGACCCGGCCGGAACGAGTAGCCGGGCAACGAATCCGGAGACAGGTCGTACGTCAGCACGCCGGGTGTCTCGGGCTTGACGCCGGTCACCGCCGCGAAGCGGACGTTCCACGGACTGGAGGTCATGAGGATCCTCCCTGGATGGCGTTCACCTCCTCGGTCAGATCAATGCCGACGGGGCACCATGTGATGCATCGCCCGCAGCCGACGCAGCCCGACGATCCGAACTGATCGTGCCACGTCGCCAACTTGTGCGTGAGCCATTGCCGATATCGCGATTTCACCGTCGCATGCACGGCACCGCCGGCCATCCACGAATGTTCCTCGTTGAAACACGACTCCCAAACGCGTTCACGGACGACGCGGTCCCCGGCGAGGTTCGCGACGTCATCGACACTCGAGCAGAAGCACGTCGGGCATACCATTGTGCAGTTCGCGCAGGACAGGCACCGTTTCGCGACCTCGTCCCAACGCGGATGCCCGAGGTTGCTCATCAACGTGTCGCGCACGGTGTCCGGGTCGATTCGCCGGGTCTGCTCGGCCGCGGCCTGGCGCGGAATCGCGGCCGCGCGGTCGGTTTCCGCCCAGGTGCAGTCCCGCGTCGGCAACCCGTCCAACACGGCGGCCCCGCGATCGGAGCCGATTCTCACGACGAAGCCTTCCGGGAGTTCGGTAAGGATCAGATCCGCGCCACCGGCGATGGCGGGTCCCGTGTTCATCGAGTCGCAGAAACACGTGGATGCCGAACGGCCGCATTCCACCGCGATCAGCAGCAATCCCTCCCGCCGTGCCGCGTATTCGGGATCGCGGTGCGGCCCGCCGAGGAAGACGCGATCCTGGATCGCGAGCGCGTGCAGGTCGCACGCACGTACCCCGAGGATCGCCTGCTTGGGACGCGGAGGCTCGGGCTCCGCGGCGGCCCATGCGCCCCGCACCCGCAACACCTCCAGCACGGTGCTTCGCGGCGGGAAGAGAAACGGCTTCAGCGAATGCGGGCCGTTCACATGATCGAAGTACCCGCCATCGTCGTATTGCGCGAGGCGGTAGCGTCCGGGCGATTGCTCATCCCGCACGCCGCGGGGAAGTTGGTCGATGCCCCGGATCTCGCCCAACACGATCGCGCCGTCCTCCGCTTTCGGGCCGATCACGGACCAACCGTCGACGCGAAGTCGCTCGATCGCGGACTGCAGTTCGGACTTTGCGAGCCAGCGCGGTGCGTTCACAGGCCGGATCCTTCCGGAATCGTCGGGAGTTCGACATGAAACGCATCCAGCAACTGGAGGCGGCTCGAATGAAGGCGGGCGGCGACGGCCTTGGCCAGGTTCTTCATGAATCGGAATCCGAACGCCGTGTCGGATTCGCAGAGTGCAAGCACGGCCGCCGCATCGAATGCGATCAGGGTGGCCGGTTCGATCGCGCGACCGGTCGCCGTCATTGCGGAAGAGCCAATCAACGGCGACCACGCGAGCAACTCACCGGGTTCGACCGTGTGCAGGCGGCGGGCTCGCCGATCCGGGCCGTAGATCTCGATCGCGACACGGCCGGACTCCACGATCCAGAATCGCCGCACGGGGTCGCCGGCCCGGAAGATCACGGCGCCCGCCCCGAAGGATTCGCGAACGGCCGTCGCGGCCAACCGTGCCGCCTCCGCGTCCGTCAGCGGGGCGAGGAGAGGCGTCGCCAGGAGTTCATCGGGTGTCGGTGTGGCGTTCATGATCTCTCGGCGGACGAGTTCGACGAGTTGCGACACGGCGGCCGCCACTTCCGGGGTCGGCGGACATCCCGGCTCGGCCGGCCCCGCCTCCACTGTGAAGATCACCACTCGCTTGGGCAATCTTCGCAGGCAATCGGCCAATTGCAAGCCTGTTGCCAATCCCCAGCCATGCGTCGAAGTTGGCTGCCCGATCTCGGCCGGCAAGTTCGGCCACTCGAACCGGTGAATCGTGCCCGGCGGCCCGGTCCCGCGGCAGGCGTCGACCAATATCAGCTTCTGACACTCTTTCGGAAGCTCGGCGAGGACCGAAGGATCGGAGACGCACCGCGCTTCGACGCCGTTCAATCGGGAAACAACGTCCCAACCCACGGCATCGTCTCCGTGATTCGAGCCCAAGCCGATGACGAGCACCTCGGATCCCATTTCGACTTTCCGCATCGAACTCAGGCCCGCGGCAGCACCATGCGCTTGGCCGCTTGGGTCATCGCGAGGTACGCGGCGGTCACCACGAGGACAAAGAGTACGAATGCCGGGGGCATCGGTTCGAATCCCAGCGCCGTGGCGAGCGGTGAATACGGCAGCACGAAGCCGATCATCGAGACGGTCAGGATCGTGAACAAAAGTGGTCGGCTCGGCCGGCTCCGCAGCGGGTTGCCGCCCGTACGGATCACGAGGAGCACCAGCGTCTGGGTCGCCAGCGATTCCACGAACCATCCGGTGTGGAACTGGGCCTCGCCGGCTTGGAAGATTCTGTACAGCACGAAGAACGTCAGCAGGTCGAAGAGCGAACTGATCGGACCCAGCACCAACATGGAGCGGCGGATGACGCCCAAATCCCACCGGCGCGGCTTCCGCATGAACTCCGCGTCCACCGAGTCCGTCGGGATCGTCAGTTGGGCCATGTCGTAGAGCAGGCTGTTCAGCAGCACTTGGAGCGGCAGCAGGGGCAGGAACGGGAGAAACGCGGTTGCGGCCGCCATGCTGAGCATGTTGCCGAAGTTCGAACTGGTGCCCATCACGAGATACTTCATGACGTTGCCGAAGGCGCGACGGCCCTCGGTGATACCGGTAGCGAGCACCCCGAGGCCCGGATCGAGCAACACGACCTCCGCGGCTTCTTTGGCCACGTCCACCGCCGTGGAAACCGTGATGCCGACATCCGCGGCGTGAAGGGACGGGGCATCGTTGATTCCGTCGCCGAGGAAGCCCACGACGTGCCCGCGCGCCTGGAGCGCGGCCAGCAGTCGATTCTTCTGTCCGGGCGAGAGCCGGGCGAACGCCGTCTCCCGTTCAGCCACCTGGCCCAGCGCCGAATCGGTCATCGCATCGATTTCGCTGCCCAACACCACATTCTCGCATGAAAGCCCGACCTGCTCGCACACATGCCTCGTGACGCGCTCGTTATCGCCCGTCAGGATTCGGATCGTGACGCCGTTCTCGCGCAGCGAGCGGATGGCCTCGGCGGCATCGTCGCGCGGGGGATCTTGGAATGCGAGGATGCCGTGAAACGTGAGATCACATTCGTCGCGGACGGCGAAGGCGGCGTCGCTCGCAACGGATTTCGATGCGACGGCGATGAGTCGGTAGCCTCGGTCTCCGAGTTCGTCGCAGATGGCCCGAATTCGCTTCGCGACGGATTCGTCCATCGGGAACGACCCCGAAGCCCGTTCCACGGATGTGCAGCAGGCGAGGATGCTCTCCGGCGCCCCCTTTGTGATAAAACGGCTTCCTTCCGGGCCGTCGAGTGCCACCGATACGCGCCGGCGTTCGAAGTCGAAGGGCACCTCATCCCGTTTGCGAAACGCAGCCGTGTCCGCCGGATGATCCCGCAGAATCGCCGCGTCCAGCGGGCTGCGGATGCCGGTCTCGAACGCACTGTTCAAGGCGGCGAGGCGGGCGGGTGTCTCCGCGGGTTCGCCGGCCGCGTCCACGATCCGGGCGAGTCTCATTTCCCCGCATGTGAGCGTGCCAGTCTTGTCCGAACAGAGGATGTCGATGCTGCCGAGGTTCTGCAGCGCGGCCAGGTGCTTCACCACGACCTTGCGATGCGCCATGCGCACCGCGCCGGCGGCGAGTGTGACGGACGTGATCATCGGCAGGAACTCGGGCGTCAGCCCCACGGCGAGTGCGACTGCGAACAGCAGCGACTCCAGCGCGTCGCGCTTCTGCACGGCATTGGTCAGGAACACGAGCAAGACCAGGACCAGTACGGTCTGCGTGATGAAGAGACCGAACCGACGCGTGCCGCGATCGAACTCGGTTTCCGCCGGACGCGATGCCAAGCGGATGGCGATCTCGCCGAATGCCGTCGCGGCTCCGGTGGTCCGAACTTCCGCCGTGGCCATCCCGCTGACCACCGATGTGCCGAAAAAGACGCGGCCGGGGTTGTCGGGGCTGTTCCTTCCGTCGTCGCGGGCTTCCTTCTCGACCGGCATCGATTCACCGGTGAGTGCCGATTGCTGGACGTGGAGATCCCGCGCGGCGAGCAGACACGCATCCGCAGGCACGAGATCCCCGGCCGCGAGCCGGATGATGTCCCCGGGCACGACCTCGCTTCGCACGATCTCGATCCACGCACCATCGCGCCGCACCGTCGCCGTCACCGCGACACCCTCGCGAAGTCTGCGCATGGCGGCGCGCGACCGCGTCGTTTGGAAGTGATCGATCACCGCACTGATGAAGACGATGCCGAGGATGATTCCGGCACCGACCGTGTCGCCGGCCGAGGCCGAGATCATGGCCGCTGCAATGAGGATCAGCACGAGGGGATTGGCGAAGGGACCGACGATGTCGCGCAGCCGGTGACCGGACGGTTCCGGCGCCGGCACGTTCGGGCCGAACCGTTGGAGACGGTCGCGGGCGTCTTCGGTCGTCAGCCCCTCGAAGTCGGTCGCATCGGGCATGTTCGTCACTTGGGCGGTTCGACGGATCGGGCCGCGGATACGGGCTTCGGGCGGACATGGATGCGGGCGTCCGCGATACGGCAACCCGAACCCGGTTCCAACGCGAAGACCGGGTTCAAGTCGATCTCGTCGATCTCCTCCACCTCCTCCGCCAGTCGCGAGAGTCGGAGCAGCAGGTTCTCCACGGCGGCGAGATCGGCGGGGCTGCGGCCGCGGTAGCCCGTCAGCAGCTTGAATCCGCGGATGCTTCGCACTTGTTCGGCGGCGTCGCGATCGGTGAGCGGGGCGACGCGGAAGACGACGTCGTCGAGCACTTCGACCAGCGTGCCGCCGAGGCCGAAGCCGATGAGGGGCCCGAACGCCGGATCGCGGACCACGCCCGCCGCGAGTTCGATGCCGCCGCCGAGCATCGGCTGCACGACGAGCCCGTCCATCGCCTCGGGGCCGTGTTCGGACGCGATCGCGGCCACGATGTCGCCGGCGGCTTTGCGAACCTCCTCCACCGTTTTCAGATTCAATTTCACCCCTCCGACATCGGATTTGTGAACGAGCAAGCGGGACGAGACTTTCAGCGTGACCGGCAGGCCGAGGTTCACCGCCGCACATACGGCCTCATCCGGCGTCCGCGCCACGACGGTCGGCACGACGGGGAGCCCGAGAGACTGCAACACGCGTTGCACCTCCTCGACGGAGAGCCATCCCGGACCGCGCGACTCAAGAGTCGTGCGGCAAACGGTTCGCGCTTCGTCCGGTCGGATGGCCTTGAGCTCGGGGAACTCGCCGCGGGGCTTGCTCCGCCACTCCGCATAGCCGGCCGCCTTGGCCAACGCCCGTGCGGCCGGCTCGGGGAACGGGAAGCACGGCACGTTTTCCGTGGCGAATCGAAGTTCCGAGCGATCCGCGGCCGGGCCGACGATGCACGCCAGCATCGGAACCGTGCAACCCCGTCCGCGGGCAGCGGCGAGTGCGTCGCCGAACGCCTGCGTCACGTCTTGCTGCGTGGCGAGCCCCACCGGGGTGAAGATGGCGATGGCGGCGTCCACTTCGCGCGACGTGAGCATCGCTTCGAGCGCGTCGCGAAAAGCCGATGCGGACGCGCCGGCGATCAGGTCGAGCGGATTGTTCGCGTGGAGGCCGGACGGAAGGAACGCGGCGAGCTTCTCCTTCAATTCGTGCGACAGTTCGGGGACGAGGAGTCCGTTCGATTCGCACGCGTCGGCGCAGAGGATGGCGGGGCCGCCGGCGTTGGTCACGATTCCGACGCGCCGGCCCGCCGGTAACGGCTGACTGGCGAGGACGAGTGCGGCATCGAACATCTCTTCCAGCGATTGCACGCGGAGCACGCCGGTCTGCGTGAAGAGTGCGTCCACGGATTTCGCCTTGGATGCGAGCGCGGCGGTGTGCGAGCCCGCAGCGCGGCGGCCCGCGCCCGTGAGCCCGCTGTGCAGCGCGATGATCGGCTTGCCAAGGCCAACCCGGCGGGCGATTCGCGCGAACCGCCGCGGGTTGCCGAACGATTCCAAGTAAAGCAGGATGACGGACGTGGCCGGATCCGCCTCCCAGTACTGGAGCAAATCGTTGCCGGATACATCGGCCTTGTTTCCGACGCTGACGAACGAGGAGATGCCGAGGCCGGAACGCTGTGCAGCCTGAATGGCTGCCAAGCCGACGGCCCCGCTCTGGGCGGACATCGCGACCCGGCCGGACGGCGGAAACACCGGTGCGAACGTGGCGTTCATCCGCACCGCAGGATCCGCGTTGAGCATGCCGAGGCAGTTCGGCCCGATCATTCGCATGCCGTTGTCGCGCACCTTGGCCAAGAGTTCGTCTTGGAGGGCGGCGCCGGCGGAGCCCGACTCCGCGAAACCCGCGGTGAGGACGACGATTGCCCGGACTCCCTTCGCCGCACAATCATCCACGACCCCGGACACGGACGACGTCGGCACCGCGATGATCGCCAAATCGACGGCACCGGCGATCGCGCGGACCGAAGCGACGCATTTGGCTCCGGCAATCTCGGTGGTGTGCGGGTTCACCGGATGGATCGCTCCGGTGAATCCGGACTCGAGCAGTCGTTCGAACACGTTGCGCCCGACGGAGCCGGGCGTTCGCGACACGCCGACCACAGCGATCGCGGACGGCTTGAAGAACGGCACGAGCGACGCGACAGTCGCTTCGGCGTCCCGCGCGGCTTCTCCACCGACGCTCGACGGGGTGGCCGTCAGGTCGAGCGACACATGGACCACGCCGTGATCCATCCGCTCGGACAGGACGAATCCCGTGGCGTGAAGCACGCCCAGCATGGCCGTGTCGTCCGCGGCCGCCTGGCACCAAAGCCGAGTGAATCCGCTGACCGACGCGAGGCGGGCCAGACGCTCCAATAGCAAGGTGCCGAGCCCCTTCCCGAGAAACTCATCCGCGACCGCCACCGCCACTTCGGCGGCCGCGTCCCGGGTCGCGAAGTACGAACCGAGCGCGATCACATGCGGTACGCCGTTCACGGAACGCGTGACGGCCAAACTCAGGCCCGTCTGCGGATCGCGCGCTTCCGTGATCCGACGGATGACATTCGCGTCGGGCTCCGCGACCGAAAAGAAACGGTGCCGCCTCGAGGCGAAGGAGAGCCCGTGGAAGAATCGTCCGACCTCGTCCTTGTCTTCGGGGCGGACCGGACGCAACTGCGCCGTGGTTCCGTCGCGAAGGATCAGCAGGCCGGATTGGAGTTCACCCTGGGTCGGCAGCGGGATTTGTCGTGAAACGGCTTCGGTGTTCGATGTGGTCATGTCGAGGTGCCAAGCAAGCCCGGGGCCGATGGACGATACTTGCAAAAGAGTCGGAATGCACCACAATTCCGGGCACTTCGGATCGGCTGACGCGCCGTGCATGTGCGGATGGGGCACAGTGGATGGCCGTCACTGTGCGATTCTTTCACAACAGTGGTGACTCGGCGACGAAGCGGTTACTCGCGCCTTGGAGGCGGTTCACTGGCCGTGGCGGCAGCGGACGACTCGGAAGCCGGTTGCGGTGGCGAAAATGGTGTCGGTCCACTCGCACCCGTCGTGGAGATACCGAACTTGGACCGCCCGGGCCGTGCCCGCCAACAGTCGTTCGAGCGCGACGGCCGCCGACAACTCGCCATCGCCGGCGTAACTTCCCGGCCCGCCCTTCTCACGAGCCCCGATCACTTCGGAATCGGACTCGAGATCGGCGAACAAGCGAGTCAACGTCGGCGGGTCGAGCAACCCCTCGACCATCAGCGGGACGGGTGGTCCTTCGGCAAAGGTCGGCTGGGTCATTTCCGGGCTCCGACGAACTCGACTTGGTCCAAAGCGGCGGACGGGGCGTGGCACTGGGTGCAATTCGTCAGCCAGGGGTGCGTGGTGCGGGTGCCGGGGCGAGTCACCAGCCCGTGGCAGGAGAGGCAGTTCTCCCGGAGCCAGGTGTGGTGGGGAATCACGGGCGGGGCGCCGGGGTTGGCCCGTTCGCCGGGTCCCGCTCGGAACACTCCCGCGAACGTGCTCTCGACCGGCGCTGTTGACTGCTCGACGTGGCACTGCGTGCAGTTCGTCATCATCGCATGGCTCATCTTGGACGCGACACGGTCTCCGACCTTCAGTCCCTCGCCGTGGCACGCCAGACACGAGGCCGCCGACTGCGCATCGACCGGATGGGGGACGGTGGGCGGCGCCCCGTCGTAAGCCCGGTTCTTCGCCCGATCGGCGAGCGCGGTCAGTTTCATCTCCTCGGTGCGAACGACCGTGTCGAACGCGCCCGGCTTGTCGAACTTCAACCGGGAAAGGCTGCGGTCCCATCCCGCGTTGGGGCGGATGCTCGCCGCGGGAAGGTCGGAATAGGCGACTGCGGCCGGCACGGAATCGTGGGTCGTCGCGGGCGGGGGCGCGGAACGCACCGGCCGGGTCGGCTCGCGAAGTCCGGACA
>JAXMBB010000013.1:0-182646 GCA_046350135.1 Gemmataceae bacterium
CAAGTCCACTCCGGCGGTCCGACTGATGTTCGCTTCAAGGAACTGAAGCTGGAAGTGCTGAAATGATGAAACCGCGATGCGTGTTGATCGCCGCCGAGTTCGCGCGGGCGATCGTGGATGTGATGGTGGCCGAAGCCTCCGCCGAGGCCGCAGCCGGCGGCGCGGAGGTGGTCGCGGTCCATCGCGTGCCCGGCGCGTACGAGACGCCGCTGATCGCGGACGCCGTGCTCGCCGATCCGGGGATCGATTTCGTCGTGGTGCTCGGTTTCATCGAACGGGGCGAAACGCTGCACGGCGAAGTGATGGGGCATGTCGTGCATTCCAAACTCGTTGAGCTTCAACTGAAGCACCAGAAACCGCTCGGCATCGGCATCATCGGCCCCGGCGCGACGACCGCCCAAGCCGAGGTTCGCAAGGCGGACTATGCCCGCGCCGCCGTCCGCGCCGCGATGCACAATTGGAAACTGATGCGGAGCATCGCGGTTCGGGCGTAGCGGCCGAGCCCTCGGACGCGCGGCGGGTCCGGTTCACGCGGACGGATCGGTTTCGCCAACCGGACCGTCTTGACAGGCGGCGACGGTGCGTGCCGATATTTCCCAAGAAATCTGCTTCCACTCGAAAATCGTCCCGTTATACTCGCGATTAGTTGGCGGGGATGGTCCTCGCCAGTGAGGAAGGTCCGAGCGAGTCCCATCGTACCAGGCCCGGATTGAATCAGCCGATCTGCTCAACAGCCATGCGACAGGTTTTGAAACAGCCTCTGCAACAGCCCCGAGCGCATCGAGCGGCCCATCCCGGTACGTGCAGCCGTTCCCGTCAGGCGAAGCTCCCGCGCGACAACCCACATCACCGCGCGAAGCCGATGGCCGGGAAGGGGTGATCGTTCATGGCCTCCGGGTCGCGTGTCGCGGCTCGACCACGTTTGCGCTCCCCGCGCCGGTCTCGGAGGCCGCACGGGAAGGGGTTCACATGGCTAACAAGAATCTGTACGTCGGGAACCTGCCCTTCGGAACCACGAACGCCGACCTCGAACAACTGTTCGGGCAGTACGGCCAAGTGGCGAAGGCCCAGGTGATCACGGACCGGGAGACCGGTCGGAGCCGCGGCTTCGCGTTCGTCGAAATGGCGGACGGGGCCGAGGCGGCGATTCAAGCGCTGCACGATCAAGAGTACCAGGGCCGGCGGCTCACGGTGAACGAAGCCAAGCCGCGTGAAGAGCGCCCGCGTGGCGGCGGCGGTGGAGGCTACGGTGGCGGCGGTGGTGGCTACGGCGGTGGCGGCGGTGGTCGCGGCGGCTACGGCGGTGGCGGCGGTGGTCGCGGCGGCTACGGCGGTGGCGGCGGTGGTCGCGGCGGCTACGGCGGCGGCGACCGCTACTGAGCGAAACGCACTTCCGAACAACCCTCGACCGCCGGGACTCACCCGGCGGTTTTCGTTTCTCAATCCCGGCGGAATGGCATCGCGTTCCGCTCGCGGTTCCGCCGGAAAATGCCCGGTGTCACCGTCTGCGGCATCACTTCCGGCGCCGAAGGCTTTAGGAACCGCGTCACCGAACTCAGCTTGTCCGACGCTGGTCGCCAGGTCCGATGCGCCGGTGATCAGTCGCGAAGATGTCTACGTTCCCGAGGTCCGGGGTGGGTTCAGCGTGCCCTTCAGCACATCCAGCGGGCGGCTCGGATCGTACGGTCGAAGAAGCGGATTGCCGACGTTCTTCCCCGCCGGCGGAGCGGCCGCGGGCACGCGCGGCGCAGCCGGGCCCAAGTTGAAGCCCGAACTCACCACCTGGCCGCCGCCGAGCGGCGAAGGTTGTTGCGCGGTCGCGAATCCGGCGACGGCGCACGCCAAGCCCAAGGCCAGTCCGTGCCGCATGATTAAACTCCGTTTCCGGGAGAATCGCGGGATATGCCCGACCCGGATGCGCTTGTCAAGAGCCGGGTATGGGAAAATGCAAATCGGGGGCTCCTCGGATCCCGTGTGCAAACGCCTCCCGATTCCAGAGGGCATCATGGGAACAGGCCGCGTTTCTTCTTTTCGTTGGCAACCTTCTGCACGCCAAGGCTGAGGGCCGCGAGGCGGTTCGAGAACTTCCGCGACTTGGCTTCCGCCCGCACCCGCTTGAAGGCGTTCACCATCAACTTGCGGAGCTCGTTGTTCACGTCCTCCTCGCTCCACATGAACTGCTGGATGTCCTGCACCCACTCGAAGTAGGAGACGGTGACGCCGCCAGCGTTGCAAAGCACATCCGGGATTACGAACACATCCTTGGCTTGGAGGATGTCGTCGGCATCCGGAGTAGTGGGCCCGTTCGCCCCTTCGGCCAGGATGCGGCAGTCGATCCGCGGGGCGTTCTCGGCCGTGATCACGCGTTCCATCGCGGCCGGGGCCAAGATCGTGCATTTCGTGGTGAGCAGTTCCTCGGCCGGCAGCGATTCCGCGCCGGGGAAGCCGACCACGCTCTTCTCCCTTCGCCCTTCGACGTACCGCGCGAGGGCCGGCACGTCGATGCCGCGGTCGTTGCGGATGGCGCCGTAGCGGTCCCCGATGGCGATCACCTTCACGCCGAGGTGATAGAGTTCGTCCGCGGTCACGGAGCCGACGTTGCCGAAGCCCTGCACCACGGCGGTGGATTCGACCGGGCGGAGTTTCAGTTCCTCCATTGCCTCGCGGATGCAGTACACGACGCCGCGGCCGGTGGCTTCCTTGCGGCCGACGCAGCCGCCGAGTTCCACCGGCTTGCCGGTCACGATCTCGGGGCACGCGTAGCCCACCTTCATCGAGTACGTGTCGTAGATCCACGCCATGGTCTGTTCGTCGGTGCCCATGTCCGGGGCCATCACGTCGATGCGCGGGCCGATGATGGCCTGCACTTCCTCGGTGAAGCGGCGAGTGAGCCGCTCCTTCTCGGTGAGGCTCATCGCGGACGGATCGCACGCGATGCCGCCCTTCGCGCCGGCGAACGGGAGGTTCATGATGCCGCACTTCCACGTCATCCACATCGCAAGGGCGGCGACTTCGCCGAGGTCCACATGCGGCGCGTAGCGAAGGCCGCCCTTGCTCGCCCCGCTGGTGAGCGAGTGCTGCACGCGGTAGCCGATGAACGTGTGCATCGAGCCGTCGTCCATCCGGATCGGGATGCTGACGACCATCGAGCGTTTCGGCACGGAGAGCCGTTCGAGGATGCCGGGATCGAGATCGATGGCGCGGGCCACATCATAAAGCTGATGGGTCGCCATGCGGAACGTGGGTGAATCGGTGAAGAGGGTGACGGGCGGCTGGCGCGGCGGAGCGGCGACGGCGGACGACATGGGAGAGGCCTCGCGAGAGAGGTTGAGCTTGCGGAAGCTACCGGATTATACCGCTCCGCTTCAAGCGACTTTCACTTCGCGAGAGCCTTCGGCAGCCCGAGGTCGCGGAAGGTGCGCAGAAAGGCCAGGAATTGATCCAAGAGACCGGCGCGGGAACCGGTGCGGCCTTCGATCACCACCGCGTCGCGGGTCACCGCGATGCGGCCCGTGTGGCCCGCGAGTTTCACCTCGGCCGCGTCCGAATCGCTCGCCACCTGCACCGAGACGCCTTGCGGCGGCTTGTCCTCGATGCGATCCACGAACGCGGCGACATCCACCGGCTCGGCGAACTCGAACGCCAGCTTGTCGAACGATGTGCCGAACACGGCGTTGAAACCGGCCGAACGCACGAAGTCCGGATCGGAGAGGCGGCCCACTTCCCGGCGCCAGATCACCGCGGACGGATCGTCGGGAATCACTTCGACGGAAACGGTGTATTCGAAATCGGGCGTACGGATGACGCCGAAGCCGTCCCGCTCCGCGGACACTTCCACATCCTTTCGCTTGTACCGGAACGATTCGCGGATCATGTCGAACATCGTGTCGAGGTCGGCTTTCAGGTCTGCCTGCGCGATGCGATTCACGAACTTGCGGGCCCACTCGTTGGCCCGCTCCGGCAGTCCGTGCGACTTGCGGTACCCGGCCAGGTCCTTCACCTTGCCCACGGATTCGGCCCGGAACACGACACGGCTCATGCGAGCAGGGTCGAGCATGTCCGAAGGCGGGCCAAGCACGTCGGCCAGTTCCGCGATCACGGCCGTCGCGTTCTGCCCGCCGAAGAGAAGCGGCGTTTGTTCCTGCGGCGATTCGAAGGAACGGGCCACGGTGCGGGGCACGGCCTCCGCGAGGAACTGCTGCAGTCCCGCGGCCGTGAGCGTGCCGTCCGCGGACACTCCGGTCCGAGTCTTGCCGGCGAGCGCATCGATCAGATGGTGCCGCCACACGCCATGACGCAACGAGGCGGACTCGAAACTGCGTTCACCCGGCGCGGCGCTGATCAACGCGCAACACGACTTCGACTCGTGGAGCAGTTTCTCGAGTTCGCCTTCGTTCAGCGTCGTGGGTGCGAGTTCGCCTGCGAGCGCGAGCGGGTCCACATCCAAGAGCAACGTCGCTTCGGGGATCTTCGTCTTGTGAACGGCTTCGACCAAAGCCTGGAAGGCGAGCGAGGTGCCGGGCAGATCGGCATGCAGGGTGTCCGCACAGGCGAAGTGGCCGCGGCCGCGGTGCGTGAAGGCCCGTGCGATCACGAGAACCAGCAGCGAGTCCGCCTTGCCGAACAACTTCGGCAGGCGGCTCAGGTGCGATTCGATCACGGCCTTGGTGGTGCGGTGCCCGGCGAGCAGAACGCACTTCGCGGAGTTGTAGCCGACGGCGGGCAGGCTGCGAACGATCTCGGCGGCGTCGCTCGCCGTATACGGCACCGGCGGCCCCGCCTCGAACAGCGTCTCCACGGCAATGACGAGCGCGGCGCGATCCGGCACACGGAACTCCGATTCATCCTTGGAACCGGGGCAATTGTATCACCGGCCGGCCGAAAGCCGCTGGAGTTCCGATTGGCAGACCCCGCGCTCGGCTTCCGGGGCCGCTTCGAGCGCCTTCGCCATCCAATTCACGGCCGCGTCGTGGTCACCGGCCGCTGCGTGAGCCAATGCCAAGGCGCGAAGGTTGGACCACTCATCCCACCCGGAAATCTCACAGGCTCGTTCCGCCAACGCGATCGCGGCGCGGCCCTCGTCGCCCCCGCCGAACAGCGACGAGAAGCTCGAGAACACATCCCCCGCCTTCGGGTTCAAGCGGATCGCTTCGATGAAATCGACCGAGGCCCGTTCCTCGTCGCCCAGTTTCTGGTAGGCATTGCCGCGATGGTGGTACGCATCCGCGAAGGCGGGGTCGAGGCGGATCGCTTCATTCAAATCGGCCAAGGCGCCGGCCGCGTCCCCGAGTTTGAGCCGCACCGCGCCGCGGTTCTTGAACGTGCCGGCCCGTTCGGGTTCGAGCCGGATCGCCTCGCTGAAGTCGTTCAACGCTTCCTCGTATCGCCCGGCGATGACGTGGCATTCGCCGCGCCGCGACCGGGCCGCCAGGAAGTTCGGCCGCGATTCCAAGGCCGCGCTGAAATCCGCGATCGCTTCACCGATGCGGCCGCAGGCCCGATGCAGATCGCCCCGCAGATACAACGCTTCCGCGAAGGTCGGCTTCAGGCGGATCGCTTCGTCATAGTCGCGGACCGCGGACGCGTAGTCTCCGGTGAGCGAATGCACCAGCCCCCGGTTCGACCAGCCGACCGGCTCGGCGGGTCGAAGTCGGATGGCTTCGCCGTAATCGTTCAACGCTTCATCGAAAGCCGCGAGCGCGGTGTGCGAGAAGCCACGGTTGTGGAAGGCGTTCGGCAGGTTGCGGCGCAGAGCGATCGCGCGCGTGAGATCCTCCACGGCTCGCGCGTGCTCGCCGATCGCGGCCAAGGCCATGCCGCGGTTCTGATGCGCCAATGCCGAGTCCGGATTGGCCGCGATCGCACGGTCGAAATCGGGAATGGCCGCGGCGTACCGTTCCAATGCGATCCGTGCCAACCCGCGGTTGTTCCACGCACCCGCGAGCGCGGGGTCGAGACGGATCGCTTCATCGAAATCGGCGAGGGCGCGTTCGTACTGACGCAAGGCGGACAGGGCGAACCCGCGGTTGTTGAGAACCGCCGGCACGCCGGGATCGAGTTGGAGTGAAGCGGTGAACTCGCGGACGGCCGCGAGGTGATCGCCGCTGCGAGCCGCCGCGAGGCCGCGCGCGGAGCATCTTCTGGCCTCCTCGCGCGGATCGACCCGCGGCGGCGGAGCACCCAGCGGCACGAGCACGGGCCGCCCGCACGACGGGCAATCGGTGGCGGTCGCGGTCGCCAGTTCCACCGAACGGCGACAGTACGGACAGTCGAGCCGCATCGGCGAAGTGTAAACCGTGAAGCGCCGTCGCGAAAGTAACAAGTCGCAAGTTCAATGGACAATCGCGCGACCGGACGCGATAATCACCACGCACTTCAGCCCAGCGTCGAAATCGAATCCGGCGAGCGGCGTCACTTTCGGGACGCACCGGGGAGGAGCCTCATGGCCGACACCTTGCCTTCCGATCCGGCGAAGATCGATCCTGCGGAGGCGTGGGCGGCGGCGAAGCCGACGTGGAACGCCAAGTGGATCGGGCACCTGTATCGCCGCGCCGCCTTCGGCCCCTCGCCCGCGGACACGAAGCAAGCCCTCGCGGACGGCTTCGAGAAGACGCTCGACCGTTTGATCGCCGGCGAGCCGGACGCGCCCGCCCTGCTGGAAGTGCTGGTCGATTCCGGCCGCTACCTGAAGGCGGACACCCAACTGCGGGCGTGGTGGCTCTCCGCGATGCTCGAAGGGAAGCACCCGCTCCGCGAGAAGCTCACGCTGTTCTGGCACAACCATTTCGCCACCAGCTATGCGAAGGTGCAGCGCACGCAACTCATGTTCGAGCAGAACCTGCTGCTCCGCGAGCACGCGCTCGGCAAGTTCCGCCCGTTCCTGCTCGCCATGAGCCGCGACACGGCCATGCTCAAGTGGCTGGACTCGAATCAGAACATCAAGGGCGCCCCGAACGAGAACTTCGCCCGCGAAGTGATGGAACTCTTTTCCCTGGGGGTGGGCCACTACACGGAGAAGGACATCCAGGAGGCGGCCCGCGCGTTCACCGGCTGGCATGTCGACTCCCGCATCGAAACGGACGAAGACACGTTCCAGTTCAAACCCGTGCTGCACGATGAAGGCTCGAAGACGGTCTTCGGCCGCACCGGGAATTGGAACGGCGAAGACATCATCACCTTCTGCTGCGACAAACCGGACTGTGCGCTGTTCCTCGTCGGCAAGTTGTACACGTTTCTGATCAGCGAGACGCGGCCGCCGGAGAAACTCCTCGAACCGCTGGCGGAACGCTTCCGCAAATCGGACTACGACATCGCGTACCTCGTCAAGACGATGTTCGGTTCGCGGCTCTTCTTCTCGGAACACGCGTACCGCAAGCGCGTGAAATGGCCGGTGGAGTACGCGCTCGGCGCGGTACGGGCCGCGGTGCCGGGCCGCGTGCCGCTCGGCGACCTCATCGACCCGCTCGCCAAGATGGGGCAGGTGTTGTTCGCGCCGCCGAACGTGAAGGGTTGGCGCACCGGCACCGACTGGCTGAACAGCGCGACGCTGCTCGCGCGGAACAACTTCGCCGAGACCGTGGCGATGGGCAACTGGCCCCGCACTTCGTCCCGCGGGCCGAGCCCGGCATTCAGCGCGGATGCAGCGACGGCGACGGCGGTCGATGATCTCGCCGCGCCGCTGCCTGCGCCGATGCCTGTGGAAGGCTTCGTGGCCGTGACCGGGGCGTCCGTCGCGGTTGCCGTCCCCACGATCACCGCTCCGGACGGCAAGCTGTACATCGTGCCGCAGCTGAGCGAGGTCCCGCCGGCACCGCCCGGCCCCGGCCCCGGAGCCGGTTCGGGGCCGCCTCCCAAGACGCCGCCGACCGCGGACACACCCGCGCCGAACCCCGATCCGGCGTTCGACACGACCGCTCCGCTCTTCCAACCTCCGCCGAAGAACGCGGCCGAACTCGTGAAGCGGATGGGCGACGCACTCTACGGCGAGCCGGTCTCCGCCGCCGCGAAGTCCCGTATCGAGAAGTTCCTGCTCGACGGCAAGGCTTCGCTCGCCGCGAAGGACATGGACAACCCCGCGTTCCGCGCCAAGGTGCGGGAAGCGCTGCACGCCCTGATGTGCCTCCCCGAATACCAGTTGAACTGAACCGGAGTTTCCCATGTTCAATCGCCGCGATTTCCTCGGCCGCACGCTCGGCGGGTCGTCCCTGCTCGCCGTCGGCGGCATCGTCCCCGAGTTCCTCGCCAGCACCGCCGTCGCCGCCGAACAAAGCGCGAAGGCCAAGGACACCATTCTCGTGGTCGTCGAAATGTCCGGCGGCAACGACGGGCTCAACACGCTCGCCCCGTACGGCGACGATCTCTACCACAAGGCCCGCCCCACGCTCGCCCACACCAAGAAGGAAGTGCTCCGGCTCGACGATTATGTCGGGCTCCACCCGCGGATGCGCGAGATGAGGGAGCTTTACGACAAGAAGCAACTCGCGGTCGTGCAGGGCGTCGGCTATCCGAACCCGGACCGCTCGCACTTCGAGAGCATGGACATCTGGCAACTCGCGGATCCCAAGCGGGCCGGAACCAGCGGCTGGCTCGCCCGCACGATTCCGAACATGACGGTGAATGAAGCCGGCGTGCCCGGCATGTTCATCGGCCAGGACCGCCTGCCGCTTGCCATGCAGGGCGCGGACGGCGGCGTCATCAGCCTTGCCGACCGCGACAGCTTCCACCTGAAGCTGACCGGCAACGAGAAGACGCGGAAGAAACTGCTCGAAGACCTGAACGCCGACCAAGGCCCGGCCGCGGACCTTTCGGCGTTCATCCGCAAACGGCAGCTTCAGACCTACACCAGCCTGAAGAAGATCGAGGAGGCGTTGGCGGATGTCAGCACGTCCAATCGCCCGCCGGATCGCATCAACGGGCGACCGATCCCCGCCAACGACCCGAACAGCGTGAACCTGAACTCGCTGAACGGCCGGTTGAGCCTGATCGGCCGGCTCATCAACAAGGGGCTCGGCACGCGGCTGTACTACGCTTCGATCGCCGGGTTCGACACGCACGGGGCTCAGGCCGAATCGCACGCCGAACTCCTGGGTGAAGTGTCGAGCGCGATCGGCGGCTTCTTCGCGAACATCGTCCCGAACGCGCATCGCGTGGTGCTGATCACGTACTCCGAGTTCGGCCGCCGGGTGAAGGAGAACGGCAGCCGCGGCACCGATCACGGTGCGGCGTCGTGCATGTTTGTGGCCGGCCCGAAGGTCACGGGCGGGCTGGTCGGCAAGCATCCGAAGTTGGACGACCTCACCGACGGCGACCTGAAGTTCACCACCGATTTCCGCTCGGTGTACGCCACGCTCCTCGATCAATGGCTCGGCGTGGACAGCAAGGGCGTGCTCGGCGAGAAGTTCGCCCACCTGCCGTTGATCGATGTGAACAAGAAGGTGGAAGTGGCCCCGGCTCCGACCGCTCCCCCCGGCGCGGTTCCTGCCGCCCCGCCGCCACAGCCCAAGCCGTGACGCCGGGAATCGGACCCATGAGTCGGGCTCGGCTCCCGGGTCGGGTGCGGTTCCCTCGTCATTCCCTTCCCTTTTCGGCGAACACGATCCGTTCCCCGAACTTCGCACGAAGTTCCTCCGCGGCCGAGGCATCGGTCGGTTCCTCGATCCACAGTGAGACCAGATTCGAGGAGGGCGGCGCGTCGAGGAGCCGCCGAACGGCCGCCGATCCGACCGGGTTGCCGCGCAGGTCGAGGCAGACAGCATTCATCCACACGCGGGACTGCACGAGCCGGCGCCACGTCTCGGGACCGAACCGGCACGCCCGGCACGAGAGCATCCGCAAGCCGCCCACCGAGCGGTAATCGAAGAAGTCGTCCGCACGGCCGAGCAAGTAGTTCCGGCCCAAGTCGAGGCTGCGGAGCGCGGGAAGGAACGGCTCCTCGCCGAAGACTTGGAAGTCGCCGTGGACGAGGGAGGCGTTCACGATGCGGAGGCGGCGCAGCGTCGCGGGCAGTTGCGAGATCCACTCCGGATCGCCCGGCCACGGATCCTCCCACTCGCCGCGATCGCGCAGCCGATCCTCGCTCAGGTCCAACTCCTCCAGTTCGCTCGCGATCGTGGAATGCAGCAGTCTTTCGACTTGCACGGAATTGAGCTTCATGTTGCGGAACGACAATCGCCGCAGGCGCAGGTTCGAGTCGCACAGCACATCGACCAGCGTGGTTGAGGGCTGATACGCGACGGAGAAGTGCAAGCCCCTCAGGCCTTTGCCCAAGGGGAATGACAGCAGATCCTCGACGAGTTCGGGCAGGCCCGGGCTCGACGCGTTGTGAAAGTGAATGTCCGTGATGCCGCACGCGGCGAGATTGCTGCACAGGGCGCGAACCGGTTCCACCGGGCTGCCGCCCTCCAAGTGGATCACACGGAAGCGCTTCGCCCATTCACCGTCCGCGAACTCGTGCCAGTCGTCCAGAGTGGCGGCCGCCTTCAGGTGCAATTCGCCGACCGGCGCCGACTCGTACAAGCGCGGAGCAATCGCGTTCCACCCGTGCAGGCTGCCGACGTTCACCCGCCAGCCCAGCCCGCGGCGGAACGGCTCGGCGTGCCATGTCACATCCGGACCGAGTAGCGGCAGCGATCGGAGGAACGGTCGGCCGGCCTCGCTCCATTCCGTCTGGCGCGTGCGGCACAGCACTGCGAACGGTTCCCAGTCCGGCGTGCGGGCGAGTTCCACCTGCGCCCGCACGAACGCGGCATGCTCCGCTTCGCCCGCGTCTTCGAGGTAGTCCGCATAGATGAGCCGCGGCGTGTCGTCGTCCGGGGAATCGCAGATGGCGCGTAGCAGCGCGTCGTGATCGGTCATGGCCGGGGTTCGCCGCACGAATCGAGCACGAACTTCTGGAAGTACCAGATGCGTTCCTCGCGGGTGCCGATCACGCCGCGGTGCGGGCTGGACGCCATGCCGCGCTGCACCCCGGAGTAGATCGTCGCATCCTCGGCGAACACCTTCTTCGCCACGAGCGTGGCGGCGAGTTTCAGCGTGCGGTACACGCTCCACGCGAGCGGGTTGTTCCGCCGCCCGCGCAGCGTGAAGAAGATGCTGCGGTAGCGGCACGTGGTCGGCCCGGTGGGGAACACCGCCTGCATCATGCGGAACGAATCGAGCATCGCGCTGGTGATGTGCGGATGGCGGTTGCGGTGCCAGTAGGTGCGGGTGAGCGGCCGGCCGAGCAACCGCGCCATCAGCCGTTCGATGCGCGAGCCGATGTCGTTCGGCGCCGCGGCGCGGAACGTCGTGTATCGCTCGTTCAACTCGTGCGCCGAGACGTCTTCCTCCGGCATCACCTTGAACGTGACCGGATGCACCATCGGAATGTGGTAGCTCTCGAGCGAGTTCTCCAGCACGATCTTCCAGTTGCAGGCGAAGTCCTTCTCCCACACGGCGGCGAGGCGATACTCGCCGCCGCACTCGCTGAACGGCTCCCACATGTCGCCGAGCCATTCGCGGAGCGGCGGCGGATTGTCGCTCAAGTTCACATACACCACGTCGCCGCACGTCTCCAGCGCGAAACGGCGGAGGCACGAGTTCTCTCGGTCCCACGGGCGGAACGCTTTCGCTTCCGGAATCTTTCCGGTGCGGCCCTCCGCGTTGTACTCCCACCCGTGGTACTGGCAGCGAAGCGTCGGCGTGCAGCCGCTCGGCTGGTCCGTGAGTTGGCTGTGCCGGTGCGGGCAAATGTTCAGGAACGCCCGCAGTTCGCCGTCGAAGTTCCGGATCAGGATCGGCGTCGCGAGCAGGTCGAACGTGAGGAACGAGCCGGGCTTCGCGAGTTGGGCCGTGGCGGCGAGCGGGTGCCACGCGGGGCGGAACAAGTGCGTGAGTTCTTTGCGGTGCTGTTCCTCCGAGGTGTAGTGCTCGGGCCGCAGCAGGTGTTCCAAGTGGGCGGTGTGCGTGAACATGTCTCACTTCACGAGGAACAGCTTCTCGCGGTTCGCCTCGCGCTTCGGTGTCTTGGCGTCCACTTCAAAGGGTTCGTCCACGCGGTTGCCGCATACGTCTTCGAGTCGGCGATCGACGACGAGGCGATGCGGTCCCGCGGCCCAAGGCATGCTCGGGGCGAACGTCACAACGCGTTCGCCGCCACCGACCGTGACTTCACCCGGCACCGGCTTGCCGACCGCATCGACCACCGAGAGCGTGGACGCGAGCAGCGCGCGATCCGCGGGTTTCGCAAGTCGCACGATCAACGGCTCCGTCGAACCGGCGTGAGGAGCCATCAGCGACCACGTGCCCAAATTGATTCCCGCATCCTCCGGCGGGCCGACGCGGAAGGTCTTCCGGAACTCCTTCGCCAAGGGCCGCCCGTCCGCGTCTTTCCACCCGCGGCCGAACACCAACGTGAAGTTGCGGCCTTCTTCGAGGATCGGCCCGTCCTGTTCGCGCGGCACGAGTTCGCGCTTCACGCGGCCGGGGTGGAAGAGCATGGTCACGCGCAAGCCGTCCGACGACCACAACTCCTCATCGAGTTCCAGGAACGGCCGCGTCACTTCGGCACCATCGTCGCGGATCAGCTTCACGTGGCGATAGATGTCGCCATGCGTCATTTGGCCGGTGAACTGGACGTAGAAGCGGAGGGCGTTCTCGGGAAGCACATTGGCGGACGGGAACACCGCGGCGACGGAGACGGGCGGCCCCGGCGGCGGCTTCGGAATCTCGAACGTGAGCGGTTGCGGCAGATCGCCGGTGATGCGGTACTTCACGCCGGGCGTGAGGGGAAACTGCGGCTCGAAGACGATTGACATCCCCGCGACGGACCAAGTTCCCGCCACGGCCGGCCGCTTGGCCAACTCCGCGGGCGTGCCGTCCACCACAAGTTTGCAACTCTTCGCGCGTTCGGCGGTCGGCGCGGCACAGCCCCGCACTTCCACACGACCTTCGACCACGACCGCTTTCAGGGATGGCGTTTCGATCGTGCCGAGCAGGAGAATCGCGATCGCGAACATCGGCGGCTCCCCGTGCTGCCGGGCGCGGCAGCACAGTGGATCATCGCGGGAGCGGCACCCGATGGCAATCCGTTTTCAGTAGCGGACGCCGCCGGACAGTAGCAAGTTGAGACTTTGCACGTCGCCCTTCACCGGCGGCACGAGGTTCATCCAATCGTAGCCCCACTCCACGCGGCTGCCGGCGAACAGGATCCAGCCGCCCATCGGCACCTCCACGTTCGAGTGGAAGCCGACGTACATCCCGTGGTACACGCCCTGCCGGCGGTTGTATCCGTTCTGTTCGAAGAACGGCACGAGATCCACGTGCGAGGTGCCCCAACGGCCGCCGATGTCCGAGCCGATCCGGAAATTCGTGCCTTCCTCGCCGCCCGGTGCTCCGGTGCCCCAGAGGAACCAATCGCGACCGAGGCCGAAGTTGAACGACGTGCGGTGCAAGCCGCGGATGCGCGTCGTCTCGAATTTGTCCGCTTGCACCTCGACGCGGCCCGTGAACTGATTCTGCCGATCGGGCTGGCGGAGGAACAGATCGAGCACGTCATCGTTCGACCCGCGGTTGTAGGTGTAGCTCAACCCGAGATCGAGGGTCCAAGCTGCGTCGCCTTCGTTGTTGAAGAAGAGAGTCTTGGCACCACCGCCGACCATCCAGCCCATGTGGAGGCGATCCGTGAACGGGCCGCTGCCGAAGGCGAAGCTTGGGCCGGTGCGCCAGTACACGTCGTAGGAGACGGGTCCGTTCCCGCCGATCGGGCTCGCGCAGCCGGGCCCGTCCGTGTACCACGGGCTCTGGTAGGAGCCGGCCGGCAATCCGGGCGTGGTCGTCTGATTCAACGTGGCCGCCGGTTCGGCTTGTGCGGCGACTGGCGCGGTGAGGCGGTCCAGTGTCGCGGCGGGCGTGGTGGCCGCCGGGCGCGAGGGCGTCGTGAATTGGGCCGAAACCGGCCCGTTACTCGCCAGCGCGATCAGCAGCACCGCGGTAAGGATTCGCGTGGTCGTCATGCGTTCCTCGACCCCGACCGCAGCCGCAGGCGCAGCGGTCTATTCCGTGGACTCAGGGTTTGTGATCGGCATTCGAGAGTGGCGACTTTAACGGTTGAAGCGATGCTGCCGGGCGAAGCGGCCTCGCCGCACTGTTCCAGATCGCCCAGATTGCCGTGTTAAGACTTGCGAACAGCGTCGTAGATCACACGAAGTGGCACGCCGTGTTCGCGCGCCAGGCGGGAGCAGTCGTCGTACTCGGGCGTGAGAATGGAGAAGCCGTCCGCCCGCCAGCCGCGTTTCGCATTCACTTGGCCCCACGGCGTGTCGACGGAGACCGACTCGCGACGCAACTTGCTGCGCGTAGCTGTGTGCTTGCGGATGCCGAACGTGCCCGTCTCGCGGAAGAGAACGGCTTCCATCCGCGGCTCGGTGCCGGGCGTCGCGATGACCGTGACCATGAACCCCGGCCGGCCCTTCTTCATCTGGCCGTGGGCGATGAACACATCGAGTGCGCCCGCGGCGAAGAGCCGCTCCATGCAGAAGCCGATCGTTTCCGGGGAGGCGTCGTCGAGGTTCGTTTCCAACACGACGACCGAGTCCGATTCCTCGGGCGAAGGCGTTGCCGCGGCCGTGCCCACGAGCAAGCGCAGGATGTTGGGCTGTTCGATGAAGTCCTTCGTGCCGGACCCGTGGCCGATGCGTTCGATCGTCATCGCGGGGCTGGCGGTGAACTCGCTGACGACTGCGGTGAGGATGGCGGCACCGGTCGGTGTGGCGAGTTCGCCCTTCACGGGGGACGACGCCAGCGGCACGCCCTTGAGCAGTTCCGCGGTGCCGGGCGTGGGCACGGGCATGATGCCGTGGGCGCACTTCACCGTGCCGCTCCCGGCCGCGACCGGCGAACTGGTGAACTTCTCCACGCCGAGCAGGTCCAATCCGACGGCCGCGCCGACGATGTCGGCGATGCTGTCGAGCGCCCCCACTTCATGGAAGTGAACTCGCTCCAACGGCATCGCGTGTGCCGCGGATTCGGCGAGTGCCACCTTGCGGAAGATGGTCGAAGCCAATTCTCGCTGCTTGATGCTGAGCGTACCGCGGGCGAGGATCGCTTCCACATCCGGCAGAAAGCGGTAATCCTCCTGATCTTCGGCGACAACCGTGGCCTTGGTGGCTCCGAAGCCGCACCGCTTCACTTTCTCGACTTCGAGTAGGATGGGAAGGCCGAGCGAATCGAGCGCGGCACGGATCGGCTCCACGGGCACGCCGGCGTCCAGCAGGGCACCCAGCACCATGTCGCCGCTGATCCCGCTGAAGCAATCGAAGTGTGCAACTTTCATCGGGCCTTTGTATCGATCAACCGAGCGGGAACGCGGCGTTCGCCTGCTTGGCGCACTTCTCCAGGAAGCCTTTGGGGAAGTCCTTGGAGAGGCCGAGATCGCCGCGGATCGATTTGAGGAAGTTCAGCGTGCCGATGATTTTGTTGGTGTCGTGCGGATCGAGCGAGACGGGGCCGGAGTCCGGATCGGTGCGGAAGTCGCCGGCGTTTTGGAAGCCGCCGATGCCCGCTTTCTTGGCGAGGTTGTGCGGCCGCAGCAACGCGACGAAGTCGTTCATGAATGCGTTGTCCTGCCGCCCGCCGCCGCCGTTGGAGACTCGCAACCCGAGCGGCCACGCCGGCGACGGCGACGCCAGCGAATAAACCCGCACATTCTTCAGCCCCGCCGAACCGAGCACGTCCTCCACCACGAACAGCGCATTCGAGGTGATCAGGTTCCCTTGGCTGTGAGCGATGATCATCTGCGGCGTGTGCCGGTGCTTCATCACTTGCTTGAACAAGGAGAGAGTGGCTTCGTTCCACACGGTGTACTTCTTCCGCAGGTTCACATCCGTGAGGAACTTGTCCATGTCCCCTTCGGCCACCTTTGCGGGCTTGCCGAGGTTCTTGTTCGAGCTCAGCCGGGCCGTGGCGTTCTGCAGGTAGTCGAGGCCGCTCTGGAAGGTGTCGGCGAAGAAGCCGGCGATCTTGCCCGCGGTGGCGTTGTACACGCCGACCACGGGCCGCTCGATGAGCAGCGAGAGATACGCCGCCGTGATGGCGTGTTCCCGCGCCAGCACGCGGATGCCGTTCACGAAGTAGATTCGCGGGGATGTCGTGGACGAACGGCCGAGGTTGTAGACGTTGACGTCGCCGTCGCCGGTCGGAATCGGGGCGGACATATGACCCTCGAGAAGAGAACCGGGCAGGGTGAAGGTAGCGGCCCGGGATCACTCGCCAAGTGTTCAGTCGCCGCCGCCTCCGCATCCGCCGCATCCGCTTCCGCCGCCACAGCCCGAACCGCTGCTGTCGCCTCCGCTGCTCGTGCTGCATCCGCTTCCGCAACCGCCGTCCCCGCCCGTCGCGGTCGGTCGGGGGTACCACGACTGCATGTATGCGATGGACGTGCCGGCGAGGATCGCAGTGCCGAACAGGGCCACGGCCATGCCGGCGTCCGTCTTGCTGGTTTGCTTGCGGCGGCGAAGATCCGCGATGCTGTGCGTGCCGCGGCGCGTTCGGTGCTTGGGGCCGGCCGCGATCAGGATCGCACCCGCGATCCCGCCGATCGCCAGGAATGCGATCAGGAAACCCGCGGGTTTGCCGTTCCCGAGGCCCATCAGCAACCGCGGCAGCCCGAAGAACAACTCGACGATCAGCAGCGGAGACAACGCCGCCATCATCACGCCGAACTGGCGCGGCTTCGGCACCACGTGCCCCGCTTCCTCAAGTTCCATCACGCGGCGGTTGAAACGGTTCGCGATCGAATCCTGAAGCGCCTTCAAGTCCGTCCGCTTGATCGGCAACCGGTGAAGGACGACCTCTTCCACTTCCGTGCGGCTGTTCGCCGGGTTCGGGCCGAGTTCCAAGCGGTCGTCCACCACCTTCACCACACCGTCTTCCGCGAGGCGCGAGATGGCGGCCGTGGTGAGGCGAGGGGCACCGCCGGCGAGGTACGCCGCGTCCTCCCATGTGAGGTCTTCGCCGGTGTCGCCGGGGCGGGGGCCGGGCCCCTGCATCGCGGAACGGATCGCACGGCCGAGGCCCACGGCGAGCAGCATCGCCGGTGCGAGGAAGTAGAAGAACTCGGTGCCCTTGAGTTCGAACGGGTTCAGTCCGCCGTCGCAACCAGGGAGCAAGACCGCCGCCGCGAGGAACGCCGCCGCCACCTGCGCCACGCGCTTCACCGGTTGCTTCGGGAGGATCCAATTGCGCGAGGTGTTCACCATCCGCTGCCGCGTGTCGATGCCGAAGCGTTGATGGGAGGGCGTCCAGATGTCCGCGGGCGGTTCATCACCGAAGGCCTCGCGATACGCCGCGAGCGTGTCGTCGTACATCTTCAAGTGCTTCACGCGTTCGTTCGCACCACCGCGGGTGGGATCGTGGTGCAGCGGGCCGCCGAGCACCTCGCCGCAGAGCCGCTTCCAATAGCTCCGCGTGTAGGTGAGGTGCAAGTGCCACGCCGCGTCCACATCTTCGGACGGACACACCGGCGTGGCGGACCGCATGGCGAGGAACACGTATCGCTTGTACTCGCACACCACGCGGTCGGCGTAGTTCCGGCTCCAGCCGTGCTCGCGGGCCAACCGCGCCGCGAAGGGCAGGTCGCACGGCCCGCCGTCGATGTCGAAGGCCTCGATCGTTCTCAGCAGTTCTTGGGCGTCGGGCGTCATGGGAAACTTCCGTGTGGATCGGTTTCGCTGTCTACCGGGTGATTCGCCGCCGGGCGGCGGCCTTCGTGAAGACCGCGTGAAGAATGGACACCGGCTACTCTATCACGGAAGATGACCGGGCACGAACCTGAGGCCATCATGAACCACGACATCACACGGCGGGCGCTCCTGGCCGGGGCGGCGGGAGGATTGGCGATGGCGACCGCATCCGCGGCGGAGCCCGCGAAAGGGTTCCGCTTTTGCCTGAACACCAGCACCGTTCGCCTGCCGGACAATAAATCGCGGCCGATCACGGAACTCATCGACATCGCCGCCAAGGCCGGCTACCACGCCATCGAACCGTGGATCGGCGAACTCGCCGACCATGTGAAAGGCGGCGGCACGCTCAAGGATCTGAAGAAACGCATCGACGATGCCGGCCTCCAGGTGCCGGACGCGATCGGCTTCGCCGAATGGATCGTGGAGGACGCGGATCGCCGGAAAAAAGGATTGGAACAGGCCAAACGCGACATGGACATGGTTCAACAGATCGGCGGCACGCGGCTGGCCGCCCCGCCCGTCGGCGCCACCGGCGGCACCAGCAAGCGCGACGACCCGAAGTTCACCCAGCCCATCGTGGATCTCCTTGCCGCGGCCGATCGCTATCGCGATCTGCTGGCCCTCGGCAAGAGCATGGGCGTCACTCCGATCGTGGAGGTGTGGGGCTTCTCGAAGACACTCAAGCGGCTCGGTGAAGTGCTGCTCGTGGCCGCGGAGTGCGGCAGCCCCGAGGGCTGCATCCTGCCGGACATTTACCATCTGTACAAGGGCGGCTCGGACTTCGCGGGCCTGCACCTGCTCGGGCCGTCCGCCGTCGGCATCTTCCACGTGAACGATTACCCGAAGATCGACCGCGAGAAGATCAACGACGCCGACCGCGTATATCCCGGCGACGGCGTCGCGCCGTTGAAGGAAGTCTTCGCCACGCTCAAGAGCATGGGCTATTCGGGCTACCTGTCGCTGGAGTTGTTCAACCGCGAGTACTGGAAGCAGGACCCGCACGCGGTGGCGAAGACCGGCCTCGAGAAGATGAAAGCCGCGTCGGCCAACCCGTAGCATCCGGCACCCCGAGGCGCAGCTGCCTCGGAAGCACTGGCGAGCCGGGTCATGCCCGGCCCGCCCGAAGTAGCCAGAGTCTCGATTCACCTCATGCGAACTTGTAACTATCGAAGAAGTCGTAGTCCGTTCCGCTGTCGCCCGGCGCCAAATAGATGTCGGTGATCGTGAATCCGCTTGCCGTGCCGGATCCGGTCCCGGCACCGTTCATCGTTCCGACCACTCCCGTTTCGCTCACGAGGGATCGCATGTCAGCGAGTTGCTCTGGCGGACATTGCGTGATCGTGTAGGTTCCGGATGGCACCTCGGTGAACAGGTACACCCCGTTCGCGTCCGTCGTGGTTGTCATCGACACAGGGTTCCCCTGGTTGTCGATGCCGGTAAGCGTGACTTGCACGTTGGGAATCGGTGCGTGCGGGGAGGCGGATTCCGCAACCACGCCGCCGATGCTGGCCGTCTGGCTGATGACGCCGGGGTAGTAGTAAGTGAAACTCGCCTGCCCGGCGTCGCCGCCGACCTTGTTCTGATCGCCGTCGTGTACGATCACATAGAAGCGGTAAGTGTGACCGGGGACGAGGAGTTTTTGGGTCTGGAGATCGCTCAGGCTCCAGCGGATCTCGGCTCCGTATCCTTCGTTGGTCAGCCCCGCCGGCGCCGGGTCGGATCCTGCACCGAGGATCCAGTTGTTCTTCACGGGATCGACGGGCGGTGTCACGGTGATGGTCGGGGTCGATGTCGTGTAATCGACGGTCCGGATGAACGGTTTCCACGAACCGAACACCGCACTCGGGGCGTAAGCGGTTCCACCGAACTGCCAGTCGCCGCTGCGATCATTCGGATTCGTCGTGATGTCGGTGATGTAGAGCGAAGGAGCCATGGGCCGGCCGGAAAGATCGGTGCCGGCCTGGTCGCCGGTGGTCGCCGTCGTTCCGATGGCGGGATTCAGGGCCGACGCCGGATTCGACGTCATGGATGCGATCGGATAGTTCGTGGTGACCGTGCCGCTGGAGGTCTTGACATTCACTTGGGAGACACCGAGCGCGAGCGCGTGTTCGTCGTTGTACCAGACTTGGAAGGCTCCGCCGACGAGGTCCAAGTTGGCGGCGCGAAGCACCGCACTCTCGTTGAAAGCGACATTGGTCAGCGGATTGCTGCTCGGATAGGGATAGTCGCTCATGCCGTCGCCCACGGTCGGTTTGACTTTCACGGCCGGGGTGAAGTTGCCGGTGAAGTTCGTGCCGCCGCCGCCGGTGCCGCCGCCTACGACGAGTGACTTGAAGGCTTCGGGCGTCCCGGACTGATCGCCGTTGTGATATGCACTCAGATCCTTGTTATCGACCGGTTTCACATTCAAAGCGTTGTAATCGGTACTGATGCCGGGCTTGTAAGCGGCCGCGGCCCACTTCCAGTTCACGGTCAGGTTGGGGGTGTCGCTCCAGAAGTCGGCCGTCCACGTCACGTTCTTGATGCCGCCCGGCAAGCCGTTCGGGAGTGCGAGTCTGACGCCGCTCATGAACACATCGCCGGTGCCGCCGGTCGGAACGCTCACGTCCCAGTCGCTGTCGGTCGGATCGAACGAAGTCGATGCGGAATTGGCGCCCGGTGTGAAGAGGATGACGCCGTTTGGAACGGCCACGTGGTAGGGCACGCCCGATGCGGTGAAATCGATGACGCCGTTCTCCACATGAAGGGTCGCTTGGGCCGCCTTCGGCAGTCCGCTCACGGCGATGGCGCCGCTGAACCACAGCGCATCGCCGGCGGGAATCTTCGTGCCGTTGAAGTCGGCCGTGATTGCGGACACGACGGACGGCACATCACGCCCTTCGAGGATCTCGATGCCGAGCCGTGAGCGAATCGGTTTGCGAACAGGTGCGAACCAGTGACGGAGTTGGGCGAGCATGAATTCTCCTTCGGTAGGGGGGTGAGCCTGTGTTGCCGGGTGGGATACCGAGCAGCCTCGGACCGGCTCGTGTGGGGAGATCCGGGTTGGACGGAAAGTAGTACATGCCTGCGGAATTTCGGAGCAGGAGTTTGGAATTTGCAATCGCGCCCTCGCCCTTCGGAAACAGGCGTTAGCCGTGCGAAACATCGGCGAATCGCGGCACGCGCAATTCTTTCGTCCGGGTCTCACGATTTCATGCGAGAGGTGGAGTTCCGGGCCAAACTTGTTGTGCTGAACGAATTCGACAACCTTTTGAAATGCCTTTGCAACCGCGCAATCTCCGCGATGCACAAACGAGATATTTCTTCCAGACGGCCTGAATCGATTGCGTTGATTCGCAACTGTGTGGCCCGGGACCGCCGGGACATCACTTCAACACGCGAGGAAGCCGCGTCGGCCTCGTAACATAAGCGGCATCCCGAACCCGACGAGTGTTCATGATGCCCACGCTTTCGAAGTTCGCCAGCGGCCTCACCGCCGAGACCGCGTTCGACGTGCTCGCGGTCGCCAAGAAGCTCAAGGCCGGCGGCAAGGACGTGATCGAACTGCAGATCGGGGACAGCCCGTATCCCAGCGCCACGTCCGCTTTGAAAGCCGGCAAGGCGGCCATCGACGCCGGCCAGACGCGCTATTGCCCCTCGCTCGGCCTGCCGGACTTCCGCGCCACCATCGCGAAAACGGTGAAGGACGAGTTCGGCATTCCGGCCACGGCGGACAACGTCGTGGTGGCTCCCGGAGCGAAGCCCTTCGAGCAGTTCTTCTGCGAACTGTTCTTGGAGCCGGACGACGCGGTGCTCGTGTTCCAACCCGCGTTCCCCACGTACGAACCGAACATCAGCCGTCGCGGGGCGAAGCCGGTGTACGTGCCGTTGCGGCAGGAGAACGCCTTCCGCCCCGGCCTCGCGGACATTGAACGCTTCATCAAGACCGAGCCGAAGGCGAAGGCGATCTTCCTCAACTCGCCGCACAATCCGACCGGCGGCGTCGCGACGAAAGAAGACCTGAAAGCGATCGCGGACCTGGTTCGCGGCACGAATATCGCCGTGTTCTCGGACGAGCCTTACTGCCACATGATCTGGGAGGGGCGGCACCATAGCATCCTCGCCGAGCCCGGCATGATGGACCATGTCGTGGCGGCGTACACGTTCTCGAAGAGTTACTCGATGAGCGGCTGGCGGTGCGGATACGCGGTGAGTTCGCCCCGCTTCGCCGAACTGATCGGCAAAATGATCAACAGCACGCTCTCGTGCGCCCCGCCGTTCGTGCAACTTGCCGGAAAGGCGGCATTGGAGAACGATACGGCCGAACGCA
This sequence comes from Gemmataceae bacterium, assembly GCA_046350135.1. Classification (GTDB taxonomy): domain Bacteria; phylum Planctomycetota; class Planctomycetia; order Gemmatales; family Gemmataceae; genus Urbifossiella. Next base: position 22,027 of record JAXMBB010000013.1, read on the forward strand.
ACGAGACGATGGCGAAGTTCCAGAAGAAAGTGGAACTGCTCGTGAACGCGCTTCGACAAGTCCCGGACGTCACCGTGCTGATGCCGAAGGGCACGTTCTACGTCTTCCCGAAGGTGGAGCCGATCGCGAAGCGTCTCGGCATCACCTCGCACGGTTTGGCCATGTACCTGCTGGAAGGGGCGGACGACAAGAAAGGCGTGGCATGCCTCGGCGGCGAGTGCTTCGGCGCGGCCGGGGCCGGGTTCCTCCGCTTCAGTTGTGCCGAGCCCGATGAACGACTTGTGGAAGCCGTGAAGTTCTTCGCGGACGCCATCACCCGTACCGATCGCGTGCAGGCTTACCTCGCGGCCAACCCGAAGTACAAGGCGTGAGTGCCGTCGCGGCTCGGGAACTCACGGTTTCGGCGGGGTGGATGGCGTTCCACTCGGGCCGGGCCTCAACAATTCGCGCGGGAGCATGATCCGGCGCAGCTCGGTGCCGCCTGCATAATCGGAAAAGCCTGCAATTCCGCTGGAAATCCACCTTCACGCAATTTGACTCGCTCCGCGACGCGACCTACGGTTGGGGCGTGAGTCGAACGTCAGACGCTGCCGCCGCGACTCAGCATCCGCTCCCGATTCCGAATGTGCCGCAGGGACTTGAACGAAGCCGGTCGAGATGGCGACATCCGCCCCGCAAGTTCGGACCCTTCGAGCGGCGCAAGCCGAATCCGGGCACCCGCCATGCCGCGACGGAACGGGCCGATCGGCCCTCACCCTCGCGACGCTTCGGAGTGAAGCCATGATCGGCCGGTTTTCGCGGGCCGTGATCGCCTTCCTGAAGAAGGAAGACGGCCCCACCGCAGTGGAGTACGCCGTGGTTCTCGCCTTGATCATCGCCGTGGTGATCTCGGTCAGCAACATCGGGAACACGACGAATGCCGCGTACTCGAACTCGACTTTGCAAAATGCGACCGGGCCCTCGGGTTCTTGATCCGAGGCCGGCGGGATGAGGGGACGGGGAACCCCGCATCACGCCGAGGTCACCGATGTCAGGAGTCTTTTCAACTTCAACGGGAGATCGAAACATGCGCGCAATGACGAAGACCGTGGTCAACTTCCTCAAGAAGGAAGACGGCCCGACCGCCGTGGAATACGCCGTGATGCTGGCCCTGATCGTGGTCGTGTGCATCGCCGCCATCACCACGCTGGGCGGCAACGCGAACTCGACGTTTAGTTTCGTCGGTTCCGCCATCAAGCCGCCGTCCTCGACGACGACCAGCAGCAGCTGATCGAAGTCGGGCGGCTTGGAGGAGTGCTGTGCGGGCCGGGCCGGTTGGCTCGGCTCGTTGCGCGAGTGGCACGAGAGCATGAGTTCCACCGTACCCTGAAACGAGGATTTGCTCCGATGGCTCAAGACCTGCTGACTCCGACCGCCCCCCTCGCCGCGGCCGCCCCTGCGGCGGACGACTTGGGAATCGACCGCGAGTTCCTGGTGAAACTGGCCCGGCTGCCGCTCTACGCGGCGCTGTGGGTCGGTGCTGCGTTCCTGAGCCACCAGATTTGGGCGGCGGTGTCGCCCGAAGGAAACAACTACGGCCCGCTCGTCGTGATCTGCTTCGGCATGGTGCTCGCCGCGTTCATCGACGGCTGGGCGCTGAAGGTGCCGAACTGGGTGACGCTCCCGCTCGTGCTCAGCGGCTGGGCTTTGGGTCTGCTGCACGACGCGGGCATCGCGATCGACGGCGGGCAGGGCGGGTTCTCCACAGCCTTCATGGGCACGCTGCTCGGCTTCGCCTTGCTGTTCCCGATGCTCGCCATCCGCGGCGTCGGCGAAGGCGACGTGAAGATGCAAATGGGATTCGGGGCCTGGGCCGGCGCCTACTTCGGCGTCGAAGGCCCCACCGGCCTCCACGGCCTCGGCGTCGTCTTCTGGGCCTTCTGCTTCGGCGCGATCGCCGGCGGCGTCTTCGGAATGGCCATGATCCTGATCCGCCGCCAGTTCAAGCAGAACGCGGGCACGCTCGGTGAAATCATGATGGACCTGCAGCTTTTCGCCTCGGGCAACCCGCTTCAGGCCGCGAAGCGGGCCGAAGACCGCCGCAGCCGCTGGGTGAAGCTGCCTTACGGAATTCCGCTCTGCGTCGGATTCCTGCTCTACCTTTGGTACATGCTGATTTTGAACGGCTGAGAAGTCCGCGGTTCCCGTGTGGAACCGCGAATCCGGGAAGAACCGGGAAACTGCGAAGGTTCGGCACAGTCCCTACATCTGGAAAGATTGAAGGAACCCGACCCGCGGTGACGAAACTTAGGTCGGGGAATCAAAGGCGTCGTCCCGCGAAGATCGGGACGATCCGCTAAGGTCGAGGTAGGCGGCAGCCGGGGCAGTTTCGGCAAACCGACCGCGACCGGGAAAAGTTCCCCAGGTTCACGAACACGTCGAGATGGGATTCGGCTCCGTCCGTCAACGGGGCCGGTCGCCCGGAGCCGTGTGGCTTCGGGAGGCGGAGTGCGGCCGGAGGCCGCGATTCCCCACGCCTCGCTTTCCGTTCGCCGCTTCCCCTCAGCAGCGAACGCCACCGGCGGCGCACCGAACTGCGCCACACAGGATCACCACAAGACCTCCGAGGGGTCGCACCCATGAAGCAGAAAAACATCGTGTTGATGGTCGTGGCAGTCGGGTGCGGCCTGGTGGCCGCCTTCCTGACTTCCCAGATGAGCGCGAAGCCCGCGGCCGTCGAGAAAGTCGACGTGATCGTGGCCGCAAAAGATCTGACGGTCGGTACGTCGTACACGAAGGAAGACTTGAAGAACGTCCTCAAGCGGAAGAGCGTGGCCAAGGATGCCGTGCCCTCGGGCATCATCGAGGCGGAAGAGGAGTTGCTCGAGAAGCGGCTCAGCCGCACGATCCGGGCCGAGGAGATGATCAACAAGGCGGATTTGTCCAAGGGGGTGTTCGTCAGCATTCCCCCGGGCATGGCCATGGTGTCGCTCCCGATCAACCTGCAGAACTCGGTGCACGGGTTCGTGTTGCCCGGCTCGAAGGTGGATGTGATCGCCAGCGTGACGTTGAGCAATAAGGTTCGAGTGATGCCGATCCTCGTGAACATGCTGGTGCTGGCGGTGGACGCGAACGTGCAGACGGCGAACGGACAAGGGACATTCCAAAGCGTGAGCACGGTGTCCTTCGCCGTGACCGGCAAGCAGGCCCTGCTGATCCAATTGGCCCGTGCCCGGCACTGCGAAATGACGCTCGTGCTGCGGAACCAGGAAGACAAGATCAGCGAGCACGAGAAGGGCTACGAAATCGACAAGGTGGTGAGCTTGCTGGAGCGCGGCGAGATCCAGAGCCCCGGCGGCGGAACGGGTGAAGCGGACGGTCAGCCGAAGAACGACAACGAACCGAAGGAAGGAACTTCGCCCGCGCCGAAGACCGAACTCGTGAAGGTGCCCGCGGCCGCCGACGACATCGCGGCCGGCACGCAACTGACCAAGGACCTGATCGCGACGAAGTTCAAGCTGGTCGAGCTTCCGAAGGACTTGGCCGCGGACGCGGTGACGGACTTGGAAGCGTTGGCCAACGACAAGCAGACGCTGCGGACGGGCCTGGGCAAGGGGCAGTGGATCACGAAGTCGCTGGTGGGCAAGGCTGAACCGAAGCCGGCTCCTCGGGATGAGTTCGAGCCGAAGCCCGGCCCCGCGCCCGCGAAGAACATCCGGGTGGTGACGCGGCACACGGCCGAGAAGACCACGGAGTTCCGCTACGAGGAAGTCGCCGTCGGCGAGTGGAAGTTCCTGGGCGAGTACGAGAACGGCAAGCTGGTCGAACGTGAGAAGAAGCAAGACAAGACGCCGACCCCTGAGAAGGTGGATTGAACAATTGACGGAACCGGATTGCGGAGCGACTCATGGAGGGTTCGCTCCGCACATTCAGCCCCCGGTTCCTCCCGATCGGTACTGAGAGACGGCTCGGCCGTCTTCCATTGCGAGGAGAGGTGAACGGATGCACCCGACGAACCATGCCCGCTGGCCCCGCCTGTGTGCGGGTTTGCTGTTGGCGGCCGGACTGGCCGGGGCGGTCGCCTACGCTCAGCCGGAGGCGGTCCAGCCCAAGACGGGCCAGCCCGTGCTGAAGGATCCGATCATCGACGCCAAGGTGGATCCGAAGACCGGGTCCATCGTGGTGCCCTTCCAAGGCGTCGTCCGCTTCGACCCGAAGATGGGGATGGGCGGCCTCAAGACCTTCGCGGTGAGCCCGGACGGCTTTGTGACCGTTCGCGCCGACCCCACGAATCCGGACCGGCTGTTGATCACGGGCGTGAAGGAAGGCCTCGCCCGGTTGTCTCTGCAAGACAAGGACAATCGCCTCTTTGAATACGAGATCCTCGTCCGCAAGGATTACGAGGCCGAGAAGGCGAAGCTCAAGGCGTCGTTCATCGAACTGAACCGCCTGATCCAGACGGCCTTCCCGACCGCGACCGTGACCGCCTCGGCCGAGTTCACTCCGGACGGCGGCGGCATCCCGATCGTGCAGGGCGGGCCCGGCTACATCGTCATGCTGCGAGGCTACGTGACCAGCCCGCAGGACGGTGAGAACATCGTGCGGCTCGTGAACGGCATGCTGCCGGGCCTCACCAACGCGGCAGGGAGCCAAGGGGCTGGAGTTGCGAACCCGGGCGTGAATGCCTCTGCGGCCGCGACCGGATCGAGTGCCACTGCCAACCCGTACGTCATCAACGCGATCCAGATCGGCGGTGTGCAACAGGTCCAGATCGACGTGGTGATCGCGTCCGTGGATCGCAACGAGATCCGCTCCCGCGGTTACGACTTTGCGGTGAACGGCGGCACGGTCAAGTTCGCCAGCGTGCTGAGCGGCCTGCTCACGCCTCCGACAGCCGTGGGCGGTACGGCGACCTTCAGCCCGGACGCCGACCTGCAATTGGGCATCGTGCCGGCCCAGTTCTTCGGGGCCATGCGAGCCCTGCGGACGGAAGGCCTCGCGAAGTTCCTGGCCGAACCGCGGGTCGTGACGCAGACCGGCCGCCCGGCCCAGTTCCGTGCGGGTGGTCAGCAGGCGATCCTCAGCCCGGCCTCGGGCATCAACGGCCCCGGCGTCGTGCTTCAGCCGTTCGGCACCGAACTCGACGTGCTCCCGATCGTTTACGGCAACGGCAAGATCTGGATGGAGATCAACCCGCGGGTCACCGCGGTGAACCAAGGCTTGGGCATCACGACGGTGTTCGGGTCGACGCCGGGCTTCACCGAACAGAGCGCCCGCTGTGCGGTGATGCTCGAATCGGGCCAGACGTTCGCGATCGGCGGCCTGATCCAGAACAGCGTCCAGGCGTCGTCGTCCCGGATTCCGGTGCTGGGCGATCTGCCGTTCGTCGGCACCGCCTTCAGCCGGGTGAATCACGAGGAACGCGAGAGCGAACTGGTGATTCTCGTGACTCCGCGTCTGGTGCATGCGATGGACTGCAACCAGGTTCCTCGCCGCCTTCCGGGCCGGGAAACCCGCACGCCGGACGATTATGAACTATTCTTGGAGGGCATCCTGGAAGCGCCCCGCGGCCAACGCAAGGTGTGGAACGGTCGTTGCTACAACGCCGCCTACAAGTGCGACCCGACCATCGCGACCTTCCCGTGTGCCGGCAACGTGTGCAGCGGGCCGAACGCGGCGGGCAATTGCAACGCGAACGGATGTGCGGTTCCGTCGCACACGGTTGCAGCGGGGCGGCCGGCCGCCTTCCCGGTGCCGAACCCGGCTCCGCAATCGCTGCCGGTGACGACGGAGCCGATGCCCGCGGCCCTGCCCCCGGTGCCGGTGAGCGTGCCCGAGCCGGAAGCAAGCCTGCCTCCGGTGCCTGCGGCCCTGCCGGCCGCCCCGACAGCCCCGGCCGTCCCCGCGGCGCCGACCGCACCGCCGGCGGAAGAGAGCCCGGACGCTCCGCCCAAGTAAGGGACTGAAACCGGTTTCGTTTGAGAAGCCGGGTGCTGTAAACGCCTCGCGAAACCCGGTTTCCCAGTGAAACCGGGTTTCGGTCGTACACCCTGAGACGAGACACACGATCATGCAACGCGTCGCCATCGTGGACCCGACCGAATCGACCCGCGAATCCCTTCGCACGCTGCTCCTCGGCGTGGACTTCGTCTGGCTCGAAGCCGAGTGCGCCCGCTACGACTACTTCGACGAAGTGATCCAAACGTCGGTGCCGGACTTGGCCATCGTCGCGTTGGACGCCGACAAGCAAAAGGCGCTCGCGATGATCGGCCAACTCTCGGCCCAGAATCCCAAACTGCCCATTCTCACGATCAGCCACGATCACCAAGCCCTGCTGCAATCGCTCCAGAAGGGGGCGAAGTACTTCCTCACGCACCCGGTGTCGCTGGAAGACATGCTCACGGCCCTGCGCCGTTCGCTGGGTGAAGGGAGCAGCACCGGCATCGAGGCGTCGCAGGGATCCACGGCCCGCAACACGGGATCCTCGAGCATGATCGCCGTGCTCGGCTCCCGCGGCGGCGTCGGTACCACCACGCTGGCTGTGAACCTCGCCGCCACGCTTGCCGCGGACCCGGCCAACTCCGTCGCCCTCATTGATCTCGACCTCGCCCTCGGCGATGCGGACATCGCGCTCGAAGTGACCGGCGTGGAGAACATTTCGATCGCGGACCTCGCCCGCAACATCGAGCGGCTGGACATGAACTTCCTCCGCCGCGCGATGGCGAAGCACGAGCGCAGCAACCTTTCGATCCTCCGCCATCCGCTGGAAATCTCCGAGGTCGGATCCATCCACGAAGGACACGTGGAACGCATCTTGAACCTGCTGAAGATCAGCTACACGCACTTGGTGCTGGACCTGAGCAAGTCCTTGCTTCCGACAGACTTGATGGCCTTGCGCATGTCCGACGTGATCATGCTGACGGCCCAGTTGGAACTTTCGAGCCTGCGCAACGTCGTGCGGCTGGTGCATACGCTCGGCCAGGAAGACACGCTCGCGGACAAGGTCCGCGTCGTCGTGAATCGGCAGGGCGCGGAAATCATGGACGAAGGCATTAGCGCGAAGAAGGCCGAGGAAGTGATCGGGAAGCCGATCTTCTGGCAGGTGCCGAACGATACGAAGTCCGTGGTCGGGGCGCGGGTCGCCGGCCACCCCCTGATCCTCACCGCCCCGAAGAGCAAGGTTCAGCAGAGCATCTCGGGCTTGGCTCAAGCCCTGTACGGCAAGCCCGTCAGCCCCGTGAGCGATGTGAAGAGCAGCAAGTGGGGCTTCTTCTCCAAGAAGTGATTGATCGGTCCGTCGAACGAGGCACCCGCGGTTCGGCGAACCGCTTGCGAGTTCGCGCCCGTTTGTAGCGATTGTGACGAGCTGCACGCTTCGGCGAAATTTCGGCTCCGGCCCGATCCGTGTTCTAGGCTCCACACAAGTACGGTCGGAATCCACACCCGAGACGCAGATGAGCCGGCTCCAACAGGGCATCTCGAAGCTCAGCAACCTCAGCAACGGCGGCGGGGCCAGCGGGATTTCGCGCCTCACCAGCCCCAGCACCATCGGCGGCAGCAGCGGCGGCAGCAAGAACTTCGACGACCTCAAGCGACAGATTCACTCGAAGCTCGTCGAGCGGCTCGACTTCACCCGCGTCCGCGATCTCTCGTCCGATGCCATGCGGCGCGACATCCGCCGCGTCATCGAGCATCTGTGCGACACCGAGAACCCGCTGCTCAACCGCATCGAGCGCGAAAAGCTCATCGAAGAGGTGCTCGACGAGACGCTCGGCTTCGGCCCGCTCGAAATCCTGCTCAAGGATCCGACCATCTCGGACATCCTGGTGAACGGCCCGTTCAAGGTGTACGTCGAACGGCGCGGCAAGCTCGAAAAGACGGAAGTGAAGTTCCGCGACAACGACCACCTGCTGCAGATCATCGACCGCATCGTGTCGAAGGTCGGCCGGCGCGTGGATGAAACCAGCCCGATGGTGGACGCCCGCCTGCCGGACGGTTCGCGTGTGAACGCGGTGATCCCGCCGATCGCACTGGACGGCCCGAGCTTGAGCATCCGCCGCTTCGGCGCCAACCCGCTCAAGCTCGAAGACCTGCTGAACTACAAGGCGTTCACCCCGGAAATGGCGATGCTCATGGAGGCGTGCATCAAAGCCCGCCTGAACGTGCTCATCTCGGGGGGCACGGGTTGCGGCAAGACGACGCTGCTCAACACGCTCTCGAGCTTCATTCCCGGCGACGAGCGCGTCGTGACGATCGAGGACGCGGCCGAACTGCAGCTTCAACAGGACCACGTCGTGCGGCTGGAAACGCGGCCGCCGAACATCGAAGGCAAGGGCGCGGTGACGTGTCGCGACTGCGTGCGGAACGCCCTGCGTATGCGGCCCGAGCGGATCATCATCGGCGAAGTCCGCGGTTCCGAGGCGTTGGACATGCTCCAGGCCATGAACACGGGCCACGGCGGTTCGCTGGCCACGCTGCACGCCAATACCCCGCGCGAAGGACTCACCCGGCTCGAAACCATGATCATGATGGGCGGCTTCGAACTGCCCGTGAAGGCGATGCGGCAACAGATCAGTTCCGCCATCGACCTCATCATCCAAGCCAACCGCCTGCAGGGCGGGCCGCGCAAGATCACCAGCATCACGGAAGTGATGAACATGGAGCAGGACATCATCATCATGCAGGAAGTGTTCCGTTACCGGCAGGTGGGCATCGATCAGAACAGCCGGGCGTACGGTCAGTTCGAAGCGACCGGCGTGCGGCCGACGTTCATCAACCGGCTGGAGGCCAAGGGCGTGAAACTGCCCTCGAACATGTTCGCCGAACGCGTGCTCATGAAGGATTGACCGAGCCCGACGTGCCAGCAAGGGTCATTCACCGCTCAACGGGATTCGCACACATGGACTTCGCAACGCTGCTTCCGCTGATGATCGGCGGGCTCGTCATCGCCGCGGTGATGCTCGTGGTCACGGCGCTGTCCAAGAAGACGGACGGCCGCGCCGCGGACCGCTTGGACGAACTCGTCGGCCGCAACATGCGCAAGGATTCCTCCTCGGACATGCTCCTGAAGCAGGCGCTTCAGGAGGTGGACAAGCGGACCATCCTGGACCGCATGATGCCCGAGTTCTTCAACCTCACGAGGATGTTCGAGCAGGCGGACGTGAACATCAAACCGAGCATCCTCTTCGGCATCTCGCTCGGGCTCGCCGCGTTCGGCGGTCTCGCCTCGTGGTGGGCGGTGAACCTGTACGTGATCCCGATCGGGGCGGCGCTGTGCTTCTCGCTGCCGTGGATCTGGTTGTACACGAAGCGGGCCGGTCGGTTGAAGAAGTTCGCCGGGCAGCTTTCGGATGCGATGGAACTGGTGGCCCGGGCCCTCCGGGCCGGGCACTCGCTGGCCGCCGGCATGCACGTCGTTGCGGAAGAAATGCCCGCGCCGATCTGCAAGGAGTTCGGCCGCGTGTACGAGGAACAGAACCTCGGTATCCCGCTCGAAGAAGCCCTCAAGGGCATGTGCGACCGCGTTCCGAACCTGGACCTGCGGTTCTTCGTCACCAGCGTCGCGATTCAGCGGCAGACCGGTGGCGACTTGGCGGAAATCCTGGACCGCATCGGGCACGTGATCCGCGAGCGGTTCAAGATCCTCGGGCAGGTGAAGGCGCTGACCGCGGAAGGACGCCTGTCCGGCGTGGTGCTCATCGCCATGCCCATCGGGTTGTTCCTCATGATGATGTACATGAAGCCGGACTACATCGAGGCCCTTTGGAAGGACCCGATGGGGATCAAGATGTCCATCGGCGCCGTGGTGCTGATGCTCATCGGCAGCTACGCGATCAAGAAGATCGTGGACATCAAGGTTTGATCCGCGAAACCGCAAGCGGTTCGCGATACACCCGTTCGTGACGCGGACCGCTTGCGGTTCGCGATGCAACAGAGGATTCTCCCGTGGAACTGTTCGCGTTCCTGTCAATGGACGAGATGGCCCCGCTGTTCGTGTTCGGCGCGATCGTCGCCGGCACGTTCTGGGTGCTGTCCATGATCTCGAGCCGGAACAGCCAGGCGGAGGAACGCTTGGAGCGACTCGGCCGCCCGAAGTCGCTCGTCGAAATCGAGATGGCCCAACTGGAGAACAAGAACAAGTTCGCCGGGCTCAAGGACATGTTCACGAGCCTCGGCGGCTCGATGCAGCCCAAGAGCGAACTTGAGAAAAACTCGCTGAAAATCAAACTCGCCAACGCGGGCTTCCGCAGCGAACAGGCAGCTTCCGTATTCGCCGGAATCCGCGTAGTTTGCCTGGTCGGCTTCCTCCTTCCAGCCCTTTTCTTCTTCATTCTCAAAGACGGCTTCACCATGAAGTCGATTCAATACACGGTGATCCTCGGCGGACTCGGGTTCTACCTTCCGCAGATGGCCCTCTGGCACCTGCGGACGAGCCGGCAGAAGGAAATCTTCCTGACCCTGCCGGACGCCTTGGACCTGCTGGTGGTGTGCGTCGAATCCGGCCTCGGTCTGGATGCCGCGCTCCGCAAGGTCACCGAGGAGATGAAGGGGCACGCGAAAACGATTTGCGAGGAATTCCAACTCGCGAACTTGCAGTTGCAGATGGGCCGCCCGCGCCGTGAAGTGCTGCACGACTTGGGCGTGCGAACGGGCGTGGACGACGTGCGAAGCTTGGCGGCCATCCTGATCCAGGCCGACCGCTTCGGTTCGAGCATCGCCCAAGCCCTCCGCGTGCAGTCCGACTCGATGCGGACACGGCGGCGGCAATTGGCTGAGGAGAAGGCGGCGAAGACGGCGGTCCAGCTAATTTTCCCGCTGGTCCTCTTCATCTTCCCCGCCATCTTCGTGGTCCTGGTCGGCCCCGCGGCCATCCAGATCCAGAAGAACTTGCTCAAGGGTTGATTCACCGGCTGCGGCCGGATCTCTCAAGGAGGAGAGTCATGAAGCGAATGATGCGGGTCGCGGCCGCGGCCGTGCTGGTGTCCGGCGGAATCGGCTGCACCCACAACCACGGCGACCGGGACGGAGCGGCGGGTGGAGGCGGCGTGTACCGCTCCTTCGTCGATCCCTGCTGGCCCGAACGCTACAACGCGACCGCCCGCAGCGAAGTCATCGCTCCGTTCGCCCAGCAGGTGAACAACGGAACGGTGATGAACCAGACGATCTGGAACTGGTACTTCGAGAAGGGGTCGGAGAAACTGACGCCCGCCGGCATGGCGAAGCTCGATTCGCTCGCCCAGACGCGGCCCTCGCCGGAACCCCGGCTGTACCTGCAAGCCGCCCGCGACTTGGAGGCGACGAACGACAACTTGGACAAGATCGCTGGCGACCGCGAAACACTGACGCAGAAGCGGGCCGCCACCGTGATGAAGTACCTCGGCGCCCAGCCGGCGATCGGCAACCCGACGCCGTACGAGATCTTCGTCCACGACACGCCGACGCTCGGCATGCCGGCCTCGTTCACCGCCGCCACGATTCGCCAACAACAGGCCGGCTACCTGGGCGGACTGCCCGGAGCCCAAGGCGGCGGCGGCGCGATGGGCGGCGGAACCACGACCAACACGAGTTCCGCTCCGAGCAACTGACGAATTGACCCTCTCCCCGTTGGGAGAGGGTAGTTTGTGGACCGCGAATACGGCCACAAACCGGGTGAGGGGTTGGCTTCGAAGCCAAGACCCCTCACCCGCCGTTCCGATGCATGCGCATCGGAACGGCGACCTCTCCCCGGCGGGGAGAGGCGGAAGCGAACGCCTTGCACCACGACGAACCACATGAACCGCACACCGATCCTGCCGATGCTTCTCGCGGTGTTCGCCGTCTCGGCGATCGCGTTGCCTGCATCCGCCGCCGACACCTCCTCCCACGCCCCGATTCTCGGCAGCTATTGGTCCGGCTTCGTCGAGCATTGGGGCAACTACTTCAAGAAGCAGAACGGCGTCATCATGGCCGCGTCGGCCTCGGGGCCGTGTCGTTGTTCATCATCACTCGCGGCAAGTGGAAGAAGTGATTTCGGAATGCGGAGTTCGGAATGCGGAATGACGGAGCACCGTTTTTCTTCATTCCGCATTCCGAACTCCGCGTTCCGCATTGGAGTGCATCATGGGTCTGAGTCGTCACGCGGTGGTCGATTGGGAGGCGAACCCGGCGCCCGAGGCGCCCGCGCAGCCCGAGACGCTGAAGGAAGCCGGGCTCGCCCCCGCCTTCATCAACGACAGCATCCTGCGCGCGGTCTACACCCGCGGCTCCATGCTCGGACGCGATCTCGCCCAACTCCTCTGCCTCCCGTTCAAGGTGATCAAGGACAGCCTGCGCTACCTGAAGGATGACAAGTCCCTTCAAGTGGACGGAGGCGATCTCGTCGGCGAAGTGAGCTACAAGTTCAGCCTCACGGACCTCGGACGCAAGCGGGCGCAGGACGCAATGACGCAGTGCGCCTACGTCGGCCCCGCCCCCGTGCCGCTCGAAGATTACGTCGAGCAGTGCTACCGGCAGACGGTCACCGGGTTGCAGTGCTTTCCCGAAGCGCTCCGTGCCCCGTTCGGACACTTGGTGCTGAAAGAGGACATGTTCACCGCGCTCGGGCCCGCGATCATCAGCGGCCGCAGCGTGTTCATCTACGGCCCGCCCGGCAACGGCAAGACCGCCATGGCCCGCGCCATCGGCGACTTCATGAACACCATGGGCGGCTCCGTGTACATCCCGTACGCCTTCATCGCGGACGGCAACATCATCACCGTATACGATCCGTCGCTCCACACGCTGGACGACACGCCGGACGACCTCGGAGATGAAGCCGACGCCACCGTGCGGAAGTTGCTCAACAGCGGTTCGTCCGATCAGCGTTGGGTGAAGATCCGCCGTCCCGTGATCGTGACCGGCGGCGAATTGAACCTCTCGATGCTCGACCTGCGGTACAACGCGGAAGCGAACTTCTACCAGGCGCCGATCCACTTCAAGGCGAACGGCGGCGTCTTCCTCATCGACGACTTCGGCCGCCAGCAGTGCAGCCCCAAGGAACTGCTCAACCGGTGGATCCTGCCGCTCGAAGACCGGCACGACTTCCTCACGGTGGCGAGCGGCAAGAAGTTTCAGGTGCCGTTCGAGCAACTCATCATTTTCAGCACGAACCTGGATCCGAAGTCGCTGGTGGACGATGCGTTCCTTCGCCGCATCCGGCACAAGGTGGGAGTGCTGGCCCCGGACCGCCCGGTGTACGAGCGCATCTTCGCCGGCCAGTGCAAACGGCTCGGCATGAATTACGCCGCCGACGCCGTCGACTTCCTTTACGAGCGCTACTACACCCGCGGTCGCTCGCCCAGAGCCTCCGACTGCAGGGATTTGTTGGAAATTGTCCAATCCATCTGCCGATACAGACGTCAACCCGTGCATCTCACGCGCGACCTGATGGTCGAGGCCTCGGCGAGCTTTATTGCCGAGTTTCAGTGAAAGAATCGGGCGGCAACAACCGAGGTGGCCATGGACGGCCGTCAATTCAAGAAGTGGCTCGTCTTCGGCTCCCTCCTCGCCGCCACCGCCGGTTGCAAGAACGGCGACAAGTACCCGAACAACATCCTGCCGCAGGGCGGTTCGCCCTCGCCGGTCGCGGTGCCGAGTTCCAAGCTGCCGGCGTCCGCGACGCCGGACATCGTCACCGCCGCGCCGCGCAAGAAGGGGCCGCTCTCGCCCGAGTTTGAAGTCGCGATGGCGGACACTCGCTTGCAAGTGGCGCTGGCCGATCCGCCGCCCGCGAACAAGGACGAGATCCTCGACTCGGTTCGCGCCTGCTATCAGCGGGCGCTCAAGCAGAACCCGAAGCACAAGGACGCGCTGCTCGGCATCGCTCGGATGTACGCGAAACTTGGCGACAAGGAACACTCCGCCGAGGCGTACGACAAGTACCTCAAGCACTATCCGAAGGACGCGGACGTGCTGCACGAACTGGCGATGAAGCGGGCGCAGTGGAAGGATTGGAACGGCGCGGTCGCCATGTGCGATGCCGCGCTGAAGCTCGATCCGGAGAACCGCAGCTACCGCAAGACCCTCGGATTCTGCCAAGCCCGCGCGGGCCAGTGGGACGCCGCACTCGCTACGCTCACCAAGGTGATGCCCGAGGCGCAGGCCCGGCACAACCTCGCGGGCCTGCACGATCACCTCGGCCAAGCGGACGCCAGCCGCCAGCAACTGCAACTCGCACTGCAAGCGGACCCGAGCTACGCCCCGGCCAAGGAGTTCCTCACCGAACTCACCGAGACGCAGGCCAATCCGATCCAGCAGGCGGGCTTCAACCAACCGGCGGCACCTCCGCAGTGATTCGGTTATCCTGAAGGCATGAGCGGGCCGGGCCGCAACGAGCCGAAACGCATCCGGCGTTCGATCCACGCAAACGGCCGGCACTTGGGGTACGTCACACTCGTGGCGTATCCCGGACGCGACATCACCGCCTTCACCGAAGGCTCCCCGTATCGCGAAGCCGTGATTTCGGACGAACGCGAAGGACATGTCGCACTTTTGCAGCGGTTCAAGGCGCACTGGCTGGTGCAGTGCGGCCGCGAATACGGCACCACGAGCCGCCCGATCGACATGACGGAACCGCTCGCGATCGCGTTGGCCACGCTCGCCCTGCAATCGGGCGAACGCGGGGAGCCCTTGGTGACGCGGCTCGTCTGTGCGCTCGACGACATATCCTGACAACATGAACGAAGTGCCGAGTCTCTCCCGCGGTGACGCACGCCCTGTGCGGCGACGAACCCGCACGTTCCGCCCGAACTACCTTTCCTTCGCCGGCACCTACCAGTGCAACCTCGCGTGCCCCCACTGCTGCGTGCCCATTGAGTGGACGGATCGCCTCGCCATCCCGCCCGCCATTCGGTTCTTGGAGCAGGCTCGCGAAGCTGGCATCGAAATCCTCGGCTTCACCGGCGGCGAACCGTTCCTCTATCCCGAGTTTCTCGTCGCGATCACCGAGCGGGCCGCGAAGCTCGGCTTCCGATTCGACAAGCTCATGTCCAACGGGGTTTGGTTCGAGAACGGCAAGCATCTCGTGAAGGTGCTGAAGTCCATCCGCGACGCGGGCTTCACCGGAAAACTCGGCCTCAGCGTGGACAAGTTCCACGGCATGGACATCGCCAAGCTCGCGGAGTACTGCCGCACCGCCCGAAGGGTGTTTGATCGCGACAACATCGTCTCGCTGAGTTACGCCAGCCGCAGTCCGGACAAGGGGCTCGAACCGATCCGCCGACTTGCGGACGAACTCGGCGGCGTGCTCGAGTGGTCCGAATTGCTCGGCCGCTACATGCTGGTCAGCGACGACTTGACGATGACCCTGAACTGGAACCACCTCGCCACCGTGGAGCGTGCGGAAGGGCTGCCCGGCGACCCCTGGGACGGCACTTGGTTCGAGGAGGATTACTGCGAGGGCCCGGGCCAAGCGCTCATCGTGAATCCGCGCGGCGAAGTGAAACCGTGTTGCGGGTTCGCGTCCGACTTGGATCAACTCACCATCGGCAACATTCACACGGATTCCGTGTCCGCGATCATCCGCCGGGCCCGGAAGCATCCGTACGTGGGGAAGCTCTTCCGCGAAGGGCTTCTGGCGATCCGCGACGAGATCTTGGCGAGCAACCCGGACGCGTTTCCCGGCGCGACGAGCAACCACTGCTACTTCTGCTGGTACGTTCTCACCAAGAATCTGACGGCTCTGCCTGCCGGATCCCAAGGAGTTTCTCCCCCCGCACGGATGAGCCTGCCGATGGCGGGCGATGGCCCTCCTCGGCCTGCTGTCCGTCACGGCGAGTCCACCACGGCACTCCTCATGGCGTTCGACGGCAAGTCGGTGTTTCTGCGGCGGGAACTTTCGGCGGACATGCCGCTGGAGAAAGGGCGGGTCTACTTGGTGAACATCGCTGGCAAGACCCCGGTGGAGCCGCCCCCGGAACGCATGACATGGACCGAATATCAGGCGTGGATCGACCGCCTCCGCTCCGATGGCCAGACCCTCACGACCCACAGCCTCTCGTCTTGCCAGAAGTGAGCGGATGGGGTCTGAGGACCACTCCCGCTTGAAAAACGGGACGCACTCGGCAAAATGAGGTTGAACTACCCCGTAGTGTAACGGTAGCACAAGAGATTTTGGCTCTCTTTGTTCAGGTTCGAATCCTGACGGGGTAACTCCGAGCAATTCGATGCGGCCCGGTGCAAAACAGCGCCGGGCCGCTTGTTTTCAGGCGTTTTCTTCATGTCATCCGATTCGGCCCCGGAACGGCCGTTAGTGTACTTCGGTGCAGTTCGATGCAACCGAATGCCCCCCGTCACTGCATCCGGCACTGCACCCGGCACTGCACCCGATGCGGCGGGTTTACCATCGGTGCCGGTCATGCGAAGGGGGAGTTGCCCCGCGGTCGCGCCCGGCTTCGGCGGCACGAGGTTCGGAAGCCGGTCCACGGCCCCGGCCAGGTCGTACAGCCGGCGGTGCGAGTAGCGGGCGGTCAGGATCGGCGTCGAGTGCCCGGCGAGTTCCTGAGCCGTGCGGAGGTCCACTCCGTTGCGCCCGAGCAGGGTCAGGTAGGTGTGCCGAAGGGCGTGGAAGTCGGCGTACTCCGGCCCGTCTGGGCCTTCCACGGCGTAGGGAATGCCCACGGCTTCGAGGTCACGGCGAAGCATTTCCGCGCCGGTGCATCCACTCTTCCACGTTCCGCCCCAGATCGGCGAGCCAGCCAGCTTCCCGGTCAGGTATCCGCGAAGGGCCTCGGCCACGTCCGCCGGGAGCGGTTGCACTTTCGTTCGGCGGTTCTTTGCGAACCGGGCGGCGGTTGTCACGGTCGCGGCGTTCAGGTCGAAGTCGGCCGGCGTCAGATGCGCCAGCGCGTTCGCCCGGAACCCCGTGCCCGCGGCCACGAGGTAGAGCATGAACCGATCTTCGCCCGAAAGCCCGCGGAACGTGCGAGGGCTTGCCCGCGTGCCGGTGAGCAGTGCCGTGAGTTCATCGGCGGTGAGTTCGCGCCGCGTTCGGCGAACGTCCACGGCCTCGTTCATGAGGGTTAGGGAATCGAACGGGTCGGAACCGATCCGCTTCGAGCGAACGAGCCAGCGCGTGAAGCCACGAACCGCACGGGTGTAGTGGTTCGCGGTGGTCGGGCCGGCCCCCTTCGCCTGCTTCTCGGCTATCGTCGCGACCGATTCGCGGGTGAGTTTGCGAGCCGCGCCGCGTCCCACGGTCGCAAGGCGATGCCGGGCCGCGAATCGGCGAACTGCGTCAACAGTCATGCCGAGCAGCTTCGCGGCTTCCGACGATGCGAACGCTTCGCCCGGCGGCAGGTCCACGAGTCGCCCCGGCCGGCGAAGATCGGCGAGCCATGCGGACACTTTCCCCGCGTCCAAGTCCAGCGGGAACACGAACCCGCACCCGGCGAGTATCGCGGATACCTTCGCGACGGTTGCCCGGTTGTGCTCCGGGGCGTTCCCCTTCGCTTCGAGGTGTGCGGCGTAGTCGTTCAGGTGTTCGGCGAGCGGCCGGCGGATGTGTTCTTCGGCGGGATCGGAGTACCCGTACTTCCGGCGTGCCGCTTTCCGTTCGAGTTCGGCGGCGAGTTGTTCCGTCGCCTTCAAGTCGGTGAAGCCCTTCACGCGCTGAACCGTACCGTTCGCGTCCCGCACGTCGATGTACCAGCGTTTCGTCGGGCGGAGGTACTTCGTTCCGCATTTCGTCACGCGGTACAGCACGGCGCGGCCGCGTTCCTTCAAGCGAGCGTGCGGCCGGCCCTCGTGCTGAACGATGTCCGCGCCGTCAGGCAGGGGAAACGGGCGGGTTGGTTTGAACGGCTTCGGCATGGAACGGATACCTTTCTGAGAACGGCCGGCCGACAGGTGCGGTTCTCAGGTCGCATCCCGTCAGCCGGCCTAAAGGCGGTGGAAGTATACCCGGCGGCCACGCGGCGCGCCACGTCCTTCGTTTTCGATTCGGTGTGCGCCGGAGCGCTCAGTGGCGACGGCGCACTGGTCCCATTCTGGGATAGCGGCAATCCATTGCCTCAGTTCCGGCCGTCAGATTGCCTCATGCAAGCGGCAATCGGTTGCCTCATGCGTTGCCGGTCGGATGGACACGATACACGGACGGCCCCGCGTTCAGCCGGCCCCGCCGAACAACGTGAACCAGCCCCTTCGCTTCGAGGGATGCCAGCGCGTAGCGAACCATTCGCGGCTTCAACCCGGCGCGGCGGGCGATGTCCGCTTGCCCCGTGCGGGCGGTGCCGGTGCCCTTCGTGTCGCGGAACAGGATCAGCCAGACTTTCGCTTCCGCGCCCGTCAGCCCCGCCAGGCCGAAGTCGGCGAAGGCGTTCAGCGTCGCGAACCGTTCGGAGCGGGTGCAGCGTTTCGGCTTCGAGGGCGGCGCAGGCCGGGCGGGTGCCTCGTCCTCGTCCGGCCGGAGGATCGCATCGGGCGGAAGGATGCCCGCGTGTTGCTCCCGCACTTCCTTCATCGTCAGGCGTCGCACGTCAGCCCCCCTTCGCTTTGCTGTTCTTCGTGGCGGCGGGCGTCGCGGCGTCGAAGGCGTCCAGCCCGGCCGGTGCCGGCGTGAACGTCTGCCGATCCGCGTCGAAGGCGGTCGCGATGTCGGCCACGGCCCCGTAACGGTTCTTCTCGCAATGCAGCGTGATGCCGTTGCCTTCGCCCGGCACGAGCAGGTAGGCGGAGTCGGTGCCGTATTCGAGTTCGCTCGAACCGCGGAAGGAGGCCAGGTTCAGCCCGCGGTACGTCGATCCGGTCGCGTTCTTCTGCCGCGCCACGGCGGCGGCCACGAGCACGGCGGCCCCCGCGTCACAGAATCGGCGAAGCACGGTCACGGCGGTTTCGAGTTGCTGCCGCTTGTCCTCCGAACCGTCGCCCACGGTGAAGCGCTGGATGTAGTCCAGAATCATCACGTTCGCGGCGAAGTCGGTGCCCGCGGCGGCGACGTGTTCGAGCGAATACGGCGCGTTCAGGAACGCCAGCCGGCCGGCGACGGGGGCGAGCGCACCCACGGCGGCGCGAACCCGTTCGAGTTCGTCCCGCGTCAACGTGCGGTCGGTAATCGCGGTGAGCGGCACGGCGGAGAGTCGGGATACGATGCGGTCCACGAGCATCGCCGGAACCATTTCGACGTTCGCCACGAGCAGCTTCGCGGCCTCGTTCATCCGCAAGAGGTCGATGCCCACTTGGAGAAGCGCGGCCGTTTTGCCTCCGCCCGGTGCTCCGCCGAGCAGAATCAACCGGCCCGGTCGCACGTCCAGCTTGGCGAACGGTTCCGCCAGCTTGAACCGCACGGGCAGTTCCCCGCGTTCCACGTCCGCGAACCACGAGCCGAGCAGTTCCGCGCCGGTGGTGAAGTTGGGGGGCGTCATGCCGCGTTCCCCCCTTCGCTGTTCTTCTGCCGTTGCCGGGCGGCGTGTTCGATGCCGCACTGAATCTGCCTCGCCACGTCCGCGGGCGTCAGCCCTACGTCGCGGCCGGGTTCGGTGAGCAGTGCGAAGCAAAGCGAAGGGGGCGCGCCGTTCTCCGTCAGCCAGGCGGCGCACCGAAACAGCGTCGCGTGCCGTTCGCCTTCCTCGGTGCCGAAGCGGAGGAAGTCCAAGAAGTACTTCGGTGCCCGCGGTTCGGCGGTGCCGAAGTCGCGACGGATCGCGGCGCGGGCGTCGGTGTTGCCGGCAGTCCGCGCCGCGGCCTCGTTCCAGTCGGTTTCAATTTGCCCCGCCGGGCGGCGAGCGGTCGGAATGCCGTTCGCCCACGGCCGTTTCGCGGTTTCGAGGATGCCGGCCAAGTCTTGCGTGAACAGCCCTTCCGTTTCGAGCCGTACCTTGAACAACCCGGTTTTCGGGTGCCGCGTGTTCGGCAAGCGAACGATGTGGTTCACGTCGTAAATCGCGGTGTCGATCTTCACTCCCGCACTGGCGGCGACGCCCCCCGCCAGCGCGCGGCAAACGTTCTGAAACCCCACGGCCGGCGGCGGCGCGTGAACCAGTTCGAGCAGAACGTGAAAGCCCTTCGAGCCGGAGAAGTAGACCGGCACTTCGCCTTCGAGTTCTGCATAGCGTCGGTCGATGTACTGCACGAGCCGGCGGGCGTCCGTCAGGGCGGCTTCGAGGTCCGGCCGGTCGATGTCCAGCACGAGGAAACGGCACGAGCACGGCCCGGAGTATCCGCGAACGGATCGGAAGTTTGCGGAGTAGTGCGTCTGCATCTCCGCACCGAAGGCGAAGTGCGAGAGGTACGCGGCGCGTTCTTCGCCTTTCGCGCTCATGTCGCCATCGGCGTAGACGGCGAGCAGGGCGGAATGATTCACGAGCAAGCGGGGCGAAGTCGGCGCGCCGAGAACGTACGCGCCGACATTGAACGGCGTCGCGTTCACTTCGGCCCCCCTTCGCTTTCGTTGGGGAGCAGGAACGCGGCGGCCGGCGATTCGTCCACGCGAACGAGGTCGATTTTCTTGATGTCGTTCCGTTCAATCCCGTCGTCCCCGCGCTGCAGTGCGACCACGAGCCGCACGAGGTATTCCCGGCCGGCTTCCGGGAAGGGTGACAGCAACTTCGCGGAGGTGGTCAGGCCGAACGGTGCCAAGTCGCGTTTCGTGTAAGGCAGCGCCTTCGCGCCAAAGGTCAGGGTGCGAATGACGGATGCCCCGGCGTGCGGGCCTTCCGTCACTTCAAAGCGAAGGCGGTAGGCGTCGGCCCCGGCCCGCGTGCTCGTGTACTCGCCCCGCACGACGCGGGCGGCATAGATGCCGGGCGGGATCGGCGCGTACTCCGCGGCGGGTGCGGCCGCGTCGAATCCGTCCAGCCCTCCGGCGGGCCGGCCGTTCGCGCTGGGAATGGCGTGCGTGAAGTCCATGAACGTAACTCCGAAGGAATGCGACGTGCGGCCCCCCGGCGACGTGCCGGAGGTTCGCGGCGTCGCGGGTGGTCAGGTTGTGATGAGCGGAGGGTGAGCGGCGAGCCACGCGGCCGCGCCCGCGGCGTCGGCCAGTCGCCAGACGGGGAGCGGCCGGGCGTGCGCCTCCGGGCGGCGGGAGCGGATGTACTCGCCCGTCTGGATCAGGATGCCGGCGGCGTCGCGGATCGCGGCCCCGGCCACGCACGGGCGGATGCCCGGAGGGATCGGCACCACGGCCCGCACGTCGTCCGCGGTGAGCGTGCCGCGCTCGAGGGCGAGCCGGAGGGCGGCGCGGGTCAGGTCGCGGACCACGGCGGCGCGGTGGATGCGGAGCAGGTGCAGCGCCGCGTCGCGACGTGCCTCCCCATCCCGCCTATCGGTCGGTACGATGTCCATAGGTAACTCCGATGCATCGGGCCGGGTGTGCTGTCAGAGGCGGCACCCGGCCCGATGTGCGTATGGGGTCAGGTCCGGGCGGCGCGTCGCGCCTCCCACGTCTCACGGTCGGGACAGCCGGCAGCGGCCCAGGCATCGAGGTCCGCCAGTCGCCATCGGACGCACCCCGGCGACAGCCGGACGGGTGCGGGCAGTCGCCCGGCGGCGTCCATCGTGCGGAGCGTCCGCAGTCCGATGCCGAGCAGTGCGGCGGCGCGACGGGCGCTCACGAGGATCGGGCCGGCGGCGTCGGGTGGATCAGCGACGGCGGCGCGGAGGGGAATTAGGTCAGCCACGGGTGCGGCCCCCCTCGTGCTGGCGAGCGACAGGCGGCTGTAGGTGGTCAGCGGTGGTCAGTGGGAGTCCGAGCCTCTCCGCGTCGTGGAGCAGGCGGAGCAGGCGACGTAAGATTCGCTCGTGACGATAGAGCTGGCCGAGACGGTCAGCTACGGCACGGCGCTCGATGAGGATAGGATCGGGGTCGGGATGCATGACGCCTCCATCGGTTGTCGATGGGGTCATCATGTCCCGGCAAATCGGCAGAATGAGGGATGGTAGCGTCCCTATTTCTGCCGGTCAGTTACTTTGATGGAGATAGTAGAAGAGACATTGATCCCTTTTCCGTGATGAGATTTCCCAAGTTCCCCCGATGAGTTGAGCCTTTTCGCACAACCCCTTATTTGTTTGAGTTACTCGTCGATGAAGGTTTTCAGAGGCGGTTGTTGAGTTGGTGTAGTCGAGTATTTTGCACAATGCTTCCGCCTTCACGTCTCCAGCCCCAAAAAGCGCGGCGAGTAATTTGTACTGTTGCTGGCGAAAGTGCTGCCGTATCCAATCCGGGGTCGCGACATTACCCGGCGGCTTGCCCCCTTCGCTCTCTCTCTTCCCGGCGGGCGGCGGCGGCGGTGCGGCGGCCGAAAGAGCGGCCGCCGGCAGCACGGATTCGTCATTCGGTCGCACTGCAAAGATGAGTTCCCGAATCGCATCGTCGGTCAACGCGGCCCCCGCGCCGATGATGCCGCGGTGACGTGCCGCGGCCGTCGCGAATGCTGTACAGTCCTTCAGGAGCGACTTGGCCAACGGCAGGAGTATCGATGCCCACCAGCCTGCAGTTGCCAGCATCTTCGCGGCGCTTCGAATCTGAAGGCCGGCCGGCGAGTTGATGCGAAGGCGGCGCCTTAGCATCGCGTCGATTTGTTCCAATTGGTACTTTGCATTTCGAGCGAATTCCCATGCCTGAAACGCGGTGAGAACGTCGCCGTGCTTGTCGGGACACAAAGTGGCCAGAAGCCGATGATAACCGTTCAGCATCTCCTCCAGTTCAGACAGCGTTGGCAGTTCGAGCCGCAACCGTTCGAGGAACTTGCGGTCGATGTCGTCCAAGTAGGCGAGCAGCGAAGCATCGTCAGGGATTTCTGACTGTATCATTGCGATCGGTTCACAGAGTTCGATGGACCGGAACCAGTCCCGGAGTGCCGAGTGAGTTCCCGCGGCCAGCCCCGTTCTTCCGGTTTGCATCCACTCCATCGCGGCTTCGAGTGAAATGCCGTAGCCGTTCAACAGTTCCTTCGTTCGCGCAATGTACGGCGGCGAAGTCTGAATCCTCCACTTCGCAAGGCAATCTTCTTGAACGCGGTAAATGACCTCTGCAAGCGATTCCTTCACCTCTGGCAGTTTCGCGACGTTTGCCAATAGTTCCGAAACACGAGGGCGGTCCTCCATTGCAGCGGCCGAGAGCAGCGTCCATGCGGTCCAACGTGCAACCTGTTCCGGCGGAGGCACCTCGTCCACAGGCGAACTGTCTGCCATCTCTTTCGGAAACGCGGCGAGTCCCGCGTTGCGGAGTTGTTTGCCGGCTTCGTGCCATCGTTCCGGGTCTTCACTCGGAACGGAAGTGAGTGCGTTGTAGAGCGGCTTTCGCTTAGCCCAAAACTCTGCGGCGAGTTCGTCCAGTGCTTCGCTAAGCTTTGCAAACCGCGACAGATTCGCGAACGGGTCAGGGGATGAGTTGGAAACGCGGCCGGTTCCTTCGGCGTCGTTCGGCATGGGTTGTACTCACTGCACCGGGCCGGCGGCCGGAACGAGCGGTGAGTACGTCGCCCGTTCCGGCCGGCCGCGTGAGCCGTCCGCGGATCAGACGGACGGCTACCCGATGGGTTCATTGTCCGAGCGGCGGGCCAAT
Source organism: Gemmataceae bacterium (assembly GCA_046350135.1). Taxonomy (GTDB): domain Bacteria; phylum Planctomycetota; class Planctomycetia; order Gemmatales; family Gemmataceae; genus Urbifossiella. Next base: position 45,524 of record JAXMBB010000013.1, read on the forward strand.
TCAAAAGGTTGGTAGCAGTGCTTCGGCCGCGACGAGCTCTTTTTTTGATCGGGCGAAATTCGTGTGCGGCGGCCGACGGTCCACAAGTTGGACGCGGTAGACTCTCAATCCCCCCCTCTCCCTTTGGGCGAAGGAGTTCTAACGCATCCACCGGCCGCGGGCGTCCTTCTTGGTGGTGATGATGTCGTGAAGGATCGACAGCGGGAGGAACAGCATCGTGGTACACGAGGTCAAAGCGAAAATGACAACCAGCATAGTTCCAATTTTCGTATCCGGCGAAGCACCCTTTACGATGGCCCACGAAAACAGTCCAAGCACCGATGCGGCGGCTTGGGCAGCTCCGAACTTGGCATAGCCCGCGTAGAAGTTGTGAACGCCGAGCCATCCGAGGAGCAGGCCAAGCACGATGTAGACGGCGCGACTTAGCGGCGGCTCTTCCTCGTCGTCTCGATCACGACGACGCTTTCGAGGCCGGTCATCGTCGGGGAGATCAAACGGCTCGATCATCGGCGGTTTGGGCATCGAATGGCTCCGAAGGGTCGCGGCTACGGTAACAGATTCATTCGCTGAACGGATCTGAAAATCTCAGAAAACACAGGCACGCCCGGCCAGTGGGAACCGTTTACATACCGGTCAGGCATCCGCCAGCGCCGGCGTTTCCGCGGTTCTCAGTTCAGCAACGGCTTCACGGCCGGCCTTCGTGAGTCGCAACCGTTCGAGCCGGCCCCCTTCGCTCTTCACGACGTCTACCAGCCCCGCGGCGTCCAGGCGGTAGACGGTGCGGAGCAGGCGAACCCGACGGGCTTCGGTGTCCGCGGCTTCGCCGAACCACGAGGGCGAGTAGCGCGGCCCGTAGTCGATGTCGTCGGCATGGTCCCGCACTTCCCACGTCTTCCATGCCGGCGGCTTCGGCCGCGTGCGGATCGCTTCGCAGCGCCGGTGCAGTTCGAGCAGGATCAGTGCGGCGAGTTCGTCCCGGTTCATCGTCGCCCTCGTCTGATGTCTGAGTGGCAACAAACTTTGTCCGCGTTCCCGACTGTTCCCGTTGGGGTCATGAACCGGCGAGCGGCCGGAAGGACCCGCGAAGCCCCTACTCACGACGCGGCGGCGCGGATCAGCGCCAGCATCGCCCGGCGGATCGGCTCCGGCAGCGTCGGCCACGCGGCTACAAGCGCGGCCAGTTCGGGGTCGGTGATCCCCCCTTCGCTTTGCTGTTCACTGCATCCGGCACTGCACCCGGCGGAGGTGGTTTCGCTTATCGCTTGATCCCGTATCGACTTGAGTTGCGGGGCGTTCGGATTTTGGCTCTCTTTGTTCAGGTTCGAATCCTGACGGGGTAATTTGAAGAGAGCCTCTGAGAAATCGGAGGCTTTCGCCGTTTACAGGGATGCACACGGCCACTGGTTGTCGCCGAATCGGGGTTCGGCTTGAATAAGCGCCGGCGGCCAGTTGGCTTCCTCACGTGCTCTCCCGACCGCCGCCCTGAGAAAGCGCGTTCGCAATCCATGCGGAACGGTGTTCTCAACCTCGGTTCGAATTCGCGCGGCATTCGCGGGCCGGCCCGGTTATCATTTCATCATCCGCCGGTTGCCCGCCTCCGAGCCTCGCATGACGCTTCGCTTGCCGTTCACACTCATCCTTCTGCTGCCGTCCGCGGTGCGGGCCGACGATCCGTTCGTGGACAAGGTCGTGCCGTTCCTCAAGGACTTTTGTGTCGGCTGCCATAACGCGAAGAAGGCGGCCGCGGACCTCGACCTGACGAAGTACGGCACGGCGGCGAAGGCGATCGCGGACTTCCGCCAGTGGGAGCACGTGGTCGGGTTCCTGAAGCGCGAAGAGATGCCGCCGGAGAAGTCGAAGCAACCGGCGGCGGCGAGCCGCGCCGAGATTGTGAAACTGCTCGATGCGATGCTCCTTGCCGAAGCGAAGAAGACGGCCGGCGATCCCGGCCCGGTTCAACCGCGGCGGCTCACCAACGCCGAGTACGACAACACGATCCGCGACCTGACCGGCGCCGACGTTCGCGCCGCGAAATCGTTCCCGATCGACCCCGCGTCCGGTGAGGGGTTTAACAACACGGGCGAAGCGCTGACGATGTCGCCGAGCCTGTTCAAGAGCTACTTCGCGGCGGCGGAACTGGTGAGCAACCACGCCATGCTCACGACGCAGGGCCTCCGCTTCGCTCCGCACCAAGCCGCCACTTTCGCGGACCGCCAGAAGTACTGGGAATCCGCGATCATCGATTTTTACACGAAGCACGATGTGGATTACGAAAAGTACTTCACAATGCTCTGGCTCTATAAGCACCGCGCCGAGGAGAAGAAGGACGCGAGCGTGGAGCAGTGGGCGGCGAACGCCGGGCTCAGCCCCAAGTATGCCACGTTGCTCTGGGACACGCTCACCGGCACGAGCGAAGACGCGTTCGCGCTCAAGGGCTTGCGAAAGTCGTGGGCGGCGATCGGCCCGAAGGACGCGGGCGCGGTGCGGGCATTGGCCGGCCATGTGAAGACGCTGAGCCGCGAACTCTGCACCAAGGAGATGAACGCGATCGGGGCCGATGCCGGGAACGGTCCGGTGATGCACATGGAAAAGCGTCGGCAAACGGCCGCGACGCGGGACACGTTCGACAAGAACCGCTTCGGCGCCCAGCGTCTCACCGCGGGATGGAACAACCCCTCTGACAAGGCAAGCATCAAGCTGACGATCCGCATTGACGGCGCCTTCGACCAGAAGGCGGACGGCACGGTCACGTTCAACGGCACGTTCAGCACGGATCGCATGACGACGAGCGGCAAGAAGCAGTGGCCGTTGTTGGAGGTGCTGCGTGAACACGCTCCGGATCAACTCGAGAAACTGACCCGCGCCGGCGGCGATCGCTTCAGCCTGAAGGCTCCCGCAGCCGTCGAACTGGAGATCCCCACGAAGGCGTTCGGGTTCAAGGAAAAGGGCCGGCTCAACTTTACCTCCGATGCGTCGCTCGCCGATTCGACCGCGGGCGCGGTCGTGATCCGCATCACCGATTCTCCGAGTATCGTGCTGCTCGATCCGAAGCAGGCGGCGGCGTTTGAAGCGTCGGCCGCCGCGTTCTGCAAAGTGTTCCCGAGCCGCTTCGTGTACGTCGATCCGACCCGCGGCATCTCCGCCGGCTTCCACCTGATCGAAGGCTTCTTCCGCGACGACCAGCCGCTGTGCCGGATGGTACTGAGCGAGGCCGAGAACCGCGAACTGAACAAGTTGTGGGAAGAGTTGTACTTCGTCACCGGCATCACGGAGAAGATGCTCCGCGGGTTCGTGTTCTTCGAGCGGTCCGAGCGGAATTTCATGAAGCACACGGACTTCGACCCCTTCCGCGAGGAAGACCCGTTCCTCACCAACGACGACGTGCTCGCCCGCTTTGAAGAGGTGTATCTGAAGCGATCCAACGTGAAGCTCACCGGAGAGGAACTCGCGAAGCACCCGATCACGATCTTCTTCACGGAGATTCGCAACGGGTTGAAACAGCGGGCCGAGTTGCTCGCGAAGAACGAACCGCTGTATTTGAAGGACCTGCTCGCGTTCGCGCAAGCAGCGTGGCGGCGACCGCTGACCGACGCCGAACGCGCGAAGATCGAAGCGTTCTACACGCTGGCTTGCCGCGACAAGGATCACGGCGTCGAAGCCGCGGTGCGGTCGAGCCTCGTCCGGATCCTCGTGTCGCCGCACTTCGCCATGCACTTCACGGCGGCACCGGTGGGCGAAGGTGTCGCTCCGCTGCCGGACCTCGCACTTGCTTCGCGGCTGAGTTACTTCATCTGGGCCGGCCCGCCGGATGCGGAACTTCTGGCGCTGGCCAAGGCCAACAAACTTCACGAGCCGGAGACGCTCCGCAGCCAGATTCGCCGCATGGTAAAGGACCCGAAAGTGAGCCGCTTCGCGCTCGAGTTCTTCGGCCAGTGGTTCGGCCACCGCGACTTCCTCACGCAGGAGTCCGTGAACCGCATGGCCTTCCCCGCGTTTGACGACGCGCTGAAGGCCGCGATGTTCGAGGAGCCGACGCGGCTAATTGCCCACCTCATCCAGAACGACAAGCCGATCCTCGATCTGCTCAACGGCGATTCGACGATGGTGAACGCGAAGCTTGCCAAGCATTATGGGTTGCCGTTCACCGGCGGGTCTGACGATTGGCAGGTGGTGAACGGGATGCGGGCCACAGGCCGCGGCGGCGTGCTCGGCATGGCCGTTTTCCTCACGAAGAACTCGCAGCCGCAGCGCACGAGCCCCGTGAAGCGCGGGTTCTGGGTCGTTCACAAGGTGCTCGGCGAGCACATCCCGCCGCCCCCGCCGGACGTTGCCGTGCTCCCCGCCAAGGAATCGGACACGAACGGCAAGACGATCCGCGAACTGCTCAAGCTGCACGTGGCGGATGAGAAGTGCGCCCGCTGTCACGTCCGCTTCGATCCGGTGGGATTGGCGATGGAAGGCTTCGACCCCATCGGCCGCACGCGAACCAAAGATCTGGCGGGACGCGCGATCGACAACGTGGTAAGCTTGTCGAACGGGAAGACGAGCAAGGGCGTGCCTGAGTTCGGCGATTACCTCGCGAAGACCCGCCAGGCGGACTTCACCCGCACCCTGTGCCACAAGTTCCTCGGCTACGCCCTCGGCCGCTCGCTGCAGTTGTCCGACCAACCACTGCTCAACGAGATGCAGGCGAAGCTCGAGAAGTCCGAGTACAAGATGTCCGCGATCATCGAACTCGTGGCGACCAGCCCGCAGTTCGTGAACCAACGATGCCGGGACTTCGATCCCGCGAAGTTGAGGAAGTAGGAGCCACAGCCGTTTGATCCATGCAAACCCTCTTTCCATACATAGGTGAATCAGTCCTCCGAGCGATAATCGAATCGAATCCTCGCTCGGTTCTAACTGTTTTTCGTCCGGATGGCGGTGAAGCTGTCGAGGTTCTCCAGCAGGTGCGACTCGTCTTTCCAAAGGCGGGAATCTCTTTCGATGGCTTCCAGAACCTGGACTTGGGCCTGCTCGTTAATGGGGCTGAGTTGGTGCCGATCGAAGTCAAACTTGGACGAAAGGGCCTACATCGCTCGAATATCAACAAGCTTCTGGATGCAAAATCCACCGTGCCAGGCCATCGATCAGAGAAGCGCGTCGCGGGTAACATGCTCGCAGTTCTCAATCGATACTTTGACGACAAGCTCCGGGATGAGATCGGCGAGGATCGCCTCCAAGCAGATGTCAACGGTCGCCATATTCCGGTGTCCGACGACTGGGGTGTTATTGCGAGGGCATCTGTCCTTGATTCTTGGAAGCGAAACCCGCCTCGCTTTAACGGTAAAGAACGTGGACTTTCGCTTGAGGACATCTGCGGACGATTTGGACGCGACAACTTCAATAAGCTCGCAGCAGAAATGCTTAAGAGCCAAGACTACTTCAAAGACTGGATCGATCAAGGGGTCTGAGAGTATTCAACCGCCCGCGCGAGGTAAAGGTGGCTGATGGCATCGCAGTGGTACTACTCCGTCGGCGGCGCGGTACGAGGGCCGATTTCGAGCCAAGCTCTTGTTTCCTTGGCTAATGGTGGGCAATTGCTCCCGACGGATTTGGTTTGGAAGGATGGAATGGCCGAGTGGGTTCAGGCCCGCAAGATCAAAAAACTCTTCCCCAAAAGTCCGCTGCCTCCGCCTCTACCGCAGTCCCTCCCCACGCCGACGACATTACCGCCACCGCAGGTTCTCCCCTCACGACCAAGACCTCAGGGTTCGACCGGAGCGGGAGTGCCGCCAAAGGTTCCCCAATTAATTGCCTACCCGATCACAGAACATCCGCTGCCTGTTGATCAGTCGCACTCGGAGTTCACACTTGAGGACGAAAACGTCGAGGAGGAACCATTCGTCAGCAAACGACGTCGGCAAGGCCGGCCACGGAGTTCGCTTGCCAAACTGGTGGCAATCTGCGGCGGCGCCATACTCCTCGGGACGATTATCATTGCCGCGACAGTGCTTGCCTGGTCTGGCAGCGTAATCGCGGAGTTCGGGACTCATATTGCGACCGAGGACGTTTGCTTCTACCAGTATTCGCTGGGAGACCTTAACAGGCACGACACAAGGCTCGGTGCAAACTTGATTGCCCAACAACTTCGCAACCCGCTTGCAGCCAGCAAGAAAGACACTGGTGTGATTGAGGACAAGAAGGCGTTCATTCTTCAATCGAAGACTACCTTGGAAGTACTCAAGACTGAGGTGTACTCGAATGACATTCTTGTGCATTTCGTGCGTGTTCGAAGTGGCCCTCATTCGGGCAAAGAGGGGTGGATAACGGATCGATACATACGCATCAATCGCTGAGGATGAAAGAGAATACACGCGGCCGAGACGGCCGCGCTCCCAGAGTCGAACCAGCGGTGCATACTTTGGCACCGATTCACAGAAACACATGGATTGGAGAGAATCGATGAAGCCCACGCATCACCTGAATCGCCGCACCGTGCTCAAGGGCCTCGGAGCCACGGTCGCGTTGCCGTGGCTCGAATCGGTGCCCGCGTTCGCGGACGTTCCTAAGAAGCTGCCCCCGAAGCGGTTCGCCTGCCTGTTCATCGGCGACGGCATCTCCCCGCCGCACTGGTGGGCCAAGGGACAGGGCGCCGACATGGAACTCGGTTCCAGCCTCGAACCGCTCGCCCCGTTCAAAGAGAAGATCAACGTCATCCACGGGCTGTGGAACCGCGAAGGGGACGGCGGCCACGCCAAGTGCACCGGCAACATCCTCTCCGGCGCGGCCCTGCAGCGCGGCCGCACCATCAAGGGCGGCGTCAGCATGGATCAACTGCTGGCCAAGCACTACGAGGAAGAAACCGCCCAGCCCAGCCTCGTGCTCGGTTGCGAGCAACCCGTGAGCGGCTTTCACGAAAGCCAATACTCGATGGTGTACGCTTCGCACATCTCGTGGCAGAACGGCGATTCGCCGGTGCCGATCGAACTGCATCCGTCCTTGGCGTTCGACTCGCTCTTCGGCGGCAAGGCCGGCAAACTCCAGGGCAGTATTCTCGACGACGTGCTGACCCAAGCCAAGGACATCACCGGCAAAGTGAGCGGCGCGGACAAGCTGAAGCTGGACGAATACCTGAACTCGGTTCGCGAAACCGAGCAGCGCGTGCAGCGGTTGAACAAGATGGCCAAGGACGACACGACCGTGCCGAAGGACAAGCGGCCCGCCGTGGGGCAGCCCGCGAACTTCCGCGAGTACGCCCGCCTCATGGCGGACATCATCGCCCTCGGCTTCCAGACCGACCGCAGCCGCATCGCCACCCTGCTCCTCTCCCGCGATCTCTCCGGCATGGTCTACCCGTTCCTCGGCGTCCGCGACGACCACCACAGCTACAGCCACGACAACGAAGGCAAGGCGTACCAGTCCATCGTGAAGTGCCACGTCGAGCAGTACGCGTACCTCGTCGAGAAGCTCTCGAAGATGCCGGAAGGCGACGGCACGGTGCTGGACAACTCGTGCATCATGTTCGTGTCCGAGCACTGGAATGCGCACAACGGCAACCTCGTGCCGCTGGTGCTGGCCGGCGGCCTCGGCGGCACCCTCCGCACCGGCCGCACCCTGGACTACTTCAAGGCCGGCAACGACAAGCGCAAGCTGTGCAGCCTCTACCTCGGCCTGATGGATCGCATGGGCCTCAAGCTGAAGGAGTTCGGCGACGCGAAGGAACAGTTGGCCGGGATTTGATCCGGAGCGATTCCGAGCACAGACCGCCCATTACGCTTCCGGGGGCACCTCCTTCGCGGTGAGCAATTCGCTCTTCACGCCCTTGTTCACCGCGTACTTGAAGTTCGCCCGCTGGGTGCAGGCGGCTCCGACGTTGCCCTTGGGGTCCAACGCCAAGAACGCGACGGCCGCGGGATGCACGCCACGACGGGCGGCGGTCGCGTTCACTCGCTTGCATGCCAGTTCGCACGCCTCTTGCGGACTCTTCCCGGCCCGCATCTGCTCCACGATGAAGGAACTGCCCGTGATGCGGATGATCTCCTCGCCCACGCCGGTGGCCCCGGCCGCGCCGGCGGCGTCGTCCACATACAGGCCCGCGCCGATGATTGGCGAATCGCCCACGCGGCCCGGCAGCTTGTACGCCAGCCCGCTCGTGGTGCAGACGCCGCCCAAGCTCCCCTTCTTGTCCAGCGCCAGCACTGTGACCGTGTCGTGATTGTTCTCGTCGATGTTGATGTCCGAAGGATTCTCGAATTTCACCGGCTTCTCGCCTTTGGCCTTCTTCGAAGGGTGGTTCTCGATCCACTCCTTGATCGATTCCGCGGAGTACGGGAACTCGAGCGGGAAGCCGTTCTGCAGGGCGAACCACTTCGCCCCTTCGCCGACGAGGAACACGTGCGGCGTCTTCTCCATCACCTTCTTCGCGACGGCCGCGGGATGGCGGATGTGCTCCAACCCGGCCACGGCTCCGCACGAGAGCGTCTTGCCGTCCATGAGGCATGCGTCGAGCGTGAGCCGGCCGATGCGGTCGGGCAGGCTGCCGAACCCGACCGAGTTGCGGATCGAAAGATCGTTCTCGACGGCCTCCGCTCCGGCGAGCGCGGCGTCGAGCGCGCCATCGCCGGCGGCGAGTCGCTTCATGGCGGCATCCGTCGCCGCGGTTCCGAACGGCCACGTCGCAATGACTATCGGCTCGGGCATGGCAGGGGCTCCGAAGGGATGATGCGCGATGACGTGCTGGTTTGTTAGCCCGACGCGCAAGCGAGGAAAGACCCTCGCTTGCGCGTCGGGCTAACTTCCCGAAGATGGTTGTACCGCTGAATCACTTCAACGGGGCGATCTCGAACTTGCGCACGAACAACTCGAAGCCTTCGCACTGCAGCAGGATGCGGCCGGAGGACGGGGTCACGTCGTAGGCCTTGTTCACGGTCGTGCCGTTGATCTTCACCTCGATCGCGTCCTTCGCGCAGATGCACTCCACTTTCGTCCACTCGCCGAGCGGGCTGTCCGCGTCGTGCTTGCCGCGCGTATCGAGCAGTTCTTCAAAGCCGGCCTCGTGGTTGTTCCACCATAACTGCCGGTTCGTGAACACCGTCTTGGTTCCGCCCGGGCTCCAACGCGGCTTCTTGTCCGCGCCAAGCTTCACATCGCTGGTGAGGCTCACGGGGATCACCTTTCCGGCGTCGTCCTTGCCGCGGATCACGATGAGATCGCCGACGCAGCCTTGGGCCAGTTGCACCTCGACGCTGGACATCCACGTGCCGCTCGCGCCGCCGTGCGGGCCGGTGGCGTGCAACAGCAGCCCCGAGTTGCGAACGAACTTGCCGCCGTCCGTTTTCTTGCCCCACTTGTATTCGAGACTCACGCGGTAGTCGCGGTAGGCCTTCTCGGTGGCGGCGTAGCCGAAGCCTTCGCCCGTGATGTGGATCATTCCGTCCTTCGCGCGGAACACCTGCTTCGGGTCGTCGCGTTTCGTGTCCTTCAACCAGACTTCGAATCCGGACAGGTCTTTGCCATTGAAGAGCGGCGCGGGCGCGGCGGGAACGACGGGTTCGGGTTCGGCCGCGACCAGCGCGGCGAGCAAAAGCGAGGTGAACATGCGCTGCAGCGTACCCGCCGCGGCAAGAACAATCAACGGGCCGGGCCGCTCGCGAGCCGAAGCAGGATCTCGATGCCGCGGTCCAGCGTCTCATCCGAAGCGGCGTAGCTGATGCGGAAGTGCGTGTCCCGCGCACTGAAGGTGCCGCCGGGGATGATCAGCAGGTTGTTGCGGATCGCCTCGGCCACGAACTCCGTGCCGGTGCCCCATGGTGCTTTCGCGAAAAGATAGAACGCGCCGCCCGGTGTTGCGAACTCGTACCGGCCCGCGAGCGCGGCGGTGAGTCGGTCCCGCTTCCGCTTGTAGTCCGCGACGATGGCCGAGGTGTCGTACTCGAGCGCGGCCACGCCCGCGGCCTGCGCCATGCTCGGGGCGCACACGTACGTGAACTGCTGCAGCTTCGCCATCTCGTTCACGATCGCCTTCGGACCGTGCACCCAGCCGAGCCGCCAGCCGGTGATGCCGTACGTCTTGCCGAAGCCTTCGACGATCAGCGCGTCCGGGTTGGCGGCGAGCGGGCTCGCGGCCGGGGCGTCGTAATGGAACGCCCGGTAAATCTCATCGGAGATCAGCACCAGCTTGTGCTTCCGACAGATGCCCGCGATCGCGTCCTGGTCCGCGGCCGAGATCACCGCGCCGGTCGGGTTCGACGGCGAAGAGAGCATCACGGCCTTGGTGCGCGGCGTGATCGCGGCTTCGATCTTCGCCGGATCGATGCGGAAGTGCGGGTCCGCGTCCACCGCGACCATGCGACCGCCGGCGAGCGTGATCATGTGCGGGTAGGCCACGAAGTACGGATCCGCGGTGATCACCTCTTCGCCGGGGTTCACGGTGGCGAGCAGCGCGAGGATCAACCCGCCGCTGGTGCCGCTGGTCACGAGCACGTCGCGTTCGGAATGATCGAGATGCGGAAAGCGCGAACGGACATCCGCGAGGAGCCGCTCGCGGAGTTCGGGAATGCCTTGGGTGACGCTGTAGCCGTTCGCTCGGGAATCGATGGCCGCCTTGGCCGCGGCCTTGATCGGCGCGGGTACGTCGAAATGCGGCTGCCCGATGCTGAGGTTCACCGGGTTCTTCAGGGACTTGCCAAGCTCGAAGACCTTCCGGATGCCGGAGAGTTCGATGAGCTTGGTTCGATCCGACAACCACTGGTCCATGTTCATCCCACGTCCACGCCGCCGAGGAAGCCGGGGTCGAACACGGCGGCGGAGGCGATGGGGGTGAACGTCGGAGCGGCGTAGGTGTTCACGCGGCTGGCCGCGCCCGAGCCGGAGCCGACGACGAGCACGGGCGCCGAACCGCCGGACCGCATGCGGTAGCCCACGCTGATGCCGCCCGTGACTTCCTTCTCGAAGGCGTAGAAGCTGGCGATCGGTGTGGCGAGGTTGAGCGGGCTGAACACCTTGACGTGCGGCCCGCCGCCGGGGCCGGCGCCGACGATGAAGTCATCGAGCCCGTCGCTGTTGAAATCGCCCGCGCTCACGACGGCGCCGCCGCGGAAGTTCGGGTCGAAGGCGTAGAAGCTGGCGAGCAGCACGCCGGGCCCGTTCGGCCCGACTTCCACGAGCCGGCGGCCGCTGAACGCCTTGACATGGGATGCGCCGCCGGGGCCGGCCGCCGCCAGCACGTCGAAGTATCCGTCGCCGTTCACATCGCCGGTGGCCACGCCGACGCCGCCGCGGAAGGCCGGATCGTACGCGAAGAAGTTGGCGAGCAACGCGGAGGGGAGCGGCTGCCAGTCCTGGCCGATCTCGTTCACCTTCGCCCCGCTGATGACGCGGACGTGGGCTCCGCCGCCGGGCCCGGTGCCGAGGATGATGTCGGCCTTGCCGTCGCCGTCCACGTCGCCGGCGGCGACGCTGACGCCGCCGCGATAGGCGAAATCGTAGCCGAAGAAGTTGGCGAGCAGCGCGGAGGGCGGCGCGATCTGGTCGAGCCCTTGCAGCAGACCGATGCGGCTGCCATCAATCACTTGGATGTGGGGCCCGCCGCCGGGGCCGGCGCCCACAATGATGTCCGCGATGCCGTCGCCGTTCACATCCGCGCTGGCCACGCTCACGCCGCCTTGGAACTCGGGGGCGTAGGCGCTGAACCCGCCGACGAACGCACCGGTCTTGGCGTTGTACAGTCGCACCTTCGATCCGTTGCCGGGGCCGGCGGCGACGGCGACGATGTCCACCGGTTGCGTCTGGAAGCGGATCACATCCACGTTCACGCTGGCGGTCGCGAATCCGCCGCCCGAATCCGTCACGGTGTAGGTGAACGTGTCGGTGCCGACGAACCCGGCGGCCGGCTGGTACGTCACGCCCGTTCCACCCGATTGAACCACGACGGTGCCATGCGCGGGTTGCGTCACCGCGGTGACGCTGATGGTCTGCCCCACGTCCGGCAACGCCGAGTCGTTCGCCAGCACGTCGATCACGTTCGGGCCCGAGTTCCACCGCACGGTGGCCGTGTCGTTCACCAGCGTCGGCGGATCTTCCACGGCAACCACGGTGATGGTGAAAGTCCGGGACGCCGAGAGTTCGGGGCCGCCGCTGTCCCTCACTTGCACGAGGTACTGCGCCGTCCCGTTGGAGTTCGGGGCGGCGGCGAACGTGAGCGTGCCGTTCGGATCGATCGTCGGCGGTGTGGAGAACGTGAGCCCGCCGGAAACGCCGAGCGGAGTCAGGATGTAGGTTGCGGTTTGCGAGGCCTCGTCGACCGCGGTCGCGGGGCCGGGGCGGAAGTTCAAGGCGAACGACGGAACCACCTTCGTCCCGAAGTCCTCCGGCACCGAAACCGAGGTGCCCGCAAGCTGGAAGCTCGGCGGGTCGTTCACCGCCGTGATCGTGATCGTAAACGTGTATGTCGCCGTGTCTTGGTCGAGCACGTTGTTGAAGGTTCCGCCGCTGTCCGTCACCACGACCGTGACCGTAGCCGTGCCGTTGGCGTCCGGTGCGGTGGAGAACGTGAGGCGGCCGTTCCCATCGATGGCCGGTTGTGCGGTGAACAGCGAGGGGTTGTTGTTCGAAATCGTGCGGGTGAGGGTTTGTCCGGCTTCGTCCAATCCGCCGCCGGGGCCGAAGACGGCGAAGCCCGATTTCGAGTACGAACCTGAGTCCTCCAGCACCGTGATCGAGGTCGGCGTGAACGTCGCGGTCGGGGCGTCGTTCACCGGATCGACGACGATGGTGACCCGCGCGACGCCGACGGCGTTGGTCACCGTGTTGATCCACTGGTAGTCGAACGTGTCCGTGCCGTTCGTGTTCGCCGCCGGGGTGTAGGTGAACCCGCCGTCCGCCGCGAGGACGACAACGCCCTTGGCCGGCGGCGCCACCAGCGTCGTGTTCGCGACGAGTTGTGCGGGGTTCGGATCGTTCTTCAACACGCCGTTCGCGGCGGAGACGGTGAAGACACCCCCGGCGTCCGGCACGTCTTCGTTCGTTTCGTAGAAGTCATCGTTCGGCCCGGCCGTGCTGGTGACCGTGACGACCTGCGTCACGGGGGTGCTGGTCGCGCCGCCGGGAGTGAAGTCTACGGCTGTGAATGTCAGGGTACGGTCGCCGGTGATGCCGACGCCGTTGGGCGTCCGGAAGGTGATGCTGTTGGCCAGCGCCTGCAGAGCGGGTTGCGTGGCCAGATTGTTGAGCGTCACGACGAGCGGGTTGCCCGGCGTGCCGCCGGTGAACGAACCGATCACCGCGCCGCTGTAGGTCACGTTCGTGCCGACCAACCCGATACGGCCGATGCCGCTGCCTTGGTTGCGGATGGCGACCGTGTCGCCGGGGAACGAACCCGCGGGTGCGATCGCCACCGTGAACACGCCGGTGTTGAAGTTTGAGTTGTCCGGATCGGTCACGGTGGAGGCCGGCGCGACGACGACGGCGGGAAAGCCGGCCTCGTAGGTGATTGCCGCCGGGACGTTGCCGATGGTCGGCGCGTCGTTCACCGCGACAACGTGGATCGTCCACGTGACATCCGAGCTGAACCCGCCGTCGCCGTCGCCCACCACGATGCCAACCACGCGGTCCACGGCGGTCGCCGGATTGTCCGACACGTTGAAGTAGGCGACGTTCTGCGTCACGGCTTCGACGGAGGCCGGAGTCGAGGCCGGGTTGAACGTCACTTGCAATTTCGTGGTGCCTTGGCCGCCGCTCATCGTGCCGATCGTCACGAACCCGGAGCCGAAGTCGTACTGCACGGCGTTTCCGGCCACGTTCACCAAGCCGCCGCTGCGGATCGTGAGGCGGTCGTCCACCGTGCCGCCCGAGCGGAAATCCGCGACGATCGTGCCGCTGCTGAAGTCGAGCGAATCGGGGTCGGTCAGCGTCAGCCCCGGATCCACCGACATCGGGGGGCCGTTCTCGGTGTACGTCTGCGTGCCGCTGGTCGAAGGCGTGAGCACCGGCGGATCGTTCACCGGTTGCACCGTCACGGTCACCTGCACGGTGAGGCTGATGCCCGTGTTCCGCGAATCGGCGTCGTTGTCGAACGCGAAGAAGCGGATGGGGCGGGCGCTCGCCGGAGGATTATCCGAGGTGTTCTGGAATTGGATCGCGCGGGCCACGGCCTGCACCGATTGCGGTGTCGGAGCGGAAGCGGCGTTGAAGGTGATCACCAAGGGCGTGCCGCCCAAGCCGCCCGTGTAGGTTCCGATCACGGTGCCGCTGTACGTCACTTCGCCGGTCGCCGTGTTCACGCCGACTTCGCCGGCGTTGGTCCCTTGGTTTTGAATCGTGAGGTTGTCGAAAGGCGTGACGACGGCGGCGGGCATGAAGAACGTGAGGTTGCCCCCGTCGTAATCGTGGGAATCCGGGTCCGTGATGACGACGCTGGGGGCGATCGTGATCGGAGGATCGTTCTCCTGCACCACGAGCGGGGGGCCGCTGAGGCCGGAGAACACCGGCTCGTCGTTCACCGGGATGACATTGATGTCGCGGTAGGCGAGATTGCTGGTCTGCCCGTCGCCGTCGCTGATCACGAGTTGCACGCGGCGGATGCCGCCGAGCGGATCGTCCGAATCGTTGATGTAGCGGAGGTTGCGGAGCAGGGCGCGGATGGCGGGTTGGGTGGCGGCCGCACTGTTGAACGTGATGATGAGCGGAGTGGTGCCGACGCCCCCGTTCGCGTTCGCCGTGCCGATGGTCTGCGTCCCGGCGCCCGTCGTGTATCGGATGGTAATGCCCGCCGCCACCGTGCCGGTCCAACTGATCTGGCCGTTCCCGGTACCCTGATTGTTCACGAAGATGCGATCCGCGGCCGTGGGCACTTGGGCGTAGTTCACCGTCAATACGCCGCCGTTGAAGTCCGTGGAGTCCGGATCGCTCAGGCCCATCGCGCTGTCGATGAACGTGTTTTGGTCGTTCTCGACGTAGTCCAGCGTGCTGCTGTCGGTGGTGATCACCGGCGGCATGTTGCCGTCCACCACGATGTCGTCGATGCCGATCCACTCGTCCGGCGCGTCCGCTCCGCCCGGATCCGTGGCGTTCGTGGTGATGATGCGGATCTGCACGAACGGTTGGTTGTTGGCGGCCGCCGGGAGAGTGACCCGCACCGGTGTGCTCGTCGTCCCGCCGGCGATCGTCACATCTCCGGTCGCGGTGATGGTCGTGAACTTCCCCGCGAACACGCCGGTCGGATCGACCCGGTACTGGACCGCCAGCGAGGAGACGGTGTCCGCCGAGGTGCTCACGAGGTCGCGGGCGTTGAACGACACGACGATGTCGCCCGTGCCCCGCGTGTCCATGTACAGGACCAAGCTCGGCGCCTGGGCCGAACTGCTGCCGGAGAGTGCCACCGTGGGATTCGAGATCTGGAACTCGGCGACGCCGCCGGGCGCGAACGTGTTCGGGTTGGTCTGATCGACGGAGACGACTTGGGCGCCGCTCGAACCCGAAGTCACGCTACCCGGCGCGGTGCCCGGCGTCGGCGCCAGTCCGGCCCCGTTGAAGCCGACGATGCTCGGCACCGCGCTCCAGTCGTTGTTTGAGGTCAGCAGTCCCGTGTTCGTCCAGTCTTGAGAGAACACGCCTGTGGGGGTGCTGTTGAGGGCGAAGTAGCTGGCATCAGGTACCGCGCGATCTTCGAGGGTTTCCAGGGCGGTGCCGAGACGGTTCCGGCGCACGCGGCGTGAGCTCGGCCGAAGCCAGTTCGTCAGGGTGGTGAACAAGGTCGTGACTCCCGCTCGACAGGTGACGAGTTTCAGCCCGAAGATCATGCCGCCAAACCGGTTCCGTCCAAACCGGCGCAGCGAGTCGGCACAACCCGGATCGGAACGCTACCTACACGACGAACCGACCCCGGCGGCGGTCGGCCGGCCGGAGAAAATGCTCGCGCACCGCTCCCCTTCATTTCTTACCCATCCCGCACCAGCGCAAGGGGACCGAAGCCGCGAATCGCCTAATTCATGCAGATGCCAATTGGAATAGCCCGCTTGCCCGGCATCCGCGGACTTCCATCAGCTGGACGCCGCCGCAGGCGCGACCGCGCCGACTGGCGGAATCGACAGAACCGGCCGTGAACCCGTACCGGTCGCCATGGGAAACGCCGCCTCCTCCGGAACCGCTTGCGGAGTCCGCGGCAACAACTGCGGCGAGTAGGCCAGCAGCATCTTGGCGTCGTTCCCGCGCCACGCCTCCGACCACTCTGGCCAAGAGAGCGTGGAGCGATCGAAGATGAGAGCCCGCGCGTTCAGCACCGGCCCCTGCGTGGGTTGCCGCTGGCCGGGTATCCGCGGTCGCAATTCATTCACCGGATCGCCCAAATCGTACAGCAGCGGCTCGGCCTCCCGCGAGTCGTACCACACCAGCAGGCCGTCCGGCCCGATGTCGAAGTGCACGGCGTTCGCCGGCAGTTCCGCCCGCAACTGCTCCCGCACCACCTCCACCCCCGCCCGCTTATACAGATACGTCAGTGCATTCGCAAAGATGCGGGTCTGCGCCGGGTCCAGCTTTGCAACGAACCCCGCGTCGTCCCACCCGGCCGTCAGCCAACTGGAGCGGTCTTCCCATTCGAACCATGCCGGCGGCTCTCCGGATTCGGGAACCAGTTCCAAGCCGATGCGGTTGGTGCCGAGTACGACATCGCCCACGCGCAGCTTGGGCCCGGTCCACGACGAATCGGGGCTGTTCAGCACCTCGGTGAAGTCGCGGGTCACGAACCGCTTCACGGCCTCCTCCACGCCGCGGAGTGCCGCGCGGTACGTCCGCGCGTCGGTCCACATGTCCGTCTGCGAGGCCGTTCGCTCGGCGGCACGCAACCGCGAGAACAGCTTCGGCACGGTGCCCGAGTGGAAGCCCCAGTGCAGCAGCGACTCCACCGATTCGCCATGTTCGCCCACGGACGCGGGGCGGATCGCATTGGGACGGTTCGCACGGTACAGCCGCCAGTTCTCCCGCATTTCCCAGAACAGGAACGTGCAGGCGTCCGGCAGAAGCCAGAGCGTGCCCATCACGAGCAGCCACGCCCCCGGCTCGGACAAATAATCGGAAAGCCTGTTCACCAGGGGCGAACTGTAGCCTAAGAGCGAGTTGGGGTCGTACGTCAGGATCTCCGGGAGGAGCAGCAGGAGCGGGTAGATGAACTTTGCGAACAGGATCGAGAGCGGCAACTTCAGCGGGTTGATCATCGGCTCGATCAGCACGATGGTGTAGAAGCGTATCAGGAAGGCGAACGGCATCCACAGCAACCCGGCGACGGCCCGCACCGCGACGGAGAACCGCCCCGCCGTGCCCCGCAACCGCAGCCAATCTTCCGTGCGGGCCAGCACCCATTCCAAGACGTAAACGAAGTCGCGGAAGATGTCGTTGATCCAACTCAGCAGGGCGGGCGTGGAGCGGACCAGTTCGATGAGGCCGCGCGTCAATTCGAGCAAGAGCGCCTCGCAGATGCGGCCGAGCCGCGTGTTCACGATCAGCACGGAGACGACGTAGGCCGCGAACCGCGCCGGCCATCCGGCCTCCCACGCCGCGGACCACACCATCAGCACGCCGAGCGCGAGCGTCAGCGGCTTGATCGCGAAGTTCAGCACGAACTGCACGGGCATGCTGGAGATCATCCGCCGCACCCACGGGTTGCCCCAGATGCGACGCGGGATCTCGAAGAACAGGAACCGCGCGCAGCGGTACGTCGTCTTGCCGATGCTCCGCAGCACGGCCCGCACATCCGCCGACTGCACCACGAGCAGCAGGAAGAACCCGAGCGAGAGCCACCCCGCGTGGAAGAAGGGGCTGGCGTTCCACCCGCCGAAGAAGTTCGTCGCCGGGGAGTCCGGTTGGTGGCTGCGGCGTTCGAAGACCATGAGCCACAGGAATTGGAACAAAAGAAACGCGGCCCCGAACGGCACGGTGATGTTCCGCGTGATCCAGCGGCCGGTCTCGGTGCCGAAGTTGAGTGCCGTGCCCCGTTCCAGCCACCGGGTGTACAACTCCGCGCGGCGATACACGCCGTCCAGCGATTTTGTCAGCCCCTTGTCCAATCGCATGAGCGAGTCGCCGCGGAAGCGTTCGTTCGGGCCGAGGTCGGGCAGTTTCATCTGCCCGCGGGCGATCGCATCCCGCACATCGCCGAACGCGAGGAACCCGGCCACCGAGATGCGATCGAGCAATTCCTCCACCGTCTTTTCCAGTGCGGCCCGCTCCGGCAGCGAAGTCGGCTGCAAGCCCGCGTTCCGCAACGCTTCCGTCAGAATGGGCCGGAAGTTCGATCGCAGTTGTCGCTCGGCTTGGTCCAAGGCGTTTCGCAGGAGGGAAGCGAACGTCTGGCGGTCGGGATCGGTGAGCCGCGCCGTGGTGAGCCGCCGCGTCGCGGAGCGCAGCTGCGCCGGCACTCGCACGAACCGCTGCCCCGGAAGCTCGCGCTTGAGCGGCGTCTTGCCGGCGGACCACGTCCAGTCCACGACATCGAGCGCGTAGATCTTCTGCTCGTGGTCCAAGCAGGCGCGTTGAAGGTCGTACAGCAGGGCGGCTTCGACGGGCCGCGCGCCTTGGTCCGCCTTGTCCAGCAGCGCCGGAAGCACGCGCCGCCACTCGGCCGCGTCCGCCTCCGGAAGTTCGAGCGCCTTTTGAAGACGCTCCACGAGCTTGTTCAAATCGAGGATCGCGACTTCGCGCGCGAACCCGGTCTGCGAACCGGGGGCGACCCGCGCCGCGCGCGTGTGCAGGATCGCGGCACCGACCGTGTCGCCCAGGTATGCCGCCCGCTTCGCTTGCCGCATCAACTTGTGGAAGAAGTCGTGCGACTCGTCGGACTGGTCGTCCGTCTTGGGGCTGGGGTCCGGCGCGTGCGGCAGGCGGGTGCGGCGGAAGATCGCGGCGGCGTCCAAGTCGCGGCCGATCACCGCTTCGACATCCGCGGCCGGCGGCAGGCTCGGAAAACACACCGGAATCAGCGTCGGGTTGAAGAACTTCAACTCGTAGTAGTGCGTGACGAACTCGGCGTAAGCCTCGTGATCGGTGGACTTTTCCGTAAGCAGGCCGTCCTGCTCGAGCACATTGCGGGCTTCCTCCACGGCGGCGGCGCCGATCGCCTCGATCCGTTCCCGCAGGGCCGCCGGCGTGAGCGACGCGATGCTGCGATGCAACTCGCGGTGCGCCGTCGCGTGGAAGAGCAGCCGCCAGTAACGGACGAGCAGCGCGTCGCGCGGGCCGGTGAGTTGGTCCGCCGTCGGGCGTTCGAGCAGGATTGCGGGATCGGAGATGGGCTGGTCCGCGGTGAGGCGGAGTTCATCGGGATCGACGTGCTGGTAGAGCGTGTCGCGATCCAAGCAGTAGCAATGCGAGTGCGGCACCTTCCACACGGCCCATGTGACGCCGGTGACGCGTTGGACCACGCGGGCGAGCAGGGGCGGCTCGACGAGCAGCGCCGCGGGCTCCACCTCGCGCAGCAATCGGCTCAGTTCTTCGAGTTTCATGCGAGAATCATCTTACACGACGGCCCAAGCCGATGCGAGTCGCTTGCGGCCTCGCAACGGCAGTGTTACAGTTGGCGGCGGGAGATCCCATGACCATCACGCGACGGCAACTTATCCAGGCGGGCGGCATCGGCGTGCTCGGGCTCGCGCTGCCGAAGTTGCTCCACGCTCGCTCCCCCGGCGCAAAGACGTTCGGCAACCCGTCCGCCCGGTCGTGCATCTTCATCGTGCAATACGGCGGGTGCAGCCACATCGACAGCTTCGACCTGAAGCCGGACGCGCCTCTGGAGGTGCGCGGGCCGTTCAAGCCGATCGCGACGAACATTCCCGGCATCCGCATCGGAGAGCACCTGCCGCGGCTTGCGAAGATCGCGGATCGCTTCACGCTCGTTCGCTCGATGAGCCATCGCGATCCCGGCCACGACGGCGGCATGCACGTCGCCATGACCGGCCACTCCAGCCCGAAACCCGAGACGCCGTACTTCGGCTCGGTGATGGCGAAGCTGCGACCGTCGACGCGAAACGTACCCAGTTATGTGTGGCTGCACAACTTGGCGGGGGACGTGCAACCGCGGTATCTCACCGGCGGATTCCTCGGCCCCGCATACAGCCCGCTCCGCATCGGCAACGACCTCGACACGCCATCCGCGCCCGGCTTCCAAGTGAAAGCCTTTGACCCGCCCGCGGACGTGCCGGTGAACCGGCTTCGCGAACGGCAATCGCTGTTGAACCAAGTGGAGTATTCCAACCGCACGCCGGCTTCGAACGGCGATTTGAAACCGTATCGCGAACGCGCCGTGGACCTGCTCACCGGCCCCGAAGCACGCGACGCGTTCAACTTGGATCGCGAACCAACCGGCTTGCGCGATCGATACGGCCGCCATCCGCTGGGTCAGAATCTGCTGATGGCCCGGCGATTGATCGAAGCCGGCACGCGGCTCGTGAGCGTGACCGCGTGGACCGGCCTGCCCCCGGGCGAGAAGTTCCGCAACGTGCAAACGTGGGACATGCACGGCAACGGCCCCGGCTTGGGCAGTATCTTCGGCAACGGGCACTTCGGCCTCGGCTGGGCGCTGCCCCGCGTGGATGAGGCGGTCTCCGCGCTTCTCACGGACCTGGAAGACCGCGGGTTGCTGGAATCGACGCTCGTGGTGATGGTCGGCGAGTTCGGCCGTGCCCCGCGAGTCGCGGGTGAAGGCCGCGACCACTGGCCCGCGTGCTACACCGCGCTCATGGCCGGCGGCGGAATCAAGGGCGGCTTCGTGTATGGCGCTTCGGACAAGACCGCGGCGTACGTGAAGGACAACCCGGTGAGCCCCGAAGATTTCGGCGCGACGCTGTTCCACGCGATGGGTGTGCCGCCCGAGACGCGACTGAGTAAGGACGGCTTCACGAACCCGGCCAGCGCGGGGAAGCCGGTGCTGGAATTGTTGGAATGAAGAAAGCCCACGGACGGCCGTCCGTGGGCTTCGGGGATTCATTCGCCGCAGAGGTGTTCGTTCATCTTCGTAAGGGCTTCGCTTTCGATCTGGCGGACGCGTTCGCGCGTCAGCCCCAGGCACTCGCCGATCTCCTTCAGCGTCTTCGGCTCCTCATCGTCCAGGCCGAACCGCATCCGCAGCACCGTGGCTTCCCGCTTATCCATCTTCTCGAGCAGAATCATCACGTGCTTGAGGTCGTCGGTCTCGACCATCTCGCAGTCCGGCGTCTTGGCCCGGCCGTCCATGAGCATCTCGTCGATGCTCCAGCCCGCTTCGGTCTGGTCCGTCTGCGGGGCGGAGTTGTAGACGCGGATCGCCTTCTTGATGATGTTGAGCTTCTTCCGCGGCAGGCCCATGAACTTCGCCACTTCCTCGTGTGTGGGCGGGCGGCCGAGTTCGTCCGTGAGCTTGTTCGTGGCCCGCCGCCACTTGGCGAGCAGTTCCACCATGTAGGCGGGGATGCGGATCGTCTTGGCGGTGTTCACCAGCGCCCGCTTGATGCTCTGCTTGATCCAGTAGCTGGCGTAGGTGCTGAACCGCGTGTTCATGTTCGGGTCGAAGCCTTCGACCGCGCGGAGCAACCCGAGGTTGCCTTCTTCAATCAGATCTTGCAGGGCGAGACCCTTGCCGGTGTACCCGCGGGCGATGTTCACCACGAGGCGGAGGTTGGCCCGCACCATTTGGTCGCGGGCCTCGGTGTCGCCGGTCTCGATGGCGCGGGCCAGCGATTTCTCTTCGTCGGCGGTCAGCAGCGACGTTTCGTTGATCTCCCGGAGGTAGGTTTCCAGCGGGGACTGGACCACGTCCGAGCGATAGCGGCGAAGTTGCGGCATTATGAAGGCATCCTGTCGGCAAGTATGAAGGACGGCGTCACCCGTTCCCGGCGATCCACGCGAGCCTGTCGTGCCCCGTGAACCCGCAGGAACCTATCGACGGGTGAAACGATAAACCTCGATGAAGGAAGCCATTCCTGGCGCCAGGCTGCCCGAAGGGGACGGGCCTTGAGCGCATTCCGCGAACATCCGGTCCCGTTCGAGTATACGGCCCACTCGTCACAATCGTGCGAGGCGACACGAGCGAACCGGGCCGAGGTCGGGTCGCTCCGATCAGTCGGATTCTGCCGACAGGAAGACCGTAATTCAGATGTGGGCGAAGCACAAATCGTTTTTCGCGCTCGGCCTCATCCCGCGCGTGGTGCGACCGCACAAACCGTTATGAAATCGCCAGTTTCCGACTTTGCAGAATTCGGAAAGTTTCTGGACTTTTCCCAAATCGTCGGTTTGAGCTCGCGGATTCGGCTCAACTTCGCACCGCCCGCGCCTACCATGACTCGACCCCTCTCTCGGCTTGCGGACGCATCATGTCGGAACTCCGGACACCTCTCTTTCAATGGCACGCGGACCACAAGGCCCGTATGGTGCCCTTCGGCGGCTGGTCCATGCCGGTGCAGTATTCGGGCATCGTTGCCGAGCACAAAGCCGTTCGCACCTCCGCAGGGCTTTTCGACATCTCGCACATGGCCCGCGTGAGCTTCGGCGGGGCGGATGCATTGAACCTGCTTGAACGCGTGTTCACAAACTCCGTTGCCGGGATGAAAGACTTCCAAGTGCGTTACGGCCTCGTCTGCAACGAAGCCGGCGGCATCTTGGACGACATCCTCGTCTACCGCTGGCCGTACGGGTACGCCGCCGTCATCAACGCCGGCAACCGCGAGAAGATCCTCGACTGGTTGAAGTCGCACTCCGCGGGGCTCGACGTACAGATCACGGACCAGACATTCGATACGACGATGGTCGCGGTGCAGGGGCCGAAGGCCGTGTCGCAGTGCTCGGGGATGTTCGAGGCGGACCCGAGTTCGCTGAAGTACTA
Source organism: Gemmataceae bacterium (assembly GCA_046350135.1). GTDB lineage: Bacteria > Planctomycetota > Planctomycetia > Gemmatales > Gemmataceae > Urbifossiella. The sequence continues at coordinate 68,346 of JAXMBB010000013.1, forward strand.
CTTTGCGCTGCCGACCAAGTATCAAGGGAAGAACTGCGTGGTGAGCCGTACCGGCTACACGGGGGAAGACGGCTTCGAGATTATCGTTCCGAACTCGCTTGGTGTGCCGTTGTGGGAAGATCTCGTGTCGCGCGGGGCGGTGCCGTGCGGGCTCGGGGCGCGAGACACGCTGAGGCTCGAAGCCGCGATGCCGCTCTACGGGCACGAGTTGAACGAGAGCATCAACCCGATCCAAGCCGGGCTCGGCTGGGCGGTGAAGTTGGACAAGGGCGAGTTCATCGGCCGCGCGGCGTTGCGAAGTGCCGATGCGACGCGGCCCGTGCGGGTGGGGATGGAGATCGACGGCAAGCGCGCGGCACGCGAGGGCAGTGAGATCTTCGGCCCGGATGATGACAAGATCGGCACGGTCACGAGCGGCAGCTTCTGCCCCTGGCTCGAAAAGAGCTTGGCGATGGGCTACGTGAAGCCCTCGTTCGCGAACCCTGGTGCGGCCGTGGAAGTGGACATCCGCGGCACCCGCGTCCCGGCCACCGTCGTGCCGCTGCCTTTCTACAAAAGAACCAAGTAGGGCGGGTCGAGCGTCGGCTTTGCGACGCGAGCCCCGCCGATCCACGGGCGGCGAACGGCGGGGCTCGCAAAGCCTCGACCCGCCCTACGGGAGCAACCATGGACCTCGAATCGCTTCGCTACGCCGAGTCGCACGAGTGGGCCAAACTCGATGGCGACATCGTCACCGTCGGCATCACGCAGTACGCCGTGGACCAACTCACGGACGTGACGCACCTGCAACTTCCGAAGGTCGGCGCGACGCTCACCGCGGGCAAGCCCTTCGGCGAGATCGAATCGGTGAAGGCCGTGTTCGACTTGAACGCCCCGGTGAGTGGCACCGTTCTCGAAGTGAATTCGAAGCTCGCGGCCGACCCGGGCGCGATCAATCTGGATTGTTACGGCCCCGGCTGGATGCTGAAGGTGAAGCTCGCCCCCGGCGCGACGCTGGACCACCTGAAGACGAAAGCCCAGTACGACGCACAACTCGCCGAAGAGGCTCATTGAGGAGCAACACGCTTTCGTCTTCGCGGTTGCGATCGCGAACACGCAAGCGGCCGATCGCCATGCCCTACTTGCTGAACACGCCTGAAGACCGTGCCGCGATGCTCGAACGCATCGGGGTCGCCTCCATCGATGATCTCTTCGCGCCGATTCCGGCGGAACTTCGACTCGGGCGGCCGCTCACCGTTCCACCCGCGATGCCGGAGATGGAACTCACGCGGCACATGCACGCGCTCGCGGCCAAGAATCGCGACGGCGTCTGTTTCCTCGGCGGCGGCGCGTATGACCACTTCATTCCGAGCGTCGTGGACGCGGTCGCCGGCCGCAGCGAGTTCTACACGGCGTACACGCCGTACCAGGCGGAAGCGAGCCAAGGCACGCTGCAGGCCGTCTTCGAGTTCCAGACGCTGATGGCGCAACTCACGGGTTTGCCCGTGGCCAATGCGTCGCTGTACGAAGGCGGGTCGGCTGTCGCCGAGGCCGTGCTCATGGCCTTGGGAATCACCGGCCGCACGGGTGAAGTCCTCATCGCGGAAAGCGTTCATCCCGAATATCGCGCCACGCTGCGGACGTATGTCGCGAATCTGAACTGCCGCGTCCGGGAGCTGCCGACGCCGGACGGCACGCTGAACCCGGACGACGTCGGGGCCGCGGTGAACGACGACACCGTGTGCGTGATCGCCCAGTCGCCGAACTTCTTCGGCCACTTGGAATCGATGCAAGCCATCGGCGACGCGGCCCGCAAGGTCGGGGCCGTGTTCATCGCCAGTTTCGATCCCGTCGGCGTCGGCATTCTGAAACGCCCCGGCGACTACGGCGCCGACATCGCCGTGGCCGAAGGGCAGGGCCTCGGCGTGCCGCTCGGCTACGGCGGACCTTACCTCGGCATCCTCGCCTGCCGCGACGAGAAGGAATACCTTCGCAAGATTCCCGGCCGCTTGGTCGGCCAGACTGTGGACCGCAACGGAAGGCGGTGCTGGGTGCTCACGCTGCAAACGCGCGAGCAGCACATCCGCCGCGAAAAGGCGACCAGCAACATCTGCACGAACCAAGGGTTGCTCGCGCTGCGGGCCGCAGTCCATCTCACGGCCCTCGGGCCGCAAGGGTTGAAGGAGATGGCCGAGTTGTGCCTGCGGAAGGCCTGTTACTTGGCGGAAAAGTTGGCGGCGATTCCCGGAGTGAAGTTGCGGTTCGCCGCACCGCACTTCAAGGAGTTCACGATCGCCGTGTCCGGCGATGCGAACGCGCTGCTGGCGAAGCTCCGCGAACGCGGTTGGTTCGCCGGCCTGCCGCTCGGTCGCTGGTATCCGGCCCGCGCGGATTGCATCTCGGTCGCCGTCACGGAGCAACGCACGAAGGAGGAGATGGACGGCCTCGCCTCCGCGCTGCGAGAGTGCCTTTAGCTCGTGGAGTTCGCTTGCCTCTTCGCGATGGCGGTTGCAATCGCCATCGCGAGCACGCAAGCAAGCAGCCAACTCCGCCCCGAGTTCCTAAAACAATTGTTCGAGCATCACCGTCCCTCGCCCTCCGGTGTCCCATGATCGATTCCGCAACTGCCAAACGCTGTGCCGACGCCTTCCACGCCCTTTCGGATCCGCATCGCGTCATGGTCGTCGAGTGCCTCCGCTCAGGCACCAAGAATGTCACCCAGCTTTCACGCCTCCTCAACGCCGAACTCGTGAACGTCTCGCACCACCTCGGCGTGCTCCGCGACCTGAACGTCGTGATCGCGGACAAGAAGGGGCGATTCGTCAACTACTCGCTGAACCCCGAACTGTTCCAAGCCGAGAGCGACAACACCACCGTGATGGAACTCGGTTGGTGCCGTGTCGAATTCTTCCACGTGTGACCGCGAACCACCTCGCCGCCGGCATGTCCGACCGGTTTGAAATCGATTGCATGCGGAGCGACACGTGGCGGAGGCGGCGAGAACCCGGGCCGGAGTCGTGTTCGGGCTCGTCGCCTACCTGTGGTGGGGCGGGGTGCCGCTGTACTTCGTGCAGTTGAAACACCTGCCCGCCGGCGAGATTCTCGCCCAACGCATCTCGTGGTCGCTCCCCATCCTGCTCGTTCTCGTCGTCTGCTCCGGCGGGTGGAACGATCTCTTCCGCACGCTCGCCAAGCCGCGGCTCGTCCTCGTCATGCTGGCGTCGTCCGTGTTTCTCGCCGCGAACTGGCTGCTGTACATTCACGCCACCGTGACCGGCCGCGTCACGGAGGCGAGCCTCGGCTACTACATGATGCCGCTGGTGAACGCCGCGCTGGCCACGACCTTTCTCGGCGAACGGCTCCGCCCCTGGCAGTATCCCGCGCTCGCGCTCGTCGGCATCGGTGTCGCTATTCCGGTGCTCGCGGGCGGCACCTTCACCTGGATCGCCGTCTCGGTGCCGATCTCGTTCGGGCTCTATTCGCTGATCCGCAAGCTCGCCCCGGTGGACAGTATCACCGGGCTCACGATCGAATCGCTGCTGATGCTCACGCCGTCCGTGGGCTATCTTCTGTGGTTGAATGCACAAGGAACGGGGCACTTCGGAAGCGAGGCGAAGCTCGACGCGTTGCTCGCCGTCAGCGGCATCATCACGATCGTGCCGCTCATCGCGTTCAACTTGGCGCTCAAACGCTTGCCGCTGCTCGCCGTCAGCTTCATGCAGTTCATCTCGCCGACGGTGCAGATGATTCTCGCAGTGACCGTGCTGGGCGAGCCGCCGATCCCGCCGGACCGCTTGGCCGCGTTCGGCTGCATCTGGCTCGCGGTGGCGATCTTTATCACGGACGCCGTTCGGCAGCGCCGCGAAGCGACGCGGAACGAGCCGCTTCAAACGGAGCCGGCGGTGTCGATCTCGGAGACGGGCTGAGGTTCGCCGGGTTCGGGGTCGTGAACGTCTGCGGCGGCGGGGCGGGTGAGCAGCCACGCCGTCGGCGCGATGACGAGCGCGGTGCCGAGCAGCGTCATCCCGTTCACCGGGTGATCCCACAGCCAGACGCCCACGGCCAATCCCATCACGATCTGCGTGAGACCGACGACGGACACCTTCGCGGGCGCGCCGTTGCCGAAGGCCAAGGTGAGGAAGTACTGCCCGGCCGTGGCCGTGGCCGCCATCGCAAACAATTCGAAGAGCGCGAGCGGCTCGAACACTGCGACGGGATTGTGCTCGCGCGGGAACGCGAAGTATGCCGTGACGCAGAACGCGGTGGCGACCGTGGAGAAGTGGACGACGATGGCCCGCGGATCGACGCCGCGCAGCGAATGCAGACCGAGCATGGCCACGCCGGTGAACGCAGCGGCGGCAAGGGCCGAGAACACGCCGAGGTTCGCGGCTTCCAGATGCGGTTGCTCCACGAGCGCGACGCCCGCGATGCCCACGAGGATCGCCACCCACATCTTCCATCCCGGCGGCTTCCCGTACAGCGGCCACGAGATGAGCGCGACCCAGATCGGGAACGTGTTCGTGAGCGTGAGCACGTCCGCCACCGGCAGCCGCGAGAACGCGTAGAACGTGCAGATCATGCTGCAAGAGCCGGCGATGCTGCGGATCCACAGTCGCTTCGGCCGAAGGAAGACGAGCTTGGCTCCGGCGAGATACGCAAGCACGGCGGCCATCACGGCCACGAGCCCGGCCCGTGCGATCGCGATGGCTTGCCAATCGCACTTGCGCGTGAGGATGGATGCGAACGCGGCCATCCCCGTGAATGAAAGACTGCCGGCGAGCATCCACAAATAAGGCTTCGTTCCGCGACTCGACATGCTGAAACGATAGGGGCGCGGCCCCGCGGGTTCACCCCTCGTAGATCAGAGTCATGCTTTCCTTGGTCACGTTCACCACGCCGCCGCACGTCTGCAGCTACCGTGCGGACGAAACCGCGAGCTTGCGCTACGACGTCGTCGGCGAGATGACTGCGGAAGAATACCAAGTGAAGCTGATGCAAGGGTGGAGGCGGTTCGGGCACTCGCTGTTCCGCCCGGAGTGCCCCTCGTGCCGGCAGTGTGTCTCGTTGCGCGTCCCGGTGGACGAGTTCCGCCCGGATCGCAGCCAGCGCCGCGCGTGGGCCGCGAACGAACACGACGTCCGACTCGTGATAGGCGAACCGGCCGTGACACGCGAGAAACTCGACCTGTACGACCGCTTTCACCTCGCCCAAGCGCTCCGCGTCGGCTGGCCGCTCCACGCTCCGAAGGACGCGGACGATTACATCGAATCGTTCGTGGAGAACCCGTTCGCCTCCGAAGAATGGTGCTACTATCTCGGCAAGCAACTCGTCGGCGTCGGGTACGTGGACCGCCTGCCGCTCGGGTTGTCCGCCATCTACTTCTTCCACGATCCGGCCGAGCACCGCCGCTCGCTCGGCACCTTCAACGTGCTCTCGACCATCCGCGAAGCGGCGAAGGCGAACCTGCCGCACGTGTATCTCGGCTTCTATGTCGCCGGGTGCCGCTCGTTGGAATACAAGACGCGTTTCCGCCCGAACGAAGCGTTGCAGGAAGACGGCTCGTGGACGACGCACTTCCCCCGCGATTGACGCCGCGTCATGCGGCGTTCGAAAATCGGAACAACTGCGGGGCGAGGAGTTGTCGGATGCGGGGGATCTGCTCCGCGGCCGCGGCTTCGCCCACGGCCGCGAGTTCCTTCGATCGCATGAACTCGGTCAGGTCGAAGCCCGTCACGTCCGGTTCGATCACCACGTCCGCGGGGCGGACGCCGAAGGCATTCAGGCTGTGATTCTGCACGAGCAAGCTGCGGAGCAGTGTTTGCAGCGTCGAAGGCCGTTTCCCCGGCGGGGCCGAGGAATCCGGCTTGATGGCCGCGAACTCGTGTTCCATTTTCGCCGTCACGCTCACGGCAATCACGAAGTTGCAGCCCATTTGCACGAGCACGTCCGCCGGGATGTTGTTCACGAGGCCGCCGTCGATCAGCGCTTGCCCGCCGCGGCAGATCGGCACGGAGAGCACCGGCAGGTTGATGCTCTCGAGCACGGCGTGCGTGGCGTCGCCGCGTTCCCGCACCACGGAGTTGCCGCTGACCAAGTCCACGGTCACGGAGAAGCACGGGATTGGAAGTTGCTCGAGTTTCCAATCGTGGAGGTATTTGCGAAGCATGGGGTCGAAGTGGCCGCGGCGGTACTTCCAAAGCAGGAACCAGTGCTTGCCGCCGGGCATGCGGCGGAACAGCCACGACGGTTGGAGATCCGTCGCGAATTGCTGCGCGCTGTAGTCGCTGTCCAGCCCGGAGGAATAAACGACACCGGTCATCGCGCCCGCGCTGGTGCCGGCGATCATGTCCACGACAATGCCGGCTTGCTCGAGCGCCTTGAGCACGCCGAGGTGAGCCATGCCGCGGGCCGCGCCGCCGCCCAGGGCCACGCCGATGCGGATGCCGCGCAGGTCGTGGATGAGGCGTTCCAGTCCGTTCGCCACGGAACGCCCCCACGGATGTGCCGGCGGCGCTTCCGCGATCTTGAAGTCCCGACTCGCCAAGTCCTTCAGCCGCGGCGGTACTGCGACGGTGTTACGGCCCGGTTCGAGCAGCCACACCATGCTCAACTTGTCCCTCCAGCCGTGCCGCTCGACGCCGAGCGAGTCGAGCTTGGCCACGGCCGAATCCGCGGCCGCGCCGGGTGCGAAGTACAAGGCGCGATCCACGAGACGCATCAGGGCTTCCCCGCTTTCCGCCTGCATCGCGACTTCAAAGATCACCCGAGTCGCATCCTTCCACTCGGCCACCTGATCGCGGATCGCTTCCAACGAAAGCGGCGATCCGTTCTCGCTCAGCGAGCGGAACCGGACGTCCGTGCGCCTTCGCCAGTGTTCCGATTCGCCGAAGACGGCGATCTTTTCGCCGCATTCCGCGAGGCGCGACACGACCTTTTCTGCGAGGCCGTGCGTCGCTGCCGAATCGTGTATGAATCCGATCAACGCCGGGGGCCGAGGACCGGCCGTGCCGAAGAAATGCGTGCGAAGCCCGGACGCGTAGGTCTTCAACCACAACTTGCGAAGCTCCGGGTGCTTCAACGTGAGTTCCATCGCGTCTTCGGATTCGACCTCCAGCACGGTCGAGGGTTCGAGCGCGAAGACACGGACGGGAACGGGCTCCTGCAACGCGCCGAGCATCATGCCGAGTTGGTCGCCGCGTTCCATCACGCGGAAGAGCGTCTCGCGGCCATGGGCGTCCACCTTCACGGCTTTCAGCCGGCCTCGCAGAAGGAATCCGACCTTCGTGACCGGATCTTCCTGGTTGTGCACCACTTCGCCTTCCGCGTATTGCTGCACGCGGCCGGCCGCAATCGCATCCGCGATCGCGCCGTCGCTCGCGCCTTGGAAGTACTTGTTCACCCGAAGCAGGGCTGTGATGTCATCCATGGAGGCGGTTCTCCAGTTCGCGTCGGATATGGTCCCCGAATCCGGCTTCGGGTGCGGCGTTCGCCACATCGGTGATGAATGCGTTCTTGCGGAGTTGTTCGAACGGCAGGCGGCGATCGAGCCTGCCGTCGTCGTACAACGCACGGTCGAGCAGCCCGTTCGCGAGCACCCGCCAATCGAGTCGCACCTTGCTGCCCGGCAGCCGGTAGAAGGTGGTCGTGCAGTTCATGCACACGCCGTGATACCAGCGTGGCCGCAGAAAGAGGTCGTTCAAGGCGTTCACATAGTCGAGAAATGCTGTCCGCGCCTCGTCCGGGGGCACTGTCATGCGGTAGAGCAACGCCTCCTGCGGCTTCTCGGTGCGAGTGCGGCGGAGAATGATGTCGCGCTCGTCCGCCACGACGAAGATGAGTTCCTGCTGGCGGTACAGGCTGCGGACGATCGCGAAGTCCTGCACGCGGCGGTACCGCACCTCCACAGAGATGCACACGCGGCCGTCCGGGCCGAAGTCGAAGACGAGCACCGGGTGGCTCATCCACTTCTTCCCCCAATTGAAGAAAAGGATGTCGACGGCGGCGAGGTTCGCGAGTCGCACCGTGCGCGTCTCGTACCGCGGCGTGAATTCGCCCGGCGCGGGGTAGTCGAAGTTCCGCAGGTTCTCAATGACAATCTCATCGCCGTTCACGATGGCACGCGGCAGCACGGCGACGCCGGGTTCCCACTCGCGGTCGTGGCTCGGCTTCTGAAACAGCCACCCGATCGTGAACGGGATCGACACGGCGAGATAAGCGAGGAACGCGGTGCCGGTATCGATCGTGGCGAAGAGTGCGGCGACGGCGAGAAGCCACGCCAGCGCGAACCAGCGGCCGTACCGCCGCGCCCCGCAAACATCGAAGTGAATCGCGCCGGCCACCCAGAGCGCGGACGCGCCAGCCACGGCGACCATGACCCAACGGCCGAGTTCGGGCATGCCGCCATCCTACCACACGTGCGGAAACCTCGATGCCGGATGAAGCCGGAACATACTTGGTCTTGTGCATCGCCGCGTTCTTCGCGGGTGCGATGAATTCGATCGCGGGGGGCGGCACGCTACTCACGTTCCCCGCGCTCACGAGCGTGATCTCGCCGGCCTTGGCGAACGCAACCAGCACGGTGGCCCTGCTGCCCGGCTCCTTCGCCGGCGCAATCGGCTACCGCGCCGAACTCGCACCCTCGAAACGGTTCGTGCTGCGGATGCTGGCTCCGAGCTTGATCGGCGGGTTGCTCGGCGCGTGGCTTGTGGGGCAGGACACGAGCACCTTCGCCACACTCGTGCCGTGGCTGATCCTCACCGCGGCGATGCTTTTCGTGGTGCAGGCGCCGATCTCGCGGTGGATGAAGACGCACCGCCCGGACCATGAAGCCGGGCCAGGCATGCAGGCCGCGCTCATCGGCTTCCAGTTCCTGATCGCGGTGTATGGCGGCTATTTCGGCGCCGGAATCGGCATCCTCATGATCACCGCGCTCGGCTTCATGGGTGTGGGCGACATTCACCGCGTGAACGCCGTGAAGACCTTCCTTGCCGCGATGATCAACGGCGCGTCGGTCATCATCTTCATCAAGGACGATCTGGTGCGGTGGGACTTCGCCGCGGTGATGGCGGGCTCCGCGATTCTCGGCGGGTACATGGGCGCCCGCATCGCCCGCCGCCTGCCCGCGATTTACGTCCGCTATGCGGTCATCGTCATCGGCTTCGGCTTGTCCGCGTTCTACTTCCTCCGGCAGTACGGATGATTCGTGTCGCACGAAACTTCCGCCCTGTGCTGAATCTGCCGATTCCCCGGAAAAACGGCCCGTATCGGTTGCTCCGGGAAAACCGCGATCTAGATATTGGTGTCCGCCCGCCAGCCGACCGGTGGCGGCGGGTGACAGACCCCTGATTCATGATCCGGTTCACCCCTTGTTGCGACCTGGGACCCCCCAGGCGCGGGAGACTCGCAGATGAAGACGTTCACGAAGGCTCTGGTCAATTTCGTCAAGAAGGAAGATGGCCCGACCGCGGTGGAATACGCCGTGATGCTGGCCCTCATCGTGGTGGTGTGCATCGCCGCCATCACCACCCTCGGCGGGAACGCGAACAGCACGTTCTCGTTCGTCGGCTCCGCGATCAAGCCGCCGTCCAGCACCACGACCAGCTCCAGCTGAGTACGCGTGCTCAATCGAAGTCACTCACCCCGCGTCGCCTCGCGGGGTGTTTTCGTTTTCACGCCATGCCTTCGAACGGCGGCATCGGGATCGGCTTGTTTCCCTTCTTGCCTTTGCTCCGTTTCTTCGGCACCGGTAGGCTCGGGGCGATCACCTTGCCGCCGAGCACGCTCGGCGGCGCAGCATCGCCATGCTTCTTCTTCAGCTCGGCTTCGAGCTTCACGATCTCGTCGCGGATTTTTTGGGCCCGCTCGAAGTCCAGGATCTTCGCCGCCTCCAGCATCTCGTTGTAAAGCTGCTGCACGAACTCGATCGTGACATAATCGTCCGCCGCGGCCACGTTCTCGCCGGAGGCAGCTTCTTGTGCCAGCTTGTGAGCTTCGATCTCGTCCTCGATCGCATTCTTGATCGCCGTTTTCACCGTCTTCGGCGTGATGCCGTGCTCGGCGTTGTAAGCCAGCTGCAATTCGCGGCGGCGGTTGGTTTCGTCCATCGCCCGTTGCATCGAGTCCGTCACGGTGTCCGCGTAGAGCACGACCTCGGCGTTCACGTTGCGGGCGGCGCGGCCGATCGTCTGGATCAACGAGGTTTCCGAACGCAGAAACCCTTCCTTGTCCGCATCGAGGATCGCGACTAACGACACCTCGGGAAGGTCGAGACCTTCGCGGAGCAGGTTCACGCCGACGAGCACGTCGAAGAGCCCTTCGCGGAGTTCGCGAAGAACCGTGATGCGTTCGATGGCGTCGAGATCGGAGTGCAGCCAGGCGCACTTCATCCCCGCATCGCGGAAGTACGTGGTGAGGTCTTCCGACATCCGCTTGGTGAGTGCGGTGACGAGCGTGCGTTCGCCCCGCTCCGTCCGCTTCTTGATCTCCGCCGCCAGATCCGCAACCTGACCGCGGGCCGGCTTGATGTGGATCACCGGATCGACCAATCCCGTGGGCCGGATCACTTGTTCGACCACTTCGCCGCCGACCTTCTCGAGTTCGTACGGGCCCGGGGTCGCGGAGAGGCACAGGCACGTCTTCAGCTTCGTTTCAAACTCCTCGAAGCGGAGCGGGCGGTTGTCCAATGCGCTCGGCAGGCGGAAGCCGTGCTCCACGAGCGTGCTCTTGCGTGAATAGTCGCCGTGGAACATGCCGCGGACTTGCGGCAGGCTCACGTGCGATTCGTCGATCACGAGAAAGAAGTCTTCGGGGAAGAAGTCGATGAGCGTGTACGGCGGTTCGCCGGGCTTGCGACCGGAGAACCAGCGCGCGTAGTTCTCGATGCCGGAGCAGTAGCCGACTTCGCGAAGCATGTCGAGGTCGTAGCGGCAGCGGGCTTTGAGCCGCTCCGCTTCGAGCAGCTTGCCTTCCGTCTTGAATTGTTCCAGGCGTTGATTCAGTTCCGCCTCGATGCCTTTCATCGCCTCGCGGACGCGTTCCTCCGGCGTGACGAAGTGCTTCGCCGGGTAGATGTACAAGTCGTCCAGCTTCGAGATGGTTTCGCTTGAAACCGGATGAATGACGGAGAGTGAATCGACTTCGTCGCCGAAGAGTTCGATGCGGTAGGCGTACTCTTCGGAGGCGGGCCACACGTCGATGGTGTCGCCGCGGACGCGGAAGGTGCCGCGCTCGAAGGCGATGTCGTTCCGCTTGTACTGGATGTCCACGAGCCGCAGGAGCAGGTTGTCGCGGTCGATCACCTCGCCCTTCGGCAGGTACACCATCATTCGCTTATAATCGCTCGGTGAACCGAGGCCGTAAATGCACGACACGCTGGCGACGATGATGACATCCTCGCGGCTCACGAGCGCCGACGTGGCCGCGAGTCGCAGCCGGTCGATGTTCTCGTTGATGCTGCTGTCTTTCTCGATGTAGATGTCGCGCTGCGGGATGTACGCTTCCGGCTGGTAGTAGTCGTAGTAGCTGACGAAGTAATGCACCGCGTTCTTGGGGAAGAAGCTGCGGAACTCCTTGTACAACTGCGCGGCAAGCGTCTTGTTGTGGGCGAGCACCAGCGTGGGTTTGCCGAGCCGCTGGATGACGTTGCTGGCGGTGAAGGTCTTGCCGGTGCCGGTGGCCCCGAGCAGCACCTGCATCGACTTCCCGCCTTGGAACCCGGCGACGAGTTGTTCGATGGCCTTCGGCTGATCCCCGGCCGGGGCATATTCGGATTCCAAGTGAAACGCAGCGGCCATCTTCGTCACCTCGCCTGTCAGCATACAACCCGTACCCGGCCGGAGACGCGGGTCGACATTCACCCCGGAGTGCGCCCCAACTGTGCGTTGCGGGCGACGTGCTCGTCGGCTGACCGTTCGGGCGACTCGTTACAATCGTCTGACAATTGCGTGATGCGTTCCGCGGGGGACGGTGGTAAGATTGCCTTGCCTCTCACGTTCTTGGAGCAACGTCATGGATCGCCGCGAATTCCTGTCCGCGTCCGCCGCGGGTGCTCTCGGGTGCCTCGCCCTGCCGCAGGCCGCGGTCGCCGCGCCGCCCAAGAACAAGGACGTGGACGCCTGTGTGGAACGCGGCCTCGAGTTCCTCAAGAAGAATCAGGCGCAGGACGGTCACTGGGAAGCACCGGGCGGCAACTACCCCACAACGGTTACCGCGATCGCCGGCATGGCGATGCTCATGGAAGGCTCCAACCTTCGCGAAGGCAAGTACTCCGACCAGATCAACAAGGCCGTGAACTGGTTCATGGCCCCCGCCCGCCAGCAACCCAACGGCATGATCGGCAACGTGCAGAGCCCGTCCGAATCCACCCGCTACATGTACGGGCAGGGGTACGGCACGCTCTTCCTCGCCTCCGTGTACGGTGAAGAGGAGGACAAGGAACAGCGCAAGAAACTCGAAGCGGTGCTCACCCGCGCGGTGGACTTCATCGCCAAAGCCCAGACCAGCAAGAAGCACAACCTCGCCGAAGGGAAGCAAGTCGAGATCGGCGGCTGGGGCTACGTGAGCGCGGCGGACGGGAACAACTTCGACGAAGGCTCCGTCACGGTGGCTCCGCTGCAGGGGCTCCGCGCCGCCCGCAACGCCGGCATCAAGGTGCCGAAGGAAACCATCGACAAGGCCATCGCGTACTTGGAGGCGTGCAGTACGCCGGACGGCGGGATCATTTACAACTACACCGGCGGCCGCGCCCAAGCGGGCGGCAGCGTCGTGCTCACCGCCGCGGCACTGGGCAGCGGGCTCTCCACCGGCATGTTCACGCAGGCCGTCGCCACGATGAACGGCAAGAACCCGCCGAAAGGCGCCGATCGCCCCGCCGTCGTGCGGTGGTTCGAGAACTGCAAGAAGAACATCCAGATCGGGAAAGGCCGCGTGGGCCACGAAGAGTACATGATGTACTACTACGCCCAAGGCGTGTACGCCCTCGGCGACGACCGCTACGCCCAACTCTTCCCCGGCGAAGCGAAGGACACGCACCTGACGTGGACCAAGTTCAAGGAAGGCGTGTTCCCGCACCTCATGGAAAGCCAGGACAAGGCCACCGGCGGGTGGACCGGCAGCGGTTCCTACGGCATCGGCCCCGCGTTCGTCACCGCCATCAACCTCACGATCCTTCAACTGGACAAGGGCATCCTGCCCATTTATCAGCGGTGAATCGCGGTGCTCGCGATCCTCGCTACCCCACGAACAGTCCGTCCGCGAGCACGTCATTCGCGAACGGGTCGATTTGTTGGCGAATGCTCGCGAGTTGCGAACCGAGAGACAGCCTCGCGCGGGCGGGGCGGTTCTCGCCGGCGCCGGTGAGCAAATCGCGTCTCGCATCCCCATCCGCATTCACGATCGCGACGCGGACTCCGCCGCGATCCGACTCTTCATTCGCCACGATGAAATTGGCAAGCGGTTGGTTCAGCGCCGCGTCGTGGCCCTGCGTCAAGAGTCGGTCGCCGCTGACGGCAAGCACGCGCGGGCTGCCGCCGGGACCGGCGCCGAAGACCAAGTCGCCGCGGCCGTCGCCGTCGAGGTCGCCGATGGCCACGTAAGTTCCGTTCCGCAGACCGGGTTCGAATGCGAAGAAATCCGGGACAAGCTTGTGCGATTCGGTGAAGCCGTCCGTCGTCAGCACGTGGGTGCCGTTCAGGATCGAGATGCGCGGGCCGCCGCCGAAGCCGGCCGCGAGCGCGAGGTCCGGCGTGCCGTCGCCGTTCACATCACCGGCCGCCGTTCGCAGCCCGCCGCGGAAGTTCGGATCGAGGCTGAAGTAGTTCGCCTGCCGCACCAGTCCGCTTCCCGGCACCAGTTCGAAGATGCTGACGCGCGGGCCGCCGGCGCGGTCGGGCGTGACCACGAACTGAACGCGACCCGAACGACGGAAGTCCGCGGCCGAAACGAACCCGCCGGCGGAGAAGTCGTCGAACGGCGCGAACGGGGCCACGAGCGTGCTGCGATCGACGCCGCTGAGTACGGTCACGCGGAAGGTGGTGCCCGGCCCGGTGGCGAGGATGTAGTCCGGCGTGCCGTCTCCGTTCACATCGCCGACGGCGGTGCGGAGGTTCGCAGTGACCGCGCCGAACGGCTGCACGGTGTAGGCGAGGGCGTACATGCCGTTCGCGTCCGCCGTGTAGATCGCGGCCGTGCCGTTGGTGCGGCCGCCGACCACGATCGGATCGGGAACGAAGCCCGGCGGCGGCGGCGAGGGCGGAGGCGAGGTTCCGCCCGTGGCGAAGGTGAACGGCGTCGCGGCGGAAGGCGCGGACGTGCCGTAGCCGAAAAACTCGGGCTGATTGTCCAAGTTGTTCACCACGCGGCCGGACTGCACGCGGACATCGACCGTGCCCGCGGCTCGCGCCGGTGTCGTCACCCGCAGTTGCGAATCGGACAGTATCGTGACCGAACTCGCTTCCGTCGTTCCGAAGAGCACGTGAAGCTGCCCCGCGGCGCCGGAGAAGTTCTTGCCCGCGATCGTGATCGTGTCGCCACCCGCCGTCGAACCGGTGTTCACACTCAGCGAAGTGATCACCGGCGTGAGATCCACCACTTCGAAATCGCTCGACTTGATCTGCCCGAGTTGCAGGATCGCGGACATGTTCCAGTCGGTGGACGGCGTGCCCTGAAAGTACATGTCGCTGCCGTTGTCCGCCACGATCATGCCGTACGTCTTCATTGCCTGCGCGATGGCTTTGGTCTCGGCTGTCCAATTCTGAGGAATCGGAAAGTCGGATCGCAGGCGGAATCGCTCGCCCATCCGCGGCAGGTTGGAGGAGTAATCCGAACTGGCCTCATGCGATGCGGGGTAGACGTACTCGCTCCGTGTCCGCTGCACGGTCATGCGGATGGCGTGGTCGATCACCGGCGACGCGTTCAGGATTTCGTCCGGCCGCACGAGCCCCGGCATGATCGGCAGCCCGGCGGCGTCCGCCGAGGTCTTCCGCAAGGTGCGGAAGGTGTTCGTCTTCAAGTCCCACACGGAGATCTGCCACGCGCCCCACACGCCGAGCGGCTTCGAACCGCCGTACGGGTACGATGCTTCGTTCGGCCGCGCAGCGGAGACGAGTTCGTACAGCACGTTGTTCACGCGGTCGTACACGAGGAGGTGCGAGTCGCCGCGCCGCGAGGGGAAGTTCGGATCGGAGGGGCCGGTCGGGCCGTCGCCTTCGATCACCGCGTCCGCCGGGATCGGCACGGGGACGAGGTCGCTCTCATCGGCGTAGCCTTGGGCCGCGATGGAGACGTTCACCGCGGCAACCGTGGCATCGACGACGTTGATCGGGATGCCGTAGAGCGCGCCGTCGCGGGCCGGGTTGCCGAAGTCCGGATGCAAGCCGACGGCACCGCCGTGTCGCGCCGCGATGGCGTCGAGAATCGCAGTGGAGTTCGCGCTGACCGGCGCGTTCGCAATCACCTGGTTCCACGGATTGTCCAGCGGGAAGACTGGGTTCCCGAGGAACGTCCGGTTGAAACGCGGTTCGAGTTCCAGCAGCGCGAGGCGAGTCGTCCGGTTCACGTCGGGCCTTGAAGGAATTGCGGTCGCCGCGGAATGGGGTGGCGGCGACACCGGCGGACGGTCGGGCGACTGCTGCGAGAGTGTAGCACGTGAATGGCGATCACGAGGAGAATCCGGTTGCGAAGGGATCCGCGGGATCAACGAGCAGCGTCGCTTCGGCGGTGATGTGAGCCGTGCCGGTGATGATCGGAAGGATCGTGTCGGGAGCGTCACCCGGTTCGTAGCGAGCCTCGAATACCGATCCGATGATGCTCTCCTGCCGCCAGGTTTCGCCGGGCTTCAACTTGCCTTCCGCCGCGAGGCACGCGAGCTTCGCACTGGTGCCGGTGCCGCACGGGGAGCGGTCGTACGCGCCGCCGGGGCACAGCACGAAGTTCCGCGAATGGTTCTTCGCATCTGCGGGCGGGCCGAAGAGTTCGATGTGGTCGACTTCCCCCCCGACAGCGAAGCGGATCTGCTTCGTCACGGCAGTCAGCCGTTCGACATTCCTCGGAAGCAGTTCCTCGCGATGGTCCGAAACGAGAAAGAACCAGTTGCCGCCCCACGCGATGTCGCCGTGAACGAGGCCGTATCCCGGCACATCGACCGGCACGCTCTTCTTCGCGCGGTAACTCGGCACGTTGCGGATGGTCGCGCGGTTCGCGTCGTGCAGAGTCGCGGTCACGATGCCGACGGGCGTCTCGATGCGGATCTCGCCGGGGGTGATGCGGCCGAGATGGGCGAGCGTGACCGCAAGACCGATGGTGCCGTGCCCGCACATGCCGAGCACGCCTACGTTGTTGAAGAAGATCACGCCCGCGGAGCAGGTCGGGTCCGCAGGCTCCACGAGCATGGCACCGACGATGACGTCGGAGCCGCGAGGCTCGTTCACCACGGATGAGCGGAAGGAATCGCGCTGCTCGCGGAAGACGCGGGCGCGGTCGGCGACCGTGCCCGGCCCGAGATCCGGTCCGCCGGCGACGACGACCCGCGTGGGTTCGCCGCCGGTGTGGGAATCGATGACGGAGATGCGTTGCATCAGGCGGATCAGCCCACGTAGACGCCGTCGTTGAAGGCTTCGTTCGTGAAGACGTCGAGCGATTGGAACACGGGGGGTTGGGCGCGACCGCGGAGGGACGAGCCCTTGTACACCTTCACGTTGCCGGCCACGCCGACGCCGCTGCCGGTGACGATGTCCATGCGTTGGTCGTCGTCCACGTTCTTCACCGCGACGCGAACGCCGCCGCGATCGGCCGTGCTGCCGGAGAAGAAGTCCGCGATCGGCGAGGCGCCGGCGATCACGGAACCGCGGGTGACCAGCGTCTGGCCGTTCAAGGCGAGCACGCGCGGCGAACCGCCGGTGCCGGCGCCGAAGACGATATCGCCGTAGCTGTCGCCGTTCAGGTCGCCGATGGCGAGGTAGATGCCGTTGCGGAGGTTGGTCGCATCCGTCCCCGGGAAGGCGAAGAAGTCCGGCACGAGCTTTCCGCGAGTGGTGAACAGCGCCGCGCCGTTGTAGATGGCGACCCGGGGGCCGCCGCCGGGGCCGGCGGCGACGGCGAGGTCGGCGCGGCCGTCCTGGTTCATGTCGCCCACCGCCGTGCGGGCTCCGCCGCGGAATGCCGCGTCCGCGATGCCGTAGAAGTCCGCGATCTTGAACGAACCGACGTTCGGGCGGTTCGCGTAGATCGTGACGCGGGGCCCGCCGCCGACATCCGCGCTGAGGATCACATCCGAACGCCCGTCGCCATCGAGATCGCCCACGGAGATGAACGCGCCGCCGGTGAAGTCTTCGCTGCCGGGGAACGGAGCGCTCGGCGGAATGATGTACCCCGAACCGGCGCCGTTCACTACGGCGAAGCGCGTCGGTGCGCCGGGGCCGGTGGTGATGGCGTAGTCCGGGATCTTGTCGCCGTTCACATCACCCACCGCGACGCGGAGCGATTCGCCCGGGTTCACACCGAGGTATGCACCGAGGTTCGGGAAGGAGAGCGTGTCGTACTTGCCGGAGGTTCCGATGACGTAGCCTTCCGCCTTGCCGGTGGTGCCGACCCCAAGCACGGGCGTGCGCGCGGGCAGGTAGTCGTTCAAACCGTCCATGGTGAGCGTCGCGCGGCCACCGGTCGCTTCCCAGAAGTTGAGTACGGTCGGGTCGCCGTCCGAGCCGGCGCGCCCGGAGAGTTCGACATTCGTGTCGTATTGGTCGAGCTCGGCTTGCGTGAGCGGGTTCGGCGTGAGCACCACCGTGAGTACGCGGTAGTTCTTCTGCGAGTTCAGCGGCGTCGGCGTCCGGAGGCCCTCTTGAGCCACGATCTCGTTGGGAGTCAGCGTCTGGATCGAATCTGCCGTGAACTGCCCCTGCGTGATGTCGGTGAACGCGCCGTTCGTGGCGTATTGGATCGAGTCCAACTGCGTGTAGTCGATCAACCCCAGCATGTAGAGTTCGAGTGGTGCGTAAGGCACGAAGCCGTCTTCGATGGCGGCGTAGTTGGGGTACCAGTCTGTGGATCCGGTCGGGCTGTCCGCGTCGTACTCGCCGGGGCCGATCGAGCGCAGGGTGCCGGGCGCCCAGCCGCCGAGTTGCCCGCCCACGCCGGAGAAACCCCAGTGACTGCCGTAGGCGGCGGTGCCCAGTTGCGACAGGAACGCCGCATCACGGTGAAGAAATTCATGCAGGAACGTGCGGCGGTACATGTCCTGTTCGCTGCCGACCCAGATGTAGTTCTGAAGCTTGCCGGCTGAGCCCCACAGGGCCGTGTCGTTTTGTAACGCGTGGCCCGTTCCTTGGACCGTGTTTTTCACCGTCGCATTGAAGCCATACTTCGTGCCGGTGATGTCAGGCTGGTTCACCACGGCCATGATGACATCGAAATCGTCGCTGAAGCTCTGGTAGAGTCGCTTGGTGAGTGTCTGGTCTTGTGCCGTCGATTGTGACCCGTCGCGGAACGCGTTCCACTCCGCCGCAGCCATTTGCATCACAGCCACTCGGCCAGACGAATTCACCGAGAGAGTGTATTGCGGCCCGACGGCGAGAGTGGTTAGGGAAGTGCCGGCCGCGGGCACCTCGCGGGACTCCAACGATTCGAGGCGCAGTTTGCGTTTCATGGTGTGTCTCGAAGCCGAGGGGCATCCGGTGCGCACAGACTCTACGAAGGAAAAGTTTATCGCGGATTCCGGAATCAAGTCAAAACAGAATTGCGGGGCGGCGTCCTTCCCGAAGCGCGGCACGACGCGCCGCCCGAACAACCCCGCCGACCCTTACGGCCTCCGCTTCCCATTCCGACGATTCAGACGCGGGTGAAGATTGTGAGATGTGGGGCCGGGCCGGCCTCAATACCGCAACTCGGCGGTCAGCGAGAGGGATTGCACCCAGTAATCCGAGGTGGAGGCATCCAGCAGGTCGGTCCCCCGGGCCACGCGGTTCAGGCCCGAGAAGCGGTATCCGGCCGCGACGCGGATGTGATCCCCGATTTGCCGGCCGACCGCGAGTTCCGCCACCGGCAGCACGGCGAAGTGCGACCAATCCCGAGTGCCGGGTTGCGCGAAGTAGCCGGTCGGCACCACCGTGAGGTCGTGCCGGAACTTCCCCTCCGATTCGCTGTCGGAAAACACGACACCGAACGCGACTTTGCCCGACCCCGTGAGGAACCACGCGCCACGGCGAAACTCGCCGACCACGCCGACCTGCCCGCCGTGGAACTGATTATCCGTGTGGAACTCGTCGCGGAAGCGCACGATGTCGTTGCCCGGGCTCAGTCGCTTGCCGTAGATCTCGAAGTCGTCCGCGAGCCGGGCATAGCGGTAACCGGCGACTGTGTCGAGTCGCGCGTCTGCGGAGCAGAACAGGTTCGTGCGGGAGTTCACGTCGCCGGTCGAGAAGTGCGTGTTCAGTCCGGCTTGGAACGCACCGAGCGACTGGGCCGCGGGGTCGGCCAGCACGAAGTTCGGCGGCAGGATCAGCGTCGCGTTCGCCACCGGGCCGATCACGGTGTCGCTGCCCGTTGCGTTCAAATACAAGAAGCTCGCATCGAATCCGATCGTACGGGCTTCGTTCATCCAGATTCCCGCATCGAGGCTGAGCCCGGTCTGCATCGGCGAGGTGACCGGTTGCCCGCCGTAGAGCACCGGGCCGGTGGCCGAGCCGAGCCGCAAGAGCGGCGGCGCGGATGGTGCCTTCATCCAAGCCAGTTCAAGACCGACGCCGATCCAGATGCGGCCGTCCGGCCCGCACGCCGCCGGGCGACGCGGCCCCTCCGGCGAACGCTCGGGCAAGTAGAAGTACCCCGGTTCGTATTCGCCGTTCGGCCCTCGCGGCCCCTTCGCGGCCGGCGATTCCGAGGGCGGCACCTTCAGAAGCGGCGGAAGCTCGCTCGGCCGCTCCGGTTCATCCGAGGCCGCCAAGGTCAGCCCCGCCAAGAGGAGAACGGTCGGTATCACGGTACGTCCCTCCCCGGTTCAATCAGCGGAAAGACGTACGTGTGAAGGAACGCGGGGGCGTGCATCCCGTGGTGGCCGCCGGTGTGGCCGGTCCAAGACTGCTCCGTCGTCCAGAAGTGCTGTCGGAGGTTGCTCTCGTGGCTCCACGTGCGGAAACCGTGTCGGCCCGCCGCGGGGGCCCAACGCTTATCCACCGTGCCCACCACCCGCGTCACGAATCCGAGCGCGACCCAGTCCTTCTTGCTGCAGAAGACGTCGATGCCGTCCTTGCACGCGGAGAGGCTCGAACGCAAGTCGTAGCCGGTGGAAACCGACGGTGCCATGAGTACCATCCGATCGATGCTCCGGGGCGGCAGCGAGTCTCCGGCGGCGAGTGCGACCGCGGCACCGGCGCTGTGAGCCACCAGAATCACCTTCCGCCCCGGCTCTTCCTTCGACCGCTCAAGAATCCGCTCGGCCAAGCGTTGGCCCTGCACCCGGGCATGTTTTGCGTCCACTTGGTCCATCAGGAGCCTGCGGTACCCGTGCGACCACGGAAAGACCGTGAGATCCAAGGGCCCGCCGAGCAACATGTTCGCGTGGGTGAAGGCGTTCGAGCAACCTTTCAGATCGCCCGCGCCGTCCACGATCCACACGAGCGGCCGCGTGTCCGGCTCGGCCCCGCGGCCCGTTCCCGACGCGAGTGCCACGAACGCCACGCACGCAGCGAATAATCGCTTCATGAATGCGAACCCGGACGACGCGCGAAACCCCACCCTCATGGATCGGCATTTCTCGAATCCAACTTCAGTCCGCATCCGTGTCGGGTCGAAGAGTCCGGAACGCGCCGCAAATCGCTTGGAACCCGCCATGCCCCTCCGCACCAACCCCGTCGCCTTCACCCTCCGAATGCTGTTCGGCGCGCCGCGGCAGGATACATTGACGGCGGGAGGCCGCCGGATGGGTCGTCGCATCGTGCTGTTCGCGATCGCTGCCGCGATTCTCGGCGGGCTCGGCTACGGGGCGTTCGCATTCTTCACCCGCACGCCGGATGTCGGCCAGGTCGAAGCCCCGGCTGCACCGGAGATCAAGGGCGAACTTCCCACTCCCGAAGAATTCGAGCACCTCGCCAAGACCGACCCCGTCCGCATGTTCGAGGCTTGCCTCGCCCGCTATAAGCGAGACGGCATCCAAGGCGTTTCCGCGACCTTGGAGAAGCAGGAACGCGTGAAGGGTGCGATGAACGAACGCGAAGTGGTGAAGCTGATGTGCTCGGGCGACGTGCCCGACGAGCACGGCAACACGCCGAACCTCCGCGTCCGCATGATCTGGGAAAGCGGCCACCGCAAGGTGCTCGGCGTCAAGAATCTCGCCTCGCTGTACATCGCCGGCGCCAACGACAACCACATGCAGGTGCTGACTTCGCTCGCCACGATGACGGTGGACCCGAAGGGCGCGATGCCCCGCGGTGCGTCCCGTTACTGCATCACGGACGCCGGTCTGTATCGAGGCATGCTCCGCACCTACGACGCGTGGAAGAAGCGTCATGCAGCGGGCGAATTGAACGCGACGTTCCTCGGCATCCAGACTCCGAAGGAACTCGACGGCCGCCCGTGCTTCGTGGTGCAACGCCGCTGCCCCAATCCCGAAGTGGACCCGTTCGCTCTCGATGAATCGGCCGATCCCAAGGCCAACCCGCAACGCGACGGCGCGGCCGAGGTCACCGCATACATCGATATCGAACATTGGCTGCACATCGGCACGATCCTGAAGCGCGCGGACGGCACGCCCCTGGCCGAGTACTGGTTCCGCGAGGTGAAGCCGAGCAAGTCCGCGTTCGAGCCGAACCCGTTCACGATGGACTCGATCAAGGCTGCAATCAAGAAATGAATGGGACGCGAAGGGCGCATGCCGGGGAACGCGAGGCTCGTTCACACCTCCCGGGCGGGACGGAACACGGGATTCAGACTGCTCCACACTGCATAAAGTGAGCCGATGCACTCCCGCGTCGTGATTGCGAGTTTCGTCGGCACAGCGCTTGAGTGGTACGACTTCTTCCTATACGGCACCGCGGCCGCGCTCGTTTTCAACCGGTTGTTCTTCCCCACCTTCGATCCGCTCGTCGGCACCATGGCGGCTTTCGCCACGTACGCGGTCGGGTTCTTCGCGCGGCCGCTCGGCGGCATCGTATTCGCCCACTTCGGCGACCGCGTCGGCCGCAAGTCCGTGCTCGTCGCCACGCTTGTCCTCGTCGGCGTCTCGACGTGCCTCATCGGGTTGCTCCCCGATTATGACACCATCGGCCCCGCAGCCCCGGCGCTGCTCATCGCGTTGCGGTTCGTCCAAGGGCTTGGCGTGGGGGGAGAATGGGCCGGTGCGGTGCTCATGGTCGCGGAACGCGGCGACCCGCGCCGCCGCGGATTCGCCACCAGTTGGGTTCAGGCCGGGGCACCGATCGGCCTGCTGCTCGCCACCGCGGCATTCGGGCTCGTGTCCCTCCTGCCGGAATCGGACTTCCTCGCATGGGGCTGGCGCGTGCCGTTCCTGCTCGGCTTCGTGCTCACCGGCGTGGGTTTCTTCGTGCGGCGGAAGGTGGTGGAGAGCCCTCTCATGAAGGAGGCGTTGATCGATCCCACCCCCGCCGGCATGCCGTTTGTCGAAGCCATCCGGAAGTACCCGCGGAACGTGGTGTTGGCAATGGGTGCCCGAATGGCCGAGAACGTCTTCTTCTATTTCTTCACGGTGTTCTCGCTGAGCTACGGCAGCGAGCGGCTCGGCCTTGCCCGCAGCACCGTGCTAAACGCCGTGCTTTTCGGTGCCGCGATCCACTTGGCCGCGATCCCGCTGTTCGGCCTGCTCTCGGACCGCCTCGGCCGCCGCCCGGTGTATCTCGGCGGAGCGTGCTTCCTCGCCGCGTTCAGCGTTCCATTCTTCCTGCTGATGGAATCCGGCCCGGCGGCGGCGTGGGTTGCCATCGCGGTCGGCATGATCGGCCACGCCGCGATGTACGGGCCTCAGGCGGCGTTCCTCTCCGAGCTATTCGGCACCCGCGTCCGTTACACCGGGGCGTCGCTCGGCTACCAACTGGCCGCGCCTCTCTCCGGCGGTCTCGCCCCGCTGATCGCCTCGCTTATGCTCGAGAAGTCCGGCGGCTCGCCGTGGCCGGTCGCGGCGTACCTGATCGGCATGGCCGCGATCACGGTCGTGTGCGTGCTTCAGGCAGCCGAGACTCGCGGCACTGACCTGCGCGAGACGTGATTCATCCGAGATGCAGTTCCGTCCGCACGCCGCGGAGATCCATCTCGTATTCGATTTCTTCGATGGGAGGCCGCGTGTAGTGCCAACGGGCACCGTGGACCGCGGCTGCTCCGGCGCGGTTCAGCACACATCGCGGGAGCAGTTCGTTCAACGAGTGAACGGTGTAGATGTCGATCGCGTTGACGCGGGACCAATCCGCACCCAAGCCGAAGAGCCGCGCTTCCATCAGGTCCATCACGAAGTCCGCTTTCTGATTCAGCCCCGCGGCGGAGACGTCGCCGCGGGCCACGATGCTCTCTGCGGCAAGAATCCCCTCCGGAAGTTCGCCCGCGCCGGCGACCACGAACGTGGGCGGGAGCGAGGCCGCGCTCGGCCGCGTGTAGGAGAAGCCGTATAGCACGGGTTCTGCAGGTGGTCGAATCACGGGCGCGACGTTGGTTCGCGCCACGGGATTCACGCCGTCCACGAACACGCACCACTCTTTCAGCACGGCGGCGTACTCGGCGTTAAATGTCGCGAAGCCGGGAAAGGTGAACGGCACGGGCGAGCGGAGTTCCATTGCACACAACGCCGCCTTCGGCCGCCCTTCGCCGGCGAGATGTGCGGCGACGCGCTCGAACCCGGACCGCCAAGCCACCGGTGACTGAAGCACGACATGGACGATCTCGTATCCCGGCGCGGAGACCACGCCGCAGGAGTACGGTGCGATCCCCGGCAGAAACCGGTAGTTCCCCGCGGGATGATCGACGAGCGGCATGCAAACCTCTTGGATTCGACTCGCGGCATGGCGTATCGGAACGGCCGGACGGCGTCCGCCCCATAGCCGGCTACGGCTTCTTCGCGCCGAGCAACTTCAACGCTGCATCGACGATCTTCTCCGCTTCGTCCCACTTTCCGGCCTGGGCCGCGGGGCCGACGCGTTGCATCAGCTTGGCGATCGGGGCCACATCTTGGCCGGATCGCTGCAATTCTTCAGCTCGCTTCACGACCTGCTGGATTTTGGCGGCAAGTTGCGGCGGCGGGCCGACGGGCCGCTCGGCCTTCGGGCGTTCGCCTGGTGCATCCAGTTGTTTCACCGCGCTCGCGTGCCGCTTCCGCACGAACGCCTTCATGGACTCCACGATATCGTCGTAGCTGCGGTCGCCGGGCACGGTGACGCGGCGGTGCGGGAACGGGTCCGTCTTGAGATCGTCCTTGATGAGCGCGTACTTCGCGTCGATGACCTTGCACAGCCGGTCCGGTTCGAACGACTTGTCCAGGATCGTGCGAGCTTCCTTGCGGTAGCGGGCCAGAAGCACCGGGTCGGCCGTGATGCGTTCCAGCAGCGGGTTCGGCGGGCCCGTCCGCGGCACCGGCCACGCCGCGTGCCAATCCTCCAGCACGCGGATCTTGTCGAAGGCCGTCTCGCAGAAGCCGACGTCCAAGTCCCACGGCAGGTAGCGCCAGCGGTCGCGCTTCGAGTCGTGAAAGAGGAAGTAGTTGTGCGGGTTCCAGCCGGTGAGTTGGTCGAACGCGCCGGAGAACAGCAGGATCGCCGTCGTGCGGAGGAAGTCGTCCGTCTCCAACTTCGCGTCGAGCATCTTGGCGAAGTCTTTCGCGTCCGTTCCGTTGATGAGTTTGATGAACTCGACGAGTCGCGCGTGCTCCTTCTTCGCGGCCGCGGTCTTGGCGTCGAACGTCTTGCGGTAAAGCGCCGGGTCGTCGCCCAGGAACTGAAGGTTGCAGCCCGGCCCGCCTTCATCCACCTTGAACAGGGCTCCGCTCGCACCGGCGAGGCGGTTCTTCAGGAACGACTCGTCGATGCGTTCCACGTTCACATAGACGCCGCGATACTCCTTGTTCAGGTACAGCTTCGCATAGTTGCAGCGTTGCGCGGGCATGCCGTGGTCGCGCAGGATCTCGGTGATGATCGGCTCGCTGAACAGGCTGCCGAACTGGACGCCGTTGTCGAACGACACTTGCCGCAGGCCGAAGAAGCGGTGTTCCGCGTCGAACTTGATCAGGAAGCTTCGCTTGTGGGCCTGCTTCGGGTGCGACGAACTGTTGCCCTTGAAGCGGACCGAGACGTTCTCGATCGTGAGATCGCACCAGCGGAACGTCGCGGGCACCTCGATGAGTTCCGGCAAGGCCTCCATCATGCGCCGGAGGTCCGCATCCGCGATGTGCAAGTGGACGGCCTGCACTTCGTCCGGCTTGTAGAACGCGGCCGTGGCCGCGTCGTCGGCGAGACCGCGTGCCGTGGGTTCCGCCGCGGCCAGCGGCCCGCCCGCGATGGCGAGCAACACGCAACACAGGAGGTGGTTCGTTTGCACGCCGATACGATACGGAGCGTGCCCTGCGAGCGGAGGATTCCGTGGCGAAGTCGCTGAACACGCTTTTCATCGGCAATAGCTTCACGGCACGCAACGACGTGCCCGGCCTCGTCGCGAAGCTGGCCGCGGCCAAGGGCTGTGAACTGCGGTACCGGTTGATCCAGGCGGGCGGCGCATCGCTTCGCGCCCACTGGAACGCGGGTGAAGCGGCGAACGCGATTCAAACGGGTGGGTACGATTTCGTGGTGCTTCAGGAGCAGAGCACGCTGCCGGTGAAGAACGCGGCACGGATGCACGAGAATGTCCGGCTCTTTGATGAGACGATCACGGACGCCGGCTCGAAGACGGTGCTGTACATGACGTGGGCCCGACGGCACGCGCCCGAATCGCAGGCCGCCATCACGGCCGCCTACACCTCCATCGGCCGCGAACTCGGTGCGACCGTCGCTCCCGTGGGAGGCGTTTGGGAGCGGTTTCTCGCGAAACACGATGAGCCTGTGCTGCACGACCGCGATGGGAGCCATCCCACAGTCGCCGGTTCGTACTTGGCCGCGTGCGTCTTCTTCGCCGTGCTGTTCCGGGAGTCGCCGGTCGGCATTGCGTCCGGCCTCGGCGGTCTCAGCGAGGCGGACGAGGCGCGTCTCCAGAAGTTCGCCTGGCAACAGTGCAAGCCGCGCAAGCGATCCTGAGAGGCATTCACTTCCCGCCGGCTTCCGTCAGGAACTTCCGCTCGCGGAGCCACGCCAGCGATTGCTCCTGCCACGCGTCCCACATCGGCCCCTTGTAGCCGTTCAGTCCGTGTCCGCCGGACGGCAATTCCAAGTACTTCGCCTCCACCTTGTTCTTCTGCAGCGCGTCGAAGAACAATTGGCTGTTGTCCGGCGAGACGACGCGGTCGTCCTTCGGGTGGGCGAGGAACGCGGGCGGCGTCTTCGCGGTCACCTGCTTCTCGTTGGAGAACAGTTCGACGAGCTTCGCATCGGGCTTCGCGCCGAGCAGGTTGTTGCGGGAGCCGCCGTGCCCCTTCTCGCCCATGGAAACGACGGGGTAAACGAGGATCATGAAGTCCGGGCGGCAGCCGAGCCGGTTCACGGGATCTTCGGCCTTGGCGTCGCCGTCGTCGAAGTGCGTGCCCGCGGTGGAAGCGAGGTGGCCGCCGGCGGAGAAGCCGATGATGCCGACCTTCGCGGGATCGATCTGCCAGTCCTTGGCATGGGAGCGGACCGTGCGGATCGCCCGCTGCGCGTCGAGCAGGGGCACGAAGGAACGGCCCTTCGGCAGACGGTATTCCAGCACGACGCCGGTGACACCGTGCTTGTTCAGCCACGCCGCGATGCCGTGTCCTTCGGCACCGGTGACCAGACCGCCGTATCCGCCGCCGGGGCAGATGATCGCCGCCGCTCCGTTCGGCTTCTCCGCGAGGTGAACCGTGATCCACGCCTCGGCCTTCTCGAACTTGCCGTCGCCGACCGGGGCGTTTCCGTTCCAGAGTTTCAGCCGTTCGGGCTCCGCCTTCTTCGCGGGTTCGTCGGCGATCGCGTTCGGTGCGAGTATGGCGAAGCCGACGAGCAGAATCGTGTGGCGCAACATGGCATCCTCGGAGAGTGCGGGAATGTCCCACAGTTTATTCGGATCGATATACCGGACGAAAGATTCGCACGGAGCAATGACATGAAGATCGCATTGGTCACGGGAGCGGGGTCCGGAGTCGGCCGGGCGGCCGCAGTGGCGCTCGCGCGGGACGGCTTCACGCTCGTACTCGCCGGGCGTCGCGAAGACGCGCTGCGGCAAACCGCCGCGATGATTCCCGGCGACCGGACGCTCGTCGTGCCGACGAACGTCTCGGATCCGGCCGCCGTCCGCGAACTCTTCGCCAAAGTGCAGGCCGCGTTCGGCCGGCTCGACCTGCTCTTCAACAACGCCGGCACCTCCGCCCCGCCGGTGCTGCTCGAAGACCTCAGCGTCGAGCAGTGGCGGCACGTCGTGGATGTGAATCTTTCCGGCCTCTTCTACTGCACGCAGGAAGCCTTCAAGCTCATGAAGGAGCAGACGCCGCGCGGCGGGCGGATCATCAACAACGGCTCCATCTCCGCTCAGACGCCGCGGCCGAACTCGGCTCCGTACACCGCGACGAAGCACGCCGTGACCGGACTGACCAAGTCGACTTCGCTCGACGGCCGCAAGTACGACATCGCGTGCGGGCAGATCGACATCGGCAACGCGGACACGGACATGGCCGCCAAGATGAAAACAGGAATGCCGCAGCCGAACGGTACGATCGCGGTCGAACCGGTGATGGACGTGGAGTGCGTGGCCCGCGCGGTGAGCTACATGGCGAGCCTGCCCCTGGATGCGAACGTGCTCACGCTCACGGTGATGGCCACGAAGATGCCGCTCGTCGGCCGCGGCTGAGGTGCGGCAATCAGCGGTCCCGCATGAGATGGGCGAAGCGGCCGCGCCACGGCTTCGGCACGTCCGCGGTGAGCGTGATCGGCTCCTTCGAGACGGGATGCAGGAAAGTGAGGCTGCGGGCGTGGAGCGCGATCGCGGGACCGAACGGGTGCGGGCTGCCGTACTTCGCGTCGCCGTAGATCGGATGGCCGCGCGAGGCGAGTTGCACGCGCAACTGGTGCTTGCGGCCGGTGTGCGGCCGCAGTTCCAGCCACGCCAATCCCTCGTGTCGCGCTTTCACGGTGTACAGCAACCGTGCGAACTGTGATTCGTAGGTCTCCGGCGGAACCACTTCCACCCGGGCCAGCGCGTCGTTCTTCTTGAGCCAGTCTTCGAGCGAACCGGCGTCCCCGGATCGCCAACCTTCCACCACGGCCCAGTAAACCTTCTCGATCGCCCCTTCGCGGAACTGCTCGCTGAGCCGGGCCGCCGCCTTGCTGGTCCGTGCGAAGAGCAGCACCCCGGACACGGGCTTGTCCAAGCGATGCACCACGCCGAGGAACACGTTCCCCGGCTTCCGGTGCTTCTCCTTCAGGTACGCCTTGGCGAGGCGGTCCACGGTTTCATCCGTGCCGTCGAAGTGCGTGGTGGGCCACCCCGCCGGCTTGTTCAACGCCAAGCAGTGGTTGTCCTCATACAGGATGTCGAGGCTGTCCGCGAACGACATGACAGAATCTTATCAGGGCGCGTCCGCCGGTACGCGGCGGACGTTCGTTATCCGGCCGTCGCGGCGGTGCGGAGAAGCATCGACCAGCGTCGTTCCCGCGTCTTCATCGCAGTGGTAGAGCGCGAGCGTGTCCGCATCGGCCTCCAACCGGGGCGAGAGCGTGAAGTCCTGGTCATAGCGGACGGACTTCGAGATGCGGATTTCGTCGATCCGGCCCGCGAAGCCCGGACCGATGCTGAATGCGGACGCGCTTTCATCCGTATTGCCGCGCGAGCAGCCGGTTTCCGCCATCAGCTTCCCGTCGAAGTAAATGCGTTGGTTGTACGCCGTGCGGACGGCGGCGATGTGCGTGCGGATCCCCGGCTTCGGGGCGGGCGTGGAGAGAGTGAACAGATTGCTGCCCACGCGCGTGCCGAAACCCCACGTGCGGTTCCCGGGATTGATGAACACGCTGCACTGCCGCGGGACGCCGATCAGGTGTGTGGACGTGCGATACTCCGCCGGTTCGGCCACGACCGTGAATTCGATCGTGTGCAGGTCCATGCCGCCGAACGAAATCCCGGGAATCTCGATTCGTGAGTCGCGCACGAGTTGCAACGCGTAATTCGCGGTCTCGCCGGGTGTTTGCTCCGGAGCGGGGGCAGGCCGCTTCATCGCCCACGCGCCGAGTGCGGCGGCACCGGCGAGAATGATCGCCGCCGCGATCGCGAGCACTCGGCGGCGCGGGGTCGCATCCGGCACGCTCCGCATTGCCCGCGCGACATCCGCGGCGGTCGGCCGGTCCGCGGCATCCTTGGCGAGCATCTGAAGCACGAGCCGCGACAGCGGCTTCGGCACCGCGGCATCGATCCGGTGTGGCGGCGTCGGCGTGGTGATCGCCAAGGCGGTGAGCGTGCTCAGGCTGTCCACGCCCGCGAACGGCGGGCCACCGGTGAGGCACCGGTACAGCACGCAGCCGAGGCTGAAGATGTCGGACCGCACATCGACGGTTTGCCCGCGGGCCTGCTCCGGCGCCATGTACGCCGGCGTACCGATCACCGCGCCGTCCACTGTGATCTCCTGATCGTCGCGGAGTTGGCGGGCGAGGCCGAAGTCGAGCAACTTCACGCCGAATGGCTGCTCCGACGTGAGCCAAATGTTGTCCGGCTTCACATCGCGGTGGATCACGCCGTGCCCGTGGGCCGCCGCCAAGGCGTCAGCGAGCGCGGTGCCGATGCGGATCACATCGGGAACGGGCAGGCGGCCGCCACCTTGCAAACGGCTGCCGAGTGATTCCCCCTCCAGGAACTCCATCACCAAGTACGGCGTGCCCGCGTCTTCGCCCACGTGGTGGATGGCGACGATGGACTCGTGCTTCAGCCCGGCGGCGGAGCGGGCTTCGCGCAAGAACCGCCGCCGGGCGCGATCCTCCACCGCCAAGTGCGGCTTCATCAGCTTCACCGCCACGCGACGGCGCAAACTCTCGTCCTCGGCTTCGAAGACGATCCCCATGCCGCCCGCGCCGAGCCGGCGCACGAGGCGGAACTCCCCGAGTCGTTCGATCGCCGGTTCCTGTGAGGATGCCGCTTCGCCCGTATAGAGCGTCGTGGCCGCTACCTCGGCGCTGAGCAGCGTCGTGAGCCGTTCCGAGGCGCGAAGCCCGGCCTCGTGCGCGAATTCGGTCGCTGGGGAGGCCGCGATCCGGTAGGCGAAAGCGGTGCGGTCGAGCACGGCGCGGCAGGCGGCACAATCGTCGAGGTGGCGGCCGATGCGGTCCATCTCCGCGTCGGTCAGCCAGCCATCGGCGAAGTCGAGCAGTTCGCGTTCGGGAGGGCAGCGTCTCATCCGGGTTCGCCTGCGGGAAAGATCCCTTCACACTCTCTATCGGAGGGGTCTTTCAGACGAGTCCGTCCAATTCCAATCGCAGGCGTTTCGCGATGCGACTCTTCGCGATGTACACCGCGCCGACGCTCGTTCCCAGAGCGGCAGCCGCGTCCTGCGGAGCCATCCCGTTCAGCACCACGGCCTCAAACGCCGCCCACGTGCGGGCTTCGAACTCCTCCCGGATCAGTTCCAGCCCGCGCCGAACGACTTCGGAGGCGGCATCGCACGACCCGGACGGAAAGTCCGGCTCCGGCACGGATTCCAGGATTAGTCGGGCGAGGTTGCCGCCCGTCGCCGAAGTGCCTTGCCGGCGGCGGTGATCGATCACACGCCGATGAGTGATGGTTCGGACCCAGCCGGTGAACGTGTCGCCGGGACGCTCGCGCCGGAAACGATGAACCGAACGGGCGATCTCGAGGAATACATCCTGAACCACGTCTGGAGCGTCGGATTCGGCGACGCCCGAGGAACGGACCCAGCCGTACACGACCGGTGTGTACACGCGGGCCAGTCGTTCCCACCCGGCGGGGTCGTTAAGGCGAACCCGGTGGAGGAGCGAACTGGCCGCGGTGGAGTTCGAACCGCTGGCTTCAAGCACGGGCATGGCACTCCGATGATACCGCGCCCGAGCGGGTTCAACCATCGATCGAACCGCCGCTCGGTCGATTCCATCGGCAGCACCGATGGCACTCCGTGCCGCCCCGCCCCGTCCCGAATCGCAAAGCATCCGTAAGATGCCCGCGTTCCCGCGGTATTTTCCGGTGGACCCGCGCGCATGGCCGAACCGCCCCTGACCCGCGTCACGTTGCTCGTCCGCCTGCGAGACGGGCGCGACGCCGACGCGTGGCGGGAGTTCTTCGACCTGTACGGCCCCGTGGTGTACCGTTTCGCCCGCAACCGCGGCTTGCAGGACGCGGATGCCGCGGACCTGATGCAGGACGTGCTCCGCAGCGTCGCCCGCAACGCCGCGAAAATGGAGTACGACCCGAAGCGAGGCACCTTCCGCGGCTGGCTGTACACCGTCACGCGGAACAAGATTTACAACTTCCTGAACGGGCAGCGCATCCGTCCGAAGGCCTCGGGAGACGACGACGCCCGCGAACGCTTGGAATCGCTCCCCGCCCGCGAAGAAGACGGCCCCGACGCGGACTGGGAACGCGAGTACCAGAAGCGGCTCACCGATCGCGCGATGGAACTGGTGAAGAGCGAGTTCCAGTTTGCAACGTGGCAGGCATTCTGGGGCACGGCCGTGGACGGCAAGCCGGCCGGCGAGGTGGGAGCCGCATTGAAGATGAGCGCGGGGGCCGTGTATGTGGCGAAGAGCCGCGTCCTGGCCCGCCTTCGCGACGAAGTGAAGCGAATGATGGAAGAGGAAGATGCATAGCCGCTTGCGGCTTCGCGGGACGCAACCATGAACGACAACTGCCCGCAGACGACGGAACTGGATCGGCTCATCCGCGGGCGGCTGCCGGAGCCGCGGGCGGCCGTCCTCACCGAACACCTCGAATTCTGCACCGAGTGCCAGGAACGAATGGAGTCACTCGCCGCGGGCGGTGATCTCACCCTCACCAAGACCGTGCGGATCTGCCGCGAGGACGCCCCGCCGAAGAACTCCGCGATGTGGCCCGCACTCTCGGCCGTCGCGGCCGAAGTCGCGGCCACCGGCGCCTACACGACGCAAGAAGACACTCCCGCCGATTCGCTCGCCCAGAGCGACGCCGACCTCAAGTTCCTGAAGCCGACCAGCACCGCGAACCTCATCGGCCGGCTCGGCGGATTCGACATCAAGCGCGTCGTCGGCCGCGGCGGAATGGGGGTCGTGCTCCACGCTTTCGACCCGCATCTGGAACGCGATGTTGCGGTGAAAGTGCTCGATCCGCAACTCGCGAACGACAGCACGGCGCGGAAGCGTTTCTGCCGCGAAGCCCGCGCCGCCGCCGCCGTCACGCACGACAACCTCGTCGCGGTCCACACCGTTCACGAGGATGAAGAGCACAACCTGCCGTACTTCGTGATGCAACTCATCGCGGGGGAATCGCTCGAGCAGCGGCTCAAGCGTGTGGGCAAGCTCCCGCCCGACGAAGTGGCGAAGATCGGGCAGCAGGCCGCGGCCGGGCTCGCCGCCGCCCACGCCGGCGGCCTCATCCATCGCGATATCAAGCCCGGCAACATCCTGCTCGAAGCCGGCACCGACCGCGTGAAGCTCACGGACTTCGGTCTCGCCCGCGGCTTCGAGGACGTGCGACTGACCCGCACCGGGTTCGTCGCCGGCACGCCGCTCTACATGGCCCCCGAACAGGCCCACGGCGAAAGCATCGACCACCGCTCGGACCTGTTCTCCCTCGGCAGCGTGCTGTACGAGGCGGCCACGGGGCGGCACCCGTTCGAAGGCAAAACGCCGCTCGCCGTGCTCCGCCGCGTCGCGGATGAAACCCAGCCCTCGCTTCAGGAGCTCGATCCGACGTTCCCGACGTGGCTCTCCGATGTGATCGATCGCCTGCTGGAAAAGAACCCGGCCGATCGATTCCAGACCGCGACCGAGGTGGCGAAGATCTTCGAAGTCGAACTCGCACGCCACGGAATCGCACTCCCGCCGGGCTGCGGAAAGACGTCCGCTTATTCCAAGCGGACGCGGAAACACATCTGCTGGAAGACCGTATCCTTCCGCGTGCTGCCCTTGCTCTTGGGCATCGGCATTGGTGCACTGGCCATGGAACTATGGCCCGCCCCGAAGCCCGAAACGATCTACGTCAACGGGAACGGTCACGGGCAGATCGCCGACCCCGGCCCCGAACCGAAGTTCACGATCCCCGGGAAGTCCGGCCCGGTGTGGGCGCTCGCGTTCACCCCGAACGGCCGCACCCTCGCCGTCGGTGCGGAAGACGGTTCGATCAACTTGTTCAACCTCGCCGAGAAAGAGCCGGTCAACTTCAAGACGCTGGCCCGCACCGGCCGCCATGTGTGGAACATCGACATCTCCTCCGACGGCAAGTACCTCGTGGCCCCGTCCGACGACTTGGATGTCGAGGTGTACGACATCTCGGCGTACAAGGTGGACAGCAAGTTCGCACCCGGCGCGAGCACGAAGTCCGCGGCGTTCTCGCCGGACGGACAGTTCCTGATCACCGGCGATCGCTCCGGCAGCATCATGGTGTGGGACCGCCAAACGCAGATTCCGCGGGAACTCGAGGGCAACCGCGGCACCGCCCATGCCGTGGCGGTGAGCCCGGACTCGACTCAACTCGCAGAAGCGGGATCGAACGGCGCCGTGATGCTCTGGAACCTGAAGAGGGCCGACGCGAAACCGGATACGCTCGAACAGCACTCCGGGCCGGTGTACGGCCTGGCGTACAGCCCGGATAAGGAGAACCCGCGGCTCGCGAGCGCGGGGTGGGACGGCACGGTGCGCATTTGGAATCCGCAACGCAAGGAACAACTCCGGGTGCTGAAGGGCCACGAAGGCGACGTATTCGGCGTCAGCTTCGGCAAAGGCGGCAAAGTCGTCGCCAGTGCCAGTTCGGACGGCACGGTTCGCGTGTGGGACGTGGAATCGGGCAAGGAATTGCACGTGTTCCGCGGCAACGGCCGGGCCTTTCACACGGTGCGGTTCTCGCCGGACGGCACTACGCTCGTGGCAGGCAGCAGAGACGGAATGGTCCGGGCGTGGGACGTGAACTGAACCGTGCGAACCACTTGTCCGCAAGCGGTGTCGCCCCTATAAGAAGGTGGTCGAAGATTCCGCGATAGCTCAATGGTAGAGCAGCCGGCTGTTAACCGGCGGGTTGAAGGTTCGAATCCTTCTCGCGGAGCTTGTGTTCGCAGCTGCGAACCTTTGCTCCACAGTAGTTGACTGCGAACGCCGGGAGAGAGTCTCCCGGCTGTTTGCGTTTCTGGGCCTTATTTCCAAGCGTTTTCGCACTTCCCCGCCGACCGGCAAAAAGTCTCAGTTTCGAACCGTTGCATCAAGGCACCGAGTGCAACCCTATGGGTTGCGTTCGGGGTGCTCGTTTTTGATGCGAAACTCTCGGAGTCTCGGATTAACAGCCGCCCCGCGAGTTAACAGCGGGTTGCGTTCGGGGGGCGAGTGCAACAGTCCGTGCAGTCGGGCCGCATGCGGGCGGTGCTCGCAATTTCCGCACCGTCCGCAACTCCGCCGACGAACTCATCCGCCAACCCGTGACGCAGGTCGTGGTCGAAGCAGGCCGGTTGCCGGCGAGGCCCGCCGCGGTCCACGCCTTCGCGCCGTTGGGAGCGGGATCGCAAAGAGTGACAGCCGGTGTCACTGCTGGAATCGGTTCCCGGCGTGCACGTTTCAAATCAGGAATCCGAGCCAAGCACCGAGCACGAGTGCGCCCATCCCGACTCCCCCGACAATCGCGGGCCCCCGGAGACGCCAGAGAGTGAACATGGCGACGATTTCCGTCAGCCAAGCCACTGTGTAGAGGATCAGCAGGTGCAGGGAATCTAATCGGCCGGGCTGCAGTACGACCGTCAGCGCCGCCGTGACGCCGAGCCATCCCAGGAAGTTCCGCCACGGGATTCCGTAGTACCCTCCCTTGGTCCGCCATTCCCAGACTCGCCACGATACAAGAATTGGGTCAAGGAGGAGATCCCAGGCCGTGGCCACGACGGCACTAGAGCCAGTTATTGACTATTGAACCCGATTCTGGACAGCAGCAGGGTCAGGATCGCGAGCCAATGCCAGCCGGCGAGCGTTTCGTTGAGCCGTTCGTAATCTCGGGCCAGCCGACGAAAGCGACCGAGCCATCCGAACGTCCGTTCGACCACCCAGCGTCGTGGCAGCAATACGAATCCCTTCTTGGCTTCGGTGTGCTTCACGACCTCCAGCTTGATGCCGTTGGCCTTCGCCGCGTCCGCCGCCGTTTCGCCGGTGTAGCCTTGGTCGACGAACGCGATTTCCACCGTGTGGCCCGTGACCTCCTGGATCCGCGCCGTCAACTCCGCCACTTGGGCCCGCTCCTGTTCGTTGGCTGCCGTCACCTTGAGCAGCCAGCAGATTTCCCAGCGTATCCACGGCGATGTGGATCTTCGAACCGTTCTTCTTCTTGGCTCCGTCGTAGCCCGCGCGGCCGCCGC
Source organism: Gemmataceae bacterium (assembly GCA_046350135.1). GTDB lineage: Bacteria > Planctomycetota > Planctomycetia > Gemmatales > Gemmataceae > Urbifossiella. The sequence goes on from JAXMBB010000013.1 coordinate 103,921, forward strand.
TCTCGGGAGTCGATTGCAGCGTGCGACCGTCAAGAATGGCCGCCGTGGGCTGCGGTTCGCGATCTTCGATCAGCCGCACCATTTGACGAAGATCGTGGGCGATCGCCTCAACACGCCCGCGGCGATCCAACGCGGCTGCTGATAGACCGCTGTCCACGGCGGAAAATCATGCGGCAGGAAATCCCACTGGCACCCCGTCTTCACGACGTAACGCATGGCGTCAAACTGATCGCGAAGACTGTGTTCACGTTGAGCGCATCCTCACGCATCAGAGTGAGGTAAGGAATCAGAAAGTCCCACTCCGCATCCGAAACGTCGCTCTTATACGACTTCCGTGTCGTGCTCATGGCTCTAACATGCCACCTGAGCTGACTATAAGTCAATAACTGGCTCTAGCGAAAACGAAGTCCGGCCCGCGGCTTCCCCCGACCAGCAGGTCTGCGACGCCCCATGCGGGTATCACAACCCCCACGTAGGCGATTGCGACGACGACGGGAACGCCGCCCGCTTGCGGTTGGAGCCGGGCCGTGTAGGCGTATGGCCCGAAGGGCAGTCCCGTCTTAACGCCGACGTACTCGGCGAGCCACCCGCCGACGCAGATGCCCAGGACGACCATCCCCACCCTGTCCGGCGACCAAACGCCTGCCAGGCTCATTACCGCTGCTAGCACTTGCAGGAGTACCGTGGCTATCAAGCCGGCGTGCAACCCAGGCCACGCCCAGCGGCTCCAACGCTGGTGATACCAGTGCCGCCAATAACCAAAGCCCAAGGGTGGCAGCCGTAACAGGGTCTATCTTCAGAAACGACCTCACTCTTCCTTCATGCCGAACGTCGCTGGTCAGGTGCGGCGAGCCGCGAATACGGCCGCCGTCTCCTGAAGCGGCTTGTTATGCCTGAGACTACTCCAAACCCAACACGAGGTCTACGACTACCACCCACACCCTGACCTGCCGGGTCCGGCAAATCTACCGGGCGGTTGAGGTAGGAGTGGGAAGCATCCGTTCCCAGTAGGTTTCCAGAGTCCACTGTCCCACAACGACTCCAACGCCATGATTGCCTCGGCGTTGTCGGCGTCCCACCGCATGCCCGTGCCCTTCAGTCGTCGGGTCAGTGTTTTGCAACACGCTTCGGTCGGACCGCTCCCGATCTGCCAACCCTTCGTCGCGAAGTCGGGATAGCGAATCATCTCCCGACGATCGTCCACGTAGTTCAACAAGGCGTCCGCCGCCGCCCGTTTGGCCGCTCGCCAGCGGTTCCGCCACGCCGCGAGCCGGTCCCACGCCGCGTCGAAGCCGTCGTGCTTGAAGGCATGCAGCACCTCGCCCGCCCACACCATGCCCTCCAACGCCGCCTCGCCGTAGACGATGCGGCGGGCCTGTGCACGTTCTCCACCAAGTGGTAGAAGTCCAAGCCCAACGCATCCAAGGGCAGGCTCTGCGACTCCACCTGCAGCCGGATCCACGGCGCCCCGTCGACGATTCCCACCTTCTCCGTCGCCTGCGGCAAGCCGATCCGGCCCCCCAGTTGCCGCATCAGAACGCCCGCATCCTCGTGGTTCCCTTTCGTCCCCAGCACCACGCGATGCGTCTTCGGCTCGTCGTAGTACGTGACGATCTTGAACTCCTTGAACGTCTCATCCGCACCCGGCTTCGCCCGCAGCGGCGCGGCCGACCTTCTTCCCGCACCGCTTCCGCTTCGCCTTCACCTTCTCCCGACGCTTCACCGTCTCCGCCGCCGTGACCATCGGCGCCATCACGCCGTCGCACCCGAAGTAAATCCGCGTCGGACTCGTCGCGTCCTTCGGATCGACGCGGCAATCCGCGACGGTCCACGGGTTGGGCAACGAACCGTCGCGGATCGCCGCCAGCACATCGGCCTTCGCCTTCAATCAGCGTGCGCAGGTCTCGCCGCTCGTCTGAACCTGGGCGGCGGCGAACAGGTTTTCCGCGGTGCGGTCGAAGTTCGTCCCGGCACCGTTGAGCCGGTGCCAACTCCCGCACCGCCACGCTGATCGTCCGCTCGAGACGGTCGAGGTACGGATCGAGGATCGTGCAACTGCCGACGCCCGGGCCGTGCCAGCAGTTGCGACGGATCGCGATGCAGCCGTTCACCGTGAGCACCGTGTACTCCTGGCCGGCCCTTGTTGCGAAGCTTCGCCCCGGTCGCGGCGTTCTTCGGGGGGAAAAGCGGCTTCCGCCGCGTCGACCCGCATCTGCATCGCCCGCTCGAAGGCTTCCTGTCGGAATCTCGCGAACACGTCGCGCACCACGCATTCGCTGCCCGCGATGATCGACCCGTCCGGGGCGTTGTTCACGGCATCGGCGACTTGGCCGAGCATGGCTTCCAGCTTCTGACGCATGGTCTTGATGTACGCCACGCGGTCGAGCGGCGTCGCAGGCGGGAGAGTGTTCCCGAAGGCGGTAGAGACGGCATAACCGAGCCCCGTAAGGAGACGACGCCATCATCCTCACTGAAAACACCAAAATGCGCCAGAGAGTTTTGCCGCACCCGACCTGCCTGATTGAGCCACAGCACCCGCTATCGAATGTCCCCGTCCACGTACAACCAGCGTTCGCATTCGCGGACGAAGCGACTTCGCTCGTGAAGGTGTTTCACCGAAGCAACGCCAATGCGATAGCGGGCGATGAACTCGACTTCGGCTGCGTCGTTGGCCATGGTTTCTCCGGCGACGATCTTGAGGCCCAGCCACTTTAGCTTCGGATCGAACACAATCGTTGGCGGCCGCGTGCTAGGGTGCCACGTGTCGAGTAGATAGCGTGCGTCTCCGCGCACGAATGCGGCATAGCGCGAGCGCATGAGTGCTTCGGCGCTCGGTGCCGGCTCGCCCTTGTGCCAGCGGCCGCAACAGGCCGCGTAGGCGAGTGCCGATCCGCAGGGGCATTGCTCGATCGGTTGCTTCACTTGGCGTGTGCTCCTTTCCTTGGCAGTCGACACCAATATTCGTCCCAACGATTCACAGGCCGAACGCCGGTGTTCACTTGACCAGACCGCCACGTCCTGCTCAGACACTTCGGACCCGCACCGGGTAGTTAACAGGTAGGATCGCTTTCTCACGCCGGACAGCCTCCCGTCGCCGCGCGAAGGTTGCTGTGGGCCACACCCCGTCGAGGTGCCCCACATGCGTTCCGTCATTTCGCCGGTCCACCGTGTAGTTAACTGCCGTGAAGGTCCCCCGAGTGGGGATCGTGCGATGCAGTTGCCGCCGGAGGGCCGTCCGTGAGCCGCCATCATCCCTGCTTCAAGCCCTCGGACATGGACGTCTCGGAACGCACGGCGGAACTGGCGAGACTGCTCGCCAAGGGGCTGCTGCGGCTCCGCCGGCCCACCGATTCGCACGCGACCCCCGTCCTGCAAAAAGTCTCGGAAAAGTCTCGGAACGAGCTTGCTTCCGGGGCCGAGCAGAGCGTCACTGTCCACGCGGATTAACCACCTCCGAGAACCCGAGACATGGAGCCGACGCAATGAAACTGAATGTGGCCAAGGAGGTCGCCGCCCTGGAACGGATGACCGTGAAGCAACTGCGGGAGCGGTTCGGAACCGTCTTCGGCGAGGCCACCGCGGCGAACAACAAGCCGTGGCTGGTGAAGCGGATCATCTGGCGGCTGCAGGCGAACGCCGAGGGCGACCTGAGCGATCGGGCGCGAGCGCGGGCCGAGGAACTGGCTCGCGACGCCGACCTGCGGCTGACGCCGCCGAAGGAGACGTCGATCGAAGTCCGGTCGGCGACGGGCACCATCGCCACGGACGACCGGCGGTTGCCCCCGCCGGGAACGATTATCACGCGGAAGTACAAGAAAGGCACCGTGCAGGTGAAGGTGCTGGCGGAGGGATTCGAGTACGAAGGGGAGGAGTACGGTTCCCTGAGCGCAGTCGCCAAGGCGATCACCGGCTCGCACTGCAACGGGTTCCTCTTCTTCCGGCTCGGCGAATACGGAGGTGCCCGATGAAACGGAACGGAGCCACGCCGCCGATGACCTCGAAGGCGATCCGGTGTGCCATCTACACGCGGAAGTCCACGGAGGAAGGGCTGGAGCAGGAGTTCAATTCGTTGGACGCGCAGCGGGAATCGGGCGAGGCGTACATCCGCAGCCAGGTCGGCGAGGGCTGGACGCTGCTCCTCGACCGATACGACGACGGTGGCTTCACGGGCGGCAACATGGACCGCCCGGCCCTGAAGCGACTCATGGCCGACATCGTCGCCGGGAAGGTGGATGTGGTCGTGGTCTACAAAGTCGATCGGCTCAGCCGCAGCCTGCTCGACTTCGCCCGCATGATGCAGGCCTTCGAGGAACACAAGGTCGCGTTCGTTTCCGTGACCCAGCAATTCAACACGGGATCGTCGATGGGGCGTCTGGTGTTGAACGTGCTGCTCAGCTTCGCGCAGTTCGAGCGGGAGATCATCTCGGAGCGGACGCGGGACAAGATCGCGGCGACGCGGCGGAAGGGGAAATGGGCCGGCGGGCACCCCATTCTCGGCTACGACGTCGATCCCGCGAACTTCAAGTTGCTGGTGAACGACACCGAGGCGGAGCGGGTCCGGGCGATCTTCGACCTGTACCTCGAACACGAATCGCTGCTGCCGGTGGTGCAAGAACTGGAACGCCGCGGTTGGCGGAACAAGCGATGGCAGACGCGGAAGGCGGGCGAGCGAGGCGGGAAGGCCTTCGACCGCACAAGCCTGTACCGACTGCTCACGAACCCGGCCTACACCGGGAAGGTGAAGTACAAGGACGAACTGCATGCCGGGGAGCACACGTCGATCATCACCCCCGCGATCTTCGACAAGGTCCAGGCCCTCTTGCGTCGCAATGGCAGCACGGGCGGGGCCATCGTGCGGAACCAGCACCGTTCGCTCCTGCAGGGGCTGCTCCGATGCGGACCCTGTGGCTGCGCGATGACGCCGACCCACACGACCCGCGGGGGATCGCGTCGGTACCGCTATTACGTCTGCTCATCGGCCCAACGCCGCGGCCGCAGGACTTGCCCGTCCAAGTCCGTCCCCGCGGGGCCGGTGGAAGACTTCGTGATCGAGCGGGTGCGGTGCATCGGCCGCGATCCCGCCCTTCAGGAGCAAGTGCTGGCCGAGGCGGCTCGGCAGGATGAAGGCCGCGTCGTTGAACTCCAATCCGAGGAGAAGTCGCTTCAACGGGAACTGGCCGACACACATGCGGAACTCAAGCGACTGTCGGGGCAGCTCCGTCGGGATGGCGACAACACCGCGGTCGTGGCCCGGTTGGCCGAACTGAACGACCGCATGATCCGCGCCGAGGAGCGGTTGGAGGCGACTCGTGAGGAACTGCGGCGACTCGGGTCCCAAGGCCACGATGCCGGGGAGGCGGCTCGGACGCTCAGCGGGTTCGATTCGGTGTGGGGCTCCTTGACGCCCGGCGAGAGGGCGCGGGTGATCGACCTGTTGGTCGAGCGGGTGGTGTACGACGGCTCGTCGAGCCGGATCGAGGTGGCGTTCCGGCCGACGGGCATCCGGACGCTGGCCGAGGAACTCGAGTCCCGATGGGAGGAGGCGGCATGAGCAGCGTGACCGTGGGCGGCACGATTCATTTCGGCCGTGAAGGGCGGGGAGCGAAGAAGGTGGTCCGCGACGGAGTCGCGCCGGCGCAAGCCTCGGGCCGTGTTCCGCGAGTGTCTCGGCTCATGGCCCTCGCGATACGCTTCGACATGCTCGTGCGGAGCGGGGCGGTGACCGACTATGCGGAACTGGCGCGGCTCGGGCATGTCACACGGGCTCGTGTGAGCCAAGTGATGTCATTGCTGTATTTGGCCCCTGCCATCCAAGAGGAGATCTTGTTCCTGCCGCGAATCGAGGCCGGGCGGGATAGGCTCGTGCTGCGGGACGTGTTGCCGATCGCGGCGATGACGGACTGGCGGCTCCAGCTCAGAGCGTGGGAAAATCGGAGAATTTGAACAGATCGTCTGCAACCGCCATCGCAAGTGGTACGCAGCGGCGAATAAGGTGGAACTCCAACCAACGAGAACCGCCGCTTCCTCCAACCGCCATGGGCCATTGCCGGCTCGGAACGCTGCCAGACACTCGCCCGTGGAGTCGGGTGGTCCGGCTGATTGCCGAAGGCGAATCCGCCTCCGTGGTCGCCGGCGCAACCTCGGCTGCCGCCATCAACGGTCTGGAACGGGGCAAGTCCGATCCGGGGTTCGCGTACGTCATCTTCCTTCTGGCTCACACGACGCTGGCGGCTCGCGATGCGGACTTCGCCGGCCGAATGGCGAGCTTGGGGGTCGAACTCCCCGAAGAGCCGGGGCTCTTCGATCTCACATCCGGGTTCGCCGCCGCGGTGCGCAAATGGCACACCGAAGGGAAAATCCGACAGACCGATCTCGGCGAAATGGCGGAATTGGCCGCCGTCGAAACCCTGACGCGATGCATCGGCGATCAGTGCGGCGGGCTCTTCCCGAACGGTGACGATATTCGGGATGCCGCACGCCATTTCTCGACGCGCAACGGGTTTTCCACCCTCGCGCATGAGTTCATCTCGCGATTCACGCAGCGGTTCCTCCTGTACCACTTGGGGCGGGAACTGCCCCTCCACGTCGGAGCCAACGGACGCTTCGCCGATCCGAAGGCCCAACTGCAATTCACCGACGACTTGGAGATCCACACGCGCGAGGCCGCGGTCATTGTCAAGACCTTCGCTGGGGAGTGGTACGACAAGAACAGGTTCGAGACCGGGATCACGAAAAGTCAAGCGAGCGGGTTTGCCGCTCACTGCTTGACGAAACTGGGCGCGGAATTGGCCAAGCGAGGTGATCGCGATGGATGAATCGCGACTCATCTTCTGCGGCGGAACCCGGCCCCGGCGGCGATCCCGCTCGGCTGCGGAGACACTCGAATTGTCCATCGGCCGTGGAAAGACGGACGTCCATCTCAAACTCAGTCAGTTCTCGCAGGCGATGAATGCGGGGCTGTCGCCACTGGCGGCCGACTTGCTCGAACTTGCCGCATATGTTTACGTCGCCGATCAGGCCGTCACGCGAGGCGGAACGAAGTCATTCGATTACGGGGACCGTTGGCATCGCGATCTCCGCTTCACGATTCCGGTGCGGTGTCCCCACACTTGGAACCGCTCCGAAGTCCGGGAGTCGTTACGCGGGCTCTTGCATTTTCTCACGGACGATGATTACGAGTTCGAGTTCGTACCGGCGTCGCGGGCGGCCAGGCTCGACCGATTTCTCTTCGACACCGTCTCGCCTCCGGACGACGGTGCTGTCTTCGACGAGGTCGTGCTCTTCTCGGGCGGAATCGATTCCCTGTGCGGCGCGGTCGAAGAGGTGCTCGCCGGACAGCACCGCGTCTTGCTGTGCAGCCATCGTCCGGAAAACCGTGTCTACTCACGGCAGAGGGAACTGGTCTCCGCGATCCGTTCACGTCTTCGGAACCCCAAGCTCGCTCCGCATCACTTCGCGGCGACAGTCAACAAAGGGAAGAAGCACAACCGGGGCTTCACTCAGCGGTCCCGTTCATTCCTGTTCGCCTCGTTGGCCACGGTGATGGCCCGCATGTTCCATCTCGATCGCATTCGGTTCTACGAGAACGGCGTGACCAGCCTGAACTTGCCGATCTCGCCCCAAATGATCGGCGGTCGCGCGTCGCGAACCACGCACCCTCAAACGCTGTGGCGGATTTCGCGCCTGTTCTCGTTGCTGTTCGAGACTCCGTTCACCGTGGAGAACCCGTTCCAGTGGCACACGAAGCCGGAGATCCTGAAACGCCTCGGGTCGCTCGGGCATTCCGATCTCTGCGCCGGGACGAGCAGTTGCGTGAACACGTGGCAACGGACGGAACAGCACCCGCACTGCGGACTGTGTTCGCAATGTGTGGACCGTCGAGTCAGCGTCTTGGCGGCCACGATTCCCACGGATCACGATCCGGAATCGCGATACGAGTCGGACGTCATGATTGGAGAGCGGACCGGGGCCGATCTCTTGTTTGTGGAGCGGTATGTCGGCTCGGCCTATGAATTGGAACGGTTCTCCTCGGTCCGCGAGTTCGCGGCGAAGTTCGGCGAGATCGCACACGTCCTCCCCTACACGGGGATGTCCGCGGATCGTGCCGCGCAAGCGATTCACGACCTGTATCGCCGGCACGCGACCGAGGTGAGCCACGCCATCCAGACCGTCATCGCCTCGCGCTCCGGAGCCGTCATGAAACAGTCCTACCCGGCCTGTTCGTTGCTGGGAGCCGTCGTCGGGCGGACTGCGCGATCGCGACCGGTCGTCATCGACCCGCTGATCGCCCCAACTGCCACTGGGCCAGTCGAAAACCGGCTCGTGATCGATTCCGAACGATTCGAGGTTCGACGAGGCGTCGCCACGTGCTTCTTGGGAGCGACCAAAGAGTTCCAACTCATCGAACGACTCCACCGGGCACGCGCGGTCTTTCTTTCATTGGACACTCTTCGCGAGGACGTCTGGGAGGATTCGCACACTGAAAAGAACACGATCCAGAGGACCGTCAGCAACCTTCGTCGCAAGTTGCGGGAGAACGGAGTGGCGGGAGTCGCCATCGAAGGGAAACAGAAAGGGCATTACCGGCTCGTTGCTTCTCCGTCCTGAGTTCCGTTCATTTCAGCGGTTTTTCAGCGGCACATCCAACGGCATTTCAGCAGCCTCCGTGATTCTGAGCGTGCCGGGTTCACACGAACCGGCACATCAGGAGCCAAAGGCCATGACGACACAAACCGTCACCACCAAGTTGTCCCTCTCCCCCGCACGCGGGCGACTCCTCGCGCTGTTCCAGAAGTGGAACTTCGCGCGCGTCGAGAACCTGGTCATCCGCCGCTGCGAGCCGGTCCTCGATCCCTTCCCTCGCGTCATTCGCGAATACAAGTTCGCCGCCGAGAACGGGCCGCGGCCCGAAGCCCGGCTCACCGACTTCGCGCTCAAACCGCAACTCGTTGATCTGTTCCGCCTCATGGACGAGATCTGCGACGGCACGATACCGCTCCTCACCTTGAAACACGGGCTGCCGTTCTCCGCCGAACTCCCCGCCTGAATCGGGGCCGCGTCAAACACACCATCCTCCTTCATCCATCCCGACCATCAGCCGGCCGCTTCCGCGGAGGCGATCGTGGGTCTCGCCGATCGGCGTCCCGCATCGCCTCCGCATTCGCGCGCAGGTGGTCCGCCCGGCTTGGCCTCACCCGTCACCGCTCCCCGGCCGGGGGAGAATTCCGTGCCTCCGCATCCCATCGACCCGCTCGACCCGGTCGTCGCCGCCGTCATCCGCCGCAAGGCCGCCGCGATCGCACGAGCCGCGACCGATCCCGTGGCGGACCGCGACGACTTCGCTCAAGACCTAGTCCTCGCCCTCTTGGCGCGACGAGCGAAGTACGATCCCGCCCGCGGTAGGCCGGGCGCGTTCGTGCACACGGTGATCGAAAACGCCACGGCCAACATCCTCCGCAATCACGGCGCGGAGAAGCGCCGCCGGGCTTCGCGACGCGAGAAGCCGGCCGAGACCTGCGTCGACTGTCGGCAAGCGCAGGCCGACGAGGACCGGGACTTGGCCACCGACTTGTGCGAGGCGCTGGCACGGATGCCGATCGAACCCCGCGAAGCCGCCCGGCTCCTGCTGGCTTCCCTCACCGTGTCCGAGATCGCGAGGGAACGCCGGGTGGCGCGCGACACGGTTTACGCACGGGTCCGCACCATCCGCGCGTGCTTCGAGCATGCCGGGCTTCAAGCCTACCTCCGGAAAATCCCTCCGACACCTGACGCCGCCACCGTGTAGTTACTGGTGCACGCCCGCGTTCACCACGGAGAAACGGATGCTGACGAATATCTACCGCTACGAGTTCGCCCCGCCGATCGCGATCGACGAGGTCGAGGCCACCCTGCTGCTCGCATTGACGGCCGCGGAAACGTTGCACGGGGCCAGCCAGGTCCGTCTGGATGCGGAACATGCCTTTGATCCGGTCCTGCGGGTTTGCGTCATGAATGCCGCCACCGAAGTCGGTCGGGATCTGAACAAGCTGTTTGCGGGCTTCCTATCTCGCGAGTTTGGGGCCGGAGCCTTCCGGGTGGAGCGGATCGCTCCGGAGCCGTCGCCTGCCGTCTGATTGCACGCCGTTTCGTCTTGATCGAGGTTCCCTGTCAGGAGTCGTCAATGACGCAGGATGCAGTGACAGTTTGGTTCATCAGTAGTTCGCGGGCGATCCGCGTGGAGACGCTGAGATGAGCACGATGCCCAACGCCAAACTGTTCGCGTCGCATTTGAAATCGCTTCGCGCCCGCGGCCTGACGGACGAGACGATCCGTCTCGCTCGACTCTATTCCGAACGCGACCCCGAACGGCTGCAGCGCATTCTTCATTGGGAGGGGCCGGCGAAGAACGGCGACGCCATCGTCATTCCGTTTTTCAGTTCCAATGGTGAACCCCTGACGTTCTTTCGTGTTCGTTGGGACAATCCGCGGTTGCGCGCGGACGGCACGGTCGCGAAATACGACTCCCCAAGCGGAAAAGGGCAGACGCACATCTACTTCCCGCCTCGTGCTCGCGAGGTGAAGGACAAGCCCGACAAGCCCATCTTCGTTGTGGAGAGCGAATTCGCGGCGATGGTGGCCGATCAGCATGGGGCCGCCGCCGTGGCGTTGGGCGGCGTGTCCATGTGGAGCAGGCCGAGAGCTGAGGGTGAGTCCGACGAGCGCGTGCTTCACCCGGATCTTGAACAAGTCGTTTGGAAAGACCGGGTCGTCTTCATCGCGTTTGACTCCGACACGCTGTACAAGTCTCAGCCGAAACATGAGGAATGGGCATTCGCCCAAGCCCTCGCTGGCAAGGGGGCCCGCGTCCGCATCATCCGGATTCCGGAAAAACTCGGCGGTCCGAAAGTCGGCTTGGACGACTATCTCGCGGCCGCTGGCTCCAATGCTGTGGCCGCGTTACAGAAGCTCACACGAGATTCACAAGAACCGGCCCCGCCTGCCATCGGATTCAGCAACTCCATCCGGCGCGAAACGCCTGACGGCGAGGAGGTAGAAGTCGGGCGTAGCATCGCCGAAATGGCGACGGAACTCGTCGGGACCGCAAAGGGTTGGCCACGGAACGTCGGCGGCGTGCTCGTTGTTCCAGGTGGCAAGAACGGCATACAACCGATTGACGACGCGAATGCCCTTGGCGCGTTTGTTCATTCCCTGTTCGACCGGTGCGGTACAAGCGGCACAACATGGATGAAGGGACCGACGCACCCAACGCGGCCGGAGTTGCTGTCCTACCTGCTTGCTCACTGCGAACATCACGACCGCGCCGACTCATTACCGCACGTTCCGCCGATCCCCGGCGTGTACTACACCGCGGCCCCGCCGACGGGCAATGATTTCAAGGCCCTGGCCGGGTTCCTCGATTTCTTTTCACCTGCAACGAAAACGGACGAATCGCTTCTACTCGCGATGCTCATGACGCCATTCTGGGGTGGCCCGGCGGGTAAGCGGCCGGCGTTCCTCATCGAAGGCGAAGAGACCGATCCGGAAGCTGGCCGCGGTCTCGGAAAAACCACCGTTGCCAACAAGATTGCTGGCCTGGCAGGCGGGGCGTTCGAGATCGATGCCAGCGAACCGTTCCCGCGGACCCGCTCGCGACTTCTCACTCCAGAAGCACAGGCGTACCGCGTGCTGCTGATGGACAACGTGAAAACATTTAGGCTCTCTTCCGCCGACCTCGAATCACTCGTCACGAACCCATTCATCAACGGCCATCGCCTCTACCACGGGCAAGCCGGCGTCATGAACTACTTCACGCTGATGCTCACGTTGAACGGGGCCAGCTTGTCGAAGGACGTGGCGCAGCGCGTGGTCACCGTTCGATTGAAGCGAGCCGGGTTTCGCGTCGGCTGGGAGGCAGAACTGGATCACTTCGTTGAGAAGCATCGGCAGCAGATCATCGGCGACATTGTCGCAATGCTCAAGCGACCGGCAGCCCACCTGGACAAAGTCAGTCGTTGGGGGCCGTGGGAAACCGAGGTGCTCGCCCGAGTGGAGAATCCGAAAGCGTGCTGGGAGACGATCCGGGAGCGAGCCTCGGAACACGATGCAGACCGGGAGGACGCCGATCGCATCCGTGAAACCCTCGCCGAAGTCGTCGATCGGCTGGACTCGACCAATGCGCATTCGCGGTGCTTCCTGCTTACCAGTTCGGCCACGACGAAGTTGGTGAGCTTGTCCGTGAATAACCGCTACGTCTCCGCGGCCGGCGCGTCCGCCACGATCAAGGCCCTCGGCGTGAAGGGGTTCAAGAAGTCCGACCGCAACGGCGGTCGGTTTTGGCTCTGGGTTGGGGACGAATATCCGGCAGGGGGCAAGAGTCCGTCGCCGTCGCATGTTCTGACGTTCGACCCAGACCCGAAGCAGAACGGCATGGGTCGCACGGTGCCGCCGGAGTGGCGATGGGAGGCCGCTAGGTAGCAGAGGTAGCGATGGAGGTAGCGACGAGGCGGCCGCACGGATTCGACGCAACCCAAGAGTGGGCATGAACATGGTTCAGACAGGTAGCACAGGTAGCACGAGTAGCGATGATAAATCCCGCACATGTGCGCACGCGCATGAGAAATCTATTGAAAGTACAAGCTACTCCCGCGACCTCTGCTACTTCGACCGTGCTCGACGTGGCCTTCCGCCGTCCGAAGAGACGACGCCAGTAGGCGGTTGCAACGAATCGCCTTCCGCCGCCTCCGCTCCCGAGACCATCGCTACCCAGACCGAGTTCATCGCTACCTGTGAGCCCGCGGAAGTGTTGCTCTCGGACCTCGCACCCGCTCTTCCCGATCCCGCCCGCGACTTCTGGTGGTTCAGCACGACCCCGCTTCCGGATCGCCGCATCGCCGCTGGGCAGGCCGTTATGGAGACCCGCGGTTCGCGTCTGCCGATGGAAGCGGATTACTGGTGCCACGATGGAGACGGCTCCGCGGGTGAAGCGTGGCGCAAGGTGGACCGCTCGGTGAGGCCGAAGCCGGCCATGAAGCGGAGGAAGGTGAAGCGGTGATCATCGACCGAAGAGGCCGGTCTCAGCCCACGGTTCCTTCCGGCGCCTTCGCTCGAGCCCACCGCACCCGGAGCCGTCGGGCAGTTGGACAGAGTTTGTTTGTCGGTCCGGCGGACTCGCGAAAAGCGGCCAAGAAATGTGATCCCGCGAGTTCGCGCCCACGATTCTCACTCATCCGCTTCGATCGGACGACGGCCGACGTCCAGTACCATGTCCACCACACGAAACTCGAACCAGTCCCGGAACATCGCCTCGGTCCTTCGTGGCGGCCAAAACGCCTCATCGCGATGCCACGAGTTCAACTGCTCCTCGAAGATCTTCGCATAGTGCCTCCGGATGACTCGGTCCGGCTCGCACTCGTCGATGAGGTAAACCGATGCGAACGCATCATCGACTTCGTCATCCGTGAAGGAAGCGTCCGGACAACTGCGAGCCCATGCCCGGCATGGCTCCCGTGCCGTGACGACGATCGCGAAGCGATTGATCGACCGCATGGGGGAGATTCTAGGATTGGCCGTTAGCGTCCGGGAATGGGTCCGGAAACACGCGATCCGCGAGATAGGCCGCGATCACTTCCACAGCCGCCTCCACCGCCGGCCCGCAGGCCTTCCTCGACGGACCGTACCGCCAGCGGAAGCACACCCTGTCCTCACCGCTTCGCCGCACCACGAGTTCGGTGATGCGGCTCCAGCCCAGTTCCCAGCCGCTGCGGGCATGAAAGGCGAACACGAGCGCCTCGAACTCGAATTCCAAGACGCTCCCGCCGACCGCGCGTCCCTCGTCGGGTCGCTCGAGGATCGTTTCGATCACGATCGTGTCGGGCCGGCTGCTGGAATCCCGGATGATGATCCCCATCGGATGTTATCCCTTGGGAGGAAAGTGCTTGTGCCGATTCGGCCTGACACACTTACCTCGACGGGAATGCCCGTTCCAGTCTCGTGACCGCGATTTTGTCGTTTGGGGAGGGGAATTAAAAGTCCGGCGGATGGGCTTCCGGACCGTGGGCCGCCGCGAGCGAATTCGCCGGATCCGCGAGCGTGCCTCGCGGCCGGCGAAAATCCTTCAAATCGATCCGACACTTCGGACCGCCACCGTGTAATTCCCTGTAGTGGCCGAGGTGCGCCTCGCAGGGGAGCCGATGAAATGGAAGTCCAAGAGCGTCCGATCGGGTCGATCCAGCCATACGAGAACAACCCGCGGGTGAACGACGCCGGCATCGATGCCGTGGCTGCCTCGATTCGCGAGTACGGATTCCGCCAGCCGATCGTGGTGGATGAGCGGGACGTGATCATCGTCGGGCACACGCGGTACAAGGCGGCCCGGAAACTCGGGCTGGCCACGGTTCCCGTGCATGTCGCCCGCGGGCTCACCGAATCCCAGGCTCGCGCCTACCGTATCGCCGACAACCAGACCGCGAACCTCTCCGCGTGGGACGACGAGCGGCTCCCGCTGGAACTCTCGGCCCTGCAGGACGTCGGCTTCGACCTCTCACTGACCGGCTTCTCCGGTGAGGAATTGCAGGAACTGCTGGCACCCGCGGCGACCGGCGGCCTCTGTGATCCGGATGATGTTCCCGAGGCGCCGCGGGAGCCGATCACCCGGCCCGGCGACCTCTGGCTCCTGGGACGCCACCGGCTCCTCTGCGGGGATGCGACGAAGGCCGAGGATGTGGCCCGCGTGCTCGACGGGCCTGCGGACATCCTCCTCACCGACCCGCCGTACAACGTGGCCTACACCGGCAAGACCGCGAATGCACTCACCCTCGGCAACGACGCGATGGACGAGGGGGAGTATCGCCGATTCCTCGGCTCGGCTCTTGGCCATGCCATCGCCCACGTTCGCCCCGGCGGGGCGTTCTACATCTGGCACGCCGATCTGCACGGGCTGACGGTGCGATCCGCCTGCGCCGACGCCGGGCTGCAGGTCCGCCAATGTCTCGTCTGGGCGAAGAACACGATGGTCCTCGGCCGGCAGGATTACCAGTGGAAGCACGAGCCGTGCTTGTATGGCTGGGCGGACGGGGCGGCGCATTCGTGGTACGGCGACCGGACGCAGACCACGGTGCTGGAGTTCGACAAGCCGGCGCGGAACGGCGAGCATCCCACGATGAAGCCGGTGGAACTCTTCGCCTACCTCCTGAGGAACTCATGCCCGAAGGGAGGCCGGGTGTTCGATCCCTTCGGCGGCAGCGGGACGACGCTGATCGCCGCGGAGCAGGAAGGATGCTCCGCCTGCATCCTCGAACTCGATCCCCGCTACGTGGACGTCATCACGGCCCGCTACGAGGCGTTCAGCGGCACGAAAGCCCGTCGTGCTGACGATCCGCGGACGAACATCGCCGCGGAACCGTGAGAGGACCGTGGATGATGGCGAAGAACATCGAGGTCCGCCTCGCTCGGGTGGAGAAATCGCTGGAGGGACGGACGCGCTCGGGGCAGTTCGACGTCGTGCAGGCGATCGAGGTCCACAACGCGGAGGGGTTGAAGCCGGGCTTGTATCCGACCGGGCCGCCCGGCTCGACGGCGGGCATCCTGGTGTACGACCCGGCGGACGGGGGGCCGCACATGCCGCCGGATCGCATGCCGCCGTGGGGGCTGATGATCTGGGTCGAGGGTGCGGCCCTTTCCACGGTGCTGTGAGGAGGAGCCTCGGATGGGTCCGCAACGGAAGAAGAACGAAGATCCCCTTCTCCTGGCGTTGGCCTGCGGAGCCACCGTGGATGCCGCGGCCCGGCAATGCGGCCTCTCGGATCGCACGGTGTACCGCCGGTTGCAGGACGA
This sequence comes from Gemmataceae bacterium, assembly GCA_046350135.1. Lineage (GTDB taxonomy): Bacteria > Planctomycetota > Planctomycetia > Gemmatales > Gemmataceae > Urbifossiella. Next base: position 119,731 of record JAXMBB010000013.1, read on the forward strand.
CGAGTTCCAGAAGCGACTGACGGAAGTCCGGGCCGACATGGTCCAGCGGTCGTCCTCCATGCTCACGGCCGCTGCGGGCGAAGCGGTCCGCACCCTGCTCGCATTGCTCAAGCCGCCCACATCCGCCGCCGTGCGTCTGGGCGCGGCGCGGGCGATCCTCGAGGTCGGTCTCAAGATCCGGCAGATGGTTGAACTCGAGGACCGCATGAGCGAGTTGGAGGAAGCGGTGGCGGTGCAGGACGAGAACCAACGATGACGGGCGTACCGCGATGACACCGAACTCGTGGAAGCGACGGATCGCGATCCTCGTGGAGCGGCTGCGGCCGGCCGAGGCTTCGCACTTGGCCCGGCGGCTGCAGGAGGAGGCATGTCGGAGGCGGGCCGAGCACCTGGGGCGTGTCCCGGCCAAGTATCGTCCCTCCGTCGAGGCGGCGTTGGGTGATCCAGTTCAAGCCGATTCCTGGTCGGAGTGGATCTGGCAACCGTTCGCATCGTGGGCCGCCATCCCGTCGGGGTTCTCATTCCCCGGAGAACTCCTCGCGTGGCTGCTGCATCCGCCGCGGGAGTGGTTCCTCGGCCATTGTTGCGGTCGATGCGGGTTGAAGGTGCCGTTGATCCTGACGTGGCATAACGATCCGGACCCGCCGCCGGACGGAGTGATCGTCTTCCCTCAGTGTCCGTCGTGCGGCGGCCCCACCAGTTTCATGGCGACGTTCCGCGCCGATGAGCCATCATGAATCTTCAGCGGCGGTTGAAGGTGTTGAGCGAGAGGATCCGCGACCGGACGCCGGCCGGAATGCAGCCGGCGTCCGAGCGGTGGCTGTCGGTGTTGAAGCTGGTGAGGCCGTGGTTTGATCGGCAGCCAAGTTCGTGCGATCGGGATGCCGTACTTCGCCGGATCAACGACAGCGTCGCTTTGATCGAGGAGTACCGGGCTCGCTTCCTTGCATCGGCCCCTTGGGCGTACCTGGAGTACTTCTGCGAGGCCTGCATGTTGAGGCTGAGCTATTCGACTCCGGAGTGGAAAGGGCGGGAGTTGGCCGTGGTGGATGACGATTACGGCGAGAGGATGCGTCGGATTCCCGCTTGTACTGGCCGTAGTGCAGCACGACGTGCCGGGGGAAGACCTCGCACAGGTGTTCGAGCAGGCCCGGCCGGTGGCCGTTCTTGGAGTAGATGAGCAAGTCGTACTCGTCCGGCAGCGGTTCGCCCGGCCACGGGTCGATGGGGTACGGCCAGGTGACGATGGGCGACGTGTTCGTCGGGCCGCGGTTCCTGGCGATCAGGTCGCGGTACCAGTCGCTGTGGCAGAACATGGCCCGGCAGTTGGCGGCGTCGAGCAAGCCGCACTCCTCGCGGTCGATCCGCGGGCTGCCCGAGTGAGTGAACAGCAGGTTCGGGCCTTGCACGAACGGCAGCCCCTCCGAGTCCCACCAGACGGCGTAGCGCCGGTCGTCCCAGTGCCAGAACCACGGCACGGCCCCCTTGCTCGCCGGCAGCGACCTGATCGACAGCCAGTCGAGTCCGCCGGCGATCCTCTTCCGGAGTTCCTTCTGCAGGGCGTACATGCCGTTAGTCGGGCCGTCGCGGCCGGGGGCGGTGACGGGGCCGATCAACTCGACCGGTAACTTGCCGTCCGAGTGCGACACGTGCGGGGCGAACGTGAACCGCTTGATCACCGGCACGTTGGCGAAGTCGCGGGGCCACGCCGGTTGAACCTTCGCCTTCCCCTTCCGGGTGTTCTGGCCGAGCCCGCGGTAGCCGGCGTCGTCGAGGAAGCTCAGGTGGTAGCTGCCCGTGTCCGTCCGGTAGTGGTAAAACGGGGCCGCGAACGCGCAGGGGTCGCACTCCGAAACGTTCGCCTCGGTCAAGCGGCGGGCGAGGTCCTGGTCCTCGCCGTTGTTCATCGCCGCGTAGCCGCGCACCCGGTCGAACGCCTCGCGCCGCAGAGCCCAGCCGCCGTGGTACAACCCGCCGGTGTCGTGTTCTTTGAACCCGTTGTGGTGCGCCAGTAGGACGATGCCCGGTCGCGACCAGTCGGCCTTCTTCAGCGCATCGGCCTGGGTCGAGAACCAGTGGGGCAGGTAGATGTCGTCGTCGTCCGCGACGAGGAAGCCCTGAACGTCGGGCGAGGCGAGTGCGGCGCAGGCGTTCCGCTTCTCGCCGAGCGTGCGGAACCGGGCCGGGACCGAGATCAGCCGCCAGCCGTCGCCGCCCTGGTTCTCGTACTGCCCGGCGTCGTCGAGGATCACCAGTTCGCGCAGCCGCTTCGGGTAGTCCTGGCGGAGGAACGACTCGATCAACTGGCCGAGCAGGTGCGGGCGGTCGAACGTGCAGCAGAGGGCGGCGAGTTTCATCGTCGGCGGGACTCCCGGAACGTTGAACAGCGGGAACCGCCGGGCGAGGTCGGCGACGGCGACCCGCTCGGCCGGTTCGGCGTAGACGCCCTCTCGGCGGTGGCAGAAGGCGCTCGACTTGGGCCGCCGGTCCCACTCTGGGTAGAGCACCGTCAGCACGGCGTCGGGGCGGTGGGGGATCGGCAACCGCACCGGCCCGAACGGGTGAGTGCGGGTCGGCAGCACGTCATTCTTGGCGAAGCTGTGGAACCGGGCGTGGTTGCCGAACTCGACGATGACCCGGTCGCGCCAGGTGTCGTAGAGGGCGACGTCGAAGAACGGCCACGTCCACGGCTGCTCCGGTCGGTGTGCTTGGCCACCGTCTGCAGCGACTGGGTGATGTGCTGCGTGCCGCCCGACGTCTCGAACGAGTAGCTCGGGCCGAGCGGGGCCTCGGGCGTGACCGGGTCGCCGCCGGGGACGGCCTCGTCCGGCTGGGAGTCGTCCCGGCCGTAGCGGACCGACACGTCCCAGACCCCGCCCCCCTTGTGGTCGATGCGGTAGTTCTGGAACACCATCCCCCGGACGATCGCCGGGATGGTGGCCTCGACCATCGCCCGCACGTCGAGGAAGCCGACGAATCCGCCACTGCCGAGATGTCGGCGCTGTCAAAATGTGATAGACTTGAGAAGAAGGAGAACCGCAGGTGATCTACGAACGCTCTCTTGCCATCGGGCAGCGCCTCGCAGACGTCCTGGCTTTGATCCGGACCGGACGACATTCGACCCGGACCTTGGCGGCCGAGTTGGGGGTGTCGGAGCCGACGATCTCAAGATGTCTGGCGGCGTTGCGGCGACGCGGCTATCGGATCGCCCCGCAGCGGAAGGGCCAAGGCTGGTGCTACGTTCTCCAGCACGAACCGGCCGACGTTCCGGTAGCTAACCATTAGGGGGCCGCGAACCCGCTCAACAGGCTGAGGAGCCTACCAGCGAGGTGATCGGTGCCTGCCGAGAGCAGGTGATGACATGAACGCCGAGACACTGAAACGGTTGATCCGTGCCATTTCGGACGGCTCGCGCGACGACCTGGACCGTCTCGCCCGGAAGGTCATCCAGACGAAACGGGACGCCGGGCAGAACCGACTAGCCGACGAACTGGAGGCCGTTCTCAACCGGCCGGCCGAGCCCCGGCCGGAACCGGAACCGACCCGCGGGTTCCGCGAACTGCCCGTCAGCCGCCGCCAGCGGGAGCAACTTGCGACCCTTGTGCCGCGAGGCGAACTCGAACACTCGATGGTCCTCCCGCCCGAGGTGGAGGCCCGCTTCGCCCGTATCGAACGGGAGTTCGCCGCCCGCGAGCGACTCGGCGTGTTCGGCCTCAAGCCGAGTAAGAAGGTGTTGCTGTACGGGCCACCGGGTTGCGGGAAGTCGCTCGGGGCCAAACGGCTGGCGTGGAACACCGGCCTGCCGCTCATGAAGGTCCGCTTCGACGCATTGCTCTCCTCGTACTTCGGCGAGTCGCTGGCCAACCTGCGGGCGGTCTTCGACGCCGCCAAGGACCAGCCGTGCGTCTTGCTCCTCGACGAGTGCGACTTCATCGCCCGCTCGCGGTCGGGTAACAAGGACATCGGCGAGGCGTCCCGGATCGTCAACATGCTCCTTCAGCTCATGGACGACTACGAGGCACCGGGCCTGTTGGTGGCGACGACCAACCTGCAGGACTCGCTCGACGCCGCCCTGTTCCGGCGGTTCGACGAGGTGTTCCGGCTGCCGCTGCCGGGCGTGGCCGAGATCGACCGCCTGATCCGCCTGACGCTCGCCGGGGTCAACGTCTCGTCGCGCATCGACTGGCCGACCGTCTCCGAAGCGTTCGTCGGGCTCTCGGCCGCCCAGGTCGTCAAGTTGGCGCAGAACGCCGCCAAGTCCGTCGTGCTGGCCAACCAGAAGACGGTCGAAGAGCAGCACCTCCGCGAGGCCCTCGCCGAGGCGCGACTGGGACCGACGGAGTAACGCCCCCGCCATGCCACCAGCCCACCAGTTCGAGCACCTGCCCCTCCTCGTTCGCTTCCGCGGCCCGGCCAACATCCGGGGCGGCGGCAGCGAGTCGCCCCAGGCGAGGACGAACAAGGCGAACCGGGGCGGGCACAGCGCCGCGCTGGCCGGTCGCGCCACCGCCGCGAGCGGGGCGTGGAAGACCCAGCGCTCCGCCCGCGACGCCGCCGGCGCCCCGCCGCTGCCGGACCGGATGCCGCTGCTCCTTCAGATCGACCCGAACCTCGACCTGACGTTCCTGCGCGAGAAGGTGTCCTTCGAGGTCGTCGCCGAGCAGGCCGACGGGTACGTCATCGTGGCGACCGAGGACATCGACCTCGTCGCCTTCCGCCGGCTGGTGGCCGACTTCGCCACGAGCACCACGGGGTCCGCGAACGTCGCCCGGATCTTCGAACTCACCGGCCCCGAGGACCAGGACGCTCGGCTCCGCCGCATCCTGTCGGAGTCCCTGTACCAGGCCTGGCCGACCCTCGACGACCAGAAGACGTACACCGTCGACGTCGGCATCGAGTGCCAGGGCAACGTCGAGGTCGAGGACCGGCCCGAACGCCACACCCGGGAAACCGACGCGGAGTGGGCGGCGCGGCAAGCGGCCTGGACGGCGGGCCGGCAGGCGGCCTACCTGGCCTGGGACGAACTCCAGACCCGCCGCGAGACCGAGGTGCGCGCGCTCGTCGCCCACCCGAGCTACGAAGGCAACATCATCAGCTCGACCTCTCCGAACCCGGACACCCGCTTCCCCGACCACTTCACCGTCCGCCTCGAATTGAAGGGCGTCGGCCTCCGCGACCTGGTCCTGAACTACTCCTACATCTTCGAGGTGGCCGAGCCGGACGAGGTCGAGAACCCGACCCAACCCGCTGTCGCCGACGCGACCGCCCCGCCGCCGCTGACGTTGAACCCGCCCGCCGCGACCGCCCCGACGGTCTGCGTCATCGACAGCGGCATCCCGGAAGGCCACCGACTACTCGATCCGGCGGTCGACCGGGAGCAGTCCCGCTGCTTCCTGCCCGGTCGGCCGGCGAACGCCGTGGCCGACGAGGTCCGGCCCAACGGCCACGGGACCCGGGTAGCCGGGGCCGTCCTGTACGGGGAAACGCCGCCCGACTCGGGCGTGGTCGACCTGTGCTACTGGGTGCAGAACGCCCGGGTGCTGGACGAGAACTGCAGGCTGCCCAGGGTGCTGTTCCCACCGGAATACCTGCGGGCGGTCGTCGACCACTTCCACAAGGGGAAGCGGAAGACCCGGATCTTCAACCACTCGATCAACGCGAGCGGTCCGTGCCGGACCGCCCACATGTCGGCCTGGGCGGCCGAGATCGATTTGTTGAGCCTGCGTCACGACGTCCTGTTCGTCGTGTCGGCCGGGAACATCCTCGAAAGCAACCCGGACCCGTTCCCCGGCCTGCGGCAGCTGCTCGGCAGCAACCAGGAGTACCCGGCCTACCTGCACGAGCCCTGTTGTCGCATCGCCAGCCCGGCCCAGAGCCTGCAAGCCCTCACCGTCGGGTCGGTCGCCTACGACGCCTTCGACCAGGGCGGGTGGAAGAGTATTGCCGCGGGCCGGGACCACGCCTCCGCGTTCAGCCGGTGCGGGTTCGGCATCTGGGACGCGATCAAGCCCGAGGTCGTCGAGTACGGCGGCGACAACCTGCTCAACACCGGCCACACCCTCACGGTCGTCGGCACTCCCCCCGCGGCGGCGGCGTGCTACCCGGACCTGGTCGCCTCGACGATGCACGGCCGCACGCAGGCCCACGGCCGCGACGGCACCGTCGGCACCTCGTTCGCCGCCCCGAAGGTCAGCCGCATCGCGGCCGAACTCCAGCGCGTGTTGCCCGAGGAATCCTGCCTGCTCTACCGGGCGTTGATCGTGCAGTCGGCCCGCTGGCCGGCGTGGGCCCGCGACCTGCCCGAGGCGGAGCAACTCAACGTCCTGCGGCGGATCGGCTACGGCGTCCCGGACCTGGCGCGGGCCACGACCAACGACGACTACCGCGTCACCGTGGTCAGCAAGGGCGACCAGGCCATCACGCCCAACGAGTGCCACGTCTTCCAGGTGCCGATCCCGCCGTCGATGCGCCGCCAGGGCGACGAGTACGAGATCCGCATCGACGTGACGCTCTCCTACGTCGCCCAGCCCAAGCGGACCCGGCGGTCCACCAAGCGGTACCTGTCCACCTGGCTGGAATGGAAGGCGAGCAAGCTCGGCCAGTCGGTCGAGGACTTCCGCAGCAAGGCCCTCAAGGACCAGGACAAGCCGGACGGCGTGGCGGAGGGCACGACGCTGCCCTGGACGCTCGGCGCGCAGTCGAACCACGGCATTTCCGGCGCGAAGCGCAACGCCGGCACCGTGCAGAAGGACTGGGCCGTGGTGAAGTCGTACAAGCTGCCCGACCACTTCTGCGTCGCGGTCATCGCCCACAAGGGGTGGAACAACGACCCCGACGCCACCGCCCGCTACTCGCTGGCGGTCACGTTCGAGGTCGTCAACCAGGAGATCAAGATCTACGACGATCTGATGGCCGCAGTTCACAGCTTGCAACAGGAGATCGACCTCGAGACGGAAGAAAGCGAAGCGGAAGTGCAAGCGTAATCACAGCAGAATCGCAATAGAGACGGCTACTCTGCTGGATTTACCTGTTCAATCATTTAGCATTTAGTCGATCCGTCGTTGCGGATCGATGGCGTCCCTTACTCGATCTCAATCTTACGGCACACCGTTATGCTTCCATTTCTGAAATGGCCGGGTGGTAAGCGGTGGTTCGTAACACAGCACGCCCACCTGCTCCCATCGGAATACGAAACGTACATCGAGCCGTTTCTGGGGAGCGGGGCGGTTTTCTTTCACCTGGAACCCCGGAGGGCGTTGCTCGGAGACACGAACGAAGACTTGGTCGCGACCTATCAAGCGATCAAGAGTGACCCAGCCGGCGTCGAGCGGCACCTCAAACGGCACCACCGCGACCACGACTCCGAATACTACTACTCGGTCCGCGACGGGTTGATGCGGGCCGAGGCGACGCGGGCCGCCCGCTTCGTGTACCTGAACAGGACCTGTTTCAACGGCATCTACCGCGTCAACCTGCAGGGGAAGTTCAACGTCCCGGTGGGGACGAAGACTGCGGTGATTCTTGACACCGACGACTTCCACGCCACGGCCAAACTGCTGCGACGGGCCACGATCCGGGAGTGTGACTTCGAGCAGCTGATCGACACGGCGGGCGAAGGGGACCTGGTCTTCGCCGACCCCTACCTGTGCAAAAACTCTGTCATGCCGAAATTGGGAGTCGATCGGCACTTGGAACCGGGGCGGACGGCGGGCGATGTCATCGGTTGGTTGGCCGAGCTGAATCCCGGCGACGGCGGCGAACGAGCCGGAGGTGCGTGGCGGTGTGATGAGCGCGTGCCGGGTCGTCGTCGGAGACCGACGTGTGACCACCGAGAGGCTGATGAATCAGGCCGCGGCGCGGGAGTAGTGCTTGAGCAACCCGCCGAGCCGTTCGCGACAGACGACTTCACCGTTCGGGAACGGCACAGTCGTCGGGAACGGCACAGTCGGCGGTTTCTCGGGGTCCGGCACCGAGAGCGGCACGTTGCCCCGACCTTGATGCGGCCGCTCCTCGTGGTAGTGGGCGACGAACTCCTTCACGAGATGGCGGAGATGCTTCTCGCCACAGACGACGAAGTGATCGAGGCACTCGGTGCGAAGCGTCTGAACGAAGCGTTCCGCGTAGGCGTTCATGTTCGGAGCCATCGGACCGACTCGTTTGATCTCGGTACCCTCGGCCTCGAACACCGCGTCGAACCGGTCAGTGAACTTGGTGTCGTGGTCGATGATGAGGTGGCTGATCGGCACCTTCCAGTCGTCCATCGCCATCGAGGCGTTGCGGGCTTGCTGGGCCACCCATTCGCCGTTGGGATGCACGGTCGGGTGCGAAACGATGACGCGGCGCGTGCCGATGTGGATGAAGAACAGCAAGTAGAGATCGACGATGCCGTTGGCGGTGAACGACTTGACGGAGAGGAAGTCGGCGGCCCAGAGCGTGGAGGAATGGCGTTTGAGGAAGTCGGACCACGTTCCTTCGCCGCGTTTCGGTCCCGGATCGAGCCCGGCTTCCTTCAGGATGTTGACCACCGTGGATCGGCAGACCGAGCCGTGGCCGAGCTTCTTGAGTTCGCCGAGGATGCGGGTGTAGCCCCAACCGTTTTCGTTCGCGAGCCGCAGGACGAGTTTGCGGATGTCCTCGGCGGTCTTCGGTCGGCCGGGTTTGCTGTCGGTGTTCTTCGCGGCCGGTTGCTTGTCACCGGCGACCCAGCGGGCGAACGTCCGTGGCGAAACGATCGTGATGATATCCTTGAGGGCACTGCCGAGGCCGCGACCGAGTTTGACCAGTCGGTTGCGTTCCTGCTTCGTGATGGTCAGCCGGCGCGGCAGCTTGTCGCGGAGGATGCGGTTCTCGGTTTTGAGGTATTCGACCATCCGAGCGAGTTGGGCGTCAGTGGATGCTGCGAGCAGGGCGAACAGCGGGTTGAGCAGTTGCATGAGCGATCCGTTGCGATTCCCGTGGAATTGCAGGAGATGACATGGTTTTTGTACCCCGCCGGAGTCGGCTGCCGAGCCGCGATTTCCCGCTCGCTCGGGGCTGGCGAAATGTCTCGCACTCGCGCGGGCTGTTAAGCGGCGGGTGGAAGAGTAATCTGATGAACTTTGTGATCCCCGGCAGTTGACAGCTGGCGCGAGCGCGAGGTTCGAGGAGTGTTGAGAAGGGCTTGCGAGAGAGATTCGAGGTAAAGACTTTTTCGGATCGACCGAATCGACGCAACTTCAACGCATTCAATCGCTTCGCACAGAAGTCTCCGAAAAACTCGCGCGCGACACGCGCGCGAATAGTTCGAGAAGTGTTGCAGACAGGGAGTTTGTGTGTCGGACTTCACGTCCGGCTGCTAATCAGGTTAACGGCTTACGCCGCGGGGGAGATCTCGCGGCGTTTCGCGTCTTCCATCGCCCTTCTTCATTCCGAATCCGAGCCGTACCTCGCTCCGGCGTCTTGGCTCTCGCACGCCTTCCAGCCCTTGGCTCAAGACACGAGCCTATCCTTGGGTTCGGTTCCGTCGTAAGAAAACAATCCGCTCATCCCCCTCCCGATGTTCGAGGTTCGCATGCCGCGCCTCCTCTGCCTGCCGCTGTTCGCACTCGCTGCGGTTCTCATGCTGCACCACGGCGAAGCGGAACTTTCCGCCCAGCCCAAGAAGAAGGACCCGCCCAAGAAGAGGGACGTGGCCCAGCCGGAAGACCTGTACGTCGCACCGGGTTTCAAGGCGGAACTGCTGTACGTGTCCGATCCGGCCACCGAAGGTTCGTGGATCAACATGTGCACGGAGAAGCCGGGCAAGCTGATCGTTGCGGGCCAGGGCGGTCAGCCGATCCTCCGCTTCACCATCAAGGACGGCAAAGTCGAGGGCTCGCCCGAGAAGCTTCCGCTGAAGATCAGCGAAGCGATGGGCCTGTTGTACCACAAGGACGTGCTCTACGTGAACGGTGCGGGGCCGAAGGGCTACGGGCTGTACAAGTGCGTCGAAGGCGGCGACGGCAACTGGGACGTGAAGCCGATGAAGATCTTCGGCTCGGGCGGCGAGCACGGCGCCCACGGGCTCGCCATCGGGCCGGACGGCAAACTCTACGTCATCAACGGCAACCACACCAACGTGCCGGAGGGGCTCAGCAAGGAGAGCCCGCACCGCAACTGGGCCGAAGACCACCTCCTCCCCCGTCAGCCGGACGGCAACGGGCACGCCACCGGCCGCATGGCCCCCGGCGGGTACGTTCTCCGCACCGATCTCGAAGGCGAGAACTGGGAGATCGTGCTCGGCGGCTTCCGCAACGCCTACGACATCGCCTTCAACGGCGACGGCGAACTCTTCACCTACGATTCGGACATGGAATGGGACTGGGGCATGCCGTGGTACCGCCCCACCCGCGTGAACCACCTTGTGAGCGGGGCCGAGTTCGGTTGGCGCTACGGCACCGGCAAGTGGCCCGACTACTACGCGGACAGCCTCGGTTCCGTCGCGGACATCGGCATCGGCTCGCCCACCGGCGTCGGCAACGGCATCGGAGCCAAGTTCCCCGCCAAGTACCAGAAAGCGATCTACGTCTGCGACTGGACGTACGGCCGACTCATTGCCGTCCACTTGAAGCCGAAGGGGTCTTCGTACGAAGCCAGCTTCGAGAATTTCGTGTGCCCGTCGGGGCTGATGAAAAAGGACGGGCCGAAGAAGCCGCTCAACCTCACGGACGTGGTGATCGGCTCGGACGGCGCGATGTACTTCACCATCGGCGGCCGCAATGCACAAGCCGCCCTCTATCGGGTCACCTACACCGGTACGGACAGCACGGCTCCGGCGGAACTCAAGAACAAGGAAGGCGAACAGGAACGTCTCTACCGACGCATGGAGGAGGCGGGCCACACCGACACGCACGGCACACGCGTCCCCAACGCGCTGGCCTACCTCGGCCATGAAGATCGCGTGCTCCGCTACTCCGCCCGAATCGCGCTGGAGCACCAGCCGCTGGAGATGTGGAAGGACAAGGCGCTGAAGGAAACCGAGCCGACCAAGGCGATCGCGATGCTGCTCGCGCTCGCCCGCACGGCGGACGCCAAGGCCCAACCCGAACTGCTCGCCGCACTCGAGAAGTTCCCGCTCGCCAAGCTCACGGACGTCCAAAAACTCGAGAAGCTCCGCACGCTGCAACTCAGCTTCATCCGACAGGGCCCGCCCCCCGGCGGGGCGAAGAAACTCATCGCCGAACTCGACGCCGCGTTCCCCGGCCCGAACGAATCCGTCAATCGCGAGGCGTTCCAACTGCTCGTGTACCTCAACGCCCCCGGCATCGTGTCCAAGGGGCTGAAAGCGATGGCGGATGCGAAGACGCAACAGGACTTCTTCCACTACCTGTTCCACCTCCGCACCGCGCCGATCGGCTCGTGGACGATGGACCAGCGCAAGCAGTACCTCGGCTACTGGACGAAACGGCCGAACCTTCCGCCGGATTCCGAGACGCTGGCCTGGTTCAAGAGCGCGGGCCGCGACTACGGCACCGGGGCGAGCTTCAACAACTTCCTGAAGAACTTCCTCCGCGAAGCGGTGGCCAACATGTCCGCTGCGGAGCAGAAGGAACTCGCGAGCACGATCGCGGCCATCAACAAGGACATCACGCCGAACTTCGACGTGAAGCCCCGCGACCTGGTGAAGAAGTGGACGATGGACGAGATCCAGCCGATGCTCGAAAAGGTGTCGTCCGGCCGCGACTTCAACAAGGGCAAGGAAGCGTACGCGGCGGCGCAGTGCATCAAGTGCCACCGCTTCGGCGAAACCGGCGGCTCCATCGGCCCGGACCTCACCGCGATCGGCAGCCGCTTCGGCGCGAAGGAAATCCTCGAGTCGATCATCGACCCGTCGAAGACGCTCAGCGATCAGTACCAGAACGAGACGTTCCGCACGGCGAGCGGCAAGACGGTCACCGGCCGCGTCGTGGATGACACGAAGGATGCGATCGCCGTTCAGCCGGACCCGCTCTCTCCCGAGCGGGTGGTGCTGAAGAAGGACGACATCGAGAGCCGCACGCCGAGCAAGGTGTCCCCCATGCCGGCGAACCTCGCGGACGTGCTGACGGCGGACGAGATCTTGGACCTGATCGCTTACATGCAGGCGAGCGGGAAGAAGACCAAGGCGTTCAAGTGAAAACACCCGCGATTTGACAGAGATTGCCACACACTCCAAGTGGCAATCTCAGCGGTCCTTGACACTACGCCGGGTTGATCCCGAAGTCCGCGATGGTGAGCAGGGGATCGAACACGATCCCCTGCGCTTGAAGCAGTTCCCGCGCCCCTTGCAGGCGATCCACCAGGCACACCACCTTCACCACGGTGGCCCCGGCTTCCTTCACCGCGTCCACGGCCTTCACCGCGGAGCCGCCGGTGGTCAGCACATCATCGAGGATCACGACGCGGGTGCCGGGGCCGACCGGGCCGCCTTCGATCAGCTTCTTCGTGCCGTGGGTCTTGGTCTTGTCGCGGACCCAGAAGCCGTTCGCTTCGCGGCCATTGATGTGAAACGCGACCACGGCCGCGGCGGTGAGCGGCACCGCCCCCACTTCCAGCCCGCCGATTGCGTCGAACGGTTCGTCCTTCAGGCGGTCGTAGATCGCCTGCCCGATGAGGAACGCTCCCTTCGAGTGGACCGCGCTCATGCGGCCATCGATGTAGTAATTGCTCTCCGCTCCGGACGCGAGCGTGAACTTCCCCGTGCGGAAGGAGCGTTCCTTGAGCAGTTCCAGAAGCTGTCGGTTCGCGTCGGTCATCACTTTTTCTTTCCCTTCGGATCCAGGTTCGCCTTGATGTCGTCGTCGCTCACGGAGGATTCCACGCCGTCCTTCGGCACGTCCAGCTTGCAGATCCACAGCAGGGCGTTCAGCACCACCTTGCGGAAGTTGTCGTCAGCCCAGTTGCGGTGGATGTGGCCGCCGGTGAATCCGACGCCGCGGCCGCCGTCCGGGCGTTCCGCGGCCCACATCATCGCCTCGCTGCGGCCCTTCGCCGCCTGGATGTGCTCGTACGGGCCCTGCGGGTACACGTACGGCCCGTTTCGCACCGCGTCGGACGGCTTCGCCGAGAGGATCGGCGTCACGCCCTTCATGCCGTCGCGGAAGCGCATGTTGAAGTACCACTCGTCGCGGATGGTGAACGGCTTCACGCCGTTGGCGATCGGGTGCTTCGGGAACTCGGTGAACTCCGGCGACCACATCGGGTTGCACGAGAACTTGTGCTCGTAGTGCCCGCCGATCCAGTCCTTGAACTCCTTGCCGCCAAGGTCCGGGAGCACCTCCACCCCGTAGTGGGCGCACATGAGCCCGACGCCCTTGTCCATCAGTTTGCCGATGCGCTCGAGCCGCTTCTCGCGGACGAGCGGATGGTTCTGCCCGCCGTCCGCGTAGCAGAGGATGCCGTCCGCGGTGTCCAGGGCGGAATCGTCCTTCGGGTAGCCGTTCTTGAAGACGACGGTTTCGAGACCCTTCACTTGCTTGAGGCACTTGTCCAGAAGCATCACACCCGCGTTGAACTCGTGGTCGCCGGGGCCGTGGCTCGGCGTGCCCGCGATGAGCACGAGACGCTTCGACTTGGCGATGTCGTCGGCTCGCGTGAACGCGGGCAAGGCGGCGGCGGATGCGAGGAACGCGCGGCGGGAGAGTTGCATGGGGAATGCTCCGGGTTTACGCTCGAATTCTACAGGATCGCGTGCATTCCGCCCCGACCACTCGTTCCAATCGACCCGTGGTTTGCGGAACTGCCGCGTTTGGCAGAATCGTTTTCTCTCCGTCGGACACGGCCGGTTGCGGCCCTTTCGGTTGGAAATCGAACATTCAGACGGCACCGGGTGATGTCACCGGTGCCGTCGCATCGTGGGGACGCCGAGCACTTCGGGTCGCTGACGTATAACAACCCGTGACCCGTTCCCCACACTGTGAACAACCATGAAACCTCTCGCACTCGTCGCCGCGGTTCTCCTCGCGGCACCCGCTTCGGCCGCCGATCCCGTCGTCCTGCAGGGCAAGGACGGCATCGGCAAAGGCAAACACGTCGTGCTCGTCAGCGGCGACCAGGAGTACCGCTCCGAGGAAGCCATTCCGCAACTCGCGAAGATTCTCGCCGAACGGCACGGCTTCAAATGCACCGTGCTGTTCACCGTGGACAAGGACGGCAACATCGATCCGAACGTGCCGAACATTCCCGGCCTCGAAGCGCTGAAGGACGCGGACCTCGCCGTCGTCTTCACCCGCCTGCTCAAGATGCCCGACGACCAGATGCAGCATATCCACGATTTCATCGAGAGCGGCAAGCCGATCGTCGGGCTTCGCACGTCCACGCACGCCTTCGACAACGGCGGCAAGAGCAAGTTCGCCAAGTACGGCAACGGCAGCAATGTGAAGGGCTGGGAAGGCGGCTTCGGCCGCGTCGTGCTCGGTGAGAAGTGGGTGGCCCACCACGGCAATCACGGCAAGGAAGGCACCCGCGGCATCTTCGCCCCCGGCCAAGAGAAGAACCCGATCCTGCGCGGCATCGAGCCCGGCTCGATCTTCGGCACCACGGACGTGTACACCGCCCACCCGCCCAAGGAGAGCACCATCGTCGTGCTCGGTGAAGTGACCGAGACGCTGCAACCGGATTCGAAGGCGGTGGCCGGCAAGAAGAACGACCCGATGATGCCGGTGGCGTGGACGAAGAACTACTCCGGCGAATCCGGCAAGGCGGGGCGTGCGTTTTGCACCACGATGGGCGCTTCGCAAGACCTGCAATGGGAAGGCACGCGGCGTCTCATCGTGAACGGCTGCCTGTGGGCGCTGAAGATCGAAGAGAAGATTCCGGAGAAGACGAACGTGGACCTGGTGGGCGAGTACAAGCCGACGCCGTTCAAATTCGGCGGCCACGCGAAGGGCGTGAAGCCCGCCGATCTGTTCAAGTGAGATGATCCTCGGCGTATTCGCGGTGGCGGCTGCAACCGCCATTGCGAACACTCAAGCGAGGATCACATTCCCTTTTTGGGCCCCGGTCCCTTCGGGAAGCCGCCGGGGCCGCCGCTGAAGTCCACTCGTTGGGCGTCGCCGCGGAGCTTGGCGGCGCCGGTTTCGTCGCCGGAACGCTCGTACACGTCGGCGAGTTGACGCAGGATCGCAGCGACAGATTCTCGCGCGGGCCGGGACTGCGGTCCGCCGCCGGACACGGGCCGCAAGTCTTCCAACGCCTGCTCCAAGGTTCGCTTCGCCTCCCCGATCTCGTTTCGTTCCGCCAGATGGAACGCGAGCCGGCTGCGCGAGTACGCCTGTTCCGCGACCACGCTCGGCGGGCGGAACAGGCCGTCCGGCCCGGCCATCAGCAACCCGACGGCCCGGCCGTACGCCTCCTCCGCGCCGCGGGGATTGCGGTTTTGCTCCCGCACGATGCCGAGCCGCATCCACGCGTGACCGACCGTCCAGCGGCGCGGGGTGTCCGTGAACACCTCGCCCAATTCCACGGCCTTGATCAGTTGGGATTCTTCGCTGCCGGGAGCGGGTTTCGCGGTCAGGTGCCATTGCAGCATCTCGAAGCGCAGATCGAGATCGTCCGGCCGCTCCCTCATCACACCGTCGAGCAAGTCGTAGGAACGGCGGAAGGACACGGCGGATCGCTCCGGCCGATTCAGCCAGGCGTGCATCTCCGCGACTCGGCGATGAGCCTTCGCCGCCTCGAACCGCAACCCCACCTCCGTCGCATTCTGCTTGGCGAACTGGTCGTAGAAGTCGAGCACGGCCTCGAGCACGGCGGCCTTGTCCGCGGTGTCGTTGAACATGGGGCCGCCGCCGGGAGGGCCGGGGGGGCCGTCGTGCTTGCCGGGTCCGTGGCCACCGCCGGGGCCGTGGCCTTCGCCGGGGGGCGGGCCGAACTGCGGGCGCGGGCGGAAATCATCCCCCGCCGCGGCGTTGAACACCTTCTCGAACGCCGCGAGCGAGAGCGACAAGTTCGCCCGCAGCTTCGCGGATGCGGCCACCACTTCGTCGTTCTTCTTCGCTTCCGCCGCGAGCGCGGCCTTGGTCTTCACATACCCGCTCCAACCGAGGCCGGCGGCGAGCATCAGTGCGGCCACGGTGCAGCAGGAGAGTGACGCCACTGCCGGATGATGCCGGGCCCATCGCCACGCCCGCTCCGGAGCGGACTCGCGACGCGCACGGATCGGGCGGTCGTCCAAGAACGCGTCCAAATCGTTCGCCATCGCGCGGGCGGTGGCGTAGCGGCGGGCGGGGTCGCGGTCGATCGCCTTCAGCACGATCGTTTCGAGATCGCGCGGGATGTGCGGGTTCAGCCGCCGAGGCGGAACGACGTTCGCGTCGGCGATCATCTTCATGATCTGGGCCGGGCTTTCCGCATCGAACGGGGCGGCGAGCGTCAGCAATTCGTACAGCGTCGCGCCGAGGCCGTACACGTCCGAACGGGCGTCCGCCTTGCCGCTCAGGCATTCCGGGGCGAGGTAGTGCAGCGTGCCGAGGATGTGCCCGGTGGCCGTGAGCCCGCGGTGGTTCGCGAGTTTGGCGAGGCCGAAGTCCACGACCCAGACTTCGCCGCGGTCGTCGAGCAGCAGGTTCGCGGGCTTCACGTCGCGATGCAGCACACCCTTCTGATGGGCGTAGTGGAGGGCTTGTGCGGTCTGAAGACCGATGCGTGCGATGAGGTTCCAGTCGCCGGGGGCGGGGGCGTTCGCGGGTTGCGGCGCGGCCGGCTTCGGCTCCGACTTCCGTTTCGCCTTGCCGTTCGCGACCACGGTGGAGTCGCCTCGGCGGGCTTGGAGTCGCGTTTCGCCTTGGGCCAAGTCCTTCCAGCGGTTGATGAGCGTGTTCAAACCGTGGCCGGGAATCAACTGCATGACGTAATACGGCAGGCCGTCTTGTTCGCCGACGCCGAACACCGGGACGATGTTGGTGTGGTGCAGTCTCGCCGCGGCCTTCGCCTCGCGGATGAACCGCTCGCGCCGTTCCGGGTCGAGTTGGGCGTGGCTCGCGAGCACCTTGAGCGCCACGCGGCGGCCGAGCGATTCCTGCACCGCCTCGTACACGACCCCCATTCCGCCGCGGCCCAGTTCACGCACGATGTGGAAGTCGCCGAGCCGATCCGGCAGGTTCTCCGATGTGACGACCGCGGACGCCTTGCGGAAATTCTTCAACTGCTCCATTTGTGCGACGGCGGGAAGCACGACGCGGATCTGTTCGGCATGTTCGGGATGCTTCGCGGCGTAGTCCGAAACGGAGGGTCGTTCGCCACGGCGCAGCCGATCGGCGAACTCTTCGGCCAGCACGTCCACCGGATCGCGGTCGTCGTTCATGGCGTGAAACCCGGAATGCCTTCCAAAATCTCTTTCAACCGCGCGAGTGCCCGCACGTAGCGTTTGCTCGCGGCGGCGGGCTGGATGCCGAGGATCTCCGCCGCCTCGCCGTTGCTCAGTTCCTCGAAGTGACGCAGGGCGAGGACTTCGCGATCGAGCGGATCCATGCGGCTGAGCGCCTCTTCGAGTTGGGCGAAGGTTTCGCCGCGCTGGGCGGCTTGGCTGGGCGAACTCGCCCGGCCGATGAGCCGCGCCGCCATGCATGTCGAGTCCGCGTTGTTGCCGAGTTCGCGGCCCGCATCCCGCTTCCCGGCCAGATGCTCGCGATGCACGTCGGCCAATCGCTGGCCCACGATCAGCCGCAGCCATCCGAAGAACGACTGCCCGTCCTTCGCGAAGTAATGCTCGACGCGCTTCACGGCGTCGATCCACGCTTCCTGCAACACGTCCGATGCGGACACGCGGCCGGCCAATCGCGAATCGAGCCGCAGTTCCACCATGCGGCGCAACTTGTCGCGGTGGCGGTCGAACAGTTCCGAGAGCGCGGCTTGGTCGCCGGATTGCACCCGGGCCACGAGCCCGGCAATCTCCGCGTCGCTCTCGGCGGGCATGGTGGATTCCTGAGGGGAGTCGACTCCCCTCATTCTAAAACGGAAGTGCGCGGGAAGCGAAGACGCGTTCGCCACAGGAAATGAGCGTCACTTCGCGTTCTTCACGTACTTGTCGAACCATGCGAGGTCCCACTCCATCTTCGCCTTGCGGTTGGAGAGCTTCGAGAGGCCGTGCGGCTCGCCGGGGTAGACCACCAATTGAGTCGGCACGTCCACGTATTCCTTGAGCGCCCGGTAGAGCATGCGGCTGTGGCCGGGCGGGCATCGCGGGTCGTCGCCACCCACGTGGATCAGGGTCGGTGTTTTCACATTGCCGAGTTGGTACGTGGGCGAGGTCTTCTTGTAAATGTCCGGCGTTTCCCACGGCAGCCCCTTCTTGAAGACGCGCGGATAGGCCGGCTCGTCGTTGAAGCCCCATTCGGCCACCGTGTCCAGGATGCCGGCCCCGCTCGAAGCGCCTTTGAACTTGATCGGCGAATCCTTCAGCGCGATCAGGCAGTTCGTGAGGTAGCCGCCGTTCGACCAGCCCATCACGCCGATGCGATCCTTGTCCACGATGCCCTCGTCGATGAGGTGCTGGATGCCGGCGAGAATGTCCTTCACTTCGATGTCGTTCTCCCGGCCGATGAGGTCGGTGACGAACTTGTCGCCGTAGCCGGTGGAGCCGCGGTAGTTCGGGCAGAGCACGGCGTACCCGGCGGCGGAGAAGTACAGCCGGCCGTTGTGCGGGTCGAATTCGAGGGCGGCGTGCGAAGCCGTGGTCGGCCCGCCGTGGATCGCGACGACCAGCGGCAACTTCGGGTCGCCTTTCTTCCAGCCGGGTGGCAATTCGAGCGGCCCGCCGACGGTGACGCCGTCCGGAGCTTTCCATGTGATGTGCGAAACGGAAGGAAGCTTCCACGTCTTGGTGTGGGAGTTGAGATCGAGGAGCGTTCGGATGGGATTGTCAGGGTTGCCGGTGAACGTGCCCGGATCAGCGAAGCGCGACGGGGTGCCGGCAGTGAACGCTTCCACGACGCCCGCTTCGGTATGGACCACCGAGTAGCCATAGAACACGGCCGGCGGCAACGTCACGCGCTCTGCGGCTGCGTGCAAGTCAACACCGCGAAACAGCAAGGTGTAAGGACTTACGAATCCACGGTCCTCGATCAAGCCGAGGAGTTGGTCGCGGGACCATGCAAGCGGGCTGCCGTAGCCGCGGATGTGAATCGGCCCTCGCTTGACATATCGCGTGGTCCACGCGTCATCTTTACGTTCGCCTAGCACAATCTCCGCCGGGTAGCCGTCGAAGATGGCACAGAATGCGAACCGCGTCCCGTCCGGGTTCCACGCCAGCGATTCGAGCCATGCCCACGGACTGGCCGCCTTCTTCCGATAGACGTCGGTCGGCGGCGTGACGACCTTGCCGCCTTCCCAAATGTCCACACGCGATTCTCCCTCGGACTTCAGCACCGAGTCGTCGAACGCCGAGATCATCGCGATGCGCTTGGCGTCTTGTGTGACCGCGAACTCACGGATGTATCGCTTCTCGGCGAGCACCCGTTCCGCCTTGCTTCCTTCGAGTATCTTGAACAACTCGGACACCTTCCGCTTGCCGTGGCCGTACTCGATTGAACCGAACTTCTCGCGCAGCTTCAGGAAATCGTCCGCGTCCGTGGTCTCGGCATCGACCGTGTAGAAGAGCGTGCGTGCCTTCGGAGCGTAGTCGTAGCCGGTGATGCCGCCGGGTACCTTCGTGACGGCCGTGAGTTCGCTGCCTGGATCGCGTTCGAGTTCATGGACGGACACGCGCCAGATTTGCGTGCTGCCGTTGAAGGGCGGCTCCTTTTGGCCGTCCTTGCGCCGGTTGCCGAGCATGTAGATCGAGCCGCCGTCCGCGGACCACCGCAGGTGGCGGTCGCCGGCGCGGTCCTTCGTGATCTGCTGCGGCTTGCCCTTCCCGTCCGTGTCCACGACCCACACATCGGTGCTGCGGCGGTCGCTCTTCGCATCCCACGTCGCGAGGCAGTACGCGACCTGCTTCCCGTCCGGCGACACGGCCAGTTCCGTGACCGTGGCGATGGTTTGGTAATCATCCGGCGTGACGGTGTGCGTCCGCTCCGGCTGCGCGGAGAGGAATGGAGTGGCGACGCACACGAGGAAGGGAGCGAGGAGACGCGACATGGATGTGCCTTTCACAAAGGAGACCTGGCGAGCCGGCCCGCGTCAGCGGCCGGAGTTGAGACGCTCACCGACTCCGGCCGCTGACGCGGGCCGGCTCGCCATCTTTACTCCCACTCGATCGTGGCGGGCGGCTTGCTGCTGATGTCGTACACCACGCGGTTCACGCCCTTCACCTTGTTGATGATCGTGGTCGCCACGCGGGCCAGCAGATCCTCCGGCAGACGCGACCAATCGGCCGTCATGAAATCGTCCGTCTGCACGCAGCGGATCGCGACCGTGTTCTCGTAGGTGCGGCCGTCCCCCATCACGCCCACGCTCTGCACCGGCAGCAGCACCGCGAACGCCTGCGAGGTCTTGCGGTACCATCCGGACTTGTGCAGTTCGTCGATGAAGATGCGATCCGCCTGGCGGAGCGTGGCGAGCTTCTCGGGCGTGATTTCGCCGAGGCAGCGCACCGCGAGGCCGGGGCCGGGGAAGGGGTGCCGCCACACCACATCCGGCGGCAAACCGAGATCCAACCCGAGGCGGCGCACCTCGTCCTTGAACAGGTCGCGGAGCGGTTCGATCAACTCGAAGCCGAGTTCGGCCGGGAGCCCGCCGACATTGTGGTGCAGTTTGATGACCGCGGCCGGGCCGTCCGGCGAGCCGCCGCTCTCGATCACGTCCGGGTACAGCGTGCCCTGTGCGAGGAACTTTGCGTCGCGGATGCTCTTCGCTTCGTGTTTGAACACGTCGATGAACACCTTGCCGATGATCTTCCGCTTCTGCTGCGGATCGGTGACGCCCTTCAGCTCGCTGAGGAATCGTTCACCTGCGTCCACGGCGTGGAGGTCCGCCTTGAACCAATCGCGGAAGGTGTGCTTCACCACTTCGGTTTCGCCTTCGCGCATCAGTCCGTTGTCGACGTAGATGCACGCGACCTGCGGGCCGATCGCTTTCAACAGGAGCGCCGCACACACGGAGGAATCGACGCCTCCGGAGAGGCCGCAAATCACGCGGTTGTTGCCGACCTTCGCGCGGATCTCCTCCACCGTGCGATCGATGAACGTCTGCATCTTCCAGAGGCCCTGGCAGCCGCACACGTCTCGCAGGAAGTTGGCGAGAATCTGGCTGCCGTGCGGCGTGTGGCTCACCTCCGGGTGGAACTGGATGCCGAACACCGGCCGCGTGCGGTGCTTCACGGCGGCGTTCGGGCACGTGTCCGTGAACGCCAACGGCTCGAACTCGCCGGGCACGGTCTGCACCTGGTCGCCGTGGCTCATCCACACGGTGGATTCCACGGGGTAGCCGCGGAAGATCGAATCGGGGTTGCTCACGTTCAGCGTGGCGCGGCCGTACTCGCGGGTGTGGCTGTTCCCGCCGACGGAGCCGCCCAAGAAGTGACAGGCGAGTTGCATCCCGTAGCAGATGCCGAGCACGGGGATGCCGAGGTCGAAGAGCTTGGGGTCGCAATGCGGTGCGCCCGGCTCGTACACGCTGGCCGGGCCTCCCGAGAAGATGATCCCTTTCGGGTTCAACTCGCGGACGCGCTCGGCGCTGATGTCGTGCCGGACGACTTGGCAGAAGACATTGAGTTCGCGGACGCGCCGGGCGATCAGTTGCCCGAACTGCGAGCCGAAGTCGAAGATGAGAACGAGTTCCGAATCGGGTGCTGGCATCCGTTTGTTGTAGTGCAACAAGCCGGAAGCGTATGCGACGGTCGCTCACTCCGCCGCTTCACCCGCGGTTTCGACGTTCGTCGATTCGATGGCGCGGGTGAGCGGCGACAGCGCCTTGCGGATGATGTTCCGCATCGTCGCTTGGTCCGGGGTCTCGCCGGTGAAGAGTTCGAACTGCCGGGCGGCTTGGCGCACGAACATGTCCACGCCGGTGATCGTGTCGCAACCGCGGGCGCGGGCCTCGCGGATGAGCAGCGTCGTCTCGGGGTTGTAGATCGTGTCGAACACGATCACGCCGGGCTTCAGCACGCTGAAGTGGACCGGTGCTTCGTCCACGTTCGGATGCATGCCCGCCGGCGTGCAGTTGATCAGCACGTCGAACACGACGTTGTGCCGCGCGTGCCAGTCCACCGCCTTGCATTTCACCTCTTCGGCCAGTCGCTGGGTGCGGTCCTCGGTGCGGCTCGTGATCGTGATCTGCGCCCCTTCGCGGTGCAGCGCGTGGGCGATGGCGCGGGCCACGCCGCCGGCCCCGAGCAGCAGCACCGAGAGTTGGCTGAGTTCCGTCACCGGGCCGTCGTGGGCTTTCTCCTTGAGAAACGCCTTGAGTGAATCGACGGCGGCGGTGTAGTCCGTGTTCGCGGCGGAGAACTTGCCGTCGTCGCGGCGGACGAGTGTGTTCGCGGCCCCGGTTGATTCGACGTTCGGCTCCTTCTCGCGAGCCAGCCGCGCCGCCTCCTCCTTGTGCGGAATGGTGACGCTGTACCCCTGCACGGGGATCTCTTCGTACTCTTGCAACGCGGTGGCGAACTCGCCGCGCGGGATCCGGAACGGGAGGTACACCGCGTTGATCTTGTGCCGGCGGTACATGTGGTTGTGCAGCAGCGGCCCGAGGCTGTGCCCCACGGGGTCGCCGGCCACGCCGTACACTTTCGTGTCCGCGTTGATGGACCGCACGGGGTACGTGGTCTTGAAGTCTTCCATGCTCGGCAGGCCGGGGGCGATGCCGCGTTCCTTGTTAAAGGCCGCGTAGATGAAGGGCGCCCCGTACTTCAACGCGAGGAAGCGGCTAGGCTGGCCGATGTCCCCCATGCAGAAGGCGACGGTCGGCTTCGGAGCGTTCCGCTGGAGCCGCAGAACGCGGGCCACGTCGCTCGGGCTTTGCGCCAGCACCGCAAGCTTGAGCACGTCCGCGTCCTGCTTCAACATGCGGGCGTAGATCTCGTCCAAGTCCGCCGGCGTCTCGGTGAGATTGTGGTAGCTGATGATGCGCTTCACGCTGCCGAACCGCGGGATGCTGTTCGCCACGTCCGTTTCGAGATCGACCCACTCGAACGCGCCGGAGACGATCGCCTGGCGGATGATGATGTGTCGTTCGGGTTCGGTGCCGGGGAAGCGGCCGCCGTCCGCCGGGCGGCGGAGCGTGGCGATCCACGGGCATTGCTTCACAGGCTGAAGCCGCTTGAAATCGACGGCCTTGGCGAGGAAATCGAGGCGAAGTTCGATGAGCTTCGCCCCGCGCTTGACCGCTTCCTGAAGCTCGGCCACCACCATCTTGTGGCGGGTGCGCCCGATCACCACCGCCACCCGATCCACGTCGAGCCCCATGGCCGTCTCCGATGTGCGAATCAGCACTTACTCTACCACCGGGTGCGGACATGAAACAGGGGCGTCAATCGCCCGTGTACACGGCGTTGTCCGCGGAGACGAACCCGAGGCGGTTGGCGATGCGGGCGGCGGTGAACGGCGCGGGGCAGAATGCCGGATCCGGCACGTTCGCTTCGCCGAACCGCGCGTTCTCCACGTGGCCGTCCAGATACGCCACCACGGCGACGCCGGACGAGTGACGGAACGCGGTGAAGTTGAACCCGTAGAAGCCCCACGGCTGGTTCGCAACCTGGTACTGGCTGGTCTTGCTGCCGGGACCGCGGAGCGCGGTGCTCTCTTGCATCGTGCCGCTCGAATTGAGGTAGACCGCGTCGCAGAAGCTCAGCGTGCTGGAGGTGCTCGGGATCGTGGCGAGACGGCGATCCGCGAGGTCCGCATTGAACGCGTACCCGCCCGTGATCCCGCCGTACACCAGCGTCACGGGGGGCGACACCATCACCGGGCACTTCGTGACTTGCGAGTTCCCCTCGTAGTACGGGCTGATGGTGCCGAACTTCACGTCCACGTTCGCGGTGTAAGTCGGCGGCGGACTGGTGACCATGCCGAACCAGTACTGCACGGGGTACGGCGGGTTGTTCGATGCCGCGGTGTACACCGCCGCCGCGGGAATCTTCTGCTCCGCGGCCTCGAAGTTGTGCAGGGCGAGATCGAGTTGCTTGAGGTTGTTCTGGCACTTGGCGCGGTTGGCGGCGTCACGCACCTTCTGCACCGCAGGCAAGAGCAGGCCCACGAGCACGGCGATGATCGCGATGACCACCAGCAGTTCGATCAGGGTGAAGGCGGAGCGGGAACGGAGACGCACGGGAATCCTCCTGCCGGGTCGGGCAGCGGGCCGGTGCTTCGGCTCCACGTGCGCGGCCGGTGCGCCGGCACGATGCCGGCGCAAGAATCCGTGCCCGCGCGGACGCTCGGAACCGGAGCATCACGGCGACAAGAAAGCGACAGGCAGGTCTTCTGGCTCTCGGCTTCGCCCCGGTTCGCCTTCCCGCTTTCGCAGTGGCATATGAACCGGAACCCGACCGATCACAGCGGCGGCCCCGCGCCGGATTCGCACCGGCTTCCCTTTTCGTCCCCGCAAGCGGAGAACCTGTCGAGCAGAGTGGTTTAGGAAGGCAGGGGGATGCGTCAAGCGAAATGATCGAGGAGGCCGCGTTTCACCTCTCCCCCGGCTTTGCGGGGGAGAGGTCGGAGTCGAAACCGCGCATCGCGGTTTCCCCACTCCAGGTGGGGGGGCGTTCGGGTGAGCATCTGCAATCACCCTCTCACCCGCAGAGCCGGGGGCGAGGTGTGGAACCACGCTCTCCGTCGATAGTGACTATGCAAGCGCGGCTCAGCCAGTCTTGCCGCGGGGGTGGAATTGCTTGTGGATCGCCTTCAAACGGTCGCGATCGACGTGGGTGTAGTGCTGCGTGGTTTGGATCGATGCGTGGCCGAGCAACTCTTGCACGGTTCGGAGGTCTGCGCCGCCAGCGAGCACGTGGGTCGCGAAGCTGTGCCGCAGCGTGTGCGGGCTTGTCTTGCCCGGCAGCCCCGCCCGTCGGCAATACTTCTTCACGAGCGCCCAAAGGAAGATGCGTGTGAGCGGCCGCCCGGACTTGCTGACGAACACGAACGTGCGGTCTCGCTTCGCCGCCTCGGGCGACTCCGCCAAGTAATCGCGAAGCGCACTCACCGCGGGCCGCCCCAGCGGCACCACGCGTTGCTTGCTGCCCTTCCCCTGGCACTTGCAGAACGCCGAATCGAGATACAAGTCCGCCAGTTTCAGGCCCACGACTTCGGAGGCTCGGCAACCCGTGGCGTACATCGTTTCGAGAATCGCGCGGTCCCGGTAGTAGAAGCGGTCGCCGGGTTGAGGTGCGTTCAGCAGAGCGTCCACGGAATCGGGCGAGAGCACATGCGGCACGCGTTCCCAGAGTTTCGGCGAGCCGAGCAGATCGACCGCGGCCGCATCCGCCTTCTCTTCCATTTTGAGGAAGCGGTAGAACATCTTCAGCGAGACGAGATGCCGGGCGATGCTCGGCGGCGCGAGCTTCTCATCGTGCAGGAACGCGACGTATCGTGCGAGATCCTTGAGCGTCGGCTTTTCGTAGTTGGCATATCGCACGAGCGCGGCCCAGTTCGCGAAGCGATCCAAGTCGCGGCCGTACGCCTGCACCGTGTTGTCCGCCATGCCCCGCTCGGACCGCAGGTAGTGGCGGAACGCCCCGACATCCGATTGCAGTTCAGCGAGGGACATGTTGTCTCAAGTGCTCGCGCAAATCGCGAAACGCGTTCGCGCGGTGGCTGATCCGCTGCTTCACTTCCGGCGGCAGTTCACCGAATGTCTGGCCATATTCGGGCAGCAGGAACAACGGATCGTAACCGAAGCCGCCGGTGCCGCGATACTCGTTCACGATCACGCCGTGGCAGCGACCTTCCACCGAAGCCACGACTTTGCCGGTTGGATCGGCCAGGACGGCCGTGCTGACGTAGTACGCGGCGCGATCCATGCCCGGCTTCAGTTCGGCGAGCAGCCTGGCGTTGTTGGCCGCGTCGTCGCCGTGGGTGCCGGCATAGCGGGCGGAGTAGATGCCGGGCGCGCCGCCAAGCGCGGGCACACACAGGCCGCTGTCCTCGCCGATCGTCCACTCGCCGAGAGCGGGAGCGAGCGTCACGGCCTTGAGCGTGGCGTTGCCGACGAACGTGTCCGCGGTTTCGTCCACTTCCGGCGCGTGCGGATACGGCGAGAGGTCCGTGAGGTCGAACCCGAGATCGCCGAGCAGGTCGATCATCTCGCGGAGTTTCTTCTTGTTGCGGGTGCCGAGCACGAGTCGAGTCATGAGAGGTTGGCTTTCCGGGCCTTGCGGGCGGCGATGAAGGAACGCACGCACAAGCCGACAAACGCGAGGCAGATCACGATCATCAGGATGCCGGACACCGCGGACGGCTTCGTGGGGTCGAATTCGCCGGTCTTCGAGATCTGGCGGATGATCGGCATGAACCCGCCGATCGCGCCGAAGAGCCCGACCATCGCGGCGAAATGCATCGCGTGTTTCCGCAGTTTGTCGTTGAACGCGAGCAGCCCGCACAGTGCGAGCACGCCGCCGATGAACGCTGGGATCAGCGCCGTCATGCTGACCTTGCCGGTCTCGGGATTCGGATCCTGCCCGGCGTAGCCGACGACGCCGACGATGATGAGCAGGACCGCAGTGATGAGCGTGGGAACAGCCATTTCAAATTCCGAAGTTGATGGGCTCAGCGATTGTACCCGTAGCGGTCGATCACGTCGCCCCAGCGGGCGGACACCTCGGCGCGGTCCGCATCCGAGATTGTGAACTTATTCGTCTCGTAACCCGCCGTGCGCTCCAGGTAACCCTTCAGCTTCGGCAGGTAAGCGTCGAAGCCGCCGAGCTCCACGGCATCGAACGCCTTCCGCATCTCGGCCGCGGGGTCGCGCACGAGATCCTCGTACTTCAACTCGTGGAAGCGGCCAGCCGGGATGCGCGGTTTGGCTTCTTCCAAGCGGTCGTAGATCACGCGGAACTCGCGGAACACCTTCTCGCGAAGCGCGGCATCGTTCCGCGGCACCTGCATGCCGTGCTTGCGGCCCAACGACTTCCACAGGTTGACCGTCGATTGAAAGACCGTGAACGGATCACGGACGATGTGGATGAAGCGCGCATCCGGGAACAGGTCGAGCAGCACCGGCACGCGGGCCGTGTGCGGCGGGGACTTCAGCACGAGTCGTCGCGGATCTTTGAACGTGAGCATTTGCAGGAAGCGGCGGAAGCCGCGTTTCCACTTCGCGACTTCACCGGGCGTCAGCCCGCTGAGATCGAGTGAACCCGGATCGAGCGGCGCGTTGTTCGGGAATGCGAAGTCCGTGTACGTGCTGGGCAGCCCGAGCATGCACAAGGCGAACTCGTCCTCCTGCGGGCGGTCGAAGCCCACGGCCATGTTGTCCATCGGGCGGCGGTTCGGCACCACCCACTTCATCCACCGCTTCACGAAGTGCTCCGTGAGCAGCGTGTGGTTCGGCTCCATGCAGGCGTAGGTGTCCGGGTAGGAGAAGCGGTCGTCCAGGATCAGCAGTTCGTGGAGCAGCGTGGTGCCGGTGCGCCAGTGGCCGAGCACGAAGACGGGTTGCTTGTCGATGGGCGTCTCGGCGATTTGCCGGCCGTAGCGGCCGTGCTGCATCCAGCGGAGCACCATGTGCGTGAAGCTGACGCCCGAGATGATGGCGGCGATGTACGCGTACTTGGGGTGCACTTGGAAGCGGTTCCGCGCCAAGAGCCGCACCCACGCGAGAAAGTCCATTCCCTCCCACAGCCGCGGCGTCCACTCGTCCTTCGATTTGTCCATGATTGAAGTGAATCGAAACGCATGACCGTCTTCAAGGGAGCCCGCGATGCAAGACGGGTCTCGCGAACGGGTATGGTTCATAGACAAATCGAGAGCCGTTTCTCCGCCGTGGAAGGAAAGACCATGCGATTCGCCGCCTCGCTTCTCGCCACCGTTCTGGTTACGGCGGCGGCCATCGGAGATGACTGGCCGCAATGGCTCGGGCCGCAGCGGGATGGCGTGTGGCGCGAGACCGGTATCGTCGAGAAGTTCCCGGCCGACGGGCCGAAGGTGCTGTGGAAGCAACCCTGCGGGGCGGGTTACTCGGGGCCGGCCGTCGCCAACGGCAAGCTCTACCTGACGGACTTCGCCCCGGACGCGGGCGAGGCTTTGCCGAAAGGCGGGTTCGTCTCCAGCCGCACCAAGGGCAAGGAACGGCTCACCTGCCGCGACGCCGCCACCGGCAAGCACGAGTGGACGGTCGATCACCCCGTGACCTACGCGATCTCCTATCCCGGCGGCCCGCGCGTGATGCCCACCGTGGACGGCGATCGCATCTACACGCTCGGCGCGATGGGCGATCTGGAATGCCACGACGCCGCGAACGGGAAGACCGTCTGGGCCAAGAACCTCATCAAGGATTACGAAGCGAAGACCCCCGTGTGGGGCTTCTCCTCGCACCCGCTGATCGACGGCGACAAGCTCATCGTGCTCGCCGGCGGCTCCAACGACCGTCTCGTCGTCGCCTTCAACAAGAAGACCGGCGAACAGATTTGGGCGTCGCAAAGCTGCGGTGGCGACTTCGGGTACTGCCCGCCGATGATCTTCACCTTCGGCGGCAAGCGGCAACTCGTCGTGTGGCACAGCCGGGCCGTGGTCGGGCTCGAACCCGAGACCGGCAAGCGCATCTGGAAGGTGGACTTCGAAGTGAAGTTCGCGCTCACCGCTCCCACACCGATGAAAGTGGGCGACGACGGCTTGTTCGTCACCTCGTTTTACAACGGCTCGCTGTTCCTCAAGGTGAATGCGACCTCGGCTGCCACCGTGTGGAAGAGCCAAGCCAAGGGCGAAAAGGCGGACCAGACCACCGATCTGAGTTCGATCATGCCGACACCCGTGATCGAAGGCGACACGGCCTACGGCGTCTGCAGCTACGGCCAACTTCGCGGGTTGGACGTGAAGACCGGCAAGCGGTTGTGGGAAACGATGCAGGCGACGCGGGGCAAGCTCACGCCGCCGAAGGTGGCCGCGGAACCGGAACCGGGCGCGGGCGAACGCTGGTCCAACGCGTTTCTCACCCCGCACGACGGCCGCATGTTCCTCTTCAACGAACAAGGCGACCTGATCATCGCGAAACTGACGCCGAAGGGCTACGAGGAGATCGACCGCACGCACCTGCTCGACCCGACGAACACCATGGCCGGCCGCAAGACCGTGTGGGTGCATCCGGCCTTCGCAAGCAAGTGCGTGTTCGTGCGGAACGACACGGAAGTGATTTGCGTGAACCTCGCGAAGCCGTGAGCCGCGAGGTGCATGCTCGTTGTTCTTTCGCGCGGCACTTGACACGTCTCCCGTGCCGCGGGTCGCGTTCGTCCAGCGAGTGATCTTGCACCGTCGTCGGGCGATGACCCCGAAATCGTCGATGATCTGTCAAGCAGCTTATTCGCTCTTCTCCGCTTCGCGGATGGCGATGTGGCGCGTCAGCGAGGTGATTTCGCGCTCGAGCTTCAGGCAGCGTGTGTACAGGTAGAACGAGACCCACAGGAAGGCGAGCACGAAGACGTAGAGCACGGCATCGGCGGCGCGGCCGATGCCGAGGGCGGTGGCCGCGTCCTGCACGAGCCACGGGTCCGCGATCGCGACGCCCGCGCCGAGCCACACCAGGCACCGCAGCATCCGCACGAACTTGCCGGGATACGGCCGCGACCAATTCCAGAGATCGCGCAAGAGCAGCAGCGACAGCACGCCGATGGCGATCCCTTGGAAGACCGGTGCGGACACGCGCACTTCGCCGGTCGTTTCCGCAAGCAGCATGAATCCGTTCATTTGACCACCTTCCCGACGAAGAACTGCCACACGATGCGGATCGCGTTCCACGAACTCTGGCCCTTTTCGAGCGTGGCCGCGGAGTAGCGGATGGTCACGGGCACTTCCGTGAAGCGGAGCCCGAGGCGACGGATCTCGTCGAGGATCTCCGAGGCGTGGGCCATTCGGTCCTGGCGGATGCGGATCGACTGCGCCGCTGCCCGCGACATCGCACGGAAGCCGTTGTGGGCGTCCGTCACGGCGATGCGGGACACGATGCGGGTGAACAGCACGGCGGCCTTGAGCACGAGGCGGCGCGAGAGCGGCATCCCCACGGTGCTCCCGAGGAAGCGAGAACCGAGCGTGATGTCCGCCTCGCCCGACTGAACCGGGGCGAGCATGGCCGGGATGTCCGCCGGGTCGTGCTGGCCGTCCGAATCGAAAGTGATGATGAACTCCGCGCCGCGCTTCAGAGCGAAGTCGATTCCCGTTTGCAGAGCCGCCCCCTGACCGCGGTTGATCGGATGCGTGACGACCCACACGCCGCACGACTTCGCGACCGCGCCGGTGTCGTCCGGCGAGCCGTCGTTCACCACGACGATGTTGCCCCATTCGGGCAGCAGGTCCGCGATCGTGCCCCGGATGCGGGCCGCCTCCTTGTACGCGGGCATCACGATCCAGAGGTTCTCATGGGCGGACAAGGCACACCTCCGGGCGAGCGGCATGCGACGGGTACATCCGGTCCACCCACCGCTCGAATGTCGGGAAGAACTCCGCCGGGTGCGGGCGGCCCGGTTCCGCAAGGGCGACACCGGCTGCGAGCGCGCGCTCGATCGCACTCCGCACGGCGTCCGGGGTTCGCTCGCAGAACACCAAGCCGGGCAGCTCGCGGTAGGGCTCGAAGCCGGGGTCGTACCCGAGCACCACGGGCAGGCCGCACGCCACGGCTTCCTGCACCACAAGCGGGAACCCCTCGCGCACTTCGGCCGGGAGTGCCAGCGCGTCCGCCGCATGATACAGCGTCCGCAATTGCGCTTGGGGTCGTGGCGACAGATATTCCGCCCGCGATTCCAGAATCGAGGCGTCACCGGGCCCACAGAACGCAAGATCGAATCCGTCGCCCCGCGATTCTAACAACAACTTCACGCCCTTGGCCGCGATCAGGCGGCCGACGAAGAGCACCTTCTTGCGACCCTCCGGCCAGCCGAGCGCGGCGCGGGCGGCGGCGCGTTCCATTGCGGTCGGCGGGAAGAAGAGCGAAGGATCGACCGGGTTCGGGATGAACTCACAGTCCTTCCGGCGGCCAAGCCGGTTCATCGTGCTTTGGATGCGGGCGTTGTACGTCGTGACACGCGTCGCCAGGGCGGCCGAAAGCCGGCCCAGGGTTTCCGCGCCGAACCGGGCCGCGTGGGTGGCGAGACGCGAACCGAACTTCTGGATGCCGCCGTGGTCCGTCAGGATGCACGGCTTCCCCTGCATCTTCGCGAGCACCACCGCGAGCGCGGAGTTGGCGAAGAGGAAGCCGTGGGCGTGCACCGTGTCCGCCGCGCGAATCTCGTTCCACAACGTGGTGAGCAACCGCGGGCCGAACAGCGGGTACGGGATGCCGAAGCGGCGTTCGAGCCCGTGCCACGCAGGGACGCGGACCACGCGCACGGATGCGGGATACTCCGGTGTGCGGCCCGCCCCGGTGCCGTCGCTGGTGACGAGCGTGACACGGTGCCCCGCGGCCGCGAGTGCCCGCAGTTCCAAGTCCACCAGGTTCTCGACCCCGCCGACGTGCGGCAGGGCGAGATGGCTTGCCACGAGTACGTTCATCTCTCCTTCCCGCTCGGTAATCAACCGCGACTCCGAGCGGGGGACGGAGTCCCCCGTGTCCTCTCGGCATCGTGTTATGATTTCCACGGGGGACTCACGTCCCCTGCTCGGCGATGGTGTCGGTTCACTCTCCGCACGAGCCACGAGACGCCGACGATCAGCACCGCGCCGATGGCGAGGCTCGCCATCTGGGCCGAGAGCGGGCCGATCTCCGGCACGCCGAGGGTCGGCCCGAGCACCGCGATCACCGCACCCGGCAACGCCGTCACCGTGGACTTCCACCCGTAGTAGCACGCGCCGGCCAACATCAGGAGCAGGCCCGTCACCGGGATCGCGAACGAGTTCACCTGTTCGATCGTGATGCCCATCACCGACAGCGGCTTCGCGTCCTTCGCATCGAGCCACGCTTTCGCCTTCGTCATGTCGAACTCGACCAAGTGCTCGATAAGGTTGTTCTCTCGCTTGAGCAGTCCGTTCTGGTTCATCCAGAGCAGGCCGGCGGCGAAGAGCACGGCCCCGAGCAGGAACCGCACGCGGCGGCCGAACCATTCGTTGAAGAAGTCTTTCGTGCGCGTGTTCCGCAGCGGCACGCCGGCGAGGTTGAAGCCGGGCTTCGGCCGCTTGTTCTCGCGGGCCTTGGCGAACATCGCTTTCACGATGTCCCCTTCCTTGCCCTCCTTGCGGGCGGTCGCCACTTCCGCCTTCTGTTCCACCAAGTCCGCGGCCATGGCCTCGGCTTGCTGCTGGGCCTCTTTCGCACTCACGCCTTCGGCTTCGAGCGCCTTGGCCTCCACCTTCTGGAGGAACTTGCGTTCCTTGGCCAGTCGCCGGGCTTCGAGCCGCGCTTCGATCCAGCCGATCACGGGCTCGCGCCACGTGCCGGACTTCTTCCACACCTCGCCGGTGTTCCCCTTGCGATACGCGCGGGCGGCGAGTTTCGCCTCGTAGCCGAAGATCGATTCGAAGAACGGCTCCCAGTTCGTGCCCGCGAACTTGCAGACGAATTGCCGAAGGGCATCCTCGTCGAGCCCGGCCATTCGCAGGGCGCGGAACAGGGCGCGGGCGTTGTCCAGCGAGGCTTCCTGGGCCTTCTCTTGGGCGCGGTCCGTGAGCAACCAAAGCGCGAAGCCGAGGAATGCGGCGAGAATCGCAAAGCCGAGCCACGCCCAGAGCAGCCCGAAAAGGTACAGCGTGGCGAGGAACAGCAGGAACCCGCCGGCCCACATCAGCCAGTCGAAGATCCGCATCCCGAACACCAGAGCGCGAACGCGGGTGAACACGACGCTGCCGCTCATCACGCCGTGGATGACGAAGTAAGCGAGCGGCGTCATGATCATCAGGCCGACGAAACCGCCGGCCACCGCAGGGGCTCCCGCGAGCGCGGAGCCGACTACGCCGATGAGACACACCACGGCGAAGATCAAGGACAGCAGTTGCTTCAGCTTGCCCTTCGACTTGAAGTTGAACTGGTGAACGAACTTCTCGAGTTCATCCGCCTCCTGCTCGGAGGGGTTGAACGGGCCGCCGGTGCGTTCCACACCGAGGAAGCCTTCGAGCGCGGCAATCACCTCGTCCATGTTCTGGTAACGGTCCGCGGGCTTCTTCGCCATCATCTTCATGAGGATGTCGGAGAGGCCCTTCGGCACTCGCTTGACGACGGCTTCGGGCGGCGTGAGCGGCTGGTCCCGGTGCTTGGTGATGATCTCGAGCGCGGTCTTGCCGTCGAAGGGCGGGCGGCCGGTGATCATCACGTAGAGGGTGCAGCCGAGCGAGTAGATGTCCGCCCGTTGATCGACACCGGCGGAGTCGCGGGCCTGCTCCGGCGGCATGTACGCCGGGGTGCCCATGGCCGCGCCCACGCGGGTGAGTTCCGTCTTGCCTTCTTCCTCGTCGTCGGAGGGCGGCAGGGCGCCGGCCTGCTGCGGCAGGTCCCCGCTGGGCAGTTTCACGAGCCCGAGGTCCGCCACCTTCACGATGCCTTCCGTGTTCAACATCAAGTTGTCCGGCTTGATGTCGCGGTGGACCATGCCTTGGTTGTGGCCGTAGCGCAGCCCGCGGGCCGCTTGCAGGATGTACCCGACCGCGACTTCCGGCGCGAGCTTGCCTTCCTTCTTGACCAAGTCCATGAGCGATTGGCCGGGCACGAACTCCATGCTGAAGAAGTGCTGCCCGCGATCCTCGCCGATGTCGTAGATCTGGACGACGTTGTGGTGCGTGAGTTGGGCGGCGGCATAGGCCTCCCGCGTGAAGCGGGCCACGAAGCCGGGGTTCTTCGCGATCCGCGGGTGCATCACCTTCAAGGCGACCTTGCGATCGAGGGACACCTGCCGCCCGAGCAGCACGGCCCCCATGCCGCCCTTGCCCAGCACCTTGAGCACTTCGTACCCGCCGAGTTTCTCGGGGATGTCGTCGCCGAGCGGTTCGGCGGGGGAGGGTTCGGTCTTCTGCTTCTTCGCCTTGGGCTTGGGCGCGGGCTTCTCGTCCACGTCGAAAGCTTGGTCCGCGTCCGAGGCTTGGGTTTCGTCCGGTGCCGCGGCCGGCGGCGCCTCCGCTTCGGTGTAATCCCCGGTCGCCATCCCCACCGGCTGCTTGCCGTCGTCCGCTTCGGTGAAGTCACCCGTGACATTCGGGTCGGCGGCCTTCGGCTTCACGGCGGGCTTCTTGGTTGCCGGCGGTTCCGCTTCGGTGAAATCCCCGGTGGCATTGCCCGCGGCGGGTTCGTCCGCTTCGGTGAAGTCGCCGGTGACATTGCCCACGTTGGCGGGCGGCGCGGCCTTGGGCGGAGCCGGCTTCGGCGGCTGAGCGGTCGGTTTGACGGGGGCGGCTGCGGTCAGGGCGGACACTTTCCCGCTGATCTTCCCGGATTCATCTGCGACAATCGTGACTTGGAACGCCTTCAGGCACTTCGGACACTTCGGCTGGAATTTGCCCGGTTTCAACCCTTTCGGGTTGAGCGCGGCCCGACAGTACGGGCATACAATGCTCATGAACGACCCCCGGATCCGCCCCCCGCTGCGAAGAAAAATGGACCCGTGGAGATTTCCGCGGGATTAAACGATGACGCGGCTTGGGCGGGAACTTCGCCGATTATAAAGCCCGGGACCGCCGTCCGCGCCGGTTGAATTGGAAGAACTTCGAGCTCGCCCGTGTCGTCTTTTGGGTGGAACTCGGAAAAACCTTCCAATCGGAACCTTGCATTCCGGGCCGAGTTGGGAGAAAGTGGAGTGGCTTCTCCCATTCCGCCGAAACTTTCCAGTTGAGTGGTTCATCGAATCACTCGGGCTTTGCACGCCTCTGCCGGAGATCACCATGTTGCTGAGTCGGTTCGTCCGGGGAACGACCCTCGCCTTGGGGCTGGGGTTGCTGTTTCACTCCGCGCCGTCGTCGGCCGCAGCCGATCCGGTCAAAACGGAGGTGTCCACCAACGCCAAGTGGGACATCACCCGCACCACGGCGCCGGAGACGCTCGACGAACTGAAGATTCTTCAAAACGTGGTGAAGAAAGTCGTGGACAAGACCACGCCGTGCACCGTGGGCGTCGCCATCGGCTTCGGGGCCGGCAGCGGCGTGATCGTGAGCGAGGACGGCCTCGTGCTCACGGCCGCGCATGTGTCCGGCGAACCCGGCAAGCCTTGCACGCTGATCCTTCCGGATGGCACCAAAGTGAAGGGCAAGACGCTCGGCACCAACGACAAGATGGACAGCGGCATGATCCAGATCACGGACAAGGGGCCGAAGGACGGCAAGTGGCCGTACCTGAAGGTCGGCAAGTCCGTGGACCTGAAGAAGGGCCAGTGGCTGGTCGCGCTCGGACACCCCGGCGGCTGGAAGCAAGACCGCCCGCCCGTGGCGCGGCTCGGTCAAGTGCAGGATTCGACCAAGGATTACGTGCGTACGAACTGCACGCTGGTGGGCGGCGACTCCGGTGGCCCGCTGTTCGACCTCGAAGGCAATGTGGTCGGCATTCACAGCCGCATCGGTTACACGCTCGCCTCGAACATGCACGTGCCGGCGGACGCCTTCAAGAACGAGTGGGAGAAGCTCGTGAAGGGCGAGCAGATCGGCAAGCCGGTGAAGCCGGCCGCCGCCGTGCTCGGCGTGAGCTTCGATGAGAACAGCACGGCGCCGAAGATCGAATCCCTGAGCGAGGACGGCCCCGCCGCCGCGGGCGGCCTGAAGGAAGGCGATGTGATCACGTCGTTCGACGGCAAGGACGTATCGACGGCCGACGACATCCGCGCCCTGCTCCGCAAGAAGAAGCCGGGCGACGAAGTGGTGGTCGTGGTCAAGCGCGGCACGAGGACGATCGAAAAGAAAATCACGCTGGGCAAGCGCGATTCATGATGTCATTCGAGCCCGGCGACGGCTGTCACCGGGCATGGCGAACTCCTTCATTCATCTTTCGGAGTCTGCGACCATGACCGTCCTTTGCCGATATCTCGCATCCGCCGCGACCGCCGTCGCGATGATCGCGCCAGTGCACGCCCAACCTTCGGGCACGGGCGGCAGCAAACTGCTCGCCCCGTTCCAATCCGTTGTCGCCAAGGCGAACTCGGCCACGGTGCGGGTGATGTGCGACGACAAGGACGCCGCACTCGGCACCATCGTGACCTCGGAAGGGCTGATCCTGACGAAAGCGAGCGAGCTCCGCGGAGCCATTTCCGTGAAGCTCGCCGACGGCAGCGTGCTCGACGCCGAGATCACGTCCGTTCACAAGGAAACCGACCTGGCCCTGATCAAGATCGACATGAAGGGCCTCAAGCCGGTCGCGTTCGACGACAGCAAGCAGGTGCCGACCGGTAGCTGGCTCGCGGCCGCAGGCACCGCCGCCAACCCGACCGCCGTCGGCATCGTCAGCGTCATGACGCGCGACCTCAGCGGATTCGACGCCCGCGACATGCTCAACCAGAACCGCGGCTACCTCGGCATCATGCTCGGCAAAGAGGACGACGCCAAGGGCGGCGCGAAGGTGGACGGGTTCCCCGCGGACGGCACCATGAGCGGAGCACAGAAAGCCGGCCTCAAGAAGGGCGACACCATCTACGAGGTGAACGGCAAGCGCATCGCCGGCTCGGACGACCTCCGCGAACTGCTCAGCAACTACAAGCCCGGCGAAAAGGTGAAGGTGAAGGTCCGCCGCGCCGCCGAGGAACTCGATTTCACGATCACGCTCGGCAAGCCGGCGCCGCAACGCTCGGATATCCAGAATGCGATGGGCGGCGAACTCTCCGGCCGCCGCACCGGCTTCCCCACCATTCTCCAAACCGACATGATCCTCGACCCGAAGAACATCGGCGGGCCGGTGGTGGACTTGGACGGCCATGTCCTCGGCATCAGCATCGCACGGGCCGGGCGCGTCGAAACGTGGATCCTTCCGAGCGAGACGATCCGGCCGCTGCTGGCGGACATGCGGGCCGGCAAGTTCCCGCCCTTCACGCCGAAGGCGCCGAAGCTGCCCGTCGCCCCGCCGCCGCGCTCGAAACCGGCGAAGAAGGCATCCTGATTGATCAGGACCACACCTCGAGCACGCGGCGGTGGTCCGAGAGATCCGTGAAGCAGTGATCCGGTTGGCACGCGGCGAGTTCTTCGACCGGGTGCCAGCCGGTGGCCACGGCCACCGCCTTGGCCCCGATCGCACGGGCGCATTGCACATCGAGCGGCGTGTCGCCGATCACCCAGATGTCCGCCGGGTTCACCTCGCAACCGCGGTGCAAACACACTTCACGATACGCCATGCGGGCGACGTCGTCGCGGTCGAAGTGCTCATCGCCGAAGCCGCCGCACGCGAAGAAGTCCCACAGCCCGAAATGGCCGAGTTTCACCCGCGCGCCGCGGCGGATGTTCCCCGTGAGCAGGCCCATCAGCACATCGGTGCGGGGCCGCAGTTCCGCGAGCACGTCCGCCACGCCGGGCAGCACGTTGCCGCCGCGAAGCCGCAAGCTGTCCGGCAGCTTCGCGAGATACGCCTCCTGCAATTTCGTCTGATTGGATTCGCTCGCATCGAGGCCGTGGACGCGGAGCAGGTCGCGGGCGATGGCGCGATCCGTGCGGCCGCTGTACGGCACTTCGTCCTTCACCTCCGCGAGGCCGAACGCGTCGCGGAGGGCGCCTTCCATCGCGTCCTTGCCCGCGCCGCCGGAGCGGATCAGCGTGCCGTCGATGTCCCAGAGAATCACAGGCATGAAGCTGTTATAGTGCAAGCATGCGACTGCTCGCGATCGGCGACATCCACGGCTGCCTCTTGCAGTTCAACGACCTGCTCAACCTCGTGAAGCCGCAACCGGGCGACCAAGTGGTGCTGCTCGGGGACTACGTGGACCGCGGCCCCGATTCGCGCGGCGTGCTCGATCGCATCTTGGAATTGAAGCGAAGCGGCATGAACCTCGTCTGCCTCCGCGGCAACCACGAAATCATGATGCTGGCCGCCCGCGACGGCGGAGTCGATTTGAAGACGTGGCTCGCCACCGGCGGCACGCAAACATTGGGTTCGTATGGCGCCGCACCCGGCCGCAGCGGCTCGCTCGCCGACGTGCCCGCGGAACATTGGCATCTTCTGGAAGACGAACTCGTCGATTATCACGAGACGGCGGAGCACATCTTCGTTCACGCGGGTGCGGACCCGAACGACGAGATGAGCGAACAGATGGAAACGTGGCTCTTCTGGGAAAAGCTCCGCGACGACATGCGGCACTGTTCCGGGAAGCCAATCATCTGCGGGCACACGTCGCAGAAGAACGGCGAGGTCAAACTGGTTCCCGGCGCGGCTTGCATCGACACCTACGCCTACGGCGGTGGCTGGCTCACTTGCTTGGACGCGCTCTCCGGCCGCTACTGGCAGGTGAACTTCATGGGCCAGCCGCGCGAGGGGCGAATCGGTTTATTGTAGGGCGGGTCGAGGCTTTGCGAGCCCCGCCGGGCGATTGCAACCACTGTCGTGCAGGGCTCGCGTCGCAAAGCCTCCGCTCGACCCGCACGAGAGCAATTCACCGGCCGTACCACGCGATCAACTTCGACAACTCACCACGGCCGGAGAGCAACCGCAACGCGAACTTCTGACGGCCCATGCCGAGCAATTTGTTGAAGCCGAAGTTGTCGTCCACGAGTCGTAATGCGCGTGCGATCGCGGCGTCGCGGTCCGGTTCGTCCAACACGCGGCTCAGCCAAAGAATCGCGGGGAAGGTCATGGCCAGCGATTCGAGCCCGTCCCAAAACGGCAGATCGAAGTTGGTCGGCCCGCAGAATTGCAACGATTCCACCTTCACCCGGTAGTAGCGCGTCAGCATCGCATCCGCGGCTTCGCTCAACTCGCCGCCCGGAGTCTCGCCTTGGGCGAAGGTGGCGTCGCCGATCTTCGCATGCAGCTTGGGCACGCGGCCGGAACCGCGGGCGAAGGCCATCGCGGAGAGCACGCGACCCGCGGGGCCGCCCTGGGCGCTGCCCTTCTCCGCGCCGTGATCCTTGCGGCAATACACGGCCGCGATTTGCCGGAAGACGACGCGACCGGCCCAACCCGGGCGCGGCACTTCATCCGGCGATTCGGGCGTTTCCTCATCCACCGCTTCGGAAAGCACGTGCAGCAGTTCGCTGAGGCGGCCGCCGGTCACGGCTTTCTTCGCGTCGCCGCCCCCGTCGAAACTCAGCTTGCGGCACATGGCGGTAAGCGCGAGCACGCGCCGCCACCGGCGTTCCAGAGTGTCTTCTTCGTCGCCCAAGATGCGCGAGACGGCAGTCGCGATGCGCAGCAGGTCCGCCCACGGCACGGATTGCTTGGGTTGAAGCGGAGGTGGCGACGCGTTCTTCGCCGCGGGCGAATCCGCCTCCAGCAATGCGGCGTACTCGCGGGCTTCCGCCATGTGCTCGGCGAGCGGACGGCCCGTTCCCGCGGCCGCGGCCGGGCACGCGAATCGCAACCCGAGCCGCCAATGGTCCCCCGCCGGTACGAGCATGAACGGATAGACGCGGCAGGCGAGCGGCTTCGCGGCTGAACCGTGCCGCGTATGGATGCGGCAGCGGTTGTCCGCACCGAGGAATACGCACGCGCCGTCGTCGCGGTGGTTCAGCTTGAACGTGCGGCCGTCCGGCAGGAAGTGCGGCATGGCTTTCAGATCGGCGTCCGCGGACCAATCGAAGCTTTCGATGCGAGCACGTTCTTCTTCCGTCACCGGGATCGTGTACGACCGGCAGCACGCCGCGCAGCCGCTGCAGTCCCAATTCTGCACCACGGGCAGCGAACGCACGGGCATCGACATGTCGGAGGACTCGCAAACGCGGAGGCGGCGGACTCCGGAATCTTACAGCGGATGCGTCCGCTTCGCAGGTTTGCGATCCACGTCCGGGATGCGAATCGTGGGGAGCCGGGCGGGAATCGTGATCTGGAGCACGCGGGCCACCGCCACGCCACGCGACCGCTTTCGCCGCCGGGACGCGATGCCCCACGCCACGAGTGCGAGTCCGACCACCGGCCACATGAGCGGCACCATGTTCGTGGTCCACGGCCCGACGAACCACATGATTGCGGCCAGCACGAACCCGCCGACGGTGAGTGCGAGGAACTCGACGCGGCGATCCGGGAGTTCCCGCAGCACGAGGGCGAGCAGCCAAAATGCGGGGGCCAGGAACGGCACGAACCAGCGGATCGAACAGCACCCGCCGCCCATGTTGTTCGAGAGAAACGCGTAGGCGAGCCACGTCGCGACGCACCAGCCGAGCAGCGAGACGAGTTCAACACTCCCCGCCCGGCGCAGTGCGGGCCACCCTGCGACGAGTGCGAGCAGCGTCGGCAAGTTGTGGTTCAGGAAACCGTGTTTGCCGAACCACATGGCCGCAGCATACAGGAATTGGTCAAGCGGTTTGTGGCGCAGCAGGCCAGTCATGTTCATCGTGGAGAACGGGCTGCCGGGCCAGTCGAGGAATTCGGGATGCATGTTCAACGGCAGCCACACGCCGCCGATAGCGAGGTTCGCGCCGATCGCGGCGGCGACCCACGGCAACGCCGCCAGCGAGAACGCCACGACCGGCCACACCCGTCGCGTTCGCCAAGCCACCGCGAGGAATGCGGTGGCCATCAGCGGCGGACCGCTGCCGAAATCCAAGTTGAAGCCCAAGCCGGCGAGCGTGCCGAGGCCGATGAGCGAACCCCACGCGGTCCGCCCTGCCGCGGTCGCCTCGGACAGGCGCAGGAAGAGAACGCACAGGCCGGCGACCGCACCGAGTTGCATCGCATGGGCGTTCACATGCCGCGTATAGGCGGCAGCAAAGGTGGCGAACGCGAAGGAGGCGAGCCAGATCGCCCGCCAACGCGGTTCCAAACTCAATCGGCGGCCGAGCGACCACATGCAGCCGACGGCCGCGGCGTACCCCAGACCGCTCGTGAGCAGGGTCATGATCCAAGCGAACACATCCGGGCGTTCACCGGGGCGCGGCACTCCGAGCGAGAGAAGCGGTTGGTAAGCGCCGGCCATCAGGATGCTGACAAGAGGCGGCTTGTCGGAATGGAATCGCCCGCGGATGAAGAGCTTGTCTTTCGTCCCGAACGGAATGAGGGCGGGATCATCCGCGAAGTAGGGCAGGTGGCCGGCGTCGATCAGGCGTTGTGGCGTGCCACAGAAGACGGACTCGTCGATGGCGAGCGTGCCGCGGTCGATCAGTGATTCGACGGCGGCGAGCCGGCTGCCGTCGTTCCACCCGCCTGCATAAGGCCGCGCCCCGATCGCGGCCACGACCACGGCAACACTTGCCAGTACCCAGGCCGAAGCCGGGTGATCCGCCCACTGCCGCATCCGCGCCTCCCTGTCGGTCGCAGACGATACTCAGGAGGGACTTGCGGCTGCAAGCCGAGGCCGGAGGGCAGCCGCTCACTTCGGCAGTTCGACGACCTGCACGACGCCGGAACGCCAAAGCTTCTCCACGAGTCGCTTGTACTCGGTGTTCTGCTGTTCGAATTGGATGCGCCGCCGCACTTCCATCTGCACCTTGTCGTCGAACGGCTTCACCCCCGCGTACTCGCGTTCGGCGACCTTCACGATGTGGTACCCCGCGGGCGTCTCGATGAGGTTGCTCACCTTGCCGGCTTCGAGGGCCCACACGGTGGGCTCCACGTCCGCCGGTTGGATCTTGCCGCGCTCGCTGCCGATTCCGACGGCACCCGCCTGCCCGGCCAAGCCGTGGTCGTACGTCTTCGAGAGCGCGACGAAATCCTCGCCCGCCGCGGCGTGCTGCTGGATCGCCAACGCGTAATCGTACGCCTCCCGCGCCGTGTTGAACTTGTTGAACGCGATGAAGATGCTGAGCCACTTCACGCGGTCCGGGGTCTTGTAGTCCGCGACGTGGGCGTCGAAGTACTCGCGCACCTCGCCCAGCGTGATGCCCTTGTTCTTCTCGCGGAGCATGCTGCGGACATACTCCTCCGCCATCATCTGCCGCTCGATCTGGCGGCGGATCACCGGCACGGTGAGGCCCTGCACCAGCAGGATCGTCTTGAACTCCTCGTCCGACTGCGCCTTGTACCGCTTCTTGAAATCGCGAAGCTGCCGGTCTGCGGCCTTGCCCGCGAACTCCTTGATCTCCTCCACCACCTGCATCTTGTTGGCCTTCTTCAGCTTCGTGTACATCTCGTCCAGGATGAGTTCGCGTTCGATCGTACGGCGAAGTTCCTCCGCGTACACGGCCTTCTTCTTGGCCGCGTCCTCGATCACTTGCTTGCCGTTCTGGCCGTCCACGAACGAGGTGTAATCCTGGATGCGCTGGCGGACGGATTCCCACACTTCCTCGTCGGTCACGATGTTGCCGCTGCCGATGTGGGCCACGATCTTGACGCGCGGATCGCCGTCCGGCAACACGCTCGATTTGATCGACGTCGGCTTCTCGGCGGGAACGCTGAGCCCGACCGGAATCGCGGGCGGAAGAGGAGCCATGGGCGAGGCCGGCTCGACCGTCGTTCCGGGATTCAGCGGCAGCCCTTGGATCGGCATCGGCGGAACGGGATCGCTCGGAACCTGCGGCCGCGCCGTCACGGGCGGATCCTTGGCCGCGAGCGAGCAGCCGCCGATCAGTGCGAGGCCGATGACCATACGCAGCATGCGAAACGGGGTCGCGGCGTCCATGCCCACCCTTCCCATCTTCCAGCGAGGTGCCGAGTCCACCCGGTTTATCGGCATCCCCGCGCGGTGTTGTCCACTCTCCACCGCCATACCATGATGGAGAATGGGTTCAAGTGCGAACCTGCGGCAACCGAGAGCCCGTGCCAATGCCCGACTTCCCCGGATTCCCCATCTCCCGCCCGCGCCGCCTCCGCGGCAGCCCGTTGCTCCGCGAACTCGTCCGCGAGACCGAACTCTCCGCGAACGATTTTATCCTGCCGCTCTTCGTGAAGCCGGGGAAAGGCCTGCGTTCCGAAATCGCGTCCATGCCGGGGAACTTCCAACTGAGCATCGACACGCTCGTGGACGAAGTCGGCACCTGCCGCGAACTCGGGGTCAAATCGTTCATCCTGTTCGGCATCCCGAGTGCGAAGGACGCAAGCGGGGCGAGCGCTCTTGAAGACCTCGGCATCGTGCAGGAATCGCTTCGCGCCCTTCGCAAGGCCCACGGCGCGAACGTGCTGCTCTTCACGGACGAGTGCTTCTGCGAATACACGGATCACGGTCACTGCGGCATCCTGAAGGGCCACGACGTGGACAACGATGCCACGCTCGCGATTCTCGCCGAACAGTGCGTGAGCCACGCAAAGGCGGGTGCGGACGTGATTGCTCCCAGCGGCATGATGGACGGCATGGTGCAGGCGATCCGTCGCGGACTGGACGCGGCCGGCTTCGAGCACATCCCGATCCTCAGCTACGCGGCCAAGTTCGCGAGCGGTTTCTACGGCCCGTTCCGCGACGCCGCCGAGAGCCCGCCGCAGTTCGGCGATCGCAACACGTATCAGATGGATCCCGCGAACGGCGACGAGGCGATGAAGGAAGTGGCCCTTGATGTCGCCGAGGGCGCGGACATGCTCATGGTGAAGCCCGCGCTCTCGTACTTGGACATCATCCGCCGTGTGAAGGAGAAGTGGCGGCTGCCCGTGGCAGCGTACAACGTGAGCGGCGAGTTCGCCATGGTGACGGCCGCCGCGAAGAACGGCTGGATTGACGAACGCCGCGTGACGCTGGAGATTCTCACGAGCATCCGCCGCGCCGGCGCGGACATGATTCTCACCTACCACGCCAAGGACGCCGCCAAGTGGCTGAAGCAGGGATGAACGTGGT
This sequence comes from Gemmataceae bacterium, assembly GCA_046350135.1. Lineage (GTDB taxonomy): Bacteria > Planctomycetota > Planctomycetia > Gemmatales > Gemmataceae > Urbifossiella. The sequence continues at coordinate 163,538 of JAXMBB010000013.1, forward strand.
CGCGGGATTCTCTATTCGCGACCGGCACTTCGTAGGGTGGGCCGGACCGCGACCGATCGCGCAGCGATGGCCGCGGGAGGCCACGCGATCGCCTGTGATTCCCCGCGTGGGCCTCCCGCGACGGCCGCATTCGCGGCCATCGCGGTCAGCCCACCCTACGAGTCGCTGGTCGCGCAAGCCATTAACTCATCGACCACAAATTGCGTGTCCTGCAACCAATGAATATCGCCAGTTTCGATGTCGAAGAGCATCACCGGATCGAGGGCGCCGCGGGGTCGGCGATCGGGCCGGAGTTGAAGGCGGAATACGGGACGCGGATGGAAGCCGCGACGCATCGCATCGTGGACCAACTCGCCGCTGCGAACGCCAAAGCCACGTTCTACATCGTCGGCGAGATCGCCCGCAGCCACCCGCGGCTGGTGCGGGACATCGCGGACGCCGGCCACGAGATCGGCTCGCACTCGTGGGACCACCGCATGGTGAACCGCTTCAATCCGGCCGAGTTCCGCAAAGATCTGCTCAAGAGCAAGTCCGCACTCGAGGACGCATCCGGGCAGCGCGTCGTCGGCTTCCGCGCCGACGTTCAGCATCGCCACCGCACACCGTGGGCCGTTGACGCACTCGTCGAGTGCGGCTTCGAGTACGATTCCTCGATCTTCCCGGTGCGGCACGATCGCTACGGCATCCCGGACGCTCCGCGCGACCCTTTCCAGGCGAAGGGCGAATCGCACGCATTCTCGAACTGCCGCCGCTGACGTACCGCATAGTGGGGATGAACCTGCCGGTCGCGGGCGGGGGCTACTTCCGGCTGTTCCCGCTCGGCGCGATGAAGGCCGGGTTGCGGCGGGTGTCCCGCAACGCGCCGAACGATCTCGGCATGCTCTATTTCCACCCGTGGGGATCGACCCGGATTAGCCGCGGCTGCCGCTCAGGCCTCTGTCCCGCTGGCGGACGTACGTGGGGATGGGAAAGACGACGCGTCGGCTGGGAACGCTGTTGAAGTCGTTCCCGTTCGCACGGGCGATCGATGTCGTGAAAGGGATTCGCGATTCCGGAGCGGAGTTGCCCGCATTTCAACTCTGAAACGAGCCCCACGCGGAAGCGAGGGATTCATTGCTTCTAGCGTCCGCCGACGACCATGTGCCGCCAGTGCCGCGATTGGTTGCAACGGTAGCGCTGCAGGGCTTCGTCATGGTTGCCGCCTTCGCAGGCCTCGCCGTCCACCGCGACAATCGGTTCGCAGCATGCGGGCTCGGCCGAGCCGTCCGCACGGTATCCACGGAATGATCGACAAACCGGACAGGGCCAAGCCCAGCGCGAACAGGCGGCCATCGTCATGATCGTCCTCGCGGCATCCTTGCCGAAGCCGGAGATAGCGAGGACGAAATCGAAACCGCACGGAAATCCGATCGGATTTACTTCGTCGCGGTGATCGGCCTCAACCGCTTTCTCCGCGGCCACATCCGGCAGCGTAACGCGCATCCGCAGGAAGAAGTACAGCCCGACGAGGCCGATGCTCCACTCCACGATGCGAAGCGTGAGCCGGCCGATCACGCCGGCCGCTTCGTCGCGACCGAGCAGGGAGTAGGTAGCCGAAGATGAACTCCACGCCGCCGACTCCGCCCGGCGCGGGGAAGAAGGCCTGTGCGATGTAGCCCACCGGGGCCACGACGAAGTGCTCCGCCAAGCTCGCCGGAGCGATCGGGAAAACCCGCACCGCCAAGTGGAACATGACCACGAAACCGACGTGCACCACGGCCGTCATCGCGATCACGGAGTAGATCGCGCGGGCCCACTTCCGGTAGGTGCAGAGCACGAACCACAACTCGGCGAACGTGTTTCCCAACTTCGGAATCTTCTGAACCAGCACGGTGATCCGCTGTTGGAACCCGAGCGGCAGGAAGCCGAGCACGATCCACACGACCACCGCGACGCCGACGAGAGCCGCACAGACGAAGATGATCTTTTCGAGGTACGCGTTGCCGCGGATGTGCGGATCCTCGGCGAGCCAGAACGCGCCGCCGAACGCGGCCGAGAACCAGATCAGACCGAAGAGCCCGACCAGGCGCCATGACGACCGTGGCCGCGGCCCGCTCCCGGCGTGTCCCGGGCGATGTAGAAGGCTTTCACCAGATCCCCGCCCACGGAACCGGGCAGGAATGCGTTGTAGAACCCGCCGATGAATCGAGGCGGAACGCATTCGGGATCGTGAACGGCAGATCGAGCGCCCGCACCAGGATGTACCAACGCAGGAATTGGATCGACGTGCACGTGAAGGCGACCAGTGCGAGGCCGACGAAAGCGAGGTAGTCCGGAGTCCGCTCCAGCAGGCCGCTGATTCCGGGTGACGCCCCCTTGGGATCCCAGTTCTGCCGCAGGATGTACGCGAGGAGGCCGAACCCGACGACGATACTTGAGCAAGCCGATGAGGGTCGAGGCGTGCTTCTTCAATCCAGTCCCCTTCACGGCGGGAATGGCGGGCCGCGGGCGCAAATCTGGTGTCATGATGCGCCGATTGTGCGACTTATTCCCGGACGTGTCCAGACGAGGTGGATGCGTAGCCGCGACGCGGTGTCTGCGGAGCGGAGCGTGCTCGGCTCCGAGGGGCTCCGCCTCGCGGCTAAACGCTGTCGTTACTTACGGCTTTTCGGATGGCGGAACGGCACCCACGCGCCGTTTTCTCGGCTGCTCTTCACGCATTGGGTGATGAACAGCATCCCTTCCACGCCGTCGTACACGTTGGGGTAAACCGTGTTCACCGTCTCGAATTTCTCGCCGCTGATCCGCTTGGCGATGGCGTCGAACGTTGCGGTGTAGATGTTGGCGAAGGCTTCGAGGTAGCCTTCCGGGTGGCCGCTGGGGATGCGGGTGGCGCCGGCCGCGGCCGCGCCCAAGTACGGGCCGCCGTTCCGCGTGTAGATGCGGTGCGGCTCGCCGTTCTTCCGCACGATCATCTCGTTCGGGTTCTCCTGCCGCCACTGCAACGAGGCTTTCGTTCCGTCCACTTCGATGAACACGTCGTTCTCCCGGCCGTGGCTGATCTGGCTGGCCGTGACCGTGCCCAAGGCTCCGTTCTCGAAGCGGATCATCGCCGTGCCGTAATCGTCCAGCTTGCGGCCTTCGGCAAACGTCTTCAGTACGCAGGACAGGTCCTTGGGCAGAAGCCCGGTGATGAAGCGGCCCAAATTGTATGCGTGGGTGCCGATGTCGCCGAAGCAGCCGGCGATGCCGCTCTTCGCGGGATCGGTGCGCCACGCGGCCTGCTTCTGGTTGTCGCTCTCCAGCCGCGTGCGGAGCCACCCTTGGATGTAGTTCGAGCGGAAGGCGTTGATCTCGCCGAGTTCGCCGTTCTGCACCATCTCGCGGGCCTGCCGCACGAGCGGGTGCCCCGTGTAGTTGTGCGATACCGAGAACACGACGCCGGTCTTCTCCACGACCTGGATCAGTTCCTCGGCTTGGGCGAGGTCGAAGGTCAGCGGCTTGTCGCACACCACATTGAAGCCGGCTTCGGCGAAGGCCTTCGCGATCTCGAAGTGCGTGTGGTTCGGCGTGGCGACCGACACGAAGTCCACCTTGTCCGGCCGCTTCGATTCCGCTTCGACCATCTCCTTGTACGAACCGTAGGCGCGATCCGCGGGGATGTCGTAATCCGCGGCGGACGCCTTGGCCCGCGCCGGATCGGACGACAGCGCGCCAGCCACCAGCGCGGCGCGGTTGTCCATCACGGCGGCGGTGGCATGCACGCGGCCGATGAACGCGCCTTGTCCGCCCCCGATGAGGCCCATGCGCAGTTTGCGGTTGATCGGCGGATTCGTCGGCATGGAGAGGCTCCCAAGGGATGCGGAACGGGTGGGAGCAATTGTAATGAGGCGGGCCGTGTGCGGCTTCACTGCTCCTTCAGCTTGGCGAGTTCCTCACGAAGCCGGGCGTTTTCGGCCTCGGCCGCGAGTGCCCGCTGCCGATTCTCATGAATCTGTTCCAATGCCGCGTCGAGTTGATCGTCCTTGGCCCGGACGATCTGAAGCAGTTCGCCGGGCAGCGGCAGAAGCGAGCCCCGGTGCCAGTAACGCACCCAGCCGCCGACCAGGCCGACCTCCAGTTCCAAATCCGGGATCGCCAGCCGGCCCGCTTCGTTCGGCACGGTCTTCTCATAGTTGCCGTTCACGAGGCGGTATACGATCAACACCTGTTTCGCCGGTTCGAACAGCAAGTAGTACGGAACGTGCAGGTGATCGCGGTAGCGGCGCAGGTTGTCTTCGTAGTCCTTGCGGCGGTTGTCTTCGGACACGTATTCCATCACGAGCGTCGGCCCGACCGGCTGAAGTTCCAGATGGAAACCCTTGAGCTTGTCGATGGGATCGGGCCAGATCACGACCATGTTGTCCGGCACGACCCGCTCGGGTCTTTGCCGGGTGCTGTGGGGAAGCAAATACTGGATGAGCAGTTCGCTGAACACTTGGAAATCCGGCCGCACGGCGCGAACCAAGGCGAGGCTTTCCAGCGTGATCTCCTGCTGCGTCGATTGGTCGGTCGATTCCATGAAGTGCTCCAGCGGGAGCAAATGGAGGTACTCGTCCGCCGCCCGGTCGTAAGTCAGTTCCAGGATTCGCCGGTTCTCGATGACTGGGACCATGCTTCCCTCGCCGAATCAGGATGCCGTCAGTTTACGCGATGCATCCGCACCACATCACTGCCCGACGAAGTACGACTTGATCGAGTTCACGAGCTTCACCAGTTCCTCGGCGTCGGCCGCGGGAACCTTGTTCTTCTTGAGCGCGCCGTCGAGGCAGGCCACGAGCGCGTCGAACTCGCCCTCCGTGATCTTCATCCCCGCGTGGAGCTTCTTCACATCGCGCCCGGTGTATTCCAGCGGCCCCTTGCCCACCTCGCTGATCAACTCTACGAGCCGTTCCTCCAGGTCGGCCCGCTTCTTGGCATCCAGCTTGTAGGTGCCGTTGCGGGTGAAGTTCACTTTCGGATCCTTGATTGCGGCATCGACGAAGTCGTGAATCACGGACTTCACCGACTTCTCTCCACCGAGGCGGGACCACAGCGAGCCCTTCTTCTCACCGGCCACCGCGAGCGTGTCTTTCTGGATGGCGTCGAGCGTCTCACGGAGGACGAACGCGCCCTTCTCCGCCCTCATGCCCTTGGCGTCGTCGAGTTTCTCCTTCACCAAGGCCGCCAGCTTCGGGCGGTGATCCAGCATCGGCTGCAAGGCGAGCAGCGCCCCGTGATACAGGCGGAAGCAGCCTTCGATCTCGCCAGCGGTCCAGAGTTCGCTGCCGAGCTTGGCTGTGTCGTGAGCGACCTTCCCGGCCCGCTTGTCCAACTCGGCGCGGTCCAGCGGCTTGGTCGGTTCATCGGCGCGGACGGAGCCGCAGAGGAGAAACGCGGCAAAGAGCATCCGGATTTTCATGAGAATTCTCTCGTCATTGGAATGACACAGCGTATCCGGTTTCCGCCAACCAAACCACCCGGCTCCGAGCGCGAACGATCCCGAAAGGGGGAAGCGATCGAACGGTGTCTGAAGGCCGGCGATCCCGGACATCGATCCTCACGCATCGTCCGCCATGCCGAATCAATGGGCATATCTGCCTTATTTTCGCGCACGAGAATCGGTGCCGCTTATGAGAAGCGATGTAGATCACGAGTTTTTCCGATCCGCAAGTGCTTGCAATGATGGTTTTTGCGGATCGAATCGGAAATTGGATATACCGAAGCATTCTGATTGGTATCGCACCTGCTATCTAGTTAGGCGGCGAGAGCCAATACCGGCCGTCTGACCAAGGGAGAGGTGGTCAGGCGGCCGGTTGTTTTCATTTCTGCTCCATCGAATTGCTGGTCACACCTTCTCAGGCACGACGTACGGGGCGCGGTACTTCCGCGTGAGCAGAGCGTTCGCGTCCGAGTCGTTCGTGAACGTCTCGGTGTCGCCGTTGAACACCAACTTGCGGCCGACGCGAAGCATCTGATCCTCCAGTTTCACGCCGTTGCCGGTGAGATACTCCGTGGTCCGGGCGAGCGCCTCGGTCGCGAACTCGTTCCCCTTCACGGCCTCGGTCTTGCCGCTGAACGCTTCGTCCTTGCCGAGGCGGTATGAGATGTTCGCCAAGTGGCACAGGCCGGACGAGATGTGCCCGACTTCGATCTCGGCGTTCAGCTTGGCGCCGTCGCGGCTCTTCACGCAATGGATGAAGTTGCCGAAGTGGTCTCCCTCGGGCTGCTTCTCGGCGGTCACCTTCGCCACCGGTTCGCCTTCCTTCTTGCCCTTCGGGTAGAACTTGCCGCCGGCGACGACGCCGGCTTCGAAGTGCAGGACGTTGCCGACTCCCTGCCCGTAGTACGACTCGGACTTCTGCCCGCGAACTTCAAAGATGAGCAGCGTCTCGCCGTAGTCCATCACCGTCACTTCGGTGTTCGGCGTCTCGCCTTGGTCCTTGCCGGTGAAGCGGCCGCCGAACGTCATCACGCTCTTCGGCCACATCGCGCCGGGAATGAACCAGCGGGCCTTGTCCATTTCATGGACGCCTTGGTTGCCCATGTCGCCGTTGCCGAAGTCCCAGAACCAGTGCCACCGGTAGTGGACGAGGTTCTCGTGGTACTTGGTGGTTTGGGCGGGGCCGGTCCAGATGTCGAAGTCGAGTTCGGCAGGCGGGTTCTTGATGTCCTTGAAGCCGATGTTGCCGCGGGTGCTGCCGCCGGTGCCGCCGTCCTTGTAGCAGAGGCCGCGCGAGACGAGCAACTTGCCGTACTTGCCGCTGGCGGCGAGAGCGGCCGTGTTCGCGTGCCCGCCGATGGCGCGATTCTGTGTGCCGTGCTGTACGATCCGCTTGTACTTCCGGGCTGTCTGCACCGCGATGCGGCCTTCGTGGATGTTGTGGCTGCACGGCTTCTCCACGTACACGTCCTTGCCCGCCTGGCAGGCCCAGATCGTCATGAGGGCGTGCCAGTGGTTCGGCGTGGCGATGGAGATCGCATCGAGATTCTTGTCTTCGAGTGCCTTGCGGACGTCCTGCACGCACGTCGGTTCCGGCAGTCCCTTCGCGGCGATGCTCTTGAGGTGGCCCTTATAAGTGCCTTGGTGCGGGTCAATGAGATAGGTGATCTGCACGTCCTTCATGCCGAGATACGCGCCGACATGCGAGCCGCCGCGACCGTTGAGACCGGCCACGCCGACGCGGACGGTGTCGTTCGCACCGAGCACCTTGCCGGACGACTTGGTGCCGGCCACGGTGATGCTCGCGGCGGCGGCGAGCGACGATTCCAGGAACTTGCGGCGCGTGAAACGCATGAGAGGCCTCCGGCAGCGGGAAGAGGGATCATCAGTTCTTGTTCAGCGGATCGGTTCGGTGTTCTCGATCAGCGGCTTCAAGTCTCGCGGGAGGTCCGCCCGCAGGCGGAGCTGTGGCACGTCGAACAGGAAATGAATCACGGTGGCGAGCAGGTTCGCCGGGGTGAGCGGCTCGGAGTTCGGCCGCGAGCCGGTCGAATCGGAGCGGCCGATCACGCCGGCCCGGACGCCGCCGCCGGCGATCGCGAGCGGGGAAAGATCGCCCCAGTGGTCGCGGCCGCCGTTCTTGTTCCGCTTCGCGGTGCGGCCCATCTCGCCGGTCACGATGAGCATCACACGATCTTCCAGGCCGCGGTCGCGGAGGTCGTCCAGGAACGCGGCCACGGCGTGATCCACCTGCCGGCCGAGCACCTCCATCGCGGTCATGGCCTTGGCGCTGTTGCCGTCCGCGTGCAGGTCCCAGCCGCAATCGGACACCGTGACGAAGCCGACGCCCGCTTCCACGAGCCGCCGGGCCAGCAGCATCTGCCGGCCGAGCAGGTTCGTGGTGCGGTGCATGTTCACGTACTTCGTCCAATCCTCCATCTTGAACAGCTTCGAGGTGTCGTACTTGGCTGCGAGTTTCTCGTCCTCGCGCGTCACGTCGAACGCTTCGCCGATTCCGCGGGTGATGATGTCGAAGGCCTGCTGCTGGAACTTGTCCGTACGGGTGAAGCCGGGCTCGGAGTCGCGGCGCACGTCGTCGAACGCGGCGAGCAGCGAGCGGCGATCCGCGAACTGCTCCGTCGTGAGCCGCAGTTCCATGGCCTTCTTGAGTGCCGTTCCGCCGACCGGGTTGAACGCTTCGTATTGCGAGCCGAGGATGCCGGGCGCGGTGAGGGTGGGGATCGCACCAGTTTCGAAGTTGCCCTTCAGCTTCAGCCCGTCCTTCACGGCCTCGGGCAGCACGAGCACGTTGGACGGGATGCCGATGGTGGGGTGCGTGGGGCCGCCGAGATAGGAGCGGATGGCGCCGATGGTGGCCTTCGCGCCGTTCCCGCCGCTGAGCACTTCGCCGTAGGTGTGGCCGCCGTTGCGGGTCTGGTAAGAGCGCACGACGGCGAGTCGGTCCGCCCGCGTGGCCATCTGCGGGAACGTGCTGCCGAACGTGACACCGGGCAGACAGGTGCTCACTTCGCCGGTGGCCGAGCGATACTCCTCGGCGGCCCCCATCTTCGGGTCGAACGTCTCGTGTTGAGGCGGCCCCCCTTGCAGGAACAGAAGCACGACGGCGCGATCCCGCACGGCGACGGGTGCGGCGGCTTTCAGCTCCAATAGTTGCGGCAATGCAAGGCCGCCGAGGCCGAGCGAACCCACGCGCAGGAAGTCCCGGCGGGACTGACGGCGATCGGAAATGTGCAGCATGGCGGAGCCAGTGGTGGCAGGAGGAACACCGGCGGATCAATGGAGAGTAAGCGGAACGCAGCCGATTCGCAAGCGTGAACTCGGTTATCGCACGGCCAAGGTGTAAATCGGCTGTCCTGCTTCATCATCGGATGCGATCAGCCGAAAGGATTTGCCCAAAACGTGTGACTTGACCCAGCCCTCCGACTTCCGCCCGGGAACGTACCCGCCGTTCTTGCGGCGGAGGATATCGAAACGGATGTCGCCTTCCCGGACATCGATGAGCCAATACTCCGGGATGCGGGCCTTGAAGTACGCCTTCCGCAAGCGATCCGTATCCTTCGCCTCGGACGACGGGCTGACGATCTCGATCACAATCTCGGGAATGCCGATCAATTCCGTGTTGCGTCCCGCCTTCCCCGAGACGAGCCGGACACGGCCCGCCTTCAACGCGTCGTGCGAAACCACCATGCCGTCGGGTTCGGTGGAGAGCCTCGCCCGCGGGTTGCTGTATCGCGTGCCGTCCGGAACGTACCGGCCGTAGTTCATCTGCTTCAGCAGAACCTGCAGGACAGCCCCGATCTCCGCTTTGACCTGCCCGTGTTCGAAGAACTCTTCCATGGCCGTGTCGACCTCGATTTGGTCGTCGATGTAGCTGACCAAACCCTCCTCGGGGAATGCGCCGGAGTGCAGCCAACGGCGGAAACCGGCAAACGTCGTGGCTCGCCACGGAATGCGGATGTCACCTTCGCCCACAATCACGATGCTGCGTTGCATGACGCATCTCCTCGCCGACGTTCTACCGGAGGGTGTAGACACTCACTTCAGGACCTCGCACTTCGGCAATGCCTGCTTGAGGCGGGCGATTCCTCTGCCTGTCACTTTCTCCGAGAAGGTGAGGTTCAACATCGTCAGGTTCTTGCACGCGGCGAGTTCATCGAGCCCGGCGTCCGTCACGTTCGTGATGGCGAGACTGAGTCGCGTGAGCTTTTTCAGTGAGGCCAACTCCTTCAACCCGGCGTCAGTCACCTTCGTCGCACTCAAGTCGAGATCGTCGAGGTCCTTGAGTGCGGCGAGTTCCTTCAGCCCGGCGTCCGTGATGCCCGTGCCGCCGAGACCGAGTCGCCTCAATTCTTTGAAGGCGGCGAGGTCCTTCAACCCGTTGTCGGTCACCTTCGTGCGGTTCACGGAGAGCATGTCGAGTTTCGTCAACACGGTGAGTTCCTTCAGTCCCTTGTCGGTGAGATCACCCTCTGTGATGATGAGTCGTCGCAGGCTCTTAAGCTTGACCAGATCCTTGACTCCCTCGTCCGTGATTTGCGTTCCGCCAATGGCGAGGGTGTACAGTTCGGGGAATGCAGCGAGGTGCTTCAGCCCCGCGTCGGTGATCGGTGCGCCCGAGAGGATGATCTCTTGCAGTCCGGTCAATCCGGCCAACGCCTTCAGGTCGTCGTCGGTCGTCTTACTGCTGTGGAGCCACACGTATGTGACGGGACGCTTGGGGTCGGAGGGATCGCGTTGAACGCGCCCGCCCAGTTTTTCGACCCGCTTCACACCCGCGGCTTCCGATTCATCGTCCGCGACAACGCGGGATGACGCGAGTGCGAACGAGGACAGAAGCACAAACAGCTTGAAGTTGGACATGATGCAGCCTCGCGCTACCGAATGGGTTGCCAGCCCTTGGAGTCGCCGGGGAAGAGGGCGTTCGCGCAGTCGGGGCCTTGCGAGCCGACCGCGTACTTCTGCGGCGGGATGCCGGCGCGGTTCTCGCTGGCCGCGATGATCGGATCCATGATCTCCCACGCCCGCTCGATCTCGTCGCTCCGCATGAACAGCGACGCGTCCCCTTGGATCGCGTCGAGGATCAGACGTTCGTACGCCTCGGGCAGCGCCTTCTCCTGGTACGCCTCCTTGTAGTCGAATGACAAATCGCGGGGCAGGAGCGAGACACCGTCCACCGCGGGCACCTTGGTCTGAAAGTTCAACTGGATGCCTTCGTTCGGCTGCAGCACCATGGTGATGCGATTGCACTGCATCGTTTCGCCGGGCGGCAGCTTGAACATGAGGTGCGCCGGGCAGCGGAACTGGATCATCACTTCGCTGTAGCGGGCGGCGAGCCCCTTGCCGCTGCGGAGGTAGAACGGCACGCCGCGCCAGCGGCGGTTCTCCACCTCCAACTTCACGGCCGCGTAAGTGGGCGTGCGCGAATCGGCGGGCACGCCGGGTTCCGCGTGGTAGCCGTCGTACTGGCCGACCGCGACCGACCCGCACGCCGCCGCCGCCTCCGGGATGGAGATGGAATTGAGGACCTTCATCTTCTCATTGCGCAGGTTCTCGGCCGTGAACCGCGTCGGGTCGTCCATCGCCACCATTGTGAGGATGGAGAGCAGGTGGTTCTGGATCATGTCGCGGAGCACGCCGCTGCCGTCGTAGTATTTGCCGCGCTTGCCGACGGTCACTTTCTCGGCCACCGTGATCTGCACGTGGTCGATGTACTGGTAGTTCCACAGCGGCTCGAACAGCGTGTTCGCGAAGCGGAACACGAGGATGTTCTGCACCGTCTCTTTGCCCAGGTAGTGGTCGATGCGGTAGAGTTGGTCTTCGCGCCAGTGCTTGTGCAGCACCTCGTTCAGTTCCTTGGCGGTGGCGAGGTCGTGGCCGAACGGCTTCTCGATCACGATGCGGCGGAAGCCGCCAAGCTCCTTGTTGAAGCCGGCCTCGCCCAGCGTGGTGGCCAAGCCGGGGTACAACTCCGGCGAGACGGAGAGATAGAAGAGCCGCCGCCCGCCGCCCGGCCCCTCGTTGGCGGCGAACCAGTCCGCGAGCGGCTTCACGCCGCCCGGCGCGGTCGCATCCGTGCCCACATAGAAGAGCCGCTTGGCGAACTCGGCCCACTTCGCGTCGTCGTAGTGTTCCGCGAACTCCTTGCACTTCGCCTGCATCTGCGTGCGGAATTCCTCGTCCGAGTAATGCGAACGGGCGGTGCCCACGATCTTCGCTTCCGGCGGCAGGTAGCCCTTCACCATCAGGCTGTACAGCGAAGGGATCAACTTGCGGCCGGTGAGGTCTCCGGAGGCTCCGAAGATGACGAGCGAAAGCGGCGCGGACATGTTCGACCCCGGAAACGTGCGATGTGTCCAGCATACTCGCTCATGCGTTCTCCGTCGCCTCGGCCGGCGGTTCCAGGGCGGCCAACCGCCTCATCGCATGAACAGGGTTCTCGCCTTCGTCCACATTCACGAAGCGAATGGTGAAGTGCTCGCCGACGCCGACGAACTGCACGGTGAAATCCTCGCCGTGGTTGACCATCTCCCACTGCCCGACTTTCTTCGGCCCGACGCCGACGCGGCGGACGCGCAAGTCCTCCCCGACGGTCACTTCGCGGACGCGGTATTGCCCTTCTTCCTCCACGACGCGGACCCGGCCGAAGATCTTGTGCACTTCGATTCCGTAACGCATGGCTCGAGTTCCCTTGGTGAATCGGCGCGATCACGATTGTACTCGGCGTGTAAGAGCCGCCGAGACCCGCGGTATTCCCGTAAACTGAGCGTCGAGGCTCCGCCGAACTCCCGCCTGCCGCCATGACGACGCCGTTTACTTCCGCTCGCCTCGTGTCCGCCACTCCGTTCGAGCGGATGCGGACGATGCTGGACAAGGTGCGGGCGACGAACCCGTTCTACTCCGCGAAGTTCGCCGAGCACGGGCCGATCCGCACCCCGGAGGACTTCGCGAAGCTGCCGTTCACCTGCAAGCAGGAACTCGCCGCAGACCAAGCCTCGCACCCGCCCTACGGCACCGCACTGACGGACCCGTTGGAGACATACAGCCGGATTCACCAGACATCGGGCACGAGCACCGGGAAGCCGCTCCGATGGCTCGACACGCCCGAATCGTGGGAAGGCGTACTGAACTGCTGGCGGCTTGCGTTCCCGATCATGGGGCTGACGCCGCGGGACCGCGTGTTCTTCCCGTTTTCGTTCGGGCCGTTCATCGGATTCTGGAGCGCCTTCGAGGCTGCGAGCCGCTTCGGGGCCTTGGTGATTCCCGGCGGAGGAATGACGAGCACGGCCCGGCTGCGATTCCTCTTGGAACAGGAAGCGACAGTCGTGTTCGCGACTCCGACCTACGCCCTGCATTTGGCGGAACTCGCGGCGAAAGAAGGGATCGATCTGGCCGGCAGCACCGTGAGAAAACTCGTGGTCGCGGGCGAACCCGGCGGCACGATCCCCGCCACGCGGCGACGGATCGAACAGGTGTGGGGCGCCCGCGTCATCGACCACTACGGCATGACGGAAGTCGGACCGGTGGCCATTGAAGCGGAAGACACGCCGGGCGAGATGGTGCTGCTGGAGTCCGAATACTGGGCGGAGGTGCTGCCGGGCGATGCGCCCGAGGTGGGCGAACTGGTGCTCACGAACCTGTACCGCACCGGCAGTCCCGTGATCCGCTACCGCACGGGCGACCTCGTTCGGATTCGGAACGGTCGCATCCTCGGAGGCATTCTCGGCCGGGTGGACGACATGCTTCACGTGCGCGGGAACAACCTGTACCCCGGATCAATCGAAGCGATTGTCCGTCGATTTTCGGGCGTCGCTGAATACCGTATCGTTGTGGACCGCAGCGGCCCGTTGGCGGATCTGCGGCTCGAAGTGGAACCCGCGGCCGGAACCGATGGTCGCGAACTGGCCGATGCCGTGAGCCGCGCCGTTCGCGACGAACTGCTGTTTCGTGTGGACGTGACCCCCGCCCCGCCCGGCACCTTGCCGCGGTTCGAGATGAAGGCCAAACGGATCGTACACGCGTGACTTGGAGCGCACCATGAAGAAGGCGTTTGGAGCCGCCCTGTTCTTGGCGACTTTCGCCATCGGCAACTCCGCCGACGGGCGCGACTGGCTGCACTGGCGCGGGCCTGAACAGAACGGCGTCTCCCGTGAGAAGAATCTCCCGGAGTCGTTCGACCCCGCGAAGAAGGAAAAGGGCAATGTCCTGTGGCAGGCCCCGTTCGGCGGCCGTTCCGCTCCGTTGGTCATGGACGGCAAACTGTACTTGATCCAAGGCACCGGCACCGGCATCAACGAAGGCGAACAAGTCGTCTGCCTCGACGAAAAGACCGGCAAGCTGCAGTGGACGTTCCGCGTCAACGTCTTCCACACCGACATCGTGTCCAGCCGCCTCGGGTGGACGAGCCTCACGGCGGACCCGGCGAGCAAGACGGTCTATGCACATACCACCGCGGGCCTCGTGCTCGCACTGAATCCCGAAGGCAAGCTGCTCTGGTCGCGCAGCCTCACCGAAGAATTCGGCCGCATCAGCGGCTACGGCGGCCGCATCGTGACTCCGATCTTCGACAGCGGCTTCTGCATCGTCGGCATGGTGAACTCCGCGTGGGGCGACCACGCCCGCGCCGCGTCCCGGTTTGTCGCGTTCGACGGCAAGACCGGCGAAATCGCGTGGTGGGCGGACACGCCGAGCCCGATCCGCGGCACGTACTACTCCAGCCCGGTCGTCGGCGTCATCGGCGGGCAGCGGTTGCTCATCTCCGGCGGGGCGGACGGGTACCTGCACGCCTTCAAGGTTCGCACGGGTGAACGCGTCTGGAGCTACCGCTTCTCCGCGGGCATCATCAACGGCTCCCCGATCATCGACGGCAATCTCGTGTACTGCCACCACGGTGAAGAGAATCCGGAAGGCGGCCCGATCGGGCGCGTCATCTGCGTGGATGCCAGCCAGATCGATCCGAAGACGAAATCGCCCAAGCTCGTGTGGGAGTTCAACAAGGCGAAGCGGTTCGGCCTCGCGTCCGGCGCCATCGCCGACGGCCGGCTTTACCTCCCGGACGATTCCGGCGAACTCTTCTGCTTCGATGCCAAGAAGGGCAAGGTGCTGTGGTCCGAGCGGTACGGCACGGAAGTGCGAGGAGCGCCTCTCATTGCGGACGGCAAGCTCTACATCTTCGATGTGAAGGGCAACCTTGTGATCTGGGGGCTCGAAGGCGACGATCCGCCGCTGAACCAGCAATTCTCGTACAAGTTCCGCCGCCCGGACGGCCTGCTCAACGAAACCAACGGCACGATCATCGCCGTGAACAATCGACTGTACTTCACCACCAGCACGGACGCCTTCTGTGTGGGCAAGCCCGATGCGAAGGACGAATGCGGTGCATACAAGCCGCTGCCGGCCGAGAAGGCTTACGAAGTGAATGCGGTCGCGGGCGCGCGGTTGTTCCCGGCCGACGTCTCGGCCAAGGCCGGTGACAAAGTCGCATTCAAAGTGGTGCTGATCGATGCGAACGGCCGCGAGGTGAAGAGCAACCTGCCTGATCCGCCGGCGAAGTGGTCGCTGCCCGTCCCGCCGCCGCCGCCGAAGGTGGATCCGAAAGCCAAGGTCGATCCGTCGGCACCCGCGCCCAAGGGTCCGCCGCCGCTGCAAGGCGAAGCGACCGGCAACACCGCCGAGGGCGTGGTGGCACTGAAGCCCGTCCCGCCCACGCAGCAGGGCTATGTCGAGTTTGAACTCGGCGAAGGGATCAAGGCTCGGGCGCGGGTTCGCGTTTCCGGGCAAGTCGGATACAAACAGGACTTCACGAACGTGCCCGTCGGGGCCGCCCCCGGCGGTTGGTTGAACGCCCAGAGCAAGTTCGCCGTGGTGGATGTGGACGGCAACAAGGTGCTCTCGAAGGTGAACACCGATCCCAGGCCGCCGTTCGCCCGCGCCAACGGATATATCACGGGGCCGAACGTCGCCAACTACACTGTTCAAGCGGACATCCAGGCCACGGAAGTGCGCGGTCGCATCCCGGATGCGGGCCTCGTGAACAGCCGATACACGCTGATTCTCGACGGCAAGACGAACGACGCGATCAAGAGCCGCGAACTCCGGATCGTGTCGTGGGAGGCCCGCCCCCGCGTGAGCGTCGCAACGGGTTTGAACTGGGAGCCCGGAACGTGGTACACCGTGAAGTTCGCCGTGGAGCAGAAGGAGAAGACGGCCGTGCTCCGCGGCAAGGTGTGGAAGAAGGGTGAGTCGGAACCGGAGAAGTGGAGCCTGGAGTTCGAGGATCCGAGCCCGAACCGCCAAGGCGCGGCCGCTTTGTACGGTTACGTTTCGGATCCGCAGATCTCGCCCGAGAACCCCGGTTCAAGCATCTATTACGACAACGTGTTGATCAGTCCGAACAAGTGAACCTCGCAAGCCCGCCCGTGACAACGGGCGGGCCGTATCCGGAACCTACGGGATCGAACCATGACTCCGATTCGACCGTTGCTCTTCGGCGGCGCGATGCTGCTGGCGTGTGGCGCCGCCGCCGCCGTGGCTTTCAAGACCGAACCGGCGGCCTCCGCGAATTCCGAGGCTCACCCGTGTTGCGGAGCACCCGTCAATGCGGTTGTGGCCGTGCAGCCCAGCTTGGGCGACTTGGACGAACACACGATGTTCGGCGGCACCCTCGACCGCAACATGGTCAACCTCAAGGCCAAGGACATCCCCGGCAAGTTCGACCTCGACAGCGAGAAGGACGTGCTCTGGAAAGCGGACCTCGGTTCGCGCTCCTACGGCGGGCCGATCGTGGCCGGCGGCAAGATCTTCGTCGGTACGAACAATCGCCGCCCGCGCAACCCGCGTGACAATGCCAAGAATGCGGACGGCGAGAACGAACCGATCGATCGCGGCATCGTCATGTGCTTCGAGGAAAAGACCGGCCAGTTCCTCTGGCAGGCCGTGTTCCCGAAACTGCCGTCGGGCATGGTGGTCGATTGGCCCGATGAAGGCATTTGCTCCACGGCCGCCGTGGACGGCGACCGCGTGTACTTCACCACCAACCGCTGCACCGTCGTGTGCGCGGACGTGAACGGCCGGGCCAACGGCGTGCAGGGGATCGCGCGGAAGGGCTTCGAGGACAAGACCGACGCCGACATCCTGTGGGAATACGACATGATCAAGGAGTTGAACGTCTTCCCGCACAACATGACGTGCTGCTCTCCGCTCATCGTCGGCGACACGATCTTCATCATCACCGCCAACGGCGTGGATGAAGGTCACTTCAACATCCCCGAACCGGACGCGCCGAGTTTCATCGCCTTGGACAAGAAGACGGGCAAGCTCCTTTGGAAGAAGAACTACCCCGGCCGCAACATCATGCACGGGCAGTGGTCCAACCCCGCGTATGCCGAGATCGAGGGCGTGAAGCAGGTGATCTTCCCCGGCGGCGACGGCTGGCTGTACGGCTTGGCCCCGGACACCGGCGAGATCATCTGGAAGTTCGACTGCAACCCGAAGGACGGCATCTACGAACTCGGCGGCACCGGCACGAAGAACGACTTCATCGCCACGCCGGTGATCTACGACAACAAGGTGTATATCGCCGTGGGCCAGGATCCGGAGCACACGGACGGCATCGGCAAGGTGTGGTGCATCGCACCCGGCAAGAAGAAGGGCGACATCTCGGACGAATTGCTCGCCGGCACGAAGAAGAACGACGACGGCAAGGAGATCGGCATCGGCAAGCCGAACCCGAACTCCGGCAAGGTATGGTTCTACGGCGGCGAGGAGAAGCGGCCGTTCGCGGTCCGCGACTTCAAGTTCGGCCGAACCATGAGCAGCGCCTGCATCGTGGACGACATCTTGTATTTGGGCGAACTGCCCGGCTACGTCCACTGCTTCAACGCCAAGACCGGCGAACACTACTGGCAGTACGACACCAAGACCTCCACATGGGGCTCCTGCTACTACGTGGACGGCAAGGTGATGATCGGGAACGACACCGGCGACCTGTTCATCTTCAAGCACGACAAGAAGCCGGAAACGATCGACGACTTGGACGCCAAGGCCGCGAACCAGCAGGAATCGCGGAAGTTCCGCGCGGCCAAGCAGAAGGAAATCGCGACGAAGTACCTGCTGGCGAAAATCGGGTTCGACGCGCCGCTGCGAAGCACTCCCGTGGTCGCCAACGGCGTGCTGTACGTGATGAGCGAGAAGACGCTCTGGGCCATCAAGCCGAAGAAGTGACCGTTTAGCCGCGACGCGGAGTCCTCGGAGCACGCTCCGCTCCGAGGACTCCGCGTTGCGGCTAACCTTTATCCTTGAGGACACCCGTGAAAGACACGCCAGGCAAGCCCGCGCCGGTCCAAGGAACCACGCTCGACGAACGCGTCAAGAACGCCAAGGCCCAACTCGACGCCCACGTTCGCGAGATCGTTCGCTGGCACTTCTCCCCGGAAACCGGCACTCCCTTCTGGCTGGAGAAGGCGAAGGAATTCTCCTTCAACCCGCTCACGGACGTCAACGGGTTCGACGACATTAAGAAGTTCCCGCTGTTCGAAGACGAGTGGCTGCGCGGCGGTCCGGTCCGCAAGTGGGTGCCGAAGGCCTATGCCGACCGCGGGATCTACGTCTTCGAGACCGGCGGCACCACCGGCCTGCCCAAGTCCCGCATCGTGATCGACGACTTCAAGATCGATTACGAGATGATGTCCGACACGTTGCCGGACCAATATTTCCCGCGAGGCGGGAACTGGCTGATGCTCGGGCCGAGCGGCCCGCGCCGGCTGCGCCTCGCGATCGAACACCTCGCCCAGTACCGCGGCGGCATCTGCTTCTGCGTGGACCTCGATCCGCGCTACGTGGTGAAGTGCATCAAGGCGCGCAAAATCGCCGAGGCGAACGCCTACAAGGAACACTGCATCGACCAAGCGATCACGATCCTCGCCGGCGGGCACGACATCAAGTGCATGTTCACGACGCCGAAACTGCTCGCCGCTCTCGATGAAGCCCTGCGGAACGGCAAGCTCGAGGAGAAGTACCGCGAGTTGAAGAAGCCGATCCCGCCGGGCGGTTTGACAAGCATCAAGTCCACGGGGATCACCGGCATCTTCTCCGGCGGCACGGAGTTCACCCCGGACTTCACCCGCGAGGCGATGGAGGAGATGCTGGACAACGGCGCGGTGTACATGACGCCGACGTACGGCAACACGCTGATGGGCCTCGCCTGCAGCAAGCCGGTCGGCCCCGAAGACGGGTACAAGATCAGTTACTACGCCCCGCAACCGCGGGCGGTGATCGAAGTCGTGGACCCGAAGGATTACAACCAAGTGGTGCCGTACGGCGCCACCGGTCGCGTGTTGCTCAGCACGTTCACGAAGGAGTTCTTCGTGCCGCGCTTCCCGGAACGGGACGAGGGCGAACGCGAACCGCCGTTTCTGAAGTACCCGTGGGACGGCGTCAGCGGCGTCCGCCCGTTCAGCGAATTGGCCGGCGGCACCGTTGTCGGCGTGTACTGAAAAGATCAGTAGCCATGATGTCGCGATCAAGAGGTTGCGCTCGGACCTCTCACCCGGCTTTGCGTGGGAGAGGTCGGACCCGAAACCGAGCATAGCGGTTTCGGGTCCGGGTGAGAGGGCGTGACCGAGACCCTCCACAGCGTTTCCCCCTCACTCGG
>JAXMBB010000014.1:0-187285 GCA_046350135.1 Gemmataceae bacterium
CCGCGTCCGGGTTCCGCGTCGTCCGCTGTCGCCACAGCGGGTGAATCACCGGGATTTCCAGGGAACACGTTTGGTGGACACACCTGGCCGTGATTTCCGTGCCTCCAGGGCACAGGGCCAGCACGACGACCCGACCCACGCGGTTGTTGCCCTACTCACAGTCCGCGATCGTAGCCGTCCGCGTTGGAATGCTCATCGGATCGCCCTTCGGCATCGGCGGAGGGTGTCGGTGCGAGATGCCGCCGGGACTTCGCCGCCAGCGTCGGGGCCGCCGCCATGAACAGCAGCCCGAAGCCGAGGAGGCCGCCGCGGGTCACGTCGTAGTCCTCGGCGATCCGGTCCCACGACAGGCCGAGGGCGTACCGGCCGAGGGTGATCTCGAACAGGACCGTCAGTACGACCCACAACAGGCCCACGCCGAGCAGCCGGAGCCGGGTGCCCGCCCCGATCCAGCGGACGAACACCCACGCCACGCCGAAGATCAGCAGCGACCCGGTGAGCACTGACACGCGGCGGGCCGGGAAGTCGCCCATGAGGGGAACGAGCAGGAGCGTGCGGAGGACGCCGTGCACCGTTTCGACGGCGATGATCACCCGCCAGACGAGAACCGCTCGCAGCACAACCCGCGGCATCGCTCACCCTTCCGTGCCCGAGGTGATACTGCCGACGCCATTCCCCGTCGCCGACGAATCGCCACCGACGACCGAACGGCCGGCGAAGTGGCCCAACGCGACCGGCAGCACGCCCGCGATCCAGCCCGCCTTGGCCTCGCAGTACGCGTTCGAGTCGTCCGGGTGCAACTCCCGACACCGCCGCTTCTCCGCCTCGTACGCCCGTGCTGTGTCGGGGTGCGTTCGCAGGTAGTCACGGAATGCCAGATGTCGCTCGATTTCGCCGCTCCCCGCTGCATAACAGTGGACCTGAAATCGTCTCTGGCCGGCGAGAGTGTCGTCGAGCGTGTAGTACCGCCGGCCGGCGATCCCGTTCTCGCCCCGGCACCGATACCCGAGGTGTCGAAACGCAGCCTCCCGGCGGTCCAGTTCGGCGACGCTCCGCACCACGAGCAGCAGATCGACGACCGGCTTGGCGGACAGGCCCGGAACGGCCGTCGAGCCGATGTGGTGCCCCTCGACGACGAGCCCGTTCAGGGCGTGCACCAGACGACCGATTTCCCGCTCGGCGAGCACCGGCCACCCCGCCGAGTACGGGACCAGTTCCACCGGCTTCGGCATGGCACGTCCTCCGTCAATCACCCTCACGCAACACGGCCGCTCGCGGCTTCGACTTCGGCTTCGGCACACTCCGCCGTGACGCAGTTGGCGACGCACACCCGTGTGGCGGTGACTTACTGAGCGACATGGGCCGCACGCACGAATGCACCCGCCCGACCTCTACGTCTGCGACGGCCTGGGCGACCCCTTCGGCCAGGACGACGTGGACGCTCACGGCGTGAATGCCGGACGTGATCGTCCAGACGTGCAGGTCGTGGCGGTGTCCGTCCTCACCTCCCGCTCGGCGTGCCTGCACTCGCACACCGGCTGCCGTCACCGCAGCCATCCGCGCCGAACTGCGCCCTGACGGACGCCGGCGGACGGCCCGTCCGCGGCCCGACCGCCGGCGTCCGTCAGGGCAGTTCGACGCCGAACACGACGTTGAAGCGGGTGGTGAAGTTCGCCTCCGTCTGACGGTCGCGGCCAACAGGACGAGGTGTCCGGCGGGCAGAGCGACGGAAAGCCGGGCCAATACGTCCTCGTCCACACGCCCGCGAACGCTCCACTGCTCGGTGAAGCGGAGCACGTCTTTCTCCAGCACGGAATACGCCCCGCTCGCCTCATACTCGCCCAGGTCGGCGACCTGGCGGTCAGACAGTCCGGCCCTCCGACCGAGGGCCAAGTGGTAGTGCAGTCAGTAGTGGCAGTCGGTCAACCGGGCCGTCTTCAGGTAGGCCAGTTCCCGCAGCTTGGGGTCTAGGTCGCTGCGGATCGCCGCCCCCATGTCGATCACGGCGTCCAGCACGGCGGGGGCGTGAGCGAGGGTCCGGTACATGTTCGGGACCGACCCGACGCGGGATCGCAGCCGCTCGAACGCGGCCCCGACCGGATCGCCCGCCTCGCCGTCAGTCACCGGAACAATCGTTGGCATAGCAAGCCTCGCACGTTTTTCTGGGCCGTCGTCACACGTTCATGTTAGCCGGCCCCGTCGCCCGGTTTGCGGGCCGTGACTAACCCGCCCTGGGTGGTGGAGGACGTGACGTAGCCCGTCCAGCCGTGGAACGTGGCGTCGGTGAATCCGGCCTCGGCGAGCATCTGAAGGAGCGACCGCCCCTTGATCGCACCGCCGATTCAGTCGGACCACGCCCCCTTCTTCCCCACCAGTTCGTCCGTCACCGTCTCGCCCAGCAGGATGTCGGCCATCTGCAACCGGCCACCGGGTCGCAGCACCCGGAACACCTCGGCCAGCACCTTCGGCTTGTCCAGGCAGAGGTTGAACACCCCGTTCGAGATCACCACGTCCACGGTCGCGTCTCCGACCGGCAGGCGGTCGGCCTCGCCTTCGTGGAACGCGGCGTTCGGCACCCCCGCGGCCACGGCGTTTTCGGTGGCCTTCTTCACCATCTCGACGGTCATGTCCACGCCGACCACCCGCCCGGACGGCCCGACCTTTCGGGCGGCGAGGATGCTGTCCACCCCGGCCCCGCAGCCGATGTCCACCACCGTGTCGCCGGGGCGAACGGCGTGTAGGCCCAGAGGGTTCCCGACCCCGGCGAAGGACTCCACGACCTCCGCGGGCAGGCCGTCGATCTCGGCGGGATCGTAGCCGAGCTTCTTCGCACTGGCCGGGCCGTGCGGGTGCCGCTGCGGGGCCGTCGGGCAGGTGGCGACTTTGACGAACCGCTCCCTGATCTTGTCCTTGATCTCGTTCACGCTTTCCACGGCATCCTCCGACAATGGGCAAACCACCCGCAGGATAGGCGTTCGGCTCCGAGGGCGTGAGAGACGGTCCGTGATACCCCGGAGCGGGGCGATAAGCCGGGCTTATGAGGCCAGCTCGGGGACGGGGTTGGCGTCGAGAAAGCTCAAGAACAGCCGGGCCGAAATGGGCGGTACCCGCCTGCGGTCTTGCACCACGAACATCTCTCGGTCGCATGAGAGGCCCTCGACATCAAGGGCGTGAAGTGTGCCGGACTTGATCTCCTTCTGGACGGCGAGTGCGGACAGGACCGCCACGCCGACGCCCCGGTAGAGGGCCTCCTTGATGGCCTCGTTGCTGCCGAGTTCGAGGGCGACCTGCAGCCATCAGCGGACCGCCCGACCTCGGATCCAGAGCCTTCTCGAAGCAGTGCCGGAGGCCCGACCTGGCTTCCTGCAAGACGAGCGGGTGGGCGGCGAGTTGGCCCACCGTGATCTGCTTGAACTTGGTGAGGGTGTGCCGGGCGGCCACCAGCACCATGCGGTCGCTGGTGAGGTACTTGAACTCGAAGTTCGGGCCGTCGGCCTTCCGCCCCACCAGACCGACGCTGACCTCGCCCCGCTCGACCTGTCCCATCACGGCCATGCTGTCGCTGACGGCGGCACGAACCCGGACGTGCGGGTACTTCTGGCCGAACACGGAGAGTAAGGCCGGCAGCAGGTGTTCGCCGGGGATCGAACTGGCGGCGATTTTCAGTTCCCCGGCGACCGAGGCTTCACGGCCGGTGATGTCTCGACGGGCTTCCCGGTGCAGGTCGATGATCCGCTGGGCGTAGGCGTAGAGCTTCTGCCCGGCCTCGGTCAACAGCACCCGCCCGCCCTTGCGGTCGAACAGACTCTTGCCGAGTGACCTTTCGAGGGTTTGGATGCGTTGACTGACCGCCGCCTGCGTCAAGCCGAGAGCCTTCGCCGCTCCCGTGAAGCTGCTCAACTCCGCAGCCTTCGAGAAGGTTTCCAAATGAGGCAGTTGAACAAAACCGTCGTCCACGTTGTCACCGCACGTCAGGATGGACGCGATCCGGGTGGTTGTCAACTTACGGGGTGGGCACCACCGGCGTCGATGCCAGGCGGTCGGCAGTCGCGTTGACGCCGCGGGGTGGGCTGGGCAACCGTCGGCGGCTCGCGGCGGGCCAACGTCGGCGGAGGGTCCACGTCGCCGACGCACCCCGGAGAAAACCGTCTTCGGTCGGTGATGTCGAAAATGGTCGGGTGCGGTCGCGGGCCAACGGCGGTTCCGACACAAGACTCGGAAGGTGCCGTTCCTGGCCGCCTTCTGGGGCGTCGCCGTGCTGCACGTCGTACTCGTCGGGGCGGCCGCGTACAAGCTCTTCGGGGGCGGTGCGGGCCGGTGACGGTGATCGGCGTCGTTGCACGTCCGTGGCGACAGGTTCTCTCCAGAGGGCGGGAAGCTTCGTGCCAC
Organism: Gemmataceae bacterium; assembly: GCA_046350135.1. GTDB lineage: Bacteria > Planctomycetota > Planctomycetia > Gemmatales > Gemmataceae > Urbifossiella. Next base: position 4,390 of record JAXMBB010000014.1, read on the forward strand.
GACGCTCGTACCGAAGGTCGAACTACCACCGCGGCTAACCAAAAAGTGGTTTTTGAAACTGACAGTGCCGCCGCGTCGAAATGACGGCCCGATCGAGCCGCGACCGGGTCCGCTCGCGGCGGCGTGGAGTTACCTTCTGGAGCAGAATGAACCCCCTCGTAGAGGGGTTCTTCTACCTATAGGGTTATTAGGAAAGAAACTTATCCTATGGCACACCGACCGATGCCCTGACCCGCCGCGTTACGAGCGGTTTCACATCTGACAACGGCACCTGCCGATTCGCCGATGCCGCACCGAGATTCGGGCTGAGCGTCGGCCCGCGGAGCGTACTCCGTCGGTACGACCTGCACCCGAGTGACCATTCATGCCGTGAGGTGGCAGGCGAGGTGTCGAGGGGGCGGTTCGAGGGCGAGTTGGCGACTTTCCTGCCGAGCGAAGTTACGGCCCCAAAAGCTGCACGAACTCGCACCCTGTGGCCGCCCCCTCGAACCGCAGTTTTGCCCCGTTTCGGGCACCCGAGGCGGCCGAATCGGCGTACGCCCTTTGAGTGTGAGGGGAGAAGGCTCGAAAGAAGAGGTTTCGGGCTGGTGCGACCGCCCTGTCAGGGCTCGTGGATCGACCGTTTGGTGCGAGTTCGACCCACCGAAACGAGCCTCATGATGGTAGAAAGCCCCGCCCGAGTGCCGTAACGGAGCGTTAACAGGTGCCTCCAGGAGCGACGTGAGCCCCCACTGTAGCGGCCTTCGTGCCCGGTACGGAACGGGCACTTGCCCGACACTCGCATCGGAAGCACAGAAACCCGCTCCCCGCGTCAGATCTGTTCGGCGAGGAGCCTGGCGGACCCGCTCGGCCAGCCTCCGTCCTCCAGCCTCAGCAACTCGGCCAGCAGGGGCACCGTCAGCCGCAGCGAGCCCGACTCGAAGGCCGCCGCCAGTTCGGGGGCGTCTGGGTCATCGAGTGCGTCGGTCAGCCGGGCGAGGTCCACGGACACCCGCAGTTGCTTGGCTTCCAGCCCCTGATCGAAGGCGGCGTTCTCGATCTCCTCGTCCTTGTACTTCTTGCGGGTCTTTTCGGTGACCCGCTTGCCGCCACTCCCCATCCCGGCACGCCCACTATCCATCAGATACGTATCGATCCGGGTTTTCACCGCGGCGAGCACCTCCCGGCCGAGGGCGATTCGGGCCGTGCGGTCGAAGCCGCCGGCCGTTCCCCTGTCACCCGCACGACTGGACTTGCCCGTGCTCTTCGCCATGTCCGGCTCCTTCTGATCGTCGACATCGGGCTCACGTTCTGGGCTAGTATCGTCGGGTCGTGAGGCCGGTCAAGGAGGCGTCGGTCGGCGTCAGGACGGTCCATCGTTCTCCAACGAGGGGGACTTCTTCGCCTCCCAGAAACACGACGGATGTTGCTCACGCCGCGGTTTCGTCCGGCACCGACCGGCTCCAGGGCTAAGATCCAAGAAGCGGGTTTTGGGTGCCTGCCGCGTTTGTCTCTGGTGTTCCCCACCCATCGCTTGCCGTCGGTCTTGGAGCTAACCATGTCTCAGACACGTCGGCAACAGGTGGCGGCGGCGGTGAAGGCCATCCGGGCGTTCCACGAACTGGGCCGCTCCCTGCCGGTCAAAGCGTCGCACAAGGACGGCTACGGCCAAGGTACAGTCACAGTCGAAGCCGTGAAGCACGGCTTGAACCCGGACACCGTCCGCAAGGCCCGGCAGTTCGCCGACCCCGTGAACGGGTACACGGTGGCGGAGGTGAACGCGTTGTGCCGCTCGATCCGCGAGGTGCAGGAAGAGCAGGACGGGCCGGTTTTCGGCCGCACGCACCTCATCCGTCTGCTGAGCGTGCCCAAGAATCAGCGGCAGAAGGTGCAGACAGCGGCCATCGAAAACGGCTGGTCGACGGCCGACTTAGAAGCCCACATCGCCACCCGCTTCGGCAGCCGCCGCGACGGGGGCCGGAAACGCCGCGTTCCGTCAGACCTGCCGGGTGTGCTGGTGCAACTGGAAGGGCTGTGCGAGGGCTGGCGGCGGTGGGCCGAGGTGGTCGTCGGGGACGAAAGTGACGACCAAGAACGCCAGGTTCGCAAGCGGGTCGAGCTGCCCGCGGATCTGCTCGCATCGGTGCTGGCCGCGACGAAAGCGATCGCGGACTTGCACGACGAGGTGAATCACGAACTCCAGACCCGCCGCCCCAAGCGGGCCGTGCGGAAACGGTTCCGGGTCGAGGACGGGTCGGAGTAGGAGCAGATTGTGGTGTTGGTGGGCGGTCTGCTCGGAAGGCACCGCGAACGTGCGGCTCCTGTTCCGAGACCCCACCGCCCCCGTCGAAACAAGTGGGACACTTCGTCGACGTTCTCGTCACTTCCGATCCGCAGCGGCGGCACCGGGTCCGTCAGCGATCACCGTCGTCACCGTCGTCCGGCCGGTTCACCACGAACAGCGTGTGCCCGTCCCCGCGGTGCGTGTCCACCAGCCCCGCTCGCCTCAACGCGGCCAGTCCCCGTTTGATGGCGTCCGGGGCCATGCCGCTCTCGGCCGCCAGCTCGTCGTGCGTAAGGGCCAGCCGGCGTTCGCCACCCCGCCCGCGGCGAACGTACCCCCGATGCCTTGCGAGAGGGGACGCCAGCAGCCCGGTCAAACACAGGTACAGCACGAACGCCGGTCCCGTGCCCAACCGTCGCAGAACATGCGGGTCAATAACCGTAGGCAGCCCGTCGGGTTCGGACCGTTCAACAGGCAGCGGGTGCCCGGTCGCTGCGTCCGGCTCCCATCCGCCGGCCGCCAGGTGGGTGAGAAACCGGCCGAACGGCTGGGCCGTCAGCCGGTGGGGCGGTTCGTCGTCCGGCAGCGGGAACCGCAGCCGGGGGCCGCCGGTGTCGAACAGCCCGTTGTGCAGAACCAGTCCGCCGCGGAACCCGGCGAACGGGACGACCAGCCCGACCGGGCGGTCATCCGTCTCGTTCTGGTGACGGGCGAACGCCTCCGCGTACAGGTCGGCGAGGAACAGCTTGTGGGGGCGGCGGAACAGGTCGGCGACCTCCACCCGCTCGCCGACGCCCCCGACGTACCGGGCGGCCAGCACGACCGGGAAGGTCGGGAACCGGCGGAAGAAGCCGTCGAAGGTGAGCCGCCGGGTGCCCGCCCGGTGCTCGTGGGCGTCGAGCAGCTCCCACTTCACGTCCGTCAGGCCGAACGCCTCCAGCACCATCTTCACCCGGTCCTCCTCGAACCGGACCTGGGCGGGCGGGTCGTCGTGTAGTATCGCTCGGCGGTGAGTGCTCACGCCCGCACCCCCTTGCGGGAGGCCGCGAACGCGTCGACCACGCCGGCGTAGAGCGGGGCGGCCCGGCGGGCGAACCCCTGCGGCAGGTGCCCCGAGGCCCCGTACACGGCCGCGTTCTCGACCGGGGCTTCGCTGAACTGGAACAGGGCTTCGGGTTCGATCAGTTCGGCGAACTCGGTCAGATCGACGCCGCCATAGCTCCGGGCGAACGTGTAGCGGAACAGGGGGCTGAGTTGCAGGATCTTCCCCTCGGCCGCCACCGTCAGCCGGGCGATGTCCGGCTCCCGCCCGTACACCTTTTCGTGCAGCGTCAGGTGACGGGAGGCGGTCTCCGTCTCGATCTTGAACTGCAACTCGATGGCCGAGCGGGTACGCGGCAGCTCGTCCAGGTACAGCTCCAGGCGGCGGCGTTCGAGCAGCCGGTTCGGCTCGGGCACGACCGGCGGGTAGCCGACCTGGTTCGCCTCCAGGGACCACCGGACGTAGCGGACCGGGTCGACGCCGCACCCGGTGGCAGCGGCGGCCAGCTTGGTCCAGACGCCGCGGTCGGGCCGCCACACCTTCGGCAGCGAATAGCCGCCGGCGAAGCAGGGGAGGATCTGGGTCAGGCGGTCCCGCTCGAACTGGTACACGCGGGCCAGGAACGCGGGGGCGATGTCTGTCGTCGTCGGCATGCTTAACTCCTAAAAAGCGGTTTTTGAATTCAGACCGTTGGGCACTGGTCGTCGTGCTGCCGGTAGGCACACACTGTTGGTTCGCGGTGTCGTTGGTGTCGGCGGCGGGTTACTGGTCGTGCTCGGAAGCGTGGGTGCGGCAGATCGGTTCGGTACACCTTCGATCAACGAGAAAGATTTGGATGGGCTCCCGGCGGAGCCGGAGCCCATTCCACTCTTCTCTCTGAAGACGTTGTCTGTGGTCGTCATCTTGTGCGTTTTCTCTCTTAGATGGACTGGCGTGGCACTCCACCCCCCTGGCGTGGCACTCCACCCCCCTGGCGTATCACTCCACCCCTCCCTGGGGTGTGACGCCACCCCCTCGGGGCGATTCCGCCCGATCGGTCGAGGGGCCGGAACTCATCCGCTATCGGTCCGTCGCTCGGCGTCCTCGCACAGCCGCCCGACCGCCACCGGGTCGATCCTGTACAACTTGGGCGGATAGCGGGCGGGGTCGTGGTCCGAGATCAACACTCCCTTCTTTTCGAGCGTGCGGACAGCCCACCGCACTTCACTCGGCGTGAGCACATTGCGAAGATCTCGGGCCAGTTGGCGGTAGGTCTTGTACAGCCACCAGCGGTCGTTGTGCTGCCTTCTGACCTTGAGCCGCCCCTTCTTCGAGCGGGCGAACCAGAACGCGATCTGCGAGAGCACCAGCAGCTCGGCCTTGTTCGACCCGGTGACGCGGACCACCCAGTCCGGGCAGAACGTGCCCGGCGTGTCGTCCCCGTCGGTCCGCTGGTACTTGCTGCCGACGAAGTCGGGCGGGGACGCGGACGCGACCGCGGCGGGCGGTTCGTCATCCTGTGTCAGGGTGTTGAACGTCGGAACCTCCCGCGGCAGCCGCTGCCTTGGCGTGTGGGCCAAGTAGCCGGTTGGCCCGGAGTCGATGGTTTCAAAAAGTGGTTTTGAAATCTTTGCGGGGCGTGACTTGCCGTTGCTCGACTTCCCGACATCGGGTACGCTCATGGTGTTCACTCCGGGACGCCGGCCGAGAAGCTGCGTGGAAAACAGCTCGGCCGGCGTCCCCTCGTTAATGGGTTCAGCCAACAACCGTATCGCCGGGGCACTTCGCCGGTCAACAGAGGAAAGAGGCACCACTCTGTGAACGACACCTCGTCCCGCAAGCCGGCTTCCTGATCGAGAAACAGCCGTCCAGCTCACTCGCCATCCGTCGGGGTGCCGAGTACCTCGCGGAGGTACTGTTTGCCCAGCTCTTCGTAGTTGATCACCAACCGCTTACCGGGTTCCGCCGCGGCCGAGCGGACGAACAGCGTTCCGGGCCGCTTCACCCGACCGTTCGAGCGACCGGCCTCGTAGACGATGACGTACTCACGGAACCGGCCGGTCACGAACTCCACCCGGACACAGGCGTAGCTCCGCCGATTCCGGTAACCGAACACGCACAGCACGCGGGTAACGACGCGACGGATTGCCGCCTTCACTCGAACCCGCACCTCGTCGCTGTTGTCCCGCTCCAACAGGTCGGCCAACGAACGGAACGAAGACCACGCCTCGGTCGCGGGCGTTGCGGCCTCCAACTGGGCGGCAGTCAGATCCGACGAAACCCGGCCCAACTCCGCCGTGTACTCGCTCAGTTTGGCGGTAACCGTCTCCACAATGGCGACGTTGTCCATGCGGGCGGTCCACGCCGCGACCAGCCCCTCCAACTCCGCCTTCCGGGCTTCGAGCACTCGCACCCGGTCGTCCGCGGCCACCTCGCCCTGCACGTCGTCGGCCGTGATTTCTCGCAGTCGGCTGAGCACTGCCGTCTCGAACGGCACCGCCGGGAACGAGGTCCACGGGGTTCCCTTCCCCTGCTTGGCACCGACCGGAACGAGCGTGGACCGTTCGCCCACGTGCTGGTAGGTGAAGCTCCCTTCGTCGTGGGCGTCCACGAGAAGCCCAGCGAACAGGTTGACGTGCTTGCCCCGCCGCCCGACCCCTTTGCGGGTGCGGCTCGCAAGGGCGGCACGGGCACGCAGGAACGTGGCGTAGTCGATCGCTGCCGGGTAGTAGCCCTTGATCGGCGGACCGGACGGCGTGCGAGTCGAGCCCCGCCCCTTGCACGGCTGGTACTCGCCGAACGCCGCCCGGCTCTTCAGCACGTGGTACACGACCGTCTCGTTCCACACCACCTTGCGGCCCCGCATCGCCTTCCGCCCCAGTACCGGCACCCGCTCGGCGTTCAGGGTGCGGGCAATCGCTTGAACCCCCTGTCCGGCGATGCACAGGTTGAACACCCGCCGCACCACCGCCGCCTTGGCCTCGTTCAGCACCAACCCGTCGTCGCGGACCTCCACCCACCCCGGCACCCGCTTGGTCACCAGTTTCGTCGCCGCGTCCTTCCGCTTCCTCGCCCATGCACTCCCGACCCGCTCCGACTTCATCCGCGACTCGGAGTGGCCGCGGTTCAGTTCCATCACCGCCATCATCAACTGCATCGGCTCCACGTCCTCGTCGTACACGGTCTCGACGGGGAGCAGTTGCACCACCTTGATGCCGCTCTCAATCAGGTTGAGCAACAGGGTCAACGCGGGGCGAATCTTCTCCCGACTCAGTCGGTCGAGGGACTCCACAATCAGGTACGACCCGTTCGGCACCCGCCCCAGTTGCACGGCTCGGAGGAAGCCGGCCAACGCGTGCGTGTCGGGGTTCTCGCGGTGCTTGCCGCGGTACGCACTCACCCCCTCGTCCCGCAGCGACAGGCTGGTGTCCAGTTCGGTCTTGTTCCGCCGGCACCAGTCGATTGCGGCGGCCGTCTGGCGACGCACGGAGTCGCCCGCGGCTTGCTGTGGAGACGAGAATCGGAGATAACTGAACGCGAGCGGCATCGGCATCGGCCCTTGGAAATCAAGGCCACCGACAGCCCCATGGCCACCGGCTGGATGACACGTATTTTACACGAAACGTGCCGATGTTCCACATGGAGCACTGCGTGTTCGCGGCGTTCCTCTCGAAGGGGAAGGACCATCGCGATTGCGGGCGGCCGTGCGACACGCACCGGGTCGAACTGCGGGATCGAGTCGGTGCCGAGTTCCCCGTGCATCCGGACACGGGTTGCCGCAATACGGTGTTCAACAGCGTGGCCCAAAGCGCGGCCGAGTACGCGAGTCGCATGCGGGACCTCGGCGTGAGTCGCTTCCGCATCGATCTCTTGCGCGAAACTCCGGAGCAGGTGCAGTCGTTGATCGCCCAGTATCGCCGCGTGCTGAGCGGCGAAGGCGACGGCCGCACCGTGTGGCGGGAACTGCGTGCCTTGAACCAACTCGGCGTCACGCGCGGCACGCTGAACCTCGCGTGATGCGGAACCGCGCTATGCAAGCATCGGGTCTGGCAACCTGAGGGTCGCCGGAACTTTGCATTCAGAGAACACGTGTGCCAAGGGGCTCAACCCATCACGTAGGGCTGAACGTAAGGCCCCTTCGGAATCACGGCGAGCCGGGCGGCCGGGCCGTAGCTCGCGAGGGCTTCTGCAACCGCCGCTTCCACGCTCGCCGCGGGTTCGACATGGCACTTCCGCAACACCTCGGGCGGAAGCCCCTGCGTCACGACCTTCACTTTGCAGTGCTGCGTCACCTTCTTCATCATGACGAGTTGCCACTCGTCCATCTCGCAGGTGTCGCGTTCGCTGGGGCGGTCGTACTTTCCGTTCGCTTCGTAGTCGTTCAGATGCTCTTGGAACTCGGGACTTCCGAGGCCTTCGGTGAGGCTGGCGGCCAGCACGATGGTGCCGCCCTTCTTCACGATGGAGAGCACGCCGGTGAGCCCCTTCACCGCCTGGTACCACGTGGTGTCCAACGGGTACCCGGCGCACGAGGTGACCACGACATCGCAAGGGGCCGGCACGCCGGCGAGCACCACTTCGCGGCAGAACTTCACGCCCTGCTGCCACGCTTCGACCATGTCGCCCGCTCCGACCCACAGGATGCGGCGTTTGCCGTCGATGCACACGTTCGCGATGAAGTCGCAGCCGGCCATCTTGGCGATGAGCGTGTTCTCGGCATGGACCGGGTTGCCGTCCACGCTGCCGACATCGGCCTTCGGATGCTCGAGGAACTTCGGGCCGTGCCACACGCGGACGGTTTCGAGCCCCACGATACCGGGGCAGATCACTTTGCGGCCGCCGGAGTAGCCTGCCATCAGGTGCGGTTCGATGAGCCCGGTCGTGATCTTGAGTTCCGCCGCCATGTAACGCTTGTCGATCCACACGGGGACGCCGTTCGGTGTGGTGCCGAGGAAGTCGTGCGAATCGCGGTCTTTGCCGAAGTGGTTCACGCAGCGGTACGTCTTGGCGATCTCTTCGCCGACGAGCTCGATGAGTTCGTCGCCCTCGTTCGGCCGGTGCAACCCGGTGGCGATCAGGATCGTGATTTCACTTCGCGGCACGCCGGCGGCTTCGATCGTTCGCAGGATCGGCGGCAGGAGCAACTTGTTCGGCACGGGACGGGTGATGTCGCAAATCACGACGCACGCGGATTTCTTTCCGCGGGCGGTCTCGGCGAGCGGCTTCGAGCCGATCGGATTCGCCAAGGCGTGTTCGATCGCGGCCGTTTGGTCCGCAAGCGGCTCCGCCGGGCGGATGGCCAGCGGCGGGGCGATCAGGCGGTCGTCCGGCAGTGTGACGGGCAGGCCGGTGCGGCCGTAATCGAGCGTGATGTTCATATGCGATTCCGGGAGTGGACGCGTCCGGCAAGATTCCTATTATTACAGTTCCGACCGCGGGTCGTCCGGCCCCGGTACCCAGACTCCCGACCCGTGTGCGATCATGAGTATTGACAAAAGCTTGAAGCGGAAGGGCGGCATGATTCGCACGCGGTGCGTGCTGAAGCGGTCCGAACGCATCCTGAAGATGATGGAAAACGGTGCCTTCGCGGACGGCCGTTCCCCGTTCGGCTTGCCGAAGACCCGGGTGCAGAAGATCGTGGTGAAGAAGAAGGCGAAGGCGGAAAAGGCGGAAGGGGACGCCGCCGCACCCGCGGCCGGTGGAGCCGCCGCGAAGCCCGCCGCCGGTGCCAAGAAGTAAGACCGATGGCCACCGCCTGCATCGGGCTCGGAGCGAACCTCGGCGACCACCGGGGTTCGTTGCTTTCCGCCGTCCGCCGTCTGCGGGCGGAACCCGGCCTCCGTGTCCTATCCGTTTCGCAACTCTACGAAACCGCCCCCCTCGATTGCCCGCCTGGTTCGGAACCGTTCCTGAACGCCGCCATCGTGGTGGAGACGAACCGCCCCCCGCTCGAAGTCCTGCAATTCCTGCATCGGGTGGAAGCGGGGTTCGGCCGCGAACGTGGCCTGACCAACGCCCCCCGCGCGCTCGATCTCGATCTCGTGCTCTACGACGATGTGGTGATTGATTCTCAGGAGTTGAAACTCCCGCACCCGCGAATGCACGAACGAGCGTTCGTGCTGGTGCCGCTCGCGGAGATCGCACCGGACGTGATTCACCCCGTGTTGCACTGCACAGTCAAGGAACTTCGCGATTCGATCCCCGCGGCGGACGTGAAGCCGTTCCAGGAACCACCGCACGCCGGAAGCCAACTCCGCGGATTGAAGGCGCTCGTCACCGGTTCCACTTCCGGCATCGGGCTGGCCATCGCGACCGCGTTCCGATTCGAAGGCGCGGAGGTGCTCACTCACGGCCGTTCCCCGCGCGACGATGCCCGACACTTCCCTGCGGACCTCGCCGATCCCGCCCAAGCGGACCGCTTGGCGAATGATGCGTGGAACGCTCTCGGCGGCTTGGACATCGTGGTGCTCAATGCCGGCGCGGACACATTGACCGGCGATGCCGCCAAGTGGCCCTTCGAACGCAAGCTCGACAAACTGCTCGAGGTGGATGTGAAGTCCACGATGCGGTTGGCCCGTGATCTTGGGGCACGCATGAAACAACGCGGGCGGGGCAGCATCATCACCACCGGGTGGGACCAAGCCGAGACGGGAATGGACGGGGATAGCGGGCAACTTTTCGCGGCGACCAAAGCCGCAGTGATGTCTTTCAGCCGCAGTTTGGCGTTAAGCCTTGCACCGGATGTGCGGGTGAACTGTCTTGCGCCCGGCTGGATTCGCACGGCATGGGGCGAGACGGCGAGCGAATACTGGCAGGAACGAGCGCGGCGGGAAACGCCGCTGGGGATATGGGGACTGCCGGAAGACGTGGCTGCGGCCGCGGTCTGGCTGTCCAGTCCCGCGGCCGCGTTCATTTCCGGTCAGACGATTCGGGTAAACGGTGGAGCCGTTCGCTGAACCTCAGCCCTTGCCAGGCAAGGGCGGGGGCGGCGGAGGCGGCGGTGCGGAGCCTGCCCCGCCACCGCTGCTTGCGCCCCCTGTCTTATTGATCGCGGGCGGCGGACCACCGGAGTCGCTCTTGGTGGGACTGCCGCTGCCGCAGCCCACGAACACAACTGCGACACAGGCTGCAGTCGCCAAGAGAATGCATCGCTTGATCAAGACAGTCTCCCGAAGTAGGTTGGATCCGATCACAGATTGTCCGGACTGTAGACGGCACTGTCGTTCATGCCTGCGGCATACTGGTAAATCGAGCTGCTGACACTGGTCTTGACGGACCGAACGGAACCGTCGCACATCGAGAACAGCACCGTGCCACCGCTGTGCTTGCTGCTGTACTGGTACCATTGAGGACTTGAGCTGAGTCCCCAAGCCGTCGGCAGATTGAAGCTGTACCAGTTTGCAACGAAGTCGCGGTTGCCGGTGCTGTTGCCCGCCAGCGATTCCCCGAATGCGAAGGTGCTGCTGGTGCCGTCCGAAATATCCGTGAACTTGGTTTTGGTATTCGAGGCGAACGGGCCGGGGTACGGATATCCCGGAACATTGCCCAAGTAACCGGCGTTCGAGGCATAGTTCGTTTTGCCGTAGCCCCAGTATCCACCGAAGTAGTAGCCAGTCATGCCACCGGGGTAGTAGACGAAGAAGGCCCACGAACCGTTGCCGCCCGACACCATCGCCGCGTTATCCGAAGGACAAAGCAGGTTCTTGATGGTGGCCGTCGAGGCGGAACCGTTGTAGTAACCAGCCGTGGCGGGGAAGGTCCAAGTGCCGGCGCTGAAGGTCCGGTAAACAGCGTCCTGCTCGATGTAAGGCAGAACGAAGGCGAGCGTTCCCGCCATGCTGTTGCCGATGCCGCTGCCACCGTTGTGACCGGGATACTGCGCGGAGTTGGAATTCCCCGGGGGCAGAAAACCGTTGGCACTCTCGTAGTTGTGAGTGGCCAAAGTGACCTGCTTCATGTTGTTCTGGCAGGTGCTGCGGGCCGCGGCTTCACGCACCTTCTGAACGGCCGGAAGGAGCAGGCCGATGAGAATCGCGATGATCGCGATCACCACCAGCAGCTCGATCAGCGTAAACGCGCGCCGAGTACGATTGCGGGGCATAACGCCTCCAACAGGAATGATGCAATGCCGCGAGAGCACTGCGAAAAGCGACTGCGGATTCGCAGCCGAATGAACACGGGGCCAGTCAGGACCCCCTCTGGCTCGGGACGGCGAGACGTCCCGAGAACACTTCAAGCCACCGGTAGTCAGTAGTCCCGCGGATGGGGAGGCCGCTTCGCGAGACACACCGCTGAGTCGCCGGTGGATGCGAGGGAGGGAGAAGTCAAGCCTGACGGCCCGACTCAGGATCTATTTGACACATCGACGCATGCCGCGCCAAGTACCATTTTCATGGATTTTTCTTTTTTGGAGATTCCCGCCGGATCTTGAGCTCAGGCTTGGCGACACAACTGCGTGACATGTCGGAGGATATCGCGAACCGAAATGACTCCGACCGGGCGGTCGCGCTCGACCACAGGCAAGTGCCGATAACCGCCGCCGTCCATCTTTCCCAAGGCGAACGCGAGCGTATCCGTCGGAGCCACCGACTCCGGATCCCGCGTCATGAATTCACTCACGCCCAAGGCTGCGTAGCTCGGTTGCCCCGCGATCTTGGTCAGGAAATCGCGTTCGGTCAGGATTCCCGCCAAACGGCCGTTGCTTTCGACCACCAGCACGGCACCGACCCCGCGGTCGATCATCGCACGAATCGCCGAGGCGAGGTTGGCAGTCGCGGGGACCGTTACCGGGATGCGCGGATTCAGGGATGAAACGGGTTCGTTCGAAAGGCTTTCTTCCAAGCGGTCGTGATGGGCCGGCGCGTCCAGATGCGAGAGCGGCAGCATGCAGTTGGAGCATGCGTCGCTGCCCGGTTCGTTCTGTCGGCCGCAGGCGGGGCAGTGCATGGCAAAGGGAGCGCGTTCGCTCGCAACGGGTTCACTTCGGGTCGAACAACTTGCCGAGGTCGATGCGGTGCGGATCCTTCCGCGTCGCAGGGCCTTCGCCATACGCGAAGTGCAGCACGCGTTCCTTCGGTTCGAACACCATGGCTTGCAGCGTGGCCTTGCCCTGGTGCACGTCGTCGAGCCGGGAGAACACGTCCTTCACGGCGAGTTTGTCGTCCGCCTTGCACAGCGGTGCGAGCCGGTCGAACCGCCAGCACTTGTTCTCGGTCATCAGCTTATCGGTGCGGAAGTGGTTCGTGCAGCAGCAGACGCCGTTCTCCGCCGCCCGCACCTCGATGTTCTTCGGCGTGATCTCGAACACCGCCCCGCCGGTCTTGTCGCACAGTGTCAGGCAGCACGACGTGGTCCGTTCCATTCCGCGCAACAGTTTCTCCGCCTCGGCCACGGTCGAACATTCCTCGAGCACGCGGCGGAAGGCGAGGAGCAATGGTACGCCGTTCCAGTTGAACCCCGCCTTGTCGCGGGACTTCTTCAGACTGATCTCGTTGATCGTGACGCTGAGCCCGTCTTCGTTCATGCCGCTGACCACGCCGGCGATCGGCGTCACGGTGATCGCGGCGAACGCCTTTTTCCCTTCGCCCTTGTAGACGACGATCAGCGTGTGTTCGGTGATGCCCTTGGTGGGCAGCCAGTCGAAGTTACGGCCGAAGAGCGGCGCCCCGGTCTTGCTCCGGCCCTTCTCCACCACGATTGTGGAGCAACCGAACCCGCTGGAGAGATCTGCGATGGTGTTGGCGAAGTACAGCCGGTCGATGTCGCGGTCCGCGGCCATCGCGGCGGCCTGCATCTCTTCGAGGTGGTGCTTCGGGAAGCCCTTCAACTCGCGCGCGACCTTCACGATGGTCGGGTACATCTTCTCCTGACCCGAGTCCTTGAGGAACTGCTGGTGCAGGGTGGTGAGGTCCGGGGCGTTGCGGATGGCGAGGATGCCGAACTGCTCGCCCATCTCGGCGGGTTTGCCGCGGAGGGTGAGGACGGGCACGCCGTCGAGGTGGCGGAGTTCGCCGGCCTTGTGCTTGGCCGCGGGGAAGGTCTTGGGATCGTCCGCCCGGACCGGGGCGGACGCGAGGACGAATGCAAGTACGAGGAGTCGCGTGTGCATGGAACTATCTTACGGCTTTTCGTCCGCCTTTTTCTTCTCCGGATTGGCGGGTTGCGAGCCTTCCAAGCGGGCGATCTTCTCCCGGCACGCCTGAACGTCCTTCTGCAATTCCTTGATCGTCTCCTCGAACATCTTCGTCTGGGCATCACGGGAGTTCTTGCGTTCCAAGTCCGCGGCCTTGTTCTTCTCGACCTCCTGGCTCGCTTTGGCGATGTCCTCGCGAACCGTCTTCAGCTCGGTGTTCGCGGCCGCGAGTTTCTCCTTGAGAGCATCCAACGCCGCCACGTCCTTCTTCAGCGTCTCCAGCAAAGCGATGCGTTCCTTGAGCACCTCGATGCCGGCGGTTTCTTTCTTGATCGCATCGAGTGAGGCGGACATGTCCTTGCGGATCGTTTCCGCTCCCATGGCATTCGCGGACGCCCGCTCCTTGATCGCCTCGATCTCCGCCTTGTACCCCTCGACGACGCGGATGCGTTCGTATTGCGTCTTGATGCGGGCGTCCACGTCGTCCTTCTTGGCCAGCCCCGCGCGGGCCTCGCGTTCCCGGCTCAACTCCCCCCGCAAATCCGAAATCGAACTCTGCAGGTTGTTGAACAGCGTGATCGAGACCAGCGCGACGATGCTCAGGATCGTGCCGCCGAAGACGCGCCAGAACAGCGAGATCTTCTCTTCTTCTTTCTTCTCATCCTTGGGCGAGAGGAGGGGCAGGCTCGTGATGGACCGCGCGGTCTCGACGGCGGCGCCGGTAGCAATGCCGCTGCCGCGGTCTTCAACTTCCGTCTCGCTCTCCTGGCCGAATCGCTTCTGCAACATCGCGCAATCCTGGGTTGGGAATCCGGGTCGGTCCGGGGAGATAGCCGGTCCGCGGAGCGAGTGCAAGCCCGGCGCATAAAACAATCGGAATCACGGAGTTCGCCCATGCACCGGCTCGCCGCATTACTCGCGTTCGCCGCCTTCGCCCCGGTCACGCACGGGCAGGACATCACCAAGCCGATTCCGTTCGACACGCCGGAAGCGGATGCGATCGTGTCCAAGATGCAGGTGTTCCCGAAGGACAATCCGTGGAACACGCCCGTGGAAAAGTGGCCGCTGCACCCGAACTCGGCGAAGATCGTCGCGTCCGTCGGGGCGAACAAACCCTTCCGGTACAACACGGACATGGGCTACATTCTCGTGCCGCCCGATCAGAAGAAGATCGACCTGAAGCTGGTGGACTACCCCGAAGAGTCGGACAAGGGGCCGTACCCGATCCCGGATCAGGTGCCGATCGAAGGGTGGCCCGCGCAGTACCGGCGCGATCCGAAATTGAAGAACGCCACGTTGGATGAAGTGCAACGCGACACGCGCAAGGAGAACGGCGACCGCCACGCGATCGTCGTCGATCCGAAGAACATGATGCTGTACGAGTTCTACCAGTTGAAGAAGGTGCCCGGCGGATGGCAGGCGGCGTGCGAGGCGACGTTCGACTTGACGAGCAACAAGCTGCGGCCGGACGGGTGGACCTCCTCCGACGCCGCCGGGCTGCCGATCTTTCCCGCCATCGTGCGCTACGATGAACTGAAACGCGGCATGGTGGAGCACGCCATGCGCGTCACGGTGGTGAAGACGCGGCGTGCGTATGTTTCCCCGGCCACACACTTCGCCAGCCGCCTCACGGACGAAAACCTGCCGCGGATGGGGGAGCGATTCCGCTTGAAAGCCGATGTGGACATCTCGAAGTTCTCGCCCGAAGTGCAGGCGATCTGCAAGGGGTTGAAGAAGTACGGCATGCTCGTGGCGGACAACGGCATCGATTGGGCCATCTCCTGCGCCCCGGATCCGCGGATTCCCGTCCTTCACGAAGAACTGCGCAAACTGAAGGGTTCGGACTTCGAAGTGGTGGTTGCTCCGAAATGAGCACGGCCGTGGTCGGGCGTCTGGCACCGTCTCCCACCGGCGCGCAGCACGTCGGCAACGCGCGGACGTATCTCATCGCATGGCTGTCCGCTCGCTCGCAGGGCGGACGCGTCCGGCTTCGCATCGAAGACATCGATTCCCCGAGGATCAAGCACGGTGCTGCCGAACAGGCGTTGGACGACCTTCGCTGGCTGGGTTTGGATTGGGACGGCGAACCGGTCGTGCAGACGCAGCGACTTCTCTTCTACCAGTCGGCCTTGGAGCGACTCCAGGAACACGACCTCGTTTACCCCTGCACTTGCACGCGATCGGATATCGCGGCCGCGGCGAGCGCGCCGCATGCCGAGCACGAAGGTCCGGTTTATCCCGGCACCTGCGCGCACCGCTCCGCTGCGGATGCGGAATCGCTTACGGTCCCGTTCGCGTGGCGGTTCCGCGTTTCGGATTCACCTGCGTTCACCGACCGATTCTTGGGTGAAGTGCGAATCGACTTGAAGCAGACGGGCGGCGACTTTGCCGTGTGGAAGAACACCGGCACGCCCGCGTATCAACTCGCAGTCGTCGTCGATGATGCCGCGCTGGGTGTCACGGAGGTGATCCGCGGCGACGATCTCGTTCCATCGACGCCGCGTCAACTGCTGCTATATCGGGCGCTCGGGTTCGCCCCGCCGAGCTTCGCCCATGTTCCGCTCGTCGTCGGGCCGGACGGCCGCCGGCTGGCGAAACGCCACGGCGACACGCGACTCAGCACATTGCGGGAGAGCGGCACGACCGCGGAGGAATTGATCGGCCGGCTGGCCCATGCGTGCGGGTGGATCGAGAAGCCCGAGCCGATCACGGCGCGAGAACTGATTCCGCATTTCAATCTGGCTTCGATTCCGAAGTCGCCGCTGGTGTGGGTGTGAGCGGCTTCCCGTCGTCGGGCTTCGCCTCCGCGTGGTGGCCGACGTGCGCGATGTGCCCGACCACTTCCGCCGCTTTCTCCACGGCGTGCGTCAGCACCTCGGCGGGCTTGTTGATGATGGCCGGCGGCGGCTCGCCAGTCGACACCTTGCGGCTGAGCACGTACTTCTGCACGAGCGCTCCTGCCACCGCCGAGAGAACGGCGACCGCCACCAGCGGCCGGTACGCGTTGATCTTGTTGAAGATCTCGAGCACTTGGTCCGTCAGCATGTATGCGAGCCAGAACAGGATGTTGACGCCGGGGATCGCGTAGAGCCCGTCCGCGATGAGGAAACGCGTGACCGGGACGCGAAGCACGCCCGCCATGATGAAGATGGGCGTGCGAATGCCGGGCAGCAACCGTGCTCCGAGCAGCACCAGGATGCCGCGGTCGTGGAAGTTCTTCTCGATCTGGGCCCGCTTCTCCGGCGGCAGAACGCGGCGTTGGACCCACCGACGGCTTAGCAGCCACTGGCCCCAGAACCGGCCCATCGCGTACAGCACGCCGTCCCCGAGCACCACGCCGGCCATCACCACCGGAAGCATGATGTACCACTTCAACTGCGTGTCTTCGTGCCCGACGAGGATGCCCGCCGTGATCACCGGGAGTTCTTCCGGAATCGGCAGACCCATCCCGGACGCAATCAGCGCGAGGAAGATGCCTTGGTAACCGTACTGGTCGAACCCTTCGAGCATCCGCGTAGTGTATCAAAGGTCAAACGGAGCCTCTCCATGAAACTCGGACTGATCAACTCGGCGTGGGCGCAAGCGGGCAAGGGCACGGCGTGGGGCATCCGCCAGACCAAAGCCATCGGCTTCGACACGATCGACATCTTCGCGGATCCGCTGGATACGGACGCAAAGGAGCGGAAGCTCATCCGCACGGAGTGCGAGCGGGCCGGGTTGCCGATTGTAAGTGTAGCCTGCGTCGCGGTCGGGCTCATCGACTTCAACCCGAGCGTGCAGCGGTTCCATGTGGACCGCTGCAAGGCGTACCTCGATTTCGCGTACGAACTCGAAGCGAAGAACGTGCTGCTCGTGCTCGGCGAGTACATCTGGGAGAAGCAGGTGATCCCGCCCGCCGAGCAGTGGAGCACCGGCGTGCGGCACCTGAAGACGCTCGGCGACTACGCGGCGGACTTGGGTTTGCAGATCGCACTCGAGCTCGAACCGTTCAAACTCTCGCTGCTGAACGACGTGCCGAACATGGTGCGGTTCATCGACGACGTGAACCACCCGGCCGTGCAGGCGAACATCGACGTGAGCCACCTGCAACTGGCCGGAACGAAGCCCGAGGAACTGCGGGCGCTGAAGGGGAAGGCGATCCACGTTCACATCAGCGATTGCGACGGGAAAGTTCACGGCGACCTGCCGCCGGGCCGCGGCGTGGTGAACTTCGGCCCGTACTTGCAGGAGATCGCGGCCCTCGGAATCGACGGCGCGATCAGCATCGAGTTGGAGTATTCGCCGGAGCCGGACAAGATCGCCGAGTGGGTGAGCGAGGCCTACTCGGCGACCGAACGGCTGATGAAGGAAGCGGGGATTTCGCGTAGCTGACGCCGGAGGGCGTACTTTTTGACGCCTCGCGGGCGTGGCGAGTCCGTTCGAGAGCGTTCGTCGACTCGCCGAGCAACATGCGGATCACGCTCATCTTCCACACGATCCTGCGAGAATAGTCGCGATTCGGGCTCGCGCTTTGCAAACGGACGGCGGCCGGGTAGGTTGTAGTTGCAGTCCCGTCGCGAGGCCGAACCATGGCAACTGCCCCACCGCCCGTCGAAGACTTGAAGCCGGAAGACCCCACCGTGCTGCCGGACGGACCGCCCGAAGAGGAATTCTGGGAACGCTACAACAAGCGACTCGAGTTCCCGCTCGCCACCGTGGGCACCGTGCTGTTGCACGTTCTCATCGCTGCCGTGCTCGTCATGTTCTTCCTTGGCCTCTTCGGCGGGAAGAAGGACCGTTCGGACGTGCCGATCAATCTCGTCCCGGACATGGGCGGCTTGGACGACACGGGCGAAGGCTCCGCCGGATCCGGCGGCGTCGAGGATCCGCTCAAGGACTCCAACAAGAGCGCGCTCGAAGAGCAACTCAAGGTGCTGCCCAATCCCGCGGAACTCCCGACGATCAAGGAGAACCTCCGCGAGTCGCTCAAGTTCGACAACGAGGGCAACATCCCGATCTCGGACTTCAACGCCCCCGCGTACTCGATGCTGGACAAGTCGCTCCAGGAGAAACTACTCGGGATCGGGGCGAAGAAGGGCGCGGGGCCCGGCGCCGGCAGCGGCGACGACGGCACCAAAGGCACCGGCCCCGGCGGCACCGGCGCGAACTCCACCCGCGCCCGCTCGCTCCGCTGGGTCATGCGGTTCCGCACGTCCAGCGGCGACGACTACCTCGCGCAACTCCGGGCGCTCAAGGCCGTGATCCTCGTGCCGATCCCGCCGGACAACAAGCGTTGTCACTTCTTCCGCAACCTGAGCAATCTCAGTGACAAGACCGTCGCTTCGGACACGGAACTCGGGGCATTGAACGGCCTGATCCGGTTCACGGACACCCGGCCCGATTCGGTCCGCGCCGTGTGCGACGAACTCGGCGTGAAGGAGAACGCCAAGGTGTTCTTCGCGTACTTCCCGCGCGAGATGGAGGCCGAGTTGTCCCGCAAGGAGATCGGCTATCGCAACCGCCGCCCCGAGGATGTGGAAGAGACGATCTTCCGTGTCGCCGTGAAAGGCGGTAGCTACGAGATCATCGTGGACGACCAAAAGGCGAAGCGATGAGGTGAAAGGCAACACGAAACGTCAATCGGCTCACGAGCCGCTTGCCGTTTCGAGTCCGGTCCGCTCATATCCGCCAGCGACAAAAGCAAACTCGAAGAATGTCGGCTATTGCCGCCGGTTCGGCGTTCCGCGGGCGGGCTGTGGCTGCGTGCCGGGCGTGCGTGTTTGCGGAGAGTCAACGACCCGCGGTTGAGCCGCGGGTCGGGAAGAGGTATTTTCGGTGCGAGGCTGTACGGCTGGCTTCGGAGGCTCGGGTCTCGGTTGAACCACCGGCGGCTTCGGAGGCTCGGGTCTCGGTTGAACCACCGGCGTCTTCGGAGGCTCGGATCTCGGTTGAACCACCGGCGGCTTCGGAGGCTCAGGTCTCGGTTGAACCACCGGCGGCTTCGGAGGCTCGGGTCTCGGTTGAACCACCGGCGGCTTCGGTGGCTCAGGTCTCGGTTGAACAACGGGCGGCTTGGGCGGATCAACCTTCGGCGGGATGACCGGCTGCCGGGGCGGATCGACTTTCGGTGGGTCCACCTTCGGCGGATCGATCTTCGGATTGCCCTTCGGCATCGGAGGAGGATCGATCCTGCCCTTCGGCGTCGGCACCGGATCAGCCTTGCCCTTCGGCTCCGGATCGATCCTGCCCTTCGGCATCGGCGTCGGGGAAGGGTCAAGCTTGCCCTTCGGCAGCGGCATCGGATCGATCTTGCTCTTCGGTGTCGGCATCGGATCGATCTTGCTCTTCGGTGTCGGCATCGGATCGATCTTGCTCTTCGGTGTCGGCATCGGATCGATCTTCGGATTCGCCTTCGGGTCGAACTTCGGAATCACCGGCGGCGGGGGTGGCTGGCGTTTCTCGTCCGGAATCTGCGACCTCGCCACTACGCCCTTCGGGACCTCGAGTTTCACCTTCACCGGCTGCGGTGGAGTCGGTGTCGAACCCGGTGCGGGCACGCCCATCGGCGGCCGAGTCTTCAAGGCTTCGGCCTCCGCCTTCTGCCGGTTCACCGCTCCTTGGCGGAGTTCATTGGCGAACTTCGCCTCCGACTGCCGCACCTGCTGCGAGATCGGCTGAAGTTTCGTTTCCGATTGCAGCTTCGGTGCGATCGCGAGTGGTGCCAGCATCACATGCTGCGTCACATCCTTGTTGTTCACCGAGATGTTGTTGTTCACCACCGTGAAGTTGTTGGTCACGTTCGACACGTTGTTGACGTTCGCGGCCCGCTGAATGACCTGGTTCTGCTGCACGAGCGTGCGCGGCGGGCGGGCCATCGAGCCGTCGTATCGGCCCGCGTACACACCCGCGATGTTCACGGACCACTGCGGGGTCTGGCGGTAATTCGCGCTGTAGTAGCTCCACATCGGATCGTAGCTCCACGCGCGGGCGGGCACCACGGCGACGCCGCGCATCGCGGGGGCGCACCACGGCTGGTAGCCGATGCGGCCGTAGTTCACCGTGTAGTAATCCCCGAAGTAGTAGCTCGAATACCCGCGGCGGATGAACAACGACCCGAACAGCACCGGCGTCGCGATCACGTATCGCGGCGTGTAGTAGTAGCCGGGGGCGAAGACGCGGCGCGGGTAGTACACCGGCGCGAACAGCACGCCGCGGCTCGCCAGCGGGTAGTCCCAGTAACCGTCGATGAAGACGTAGCCGAGGGGTGTCCAGCGGTAATGGCACGGAGTCCAGATCCAGCCGGGCCGGTAAGCGATCCAGTAACCCGGCCGCCACACGTACCGGCCCCGCCACACCCACGAACCCGTGACGTACACGCTGGCATCGTCCGGCGCGAGCGTGCTCGGCCCGACTTCGATCGGTTGCGGCGGCGGCGGCAGATATTGCAACTCCGGCTGCGGCTGGTTCGGTTGCGTGAGTTGCCAGAACCCCGACGTCCATTGGTAGCCGTCGGTCACTTTGTTCCAACTGCCCGGCATCCACACGTGGTTCGGCGGCGGCACGCGCCAGAACCCGCTGATCCAGATGAAGTCGGTGCGTTCATCATCCCAGTCCCAGTAGCCGGGGATCCACTGAACGTTGTCGCCTTCCGGCTTCTGGTCCGGGGGAAGTTCTTCGATCGGAGCGGGCGGTGCCTTCGGCGCGATCTCGCCCGCCTTCGGCATCTCGACCGTGGAGGCGTACGCTTCGTGAACCGGGCCGCGGGCGAGCACGTCCGGGCCGTCGTCGGCTTCGTCCGCGGGTTGCCGTGCGACCGGTTGCGCGGGTGCTTCCGGAAAGGAAACGGCAAGTACGAGTGTGCCGAGGATGCCGGCGAAGAGTGTGCGATGCAAACGGGGCGGCAACATGGTGTGTCTCCGTGGGTGGAGCGGAGTTCCAATGGAACGGTTGACCTCACGCAACTTGCGCGCCGACTTCGACCGCCGCATTCTCCTGAAATGTTCCGCGGCTTCCAACGTCACTTCAGTACGGCGGGCGTGCCCGTCGCACATGTCATTGCGGTTCTTAGAACAGGCCTTGCGGCCAAGCATTCCTCACCGGTGTTCCGCCATGCCGACGCGTCCCGTCGTCGCGCTCATTGTCGCCTTCTGGCTCGCCACGCTGGCGCTCGTCGGTGTGCGGGACGTGTGGCCGCGACTCGCGGCGAGCGGCCCGCCGCCCATCGCCGCCGACCTCTCGGACGAAGCCACCCAGTACGTACCCGTGAAGTGGAAGGTGCTCCGCGGCGACAAGCCCATTGGCACGCTCACCACGCTGCTCGCGTACCAGGATTCGGACGACACGTTCGAGTTCACCTCGAAGTACAAGGACGTTCGCATCGAAGTGGCGCGCGTCGAACTCGTGATTCCCGAGATGACGACGCGCACCCGCGTGACGCGGTCCGGTTCGCTCCGCGAACAATCCATGAACGGCTCGCTGCGGTTGGCGGACTTCCGCTTCGAAGTGATGGTCGATGGTCGCAATGTGAACGGCGCTTTCAGCGGCCGCTGCAAGCTGGATTCGCCGCTGGGCATGATCGATGAACCGCTCGCTCCGGTGCCGGTGAACGACGGCCATGCGTTGAACCCGCTGCAACCCGTGAACCGCATCGTCGGCATCCGCGCGGGCCAGCGGTGGACCGTGCAGGAGATCGACCCGCTTGGCGACGCGCTCGCCACGCTGTTCAAGGAGAAGATCAGGACTGCGCTTCCGCAGACGAAGCGTGAGCCTCTGCTGGCGGAAGTGGGAGCTTCACCCGAACCGTTGATCTGGGGCCGGCAGCGCGAGGAGGCGATGTGTTGGGTGATCGCCTACCGCAGCGGCGAAGCCCGCGCCCGCACGTGGGTGCGTGTGAGCGACGGCAAGGTGCTGCGGCAGGAAGCCGTGCTGATGGAAGACCGCATCGCACTGGAAAGGGATGAGTAATGAAGAACCCCTCCCCCCAACCCCCTCCCCGAAGCGGGGAGGGGGAGCAAGACATCTCCGCTGACGCGGAGAAGGCGTTGCCTCCCGTTGCGAACGTGATCGTGGGCCAACGCGTTGAAGAGTGTAAGGTGACACGCGCGAAGGAACTTCGTCGCAAGATGACACCTGCGGAACGCGCGTTGTGGCAGCATCTACGACGCAATCAACTCGATGGGCTTCACTTTCGCCGCCAACAGGTGCTATTCGGCTTCATTGCCGACTTCTACTGCCATGCCGCTGGTCTCGTGATCGAGGTCGATGGCGACGTTCACGATTCACAAATCGCTGCAGACGCAGATCGCACGGAGATACTCGAATCGAAGGGCTTTTCCGTTCACCGCGTTCGCAATGAAGATGTGTTCTCTCGCATCGATGTGGTGCTCGGCGAGATCCGCTCAATTTGCCGGCACCGCATGGGAACCGCGAACGTTACACCGAAACGATAACCACCAGACCCCCCTCCCCGCTTCGGGGAGGGGCCGGGGGAGGGGTTCTTCGAATGATTTCGATCACCAACGTGACCAAACGCTACGGCCCGAAGATCGCCGTGCAGGAGTTGTCCCTCGACGTGCCGGCCGGGGAACTGTTCGCATTTCTCGGCCCCAACGGCGCGGGCAAGACCACCACCATCAAGATGGTGTGCGGGCTGCTCTTCCCCACAAGCGGCACCGTGAGCGTCGGCGGGTTCAACCTCGCCACCCACGGCGACGCCGCCCGTGCGCTCATCAGCTATGTCCCGGATCAACCCTTCCTCTACGAGAAACTCACCGGCCGCGAGTTCCTCCAGTTCACCGCGGACCTCTACGGCATGAGCGCGGACCGCAGTCGCGAGAAGATCTCCGAAGTGATCGAACTCTTCCACTTGGAGGAGTTCGCGGATGATCTCACGGAACGCTACTCCCACGGGATGAGGCAGCGCACGGTGTTCGCCGCCGCATTGGTCCACGAACCGAAGTTGCTCATCGCCGACGAGCCGACCGTCGGGCTCGATCCCAAAAGCATCCGCGAATTGAAGACGCTGCTTCGCGAACTCGCCGGCAACGGCATGACCGTGTTCCTCTCCACGCACACGCTGGACATCGCGGAGGAACTCGCGGACCGCATCGGCATCATCGATCGCGGCCGATTGCTGGGCTGCGGCACGATGGAGGATTTGCGCACGCAGGCGGCCATGGATGGAAGCTTGGAGGATTTGTTCCTCAAGATTACGGAAGAGCCCGAAAGTCCGGTCGTGGCCTGAGGATCGCCATGCACACCGTCGTACATCAACCGGCCGTGTTCCGCCACTTGCGGTTCCGCCTCGCGCGGAACGGCCTGCGCGTCGCGCTGGAGTCGGGCCGGCTTCGCTTCTTCTCGATGATCCTCACCAGCGCGCTCGTGGCGGGGTTCACCTTCGCCACCGGTTGGTACCTGTTCCATCAACTCGCCGTGAACCGCATCCCGTTCAGCGCGCGATCGTCTCGGTCGCTCGACCTGCTCTTCTTCACACTCGGCAGCATGCTCGTCTTTTCCACCGGCATCATCCTGTACGCCAGCTTGTTCACCGCTCCCGAAGCCCGCTTTCTGGCTCACCGCCGGGCGCGGGCGGATATCTTCGCCACGAAGCTCCAGAGCGCGGTCGCGTTCAGTTCGTGGGCGTTCGTCGTGCTCGGCGTGCCGATCTTCCTCGCGTACGGCATCACCGCCGGCGTGCCGTGGTTCTTCTACATTGCTGCCGCTGTATCCGCTCGGCTACGCCGCTGCCCGGTTCCGTGTCCGCGCTCGCGGCAATCTTGCTCGTCCGCTTCATGCCGCGGAACCGCAAACAGTTCCTCACCATTCTGATTCTCGGCCTTCGTCACGCTCGTCGGAATCTGGCTCGTCCGCATCGGCTACGCGGCCCGGCAGACGCTCGTCTCCAACGGCCGCGAACTGGACGACCTCATCGGCCAGTTCGACCTCATCCGCAGCGGCTTCGCTCCGAACCACTGGATGACGCGCGGTCTGCTCGCCGCCGCCCGCGGAGACGCCGTAGAAGCCCTCATCCCGCTCGCCCTCGTCTGGAGCAACGGCCTCGTCGTCTATCTCATCGCGGCGTTCTCGGCGAAGCGACTCTACCGCACCGCGTTCGATCGTCACGCCGGCGGCGGCCGCGGCAAGAAGATCTTCCGCACCAGCATCCTCGACCGCATCATGAACGCACTCGTCTGCTATCTCGACCGCCCGACCCGCATCCTCGTGGTGAAGGACTTCCGCACCTTCCGCCGCGACCCGACGCAATGGGCGTTCTTCATCCTCTTCGGCGTTCCTACGCTGCCGGAGCCACGAACTTCCGCCAGTACTACAAGAACGACCTCGCGATCATGGACAAGTACGCCCTGAGCCTGATGAACCTCTGCGGTACGGCGGTGCTCCTGTGTGCCGGGCTGTCGCGCTTCATCTACCCGCTGATCAGCCTGGAGGGGCGGAAGTTCTGGATCCTCGGCCTGATGCCGGTGAGCCGCGGCCAGATCCTGCAGCGGAAGCCGCATTCGCGGCCACCGGCTCGTTGCTCATCGCCGGGAACCTGATCCTCGCTTCGACGTGCTGATCGGCCTGCCCCCGCTCGGCATCCTGCTCCACGCCGCGGCGACGGCCAACGCTCGGCTTGAGCCGCCATCAACGTGGGTCTCGGCGTACCTGCCGAACTTCAAGGAAACGGACCTGTCCAAGATCGTGGTCGGCTTCGGCGGCACGGTGAACATGGTGACGGGCCTGGGTTATCTCGTGTGCGTGGTCGGGCTGATGGCGGTGCGTTCCACGCCGCAACTCGCGGAGGGGTTGAAGAATATCGTTGACGCCCCGCTCAATCCGTGGGTCTTCGCGGGCCTGCCCTCGGCTTGGTTCCTGTGTGCGTTCGCGGTGGTGCTGCTGGAGAGTCGGCAGGAATCTCCGGGGATCGAGTTTTA
Source organism: Gemmataceae bacterium (assembly GCA_046350135.1). GTDB lineage: Bacteria > Planctomycetota > Planctomycetia > Gemmatales > Gemmataceae > Urbifossiella. The sequence goes on from JAXMBB010000014.1 coordinate 29,715, forward strand.
ATCAAGCATCGCCCACGTTCGGGGTGCCGGGGAACTGATCCGCGGCTGTGAAGTGACGGCGACGCTGGATAGAATGAAAGATGATGTTGTGCCGGTGAAGTGTGAAATTTGAAGTCCGGGTGGAATGGGAGCCGATGAACAAGGTGCGTTGCCCCATTTGCGATGCGGCTATGCCGGGTGCCCCCAGAGTACCTGACCGGCCGTTCTGCTCGAAGCGGTGCCGGGTCATCGACCTCGACGCTGGCTTGGCGAGGGTACCGCATCCTGGGGGAAACCCGCCGTCTCGACGAACCCGGGGCGGACGACGAAGACGACTGAACTGCTCGCCCATCCGGCCGTTCCTCCGGCCGATGCCACCGGAGCCCGCCCGTCGCGACGGGCGGCTCCGGCGTTTACAACTCCGTGTGAACGCGATCATCGACGGGCACAACCTGCTGCATGCGATCGGCCTCGCCAATCGCAAGTCCGACGCGAAGGCGCTGGCCCGCGGTCGGACGCGGTTGCTTGACTGGCTTGCCGATCGCGGTACGGGCCACACCCTGCTCGTCGTCTTCGATGGTGGCGGCAACTCGCGTTCGTCCGCGAGTCGCCGCATCGCGGCGTCCGCGTCCGCTTTTCGTTTCAACAACCGCGGATGAATTGATCGAAGACCTGCTCCGCTCCGAACGCCGCCCCGCGAAACTCACGGTGATCTCGAACGACCGCCAAGTGCAGGACGCCGGCCGCAGCCGCGGTTGCGTCGTGCTCGGTTGCGAAGCGTTCGTGGATGCCCTGCTCGCGGAGCCGAAGGCGGCACCGTTGCCCGCGGACGACAAGCCGCCTCGATCGATGACGACGACCTGCTCTGCGGCGTTCTCGCAACCGAAGCCGCGGCCGAAGAAGCCAGAATCACTCGTTCTCCACGGAATCAGATCGATGATCGCTACCGCCTTCCTGCGCTCGCCGTCGGTGTCGCCGATGAATCGCCCGTCGCGGATGGGCGCGAAACTCGTCAAACCTGCCGGCGGGTCTGGGCTCACCGAGGGCCCCGCGCCGGATGCCGACGGCAACGTTTACTTCACGGACCAACCCAACGACCGCATTCACATTTGGAGCACGGACGGCAAACTGTCCACCTTCATGGAACCGTGCGGCTGCTCGAGTCTTTGCTCGACAAGGAGGGCCGGCTTTGGGCCTGTGCGGACGAGAAGAACGAACTGTGGCGAATCGACGTGAAGACGAAAGAGAAGACGGTGCTCGTGAAAGACTTCGGCGGCAAGTTGCTCAACGGCCCGAACGACATCTGGGTGACGCCGAGCGGCGCGGCGTATTTCACCGATCCGTTCTACAAGCGGCCATATTGGAAGCGCGGCGGCATCGAGCAAGAGGCCCAAGGCGTTTTCTTCTTCTCGAAGGACGGCAAACTCTCCCGCGTGGACGGCGACGTGAAACAGTGCAACGGCATCATCGGCACCCCGGACGGCAAGACGCTCTACGTCGCGGACATCGGCGCGAATAAGACCAACGCCTACGACATCCAGGCGGACGGCACGCTGAAGAACAAGCGGCTCTTCTGCGAAAAGGGCTCGACGGCATGACGATCGACGTGGCGGCCACGTACCTCACACCTGGCAAGGCCGCGTGGGTCTACGACAAGTCCGGCAAGCTGGTTCAAAAGATCGACGTCCCGGAGAACTGCACCAACGCGTGCTTCGGCGGCAAGGCGATGACGACGCTGTTCATCACTGCCGGCACCAGTTTGTACGCGATCGAGATGAAAGTGAAGGGCGCGGCGAAGCAGTGAGCCCGCGTCACGGAATCTCAACGGCTCTCCGCCGGCCCGCGTGGCCGCCGGTGATCGCATCGGCGGAGTACGGCAGGAACCGCACGGAGCCGTCCGCGAACGCAAAGTTCGCCCCGCCGGAATGGAGCGACCAATACTGGAACATGGCACAGTCCGGTGTGGAGTTCAACACGGGCTCGCGGTAGGGAAACGGTCCGTCGCCGCATGGGCCGCTCGAACCATACCGAACTCGGAAGGGGTTCGGATCCAGCACGCCGATCACGGATGCGAGTTCTCCATTGCCGTTCGGCCCGGTGGCACCCCAACCGACATAGAGCCACCCGATCCACAAGTTCGCTGGGGGCGGCCGTTCGCCGAACATCAGCGTGTTCGAACTGCCGTCCTCGATCTGCAGGAGCGGCATGCGTCCGTCCGCGACGATGACGCCGTCGCGAGACTTCGTGTATGCACCGCCGTTACCAAGGTAGGAGTTGAGCGCAAGCTGAACCGTGATCAGGGTCGGCTTGGGCTGCGCCAGCGTGTAGATGAACGTGTATTCCCACGCCACGGCCGTGCGCGGATCGGACGGGCACGAGAAGGCCTTGAGTGGAAGCGAGACGCCTCGGTGCGGGACGGGCAGGAACGGATCCTGGGACTTGCGAAAGTCCTCGGTCACCATCCGGGCGTTGGCGTCGAGTTCTAGGTGCGGGGCGATCAGGAGCGGCCACTGGACGTTCGGATCGCTCGTCTCACGGGATCGGTGGCGAAACGCCGGCGGCAGATGGCCGAGCGTGGATTCGTAATTGTGGGTGGCGGTCGCGATCTGTCGCATGTTCGACTGGCACGCCAGTCTCTTGGCCGCTCCGCGGACCTTTTGCACCGCGGGCAGCAGCATCGCGATCAACGCTCCGGTGATGCTCAGCACCACCAGAACCTCAACCAGGCTCAAGGCGCGTCGAACTCGCGTCATGCGGCATTCCTCCTGCGCCGGAGCACCAACGCCGTGACGGCGGTGACGACCGCCAGCACCCCGGCGCAGATGCCGATGATGGAGGAGAGGTTGCTCTCCACGGGATACGGCGCGACGGCCTGCGGCATGGCCGCGTTGCCCGAAGCGGCCTGCTTCGCGGCGGTCTCGGAGTAGTCGACCTTGCCGTTTTCCAGCGAGGTTGATCTTCGGGCTTGAGTTCCGGATAGCCGATGAGTTGATTTTTCGTTGAGCCCGAATCCGGCCACGGTGAACACGGCGGGATCGATAGCTCCCTCGAAGTCCGCATGGCTGACTACGAGCGTTTGGATGGATTCACTTTTCGCGCCGTCGATCGTGAACATCGAATGATTTGTCAATCGCTTGGGAAATAGATGCCCGCCCGGAGTCGATTGCCATTCTATCTCGGTCTTGCGAAACCCCGGTACGCCAGCAGTTTCAAACGTGTCTTCAAAATACACAGGATTCATGGCGTCAGATTCGCTGAGCCAGACAGACCAACTTGCCTTGTTCATCGCCACGCTCCGCGAAGCCATGATGCATGATCGGCCACTGCGTTTCTCCGCACGTGACGTCACGCCGGGCAATCCGAAGAACTTAGGGAAGTCAGTCGCGATGTGGGAGCGTGCGTAACCGCATGTGTCCGCATTCGCCAAACCCAAAAAACGCCAGTCGAGTGCAGTGCAGGCAATATCTGTGGGGAACGTACCGATTCGGTGGAACTCCACCTTGTGAAGCACGACCGGCGTGCCAAACTGGACGGTGGTCAGGATGCCGTAGCCGTCGCGCTCACAATTCTCACAGGCAACTCGGCGATGCTTGGTGTCGTGATTGGACCGAGGCGGAACGTATTCAACATCGAATTGATCGACCCGGAGTTTTGCTCCATCACGCCAAACGTGGATGTTGGCACTCCACTCGGTGTGTGCCGGGGCTTGCGCTGTCGGCACACGCCCTTCGACACGCAACCGAATCGCGTAGCGATTCGGAACCTTTGACTTGTTGGCAATAAGGACAGATACCCGATCCGCCAATGAAGTCGGATCGGCAGCGGGCACGAAGATGCAGAGCAGCGGCAGAATCGTGGGCACTTCGTCCTCGTTTCATGCAAGGGATGCATTGCGATGCACAGGGAAGATCTCACGGGTTGATCGGAGCCGCCGTGCAACCGGGCGGATTTGTAGCCGAGGAGTACATGCCTTTCAGGTACCGAGTCGTCTGAGTTTCGCCCCCTTGGGCCAACTTGCAATCCGAGCGTTGCGTGCCGTCTGGATCGTAGAAGACTTCAGGGGAACATTGGCGTCGGATGGTGCAATTCACCAGAGTCGTCCTGTCGTAGCAGAAAGTCGTGTAGGAACGCGGAATAACATTCGGATCCAATTCTGGAGCGGTGCAGTAGAAAGCATCGATTGCGAATGCGATTGCATTCTTGCAGACCAATCCCTCGCCCTTGGGCAAGACGCCTTCACAGGCGAAGGATTCGAAGTAGCCGATCGGAACCTTGCCGTCCTCGCACTTGTCAGTCTTTGTTTTGGTCCCAGTGCATGTCACGGGAGGCGCGCCAGTCCCGCCGCCGATGCCTTGAGCCATGACCGTTGCGGCCGTGAGAACGCAGAGGCCGAAGATGCACAGTATCGTTCGCATGACTAGCACTCCCGAGAGTGGGGTGAAGGACACGTTCACTCCTTACGGACGCGAATGGGAACCCGGATGGTGTCCTCAGCCGGGTTGTTCGTGTAGATGGTGCAATCCACGTTCAGGATGGATTCATCCGGCGTGGTCAGGTCCAATTCGAGTTTCACGAGCGGCAGTGCGCTGGCGTCCACTTTCACGCAGCGGTGGTTCGATTTGACGTCGAGAACGGAATGGCGATCCGCAGTCGGGTCGCCGCGGACGGTGAACGAAGCCCGAGGTTCGGCGCGGGTCAGTGTGAGTTGAACGGGATCGACCTCGAAGACACCCTTCACTTCGAACAGGATGCGGCCGACGAATTGCTGCTGGTTCGAGCCGTCCGGATCGGTGACGATCATGCTCACCGTCTCGGCCCGCTTGCCGCGCTTGGTTCCGGTGTTCACGGACACCTTCAACGCGCACTGTTCGCCCGGTCCGAGCGTGCGACGGTCCACGCGGGCGTCCGTGCAGGACCAACTCTTGAACGGATCGAGCAGCGTGACGGTGCGATCCGTTTCGTTCACGATGGTGAACGCGCCGCCGATGGTTTCGTTCAGCCGCGCCGTGCCCAGGTTCAGATGAGGTTCAACGAAACGAACTTCCCCGACCACCGCGGGGGGGGGGCGGCTTGTTCACTCCGATCCGCGAAGGCGAACCGCGATAGGAACGAACCGGCGGAGATGGCGGCGAACGCCCCGGATAGAATGAACAGCGATCTCATTCACCCCCTCGTGTGTCGGGGAATGACGCTCGAATGTGATTGAGGGATACTTTGATCGTTGCGACCGACCGTGTCAAGCGCGAAGTGATGATCGACCAAGAAGATTCCAGAATAATCTCGCGAGCAGCTCGACGCAAAACGAACCGGCCGGGCGGGGGAGCGTCCTTGCTCCTCGCGCCCGGCCGGTTGATTCACACTGTCTCTGCGATCACTTCAGGCCGGCGGCGGCCGCGGTCCGCACCGCGGAGTCCGGATCGGTTTGGGCCGCGGTTTGCAGCACGCTCACCGCTTCCGGCGTCTTCACGTTGCAGCGAACCAGGGCCTGCATCGTGCTCAACCGCACCGGAACGCTCGTGGACCGCGAGCCGGCTGCGATCAGGTCGCTCACCAGAGCCGGGTGGGTCTTCAGATCGTCCGCCGTCAGTTGGTCGATGCCCGCGGTCAGTTCCGTCACGGGCACGAGGCCCTTCATCATCTTCGCCACCTTCTCGGCGCGATCCGGCTTCGCGGCCGGGAGCGACACGGGCAGCGGCTTCGGCACGGACACCGGAGCGGCCGTCACGGCCGGGGCCGGCTTCGGAGCCGTCAGCGGGCTCGAGTTCGACACGGTGGTCGTGCCGGACTTGAGCGGCGGGATCGCGTTCACCACCGGCTTGGCGGCCACGGTCGTGGTCGTGGCCGGCGTCACCACCGACTTCACCGGGGCCTGCTTCGTCGCGACGAGCGGCCGCTCCATGATCGTCGACGTCGATTGCGGCTCGGGCTTCGACGTGAAGAATCCGATCAGGCTGCTCGGCTTCGGCGAACGGAGGCCGGCGTCGAACGGGCCGGGCTCGCCCGCCGCGATCAGGTCCAGTTGGTTGATCGCGTCCGAGTCCATCGGGATCGCCAGCGTCAGGGCTTTGCGGGCCTCGATGATGAGCGTGGCCGAAGGCATGTTCGGCACGGTGGCGTAGAAGCCGTCCGGCGTGACCTTGCCCGTCTCGCCCTTGGGCGTGGTCGTGCCGGGACCCTCTCCGCTCTTCGGCGGGTCCACCTTCTTCGGGAACTCCGGATTCTTCTTGTCGCAGTTCTTGTCCGGGCACTTCGATTCCATGTCGCAGAAGCAGGTGAGGCACTTTTCGAGCGCGGCTTGGGCGGCGGCGCGGACGCGGCACGACTTCTCGGCCGGGAACCCGTCGCAGTCCGTGCCGCTGGCGGCTTCGGTCAGCGCCTTGATCACCTTCTTCGTGCAGCAGCAGCAGTTGAGCAGCACTTGGGCGGCGGTGAGGCGGACACACTCGTTGCGATCTCCGCGGAGGGCGCCGATGAGGGCGTCCTCGGCTTCCGGCCACACATGGCAGTCCACGGTGCCGAGGTACTGCACGGCTTCGATGCGCTTTTCGGCGTTGGCGCGGTCGAGTTTCACTTGCGAGGCGGCGCCGACGGGGCCGGGGGCTTGCAGTTCCGCCAGGCTCGGCGTCTTGAGCCGCGGGTTCGGGAGCAGCCGCTGACGCAGTTCGCCGAGCCGCGTGTCCGCATTGGCGCGTTGGCGGTACTCGCGCTGATCGGCGGAGACGCCGAGGTAGCTCCACAGCGTGTTCTGGGTCGGCATCGCCGGGCGCGGGGCGATGCCCACGGGGCCGGGGCCGGGCAGCGGGCCCGCCATCGGGGGAAACGCGCCGGGGCCGACCGGCGTCGCAAGGTTGATCGGAGGTTGGGCCATCGCGGTGGAAGCCAGCCCGATGGCGGCCAGACCGAAGGCGTATCGTTTCAGGCTCACGATTCGGACTCCTTTCCAAGACACTTTGAAATCGGGCGGGGAACGCCCTCGCTCCCCGCTCCGCCGCGAAGGGCGCAATCGGGGCAAACCGGTGGTTTGGTGCAGACTGTTTCGGCGAACGGTGGCGAGGGTCTTGAGGGAGAATGCAAAGGAATCGATTGTTCCCGCGAAATGAGCGGGCGGGGTTGATCCGGGAAGGCGGGCAATGCCGTGAAGCCGCGTAGCGACGATTCCGCCGACTGTTCAGTTGCGCGTGTTCGGTTCAAGTCTTCACATTCGAATCGTCGATGTTCGCGTGGGCACCGCGAGGATGCGGCGCCACCCGCCGTCGGCAGGAGGCAGTGCGTGGACTGGTCGCATCTCGGACTCGCGCGCCGTCCGTTTTGGCCCGCGGTGGACACGGGCTCGTACTTTCCCGCCGCCAGCCACGAGGCGGCGCTGGCGGGCGTGGCTGCGGCGTTCGCCCGCCGCGAGGCGGCAGCCTTGATCCACGGCGAACCCGGGCTGGGCAAGAGCCTGTTGGCCCGGCTCTGGCTCGAGCGCTTGCCTGAAACCACGCCGCGGGTCGTGCTCGCGAATCTCCAGGCGAACCGCGCCGCGGACCTGCTTCAGGCCATCCTCTTCGATCTGAACCTCCCGTACCTCGGCCTCGGCGAGCAAGAACTTCGCTTGGCCGTCACCGAGCAACTCCTCTCGCACGCCGCCCAGGATTCGCCGCTCGTGCTCGTCGTCGATGAAGCCCAGAACCTCGGCCCGGCCGCACTCGAAGAACTGCGACTGCTCGGCAACATCGAGTCGCACGGCGGCGCAGCCCTGTTCACGCTGCTCGCCTCGCAGTCGCCGTTGAGCGGGAACCACGGCTTCACGCAACGCTTGGGAGCGGAGTGCGAACTCGAATCCCTGACCCTCGAAGAATCGGCCGCGTACCTGAGCCACCAGGTGAAACATGCCGGCGGCGACCTCTACGAACTGTTCGACGGCGAGGCAGTGACGCTGCTCACGGGTTCGTGCCGGGGCGTGCCGCGGTTGTTGAACCGCGCCGCGACGCTGGCCGCCGAACTGGCCCTCCAAGGCGAATCGGAAACGATCGACGTCGAAGCCGCGATGGAAGCCGTCGGCCGGCTCGGGCTCGATGAGCCGGAACCGGACACGCTGTCGATGAAGCCGCGCAAGCGGACCCGCAAGGCGGCCTGAGCATTGGCTGGAGCCCACGAATGAGTCGGATGTTCAAGGTGTTGAGCGGCGGAACCTCTCCCCGTGCGCTGGCCGAAGCCCCGGCCCCGCTCGCCGAGGATGTGCCGTTCGTGGAGGTGGGCGACCCCGCCGGGCCACTGTATTCACCGGGTTTGAGCCTGCACAAAGCGGAGGTTGCGCCGGCGGCCGCGCCCGCTCCCTCACCCGTACCCGCGCCGGTCGCCGAACGCACCTTCCCGCGGCTCGCCGAACCGAAGTATCTCTCCGTTACCTTTCACGATCTGACCGGCCGGGTCCGCAACGCGATTGAGAAGGACGGTCCCGATTCCGGGCTCGTCGCGCTGCACCTGCCGGATCACCCGATCAGCGGCGAGTACCGCACCCTGCGGGACGAGATCCGCGCCCAGCTTCCCGAGCCGATCCCGCGCGTGCTGTGGTTCGCGTCGCCGGCCGCGGCCGCGGGCACCACATCCGTGCTGCTGAACCTCGCGATCACGCTCGCGCGGGAATCCGCGCCGCGGGTGCTGGTCGTGGATGCGAACCTGGAGCGGCCGGCGATCGCCGGCAAGTTCGCGCTCAATCCCGAAGTGCAGGGCTTGGCGGAAGTGCTGGCCCAGAAGATCCCGCTGGCGTGGGCCGTGCAGGCGTCCACGATTCCGAACCTGCAAATTCTCCCCGCCGGCCACGCGACCGCGGGCGCCGCCGCCTCGCTTCCGCAGGACATGCCCAAGCTCGTCGACCAACTTCGCCAATGGTACGATTGGGTGCTGGTGGACGGCGGCGTGTGGGGCGCGACGCCGGACCGCGACGGCCTCGCATCTCATGCGGACGCGATGTACCTCGTGAGCCGCGAGGCGGACGTGGACCGCTCCGAATTCGCCGGCCTGCGCACCCGCGTCCGCGAACTCGGCGGACTGCTCCGCGGCTACATCGCCACCAAGGTTTAATTCCGCGTCCGGCACATTAAGAGCCGGATACGGTAATCCTGCGCATCCGGATCTGCAGCCCCTATTGGATCACCAAGCGGAGTTGCACGGTGCCGATCTGAATGATGTCGTTTGGCTGTAGTGCTCGCTTGGTGCCTGGGATGAGACGTACGGCATTCACCCAAGTCCCGTTGAGGCTGTTCAAGTCTTCGACCACAAGGACGTTTTTGTCGAAGGTCACGAGGGCGTGTTGCCGCGAACTCCAGATCTGTCCCTCCGCCTCCTGCGCCCCCAAGTCGATGTCCACCGGGCGATCTGCGAAGCGCCCGAGCATGTTCCGGCCGGGGTAAAGGGGGTATTCCTGATTGATGCGCTGCCCGCGGAGCACGACCAGCTTCGCTTGGATACTCGGCGGTGCGGTATCCGAGGGCACCGGTGTGGTGACGGCGAGTTGGCCAGCCAGTGCGGCCGGGGTCGCGGCCAAGGTCCGTGTTTCGGAGGATGTGCTCTTCGGAGCCGGCGTCAAAATCAAGTTGGCGTGCGAGGAGAGCGGCATCGGAGGACGCGATTCGACCGGAACCCCCACTGCGGCCGCCGCTGCGACGACCGGGGCCGCGTCTGCCACGAACTTGTGGCGTCCGCACCAGATGCAGGCTTCCGCCGAATCCGGATTCGGAAGTTGACACTTCGGACACGTCGCCATCGCGCGCGAGCCTCCACCGCTTGTCAGAATCGTAGTTCACACGCCCGGATGAACTGGAAAAATCAAATCGAAACGGTGCCAGAAGCCCCCCGAGCTCACGGCGTCTCGGCTCCCGCCACTAAGATTCACTCCGCACCGCAAGTTGCGACGAGGAACCGCATGTCCCGTTATTTCCCCGCCTCAAACGAGTGCGGACACCACATGATCTTCGGCACCATCCCCATCCGCACCTACGCGGGGGACCGAGTGCAGCTTTCCCTCGTGGACATGACGCCCGGCGGAGTCGTGGACTGGCACAGCCATGCGAACGAACAGATCGGCATGATGGTGAGCGGGCGGGCGAAATTCCAGATCGGTGAGGAAGAACGCATCCTCGGGCCTGGCGAGTTCTATTTCATCCCCGGAAACGTGCTCCACCGCGTCGAGCCGGTCGAAGGCCCGGCCCAAGCGTTGGACGTGTTCCACCCGATCCGCGACGAATACCGATAGTCTTGCAAGCTCTCGGCTGCGCACGCAGGGAGTCGGTGATCATCCACCAACGCCGTCACGCGGGAGTCAATCGTGTTTCCATCCGGGATGTGGAGAGGATTCTGGGAAGCGCCGGGTTGGGGCCGGCGCTGGATGGAGCCGCTCACGCTGCACTTCCAGGACGGCCGGATCGAAGGCGACGGGTGCGATTGCATTGGCTGGTTCACGTTCGGCGGCGCATACACCGACGGTGGTGATGTGCGACTGCTCAAGCAATATGTCGGGAAGCACGCGGTGATTTACGAGGGCCGAGTGAGCGGTGAAGGAGCCGTGGTCGGCCGGTGGTCCATTCCTCCGCTCGGCTCCGGCCCGTTCGCACTGATGCCGGTGGTCGATGTGGAAGACCTGCCCATCGCGACCTTGGCCGCGACGCGTCCGGCGTGATCAATGCAGCTTGTCGATCGGGTTCACGCTGCTGGGCAGGATCGGAGCGGGGCGGTTGCTCACGTCGTACACCATGGCGTGCGGGTCGATGCCGAGGTTGCGGTAGATCGTGGCCAGCACGCTCGGGTAGTGGATGGGGTCGTCCTTCGCCTCGCCCGCCGCGTTGTCGGTGCTGCCGATCACTTGGCCCACCTTCATGCCGCCGCCGGCGAAGAGAACGGAGTTCACGCGGGCCCAGTGGTCGCGGCCCGCATCCTTGTTGATCTTCGGGGTGCGGCCGAACTCGCCCCACACGCACACCGTCACGTCCTCGTTCAACCCGCGGTTGTGAATGTCTTCGACCAACGCCGAGATGCCCTTGTCGAAGAGCGGCAGTTGTTGCTTCAAGGCGCGGAAGTTGCCCCCGTGGGTGTCCCAGAAGCCGTAAGCGAGGCTGACCACGCGGGCGCCCGCCTCGACGAGCCGCCGGGCAATCAGCAGTTGGTCGTTCCACTGCGGGCCGCCGTCGCCTTGGTGCCGCGGTGAGCCGCGTCCATAGCGTTCCCGCGTCCGCTCGGGTTCCTTCGTCACGTCCAACGCTTCCACCATCTTGCTGGACGTGAGTACGTCGAAGGCGCGTTCGTGGAACGTATCGGTGCTGCTGCCACTGGACTTGCGGTACGAGTCGAGATCGGCGAGCAGCGACTTGCGGTCCGTGAGTTGATCCATCGGCACCGCGAGGTTCTTCATCACGTTCACTTCCTCGCCATCCACCTTGACCGCGGCGGCGGCGCGGCCGAGCATCGCCGCGCCCGGCGAGTTGTACGGCTTGTGTTGCATCGTGGGCGAAAGATCGACGAACGCCGGCATCACGGGATCGGTCTGGCCCTGCATGCGGGCCACGATGCTGCCCATGTGCGGCTTCTGTTCGCGCTTTGCCGCATCCATCGTCACGCCGGTGTACATCTGCCACGAACTGTGTTCATCGCGCTGGCCGACGAGCGAGCGGATCACGGCAAGCTTGTCCGCGCAGCGGGCGAGCATCGGCAGGTGTTCGCCGAACTGCACGCCGGGCAGCACCGTGGGAATGGGTTTGAACTCGCCGCGCACTTCGGCCGGGGCGTTGGGCTTCAGATCGAAGGTGTCCTGATGGGCGAGCCCGCCGGTGAGATAAACCATGATCACGGACTTGTGCGTGCGCTTGCCCGCGGCGGCTTCGGCCCGCATGAGGCCGGGCAGCGTGAGCCCCCCGAGCCCGAGAGACCCGACACGCAGGAAGTTCCGACGACTCAGGCCGTCGCAGTAGCGGTTCTTCGATCCGTGAATGGCGAACATGGGCAGGCATGCTCCGGCAGCAGGGAGGCGGGAAGTTGATTATATTCGGCCTCACGGCCGGATCGCAATCGCTGAATCGGCCGATTCCAACTTCACTCCCGGCGCGAGCCGATCCACAGCAGGACGGCTCCGAGCAGGCCGAACATCGCAGTGGCGGCGATCTTCGCGTTCATCACCGCGTCCGGCTTCCACACCCGCTTGCCGTCGATCGTTTCGCCGAACAAATGGGCACCGAGATTGATCGCGTTGTTGAAGCCGTCCGGCAGGAAGGCGAAGAACGCGATGATCAGGCCGCACAGGGTGCCGCCGGCGATGTACCCGCTGGCGAGCAGCACGCCCGGGCTCGTCTCGGATTCGGCGTCCGACTTCGGCTTCCCTCGCAGTTTGTCCGCGACCAGCCGCAGCATCCCGCCGATGAAGATCGGCGTGGTGGAGCCCAGTGAGAGATACATGCCCACGGCGACGGGCAGGGCGCCGATGCCGCACAGTTCCAAGGCCACCGCGATGAGTACGCCCGTGATGATGAGGCCCCACTCGAGTGTGCCGCCCAAGATGCCTTGGATGATGTTGGCGAAGAGCCGCGGTTGCGGGGCGGTGAATTCCTTCGGGGCTTCGTCGCCGTTGTCCATGGTCGCGGCTTCGCGCGAGATCGGCAGATCGGCCCGGTATACGGGGCGACCTGCCTCATCCACCAGGTAGCGACCGCGCGGCACCTTCTCGAAGTGCGAGTGTGCCACGTGTACCACTCGGTACTCGGTCGTGTCGGATTCGTACGGCTTGCCGGGCCGCTCCCGCGGCTCGTCGCCCATCATCTGCAGCATCATGCCGGTGTCGAAACCCTTCTTCGTGTAGTGCGTTCCCGCCTTGTTCAAAGCCAGCATCGTAAGGCCGATCACCAGTGCGGACGTGACCGCACCGATGAGGATGCCCCACTGCTGCCAGTACGGCGTGGCTCCGACCAAATAGCCGGTCTTCAAATCTTGTGAAGTCGTGCCGCCGTTCGAGGATGCGATGCACACGACCGCGGCAACCGTGAGCGCGGTGAGCATCGCGTCGTGCCCCGTCTTCCCGAGGATCAAGAAAATGGCACAGACCAGAAGCAGCGTTGCGATCGTCATTCCGGAAATGGGGTTGGACGAGCTGCCGACTTCGCCCGTGAGCCGGCTGGAGACCGTGACGAACAGGAAGCCGAAGAGCAGAATCATCCCGGCCCCGGCGAATCCCTGAAGCGAGAGGCCGAGACCCAACTGCGGCACGGCGGCGAGGATCACCACGAGTGCGAGGCTGCCGTAGAGCACGACCGTCATCGGCATGTCGCGTTCGGTGCGGAGCGAGCCGGCGGTTCCGCCGCGCGACGCACGCAGATCGCGGAGCCCGGCGGCGATCGAGCCGAAGATCAGCGGCAGTGCGCGGCACATGCTGATGATGCCTCCCGCGGCCACGGCCCCCGCACCGATGAACCGAAGGTACACGGCCCGCAAATCGTCCGGTTCCATGTTGCGGATGAGGCCGGGGTTCTCGAGATCCTTGGGTTTGTCCGGATCCCACTTCGCCGGGGCGACCGGCTCCGTGGAGCTTGCTCCGAAGTGAGCGATCGCCGGGCCGAGCACGAAGTACGACAGCACGGCTCCCGCCATCATCAGTGAGGCGATCCGCGGCCCGATGAGGAAACCCACGCCCATGAGCTCGGGTGAAAGTTCACCGCTGAGTTGGCTGCCCTTCAGGCCCGTGGTCTTGCCCGCTTCCGTGGAATAGAGATGCACCGAAGGTTCGCCGGACCACAGTTTCCCGGCCGCGGTCAGGAACTTGTGTACGAACGCGACACCGAAGCCGACGAAGACCATCTTTGCGGTCGCACCGCCCTTTTCGCCGGCGACCAGCACTTCCGCACAGGCTGTGCCTTCCGGGTACACCAGCTTGCCGTGCTGCTTCACGATGAACGCACGACGGAGGGGGATCATCATCAGGATGCCGAGCACGCCGCCGAGCACGCTCACGGTCATGACCCGCCAGGGATCCATCTCGAATCCGAGGAGCAGCAGGGCGGGCATGGTGACGCCGACGCCGAAGGCGATGGACTCGCCCGCACTGCCGGTGGTTTGGACGATGTTGTTCTCGAGGATGGTGGCCTTGCGAACGCCAAAAGCCTTTGAGAACGCGCGGAAGAGCGTGATCGAGAGCACCGCGATGGGCACGGATGCGGACACCGTGAGCCCGACCTTCAGCACCAGGTACAGACTCGACGCACCGAACAGGATGCCGAGCAAGGCTCCCGTGAGCACCGTGGGCCACGTGAACTCGGGAATCGTTTGGTTCGGCGAAACGAACGGTTCGTGCGGCGCGGGTTCGCTCATGGATCGCCTCGCAGGATCAACCGGCCAACCGGCCACCGGCCAAGCACACATCGGTTTGGCCAATGGCTGGGCCGGGCTGTCTCATCCTGATGTATGAAGTTGGACGGTGTGTCTCAGACGGCGGCAGGGCTGCGCCGGGGTGTGGAAAGACGGCGGCTCAGCTCAGGCACTTCCGCCCGGAAATTCTCTCGGAATTCGCAAACGGCACCGCAGTTGCTCTCGTTGTGCATCCCAGCGATTCCCCCGATTCCTGTTGAACTTCGGAATCGATCGCGGTTCCAACCGCGTCAAAGGTAAGGATCGCAACGGCCGGGTGGACACGGATTCCGCCTTCACGCCAACCGGGTTCTGAAAGACCCGGACCCGCGGCCGATAATAATCGACAGCGGGAACAGAATAAGGATGACCGGAGACTTCAACCCCGAACCCGCACCGGCTCCCACGGTTCATTCAAGCAACCGACGGAAGCAAGCCCCCAGGAGGTGGCGAGCCATGGCCCGCAACGAAGCACTCAAGCAGATTCACAAGACGCTCTCGGCCCGCCGCTTGGAATTGCGCAAGCGGCTCGGCATCGAGTTGGCCGATCTTTCACTCAGCAAGTCGCAAGGCGGCGATGCCGCCGATGCGGCCTTCGACGCCAGCGGTGAGGAAATGGCTTCGCAACTCGCCGAACTCGAGGCGAAGGAACTCGCCCAAGTCGAGCGAGCGCTCAAACGCCTCAAACAAGGCACGTACGGCGAGTGCGAAGCCTGCTCCAGCAAGATTCTCATCGCACGGCTGAACGCCCTGCCGTATTCCACGCTCTGCATCAAGTGCCAGCGTGAGATGGAACGCGACAGCAACTGGATGCTGGACCGTGGCGAAGAGGACTGGGGCCGCCTTGCGGACCACAGCCACGACGACCGCGAGTACCGCATTGCCGACCTCGAGATCGACATGGCCAAGTAATGTTCCCGAGCCCGTCGACAGCCGTCGGTGGGCTTGTAGGAGTCCTGACGAGCCTGCGGCCTGCGAAGGCTGCGGGCTTTTTTCATGTCGTGCGGCAGTTCTCCGCAACATCCGCGTCCGGTTCCGCCCAACTCGCCTGCGTTCCCGGTTGACCCGCCCGCTACAGTGGAAGCGGATTTGTCGGCGAGTCGCGCCGCCAAATTGAAAACGTGTCGCTTTTCACTCAAGGTGCGGGGCCATGATCAAGCAGGTCGCGGCAGTCGTGATGTGCGGCGGATGTGCGGTGCTCGGCGGGGCCGGTGCCCAGCTCTTCGTTCGGACCCCGGTGACGGTCGCCAATGAATTCCCGCTCCCGCCCGTGCAGCAGCCCGTGATCGCGGAACAGGATCGCGCCAACGCATTCGCCATGAGCGACCGCTTCCAAGCGGTGGTGAGGAAGTTGGGGCCCGCCGTGGTGTCCGTGGACGCCGTGAAGCAGACGGCTGCCACCGGCAAATCGAAAGAGGAATCCGGTTCCGGCGTCATCGTGAAACTGCCCGGCATCGGCGGCACGGTCGTGGTCACCAACAACCACGTGGTCGGCGACGCCCCGCGCGAGAAGGTGTACGTCACGCTGCAGGACGGCCGCATCGTGCAACCCGCCCGCGTGCTCGCGGATCCGGAATCGGACATCTCGCTGTTGCACCTCTCCGAAGACCTTCCGACCGCGGAACTGGGAGACAGCGACCGTGTCGTCCGCGGGCAGTACGTGCTCGCTTTCGGCAGCCCGTTCGGCCTGAACCAGACGGTGACGCACGGCATCATCTCGGCCACGGATCGCGGCCAGATCAGTCTCGGCGCCACCATCCGCATCAAGGAGTTCATTCAGACGGACGCCGCGATCAACCCCGGCTCCAGCGGCGGCCCGCTCATCGATCTGGACGGCAAAGTGGTCGGCATCAACACCGCGATCGCGTCACAGAGCGGCAACAACACCGGCGTCTCGTTCAGCATTCCGTCGAACCTCGTGAAACGCGTTGCGGCACAACTCTTTGAGAAGGGCCGCGTCACCCGCGGCTATCTCGGCGTGCAATTGGCCACGACCATCGATCCGGGCGAAGCGCTGCGGCTCGGATTGAACAAGGTGTGCGGCGGGCTTGTGGAGATCGTTCACCCGAACACGCCGGCCGAGGCCGCGGGCCTGAAGCCCGGCGACGTGGTGCTGAAACTCGAAGACGTGGACCTCCGCGACGAGAACCACCTCATCAACCTCGTGTCCGCCTTGCCGCCGCACCACAAGGTGAAGTTGACGGTGTGGCGCGACCGCCAATCGATGCCGTTGGAAGTGACCGTCGGCGATTGGAGCGCGACCCGCGCGAAGAAGTGAGCCGGGCGGGGCGTCTCCCCGTGTCGCAAGGTTCTACGATGCGAGTATTCCGTGGAGCCTCCCCATGCTGCCGACTCTTCTCGCGTTCACGCTCGCTTTCGCGCCCGAGCCCTCCGCCGAACGGCTCGCCAAGGCGCGGGCCGATCTCAAGTCCGCCGATGTCGCGGTTCGCAAGAAGGCGATCGAGTCGCTGATTCATTCCGATCTCTCGGAGCACCTCTTCCCCGAGATGGTGGCGACGCTCAAGGATGCGAACGGCGAGGTTCGCTCGGTCGCGGCCACGGCGATCGGCAATCTCGGTGTGAAGTCCGAGTCGGCGATTCCCGCACTTGTCGCCCAGCTTCAAAAGGATGACACGAAGGAAGCCCGCGAGACGGCGGCCCGCGCGCTCGGCCGCATCGGCAAGGCTGCGCCGAAGAATCGTTCGCAGGTGAAACCCCTGCAAGCGGCCGCGGCCGAAGACGCCGATCCGGTCACGCGGACGGTCGCACGCGGTGCCTTGGCCATGATGGACGAGGACGTGCCGGGGCAGGTGAAGGCGTTGCGGAAATTCCTTCACCACGAGGAAGCATTGGTCCGGATGAAGGCCGCCCACGCGCTCGGCATGATCGGCCTGCCCGCGAAGGAAGCCGCGCCGGAAATCGTGACCGTGCTGGAGAAGGAGACGGACGGCCATCGCCGCGGCTACATCGCCCGCTCGCTCGGCAACACCGGCGACCCGGCATCGCTCGCGGCGCTCAAGAAGGCTTTGGCTGCGGAAACGTACGAAGGCGCGAAGGGCGAAATCCGCGGCGCGATCCAGAAACTCGGCGACAAGCCGTGATCACGCGATGCGAAGGATGCGGCAGGTGTCTTCGTACGACGCTTCGAGTTCGAGCGGGACGTGAATGTCTTCGGTGAGCCACAAGGGTGGTTCGGGAAGCGGTTGCCCTAATTCCATCGGATGGAACCACGATTCGAGCCTCGGCCGCTTCACCGTCCGGGAGCGGCACGTCACGGCATAGGTGTGTGGCGGATCGTCGCCGAGCGCGGAGTCGGTTCGTTTCAGGAGTTTCAGCAATTCTTCGTACAAGTTGGTGTGCCGCGTCGTGACGGGATCGACGATCGTCACACAGATGCCCTTCTGAAGCAACGACGCGCACTTGGTGATGAACGCCGTGCGGTGTTCGGGTCGGTCCTTGTTCGCGGGGCTGACAAACTCCACCGCCGCCACCACCTGCCGCTCCCGATTCTGGTCGAAGACCAACACCTCGTATTCGTATTGTTCCCCGATATCCACATCGATCACTTGCGTCGGCTTGGGCGCGGTGCGCGGCAGCGTGGCCACGCCACCGGATTCTTGGCCTGCATCTGCGAGTTCGTTCTCGAACGCGCCGACATCGATTTCGTAATAGGTGCCAAGCCGCACGCGCGGCTCGGCGGAGTAACCCTCAGGCAGATGCGGGAATAAACGCGCTACGAGCATCAGCGGCCACGACGCGTGGAACCCTTCCCACGAGTGGCGGTCGATGATCGGCGGATGAAAGTGATCGCGAAGCGGCATGGTTCGCCTCACAGGATGAACTTGCTCAAATCTTCGCTCTGCACGATGGGGCCGAGCTTCTCCTTCACGAAGGCCGCATCCACGGTCACACACTTCTCCGGCAGGTCCGGGCCTTCGTAGCTCACTTCCTCGACCACCTTCTCCAGGATCGTGTGCAGGCGGCGGGCGCCGATGTTCTGCGTCGAACGGTTCACCTCGAACGCGATGTCCGCCAGCGACTCGATCCCGTCCTTGGTGAAGTTCAGGTCCACGCCCTCGGTGCGGAGCAGTTCGGAGTATTGCTTCGTGAGCGCGTGCTTCGGCTCGGTGAGCACGCGCAAGAAATCGTCGCGCGTCAGGTCCGTGAGTTCCACGCGGATCGGGAAGCGGCCCTGCAACTCCGGCATCAGGTCCGCCGGCTTCGACACGTGGAACGCCCCGGCCGCGATGAACAGGATGTGGTCGGACTTCACCGGCCCGTGCTTCGTGTTCACCGTGGTGCCTTCGACCACGGGCAAGAGATCGCGTTGCACGCCCTGCCGCGACACGTCCGGCCCGTGCCCGGACGACGGCCCGCACACCTTGTCGATCTCATCAAGGAACACGATGCCGCTGTTCTCCACCTTGTGGATGGCCTTTTCCGTCACGGTGGCGCGGTCGATCAACGCCTCGGTCTCCTGCTCCATGAGCAGCTTGCGGGCGTCCTTGATGGTGATGTTCCGCGGCGCGTTGTTCTTCGGCATGATCCGGTCGAACATGTTCTGCAGGTCCACATCCATGTTCTCCATGCCCATGTTGGAGAAGATCTGCACGGGCACGGTCTTTTGCTCGACGTTCAGTTCGACGGTGCGGTCTTCGAGTTCGCCCGCCTCGAGCTTCGCCTTGAACTTCTCGCGCGTGCGCTGGCGTTTCTCTTGTTCCTCGGATTCCTGCTTCTCCTTATCCTCGGACACGTCTTGGTCCGGCTCCCACGGCACGCTGCGCGGCGCGGGCGGCACCAGAAGGTCGAGCAGCCGCTCGGTCACGCGTTCCTTCGCCTTGTCGGTCACTTGCTGCCGCATTTCCTGCTTCACGAGGCCGATGGCGGCCTCCGTTAGGTCGCGGATGATGCTCTCGACATCGCGACCGACGTAGCCCACCTCCGTGAACTTGGTCGCCTCCACCTTGATGAACGGCGCCCCGACCAACTGCGCGAGGCGGCGGGCGATTTCCGTCTTGCCCACGCCCGTCGGCCCGATCAGGATGATGTTCTTCGGAGTCACATCCTTGCGAAGTTCCTCGGGGAGTTGCTGCCGCCGCCAGCGGTTGCGGATGGCGACCGCCACGGCCCGCTTCGCGGCCCCCTGCCCGACGATGTACTTGTCCAGTTCCGCGACGATTTGCCGGGGCGTGAGGTCCATGTGCGTGTTGTGTCCGTGGGAAACCGAACTCGTAGTTCAATCATACGCAGGCCGCGTGAACGGGGGAACGACATGGACCGGACTGAGATCGAAGGCTTTCTCGCGGCATCACTCGAGGATCGCAAGCTCTCCGGCGGCGAAAAGCAGGCGTTGACGCAGTGGGTGGAGGCCCATGCCCGCAGCGCCCAGGAGAAGGGTGTCGTCCGGCACATCGCGTTCGACTTGGCGCGGAACGCCGTGTCCGACCCGGAAGCGGTCCGCGTGATCGATTGGATCGAGGACGTGCTCAAGTCCGTGGCGCCGATCGCGGCGAACGCCACCGCCCCGGACATGTCCAACGACACGGCGTACTTCGCGCCCGGCGACGAATGCCTGCACCGCATCATCCGCCGCTTCCAACTCGTGAAGACGAACGCGGACTTGTGCGTGTTCACAATCACGGACGACCGCATCAGCCGCGCGATCGTGGAGGCCCACCGCCGCGGCGTGAGATTGCGGATCATCTCGGATGCGGAAAAGGCCCACGACCTGGGCTCGGATCTGCGGGAATTCGAGGACGCGGGCATCGCGGTGAAGTTGATCCGCGCCACATCCGCCGACCACCGCGACGGCCACATGCACCACAAGTTCGCGATCTTCGACGGGCTGCGGATGATCAACGGCAGCTACAACTGGACGCGCGGCGCGGCGAACGCGAACTACGAGAACCTGATCGACACCGCGGACGCGGGACTGCTGAAGCGGTTCCGCGCCGAGTTCGAACGGCTCTGGGCGATGTGAACCGTCACTTGCCGGTGACGTCGAACTGCACGGCCTGCAGGATTTCACCCGTCTTGTCGTCCTGCACGAGGGCGACGGCCTTGAGGTCCTTCATCTCCAGCGGGCGGATCTTCGGGTACGGGAAGGGCCGTTCCTTCGCCGCGTACTCGTCCAAGTACTTCACCAGTTCGGCGCGGATGGCCGCGACATCGGCCGTCTGCGTCACCTTGCCGTCCTTCGCGGCCACGCCGGCGGCTCCGCCCGGCATCGCCCGCACCACTTGGTGATGGAATCGGATGCGGTTCCCGCCGACGTACTTGATCGTGTCTTCGACGAGCATCAGCCGCAACTTCAACGAGTCCTTCGCTTCCACGCCCTTCAGATCGACGCTGAGTGCGATCTTGTCGCCAGTGCGGGTCGCGGTGCCGGCCAGTTTGATCTCACTGGTCTTCTTCAGCAACGTGTCCAGGTTCTTGCGATAGTCGTTGAACTTGTTCTCCGAGAACTCCATCGGCCCGCCGCCGCCGGACGCGGGCTTGCCGTTGAAGAGCGTGCTCGGCGTGCCCGCGATCGCCGGCACCTCCGGGTGCTCGGGATCGTACGGGAAGAACTCGCTGTAGTAATCCCACCGGGCGATGGTGGCCGGGTTCGTGAGCGGGTCCGGGCCGGGGATGTGCATGTGATACTGGAGCAGCACCACGTCCGTCGGCTTGTACGCCTTTACCAGTCCGTCGAAGGCCACGTCCGCGGCGACGCACGGCGGGCACTGGGCGCCGGTGAACAATTCCAGCACCGCGACGCGGCTCGAATCTTCGCGGCCCGCGAACGCCTTCGGCTTGAACGGGGGAATCGTCTCGTGCCATTCCTTGTCCAACGCCGCATCGAGCTTCGCGAGCCGGGCTTCGACCGCCTTGAACTCATCCGTGCGGCCCGCGGCCTCCAGCCCCTTGACGTACGTGCTGAGCACATCGAACTGATACGTGAGCTTCTCGGTGTCTTTCATCGCCTTCACGATGGGATCGAGCGGGATGAGCGCCACCGCGGCGAGCCCCTTCTGGCGAACCAAGCCGTCCGCGAGGCGAGTGGCCGTCGGTGTGGCGAAACGCGGGCCGTACTTCGCCGCGTCCTTGAGGATCAGCTTGGTGAGTTCCGCGGCTTCCGCCAGCTTCACCTTCGCGTTTTCGGAATCCGCCAGCAGTTGCTGCGCGGCGTCGAATGCGACCGATTCGCTCCCGTGCTCCTTCACCACGCCGCGGAACAGGTCCGGCAGCTTGGCGTTGGTCTCCTTCTCCAGCGCGTCCGCGATCTCGCGGAGTTCTTTCTTCTTCTCCTTGTCCTTCTCGACCCGCGCCTTGTTCTTCGCAATGAATACCTTTTGGCTCATCTGCTGAATCGTGCTCATGCTCTCGAACGCCGCGTTCTTCGTCAGCAGCGTGCCGAGCTTTTCCGAGGTCGTCGAGGTGAGCTTCGCGCGGGACGGAAACGCATCCGTGCCCAGGCTGCCGAGAATCACCTTGCCCGAGGAGCCCGGTGCGGACACGAACACGCGCTCGTTGAAGAATTTCTGTTCCTTGCCGGTCTTGTTGTTCTTCACCGTCTGGACGGTCTTCAGCTTGAAGCTGAGGCCCTTGTCCGTCTTCACGTCCGCGATGGTGCCTTCGATGGCGGGCGGGGTGCCGATCACGGTGAGGACGGTCTTTCCGTCTTTCCATTCGCTGGAGATCAGGCAGGCGGCGGAGTCGCCGAGCGGGCCGACGGTGGACAGCACCCAATTGCCTTCGGCAAGTGCGGGTGTGTCGTCCGTCCGGGCGGCGGGGACGGCGACGGCGAGGAACGCCGCGGCCATCACCAGCGTGCGGAAACGCATGGCAGCATCTCGTGGGTTGTGGGACTGCGAGTGGGAGGAATGTGTATTGGACGAAGATTCGCGGAAATCGTCCAGTTCCAATCGGTTCGGATTGCGTTTGACTTGGCCGCGTCGCCGACCGATACTGGATTCCAATTGCCGCTGCCCGGCGATTCCCGCCTCACGCTGCCCCCATTCCCGTATCGCGTCCCATTCGAGGACCACGCCCATGCTCAAGCTCGTGACATCGCGCCGCACACCGGCCTGCGACGGCGGCTCCCGCCGCGACTTCCTGAAGATCGGCGCCTTGGGCGCCACCG
The DNA here is from genome assembly GCA_046350135.1 of Gemmataceae bacterium. Taxonomy (GTDB): domain Bacteria; phylum Planctomycetota; class Planctomycetia; order Gemmatales; family Gemmataceae; genus Urbifossiella. The sequence goes on from JAXMBB010000014.1 coordinate 52,183, forward strand.
GCGTCCTGCTTCCCGATCTGCTCCGCGCCCGCGCCGCCAACACCGGCGGAACCCGAAACACCTCCGTCGTGTGGCTGTGGCTCGGCGGCGGTCCCACCCACGTCGAGACCTTCGACCCGAAGATGTCCGCACCGTCCGAGTACCGCTCCGTCACCGGCTCGGTGACCACGAACGTGCCCGGCATCGACCTCGGCGGCAACTTCACCCGCATGGCGAAGGTCGCGGACAAGATGGCGTTCGTCCGCAGCTTCGCCCACCGCAACAGCGGCCACGGCGGCGGCACCCACTGGGTGATGACCGGCTACGACTTTGCCGCCGCCGACAACGGCGCGCCCGCGAACAAGCCCGGCATCGGTGCCATCGTGTCCCGCTACCGCGGTGCGAACAACCCTTCGACCGGCCTGCCGACCTACGTCCGCTCCGGCGGAATCCTCGGCGACGGCCCCACGTGGCTCGGCGCGCCGTACGCCCCGTTCGACGTGCAAGGCCGCGCCCGGCAGAACATGACGCTGCAGGTGCAGGCGGAACGCCTCGGCGATCGCAAGAGCCTGCTCAAGGAGTTCGACAGCGTCGATCGCACGCTCGACCGCTCGGGCCTGATGGCGGGCATGGACAGCTTTGAACAGCAGGCCTTCGACCTCATCACGAGCAAGGCGAAGGACGTGTTCGATCCGAAGCGCGAAGATCCGCGGACCCGCGACCAGTACGGCAAGGGGCTCGGCGAACAGATGCTCATGGCCCGCCGCCTATGTGAAGCCGGCGTCGGCTTCGTCACCATCCACTACGGCGGGTGGGACATGCACGGCGGCATCAAGGAAGGCATGAACCGCCTCGGGCCGGAAGTGGACCGTGCGGTGTCGGCGTTCGTGGACGACTGCTTCGACCGCGGGCTGAACGACGATGTGTTGCTCGTCATCACCGGCGAGTTCGGCCGCACGCCGCGGATCAACGGCAGCGCGGGCCGCGACCACTGGGCTCCGCTCAGCACGCTCGCTCTTTCCGGCGGCGGGTTGAAGATGGGCCAAGTGGTGGGCGAATCGAACAGCAAGGTGGAAGTGCCGAAGACGACGCCGATCGGCCCGCAGGATTTGATGGCGACCGTGTTCCATGTGCTCGGCCTGCCGCAGGACCTGCAGTACAAGGACCCGACCGGCCGTCCGACGTCCATGATCGTCGGCGGCAAGCCGATCACCGAGCTGGTTTGAGAACGGATTGAGCTTCCACGGGCCCCGGCAACACCGGCAGCTCGTGGAAGTCTCGCAAATTTCGGGAACTCTTCGCCTCCCGGCCGCATCCAACTTGGCATCTGGCCGAAACGTGCCCAGTGATGGTCGCCGATTGGCCGATTTCGCTGGTTCGATTCATGTCCGCGGTTTAGAATAAACTTCGTTCCATCCGGGAGGTTGCGCCCGTGGCTGAGAATAAAGACACCGATGTGAAGCCCGCCAAGGATGCGTCCGCCAAAGCGGCTGCACCCGCCGGGGCCGTGATTCGCCGCTTGGGCGGTGCCGAGGAGTCGGCCCACGAGCGGCTTGTCAAGAAGCACGTTCCCGCATGGGTGGCCAGCGGCGCAGTGCACCTCATCATCGCCTTGGTGCTCTTCCTCCTGTTCGGCGGCCGGGTCGTCGAAGCGGTGCAAAGCAACCGCGTGCTCGACACGACTGCTGAGAAGGAAGCCGAGGATCCGGCCAAGGATCTGACCAACGAAGACCCGGGGCTCGAATCGAACCTCGAAGCCGCCGTCGATCTCGAACGCATCGCCGACAAGACGGTGGACGACATCGTGACCAACGACGTGATCGGCGTGCCCGATCCGCGGATGGACGACAGCTCGGCATTGAAAGCCCCTGGTTTGATCGCCGACGACAAGACGGGCGGCGCCCCCGGCGACACCGGCATGGTGATGGCTGGCGGCGGCGGCGACCTCGGTGCCATCGCCAGCGGCGGGTTCGTCGGCCGCAGCGGTGCCACGAAGAGCCAACTGCTTCGCGCCGGTGGCGGTAACGAGGAATCCGAACGGGCGGTTGCCAAGGGGCTTGCGTGGCTGGCCCGCCAGCAGAAGCCAAACGGCAGCTGGGTGTTCGACGGCAGTTCCAGCGGCGACACCGTCGCTTCCACCGGCATGTGCCTCCTGCCGTTCCTCGCCGCCGGCGAGACCCACAAGGCGGGCAAGAAGTATCAGCAAACCGTGCTTCGCGGCCTGCAGTATCTCTGCACGCCCGGCACGGGCATGCAAAACTCGGACGGCAGCTTCAAACAAGGCACGATGTACTCGCACGGTATCGCGACCATCGCCCTGAACGAAGCGTACGGCATGACGAAGGACCGCGGCTTCCTGCTCCGCCCGGCCCAAGCCGCCACCAACTACATCGTTGCCAAGCAGGGCTCGGATGGAAGCTGGGGTTACGCTCCCGGCACCACCGGCGACACCTCGATCGTCGGCTGGCAGGTTCAAGCCTTGAAGGCCGGCATCCTCACGAAAGACATCGTGGTTCCGGACGGCTGCATCACGAAGGCCATCGGTTTCTTGGACAAGGTTTCGTCCGGCTCCCGCAAGGCGGTGTACGGATACAGCGGCCCGAACGGCGCCCCCGGCACCTCGCTCACCGCCGTGGGCCTGCTCTGCCGTTACTACATCAGCAAGTGGGGCCCGGGCAACGCCGGCCTCGCCGAAGGTGTGGACGGCCTCATGAAGCGCCCGCCGGCGAAGGCGCCGTCCCTGCCGGACATGTACTACTACTACTACGCCACGCAGGTCGTTCACTTCGAAGACGACGAAGACTGGAAGAACTGGAATGAAGGCCCGATGGTGAATGGCAAGCGTCAAGGCGGCATGCGGGACTGGCTCGTGAACCTGCAGGAGAAGAAGGAAGGCCCGAACAGCGGCAGCTGGGTGTCCGACGGGGCGATCATCGGCGGTTCCTGCGGCCGCATCGGCACCACGGCTCTCTCGCTCCTCACGCTCGAGGTGTACTACCGCCACCTTCCGCTCTACAAGCGTGACAACGCGGGGGCGGCCAAGGCCCAAGCCGACGCGAAGTGATACAATTCGACTGATGTTCCCGAGCCGCGCGTCGCTCTTCTGGAGCGACCGCGGCTCGAACCTTGCGCCGAGCCCCGCATGCGACGGTCCGTCGTCCGCCTCATCGCCGTCCGCGAAGCCCGCGACCAACTGCGCGACCGCCGAACGATGTTCCTCATCCTCGGACTGCCGTTGCTGATGTACCCGCTCTTCATCGGCATCGGCATTCTCTTCGCCACGACGCTCAAGGATAAGAAGCTGGTGATCGGAGTCGTGGGGGCGGAACACCTGCCGCAGCCCGGCTTGGATCCGAGCCCGCTGATCGGCGCTCCGGCCGGCGTCCATGCCACCCGGAAGTCCTTTCCGCCGCTCATCTCCCGCGGCCGATTCATCGAGAGCGGGCGATCGGAGTTGGAAGCCGCACAGGGCGGCCAGTTGGAGTACAAGGAGTTTCCGACTGCGGACCAGTCGCTGCTCACCTCGCGGCAAGTGGATGCGCTCGTGACCGTGGAACCGGGCCTGCTCGCCAAGTTGGAGAACGGGGAACGCCCGTTCGTTCAAATCCAGGGACGCGACGGCGAGGAGAACTCGAAGCTCGCGGTGAATCGCATCACGGATGTGATCCGCAAATGGTCCGGCGAGGTGAAGGCGGTCCGCTTCGCCCGGCGCGGCCTGCCGCCGGACTTCGATTCCCCCGTGGACATCCGCGACCCGCAATCCGAGAAGGACGGCAACAAACGCATCGCAGACGAATTCCGCGACGTCCTCGTGAAGGCGATCCCGCTGTTGCTCGTGATGTGGGTGCTCACCGGGGCGATCCACCCGGCCATCGACATGACCGCCGGCGAGAAGGAACGCGGCACAATGGAGACGCTGTTGATCAGCCCCGCGGAACGCACGGAGATCGTGGCGGGGAAATTCCTCGCAGTGACGTTCCTGTCCTTCGGCACGGCGGTCTGGAACATCGCGCTGATGGTGGGGGCGGTGGCGGGGGCCCAGGCCGCGATGAGGGCGGAACTGCTCTCGCTCGAAGGGCTGGCGGCATGCGTGCTCGCGTCGCTGCCCATGGCGATGCTCTTCGCCGCCGGTTGCCTCGCCCTCGGCGTCTTCGCCCGCAGCACGAAGGAAGGCAACTACTACATGGTGCCGATCTTCTTCGTGGTGCTGCCGCTCGCATACTGGAGCATGGCGCCGGGGATGGAACTCGATGCGAAGACCTCGTGGGTGCCGGTGACGAACGCGCTCCTGCTCCAGCAGCGGCTGATGTCCGTGCGGCCGGACCCGTTCCCGTGGCAGCACGTGCCCGCCGTGGTCGGCAGTTTGGTGCTGCTGATCTCGCTCGGTCTGTGGGGCGCGATCCGACAGTTCAACCGCGAAGCGGTGCTGTTCCGCGAGGCCGAACAGCGCGGCCGCAAATGGAACCTCTTCGGCCGGCGAGCGTGATTCCGCCCGGCCGAATACAACAACGTCACATGGACTACCTGACGCTGGCGCTGGTGCTGATCGCGATCGGAGCGGTGCTGTTGGCCGCCGAGATCCTGCTGCCCACGGGCGGCTTCCTCGTGGTGGGCGCCGTGTTGTGCTTTGCCGGGGGCGTCGGTACGATCCTGTACTACGGGGACACCGTGGAGGCGGCGGTGGCGTTGGTCGGAGTTTCGATCGGCCTGCCGCTCGCGGGGTTCGTCGCGGCGTCCGCCTACAAACGGATGTCGCTGAAATCCGCGCTCGATGCCGAGAACACGGACGTCACCGCGCTCGATGTGCCGCAACTGGCGGGGCTCGCCGCCCTGAAGGGCCGCGTCGGCAAGGCCGTGACCACGTTGCGGCCGTCCGGATCGGTCGAGTTCGACGGCCGGCGATATGATGCCAATACCGAGGGAATGTGGATCGAAGCCGGTACGTGGGTTCGCTGCGTGGATGTGAAGGCCGGATCGGTTGTGGTGCGGGAGATGGAAGCCCCTCGCGAGATCAACGACATCAATCTCGACGGCCCGCCGGCGAACAAACTCCTGGACGACCTCGATCTATGACGATCGTTTGGCCGTAGGGTGGGCCGGGCCGCTGCCAATCGCGAAGCGATGGCAGCGGGGGGAGGTCCACGGCGAGTGGTTGCAGATGCCGCGTGGGCCTCCCGCCGCGGCCGCCTGCGCGGGCACGCGGTCCGGCCCACCCTACGAGTTTCTCGATTTGATCCGCCGTACAACCGAAAGGAACGCACCGTGATGGCTCCCCTCTTCGCCGAGAACGGCAAGCTCGGCAGCGGCGAAATGCTGCTGCTGATCGTCGCCGGCATCGCGGTGCTGATCTTCCTCGTCTTCCTCTTCATCTTCTTCAGCTTCATCCGGCTGTGGATCCAAGCCTTGCTCACGAAGGCCGAGATCGGCATCGGCAGCCTCATCGGAATGAAGCTGCGGAACGTGGACTACGGCATGATCGTGCGGCAGAAGATCGCGCTCGTGCAGGCCGGCGTCCGTGTGACCACGGGCGACTTGGAGTCGCACTTCCTCGCCCGCGGCAACGTGCCCAAGACGGCGACGGCCGTGATCGCCGCCCACAAGGCCGGCCTCGATCTGCCGTGGCGGACCGCGGCCGCCATCGACCTCGCCGGCCGCGACGTCCTCGAAGCCGTCCGGACGTCCGTGAATCCCAAGGTCATCGATTGCCCGGACCCCGCCAAGGGCAAGCAGTTCCTGGACGCGGTCTGCAAGAACGGCATTCAGCTTCTCGCGAAGGCCCGCGTGACGGTGCGGACGAAACTGGAGCGGCTCGTCGGCGGTGCCACGGAAGAAACGATCATCGCCCGCGTCGGCGAAGGCATCGTGAAGGCCATCGGTTCCGCCCATGACCATAAGGAGGTCCTGGCGAACCCCGGCCTCATTTCGCAGACCGTGCTCCACTCCGGCTTGGACGCACAGACGGCGTTCGAAATCGTCTCGATCGATATCGCGAATCTGGAGCCGGGCGAGAACATCGGTGCCAAGCTCGCCGGTGATCAAGCGGCCGCGGACCTTCGCGTGGCCCAGGCCGAAGCCGAGAAGCGACGCGCGGCTGCCGTGGCCCGCGAGCAGGAAATGCGTGCCCTCGTCGAAGAGAACCGCGCGAAGGTTGTCGAGGCCGAGGCCCAGGTTCCGCAGGCGATCTCGGAAGCGTTCAAGTCCGGACACTTGGGCGTGATGGACTTTTACAACATGAAGAACCTCCAGTCGGACACGACGATGCGGAACAACATCGCGTCGATGTCCGGCAACGATTCCGCGGGCCGATCCTGATCCGTCACCGGGTGCCGTCATGCCGCAAGGTTTGATCCTGCTGATCGTGGCCATCGTGGTGATCACCGCGGTCGTCGGTGCGATCTCGCAGTTCTTGAACAAGTTGAACGAGGCGAACGCACCACCGCCGCGCGCGGCACGCGGCGACGCACCGCGCCAGGCGCAGAGGGACATGGATCGCTTCTTGGCCGAGATCGATCGGTTGCGGCGGAAGAACACCGAAGAAGCGGAACCGACGGCCGCCAAGCCGAAGGCGGAGCCGGTGCCGAAACCGCAATCGCGTCCCGCGAGCAAGTCGCAGCGGGAGAAGACCCGCCCGGTGAAACCGGTCGCGGAGGTGGTGGAGCCGCCCAAGCGGAAGCGCGTCGATCTGACGCCGATGGACGCTCCGCCGATCCCGGTGCTGCCGGGCACGTTGTCCCCCGGCAAGGTCGATCCCGCATCGCTCCCCGTGGCTTCCGTGGTGGGTGCGATTCCGGCGGCGACAACTGGCACCGGCGCACCGTCCGCCACGAGAGTGGCGAAACTTCCCGCGCTGCCCGGCTCGAAATCGCGGTCCAAGCTGGATACGAACCTCGCGACGCTGCTCACGTCCGGTCACGGCATGGCGATGGCTGTGATCCTGAAGGAAGTGCTCGGGCCGCCCAAGTGCAAGACGTGACCGAAGGACTTCAACCACAACAGACTCTGCCCGGAGGCGAGCCATGGCTGCGCGATTGGCCCACAACGTGTTCTTCAAGCTGAAGGATTCCTCGGAGGCGAATGTCGCCGCGCTCGTGGCGGACTGCAAGAAGTACCTCAACCTCCAGCCGGGGATCGTATTCTTCGCCGCCGGGCCGATCTGCAAAGAACTCAATCGCGAGGTGAACGACCAGAACTGGGACGTGGGCCTGCACTTGGTCTTCGACTCGAAGCAATCGCACGACAACTACCAGGACGACCCGGATCATGTGAAGTTCGTGGACAAGAACAAGCCGACATGGGCCGGCGTCCGCGTGTTTGATTCCTTCGTGTGATTCATGAACCCCATTCAACCGCAAGATTTGGCTTCGTTTCTCCGCCGCTACCGGTTCCCCGGCGGCCGCGTGCGCGGCATCCGCGTGCGCCAACCCTCCGAACGGGACATCGCGATCGAGTTCCGCCTCTCGGTGCGAACGGCGATCAAGGACCTCGGTACGGAGCCCAAGCCCGTACGGCTGAAGCTGCGGCTCGGTGGCGTCGAGGAATTCCGCTTTCAGATGCGGCCGAACCTGCCGAAGGTGAAGATCCCGGACGCCCGCATCGCACACCTCAACGGCCTGTTCTTCCTCGCACTCGATTCGCTGGGCCTTGGGCCGAATGAACGCGCGGAAGTGTTCGACTTCCGCGCCGCGGAACTGTTCGCCGCCGGCCGCACGCTCGAGTGGGAAGAAATCGCGTAGCCGAATCGGTATTCTCACTTCATCGCACATCCCGATCGGGGTTCTTCATGCTGCACACGGTCATGCTGGCGGCCGCGCTCACGGTCGCACAACCGCCTGAAAAGAAGGACGAGAAACCGCTGCCGATCGGTGCGTTGAAGGCGCGGCTGGTCGGGCCCGCGGTCACGTCCGGCCGTATCGTCGGCTTCGCCGTGCATCCGCAGGATCGGGCGCAGTACTTCGTCGCGGTCGCCTCCGGCGGCGTGTGGAAAACCCTGAACGCCGGCACGACGTGGACACCGGTCTTCGACGGCGAAGGTTCCTATTCCATCGGTTGCGTGGTGCTCGATCCCAAGAACCCGAACACGGTGTGGGTCGGCACCGGCGAGAACAACAGCCAGCGCAGCGTGGGCTACGGCGACGGCGTGTACAAGAGCACGGACGGAGGACGCACCTGGGCGAACGTCGGCCTGAAGACGAGCGAACACATCGGCAGGATTCTCATCGACCCGCGCGATTCGGACACGGTCTACGTCGCGGCGCAGGGGCCGCTCTGGGGGCCGGGCGGCGAACGCGGGCTCTACAAGACCACCGACGGCGGGAAGACGTGGACCCGCATCTTGAACGTGGACGAGAACACTGGCGTGACCGACATCACACTCGATCCGCGCAACCCGGATGTTTTGCTCGCCGCGAGTTATCAGCGACGCCGCCACGTGTGGACGATCATCAACGGCGGGCCGGGGTCCGCCATCCACCGCAGCACGGACGCGGGCAAGACGTGGAAGAAGGTCACGGCCGGGCTGCCGTCCGGCGATCTGGGCCGCATCGGCCTCGCGATCTCGCCCACCGATCCGGATACGGTTTATTCCATCGTCGAAGCCGCGGAAGGCGCCGGCGGCATTCACCGCAGCACGGATGGCGGCGTGTCGTGGGAGAAGCGAAACCCCTTCGCCGCACAGGCCCAGTACTACTCGCACCTCGTCGTCGATCCCGTGAACAAGGACCGGCTCTATGCGATGAACGTGTTCATCCAAGTCTCGAATGACGGCGGCAAGACACTCTCCCCGCTCGGCGAAGCCGCCAAGCACGTGGACAATCACACGATCTGGATCGACCCGAAGGACCCGAAGTATTACCTCGTGGGGTGCGACGGCGGCATCTATGAGAGCCACGACCGCGGCGCGAACTGGCACATGAAGCCGAACCTGCCGATCACGCAGTTCTACGACATCACCTGCGACGAAAGCGGCCCGTTCTATCACGTGTACGGCGGCACGCAGGACAACTTCACGCTCGGCGGACCCGCCCGCACCCGCAGCAACCACGGCATCATGAACCAGGACTGGTTCGTGGTGCAGGGCGGCGACGGCTTCCATGTGAAGGTCGATCCCACCGATCCGAACATCGTGTACGGCACGCTGCAATACGGGGTGCTGTGCCGCTTCGATCGGCGAACGGGCCAACGCATCCAACTTCAGCCGCAACCGGGGGCCGGCGAAACGCCTTATCGGTGGAACTGGGATTCGCCGCTCACCATCTCGCCGCACAACCCGAAGCGGCTCTACTTCGCCGCGAACAAGCTCTTCAAGAGTGAGGACCGTGGCGACTCGTGGAAGGCGATCTCGCCGGATCTCACGCGGCAACTCGATCGCAACAAACTCGAAGTGATGGGCAAGCTGTGGAGCCCGGAGGCCGTGTTCAAGAACGGTTCCACGAGCATCTACGGCAACTCGGTCGCACTCGCGGAATCGCCCAAGAGGGAAGGGTTGATCTACGTCGGCACCGACGACGGCTTGATCCAGATCACGGCGGACGGCGGCGCCTCATGGGCGAAGATCGACAAGTTCCCCGGCGTGCCCGATCGCACCTATGTGAGCAAGCTCGTCGCCTCGCAGCACGACGCGAACACCGTGTACGCCGGCTTCGACAACCACAAGAACTCGGACTTCGCCCCGTACCTGCTGAAGAGCACGGACGCGGGTAAGACATGGGCCAGCATTGCGGGCAACCTGCCGCCGCGCGGCACGGTCTATTGCCTCGCCGAGGACCACGTCGATCCCGAGCTTCTGTTCTGCGGCACCGAGTTCGGCCTGTTCTTCACGCTGGACGGCGGCAAGGCGTGGCACCGCTTCAGGAGCGGCCTGCCGACCATTCAGGTGAAGGACCTGTGCATCCAGCGGAAGATGAACGATCTCGTGATCGGCACCTTCGGCCGCGGCATCTATGTGATCGATGACTACTCGCCACTGCGGAAGGTGAAGAGCGAAACGAAGGCGGCGATCTTCCCGATCCGCGACGCGGTGCTGTTCGTGCCGTCCAGCCAGTTCGGCGGCGCGGGCAAGTCGTTCCAAGGGGCCAGTTTCTACACCGCGGACAACCCGCCGTACGGGGCTGCGATCAACTACGTGCTCACGGACGGCCTCAAGACGAAGAAGCAGAAACGCAAGGATGCGGAAAAGGAACTTGCGAAAGCCGGCAAACCGATCCCATATCCATCCGCGGAGGAACTGCGGGCGGAAGCGGACGAAGAGCCCCCGACCGTGTGGCTGCAGATCTTGGACAGCGAAGGCGTGCCGGTGCGGATCATTCCCGGAGCCACGAGCGAGGGCACGCATCGGGTCCATTGGGATCTCCGCGATCCGTCCGCATCGCTGCCCGCGCCGCGTGCGTCTTCGCCCGATGATGACGACGACGACACGCCGCGCGGCTCCGGCCCGCTCGTTCCGCCCGGGAAGTACACCGCGAAACTCTTTCAACGCGTGGACGGCAAGGCGACCGCACTCGCCACGTCCGCCGAGTTCAACGTGGTGCTCGACCCGCAAATCGCGACGGCCGCCGCCGACGTGAAGGAGCAGGTTGCGTTCCACCGGCAGGTGCTGAAGTTGCAACGGGCCGTCGCCGCGGCCAACGGCGTGGCGACGGAAGCCGGTACGCGCTTGGATCAGATCAAGCGGGCGCTCGATTCCGCGCCGAACGGAGAAGACGCGGATCGAAGCACCGTTCGCACGCTGATCGCGACCCACCGCAGCATCGTCACCGCGTTCCGTGGCGACGCCGTGCTTCGTGCCCGCCAGGAGAGCGTGCCCGAATCCATCGGGGACCGCTTGGGCTTCGCCGCGGGCGCGGCTTCCCGCTACATCGGCCCGCCGACCGGCACGCAGAAGGACAGCTACGCCATCGCCTCGAAGGAGTTCGCCACGGCATTGGCGAAGCTGAAGCAACTCGTGGAGAAGGACCTCCCCGCGCTGGAGAAGCGGCTCGACTTGATCGACGCACCGTTCACACCGGGGCGACTGCCGGAGTGGAAGTGAGCGACTCGCTGCGATGCCGGGGCTGCGGCCGCAAGCTGGTGCTGCCGGCGACGGTGAACCGCGCGAAAGCACGGTGCCCGAAATGCCTCACGAAGTTCGAGCCGGCACCGCCCGCCGCCGCCGAGCCGCGTGCTCCGGATGCTTACGACACGTTTCTGACGCAGAGCCAGGCGATCCTGAACAACCAAGCGATCTCGCTGGACGATGCGTTGCCGCCCGATCCGCGTCGGGAACCCGCCCCACCGCCTCCGCCGCCCGAGCCGGAACCCGCTCCGCCGCCGTTCCGCTTCGCGTTGGAGGTGCTGGCGGATTCGCATCGCCAACTGCTCGGCCCGCTTCAGGGGGTGCTGACGCCGCACGGGCTGTTCCTCGAAGCGGAACCGGATCGCCCGCGGATGTACTTCCCGGTCGGAACGCATGTCGAAGGCGAGGACGGGGAGTTGGAATTGGCGGTGCCCGGCCGCCGCCTCGAAGTGCGGTTCCGCTCCTCGGAACTCGCGGCGGACACGGCCGCGTTCCTGCTCGGCGCACGGCCCGTTCCGCTGCCCGCGGAATACCGCCCGCCGTGGTGGCTCGCCGGGGTCGGTGCGATCTTCGCTCTCGGCTTCGCCTCCGGCCCGATCCTCTTGGCCGCGGTGTCCGAGCGGCTCGACTTGGCCCCCTCGATCGCGCTTGCCGCGGCATTCGCTGTGTTGGCCGGGATCGCAAACGCCGGCATCGCCCTGTATGCGAACCTGCCCGCCGGCGTGAAGATCGGCGCGATGACGGCGCTGAGCGCAGCCCTGCTCGGGCTCTTCCTCGCCGGTGCGATCCTGTTTCTCCCGAGTGAGAACGCACCGCCCGCTCCCCCGCCGGGGCCTCCTCCGGCTCCGCCCGCTCCCCCGCAGCCGCCGCCTCCGGAACCGCCGCCCGAACCGCCTCCGGCCGTCACTCCCGCGGACTTCCTCATCCGCGACGGCGTGGCGAAGTTCGAGGACGGCCCGGCGAACGTCACTGCGATGGCGCCGATGCCCGGTGAGAACATCCTCGTGTGTTACGCGGACGGTTCCTCGCGCATCTGGGACTTCAACCAGCCCGCGTTCGAGCCGTCGCGTCTCGGGCCGCGCACGCCGTCCGCCGTGCGCCGCGTCGCGCTCGACCCGACCGGCGAGTTCCTGATGCTGACGTGCGACACGGGCTTGGCGTTCTCGCCGCTCCAGCCGCCGCGACGAGCCGCGTTGTTCGTGCCCGGCGAATTCGGCGGTGCATTCTTCGAGAAGAATCGCGACCGCTTCGCCGTCGTGCGAGGCGAGCGGGTGATCGTCCGGTATCTCCCGATGGACATGGTGAAGAACGCGCCGGAGCCGCGAGCGCGGAACGGATACGTCACCACGCTGCCGACGGATGAAACCGTGCCGCTGTTCGCGCCCGCGCCCGGGCTCGTGCCGCCGGGCGGCAAGCCGACATTCCTGGCGTGGCACCCCGGCGGGCGTCTCCTCGCCGGCCGTCCGGACGGCACCATCGCGTCGCTCCCGGTCGGCGGCCCGACGAGCACGCCCTTCATCAGCGCCGAGCACCGCGCCGCCGTCCGGGCATGGGATCTTTCACCCAATGGCGACTTTGTGTTCGGCGACGCGGACGGATTCGTCGGCTATTGGCCGAACCGCACGACGAAAATCACGAAGTTCCGCGCCGGCGGCACTGCGATCCGCTCCGTCGCGTTCAACTTCTGCGGCGGTGAGGTGGCGGTGCTGGACGACTCGGGCCGCGTGAGCTTCTGGATCCCCGAGACGGGGAAGAAGCTTTACGAGGTGAAGTTGGCGGGCTCGGACGGCGCGATCGCTTACGGGCGCGAAGACGTGCTGTTGGTCGCCTCCGGCCGCGGCGCGGCCGCTTGGTGGCTGCCGGAGCTCGAACGCCGCGCGACCGAGGAATAGCGGGCATCTCAACGCGGCAGTTCACCGCTCTTGAGAATCGATTCGCGTTGCGGCTGCGTGGTCGGGTAGATCACGCGGTCGCGGGCCGCATAGTTCGCGATCGGGTTCTTCTGCCGGTAGATCTGAGTCGAGTTGGAGCGTGCGACCTCGTCCGGCTTGTACACGGTGTGCGATTCGCGGTGCAGCACCGCCAGCGTCGCCGCCAGCGCCGCCTTGATCTCCGGATCGTTCTCTTGGTGGAACGCGGGCCGCAGCAGATCGATCGCTTCGCGGATCGAACGGATCCGCGGAGCGGGCAGCCCGGGAATTCCGGAGCGGATCGAGGCGCACGCCGCGATGCGGCTGCTCTTCGACCCCTTCGCATTCGCGGCGTCGGTGGCGGCCTTCGTCGCCCACTCGGCGGTCGGCTTGTCCACCTCGCCGGCCGCATCGAGCCTCCCGAGCTCGCGATAAGCGTTGGCCAGCAGGTCGTGTGCCGCCACATCCTCGGAGTCGAGCCGCAACACGCGTTCGGCCGCGGTGATGGTTTGAACGAGGAAGTCGGCGCGAGCCGGTGAATCCTCCGGCTCGTACAGGCGGCGGGCGTACAGCCGGCTCGCGAGCGCGTTCCACACCACGTAATCCAGCGAGAAGTCGAAGTTGCGGTCCTTCGGTTGGTTGTCCGGATTGAGCAGTTCGCGCAGATCGCGGATCACGGTGTCGAGGTGTTCCTTACGGGTGGCGAGCCCGCTGCTCACGAGCGCGCCGAACCACGAGCGGCTCCACGCGGGTGCGGGCGGCGTCGTCTCGGCGGATGCCACGAGCCGGGCCGCCGCCTCATCCAGCCGCCCTTCTTCCAAGTACACGCGGGCCAGATTCAGGTGCGCGTTCCACGCCGCCTCGGGTGGAGCGACCGTGAGGAGCTTGCGGAACGCGTCTTCCGCTTGCTTGAAGTTGCCGCGTTTGCCGCCGCCTTCAAGGAAACTGCCGATGCCGTAATCGTTCCACCGCTGCCACCCCGCCTTGATCGGCGACGTTTGCGGCGGCACTTCGGCCGCGACTCCGTTCACCGGCAGCGTCACCTTGTCCGAGCACACGTCCACGATGGGCAGCTTCGGCACCGGCTTGTCCTTGTGAACGAGCGCCATGTACTCGTAATCGAACTTGCGGTATCGCACGGCCGCGCTCAGTTCCACGGGAGCGGTGAGGCCTGAGGGTATGTCCAGCCGGTAGTGCACGACCGCCGCGGCACCGGGTCCGATCTGCTTGTCGTAGAGCGGCGTGAAGATGTCCTGCGGATTGCGGCGATTGATGCGGTTCCCGTTGCGGTCCAGCATGTGGACGTTGATGAAGTGCGACCAGCGATCCACTTCGCCGGTGTCGTCCGGATTCGCCAATGCTCCGTTCTGCGCGAAGACCTTGCCGCCGGACGAGGCTTTGAAGTCCACCCAGATTTCATTCGAATCCACGGTGCCTTGGCTGAACGGGTGGCCCATGCCGAGCGTACGTACGACCACTTCCACGATGTAGCTTTGGCCCGGCTGCAGCTTCGGCAACTCGGGGCGAAGCTGCGTGACCGGCGCGTCCAACTCCGTGCCGGTCTTCAGCCCGAAGAGATCGATTCGAACCTTTTTGTCCGAGCCGTCCGGTGCGACGCCGCGCAGGTAGTCGGCGTGCATGTCGATCGTCTTCTGGAACTCCGCGGAGTGCTTCTCGTAGCGAGGTTCCTTCTGCAGCAGTGTGAACAGGCCGGTGTTCGAGCCCGGGAAGCGGTGGTTGTGGATCTTGCGGACGCCGCTGCCGTCGAAGTCCTTGGCGCCGAAGTCCGCACTCGCCTGTAGCGGCATATGGCACTCGGCGCAGTTGGTCTTGGCCTTCTCCGGGTAGTAGAAGCTGCGGGTGCCGTGCCCCGAGACGCCGCTCAGAAGGTACGTGTCGTAGTGGTTCTGGCCGCGGAGGAACTCCTTGTAGTGGTTCAGTTCCACCGGCAGGCTCACCTTGTGGCACGAGGCGCAAAACTCCGCGGACTTGTGGAACGGCTTCAGGAACGTCTGCTTGTGGAAGTCCGGCTTCGCCTTCACGAGTTGCTGGTTGATCCACTGCAGGGCGGCGTTCTCGCTCTTGGCGAAGGGGTAGTGGGCGGGTTCCTCCAGCGTGTAGCCGCCGTTGCCGAGCGTGCCGTGCATGTGCGTCATGGCGTGGCACACGGTGCAAGTGATGCCGGCCTGCGAGGTGGGATGGTTCACATCGTCGTAGTTCGGATCGTCGAACGCGCCGCTGAGGAATGGCACCGGGTCGTGGCAACCGGCGCACCAGCGGGACGCCTTCACGTCGTTGTCGCGTTCCTTCGCCACCTTGCGAGTCTCGCGGACACTGAAGAGGTACGCGGGGTTGTTGAATGAACTGAACTTGTGGGCGGAGTGGAAGTGGTCGTTGGCCGCGTCCGCGTGGCACTTGGTGCAGTACGCGTCCATCATGAGCGTGTCCGCGTTGATGAACTTGCCATCGGCGGTGCGGGTGGCCGCGGGTTCGAAGTATCGGGCGCCTTCCTTGGGTCCCTCGCGAAACCACTTCTGCGGATCCTGCGAGTGCATCACGATCATGCCGCCGGTGAACGCGAGGACACCGAAGCCCCAGCCGTATGCGAGCTTCCACTTGATCGGCGGCCCGGCTTGGCGGTGCTTCACATAGAGCCACACCGCCCCGACCGGGACTGCGACGTGCAGCCAATACGCAACCAACCGCGCCACGGAGCCGGTCGGCAGTTGCGGCAGGCTTTCCAGTTGAACGAGCGCGAAGCCGGTGACGCAGATCACGATGCCGGCGAGGAAGAGCAGCACGCCGAGCCGCACGGCCACGCGGTTCTCGCGATGGTGTGCCGTCTTCCAATGGATGAAGCCGAACGCGAGAAACGGCAGCGTGCCGATCACGCCGATCGCGACGTGGGCGAGGAACATCCACAGGCTGAACGGCGTGGTGTAGCTCAGCGGCGACTTCGCCCAGTTCAGCGCGGACACCGCCCCGAGGTACACGCCGGTGGCACCGAGCACCGCGAACAGGCCGAACGTGACGATCAACAGGATCCGCAGTTTCGGCCCGATGGCCGGCACGTACGGCGCGGCCGGCTTCGCGACACGCTTGATCACGACCGCCGGGGCCGGATTGACGGGAGAGGTGTCCATCGCGAGAACCCGCTGGAAGAACGACGATTCAAATAGGATACTCGATACTACGCTTCCGCACGAGTGCGGGATCGGTTCGGAGGCCGCCCATGTTCATCTTCGAGAAGGCGCCGTTCAAGGAGTGCCATGCCTCAACTCTGGTCGAGACGGAGCCTGGCAAACTGCTGGCGGCGTGGTTCGGGGGTGACAAGGAAGGTGCGAAGAACGTGCAGATCTGGGCGGCTTCCTTCGACGGCAAAGCGTGGAGCGAACCTGCGGTGATCGGCTCCGAACCCGGCCAGCCCTGCTGGAACCCCGTGCTCTTCAAATCCGAGAAGGGCACCCTGCACTTCTGGTACAAGGCCGGGCCGAGCCCCGAACGATGGACCGGCTTCCACCGCACGTCTGCGGACCACGGCAAGACGTGGACCGCGGTCGCGATGATGCCCGCCGGCATGTGGGGGCCGGTTCGCGCGAAGCCGATCCAATTGAAGGATGGCACGATCCTCGCCGGCACATCCGTGGAGAGCCATCGCAACTGGACGCCGTACGTGGACCGCTCGACGGACGACGGCAAGACGTGGCGACGCTCCAACGCCTTTCCCGTGCCCGGCAAGTTCGACCAGATTCAGCCGACGCTGTTCGAGGCGAAGGACGGTCGCATCGTGGCATTGATGCGCTCCAGCGATCCCCGCAAGGTGTGTCGCGCGGAATCGAAGGACGGCGGCGACACGTTCTCCCCCGCCGAATCCACCGAACTCGGCAACCCGAGCGCGGGCATCGACGTGGTGAAATTGAAGAGTGGCGACGTGTTCCTCATCTACAACCCGTCGCCGCTCCTGCGTTCGCCCATCAGCCTGGCCAAGTCTTCGGACGACGGCGCGACGTGGAAGAAAGTGACCGACCTCGAAACGGAACTGGGCGAGTTCTCGTACCCCGCCATGATCGAGTCCGCGGCCGGGAAGCTGGAAATCCTTTACACCTGGAAGCGGACCCACATCAAGCATGTGTCTTTCGATCCGAAGATGTAGCCTGCTCGCGCTGGCGTTCGCGCTCGCCGGGTGCGGCCGTGCCGCGCCGCCGGTGGCGATCGACGATCCGCCGCCGACGGTCGCGCCGTCCCGGTTCAGGGACTGCAATCTCGTCTTCGTCTCGTTCGACGCGTTGCAGGCGGCGCACGTCGGCTCGCTCGGTTACCCGCGGAACGTCACGCCGACCATCGACCGCATCGCCAAGCAGTCCGTTTCGTTCACGCACGCCTACTCCGTCGCGTCGTGGACCGTGCCCGCGTCCATGACGTGGTTCACCGGCGTGTTCCCCTCCGAACACCGCATGGTGAACAAGTTCGCGCTCTACACGCCGGACCAGCAGAAGCCGGCCAAGCTCAAGGAACTGTCGCCGAACCTCGTCACGCTCGCAGAGGTGCTCAAGAAGAACGGCTACGCCACGGGTGGGTTCACGGGCAACGCCGGCGTCAGCGGCGGCTTCGGCTACGAAGCCGGCTTCGACACTTACCAGCACGAGTTCTCGAAGTTCGGCTCGTTCGAGTGGTCCATGCCGCGGGCCCTGAAGTGGCTCGAAGACAACAAGCAGAAGAAGTTCTTCCTGTTCCTCCACGGCTACGATTGCCACGGGCAGTTCTCACCGAACGACGGCTACGACTACCGCTTCGTCGAGAAGGGCTACGACCGGCGGTACACCGGCAGCGAGATCGAGCAGGAGATTCTCCGCGAGGAGGGGCTCACCAACGGAAAGCTCTCGCTTCGCGACGCGGACGTGAAGTTCTGGCGGGCCGTGTACGACGAGAAGATCCAACGCGCGGATGTGCGTTTCCAACAGTTTCTGGATGCGTTCGAGAGACTCGGCGTGAGCGACCGCACGCTCTTCGTGCTCACTTCGGACCACGGCACGGAGGTGTACGAACACCGCCGCGTGGATCACGGTTTCACGCTGTACGACGAGCAGTTGCACGTGCCGCTGATCGTGAAGTTGCCGGGCCGAAGCGAGGAACACCGCATTGATCACCGCGTGAGCGGCATCGATGTGATGCCGACGATCCTGGACCTGCTCGATGTCGATGTCGCGGGTGTGAAGGAACAGTTTCGCGGAACGAGCCTCGTGTCCGCGATCCACGGCACGCCACCGAACCGCGACTGCTTCAGCGAGACGGACTACCGCGAGTACACCTTCAAACGGTCCATCATTTCGCCGGACGGCTGGAAGCTGATTCTGACGATGGAATCGAGGCGGCGCGAATTGTTCGACCTGAACACGGACCCCGGCGAGTTGAACGACCTCAGTGAGAAACACACCGAGCGAGTCCGCGAGTTGGAGTCGCGGCTGTACGCACATTACAAACGGATCGGCCACGATCTCGCCGCCCGCAAGTGGGAACCGGGCCTCAACCCGGTGTACCCCTCGCAAGGGAAGAAGTGACCGGTCACTTCTTCTCCACCTTCTTCACTTCGATCTCGATCGGCGAGCCGCGGTGCTCTTCTTCAAAGCCGTCCACGTCTCCGGTCGCGGTGACGGTGATGCCCTGCTTCCGCGGTTGTGCGTCCGGCTCCGCGAAGACGTCGATCTCGACGCTCGTTTGCCCCTTCGGAACCGTCACGGACTCCGGAAGCGACACGCCTGGGATGTTCTGGAAGTGCAGCGTCACGGGGCCGTCGAACGACTTCACCCGCTGCACCGGAATGCGAACGCGGGGACGCTCGCCGGGCAGCAGTGATACCTTCACCGGCTCGTGCTCGAAGCCGAAGGCGGTCACCAAGTCCAATTGGAACGTGCGAGTGAGTTGCACCCGGCGGCCGGCCGCGTGTGCGGTCGCCGTCACTTCGATGCGAGACTTCCCGACGTTCGACAGAATCTTGGATACGATCTCGCCGCGAACCTCATTCGCCTTCGCATCGGGAATCTCGGCGTACACCCGCGTGCGTCCTTCTTCTTTCTCCGCGAGTTGCCCGCCGCGGGCGTCGAAGACGATGCGGCCGTCGAACCCCGCGGCCCGCGACACCCTCAGCGGGATGGCCGCCTTCTGATATCGCGGCAGAAGGACCGTCTCCGATGCGAGTTCAAAGTCGAACGGCGACGGCGGCGCGACTTGAACCGCGAACCGATCCGCGAGAGGGAACGGCAGCCGCGATTGATCCTCGCGGAGCGCCAGCGGAATGAGATCGACGTTCTGCCACTTCATGTCGATGAGCGGCCGCGCGGTGACGAGTGTGCGTTGGTCGCCAGCCACCGCCACGATCTGGACGGTGTGAACGCCGAGCGGCGCGGTGCGATCCGCTTCCAGCCGGCACACGACGGCTGAATCCTTTTCGCCGACCTCGTCCGGTGTCAGCTTCAATCCCGCGGGCCCGCCAACGAGATGCAGTTTGATCACACCGTTGAAGCCGTTCCGGTTCACGTTGATCGGCACGGGCTGATGCGAACCCTGCGGCACGGTCAGGCCTTCAGCCTCGGCCGTGAGTTGCGGCGGGAACGGCGTGTGCCGCACGGCGATGCGGTAGGTATGAGCCGCACTTCCATCGCGAAGCACATCGCGAACGAGCAGGGCGTAGCTGTCCGTGTTCGGCGCCGTGAAGTCGAAACTCGCTTCCTCGCGCGTCTGGTTGTTCTCGCCAGCGCGGCGTTGCTCGCGGCCCGTCTTGTCCACGAGGGCCAGCTCGAGATCGACGGGCGAGTTCAGGCTCTTGGCTTCGCCGCGGACGAAGATGCGTTCGCCTTTCGCGAGTCGCAATCGGAATGCGTCCGTGCGGCCGGGTTGTTTCAGCGTGCCGCACAGGGTGCCGGGGATCGTCGCGGGTGTCGCTTGCCAGCGGCCGACCGTGAAGCTGCGATCCAGCGGCAGGAACGGGTTGCGGATGCCGGGCGAGAACAGGAACGCGAGCGACGTCGGCCCGGACGCGGATTGTACGAGTGCCGCGTCCCGCGATTCATCGAAGTCATCCGCCACGGTGATCGGCCCGTGCGACGGGGCGACCGGCACCCACGTGCTGCCGTTGTCGCCGGGCCGCTTCAGTTCGGCGAACGACGGCCCGAGTTGCGAACGCGGCATCGCGAGTTCCATCGCCGCATCGGGAACCTCCGGCAACCGCACCTCGCCGGTGAACCCCACTTCGACCGCGGAGGGCGACGCGACCCGACCGCCAGGAAAGCGACCGACCCGCAGCACATAGTGGTGATTCGGAGCGGCCTTGTATCGGGAATCGCGCACTTCCACCGTGTACCGGCCCGCGGCCTCGAACCGGTGCTCGAAGCGGCAATCGAAGTAGAGCCCCGGATCGTTGTCGCGTTCGATCACGATGCGGCCGGAGGCATCGCGAATGGTCAGCAGCGGGTCCGCGTCCTTGCCCAAGCGATTGGACACGACCTCGAATCCGAGCCGCTCCCCGGCTGCGACATCGATTCGGAATCGATCACGCGTGCCTTCTCCGAAAGTGCCCCATGCGGTCGACGGGATCGCGAGTAGTTCGCCTTCGGGCTTTCTCACGGGAAGGTCGTCGATCATGAGCAGGGCTGCGTTGGTGAGCCCGTGCTGCGTGGCAAGCCGCACACCGCAGACGCCCACGGGGGCATCCGCAGATGCGGTGAGGTCCATCACGATCCGATCCGGCTTGCTTTCGACTGGGGTGGCGCGGATTGCGCCAACAGGTAGAGAGTGCCACACATCTTGGGCGGTTCCGAAGTCGCGACCCCTGAACGTGACGCGGGTGGTCTTGCCGCGTTCGATCACGGGCGGAGCGATTCCTTCGATGCGGTTCTCCAACGGGACGCCATGCGCCGGCCGCAACCCGACCCGCGGATCGGCGGCGGATGCGAAGGAGGCGAGCAGCAATCCGGCGAGGAGGGAGACGCGGGCCATAGTGCTTCCAAGGCGGGAACCCCAGCGTACCAACCCGCTCCTCCGGACTCAAGCATGCGATCCGGTCACGGGCGTTTCGCGATCGCGCTTGCCAGCCACTCGCGGGCTCGCTTCCGCTCGGGGATGTCCTTCAACACCCACTGGTCCGTGTGGTTCGGGTACGGGATCGGAACGAAGGTGAAGTTCTTCGCGTCGCCGAGGAACTTCTTGGTGTCCTCGACGTTCTGTTCGTGCGAGATGAACTGCGGGCGGTTCCCGAGCCGCTTCAGTCGGGCCTTCGCGCTGGCGGCGTCGCTGTCCGCATACGGCCAGCGTCGCACGCCGTCGTAGTGGCTGTGGACGAAGAACCCGCGCCACAGTTTGGCGATCTCGTCGTCACGCAGGCCGATGTAGTTGCACGCGATCGCCCCGCGGGAGAAGCCAGCGAGGATCACCGCGTCCGGGTCGCCGCCGTATTCCTTACACACGCGGGCAACGGTGTTCTTGCAGTAATCCGCCGTGGCGTCCGGATCGCCCCACCAGTTCAGGGCGAGTTTCTTCTTCTTCGAATCGACAAAGGGCAGGCACACCCAGATCCAACCCTTTCCTTCGGTGAGGCCGTAGCCCAAGTTGCAGTCTTCGGGGCGACCGGTGCAGCGGTCGCCGAGAGCGTTCTGGAACCCGCCGTTGCCCGGGAACTCGACCATCACCGGGTACGACTTTCCGGGCTTCCAGTCCGTCGGAAGGTAGAGCGTGTGGCGGAGTTCCCACGACTCAAAACCGGAATTGGCTTGGAAGACGCGTTTGCCGGCGACCGGCTCCGCCGCCACGGCCTTGGGAGCGACCAGATCGGATTTCTGGTCGTGAATGCTCGGCGGGGCAGCTGTCAAAGCCAAAGCCAGGATGAACATCGATTCCTCGCGCGAATTTGCTCCGGTTGTGCGGGACGTGTGCTAGGTTCACTTTAATTACCCGCATCGGCGGTGGGATCGGCTGCGACTCTCGCACCGCCCGAGGGATTCTCCCGATGTTGTTTGCCGAATTCTTGGACAGCGTGAAGACCTTTGCTGCCGGGAACCTCCCGATCGTTTCCGGGGGCGTGGTCGCGATTCTCGTGCTGTCGTACCTCTGCTTCTTCCGCCGCAAGCCGAATCTCGAAATCGATCTGGCGGCGGTTGCGACGCCGTCCACCCGCGTGCTGGAGGATGAAAAGGCGGCCACATGGGCTCCGCCGGAGCAATCCTACGCTGATCGCCGCGGGGCCGTGCGGCGCGAAGGCGCCCCCGTCCGTGTGCTCCTTTCCTCCACCACCTTCCGCAACGGGGTGAACGACGGCTATGTGGTGGACCGTTCCACCGGCGGGCTCCGCATCCTGATCCAGTCCGCGATCGCCCCCGGCAGCACCATGCAGGTGAAGGCCGTGAATGCCCCGGATAACATCGGATTCGTCACGGTGATCGTGCGAAGCTGCCGTAAGAACTCCGACCACTTTGAGCTCGGCTGCGAGTTCGAGAAGACGCCGCCGTGGAACGTGCTGCTCCTTTTCGGTTGAAGAATTGTCCAATTACGCGAAGCAGAAGGAATCCAAGATTCTTCTTGTTTGCAAGTTTATACTGAAAATGGACTTGCGCCAAGCGTCGGTGCCGGACGCTTGATCCCGCCGAACCTTGACGCGTATAGTTTGTCAGGCCGGGTGATGGAAGTCGAACTGATTTGGGCGACAGTTCGACAGCCACACCCGGCCTTTTCATGCGCCGCGCTTCTTCCACACCCTCGACTGACGACGATCGTGCCGACACGAAGAGAGTGATTGTCGAAGGCGGCCCCCAAGTCGTAAATTATCCGCAGATCAGGCATTCCCGGCAGGACCGCGCGTCCCGGCCGCGGACTTTGCGCCGAGTGGGAGAAATGGGCGCACGCCGCCGCTCGAAATCGCTTAACAAGACAGGAAGCGGAATGCACCGCGCACGGTGCCGCCGGGGTTTGCCATGACGTGTCGGGCGGTGATTGCCGGGTACGGGTTCCTCACGCCGATCGGATCGACTCCGGAGGCGGTGTGGGAATCGCTTCGCACCGGGGCCACCGGAATCCGCAAGGTGCAGGCGTTCGACGCCACGCCGTTGCCCTGCCACATCGCAGGGGAAATCCCGGATTTCGTCGCCAAGAACCTCATCGAAAAGAGCTACCGCAAGTCGCTGAACGCGATGGCCCGCCCGGTGCAGATCGGCGTGGTGGCCTCCCAGTTCGCCATGCAGAACATGGGCTTGGCGAAGGGGGCCATCCCTCCGGATCGCTTCGGCATCGAGTTCGCTTCGGTGATGGGGGCGAGCGAGTTGAACGACCTCGCTCGCATGAGTCTCGCTTGCACGAGCGGCCCTCGGCAACCGGTGGACATGGAGAAGTACGGCCGCGACGCCGTGCCCGAAATGCCCCCGATGTGGATGCTGAAGTACCTGCCGAACATGCCGGCGTGCCACGTCACGATCCTCTACGACATCCAGGGCCCGAGCAACACGCTGATCCCGAACGACGCGGCCGGGGTGGAAGCCATCGGCGAGGCGCTCCGCATCCTGCGGCGTGGGGCGGCCGACTTCATGCTCGTGGGCGGCAGCGAATCCAAGATCAACCCGCTGAGCTTCTCGCGGTTCAACTCGTTCTTCGAACTCACGCGCCGGAACGAGACGCCGACTGCAGCCGTGCGACCGTTCGACAAGGACGCGACTGGCACCTGCTTGGGTGAAGGCGGTGCCGCGTTCGGTTTGGAGACACTGGAACACGCCAAGAAGCGCGGTGCGAAACTGGTCGGGGAAGTGGTGGGCTACGCGTCCGGCATGGACCGCGGCCACACCGGACCGGGTTTGGCGCGGATCATCCGCAACGCCATGAAGGATGCGGGCATCACCCCGGCGGACGTGGACCACGTGAACGCCCACGGGATGGGTGTGCCGAAGTTCGACGCGTTCGAGGCCCGCGGCATCGCCGAGGTGTTCGGCCGTGAGGTGCCGGTGTTCGCCCCGCTGAGCCGTTTCGGAAACATGGGCGGGGCGTCCGGCATCGTGGAATTGCTGTGCAGCGTGTTGGCCTTGCAGCACGGCGAACTGCCCGGCACCCTGAACCACGAGCATGCGTACCCCGGCTGCCCGATCACCGTCCACACCGGCGCCCCGCGGAAGGTGACGAAACCCTACGCCGTGAAGACCTCGTACACGGATCTCGGCCAATGCGCCGTCGCCGTCGTGAAGAAGTGGGAGGAGTAAGCTCGCTTGCGTGTTCGTGGGCGTAACCGATTGCGAGTTCGCGATAGCGGCCGCTCATGATTTGGCTTCGAGGTGCAGATCGATTTCAGCCCGAAGGGCTGGGACAACATAGCCCAGGGCAAGGGCGAAGCCCGCCGCCTTGGGTCGGCGACATTCCGGTGCGAAACGGATTTCAGCCCGAAGGGCTGGGACAACATAGCCCAGGGCAAGGGCGAAGCCCGCCGCCCTGGGTCGGCAGCGAGAACACAATGCAGCCTGAAAGGCTGCGACACGAGGCGAATCGAGATGCCTCAATCCCTCGCCCGAAACGCGGTCCATCTGGTGTTCAGCACGAAGCACCGCGAACCGTTGATCGTTCCCTCGTTCGAGGCCAAACTGCACGCGTACATGGCCGGCACGCTGTCCGAATTGAAATGCCCGGCTCTGGAGATCGGTGGCGTCGCGGACCACGTGCATGTGTTGTTCCTGCTCGCCCGCACGATTTCGATGAGCGACGCCATCGAGGAGTTGAAGAAGAGTTCCTCCCGATGGGCGAAGTTGAACGGCGAGCCCCGGTTCTACTGGCAGAACGGGTACGGGGCGTTCTCGGTGAGTGCATCCAACGAGGCGAAGGTCCAAGCCTATATCGTGAACCAGCCGGAGCATCATCGGAAGCAATCGTTTCAGGATGAGTTCCGAATGTTGCTCAAAAAGCACGGCATGACTTGGGAGGAACGGTACGTGTGGGACTGAGTTGTCGCAGCCTTTCAGGCTGCAAGACCCCGGGCGCGGCAACCCAGGGCGGCGGGCTTCGCCCTTGCCTTGGGCTATGTTGTGCCAGCCCTTCGGGCTGAAGACATGGCGAGATGGAACGGAAGTGTGGTCGGTGGATGAGCCCGAGATTGTTTAGCGGTTTGGAGACTTCATGCGCCGTCGAGTCGTCATCACCGGGATGGGCGTGATCACGCCGCTGGGGCACACCCCGGCGGACCTGTACGCGTCCCAAATCGAAGGCCGTACCGCGGTCGCGCCGTTCACGCGCTTCGACGCCCGCACCATGCCCACCACCTTCGCCTCCGAGGTGAAGGACTTCGAACTCGCCAAGTACCTCAAGCACGATCTCGAACGCTACTCGCATTGCGGGGTGAACACGCAGTTCGCCATCGGGGCCACGCGGGAAGCCCTCGCGGATGCCGGACTGCTCGACGAACGCATCGGCGACCGCACTCGCATGGGGGTGTACCTCGGCTCGGGTGAAGGGGCCGAAGATTTCGCCGCACTCATGAACTCGGTCGGTGTCGCCGCCAACCGCGAAACCGGCGCCGCCGATCCCGCCAAGTTCTGCGCCGCGATCTTCGACGTTCTCGACCCTCTGCGCGAACCCGAAGTCGAGATGCACACGACCATCGGGCACCTCGGCACCATCTTCCAACTGGACGGGCCGAACATCGCGTGCCAAACGGCGTGCGCCGCAAGTTCGCAGGCGATCGGCGAAGCGCTCGAACTCATCCGCGACGGCGACGCCGATGTCATGGCGGCTGGCGGGGCGCACAGCATGCTGCACCCGCTCGGAATCGCCGGGTTCAACCGGCTCACGGCACTTTCTCAACGCAACGACAGCCCCCGCACGGCGAGCCGCCCGTTCGACCTCACGCGGGACGGATTCGTGATCGGCGAGGGTGCCGGCATCGTGATTCTGGAAGAGCTGGAGCACGCCAAGAAGCGCGGAGCTCACATCTACGCCGAACTCACCGGCTACGGCACCACGGCCGACGCCTACCGCATGACGGATCCGCATCCCCAAGGCAAGGGAGCGATTCGGGCGATGGCGGACGCTCTGAAGGATGCTCGAATCGGGCCTGCGGACATTGGCTACATCAACGCCCACGGCACCAGCACGCAGGCGAACGATTCCGCAGAAACGGCCGCGATCAAGGCCGTTTTCGGCCCGCAGGCCTACAACATTCCGGTGTCCAGCAGTAAGAGCATGCTGGGGCACCTGATCGCCGCGGCCGGCGTGGCCGAACTCGTGATCTGCGTTCTGGCGATGCGGAAGGGCGTGCTGCCCCCCACCATCAACTACCAGACGCCGGACCCCGAGTGCGATTTGGATTACATCCCCAACGTGGCCCGCGAGAAACGCGTGGACCACGTCCTCAGTAACAGTTTCGGCTTCGGCGGGCAGAACATCTCGCTGGTGCTGAGCCGTTGGCGCGATTGATCCCCTGCAGTGCTTCACGGACCGAAGCCTGAACCGTCACCCGCGGAGGAGCGGTCGGTGATCTATTGGTTCTACGTCGGCATTGCGGTGCTCCTGATCCCGCCCGTCGCCATCGGTCTGTTCCTCGCCGCGCTGTACCTGCTGCTGCGCTGGCGGTACGTTCCGTTCCTTGTCCGCATCTTCCAGGAAAAGCCGCTATTCATCATCCCTCGCGGCCAGCCTGTGGACGACGCCGAGCATGTGACTCTGACCAGTGCGGACGGCCTCGTGCTGCGCGGCTCGTATTTCAAGTCCGCCGCGCCTCGCAAGGGTGTGATTCTCTTCGGCCTCGAGTACGGCTCGGATCGCTGGGCCGCCCGCTCGTACTGTGAGAAACTCGTCGCCGCCGGGTTCGACGTGTTCTCCTACGAACCAAGGAACATGGGCGAATCCGACAAGGACCCCGCGTACGAACCGTTGCAATGGGTGACCGACAAGGACGTGTCGGACATGAAGACGGCCTTGCAATACCTCAAGAACCGGCCGGACGCGGACGAGAAGGGTGTGGGCCTCTTCGGCATCTCCAAGGGTGGCAGCACCGGATTCATCGTGGCGTCCACCGATCCCGCGGTGAAGTGCGTGGCGACCGACGGCGCGTATGCCACCTACACCGTCGTCGTGCCGTACATGCAGCGTTGGATCAAGATCTACTCGGACCGCCACCTGCTGCAGCGCATCCTGCCGACCTGGTTCTACGGACTGATCGGGATCACGGGGCTGAACCGCGTGGCACGCGAGCGTGGCGTGAACTACCCGAGCGTGGAGAAGGCCGTTTCCCGGCTGAAACGCCCGCTCCTCATGATCCACGGCGACGGAGACGCGTACATCAAACCCGAAATGGCGAAGGCGCTCTTCGCCCGCGCCGCCGAGCCGAAGGAATTTTGGCTCGTGCCGAAGGCGAAGCACAATCAAGCGATCGCCATCGCTGAAGACGAGTACCACGCCCGCGTCGTCGCGTTCTTCGAGAAGAACCTGGCCTGAGCCGGGAGGGCGAGGCTCCTGCCGAGCCGAGCCGCGTCAAAGACCTCGCCGGCTCGGCAGGAGCCTCGCCCTCCCGAACCATGACCACAGCATTACCCGTCGTTCCGAACCTCGATTACGAACTGATTCTCGACTGCGTGCATTGCGGGCTTTGCACCGCGAGTTGCCCCACGTACGTGCAAACGGGGAACGAATCGGATTCTCCCCGTGGCCGCATCTACCTCATGCGGCAGGTCATCGACGGCACGCTGCCCCTCGGCGAGGACGTGAAGGGCCACTTGGACCTGTGCCTGAATTGCCGGGCCTGCGAGACGGCGTGCCCCTCCGGCGTCCAGTACGGCCGCATCATCGAGCCGTTCCGCGAACACCTCAGCCATCTCGAACCGGGCCGCGCCGTTCAAACACTGAACCCGCTCCAGCGTTTCATGCTGTTCAACATCTTCCCGTACCGGTGGGCGAACCGGCTCAGCCTCGCGCCGGCCCGCCTGATGCAGTGGACCGGCCTCGACTGGCTGCTCCGCAAGACCGGCTTGGAGAAGCTCATTCCGCCGTCGTTCCGGGCGATGAAGGAGATGCTCCCGGACCTGAAGCCGCACTACGGGCAGCTTCCCGAAGTGCTCGAAGCGGAGGGACCGCGGCGGGCGCGCGTCGCGCTCTTCCTCGGCTGCGTGGCGGATTCGCTGTATCCGGACACGAACTTGAACACGGCCCGCGTGCTGCAAAAGAACGGCTGTGAAGTGTGGATTCCCCGGAACCAAGGCTGCTGCGGCGCACTGCACTGGCACTCCGCCGAAGAGGGCACGGCCCGCGAGTTCGCGAAGAAGAACTGCTCCGCGTTCGGCGCGTTCGATCCAGCCGCATTCGACCACGTGGACGCGATCATCAACAATGCCGCGGGCTGCGGGGCGCAGTTGAAGGATTACGCGCACATGATGGCGGGCACGCCCGAGGCCGAAGCCGCGGCGCGGTTCCAGAGCAAGGTGAAAGACATCAGCGAGTTCCTCTACGAACTCGGGCCGGTGAAGCCGAAACACCCGCTGCCGATCAAGGCGACGTACCACGACGCGTGCCACCTGCGGCATGCCCAGCAGATCTTCAAGCAACCGCGGTCGTTGCTCGAACTGATCCCCGGCTTGCAACTCGTGCCGCTGCCCGAGAGCGAACTCTGTTGCGGTGCCGCCGGCAGCTACAACCTCACGCAACCCGGCATGGCCACTCAACTCGGCGACCGCAAAGCCGCGAACATCTCGTCCACCGGGGCGAAAGCCGTGTTCATCGGCAACGTCGGCTGCCTCATGCAGATCACCCGCCACATCAAGAAGACCGACCCGGACGTGTGGTGCGCCCACCCCATCGACGCACTCTGGGCCAGCTACTCCGGCGAGATGCCGGGCGAGTTGAACCTCGAACGCTCGCGTTGATCACCATCGGCCCATGATGCCGAACTGGATGCCGTTCACGCTCAGGTTCGCCTGGTTGAACGTGGGCTGCGGGCGGTACTGGCCCGAGAACGGCACCCCCGGAGGCGGGTTCGGAACCAGCGTCACGTCCACCACGCGGTCGATTTGATCGCCCGCCCGCACCACGTTCGACCAGTACAGGAAGTTGTAACCCACGTACGCCTTGATCACCGGCGTCACCCAGTAGCCCACGTTGACGCTGAACTCGGGCACGACGCTGAAGCGGTCGCGCTCGAACTTGCCGAGGTTCGGGCCGGTGGCAAGCAGGCCGCCGCTGAACGTTTCCATCGGCTGGCCGGGCCGCGTCCGCGTCTGGAAGCCCGTGATCTCGACGGTCTGCGACGTGTTGCCGAGGGCGACCGAGCCGCGTCCCTCGAGCGTCCACCGCTCCCACGTCCGTTCCGTGTAGTAGCCCACCTGCCCGCCATTGAAGCGATTCCGCGTCTGGAAGGAATCGTGCACCGTGACCAGCGTTCCGGCCGGATCGTTGTTCTCGTTCCCCGGCAGGGCCGTGATGAACTCGTTGATGCCGATCGATTCGTTCAGGGCGAGCGCGCGGTAGCCGGCGAACACTTCCGAATGCGAGTCGCACGTCTTGCACAGGGCGCGGCGAACGTTCAGATCGAAGCCCCACAACTTGCTGGTGGATTCGATGTCGAGCCGGCCCGTGGAGATGCCGGGGTACGCGACGATTTCACCGAACTCGCCGGGGATGTTCGGGGCGTAGATCGGCCGCGTGAGAACCGGGTAGTTCGAAGAATCGAACGACGCATGGCTCGACTGGTTGGCGAGGAAGAAGAAGCTGCCGTCGATGCCGCAGCGGCCGCAGTCGTCGAACCAGTAACCGCCGCGGGCGCGGAAGCCGCCGCGAGGCGAATGGCCGAACGTGCCCGCGTCTTGGAGGATCTGCGTGCCGGGCTCGCCCAGGAATCCGAGCCCGCTGTTGGTGGACGTGGTCGCGAGCACCGGAACGCGCTGGGCGTTCACCCACCACAGCAGGTACTCCATGCGGAGTTCGAGCCGGTCCACGGCGAGGTTCGGGCTGCCCTCGCTCACGCCCCAACCGCTCCACCACTCGCCCAATCCGCCCCACAGGCTGAAGTCGTGGTCCACGAGGTCGTGCATCGCGGGGTAGTCTTTCGAGATGCGCACGCCAGGCGACCCGAAGGTGCCGTGCTTGCCGGGCACGGGTACGCCGCCGGGCACCATCAGTTCCGGCGGGGCCGTCGGCAGTTCCTTCTCCGCCGGCTTCGGCGTCAGAGGCGAATCCGAAGAATCCTTCGATCGCGGAATCGGCGGCACCGTCGGCCGCGGCTTCGGCAGCGGGTCCGGCTTCAGGAGTGGATCGACCTTCGGCTGGACGACGGGCAGGTCGAGCGTCATCGTCGGTGCGGGAATCGCCGGTGCGGCCGGGAACGGAGCCGGTGTCGCGGGCAGTTCCGGAAGTTCGGCCGCCGGGGCCGCCTTCGGCGCAGGAACGTCGATCACGGGAATGCTTGGGGCCTTCGGAGCGGCGACCTCCATCGCGGGAATCGCGGGCAGCTTCGTCGCGGGAAGCTCGACGCTCGGGACGAACGGCGACTTCGTGGCGGGAAGCTCGACGCTCGGGACGAACGGCGATTTCGGCGCGGGAATCTCCACGTTCGGAAGGGAGGGCACCTTCGTCGCAGGGATCTCGGGAATGGTCGGCTTGGGTTTCACCGCGTCCGGCAGCACGAAGATCGGCGGATTCCCGGCCCCGGCCGGAATCACGGTGGGCGGCGGAGTATGCCCCTTGGCGGGCAACCACACGGTTTCCGCGGGAGCGGGATCGCTCGCAGCCGGCCACGGTTCGCCGCGCACCGCGGAGGGAAGCATGGCCGGAGGTTGCGGATCCTGCCCGCGCAGGAACCCGGCACACAGAGCCAGTCCGAGCCCCGCCGCTTTGACCCGGTTGCGTTTCATTCCGAACGCCCCTTTGCACGATCCGCCGATTCCACCTCTGTTCATCGGCGGAACGCCGGCCCGACCCGCAAAGTTTCTGGAACACACAAGTCCGCGCGAACCGGAAAACACGATGTGCCTTGTGCAAGCTGCCCAAATTGAAGAGCCGGGAGCGTGAGCGACGCTTGGCTTCCGTCGCTCACACTCCCGGCTCGCGGGGTTTACACGGCGAGTTCGAGTTCCGCCCCGGCCATGCGGTCGGCCAGGCTCGGATCGATCTCCTGCAGTTCGTCCTTCAGCCGCTGCCGCGCGACGTGCAGACGCCGCTTGATCGTGCCCGTGGGCACCTCGAACTCGCGGGCCATCTGCTTCAACGTGCGGCCGCGGAGGTAGAACGCTTCGAGCGTTTCACGGTCCAGCGTCTTGAGCCGGGCGAGCCCGACCTTCAGTTGCCCGACCGCTTCGCCGACCTCGGCACGGGCTTCCGCTGTCCGCATGTCGTCCGCAATGGTCGCGAGCAGTTCCGGATCCGCGCCGAAGAACGGACCGCGACGCGTGAGCCGGTTGATGGCCATGCGCGCCGTGATCTGCCGCAGCCAGCCGGCGAAGCACCGCGGATCGCGGAGTTGCGGCAGCTTCCGCATCGCATGCACGAACACGTCCTGCGCCAGTTCCTGCGCTTCGAGCGGATCGCGGACGCGCGCCAATGCCATCGCGTACACGCTGCCTTGGAACCGCTCGACGAGTTCGCCGTAGGCCGCGCGGTCGCCCGCCTGGGCCCGCTCGATCAGGTCAATGACATCGTCCCAAGCCATCATGGTGATCGTTCCGTCCGATCCAGTTCCTTTTTGGCGGCGGGTCCGAGTCGATGTGCGAGGCCGCTCTGCCCCGGATCAGGAGGGGAGAAGCGGGATCGCGTATCGTGCGCGGTTCGGTGGCGAGACTCGACACATGCGGCGGCAGAGTTCCGGGAACGACTGGGCGAGCCCGTCTGTTCCATGGATGCCGGCGCACCGTGCGATTCGAATCGCTCCGGACAGCGCGTCAGGACCAGCGTGTCTGTGTTGGTTGTCCCGGTGGTGGCTTCACAGCGCAAACGCACCGCATTCGTGGAATGCGGACTGAGGAGTTCAGAGTGCGTCTATGCCGTGCGTCACCTCACTTGGCGGCGGCCGCAGCCGAGGCGTTTTCCCGTGTCGCGGCGGTCATTCGGTCGTCGTGGCAGTCGGACGATTGGCAGTCGCCGATCCGCGCACTTGGACTTGAGACCGCGGGGAATCCGCCCCGACTCGCGGGCCGTTTCGATTCGAGAATCGAAGCCGGCCAGCGGCGAGCCGAGGAACCGGGGAACTCGCGTTCCGAGCGCGTCGCCGGTTCCTCGCGATGCATTCGCATCGCATTGGAATTCGGCGACCGATGCCCGGAACGCGGGGGCAACGAGAATTGCCCCGGGAACTGGACATCCGCCGGATACGTGGCGACGACGCGACCCAGACCGATGCGATCGGCCGGGGCGCCGAGCTTCACGCTCGTCACCGTCGCGGTCTTCAGCACCAGGGTCTTCAGGGTCGTGGCCATCGCACACCTCCGGCGAACGTTGGGTGGGTTCCGAAGAACCGCACCGAGAGAAGGACGGTTAGTGAATCATCTCGAACAGTAAGGGGTGAAACGGGTTCGGGAAACACGCGAGACAGGCGATCCCCGCTCGCGTGGATCGGAAATGGTATCCGTCCCCGCGAAGGGAATCAACCGTCTGGTTGCATTTTACCCGAATTTGGCCCGAACCGGGGTGCGAACCCGCGGCCCGTGCCCCACTCGGACGCAGCAGGGTGAAAGGAGGTTCGCAGGAATCTGGAAAATCTTTCGCGATGCATTGCTCTTCCCACGCCCGCCGCCGCACGGCTACCATGTGCCACCCCACGGTTCCACGGACGGACCCTCGCGATGCGCTGGCTGCTCATCGGTTACATGTTCCTGTTCATCGACCGGCCGTTTGAAGTCTGGCCGTGGCTCGGCGACCTGCACATCGAACGCGTTTACATGCTTGTCACGCTCGGCGTATGGGCGCTCCACCCGGGCAAACGCTGGTTGCACAACCCGCAGCACGCCGCCTACGCCGCGTTCGCCCTCGCCGTCGTCGTCGCTTGGTTCATGAGCCCCTGGGCCGAACAAGGGCAGCGAATCGTCGAAGACTGGTTCAAGATCATCGTCTTCTATTTCCTCTTGGTCACCACCATCCACGATGAGGAAGGCCTGAGGCATGTCGCGGTCGGCTTCCTCTGCGTGATGGGCCTGTACCTGCTGCACTCGCTGAAGGAGTACATCGGCGGCCGGTACACGTTCCGCATGGGCATCTCGCGCATGATCGGCGTGGACAGCACGCTCGGCGACCCGAACAGCTTCGGGGCGAGCATCGTGTTCTCCCTGCCGATCGTCGCGGCGTTGTGGAAGGCGGGCATCGGCGGCCGAACCGGCCGCAATCTCCTCGCCGGTTACGTGTGCCTTTCGTGCCTGTGCATCCTGCTCACGGGTTCGCGGTCCTCGCTGCTCGGCCTCCTCGTCTGGTTCATGATCGCGATCTGGAGCACGCGTTACCGCCTCGTCGCCTTCACGGCGTTCGCCATCGCCGCTCCGATGGCGTTCCTTGCGTTGCCCGCCGAACTGCAGAACCGCTTCGAAACGATGATCAATCCGGAGGTGGGGCCGAAGAACGCGCAGGAATCGGGCGAAGGCCGCATTACAGGATTCTTCACCGGCATGGAACTCTGGGCCGCGTACCCGCTCACCGGCATCGGCCCCGGAGCTTGGCGGCCCTGCACGGGTTCGCTCATCGAATCGCACAACCTCTACGGGCAACTCGTGGGTGAGACCGGCACGCTCGGTGCGATTGCATTCCTCTCCATTCTCGGGTGCTTCGCGTGGAACCTCTTGGCCGTGCGCCGCGACCGCCTTGCCCACCCGGAGCATCGCAGCGACCTTGTGTACACGTTGTCGTCGGCGGTGGGCGTGTCGGTGTTCCTGCTGATGTTCATGGGGAACTTCGGGCACAACCTGTTCCGCTTCACCTGGCTGTGGTACGGCGGCTTCCTGATCATCGCACGGCATTGCGTGGCGTTGCGGGCCGCGCATTTCGTGGAAGCCGAGCCGGAAGACGAACCGCTGCCTGCGGGCTGGGTGCTGCATCCGCCGCATTGAGCGAGCCGATCATGGACCTGACCTGGGAGGAATTCCTCCGTGTGGAGCTTCGCGCGGGGACGATTCTGGCCGTCGAAGAGTTTCCCGAGGCCCGCAAGCCCGCCTTCAAGCTGTGGATCGACTTCGGCCCGGAGATCGGCGTCCGCAAGTCGTCCGCTCAGATCACGGCCCTTTACTCGCGCGAATCGCTGATCGGCACACAGGTTCTCGCGGTGGTCAACTTCCCCAAGAAGCAGATCGGCCCGTTCCAGTCCGAAGCACTGGTGACGGGTTTCCCGGATGAAACGGGCGCGATCGTGCTGGCCCGGCCCGAACGTCCCGTTCCGAACGGTTCCCGCTTGGCGTAAGCTATTCCCGGATGCATCGCTCCACCGGGAATCGCACCATGCCGACGCTCGCCGACCTCGCGAAGATGATCGACCATTCGTTGCTGCAACCCGTGCTGACGGACGCGGAGTTGGAACGTGGTTGCAAACTCGCTGTGGAGTACGGCGTCGCGTCCGTGTGCATCAAACCCTACGCCCTGCCGCTCGCGGTGAGGCTGCTCGCGGGCTCCGGCGTCGCGGCCAGCACCGTGATCGGCTTCCCGCACGGCGGCCACCTCACCCGCGTGAAACTGTACGAAGCCCAAGCCGCGATGGACGACGGCGCCGTGGAACTGGACATGGTCGCGAACATCGGCAAAGTGCTCTCGGGCGATTGGAGCTACGTGGCGGCGGACATCAAGACCGTGGTGGACGCGGCTCATTCCCGCGGCGCCAAGGTGAAGGTGATCTTCGAGAACTGCTTCCTGAAAGACGAGCACAAGATCGCGCTCTGCCGGATCTGCGGGGATGCGAACGCGGACTGGGTGAAGACTTCGACCGGCTACGGCGAGAGCGGCGCGACCATCGAGGATTTGAAACTCATGCGCGAACACAGCCCGCCGCACGTCCAAGTCAAAGCGGCCGGCGGCGTCCGCTCCTTCGACACGCTGATGGCGGTGCGGGCGATCGGCGTCACCCGCGTGGGCGCGACCGCCACCAAGGCCATTCTCGACGACGCCAAAGCGAAGTTGGGTTAGCGGAAGGTTGCGATGGAACTGCGTGACGCGTCCCGGCCTACTCGTTGCCGAGGAGCGGGTTCGGTTCCCGCTTCAGCCACTCTTGCTTCATCTGTTCTTTGATCGCGTTCTCCGCCACGAAGCCGCGGGTGGACCTCCGCGCGAATTGACACTCGTACTTCTTTCGGCCGAGCCAGTAGTTCGAAGCGATGTTCCGCTCCGCCTCCCATTCGCGCGCCTGCACCGATTTGCCGGCGAAGGCGAATGCCGGCTCGCCGTCCAGCGGCGGCAACTCCACGCGGTTCAGCGGCTTCCCGGCTTCATCGAACAACCCGATGCGCAGGTCGCCGCGGCCGCGGTGGTACAGGTGCCACTGGAAGTGAATGCCTTCTTCGATGTTGAGGCCGCCAGCGGCGCTGTCGCCGCTCATCCACGCGATGCGGGTGCCCGGTGGCACGTTCTTCTCCGCATAGTCCACCGCTTCCCAAAGCATCTTCGCACGGGCGGCGAACTTTTCCTGGCGGCCCACGTTCGACACGGCGACCACGGCCACGGCCGCGCACACGGCCGCGAACGCGGCTTTCTTCCACACCGAGGCCGGCAGCGAGATCAGGGTGGTGAGCAGCATCGCGAGAAGAATGTCCAGCCCCCACACCGCCGGCATCGCATACCGCCCCGCGATCATGCTCATGGGCAGGTACACGACGATGCCCGCGGCCAGAAGCACGAGAGCGGCCGCGAGCCCGCCCGCAGCCACGGGTGGGCGTTGGCGATTTTTCCACAGGCATACTGCACTCAAGACAATGCCCGCACCCAAAAACTCCAAACCGATCGTGCCCTTCAACAGGTTCAGGATGCGGGTGAACTGCGCGAGTGAAACCGGCTGCGTCTCGTATTGGCCGGGGTGCCAGTGGTTCTTGAAGTAGATGAAGTGCGCGGCGGGCAGGATCAACGTGAGGCCGAGCATCGCGGTTCGCCGCCAATTGCTCCGCACCGCTTCGCGGAACGGCGCGCCCTCCGACCACAGTCGCAGGAGCATCTGTGCGGGAACAAGTGCTGCGAACGTGTTCTTGCAACCGAGCGCGACCAGCACCGCGAACATGGAGGCCAGTTCCCACTTGAGCGGGCTCGGGCTCGCGGAGGCCTTCCGCGCCGCGATCAGTGCGAAGATCGCGTAGGGCATCGCGACGCCCTCCGCCAGCGTGAGGCTCGTCCAGATTTCGTTGCGGAACGGATTCCACATGGCGACCGCGCCGGCGAGCAAGGCGGCCACGGGCTGTACCTTCAACTCGCGGAAGAGCCACAGCAGCATCGTGGCCGCGAGGCCGCACCACAGGAAGCGATGCAGCCGCCACAGGAACGGATCGCCGCCGAAAAGGTTGGCTTGGATCTGCCAATGCACCCAGAGCGTGGGGCGGAACGGGCCGAGATGTTCGTAGTTGGCCTCGACCTTCTCCCACCACAACGCGACATGCCCGCGGAATCCGAGCCCGGGTTCGGCGGGGTACACGAGGTTGCCGTCGTCGATGAAGTCGAACGGCGTGGCGAGCGTGGGGAGATACAGCGCGGCGAGGAGCAACCCGCCGAGCGGGATCCACCGCGGAAAGGAATTCGGTTCGGTGCCCATGCCGGACTTTTACCGCAGAGCGGGTTCCGGCGCGAAGATCAGCTTCGCTCGCGGGAGGCTCTCCAACGTGACAGCGGCTCCGGCGTTTGGTAATGTGGAATCACACATCCGTTTCCTGGAGCACGCTCGTGCGCATCGTCGTCGCCGCACTGGCCGTCGGCTTCTTCGCAACGTCCGCCATGGCCGCGGACCGCAAAGCCGTGGACGCAGCGGTGAAGCGAGGCGCGGATTACCTCGCGAGCCAGTACAAGGACGGGGCGGGGCTCGACCGCGACGCGGCGGGCATCGGGCCGCCCGCCATCGCCGGGCTCGCACTGCTCGAGAACGGCCGCGCGGCGGACGACGCCGTGGTGAAGATCCTCGCCGCCGCCGTCCGCGATGCCGCCTACACCGAAGTCCGCACCTATCAACTCGCACTCTGCCTGCTCTTCCTGGATCGGCTCGGCCGCAAGGCGGACGAACCGCTGATCCAACTTCTTGCGGTGCGGTTGCTCGCGGGACAGAACGCCGCGGGTGGATGGACATACGACTGCGTCGATTCCATTCCCAAAGCCGAGGAGCAGCGGTTGCGGGCGAAGCTGGATGAGAACCAACTCGTGGCGAACGGCCGCGGGCCGAACGCGCCCAAGGAAGCCGAAAAGCCCGATCCGCTCAAGCCGCCGGTCGCGGGGCGGCTGCATGCGGAAGTCGAACGGCATCGACAGGGTTTGCTCGCGAACGCCCGCAATCGCATGGCCCTGCCGGACGACAACTCGAACACGCAGTTCGGCATTCTTGCGGTGTGGGTGGCACGCAAGCACGGCGTGAATGTGGAAGCTTCGTTGGATGCGATCGAGAAGCGGTTCCTCGCGTCCCAGTTGCCGAGCGGCGGTTGGCCGTACAGCGGAATCCTACGCGCGTCCGAGGGAAGCCCGTCGATGACGTGCGCGGGATTGCTCGGGCTTGCGACCGCAGTGGGCCGGCGCGAAGAACGCCGCATGCAGGCCGTGGTGCCGAAGCGGCCGGAGCCGAAGCCCGAACCGAAGACCGGCGAGGATCCGTTCTTCACCACTCCGCCGAAGCCCGAACCGAAGAAGCCCGCCGAGGGAAAGAAACCCGCCGCCGACAACCGGGACAGGGCCGTGGAACTCGCTCTGGGCAACCTCGCCGCGCTGCTCCGTGGCGGGAACGCCGTTCGCGGCCGGAACCCCGTTCTCGCTGAGAACATCACGGGTCGCGATCTTTACTTCTGGTGGTCCCTCGAACGCGTCGGCGTGGTGTACGGCTTGGAGAAGATCGGCAACGTGAACTGGTACGACACGGGGGCGGACGTGATTCTCGCCAGCCAGCGGCAGGACGGTTCATGGGGCGGCACCCATTCGGCGGAAGTGGACACGGCGTTCGCACTCCTGTTCCTGGCCCGCTCCAACCTCGTGCGCGATCTCACGGCCAAGGTACAGCGAGATCCGTCCACCGCGGAACTGCGCGGCGGGCCGGGCGTCGGGGTTGATCTGCCCGGCCCCGAGTCCCCTCCCGTGGCGAAGGCGGATCCGATGGCGAAGCCCGAACCGGCGGCGACACTTCCCGCACCGACCGCGTCGCTGCCGGTGCCGGTTCCCGTGAAGCCGAAGCCGGCGGTGACCCGCAATGAAGCCGCGAAACTGGCGGACGCACTGCTCAAGGTGCCCGCCGCTCTGTGGCCCAAGGCACTCGAATCAATTCGCGACGGCAAAGGTTCGGACTTCACCCAGGCACTCGCTCTCGTGATCGCGCAGGCGGACGGCGAACGGAAGAAAACGGCCCGCGACGCGCTCGCGGAACGGCTCACTCGCATGTCCGCCGACACGCTCCGCGAGTTCCTGAAGGGCGACGATGCGGAGCTTCGCCGCGCCGCGGCTCTGGCGTGCGCCATGAAGGACGACAAGACTCACGTGCCGGACTTGATCGAGCGGCTGGCCGTGGACGACGACTTCGTGGTGAAGGCGGCCCGTGCCGGGCTGAAGAGCCTCTCCGGCGGCAAGGACTTCGGCCCCGAACCGGGTTACACCAAGCTCGATCGCGCGGTGGCAGTCGAAGAATGGACCGCGTGGTGGGCGCGGCAGAAGAAGTGACGCTGGCATCCGCCCGGCCCGCCCGGTAAACTCGGGTGATGGATGGTGTTCGCCCCCACACACTCGACCGCCGCACCTGGCTGCAAATCGGCGGCCTGAGTCTCGGCGCACTCGCCACCGGCCCCGCACCCGCTCTTTCGAACCTCTTCGCCGCTCCGCACGCCGACCGCGATTTCTCCGTCATCCTCTTCTGGGCGAATGGCGGCCCCAGTCATCACGACACCTTCGATCTCAAGCCGGATGCACCGGATGAAATCCGCGGTCCGTTCCGCCCGGGCCGCACCAATGTTCCCGGCATCCACATCAACTCCGAACTGCCGTTGCTCGCGAAGATGGCGGACAAGTTCACGCTCATCCGCAGCTTGCACCACAACCGCGCCGAGCACTCGGGTGGCACTCACCGCTTCCTCACCGGGCACTCGTCGGTCGCGGCCAATCTCCAGAACTCGGAGTTCCCGGACATCGGCTCGATCGTGGCGAAGGAACTGGACGGCCGCACCGGCGACGTGCCCGCGTATGTGGGCAACACGAAGTTCTACGGCGGCGGCCCCGCGCATCTCGGCCCGGCGTACGCCCCGTTCATGCCCGCAGCGAATCCGCTCACGTCCACCGGGGCGAACGCGTACGATCCCGTGCCGCTGTACCTCACACGGGAGTCGCAAGGCACGCTCGCACTCGAAGCCGATGGGGCGCTCCGGCTCCGCCGTCGCGACGATCTCCTGAAAACGCTCGACGTCTTCCCTCGCACCTTGGAGCGCACCGGCACCGAACACTTCGACCAGTTCCAGCGAAGGGCGGTGGAACTGCTCGCGGGCCCGCGCATTCGCCAGGCCTTCGATCTTTCGCAGGAGCCGCCCCGTATACGCGAACGGTACGGGAACACGGAATGGGGCCGCGACCTGCTCACGGCCCGGCGCCTGGTGGAAGCCGGCGTCCGTTTCGTGCAGTGCCAGGCGAATCTCCGGCTGAATGCGGCGAGCGGCAGCACCACCACGTGGGACGATCACTCGGTGAACGTGGACATCTTCCGCGCGATGAAGGAACGGCTGCCGCTGCTGGACGGCTCGGTGTCCGCCTTGATCGACGACCTGCACCAGCGCGGGCTGGCCGGGCATGTGCTGTTCCTCTTCTGTGGCGAATTTGGTCGGACGCCGAAGATCGAGCGGCAGGATGCGAGCCGACGCCCCGGTCGCGACCACTGGCCGCGCGCGATGAGCGTGTTCGCCTCCGGAGGCGGGTGGAAAATGGGCCAAGTGATCGGCTCGACCGACTCCCGCGGCGGCGCTCCGGCCACCCGCGCGATGGACAGCAACTGCCTGCTCGCGTCCATCTACGCGCGCTTCGGCATCGATCCGATCAGAACGTTCCCGGACCGCACCGGCCGCCCCATTCCGATCCTGCCGCACGGCGAGCCGATCGCGGAACTGATGTGAGAAATCACCGTAACGAATACAACCCGTACAGAACCAGCGCGGCGAACACGATGCTCAGGACGAGCACGAGCGGCCGCCGGAGCAAGGCGAGGATACGCTCGGGGATTGCGGCTTCGTGGCCCGGCTGCGGTCGGTGGAAGCCGGGAATGAACATTCTCTCCATCACCGCCAGCGTCCCATCCGTGATTTGATAAATCGGGTTCGGCACGTCGTCGTTCACCACCGGCTTCTTGACAGTCGGCCGCGGCGGCGGAACGGGGGCGGTTGGTGCGGCGGGCTTCGGCTTCGTCCGCGGGCGGTCCGCGGGGGGCGGAGTCGATTCCCGCGGCTGTAACGCTTTCAGTTTGGCGATCAGTTCTTCCGCCGTGCCGCGATCGTCCGGGCGCTTCGCCATCATCCGCTTCACGATCGCACTCAGTTCCTCCGGCACGGCCGTGTTGTGGTCGCGCACTTCAAGCAGCGGGTCGTTCGTGTGCGATTCGCGGTAGGCGAACGGTTCGCGCCGTTCCTTCTGATACGGGAAGCGGGCGGTGAGCATGTAGTACAGCGTGCCGCCGAGGGAATAGAGGTCGGACGCGGGGACTTCGCCGCCGGTCCACTGTTCGGGCGGCGCGTATTCGGGCGTGCCGACGAACGTGCGACGCGGTTCGTCCGAATCGTCTCCGTGGCCGCGGGCCGCGCCGAAATCGAGCAGTTTCGCTCCGGTGGATTCGACACGCACATCGGGCCCGCGCGGGCCGATCACCATCACGTTCTCGGGCTTCACATCGCCGTGCACGAGCCCGGCCTTGTGGATCGCCGCCAGCCCGCCGAGCAGTTGGATCGTCCAATGTATGGCGAACCGCCACGGCACCAAGCCGCTGCGTTGCACGTGCCGGTGCAGCGGCATCCCGTGGACGAACTCCATGGCAATGACGTACTCGTCGGTCGGTTCGCCGTGGGAATCGCGGACGCGCTCGTAGAGGTAGAAACGGGCCACGGCCGGATGCTGGATCTTCATCATGGCCCGCGCTTCCTGCTCGAAGCGGCGGCGGCGCAGCTCCGTGTCGCGGACCAAGGTCTTGATCGCGGCGAAGCGCGGCGGGTTGAGTTGCCGGGCGCGGTAGACCTCGCCTTGGCCGCCCTGCCCGAGCTTGGTCAGCAGAAGGAACTGGTTGAGGGCCAGATCGCGGCGCAGCAGGTGCAGTTCGTCGTCCACGAACCGCGAGCGGATGACGGTCTTCTGGTAATCGGTGAGGCCGGGCGGCTGGGGTTGCTTGCCGTCCCACCAATGCGGCGGCTGCGCGGCGAGCGTGTTGATGATCGCGAGCAGGCCGTCCACTTCGCTGCCGGCCGCTTCGCCGATCTCGAGCGCGGCGTCCCATTGTTCCTTCCCGACCGCGCGGGTGCCGGTGAGGATCGCGCCGAGTTCGGAAAAGTCGGGCATGGAGCCATTCTGACACGTTTCCGGGCCGGCCGTCAATTTCGCTCGGGAACAGCCGATTGCATCACACCCGATTCGGCGGGTACACTGTCAACACCCGCACAACTTCTCCCTGCCACGAGGTGCTGCCGTGAACCTGTTCAATCGTCGTGAATTCCTGGACCGTGCCGCGATCCTCGCGGCCGCCGCCGCGTCTTCGGCCGGGGCGGTCGCCGCGGAGCAACCTGCCGCCACGGCCTCGCGTGCCGTTTCGGACCGCCTCCGCGTCGCGGTCGTCGGCGTCCGCGGCCGCGGCATGAGCCACGTCGCCGGTTTCCTTTCCAAGAGCACGAACGCCGAGATCACCACGATCTGCGACTGCGATGAAGATGTGATCGACAAGGCGATGACGACCATCACCAAGGCGCAGGGCAAAGCCCCGGCCTACGTGAAGGACGTGCGGAAGGTCGTCGAGGACAAAAACATCGACGTCGTTTCGATCGCGACACCGAACCACTGGCACGCGCTGATGGCGATCTGGGCCATGCAGAACGGCAAGGACGTGTACGTGGAGAAGCCGGCGACGCACAACGTGCGCGAAGGCGCGATCATGACCGCCGTGGCGCGCAAGTTCGGCCGCATCTGCCAGGTGGGCACGCAGAGCCGCTCGAACCCCGCGATGAAAGAAGCCGTGGCCTCCGTCCAAGGCGGGAAGATCGGCAAGGTGGAACTCGCCATCGGCACCTGCTACAAGGCTCGCGGCTCGATCGGGAAGGTGGACGGCCCGCAAGCTCCGCCCGAACGCATGGACTACGACCTGTGGTGCGGCCCCGCCCCCGTGAAGGCTCCGCACCGCAAGACGAAGAACGGCACGGTTCACTACGACTGGCACTGGATCTGGGACTACGGCAACGGCGATCTCGGCAATCAAGGCGTTCATCAGATGGACGTGGCCCGATGGGGGCTGCAAGCCGGGATGCCGCAATCGGTCGTGTCCGTGGGCGGCCGCTTCGGCTACGTGGATGACGGCGAGACCGCCAACACCCAACTCAGCCTCTTCGAGTACGCGAACGCGAAGATGATCTTCGAGGTGCGCGGGCTGAAGACGGACAAGTTCAAGGGCGCGGACGTCGGCGTGATCTGGATCGGCTCGGACGGCATGGTGGTGTGCCCGAGCTACTACGGCAGCGGCATCGTGTACGACAAGGGCGGCAAGGAGATCGCGAAGTACACGGGCGGCAACGATCAGAACCACTTCGACAACTTCGTGAAGGCCGTGCGCAGCCGCAAGCACACGGACCTGAGTTGCGACATCGCCGAAGGCCACATCTCGGCCGCGCTCTGCCACCTGTCGAACATCAGCTACCGGCTCGGTGCCGAGACGGCGTTCGACAAGGAGATCGAATCCTTCGCCGATTGCAAAGACGCGGCGGAAGGGCTCGTGCGGATGAAGGCGCACCTCAAGTCGAACGGCGTGGACCTCGCCAAAGCGATCGGCCGCGTCGGTCCGAAACTGACGCTCGATCCGAAGACCGAGAAGTTCGTCGGCGCCGGCGCGTCGCAGGCCAACCCGATGCTTTTCCGCGAGTATCGCAAGGGCTTCGAGGTGAAGGAAACGGTGTGAGCCGAACAGCCCGCGGCGCAAGCAAGGGGCGAACCTCATTCCATTGCTTGCGCTGCGGGTTCGAGTGGAGCCGGGTTCGGCTTCACCAGCCAAATCTCGCTCTTTTCTTCACCTTGCTCCACGCCGACGCCGCGGTTGCGGATCAGTTCCAGGATTGCCAGGAAGATGCCGATCAGCCGCGCCTTCCAGTACGGCGGGTCGAATGCGGCCGCGAACGGGATTCGGCCCTCTTCAGCCAAGCGGTTCAGGATGCGTTCCTCGTGAACGAACTGCGGCGTGTCATCCACCGCGATGGTGTTCGTTTGCAAAGCCTGTGTTTCGCGCACAAGCCGGGCGAACGCGCTCACCAGGTCCCACAACTCGACGGGCTTCACCTGCGGATCCGTCTTTGTCGCGGTCTCGAGCACGTCGTGACGCGGAAGCCGCTCGCCCTGCCGTTCGCTGCAAGCCTCCAACGCCGCGGCCGCATCCTTGAAGCGACGATACTCGAGCAGTTGCTTCACGAGTTCGCGCCGCGGATCGTCGCCTTCCTCTTCCTCCTCGTGCTCCTCGTGCGGCAGGAGCATCCGGCTCTTGATCTCCATGAGCGTCGCGGCCATGACCACAAATTCGC
Source organism: Gemmataceae bacterium (assembly GCA_046350135.1). Taxonomy (GTDB): domain Bacteria; phylum Planctomycetota; class Planctomycetia; order Gemmatales; family Gemmataceae; genus Urbifossiella. Next base: position 95,979 of record JAXMBB010000014.1, read on the forward strand.
CAGCGAGGTCGAGATCGAGTTCCTGCATGAGTTGCAGATAGGCGAGGAATTGCTCCGTGACGGTCGCGATGGGAATGTCGAGCACGTCCACTTCGTTCTTCTTCACGAGGTGGAGAAGAAGATCGAGCGGGCCGTGGAAGGTCTCGAGTTCGACGGCGTAGCTCATCACGCCTCGCGTGCCGCGAATTCCAAAACGGCTTCGATCAATCCGTCCGCGGTGTAGGTCTTCGCCTCCGCAGCGACTTGGAAGCCCATCGCTCGAATCGCCTTGCCGGTCTCGGGGCTGATCGCCACCAGCGCGATCTCGCCGCGTTCCACCCGCCCGCGCATCGTGTCGTCGAAGGATCTCAACAGGTTCTCGGCGATCTTGGAACTGGTCAGTGTCACATAGTGGACTTCGCCGCGGCGCAGGTGGTCGAGCACGTCCGCGTCCGGCAGCACGGAGTCGACCTGTTCGTACACGACGACCTGTCGCACCTCGGCCACCTTCGCGAGTTCGTCGCGGAGGAGTTCTCTCCCGCGGTTGGCACGGGCGAGCAACACCCGTTGCCGGCTCGCCGCGGTTTTCAGCGCGTCAACCAACCCTTCGGAGTTGAATGTGTCCGGAACGATGTCCGCGTTCAGGTGATACTCGCGAAGCGCGGCAGCGGTCTTCGGCCCGATGGCGGCGAGCTTCACCCCGCCGAGGATGCGAAGGTCGCGGCCGATCGCCTGGATGCGCCGTAGGAACGCATGCACCCCGTTGGCACTGGTGAAGACGATCCAGTTCCACGACTCCGCCAAGGCGGCGTCCACCGGCGTCCAATCGGTCGGTTCTTTGATCTCCACCGCGGGCAAGCGATACACGACCGCCCCGAGTTCCTCCAAGCGGCGAACCATGCCCTCGGATTGGTGTGCCGGGCGCGTCACCAGCACGCGGCGGCCGAAGAGCGGGCGTGCTTCCCACCACGATTTCGCGGGCCGGCGTGCGACCGCGTCGCCGATCACGATCAGGCCCGGAGCCTCCAGCCCCGCGTTGCGGCGGGCGACTTCCAAGTCCGCGAGGCGCGAGAAGATCGTCCGCTGTTCGCCGGTGCTGGCGCGTTCCACAATGCAGGCCGGCGTGTCGCCGCTCTTGCCGTGCTTCAACAGTTCGGACACGATCACCGGCAGCTTCGCGACGCCCATGTAGATGCAAAGCGTGCCGGGGAACGCCGCGAGGGCTTTCCAGTCCAACGGGTTGCCCGGCTTGTGCGGGAGTTCGTGCCCCGTGATCATCGCCACCGCGCTGGCGGCGTGCCGGTGCGTGAGCGGAATCTCGAGGAACGCCCCGGCCGCGAGCGCGGCCGTGATCCCGGGAACGATCTCGTAGGCGATTCCGGCTTCGCGCAGGGCTTCCGCTTCTTCGCCGCCGCGGCCGAAGATCATCGGGTCGCCGCCCTTCAACCGCACCACGGTTTGCCCGGCGCGTGCCCGCTCGATCAGCAGCGTGTGGATGTGCGGGTATTTGTCCGGGTGGTTGCCGGGCAGATCGCGGACGCACATCTTCTCGGCGGCGGGGTTCGCGAGATCGAGCAGGCGCGGCGGCACGAGTTGATCGTGAAGCACGAGATCGGCGCGGGCCAGCAGTTCCGCCGCGCGCAGCGTCACCAGCCCGGGGTTTCCCGGCCCCGCACCGACCAAATACACCTTGGGTTCCGAGGCGGACATTACACGGCCACTTCATCCGCGGCCTCTTCCTCCAAAGGAACGGAGAGCGAGCCGGGGAAGTAATGACAGACCCCCACGCCGAACAGGTACAGCCCGAACATCGGCACGAACAGGTACATCATCGTGATCGGATCGGGCGTCGGCGTGATGACGGCGGCGAACACGGCGATGCCGAAGCACGCACCGCGCCACCGCGCGAGGTAATCCTGGGCCGTGAACATGCCGAGGCGGTTCAGCGCGATCATGACCAGCGGCGTCTGGAACGAAATGCCGAACACGAGCGGCAGGATGAGCGCGAGCCCGAGCCACTCGTTCAGCCGGATGTCCGGGTCGAAGCCGAGCCATTCGTTGATCTTCAACAACGCCTTCACCGCGTTGGGCAGCACGAGGAACTGGCACAGCACCACGCCGCCCACGAACAGGATCACACTCGGCCATACCATGAGGCCGACGTAGCGTTTCTCGTGCGGGTACAATCCGGCCCCCACGAACGCCCAGAACTGGTACAGGATCACCGGGCTCGCCAGCACCAACCCGCAAATCACGGACACCTTGAAGTACACCACGAAGCCTTCCTGTGCGCTCAGGGTCGCGAGATACTTCTTGCTGCCGACGATGGCGTCGCCCGTGTTGCTGAGCGAACTCAGGTATGCGGGGTAGACCTTCATCTTGAAATGGATCTCGGACGGCGCTCCGGGCCTCGGAGGGCCGAAGGCTTCCGCGAGGACCGCGACCGGAATCGAGACGGGCATCTCCTCCGGGGCGCCGAGCAATGTCAAGCGTTCCTCGTAACTAAGCGCGTCGATCGAGTTGCCGTTCGCGTCGAGCTTCTTCCGGATGCGCTGGATCTCTTCCGGATCGCTCGCTTTGAGGCCTTCGAGTTTCTTGACGCGGTCCGTTTCGGCCCGGCGATAGTAGAAATCGCGGACCTGCGTCTCCACGGGGTCGGTGATGATGTCGATCATCGGCTTGCCAACACCGATGTAGGGGCGTTCTAGGGCGGTGCCGATGCCGTCCAGGATGAAGCCGATGAACAGGCAGACGACGAGCCCGTAAATCGCGCGGATCATCCGCGTCCGGAGTTCGTCCAAATGGTCCCCGAACGACATGCGGCTGCTGTCGAAAATGTCGTCCGGATATTCGTAGGACTTATGGCTTTTGAACCCGAACATGGGTAAACCCCCGCGGTCGTCGAAGGGACGAATCCCAACCACGAGGCGAAGGTGCTCGACGGGTTGGCGGAACGGCTTGGAGGGAAGGTCGCAGTTATGCTATCGGAGTGGGGGAACGGCTTCAACCCTGCCGGGCCGGAGCGAAGCCGGTGATCTGGGGAAGCCACGCGGTTTATCCCGGCCCCGCTTTCCCAACTTGCCCCGATCGCCGCAACCGGGTTGCATGCGGCCGTAGGATACTGCCGATTCGGACGTGCGAGCCCTCACGGCGGAGGCGACCATGCGACGCGTGCTGTTGATGCTGCCCATTCTCTTCCTGAGCGCCTGCTCCCGTTACGAGGGGCCGCGCGAAGTGTACCAGAAGAACCGATCCGGCGATCGCGCCGATCTGCCCGGCTACACCCTTTCCGAACAAAAGCAGCGCGGACGGGAACGCTATACCACGATCGACGACGATCCCCGCGTCTATCCCAACACCGGTGCCGACCGCCCCGGCGGTCTCGGACGCTGACCAATCGGAGCACGACGCAGCATGGATGCGGGATTCTGGAACGGAGTGCCAGTGGCCGTGCTCGGCGGCAGTGGCTTCCTCGGCTGGCATCTGTTGGATGCGCTGATCCGCCACCGGGCGAACGTGCGCGACCTCTCGCTGTCCCCGGCCCGCATTCCGCATCCGGAAGTCGATTATCGGATCGGCGACGTCCGCGATTCGCAAGCCGTCCGCGAGACGGTGTCCGGGGCGAAGGTCGTGTTCGTTCTTGCGGGGCCGGTGGGCACGGATCTTTCCCCGGAATCGATGGAAGCCCATTCCCGCGGCGTGAGCGAAGTTCTTGCCGCGCTGCCGAATGATGCCCGACTCATCGTCACCTCCAGCATCCTGGCCGTCGGTTCGAGCCGTGACCGCGTCCCGCTGACGGAATCCGCTTCGTTCAACTTGGCGGGTTTCCGCTCGGGGTATGTGCAGGCGAAGCGACGCGGGGAAGAGACGGCACTCGCCGCGGCGGCCGAACGCGACATCGTCGTCGTGAATCCCGGCTACCTGTTCGGCCCGGTCGATCCGGGCACGTCGGTGATGGGGCGGTTCTGCATCCGCATGTGGCGCGGGAACATCCCGTTCACCTGGCCGGGCGGGTTGAACGCCGTGGATGTGCGCGACGTGGCCGCGGGCCACTTGCTCGCCTCGGAACGCGGCACGCGCGGCACCCGGTACATCCTCGGCGGCGAGAATGTCACGCACCGCGAGTTGGCGCTCCGCATGATCGCCGCCGCCGGACGGACGCGCCGGGCGTTCCCGCAGTGCCCCGGCTGGCTGTTCTCCGCCGCTGCCGCGATCGCGGATGCCGGCTCACGGATCACCGGAAAGCCCGCCTCGTTCTCGCGCGAAACGGCCCGCATCGCTCGCCGCCACTGGTACTTCGATTCTTCGCGGGCCAAGAGCGAACTCGGCTTCGCGCCACGCCCGCTCGACGACACCTTGGCGGACGCGTTCGCGTGGCACGCCGCCCAAACTCGCGTGGCACCGCGAGGATTGAACAGCCTGCTCATGCCCCGGCGGGTCGCTTTGAACCTCGGTCGCAGTTCCGGTATCATTTCGGGGTGAAGAAGAAGGTCTACATCGAGACGGTCGGCTGCCAGATGAACGTGCTCGACTCCGAGCTCGTGATCGGGGCGCTGCGCCGCGACGGCTACGAAATCACCGACCAGACCGCGGACGCGGACCTGCTGCTCTTCAACACCTGTTCCGTGCGCGAACATGCCGAGGAGAAGACGTACTCCGCGCTCGGCCGCGTGGTGCCGCTCAAGAAGGCGAAGCCGGACACGGTCGTCGGCGTGCTTGGCTGCATGGCCCAGAAGGATCAGGAACTGATCCGCAAGCGTGCTCCGTACGTCGATCTGGTCGTGGGCACCGGGCAGCTTTCGCGCGTGCCGGAACTCGTGGCGAAGGTGAAAGCCACCCGCGAGCCGCAGTACGCCCTTTCGCTCGGTCGAGCGGATGCAGGGCGGCACGAAGTCGAAGCCAGCTTCGTCAGCTTCGACCCGACCCGCGACGCCTCGATGCGGCCGACGCCGTTCCAAGCCTTCGTCCGCGTGCAGATCGGCTGCGACAAGTTCTGCACGTACTGCGTGGTGCCGAGCACGCGCGGGCCTGAGCAAAGCCGCCCGCCTGAACACATCCTCGCCGAAGTGAAACACCTCGCGAACGAAGGCTGCAAGGACATCACGCTCATCGGCCAGACCGTGAACAGCTATGAGTTCGATCATGGCGATGGCCGCCGCACGCGGCTCAGCGACCTGCTCGCCGCCATGCACGACGTGCCGGGCATCGAGCGGATCAAGTTCGTCACCAACTTCCCGAAGGACATGACGAACGACCTGCTCGACGCGGTGCGGGACCTGCCGAAGGTGATGAAGTACCTGCACGTGCCGGCGCAGTCCGGCTGCGACGACGTGCTGAAGCGAATGAAACGCGGGTACACGGTGGCCGAGTATCGCGAGATGCTGCACCGCTGCCGCGAGCGCCTACCGGATGCCGCGATCAGCTCGGACTTCATCGTCGGCTTCTGCGGCGAGACGGAAGAGAGCTTCGCGAAAACGATGGATTTGGTGCGAGAGTCGCAGTTCAAGAACAGCTTCATCTTCAAATACAGCGAGCGGCCGGGCACGAAAGCCGCGGAACGCTACCCGGACGACATCCCCGAAGACGTGAAGAAGCGTCGCAACAATGACCTGCTCGTGGTGCAGAACGCGAACAGCCTCGCGAACCATCGGGCACAGATCGGCAAAGTGGTGGACGTGCTCGTGGAAGGCCCGAGCAAGCGAGCCCTGAACGGCGGGCGTCCGCCCGCCGTGTCCGGTCCGCTTCAACTTACGGGCCGCGCGATGACCGATCACATCGTCGTGTTCGACGGCAACGAGCGGCTCGCGGGCCGCACCGTGCAGGCGATCATCGACGACGCCAGTTCCTTCACCCTGTACGGCCGCGTGCTCACGGGCGAAGGCACGGCGTCGAGCTTCGCATATTCACCGGATGCGTCGCGGAACATTGCCGAAAACGACGACGCCCCAAGTTACCCGGCACCGATCGAGTTCGTTCCCGCGGGCGAAACGAAACGCATCGGCTTGCCTTTGGCGTAATCCATGCCCATTCCCTGCCCTTGTTGCAAAGCCGCGAACGACTCCGGGCCTGCGTGCCGCCGGTGCAAGGCGGATCTGTCGCTGCTTGTTCACCTGGAGGCGGATCGGGACGCGCTCATGGCCGCCGGTGACTACGAAGCGGCCCACGCGCTGCGCCGCGGCGACGATTCGCTTCGCATGATCGCCGCCGTGCGCTTGCTGAGCCGGGACTTCGCCGGCGCGCTCGCCGCCCACATGGAACGCACGCCATGACCGACATCGTGCTCGTCGTCGACGACGAGGATCCCGTTCGCCGCACGTTCACGGAGTGGCTGGCCGGGGCGAATCTCGGCATCCGCGTGCTCGCGGCCGCGGACGCCGAAGCGGCGCTGAAACTCGCCAACGAGCACCCCGTCGATCTCGCCATCCTCGATTGGAACCTCGGAGCCGGGCTCGACGGCCTGCGGTTGCTCGAGGACCTCGCGCTCTTCCGACCGGACATCGTCGCCATTCTTGTCACCGGGTTCGCCGCGCAGGCCACGCCGCTCGACGCGCTCCGCATGGGCGTCCGCGACTACCTCGACAAGAGCGCGAACCTGACGCGCGAATCGTTCCTCGCCGCGGTGAAGAAGCAACTCGAGAAGATCCGCCCGGCCAAGCGGCAGCGGCAGTTCAATCAGAGCCTCGCGGCGTTTCGTGAAGCGGTGGAGAAGGTGTTGCCGCTGGTTCGCACCGCGGCCGCGCTCAACGATCCGGTGCCGCTGCCGGAGGCGGTGAAGTCGCTCTTGCGGTTCGCGGCGCGGGCCGCGGGCGCGGCGGATGGCGCGATGATCATTCGCCACGGCGATTCACTCACGGCACTCGGCCGCGGCGGCGCGGCCCTGCCCGTGGACGACGTGCCGTTCAGCCGCACACTCGCGGCCTCGGTGCTCAGCCGACAGGAGGCTTCGCTCCTGGGCGAAGCCGATCTCGCCGCTTCGGGCATGTTCCAACTTTTCCCCTTCGAAACGGGCAAGAAGCAGATCTTGGCCGCACCGCTGCCCGCGGGCCCGGATGCGGCCGTCGTCCTGGAGTTGTTCGACAAACCCGCTCCCGGTTTCACCGAGGACGACCGCCGCCTCGTGAGTGCGGCCGCGGAAGTGGGTGGGGATCTCATCCGCCAGGCGATTGCCGAGCGCGGTTCGCACCGGTTGCTGTTCGACGCGGTGGATGCGGCACTGCGGGCGAGCGCAGGCATGCAGGAATCGCTAGGGTCCGCCCCGGCCCCCGCCGCACTCGAATCGCTGCGGGAGGGAATGGAAGCGGACGCGAACGCCGTCGCGGACGCGGATACGAGTTTGAAGCTGATCGAGGCGGTGCGGGAACTCGCGGTTAAGCACGGCCCCGCGGCCGTGGATCACTGCACGAGATTGGTCACGGACTTGCGGAAACTGTTGGACACCGTCACGGGCGGATGAGAACGGGAGGGCGAGGCTCCTGCCGAGCCGGTGAGCTCGCCCTCCCGATTGCCTTCACTTCATCCCGAGGCCCTTCAGCAATTCGTCGTCGTCCTTCGGCAGCCCCCATGCTGCGAGCGTGAATGCCGCTTGGAGCGGAGTCTTGGTTTCAGGCAGCCGCAGGATCGCGAGCCATCCGCCGCCGGGGCGCGGTACGAACCGCCACTGCGTACCGGCGGGGGCGTTGAACACTTCGAGCACGGTCGCCTTGTCGCCGTCCGGCAGCACGACGCGGTAGCCGTCCGCCGGGGCGTTCGACTCCGCGGCATCCTTGTCGGGCACGATTCGGCCGCCAGTGCCGTCCGACTTCACCGCGCGAATGTCCTTCGCGCTCGCACCGGCCAAGAACCACGATTGATACCCGGCCGGAGCTTCCACATCGAACTTGCGACTGAGCCCGGTGGCGATGCCGGACTGCATCGGTTGCGGCGTTTCGGCCACCTTCAACTCCGCGCCCTTGTCGTTCTGCTTGAGCCGGTAGCGGAACGTGGGTGAGCCGTACTTGTCCAACGAGTAACCGTCGAACTCGACGGCGCGGGGGCCGTCATACGTTCTTGCGGGTTCCAGAGGCAACGGGGTACCGAAGAGCGGGTTGTTCGCGCGGCCCGCGTAGTCCGGCGGAATGGACTTGTTCGTCGTGATGCCCCACGGGTGGCCGTACGCTGTTTGCCAGAACTTCGGCCCGAGCAGCTTCGCCGGCGCGCCGCCGCGGTTGTTCCACACCGGCGAAGCATCGAGGAAGTTGCCCGCCCACGCATAGGTGAGGCGGCACTCGTCCGCGCTGAAGGCCACGGACACGCCGCCGGGGTAGCCCACGGCGATGGACTTGTTCCCGGCATCGGGCATGAACGTGCGAAGGATCTCGGGCCGTTCCTTCACGCCGATGACGAGCCCCTTCGGCGGTTCGAGCCCCTCGGGCAGCGGCAACCCGGTGCCGAGCGAAAGGTACGCCCACATCGCATCCGCCTGCTGCTTCGGGTCGCCGTTCAGCACCGTGGCGAGTGTGGACTTGTTGTCCACGAAGGCCTGCGGCATGCGCGTGCCGGGTGCCATGCGGAGCGGTTGGTGCAGCCAGCGTTCGTACCAGCCGAAGCGGACCCGCTGGTTGATCGTGGCGAGGTCCGGGCCGCGAGTGCCGGTGTTGGGGATGCCGGCGATGTCGTGGCACGAGATGCACCCGAGCCCGCCTTTGCCCACGATGGCTTTCCCGTTCGCGACGTTCGAGGCGGTGAGCGTCACTTTGTGAACGGTGTCGTCCACGTTCAGTCCTTCGAGGAAGGCCAGCGATTCGGGCAGGTGGCCGACGTTGGCTTCGCCGTACTGCGGCATGCGAAGTTGCATCCACGGCCGCGCCTTCCCGCCCTGCGTGAGCACGGACTTGAGCCAGGGTGTACGGGACTTGTGCCCGATGCCGGTGAGCAGCGGCGGGTGGATGCCGTCCGCGTTCTCGGCTTTCTCCATCGAACGAAGTTGCTCGGCGAGTTCGGAACTGATGCCGCCTTCGCCGTCCTTCGCATGGCAGTTCAGGCAGTTGAATCGGCGAATGGCCGTACGCGCGGCGTGAATCGGCGACGGTGACCCCGCGCCGGCAAGGCCGTCTTTCAGGAACGCGGAGAGGGCCGCGGATTCGGTCTTGGTGTGGTGGAACACCGGCGTCGCGCACGGCTTCTCGCTCGATTTGCGAATCGCCTCCAAGCTCGAGAACTTCGCCACGGCTTGGAGCGGCTTGCCGCCCGGTTCCACGGCGTGGCAGTTCACGCAGCCTTTGCTCACGATCAGTTTCTTGCCCAGTTCCGCCCACTGAAGATCGAGCGGCAGCTTGTTGAAGGCCTGCACTTCGGCCCCATTCGCGATCTGTTTGAAAAGCTTCTGCGGATCGAGGCCTTTCCCCTTGGGCGGCTCCGGCGAGATGGTTTCATCCGTGACGCGGCAGAGGTACCGCGCCAAGTCCGTGGCCTCGCTCGGGTTCAACGCCATGTGCGGCATCCGGCCCGCCGGGTTCGTCTTGGTCGGGTTCTGCAGATAGGCCGCGAGCGTTTCCGTGCGATATTTGCTGCCCAAGGCACCGAGCGCGTACTTCACGGCGGGGGCGGCGGTGCCCGCGCTATAGACGTACTCCTCCGGCTTGAGCGGTTCCTTCTCGTCGTCGCCGGCGTCGGCTTTCTTCTTCGGCTCGATGTGGCACGCGGCACATCCGGTCACGGTGAACAGCACGCGGCCGCGATCCATGCTCTGGCGGTACTCGTTGGACAGCGTCGGGGCCCGCTCCGCGGCAAGCGGCTTCCCGGCGAGCGACGTGAGATACTCGACGATCGCGAGCCGCTCGGCGCGGCCGGTGTCGTCCGCGGCGAACATCTTCGGCATCGCGGTGTGCGGACGCAACTTCGCGGGGTCGGCCAGCCACTCATCCAGCCAGCCGGCGTAGCTCCGCTTCGCGAACTCGGTGAGGTTCGGGCCGGTGCGTTCGGCCAATCCCTTGGCCATTGCATCGGGTTTCTCCGGTTTGTGGCACTTGATGCAGGCGGCTTCCTCGAACAGGAAGCGGCCGTGCTCGCGCTGCGAATCCGCAAGGAACTCTTTGGGGCGATCCTGGGGCAGGTGGCCGAGGAACTGGTGGGCGAGCGGTTCGGGGCGGAACCCGGGGCCGACCCACCGCACTTCGAGCCGAGCCGGGCCGTTGGTTCGCACGAACACCGCGTCGATGGGTTGCACTCCGCCCGCGAGCGTCACTTCGGTGCCGAGCGGGATGTCCTTGCCGTTCAGTTTCAGCGTGAAGTCGCCGCCTTCGGCGGTCGCGGTGAACGTATACTTCCCCGCCCGCACGATATTGAGGTGCCCCTGCCAGCGGTTCAAGGCGTTCCGCTTCATCCGCGGGTGCGGCGTGTCTTTTTCACCGAGTGTGAAGGCAACGGTCGGCTCCAGCCGCGTGATTTGCACTCCGCTTGGTCCGTCGGCGAACTCCGAGTAGGTGGCGACGAGCCCCGGCCGGAGGTCCGCAGGTTCTGCGGCGAAGTTCGCATTCGCGCAGACGAGCACAAGAACGGCGGGAAGGCAGCGAAGAACCATGTGATAGGCCCGGCGGGTGGGAGTTCAGAAGATTATCGCGAGCCGCGACCCGCACGCAAGGGGCACATCCGGCACGCCCGCTGCTACAATCAGCCGAGGCATCGTACCACGGAGTGCGGACATGGACTGGCAAGGCGGCGAAGAAAGTTCGAACGTCGAGGATCGCCGCGGAATGGGTGGCAAGGTGGCCATGGCCGGCGGCGGCGTCAGCATTCTCGCCATCGTCGTGTATCTGCTCACCGGCTTGCAATTCAACCCCGGCGGCGGGCAGGGGCTCCAAGGCCCGTCCGGCCCCGTGGATAACAGCCCCGAGCGGCAGGAGCAGGTGAAGTTCGTGAAGGTGGTGCTGAAGTACACCGAGGAAGTGTGGGGCTCCGAATTCGCGAAGCACAACAAGCGGTACAAGGAACCGAAGCTCGAGATCTTTTCCGGACAAACGCAGTCCGCGTGCGGCGGCGCGGACGCCTCCGTCGGCCCCTTCTACTGCCCCGGCGACGACCAAGTGTACATCGACCTCACGTTCTTCGACGACATGTCCGCGAAGCTCAAGGCTCCCGGAGAGTTTGCTCGTGCCTACGTGATCGCGCACGAAGTCGGGCATCATGTGCAAAACCTGCTGGGGTACTCGGCCCGCGCCCAGCGCGGCGGCAACGACGGCTCCGTACGCTTGGAACTGCAGGCGGACTATCTCGCCGGGGCGTGCCTCAGCCTCGCCAACCGCAAGCACCATTTCCTCGAATCCGGCGACATGCAGACCGCCTTGAACGCCGCGTTCCAGATCGGCGACGACACACTGCAGAAGCGGGCCCGCGGCCGCGTGATGCCCGAGAAATTCACCCACGGCACTTCGGCCCAGCGGAAGAAGTGGTTCCAAGAAGGCTTTGAGAAGCCGGACGGCTGGTACCAACGGTGCGATTACTTCTTCGCCGCGCGAAGTTCGAAGGATCTGTGAGAGTGCAAGACTCGCTTTTCTTTCCCTCAACCGTGGTCGCTCTTGAGGCGAGCCGTCGGAATGGGCTGTGAGTCCGACCGGCGCACGACCGTCGATGCTTTCGTCTGCGAACCGAGTCCTTCCCCCCCCTTGCGGCGAGTGAGCCTCCACCGGACCCTCACGCCGCGATCATCCCCGGTTACAACGGGTGGAATGACACGCGGAACGAAGGGGCACGGATGACCGCCCGATTCACCATGCTGGCCAGCGGCAGCGGCGGCAACGCCGCCCTCGTCGAGGCCGACGGCTTCGGCATCCTCCTCGACTTCGGCCTGCCCGCCAAGGAACTCTCCACGCGGCTCGCGCTCGCGGGTTCGTCGTGGGACCGCATCAAGGCTGTGGTGCTCACGCACACGCACACCGATCACTGGAGCGGCCGGGTGCTGGCGAACCTCCGCAGCCACCGCATCCCGCTGTTCGCGCACGAAGCCCACCTCGAACATTTGGAAGGCGCCAGCCCGTCGTTCGCCCCGCTGCATCGGGCGAAGTTGACGCACGCTTACGCCGAGGGCGCGGCGATCGCCCTTGCCCCCGGGTTGACCGCCCGCGCGGTCGAAGTGTCGCACGATTCGGATCCGACCTTCGGCTTCCGCTTCGACTATCAAGACGATCACGGGATCGCGTGGTCCGTGGGCTATGCCGCGGATTTGGGCTGCGCTTCGGACGAACTCGTGGAGTTGTTCGCCGGGGTGGACGTGCTGGCCGTGGAGTACAACCACGACGAAAAAATGGAGCGGAACAGCCCGCGGCCGAAATTCCTGATTCAGCGCGTGCTCGGCGATCGCGGGCATCTCTCGAATCGGCAGGGGGCGGATGTGACGCGGGCGGTGGCGGCGCGGTCCGGCCCCGCGTTCCCGCTGCATCTCGTCCAACTTCACTTGAGCGCGGAGTGCAATCACCCGCTGCTCGCGGAGGCCGCGGGCCGCAACGCACTCGCGGATCTCAACCCGGCCGCAACCGTCACGGTGGCGAAGCAACACGAACCATCGCGGAGCATCAAGCTCGGCCGCCACCGCCACTCGGCTCACCGGCGCGCGGCGCGAACGCACCCCGTGCCTTCGCAATTGACGTGCGCCGCCCCGCGAGCCAAGGTGAAGCCGAGCCTTCCGGGATTCGAACTGGTTGCCAGTTAGCGAAGCGAACGGAGAATCACCTCTCCCCCGGGGGAGAGGTGATGAAATGCCGTCCCGTTGGCTGTTCTCGCCCGCTGTGGATGCCGCCGCTTTCGGCGGCAGCGCATTCCTCTCGTTCGTCGCGCTGGCGATCGGATGGCACTTCGGGTGGCTCGATGGTGAAAAGACCGACACGCCGGAATGGGCGTGGGTCGCCGGCGTGCTGCTCATCGATGTCGCGCACGTCTGGTCCACGCTCTTCCGCACCTATCTGGACCCTGCCGAACTGCGACGCCGGCCGATGCTCTACGCCGTGGTGCCGATCGCAGGGTTGGCAATCGGCGTGGGGCTGTACTCATACGGCGACAAAGTGTTCTGGCGGTGCCTCGCATACCTCGCCGTGTTCCACTTCGTGCGGCAGCAATACGGCTGGGTGATGCTGTACCGGGCGCGGTGCGGAGAACGGGACCGCCTCGGCAAATGGATCGACTCCGCGGCGATCTACCTCGCCACGATCTACCCGCTCGTGCATTGGCACTCGCACCTGCCGCGGCGGTTCTGGTGGTTCCTGCGTGGCGACTTCGAACAGATTCCCGTACTCGCGGCCGATCTGCTCGAACCGGTGTATTGGACCGCGCTCGCCCTCTACTTCCTGCGAACGGCGTGGCGCGGCTTCCCGAATCCGGGCAAAGACCTGGTTGTGTTCACGACCGCGCTGTGCTGGTACGTCGGCATCGTGGCGATCAACTCGGACTACGCGTTCCTCGTGACGAACGTCGTGATCCACGGCATCCCGTACTTGGTGCTCGTGTACTGGTACGGGTGGATGCGCGAATCGCAACCGAAGGCCGGTCACGCACGCACCATCGGTCTGTTCGTCGCCACGGTGTGGGTTTTGGCGTTCGCCGAGGAACTGCTCTGGGACAAGGTGGTCTGGAAGGACCGCGAGTGGCTCTTCGGCCCGGCGTGGGAGTTGGAGGGTTGGAAGTGGCTGCTGGTGCCGCTGCTCGCGTTGCCGCAACTCACGCATTACGTGTTGGACGGCTTCATCTGGCGTCGCCGCAGCAATCCCGACTTCACGCTGGTGCATCGTTAGCCGGACGCGCAAGCGACGGACCGGCACCAAAAACAACCGTCACATTCGCATCCGGCTAATGCGAAAAAGAGCAGGCCTCATGGGTCGAGGCGACCCATGAGGCCTGTGGATTGGTCGGAATCGAATTATGCCTTCTTCTTGGCCGCGGCCTCGGCTTCGCGCTTGGCCTTCTTCTTCTGGGCGGACTTGCTCATCTCGCCTTCGGCGGTCTTCTTCGCGGCCGATTCCTGGGCCGCCTTCGCCGCCACTTCCGCCGCCAGTTTGAGATCCGCGTCGATCTTGTGCTGGCGCTTCGCGTCGTCCTTGATCTTGGTCGCCTTGCCGACGCGATCCCGCAGGTAGTAGAGCTTCGCACGGCGGACGGAGCCGGCCTTCTTGATCACGAACTTCGCGATCCGCGGCGAGTGGACCGGGAAGATGCGTTCCACGCCCTCGCCTTGCACCAAGCGGCGGACCGTGACGGTCTCGCTCACGCTGGAGTTCTGGCGGGCGATCACGTCGCCTTCGAACACTTGGATGCGTTCCTTTTGGCCGTCGAGGATCTTCTGGTGAACCTCGATGCGGTCGCCGATGCGGAAGTCCGGCACGTCGCTCTTGCGCTGCGACGTTTCAATGAGTTGGATGGCTGCGAGTTTCATGATTCACCTGTCGTTGTCCTGCGTGTCTGTTCGCTTCGCCACTTGGCGATGGCCGCATGATTGCCGCTCAGGAGCACCTCGGGCACTTCGAGCCCGCGGAAACTCCGGGGGCGGGTGAAGTGCGGATATTCCAAGCGACCGTCTTCGCTGTGCGATTCGTCCGCGGCACTCTGCTCGTCGCCCAGCACACCGGGCACCAAGCGGCTCGTCGCGTCGATCACCACCATCGCCGGAACTTCGCCGCCGTTGCAGACGAAATCCCCGATCGAGATTTCCCACGGATTCAGCAACTGCCGAATGCGGTCGTCGAACCCTTCGTATCGGCCGCAGAGCAGCAGCAATCGCGGCTCGCCGGCGAGTTTCTCCACGGTTCGCTGGGTGAGACGCTCGCCGGCGGGCGTGAGCATCACCACCTTGCCGGGCGATTCCGCCTTCGCCTGAACCGCTTCGACGCAATCCAGCACCGGCTGTGCCATCATCACCATGCCGGGACCGCCGCCGAACGGCCGGTCGTCCACCTTCTGATGCTTGTCCTGCGCCCAGTCGCGGATATTCCACGGATGGACTTCAATCAGCCCGGCAACGATCGCGTCGTGCAGCAGGCTTTGCCCGAGGTAGCTCTCGAAGATCGCCGGAAACAGCGTCAGCACGTCGAAGCGGATCTTCGGCATGACATCACTGCGGGGCGGCGGGCGCGGCTTCGGCGGCCTTCGCCGCGGCTTGCGCTTCGAGTTCCTCGCACCGCTTCATGTGCTTCTTGAATATCGCTTCGCAGTGCTCGGAGGCCTTGGCCCCGACGCTCTGCCAGTACTTGATCCGCGACGGGACCAGCGTGACGCCCTTGGTCGCATCCGGAACGTGCGGGTCGTAGGTGCCCAATTCCTCGATGGCCCGGCCGTCGCGCGGCTGGCGGTGGTCGATGGCCACGATGCGGTAATAGTGCCGGTGAGCCCGGCCCATCTGCTTCATCCGAATGCGAACGGCCACGTGCGAACCCTCGAAACCTCACCCAAGTGGGAACCGATAATATAGCCCTCGGGGGAAAATCGACCACCGAGTTGCGAGGATTTGATGTGACGCCGGACGGGCTGACCGCCGCGGAGCTTCGGGCGTACCGCGACCGCGGGTGGAAGTGCGTCCGCTTCGTGCGGGTGCGGTCTTACGGAATCGCGACCGTGGAGGAACTTTCCCGCGTGTACCTCACGGAAACCTGGCAGGACCGCTACCTGCGGGGTCTGTGGTACAGCGTGCTCGCGTTGGCCTTCGGGCCGTGGGGCGTGCCGTACGGACTGTGGCGGACGGCCGAAGCCATCTGGACGAACCTCACCGGCGGCCGCGACGTGACCGACAAAGTGATCAACGGGTGACTCGCTTGCGGCTCACACACCGAACCGTTCCAGCGAGCGGCGGGCGGCGTCGGCGAGTTGCGCTGCGGGCACGTTCCATAGCACAGGGTTCATCAGCTCCACCGAAACCGCCCCTGCGTAGCCGATCGCCTTCAAGCGTTCCACGATCGGCGTCAGGGTGATGTCGCCGTCGCCGGGGAGTACGCGGTCGGAATCGGTCAGCATTTCGCGGGCGGGGCCGCTCGCATCGCACATCTGGACATGGAACAGGTTGCCCGGCGCGAGCCGCGCCAGATCTTCCGTTTTGCTCGGCCCCGTGTGGAAGTGAAACGCGTCGAGGCAGATGCCGAGGTTCGGCTCGCTGCAGCGTTCGATCACGTTCAACGCCGTGTCGAGGTTGTTGCAGAAGGCGTCCGAGCCGTGGAACTCGAGCGCGAGTTTCACGCCGAACGCAGCGGCCCAGCGGGCGGCCTCCACCAAGTGCTTCATCGCGGCATCGAGCGACTCCGCGGCCCCGCGGGCGAGCCCCGGCGAAAGCACGACCACGGGAATGCCCAACCGCTGGCACAAGTCGAGCCGCCGCTTGAAGTGGTCGAGATGAACGGTGCGGCGATCCGCGCCGCCGACCAGCAACCCGCCTTGGAGCGAAGCCGCGGCCAGCGTCAAGCCGGAGTCGGCAAGCAACTTCGCCGTGGAATCGACGCCGCCGGATTCGATGTGTTGTTCCAGCTTCGTGAACCAGACTTCGAGTGCGGCGAAGCCCGCGCCCGTGGCCGCCGCCATGTCGTCCGCGAACGGCGCGTTCAGTGTCGTGACTTGGCTGATGCAGGCGATCATGCGCGCTTCGGCATCTTCTTCTTGGACGGTTCGGTCTTGGTCGGCACGGGTTCCGGCTCGGGGGAGCGGTCGAACGCGCCGCTGATCCACGCAATCACGAGCGCCGTCGCGCTGAGATGCAGGCACAGGCCGAGGGCCACCAGCAGTTTCGTCCGCTTCTTGTCTTGGGCCGTGAGTTGTCGCTTGGGTACGGGTGCGGCCGCGGCGTGAGCGGTGAAGTTCTCCGACGCACCCCATTCATCCGCCGTGGACTGGTGCGGATCGGCGGTGGGAACCTCTTCGTCCTCGTGTGCCACGGCCATGGGCACAGGGCCGGAGTGGGGGGCGGCCGGAACGGTGCCGGGCCGGCAGAAGGCCGCGAGGGATTGCTCCACGTCGAACATGGTCGCCGGGCGTTCCGCCACCTTCTTGGCCATCATGCGGTGAACGAATGCAGCGAATTCGGGCGGCACGTCCGGCCGCAGCGAAGCCAGCGCCGCGGGTTCGGTGGAACGCACTTTCTGCATCAATTCCGTGGCCGTGCCGCCGGCGAACGGCGGGCGGCCGGTGAGCAAGTGGTACAGCGTGGCCCCGAGCGAGTAGATGTCGCCGCGTGGTTCGTGCGCCGAGTTCTCGAGGCGTTCCGGCGGCATGTACGGCAGGGCATCCATGCTCGGAGCACTGAGCACGGCCGCGGGGCGGAGTGGAACCAAGCCAAGTTCGGCCACCTTGAGCGCCGCATTCGGCGCGGGTCGCCGCTTCATCGTGCCGTCCGCCCCCGCCTTGCTGATCATGGGGCCCACCACCAAGTGCGGCGGTCGGATGTCGCCGTGGGAGAGGCCGCGTTCGTGGGCGGCCCGCAGCACGCTCGCCGCCTGCCGGCCGTACTCCGCCGCGAGGAACGCCGGCATCGCGCCGATGTCCCGAACCAGGGAATCCAGCGGGCTCGCATCCGTCGGCGGATCGATCGCGGCGTAGCTTTCCTCGCCGGTCATCCCCGTGTCCAACAGCGTGACTTGGTTCGCATGATGCAAGCCGGCGGCGATCTGGGCGCGGCCGAGGAGCGCGGCCGGCGTGTCCGCAGGGAACAGCGATTCCGCCTTGAACCGACGCAATTCGATTGGCGTGCGCAGGGAGGGGTGCAGCGCGCGGTACGCGGTGCCGCCGGGGCACGGCCCGAGTTCCTCGATCACCGGATACGAGGCGAAGTTCAAATCCGTGCCGCGGCCTTCGCGGATGGCGCTTGCCTGGAACCGCGTGATGGCCCCGCGTTCCTCCAAGTATTGGCACAGCGAATCGAGGTTCGCGTGCGGGATGTCCGGCTGCCGGATCAACTGCTCGATCTGCTCCGGGAACAGGACCCGGCTGGCTTGCGCCCGGTCGAGGAACCCGGCAATGGAATCGGACGGCATCGGCGGACTCGGAGGAAGCTGGCGGCCGAGCTATTGTAGCAGGAGGGAGGAGCGGTGTGATGGTGCAACCGGTGAACGAGGTGCCGCGGCTGCCGCGGCGGCGGTTCGACGCCCACAAGGGCACATTCGGCCGGGCCCTGATCGCGGCGGGAAGCCGGGGCATGTCCGGTGCCGCGGTTCTGTGCGGGCGGGCGGCGTTGCGTTCCGGCGCGGGATTGGTTCGCGTCGCGACCCCCGCGTGCGTGCAGCCGGTCGTGGCCGCCGGGAATCCGTGCTACACCACGTTCGCCCTGCATCAACATGCGGACGGCACGCTCGCCGAGAGCGCCGCCGCGGAGTTTACCCAATGGGCGGATGCGGCGGATGCAATCGCGGTCGGCCCGGGTTTGGGTTCGGCAACGACGTGCGGCACTTCGTCCGCCGCGTACTGGAGGATTCCTCGAACCGCCCGGCTGTGGTGGATGCCGACGGGCTCAACGTCCTCGCTCCCTTCACCGCGGAGTTCAAGACACGGGCGAAGCCGCTCATCCTGACGCCGCATCCCGGAGAGTTCGCCCGCCTCACGGGTTGCTCCGCGGACGACGTGCGAACCCGGCGGGAAGAACTGGCGGTCGCGTTCGCTTCGAACAACGGTGTCGTGTTATTGTTGAAGGGAGCCGGCACGCTGGTGACCGATGGCGCGCGGCTCTACCGCAACTCCACCGGCAACCCCGGCATGGCGACCGGCGGCAGCGGCGACGTGCTGACCGGTGCGATCGCCGCCCTGCTCGCTCAAGGATTCGCACCGTTTGATGCGGCCGTGCTCGGTGCATGGGTCCACGGCCGGGCCGGCGACTTCGCCAGCGCCGCACTCGGCGCAACCGGACTGACCGCCGCCGACATCGTCGAACACCTGCCCGCCGCATTCCGCGACCGCGAGTGAACCGAGGAGTTTCCCATGCGACTGCTTTCCGCCTGCTTCCTCTTCATGCTGATCGTCACCCCCGCGGCCGCGGAGGAGAAGATCGACGCCAAGAAACTCCCCGGCAAGTGGGAGGCGAAGACCGACGCCATGGCGAAGACCGTGTTCGCCTTTGCCGCGGACGGCAAGCTGACAATCACCGGACCCGCGGAGATTGGCGGAACGTGGAAGTTGGAGGGCAACAAATTGTCGCTCACCCTCGCGTTCGGCGAGAACGAGATGAAGCACACGGTCGTCGTGACCAAGCTCACGGACGAAGAACTGGCCGTCGAGGATGCGAAGGGCGAGAAGAAGCAGGCGTTCAAGCGCGTGAAATAGTCACTCGCCTTCTCGCTTCCACTCCTGAAGCTTGCGGTAGAGCGTGCGTTCGCCGATGCCGAGGAGCGTGGCCGCCTCCTCGCGGTTGCCCTTGGTCAGTTCCAAGGCCCTCTCCATGTAGTACCGCTCGACATCGGCGAGCGGCTTGCCGATGAGTTGATCCGCGCCCGCGTTCGAAACGGAGGAACCGGGCAAGCCGGACGGCCGGATGCCCGCGTCTTCCGGCAGATCGTCCAGCGTCAACTCGCCGTCGAAGTCCAGCACCACCATGCTGTCGATGAGGTTCCTCAACTCGCGGACGTTCCCCGGCCATTCGTACGCCTCGAAGCCCTTCCACACGGCGGCCGCGATTCGTTCCACGGTCTTGCCGTGTTTCTTGGCGCACTCCTTGAGGAAGTGCGATCCGAGCTGCGGGATGTCTTCTTTCCGCTCCCGCAGCGGCGGCAGTCGCACCGTGCCGACCTTCAACCGGTGGAACAGATCCATGCGGAACTTGCCGTCCTTCACGGCCGCGTCCAAGTCGCGGTTCGTGGCCGCGATGATGCGCACGTCCACCTTCACGGGTTCGTTCGAGCCGATGCGAACGATTTCGCCGTTGTCCAAGGCGCGGAGCAGTTTCGCTTGAAGAGACAGCGGCATGTCGCCGACTTCGTCCAAAAAGAGCGTGCCGCCGTTGGCGTACTCGAAGCGGCCTTTGCGCTGCCCCTTCGAGCCGGTGAACGAGCCGTCCTCGTGGCCGAACATCTCGTCGTCGAGCAGGTTCTCGTTGAGGGCGGCGCAGTTCATGGCGACGAACGGCTTCGCCTTCCGCGGGCTGTTCGCGTGCAGGGCCTTGGCCGCCAGTTCCTTTCCGGTGCCGTTCTCGCCGAGGATCAGCACCGATGCCACGGTGGGAGCATACGCCTTGAGCAACTGCAAGACGCGCTGCATCCGCGGGCTGTTGCCGACCACGCCTTCGAAGCCGAACTTCTCGTCCAATTGGCGGCGCAAATCGCGGACGGTACGAACGCGAGCCGCGGACTGATCCACGACCGCCCTCAACTCCGCGAGATCGAGCGGCTTCTGAAGGTAGTGCGACGCCCCGCGTTTCATCGCCTCCACGGCCGTTTTCACGTCCGCATAGCCGGTGATGACGAACACCTCGGCATCGGGCAGGAGTTGTTTCGTTTTCTCGACGATGGCGAGGCCGTCCACATCGGCCATGCGCAGGTCCGTGAGCACGACGTCGAACGAACCCGATTCGAGCTTGGCGGCACCGGCCTTGCCCGTGGTCGCCACCGTGCATTCGTGCCCGCGCCGCTCCAAGCTCTCGGCAATGGTCTGTGCGAGAGACTTGTCGTCGTCCACAACGAGGATTTGCAGAGGTTCCGGTATGGCGGACATGAGCCCATTCTACTGCGAATCGAGTACGGGCTGCAGCGTGCATCGGCGGCATGCTCAGGATTGGTTCGCAAACCGCCGTCAGGGATGGACGTCGGAGACGGTGCTCTCGTCGTGCTGGTCGGAGGCGGGCTCCGGAGCGGGGCTCACGAGCAGCGGTGGAGGAGTCGGTGTGCCGATGTCGCTGCCGGGCATCAATTCCACCATCGCCTGGATGATGGCTTCCCGAATCTCCAAGAATGCGGCGGCGCAGCGCGGGTCGAACTGCCGGCCCGCCATCTTCTCCACTTCGGCGAACGCCACCGCCGGCGGCTTCCCCTTGCGGTTCTCGTGGTACGGCCGGTTGCTCGTCATCGCGTCGAACGCATCCGCCACGGCCACGATCCGCGCCAGGAACGGGATCTCGGTGCCGGCCAAGCGGTCCGGGTAGCCCGTGCCATCCCAGCGCTCGTGATGGTTCCGCACGATCGGAATGATCGGCTGCATCTCGGGGATGGTGGAAAGGATCTCCGCGCCTTTCGTGGTGTGTTCCTGCATGATCGCGAACTCGGCGGCGGTGAGGCGGCCGGGCTTGCGCAGGATCGCGTCGTCGATGCCGATCTTGCCGATGTCGTGCAGCGGCGTGCCGAGTTTGATCAGTTCGAGTTGGTCTTCGGGAAGTTGAAGATGCTGCGCGAGCAGCGTGGAATAGCGGGTCACGCGCTGGGTGTGTCCGCCGGTGTAATCGTCGCGGAGTTCAACGGCTTGGCCGAGGATCGTGATCGTCTTCAGGAACAGTTCCTTCTGCTTGCGCAGCATCGAAGCGCCTTCGATGGCCGCCGAGACGTGTGCGGCCAGAGCGTCCGCGAGCAGCAGGTCGTCTTCCGTGAAGGGGTTCTGCAGCAGGCCGCGATCCAGGTGAAGCACGCCGATGCGCCGCCGCGGCGTGCGAAGCAGCACGCACAGCACCGAGGCCATCGCCCCGTCGTGCATGCTCTGCGTCATCTTCAGTTCGTCGTCTTCGTTGTGGAGCGCGCCGTACAGGATGGACTCGCCCTTGGCGAAGACGCGGTGCGTGAGCTTCTTGGAATAGTGGAACCGGCCGGCCGTTTCGCCGTGGCCCACGGCCAAGGCGCGAAGCCGGAGTTGCGGTTCGGCGCCTTCGCCTTCCGCGAGCACGATGGCCCCGCGCTGCGCGTCGAGCACGCTCACCGCGTCGTTCAGGATGTTGTCGAGAAGTTGGTCTTCGTTCTGCGTGTTGACGAAGTGATGCCCGGCGCGGAGCAAGGCCACGAGTTGATCGCCGGCTCGGGGCATCTCGTTGCGATCGAACGCGATTCGGCGCAGGCCGTCCTCGTAGCTCGAGGTTGCGGCCGCGACCACGTGCTGGTTCGAGGGCGGACCGTCCATCGTGGCGTCGTTCGAATCGACCAATACCGCCACTTTGCCGAACTGCACGATGTCGCGCGGGCGGAGCAAGTGGTCGCCCGGCCCGATCCGCACGCTGTTCACGTAGGTGCCGTTCGTGCTCTCGAGGTCGCGCACGTACCAGCCGTCCTCCCCCAATCGTACCTCGGCGTGGCGGCGGCTCACGGACGAGTCGTCGAGCACGATCTCCAGAGAGGCGAGGCGGCCGGCCCGCAAAATCGACGCGGACTCCCAGATCTGGCCTTTCACCTCGCCGCCGATCCCGCGCATCCGAATCATCCGCTTCACGACTGTCCTCCGCCGCTCGTTCCCGGTCGGGCGCACCGGGAGTGGGGTTTGCGGTTCCGTGAAGTGTAATACACACGACGGACGTGCGAGCGGAATCGGCGGGGAAAAAGTGAGATTCGGAACGATTGTCGGGGTTCTGCGGGTTCTGCGCGTTCGCTGCGGCGCGAATTCCGGAGCCGCATTGATTCAGCTGAACATCCGGGGCGTGGCCTGAGCCCCGCTTTTGGGATAAGAAATGGCCGGCGCGTGCGAATCTTCCAGCACGCAGATTCCCGAGCGAGCCAACTCATGTCCACTGCTCCGCCGCTTCCTGCACCGTCGCAGTCCGGCAACCCGCCGCCGCCGCCCGTGGCGAAGAGCCCGCGCGAGATCAAACTCGTTTCGCACTCGCCGATCTTCTATTGGTGGCCGATCTGGGTGCTCGGCTATGTGCTTGCCATCGTCACGTGGGTGGACGGAACGCGGCTCGCCATCCTTCCGGGGGACGACAAGGTCCGCACCGAAGTGCACGTCGCGGATGAAAAGGATCCGAACTGGACGAAGTACGAACTCACCGTGCGGAATCCGGTCACGAAGTCGCTCAAGTCGGCGAACGAGGCCACCAAGGACCCCACGCATCCGCCCGCGTTCAAGACCCGCGTCTCGGAACGGGCGTGGATGGGGCCGGTATTCTGCGTCGTCCTGTTGCTCACCATCCTGATCACGAACGTGCCGCTCCGCGGTTTGTGGTCGTTTCTCGTGATCCTCGTGTTGATCGTGACCGCACTGGCCTTCAGCGTGTTCGATGTCTGGGAAAGCCTGCTCGGCGCCCTCGGGCATCTCCACATCTACATCAACATGACCGGCTACATGTTCATCGCCAGCGTCGTGCTGTTCCTGTGGCTGATCTCGGTGTTCGTCTTCGACCAACGCACCTACATGGTGGTGACGCCGGGGCAGATCCGCGTGTGCGAGCACATCGGCGCGTCCATCCGCAACTTCGACACCACGGGCATGTCGTTCGAGAAACAGCGGGACGACCTGTTCCGCCACTGGATCCTCGGCTTCTTCTCCGGCGACCTGATCGTGCGGACGCACGGCGCGGAGAAGGAAGAGATCCGCTTCCCGAACGTGCTGTGGATCGGCTGGCGACTGGAGCAGGTGCAGGAAATCCTCCGCGAACGTGCCACCGTCATCAACCCGTGAGCCGCCCCATGTTGCGTTGCAGCCTGCTCGCGTGGTTCGTCGTCGCTCTTCCGCTTCATGCGGAAGACAAGAAGCCGCTGCCTCCGCCGGACGCGAAGGCGGCGCTGTTGAAGTTGTTGGACCGGCCCAAGGTGCCGGCCGATCGCAAGGCCGAAGGCGAACCCGTGGAGAAGGACGGGCTCGTTTACACACGGTGGTCGTTCGCCAGTGAGAAGGGCGAGCGCGTGCCGGTGCTGCAGGTCGCACCGGTCGGGGACTCGTCCAAGCTTCCCGTGATGATCGTGCTGCACGGCACCGGCGGGAACAAGGACGGCGTCGTGTCCTGGCTCGAAGAATTTGCCAAGAGCGGCATCGTGGGCGTGGCCATCGACGCCCGCCACCATGGCGACCGCAGCGGCGGCAAGAAGGGGGCCGAAGCTTACGTCGCGGCCATCACTCAGGCGTGGCGCACACCTGCCGGCCAACCGCGGAAGCACCCCTTCTATTACGACACGGTCTGGGATCTCTGGCGGCTCACGGACGTGCTGCAAGCGGACGACGCGAAGCGAAAGATCGGCATGCTCGGCATCAGCATGGGCGGCATTCAAACCTGGCTCGCCGCCAGCGTGGACGATCGCGTGAGCGTGGCCGCCCCGCTCATCGCCGTACAGAGTTTCAAATGGAGCCTCGAGAACGACAAGTGGCAGGGGCGGGCGAACACGATCAAGGCCGCGCACGAGGCCGCCGCCGCGGATCTCGGCGAACCGACGGTGAACCGACGCGTCTGCCGCGAGCTCTGGGGCACGATCATCCCGGGCATCCTGGATGATTTCGACTGCCCGAACCTGATCCGCCTCTTCGCCGGTCGCGCACTCTTCATTTCGAACGGGGACAAGGACGCGAACTGCCCGATCGAAGGGGCACGGATCGCCATCGCCTCCGCGAAGGACGCGTTCGCGAAATCCGGCGACCCGGCGATGCTCGAAGTTCACATCGGGGAGAATGTCGGCCACACCGTGACGCCCGAACACCGCAAGGCCGCCATGGTGTTCTGCGTGAAGTGGCTGAAGAAGTGATTCGGTTCGCGTAAGCTCACATCATCGCTTTCCGCGGGTGCCGGCCATGTCGCGATTCCTCGCATTGATCGCCTTCTGCATTCTCTTGGCGGGATGCGGCAAGAAGCCCGCGCCCGCTCCGTCGCCCGAACCGGAAGTGAAGGTCGAGCCGGCCAAGACCGGCCCCGAACCGGTGACGCCCTCCGAACGCGATCTCTGGATCGTGGACCTCAAGAGCACCCACCGCGAGAAGCGGAAGGACGCCATCGAGGCGCTCTCGATCCTGGCCGAGACGGACGAAGCCACACGGGACGCGCTCATCGAACTCCTCCGCGACAAGACCACGGCCGGTGCGGGAAAGACGCATCCCACGCAGATCACCAGCACGCGGGAAGCGGCGGCCGCGGCCCTGCTGAAGGCCGGGGCCAAGGGTGAAGCCGCGATCGCGGAGAAAGGCATTCTGCCGCTCCGCGAAGGGCTCGTGGACAAGGACCCCGCCGTGCGCGAACACACGGCCCACGTGATCGGCACGCTCGGCCCGGTCGCCAAGCCGCTCTCCGGTTCGCTGCTCAAGGCCGCCTCCGAAGACAAGGTGGAGCAGGTGCGGGCCATCGCGTTCGATTCGCTCCGCAGCGTTGGCGTCACCGATGTCGCCACCCTGGCCGCCCTGCTCAACCGCAAGGAACCCGCGGATGTGAAGCGTCGGGCGGCCGAGATCATCTCCGTGCTACCCGAGTTCCCGATGAGCGCGATGGCGTCCCTCATCCGCGCGCTGGACGACGATGATGATGTGATCCGCATCTCCGCCGCGATCGCGATCGACACCGCGGGACCGAAGAACGCCACAAAGGACGCGCCGGTGTACCTGGTGGATGCGATCAAGAAAACGATTCCTGCCGATGTTCGACGAAAGCCTCTATCGGCCGGACGATCCGCAGTACGTGTACTTCTCGGCGTTGGCGAAACAGGGGAAGTTCGCCGTGCAGCCGACGATGGAACTGTTGAAGCACAAGAACCGGCTCGTGCGGCAACTCGCGGTGCAGACGCTTGGCGAGATCGGCAAGGATGCGAAAGAAGCCGCCGCCGCGATCCGCGACCTGTTCTCCGACCCGGACGTGGCGCTCGAAGCGGTCGTGGCCCTGTATCGCGTCGGCGACGACGAGTTTGAGAAGACGCTGGACCTGATCGCCACGGGGCTCGCTTCGCCCGCACCGATCAACAATCTGGGCAGCCTGGAAGCCGTGACCCGCATCGGCCCCGCGGCCAAGCGTCTGTATCCCGCCTCGCTCGCTCACCTCTCTTCATCCGAGCCGCGCGTTCGCTATGCCGCAGTCGGCCTTGTCGGCACGCTCGACTCGGCGGAGGCCGCGAAGCAGGTTCCCGCGCTGGCCAAGCTCGCGGCCGATCCCGAGCCGCTGATTCGCCGCCGCGTCGGCAGCGTGCTGGAGAAACTCGGGTCGACGGCCGCTCCTGCCGCGGACGCGATCGGCATCGCGCTCAAGACCGAAAAGGAAGAGGCGGTTCGCGAGCAGTTCGTGGATGCACTCTTGGCGATGGGCCCGTCCGCGAAGGCGGCCGTGCTCGGGCTCGCCTCGATGATCGGGGACGCGAACGCGAGCTTGCAACTTCGCCTGAAGGTGGTGAACGCCCTGATTCAGGCGGATCCCGCCTCCAAGGACACGGCCGACGCCTTGGTTGCAGCGTCGAAAGATCGCGATGCCTTGGTGCGAAAGGCGGCGGCGGGCGCGATCGGGAAGTTGAACCCGCTTCCGGATGAGGCTCGGGCCGCACTCGTGAAGCTCATGAAATCCGATTCCAACGGTGCGGTGCAACTGGCGGCGGTGCGCGGTCTGGCGGTCGCCGGCCCGCGGGCCGCGGGTGCGAAGTCGGACCTCGAAGCAATGACGAACAGCAAGCTGCCGGCCACCGCGTTCTGGGCGAAGGTCGCGCTCATCGGTGCGAACGGCGACCTGACCAAAGCCGCCGGCGTGGTGCGGGACGGATTGAAGGACCGCAACGGTCTCGTTCGCGCGGCTGCGGCGGACGCGTTGTCGCTGGTCGGCCCCGCGGCCGGCGACGTTCCCCAATTGATCCGCATCTCGCGCGAGTCGGCGGCGAGTGAAGCCGCGGCACACGCGCTCGGCTTGATCGGCCCGCCCGCCAAGGAAGCGGTGCCGCGCCTGATCGAACTGGTGGGAACTCCAGACACCGGAACGCGAATCGAGGCGACCGAGGCGCTCGGCCGCATCGGACTGCCGTCCGCGGCCCCTGCGGTTCCGAAGATTCGCGACGCAATGCGGGCCGACCCCGCCTTCGCGCTCACCGGCCGCAAGGTGCTGGAGAAACTCGGAGCCACGGGCGGTCCGCTGAACTGATCACGCCTTCCACCTCTCCCCCCGCCGAGCCGGGGGAGAGGTGATTTTCAACTCTTCTCCAGCTCCGCAGTCAACGCACGGAGGAACGGCTCGGCGTCCGACACGATGCCGACCGTCTGCGTGCTGCCGCGGTCCATCAGTTTCGTCACGGTCGCCGGGCTGATGTCCACGCACGCCACCTTCACCGAAGCGGGAAGCAGGTTGCCCACGGCGATACTGTGCAGTGTGGTGGCGACCATCAGGCAGAAGCCGACGCCGGGGATCAGCCGGCGCATCGCGTCTTGGGCGGCGAGCGTGTCCGTGATCACTTCGGGCAGTGGGCCGTCGTCGCGGATGCTGCCTGCCAGCACGAACGGCACGTTCCGCGTCACGCATTCGTACATGATGCCGCTCTTCAAGCGTCCCGCCGCCACGGCCTGCGTGATGCCGCCGAATCGACGGATCGAGTTGATCGTCCGCAGATGATGCTCGTGGCCTTCGTCGGTGGGAAGGCCGTGTTCGAGCGAGACGCCGAGGCTTGTGCCGTAGAAGGCTTGTTCGATGTCGTGCGTGGCGAGCGCGTTGCCCGCGAAGAGCACGTCCAGCCAGCCGTCGCGGATCATCTTGGCGACGAGTTCGCCGCCTCCGGTGTGACCGACCGCGGGGCCGAGCACGGCGAGGTTCTTCTCACCCGCGGCGCGGCACTTCCGCATCGCCTGCGCGATCTCGCGCACGCTCACCGCCTTCGGCTTCTCGCTGGAGACGGCGCTCGTCATGAACTCGAAGAGGTCGTGCTTCTTGCCCGCGCCTTCGATCGGGAACACGCGGATGCCGGCGTGCCCGACGGCGATGCGGTCGCCGGTCTTCACCGCGGTCATGGGCACGCAGCGGGCCGAGGCGGCTTCGACGAGGATGCCGCAATCCATCTCTTGGTCGCGGACTTCGACCCACGCGCCGTTCAAGCGTACTTCGGTGCGGAAGTTCGTGGTGCAGTAGAAGCCCTCGGGGAACGCGCCGGGCGCGTCCGCCGCTTCGGTGCGGCAATCGGTGGTGTGGATCGGGATCGCGCCGTGCGGGTGCAGTTCGGCGAGCACGCGGCCGAGCAGTTCGGCCGAATCCGCACGCACCGCGATTCGCACGTGCGACGGATCCTCCTGACGCGTGCCGATGCGGAACTCCTGCACTTCGTACGTCGCCCCGCGCGACACGATCGCATCCAGCACCTTCGGCAACAGGAGCGAATCGATGATGTGCCCGGACATCTCGACGACTTCGACGAATCGCGCGGCCATGGTTCGACTCCGGTCCGGTGCGGGAATTTTACGCGGTGCGGCAAGCGCGGCGGTGCATGAGACCGCCGTACAATTCGGGAATGGCCGAGATCGTGACCGGCATCATCGAACGCATCACGTTCCACAATCTGGACAGCGGCTACTGCGTGCTCCGCGTCCAGGCCAAGGGCCACCGCGACATCGTCACCGTCGTCGGCACCGCACAGCAGGTGATCGCCGGCGAGTTCGTGAACGCCACCGGCGACTGGGTGACGGACCGCCAGCACGGGTTGCAATTCAAGGCCACGGAGATCCGCACGACGCCGCCGCACACCGCGGAGGGAATCGCGAAGTATCTCGCATCCGGGGCCGTGAAGGGCGTCGGGGCGAAGCTCGCGGAACGCATCGTGAAGGAGTTCGGCGAACGCACGCTCGACGTGATCGATCAATCGCCGACGTTTCTCACGCAGGTGAAGGGCATCTCGCCGAAGAAGGTGGAGAAGATCCGCGCGAGTTGGAAAGAGAACGTGATGGTGCGGAGCACGATGGTGTTCCTGCAGAGCTACGGCATCGGTGCGGCGCGGGCCCAGCGCATCTTCAAGACGTACGGCGAGAACGCGATCGAAGTGGTGAAGGCCAACCCGTACCGCCTCAGCACGGACATCTGGGGCGTCGGGTTCCAGACGGCGGACGAGATCGCGCTCAAGCTCGGCTTGCCGCGGGATTCGCCGTTCCGGGCTCAAGCCGCGGTGCGGCACGTGCTTCACGATGCCCAAAGCGACGGACACGTGGGCTTGCCCGCGGAGTTGCTCGAATCCGCGGCCGTGGAACTGACGCAAATTCCGCCGGAGGGCATTCGCGCGGCCATCGACGTGTTGCGCATCGATCAGGAGATTGTGACCGATGCACCCCCGAGCGGGGGGCGTGAGCCCCCCGTGTCTGGGGCCTCAAACACGGAGGGCTTACGCCCTCCGCTCGGTGAGTCGTTGACCTATCTTCGCCCGCTGTACTCCGCGGAACTCGGCGTCGCGCGGCACGTGCGAAGCTTGGCCAAGGGCGAGCATCCGCTGCGCGGCGAGGATGTGGACAAGGCCGTGGAGTGGGCCGAACAGCGGATGAAGATCACGTTGGCGAAGAGCCAGCGCGAGGCCATCGCCGCCGCCGCATCCCAGAAACTCGTCGTGGTCACGGGCGGACCCGGCACCGGCAAGACCACCATCGTTCGCGCCATCCTGGACATCTTTCTCGCGAAGGGGCTCAACGTTTCGCTCGCGGCCCCGACCGGCCGAGCCGCCAAGCGGCTCTCCGAAACCACCGGTCGCGAAGCCCGCACCATTCACCGCCTGCTCGAGTTCGACCCCGCCACCGGGGACTTCATCCACAACCGCGACAACCCGCTGACACTCGATCTGCTCGTCGTGGATGAAACGTCGATGGTCGATCTGCGGCTCATGAACCAATTGCTCCGCGCGGTGCCGCCCGAAGCATGTGTGGTGCTCGTGGGCGACGTCGATCAGCTTCCGTCGGTCGGGGCCGGTGCCGTGCTCGCGGATCTCATCGGTTCCGGCGTGGTCCCCGTGGCGCGGCTCACCGAGGTGCACCGGCAGGCGAAGGAGTCGCATATCGTTCGCGCCGCCCACGCCGTGAACAACGGAGACTTGCCCGAATCCGCACCGCCGAACACGGGAGACTTCTACTTCATCGAGGCGAACGAGCCGCCGGCCATCATCGAACGAATCATCCAGATGGTGAAGGACCGCATCCCCGCGAAGTTCGGCTTCGATCCGTTCAAGGACATCCAGGTGCTCACGCCGCAGGTGAAGACGGACCTCGGCGTGCTGAACCTGAACAAGGAACTGCAGGCGGCCCTGAACCCCGCCGCGCCGCGGGCCGTCGAGGTGAAGAAGTTCGACACCGCCTTCCGCGTGGGAGACAAGATCCTGCAGGTGCGGAACAACTACCAACGGGAAGTGTTCAACGGCGACATCGGCCGCGTGGCGAAGATCGACACGATCGAACAGGTGCTCACGGCGTCGTTCGACGGCCGCAGCGTGGAGTACGACTTCGCGGACTTGGACGAGTTGCAACTGGCGTACGCCTGCACCATCCACAAGGGCCAGGGCTCGGAGTACCCCGCGGTGGTGATCCCGGTTCACACGCAGCACTATGTGATGCTGCAGCGGAATCTGCTCTATACGGCGATCACCCGCGGACGGAAGCTTGTGGTGCTGGTGGGCAGCCGGCGGGCGCTGTGGCGGGCCGTGACGAACCACGAGACGAAGACGCGATACTCCCTGCTGAAGGAACGCCTCCGCCAGCCGGAGCGGGCTCCCGCACCGATCGCGGAGAGCGGCACGGCATTGTTCGATTTCGAAGGCCGCGAGTGATTCACTTCGTCGCGGTGTCCAGGAACACGTCCAGTTGCTGGCCCACGTAGAGCGAGGAGTCGCCCGTGATGGCGTAGATTACCTGCAGCACGCGGGTGTCCACGCGTTCGGTGTTGCCGCCGGTGAGCGATTTCTTCGGGATCACATACGGCTCGACGCGGACGAACTTCAGCTTCAACTCTTGGCGCGGGTTGCCGCGCGGCTTCGCGATGCCGGGCAACTCGGGTCGAAACCGGCCGATGTCGTTCTCGTCGATGTCCACCCGCACGTGCAGCTTGCCGACGTACCCGAGCACGATCAGAGCCGGACCTTGCGCGGCCCCCACGAACTCGCCCGGCCGGATGTTCACTTGCAGCACCTTGTACGTCGTTTGGTCCGGCGCGTTCCACTCGAAGCGCGGCGCCTTCACCTCGAGCCGGTCCAGTTCGGTGCGAGTCTGTTCCGCCTGCGCCTTCGCCAGCGAAACTGCGGCAGCGGAGATCTTCTTGTCGTAAGCCCACGTGCCGGCGCGGAGCAACTTCAGTTCCGATTCCGCTTTCGACTTCTGGGCGCGGGCGATGGCCGCGGCTTGCTGCCGGCGAGTGAACTCTTCGTCGGACACGGCATTTTCCGCCCTCAATTTCTTGGCGCGATCGAGGAGTTGCTCCTGATCCATGAGGTTGGCGTCGGCCTCGGCGAGTTTCGCCTCAGCAGGGGGCAACTCCTCGGGCCGCGGCGAGCGT
The DNA here is from genome assembly GCA_046350135.1 of Gemmataceae bacterium. Lineage (GTDB taxonomy): Bacteria > Planctomycetota > Planctomycetia > Gemmatales > Gemmataceae > Urbifossiella. Next base: position 127,234 of record JAXMBB010000014.1, read on the forward strand.
TCCCACTTCTCCAACTGCGCTTCCGCGCTGCCGAGCGCCGCGAGCCGCGCGTCCAACTCGGCCTTCATTTGGCGATCATCCAGTTTGAAGAGCGGCGAGCCGGGGCGAACAATGTCTCCCACCTTGACCTGCACGCGGGCCACGACGCCGGGCACGGGCGTGCCGACGGCGATGTTCTCGGTTTCGGGTTCGACGATGCCCGCGCCGGCGAGCGGTTGCGCGAAGGGCGTGTGGGCCGGTTCGACCGGCGGCGTGGCCGGTGCGGGTTTCTGCTGCGCGAACAGCATCTGCGAAACGGCGAACGCCGCCGCGACGACGGCGATGCCCGGCAATGCGAAACGCTTCAACATGGAACGGCCTCCGTTTGCGCAGACGCCGGGCCGGATTTCTTCACGGCCTCGATCGTACCGTCGCTCATTTCCACGATGCGGTCGCCGAAATCGTACACGCGGCTGTCGTGGGTCACGACCACGACCGCGCGATCGGGTTGCACCGCGACCTTGCGGATGAGTTCCATCACGGTGCGGCCGCTGGCGGCGTCCAGGGCCGCGGTCGGTTCGTCGCACACGAGCAGCTTCGGTTCGTGAACCAAGGCGCGGGCGATGGCCACGCGTTGCTGCTGGCCGCCGCTCAACTGGTTCGGGAACGATCTCAGCTTGTTGCCGAGGCCGACGGCCGCGAGAAGTTCTTCCGCCTTTTGCACCGCTTGTTTGCGGTTCCATCCCGCAATCAAGAGCGGCACGCAGGCGTTCTCCGCCGCCGTGAGCGCGGGCAGCAGGTTGTACTGTTGGAACACGAAGCCGATGTTCGCGCCCCGGAAGCGCACCTTCCGCCCGCCAGCCATGCGGACGATGTCCTGCCCGAGAACTTCGACGTCGCCGGAGGTGGCGTCGAGCAGTCCCGCCACGATGGAAATGAGCGTGGTTTTGCCGCAGCCGGACGGCCCGACGAGGAGCACGAGTTCGCCGTACGGCAACTCGACACTGACGTTCCGCAGCGCGTAAGTCTTCTCGCCGGCGAGGCCGAACTCCTTCGTCACGTTTTTGAGGTGGATGGCGTTCATCGGAACACGACTCCCGCTTCCAAGAACAGCACGCGATGCATGCTCATGAAGCTGGCGAGCACGATGATGCCGGTCACGGCCACCGCCGTGATCGTGAGAATCTCCCATCCGAAGTAGAAGGCGGGCGGGGCGGCGGTCACCAGTTTGCCGAACACCCAGCCGAAGGCGGCCGCTCCGCCGATGCCGAGCCCGTAACCGATCGCACCGACCACGGCGGCCTGCAGCAGGATCATGCCCACGAGCCGCGGGTTGGACACGCCCATCGCCTTCAAGGCGCCGAACTGCTTCAAGTTCTCCACCGTGAAGAGGTAGAACGTCTGCCCGGCGATCGCGCAGCCGACCACGAACCCGAGCATCACGGTGATTCCGAAGTTGATCGGAATGCCGGTCCGCTTCATGTAGTAATCGATCGTGCTCCAGAAGAACTGATCGTTGGTGCGGGCGCGGAGGCCGGTCTGCTCGCGAATCGTTTCGCAGAGTTGTTCGTGGTTCACGCCGGGCTCGGCCTTGGCCAGCACGAATGTCAGCGTCTTGCGTTCCTGAGGCACGAACTTCACGGCCTGCGAGTACGTGCAATACAGGATCGGGAACGTCTGAAACGTCGGGCTGCACTTGCACATGCCGACGATCACGGCCCGCTTGTCGTTCATCTCGAGCACTTTGCCGGGGGCGAACGGCTCGCCGGGAAAGAGGTAACGCCAGCCGAAGTCGTCGATCATGACTGCATCCGGCTGACGGAGATCCGCGAGGCTGCCGGACAGGATGCGGTCTTCGCGCGGCGCGCCCACCAGCGTCGCGTCGTCCAAACCGAGCAGGATCATCTGCTGGAAGTTGCCGTCCGCGAGGCGGGCGCGGCCGAGGCCCTTGTACAGCCGAACGGCCCACTGCACGCCGGGCACGCCGCGGACGCGGTACAGTTCGTTCTCGCTCAGCGGCTTCGTGTCGTCCACGAACTGTACGTTCGCATCCATCACCCAGATGTCCGCGCCTTCGACATCGCGGATCTGCGAGGTCGTGTTCCGCATCAAGCCGCAGAAGATGCTCAGTTGCTGGGCCATGAGCAAGGCGGCGAACGTGACCCCGAACACGATGCCGAGGTACTTCACCGTGTCCCCGGTCAGCATCTTGAGTGCGACCCAGTTCATGGCTGCACCCCTTCAAGCGCCTTCAGGGTGAAGGCCGTGATGTGCTCGACCACCATGTCCAGGTTCAGGGCGTCCACGGATTCCTTGCCGAAGATCAACTCCGCAATGGGCCGGTTCAGGCGGTAAAAGAGGATCTGGCCGATGATGCTGAACGTGGTCATGAGCAGTGCGTTCGGTTCGAGGCCCGGCCGCATCGCAGCGAGGATGTCGCGGAGGCCGAACGCCATCGGCCGGATGAACTCGTCCACGATCACCCGGGCGGCTTTCCCCGGTTGGGCCATTTCGCGCATCATGAACTTCATGGCGGCGGGGCTCGTCGGTGCGAACATCTGCGTGGCCATGCCGCGAATGAACCGTCGAAGCCGCTCGATCGGCAACATGTCCGCGGGCCATTCCGGCAGCGGTTGGTTGGCACAGGTGTGGGCGAACTTCGCCGTCTCGATGTACAGCGATTCCTTGTCCCGAAAGTGGTAGTTGACGGCGGCGATGTTCATGCCCGCGCGCTTGCAGATGTCGCGGATCGAAACGGAATCGAAACTGCGATCCGCGAACTCGAGCAAGGCCGCATCCAGCAACCGCTGCCGCGGGGTGATTTCTTCGGAAATGGCTGCAAAATCGGACACAACAAGCGTTCCAAACGAGTGTTTCAATCAAATATAACAATTGTCTGTTTGGAGTCAAGAGCGATGAGCCGAAACCGGATGCCACTTCGAATCGCGTCAAGGCTTGTCTTCTCACTTGCATTCAGCCGTGATGCAGTGAGAATGAGGTGACGCATGGCAGACACCGACCACGAATCCGACGCGCGCACACGGATCACTCCCGCGCTGCCGCGCGAGGCCCACGATACGGCCAGCGGCCGCGACACCACCGGCACTTGGAAGCCATCCGCGGATTCGCATCACCGCTTCGCCCCGCCTTCCGAACCAGGCGAGATCGGCCGCTTCGGCAAGTACCGCATCCAGAAGCAACTCGGCCACGGCGGCATGGGCGCGGTGTACATGGCGTTCGACGAACGCCTGCGCCGCCGAATCGCGCTCAAACTGATGCTCGAAGCTTTGGCGAAGAACCCGGTGGATCGCGAGCGGTTCCTGCGCGAAGCCCGCGCCGCCGCACAGATCACCAGCGATCACGTGGTCGGCATCTACGAAGCGGAAGAAATCGACGGCATCCCGTACATCGCCCTGCAGTTCCTCCTCGGCACCCCGCTCGACGAGCACCTTCGCCTCAACGGCCAGCCCACCTTCCAACAAGCCATCCGCATCGCGATCGAAACGGCCCGCGGCTTGGCCGTGGCCCACGAGCTCGGCATCGTCCATCGCGATATCAAGCCCGCGAACCTGTGGCTCGAAGCGCCCACGGGCCGCGTGAAGATTCTCGACTTCGGCCTCGCAAAACCGCTGCTCGACGCCACCGCCGCGGAGTTGACGCCGGCGAACGCCCAGATGGGCACGCCGAACTACATGGCCCCGGAGCAGGGGCTTGGAAAAGCGGTGGACGGCCGGGCCGATCTCTACAGCCTCGGCGTGGTGCTGTACCGCCTGTGCACCGGCCAGTTGCCGTTCCCGCGCACCACGGTCGTCGCGGTGCTCATCGCACACGCCACGGAAGATCCGCCGCCGATCCGCGACCTGAACCCGGCCGTGCCCGAATCGCTGGCCGCGTTCATCCATCGGCTCATGGCGAAGAACCCGGACGACCGCCCGAAGAGCGCGGACGACGTGATCGCGGAACTCGAGCGTATTCTCGCCGAGGAGTCGTTCGAGACGAAGACGAAGTCCACTCCGCCCCCTCCGACTCCGCCGCCGCCCCAGGAACCGGTGGACGATCCGACGCGGACACGCGTCGCGCCTTCGCTGAAGACCGCGCCGCTGCCGCCGCCGAACCAGCCCGATCCGCTCGCGGGGCATCCCGCCCGCATCGGCCGCTTCGAGATTCGCGGCGTGCTCGGCTCCGGCGCGTTCGGCCTCGTGTACCGCGGGTTCGACCCGAACCTCAATCGCGAAGTCGCGATCAAGGTGCCGAAGAACCCGCACATGTCGGACGAGCACGTGAACGCATTCCTGCGCGAGGCACGGGCCGCGGCGAACATTCACCATCAAAACGTGTGCCCGGTGTACGAAGTCGGCGTGGACGGCGGCCGGCCGTTCATCGTGATGCACTTGGTGCCGAACTCGCTGGCGAAGGTCCTTGCGGGCCGCAAGTTCCCGTTCGTGCCGCGCGACGCCGCCGCGATCATCCGCAAGCTCGGGCTCGGCCTTGCCGCCGCTCACGCGCTCGGCGTCTCGCACCGCGATCTCAAGCCCGCGAACGTGCTCGTGAACGACGCCTCGCGCGAAGTGCTGATCACGGACTTCGGTCTCGCCATCCTCGGCGACGAAACCCGCGTGAGCGTGGACGGCGCGGTGAAGGGCACGCCCGCGTACATGTCCCCCGAACAGGCCGAAGGCGACATCGAAGCCATCGGCCCGAGTTCGGACATCCACGCGCTCGGCGTCATGCTTTACGAACTGATGACCGGCTCGCTGCCGTTCCGCGGCACGAGCACGGACGTGGTGCTGAGTCAGGTGCGGTCGAAGATGCCGAAGCGGCCGTCCGAGGTTCGCAAGGGCATCGAGCCGGCGCTCGAAGCGATCTGCCTGCGGGCGATGGCGAAGAAGCCGCAGGACCGCTTCGCCTCGGCCAAGGACTTGGTGGACGCACTGACGGATTACCTGCGGGCGTCCGCGCCTTCGAACGCGAAGACGGAGGTGGCACCGCCGAAGCCGCGTCCCGCACCGGTTCCGCCGCCCCCGCCCGCGGCGTCGCCCCCGCCGCCGCCCGTGCAGGAGTTCGTCGAGATTCTCGAGACGGCCCCGATCCTCGGCGAGGAATTGCCCGCAGATGTGACCGACGACGAACGCCGGCTCCTGGAAGCGGTCACGTCCGGCGACCGCGCCCGCATCAAACAACTGGTGGCGAACGGAGTGAACATCAACGCTCGCTGCGACCAAGGCGCGTCCGTGCTCTTCTACGCGTGCCTCTCCGCGGACGTGAAGCTGGTGAAGCTGTTGCTCGAACTCGGTGCGGATCCGAACCTCACCGCGGAGGGTGAAGCGATCGGCGTCTACGCGCCGAAGCCGCTCGATCTCGTGATGCAGGCGATGGTGCTGATGGATTGGAGCCGGTACAAGCCGCTCTTCGAGCTGCTGCTGCGGCACGACGCGACCGACTGGCGCGGCAACGAACCGACAGCCGGCAGCGTCCGCGAGTTGCGCGAGCGTGCGGAGGAACGCCGCCGCAACCCGGGAATGCCGACTGACAAAGGCTCTTGGTGGCAATTCTGGAAGTGATGAACGATTCGATTTCAATTCCAGCACGAGGCGCAAGCAAGGTCACGTTCGCAACAGGGCCCCGAATCGCATGCAAACGCGTCGGGGTTGCCGGTACTCGCCGTTCGGGAACTAACTTGACGTTTGTTCGAATATTTTCTTGCTCCATGCATCCCGCTCGCTTACAATCGTCAGATCTTGCACAACGTGTCGTCGGGTGCGGTCATGACTTACCGTTCGCTCCTCTTCCTCCTAATAGTTCTTTCAGTTGGCTGCCAAGAGAAGAAGCCTGCGGAAGCCCCGCCGCAAGTCCCGGAAGAGGGTACTTGTTTAGCGCACTGGTAGCAGCACGGGTCGGGGCACGAGGGTGTTCCCGAAGTTGCGGAGGGTTTCAGCGAAGTGGTCGATCACGGAGCGGGTGTGGCGGCGGGCGGTTTCGATCACGCTCATCAGGACACTCTGGGCCTTCGCACCGGCTGCGGTGCGGTTGCCGCCCCAGACCTTGCGATTCACCACCGCCGGACGAATCGCCTGCTCGGCTTTCCAATTGGTCGGCTCGATCTTTGGCTCGACCACGAACGCGAACCACTGCTCGAAATGATTCATCAGGTGGTTGGCGAACGTCTGATACGCCGGCACCGCACGCGGAACGCTCGCCAGTTTCCGCAGTCGGTCATCGAACACCTCGCGTTGATTCTCCAGGTGTTCGAGCGTTGCGTGGCCGCGGTGATACTTCAGCGCAGGTGGACCGCCTCGGTGAAGAGGGCGATCACGCGTTGGGGGAAGTGGACGGCGCCGCGGGCGGCCGTCGCGAGCAGGTCGCGGGGCGCGGCGGAGCACGTGGCCGACGCACTGCTGATGGATCGCCTGCTCGAACTGGTCGTAGGAGGCGAAGCCGTCGTGGGTGAGAATGCCGGACCAGTCCGCACCGATGATGCGTTCGAGGACTTCGGCACTTGCGTTGTGAGTCGATGGTGTAGGCCGTGACCCGGTCACCGACCCCGACGTGGAGCCAGGCGGGTTGTCCTCCGATCCGCCACCCCGTTTCGTCCGGCACGATCATCGTCGACGCCTTGAGGTCGTCGAGGATGAGCTTGTAATCGGGTTCGAGTTTCGCCGCCATCCGCAGGCCGATCTGACACGAGTGCCGCGGGTGAGCTTGATGCCGAAGAGCGAGTCGAAAACGATCGCGACCTTGCCGTGCGACAATCCCATCTGCGTGTGCAACATCGTGGCCGCGGCTTGGGCGTCGGGGCCGATCTGACTGGCGGCGGCGCCGAGCCGCGTCCGAGGTTTGCAGCGGATGCCGGCCTTGAACGGTCTTGCCGCAGCATCGGCAGCGACCGAGGTGCACGGTGAACCGGCGGTGGATCGGCGTCCGCGGGATTTCGGTTTGGAACTGTTCGGCGGTGCCGGTTTCGACGAGCGTCTTCTCGTGACAATGCGGGCAGGCGTCGGGAAGTTTCGCCTCGTGACGTTCGTGAATCTGGTCGGGCGGGGGCGGCGGGCGATGGCCGTGGGTGCCGTGTTGTTCGCCGGCTTTGCGGCCGGGCGTCTTCGGTTTGAACTTGGGCGGACCTTTGCGGAACGGCGCGGCCTGACGCTTCCCGGCGCGCAGGGCGTCTTCGAGCTTCCGCGTCATATCGGCGACCCGCGCAGGAGTGCGTCCACTTCCTTTCGGAGTGCCACGCAGCCAAGGCAAGCGGGTTCGTCCATGACCCGATGTTATCGACTCAGACGGGGCTCAGCTGCGCCAGTTTGGTGGGCGCTAAACAAGTACGCATTGGGAAGGGTCGTTACTGCTCTCTCGCTTCTCGATATCGCGTACAAATTCGGGGACGGCACATTGCGAGATCGTGATCTCGCTATCAATGCCACTCAATTCGGTGCCGCTACAGTCGCATCTACGGCGACTTTTGCTGGGATGATCTACTTTGCCGGAACAATTGGAACTGCCTCCACGGGGACATCTATCGCAACGCTATCCGGTGCAGCTTATACAAGTGCTGCGACCGCATGGTGGGGAGGCGGTTCATTAGCGTCGGGTGGACTCGGAATGTGGGGAGGTACAATGCTCATGACTGGTGGGGCTGTGATTGTCGCGGTCGGAGTGGGATATGCGGTTTACAAGGTCTGGAATATTGCCGACCCTGCAGAGAAAGACAGCGTAGATATGCTCCTCAATGGTCTCATGCAGCGAAGAGACCTAACCGATTCCACGTCTCCGTATGGGGCGTCCATTGAAGCCCACTCTCGTCGCTTGGACGAGCAAGATCGTATACGTCGCCGGCTGCCCTGACTGATTGCTGTGATCACTTCTTCTCTTCCACGGTCAGCTTCAAGCCCGCGCTGGTGAGCTTCACCTCGCCGAAGCCTTCGCCAGCCTCTTTGGCGTTCTTCGGCGGCGGGTTCAAGCCGGTCTTCAGCTTCGCCACCAACTCGTACTCCCCGGGCGCGGTCCAGTAGCTGAACACGGACGCGCCGCGGAAGCCGCTCGTGAGTGACTTCACCGGGATGCTCACGCTCTTGCCGGGAGCGAGTTCCACCGCCACGGGCAGGCGGAACTCGCGGGTGAAGGCCAGCGGCGGAGCAATGCTCACCGCGCCTTTGCCCTTCAATTCCAAGTCCAGCACCACGGCGTCGCCCTTGCTCCACACCGTGACCGGTTTGTCCGAGGTGTTCTTGATCTCGACGGTGAAGTCCACTTTGGGCGCGGCGGGCGGCCGGGCGCCGCGGCCCTTGCCCGCGTCTTCGATCTTCTTCTTGTAGTCGTCCGACGAGAGGCCGCCGGTGTCGAGTTCGAACTTCACCACCTTGCCGGTGATGGTGAGTTCGAGCGGCGTGCCTTCGGGGTCGGCCTTGGGCTTCTCCGCGGCGAAGGCGGTCGCGGAGGCGAACACCGCGAGAGTCGCGACGATGCGTGCAAACATGATGGTGACCTTGGAAACGGGGTGTCAACTTATGGGGCGCCGATGCGGTTGCCGTTGACGATGGGGGCGGTGCCGCCGGGGAAGCGCAGGAACGTGGCGTCGTCGTTCGGGTTCGGGGGCAGAAGTTGCGGAGCATCGAGTGCCACGGCACTGATCGGTCCGTTGCCCGCTCCCGATTCGCGCTGGCCGTTCTCGGTCGCGTTCACGCCGACCACGCCGGGGCCGTCCACGATCGCGGGGGTTTTCGCGAAGTAGTTGCGGCTCACGGCGATCTCCATCTTGCCGCCCGGATTGCCGGGGAACTGCACGCCGACTTTCGCATCGTAGATCGTGTTCTGGCCCACGGTGCACTTGTACGGGCGACTCTCCGGCACGCGGGTGAAGACGAGTGCGGCATCGAGGCTGAAGAAGCGATTGCCCGTGATCTCGACATCGACGAGCGAGCCGTCCGCCTTGATTCCCGCCCGCGCCGGCCCCTCGAAGCGGCTGTTGCGGACAATGATGTGCTTGAGTTCGATCGTGGAGTTGGCGGGCACGGCGAAGAGCACGGCGGCTTCGTTCGACGGGGCCAGCACGGCGCGGACGTGTTCCAATGTGATCGGCCGCCCCGGAAGCCCCGCGGCGGTGGAAAGCCGGAACGGCACGCTTTTCACCCCGCGCACCGTGACGTTCTCCAACACCAAGCCCGGTGCCAGCCCGGACACGAGGAAGCCGAAATCCGCGACACCCTTTCCGTCGAATTCGAGGTTCTTGAACGTGATGTTCTCGGTGCCGTTCATCACTTCGATGATCGGCACGGAACCGCTGGCCCCGCCGGAACTGAACTCGATCACGGTCTTGCCCTGCGGCCCGGCTTCGATCGTGATGTCCTTCATGGTGCGGGAGAAACGAAGACCGGGCTCGGTGAGCACCGGTTCGTTGATTACGATGGTGTCGCCGGATTGCGCCTTGCGAACAGCGTCCGTCAGCGTCGCGAACACCGGGTCGTTCCCGCCCGGCGACTTGGACACGATCAGCCGCTTCGATCGCCCCGGATCGGTCGCGGCGGGGACGACAGGCGCTTTGTTGAAGAAGGCGAAGTACGCGCCGGCGGCTGCACCGACCAAGAGCACGGCCGACGCCGCGATGACGAGAGGCGTTCGGGAACGCTTCTTCATCTCGACGGCCGGGGCGGGCTTGTACTTGGTCGATTTCGGGATCGGGGCTTGGGTGTCCACATCATCGGAGTTGCCGCTCGGAGTAGTTCCGAGCGTCGCGTCCGAGAGGGACTCCCAAACGGCTGCTCCCCCGGGCGTGCCGCGGGCGGGAGTCGGCGTGTTCCCGGTGCCGGTGAGGGTGGGCGCGCCCGAGAGGCCGTTCATCAAGGGGATTGCGGCGACCATGGAACGAGGGGAACCGCCGACTCCGGGGCGTGTGCCGCCCGACTGCCCGCCGGACACCGCGGGCGAAAGCTGCGGCATCTCGCGATCCGAGGGCGGTGCGATCGGCATCGACGCCCACGGCGTCAACGCCGCCATCACGTCCGACGGCAACTGGAAACGATCTTCCGGCTTCTTCGCCATCATCTTCACGACGATGGCTTCGATCTCGGGAGGCACCTCCGGGCGGATCTCGCGGATCGGCTTCGGTTGCCGGGTCCGCGTCCAGATCAGCTTCTGCGGAATCGTGCCTTCCGGGAACGGCTGGCTTCCCGTGAGCAGGAAGTAGAATGTGGCCCCGAGCGAGTAGATGTCCGAGCGGATGTCCACCGTGTGGCTGTCTTCGGCCTGCTCCGGCGAGAGGTAGTCCGCGGTGCCGAGAATGTTTTCGTCGTATTGCTTCGTGAGGTTGTCTTCGGAGTCGTGGAAGAACCGGGCGAGGCCCATGTCCAGGATCTTGACCACGCCGCTGCGGTCCAACAGGATGTTGCCCGGCTTGATGTCGCGGTGGACGAGGCCGATCTCGTGAGCGTGCTGGAGGCCGGCGGAGGAGCCGTACATGTAGTGGCACGCGCGGATCGGATCGAGCGGGCCGAACTTCTTCACCAAATCCTGCAGGTTCGTGCCGTCCACGTACTCCATCACGAGGAAGTGCAGGTTTTCGTCCTGGTCGATGTCGTAAGCGCGGACGATGTTGGCGTGGTCCACGGCGGCAACGGCCTTGGCTTCGCGGTAGAAGCGGCCGAGGCTGGCTTCGTCTTGCGCTTTGGCCGTGGGCAGCACCTTCACCGCCACCCGCCGCTTCATCAGCTTGTGTTCGCAGAGGAACACGGTGCCCATGCCGCCGGAACCCAGCTTCTCCAGAACCTTGTACTTGCCCAAGCTGAAACGCTTGTACTTTCCTTGGAGCAGTTGCTCGGCCTGGAAGTAGGTGAGAAACCCGTCTCGAACGAGGATGCCGGCGACTTTCGACGGTTCGGGTGGCAGGGCGGCTTGCTGTTGAAGCTTGTCCAGATACGGTTTGAGCCGGTTCTCCTCGGCCACGCCGCTTTTCTGGACCAAGTCCAGCAGTTCGGCGACTGTGGCGGGAGCGGGCATCGGGACTCTCGAAGAACAAACCGGCGAGCGCGAGAATGTGTCGCCGTCAGTATAGCCCACACTCCGGAAGCGGGGAGCTTTTTCCGATGCGGGCGGCTTATTGCCGCGAGCTGCGAAAGCGGATAGCATCGCCGCATCCCCCGGAGCGAACCATGACGCGCATCCTGATGGCGGCCCTTATCGCCGCGACACCCATGACACTCGCCGCGGCCGACGACGCCAAGGAACTGATCGAAAAGGCCGGCGATGCGTTCAAGGACGGCAAGTTCAAGGATGCCGCGGAACTGGCCGAGAAGGCGGCCAAGGCCGACACCAAGAGTGCCGATGCCCCGTATCTCGCGGGCATGGCCTACTCCCGACTCCGCGAGCACGACGCCGCCATCAAGGCGTTCACCCTCGCTTTGGACCGCAACCCGAAGTTCGTGATCGCCCAGGACCGCCGCGGCGACGCCCGCCTCAAGACCGGCCAATGGAAGGACGCGATCGCGGACTTCGACGCCTACCTCGCGGTGCATCCGAAGGACGCTCCCGAACACTGGCGGCGCGGCATCGCCCTGTACTACGCCGGCCGCTTCGACGACGGCGTGAAGCAATTCGACATCCACCGCACCGTGAACCCCGAGGACGTGGAGAACTCCGCGTGGCACTACTTGTGTAACGCCCGGGCGAACACGCCGAAGAAGGCCCGTGCCGACCTCATCCCGGTGACGAAGGACGCCCGCGTGCCGATGAAAGAGGTGCTGGAACTCTTCGCCGGAAAGCTGAAGCCTCAGGACGTGATCGACGCGGCGGAGAACAGCAAGCTGACCGGTGCGGCACTCACGTCCGCCCGCTTCTACGCACACCTCTATGTCGCCCTGTACTACGAGAGCGAGAAGGACGACAAGAAGGCGCTGGAGCACATCACGATCGCGGCGGAGAAGTACAAGATCGGCGACTACATGTGGGATGTCGCCGATGCTCACCTCAAGATGATCCGGGCGAAGAAGAAGTAATCGGGGGGGGGATCAGTTCACCACGTTGCGGAGCGGTTCGCCGAGGAGGGCGCGGCGGCAGGCCTGAGCCCCCTTTACCCGCATGTCGAGGAGGCCTTCCTCCGAGTAGAACGCCGAGTGCGGGTTCAGGATCACGCGGTCGTGGCACGGGTCGTTCCTGTCCCGCCACGCCACCAGCAGCGGGTGATCGGCCGGCGGCGGTTCCTGCGGCAGCACGTCGATCGCGGCCCCGGCCAGCGTGCCGTTGCGGATCGCCTCCGGGATCGCCGTTGCGTCCACGCAGCCGCCGCGGGCCGTGTTCACGAGGAACGACCCCTTCGGCATCAGCGAGATCGCGCGGGCGTCGATGATGTGCTTCGAATCCGGCGTGAGCGGGCAGTGGACGCTCAGGATGAACGATTGCTTCAGCAAGTCGTCGAGCTTCTCCACGCGGCGGATGCCGAGCGCTTTGTCCCAGCCGTCCGCCTTCAGCGGGTCGTAGAAGGCCACGTCCATGCCGAGGGCCTTGGCGCGGACGGCGGCGGCGGCTCCGATGCGGCCGAGACCGATGATGCCGAACACGCGGTCGCCGCAGCCGCAGGATCGGCGAACCCTGCATGTACGACCACCGCCCGCCCCGCGCTGCAGCCGGTTGCGAAGAAGTTGATGCCGCAGGGCCAGCGCCATGCCGATGGCGGAATCCGCGACTTCCTCCGTGCCGTAGTCCGGAACGTTGCCCACCGGAATGTTCCGGCTCCGGGCGAAGACGTGGTCCACGTTGTCGAAGCCCACGCCGCACCGCACGATCAGTTTGCAGTTCTTCAGCGTCGCGATGGTGGTCTTGGTGATCGCAATGTTGTGGTACACCATCACCGCGTCCGCATCCTCGATCTTGCCGAGGAGGTCGGACTCGGTGTTGGCGTCGAGCGCGACGATATCGGCGATATCGCCGAGGATCTCGCGTTCGGGTTGCAGGGCATCGGTGACGAAATCGGCGACGACGACGCGGAAGCGAGGCATGTGGAGAAGTCCCGGTGGGGGATGAACGACAGGGTGACAAGATACCGAACGACGGGTCGGGGGCGAGGCCGCACCCCGCCGCTTCGCGTGAAGCGGAACGGGCTCAACGCTTCTTGGGATCGAGCGGGACGGGAGCGATGTTGGAGAAGCCGGAACGGATGCCGTTGTCCAGAAGTTGCACCACGTATTCCTGCAACAGGTTTTCCTGAATCTCGAGCGTGACCTTGGCCTTGGCCTTGGCTTCCGCCCCTTGGATGGCCGTGTAGCGGGCTCGCAATTCCTTTTGATAGGCGGCGACGTCCGCACCCAAATCCACGGGCGTGGGCACCACATCGTCCTTCTTCGCGATCGAGATCTTCGAGATGGTGCCGTTGGCGGCGGCCTCGACCCGCACAATGAAAGCTTCCGGCTTCTCATCCGCCGGGTTGGGCATCGCGATCGCCTCGCCGCCTTCCTCCTTGGGCAGCGACATGGCGATTTGGCCTTCGATCGGCGCCGGGTCGAACGTGAACACGAAAAACGCCAGCAACTGGAACGACATGTCCAGCATCGGCGTGATCGGCAGGTCCGGCTCCACGAAGTCCGCGGATTCGCTGTGGCGTTTCTTGACCATCTCGCTCTCCGCTCAGTTGCTGGCGACGATCGCCCGCAGTTGGCAGTTCTCGTACCCGGCCGCTCGGCAGCCCTTCATCACACTGTAGACCTTCTCGAACGGCGTCTTCTTGTCCGCGCGGATGATCAGCAGGCTCTTTCGGATCTTGTCCTTGTCGCCGCCGGAGCGGCGTTTGTCCTCGTCGAACCGGCCCTTCATGTAGTTCTGCACCTGCACCTGATTCTGCAGGATGTTGTCATCCTTGCGGGTGCCCTTCACATCGAGCCCGCTCAGTTCGACGTGCCCCTGTGCGTTCACGTTCAGGAAGATGATGTTCGTCGCAGCCGGGTCGATGGGCTTGGCCGCCACGGCCAAAGGAAGCTGGATGGTGCGGCTCACCTGCTCCATGACGAAGTTGGCGCACACCATGAAGAACATGACGAGTTGCAAAACCAAGTCCAGCAGGGGGACGAGGTTCGGATCGCATTTGTTCTCGCCGCCGCCGTGACTCATGGCCGTTCCCGGTTCAGGTTCTCGAAACGATCACCAATCCGCACCGAGGACGTTGCCGTCCGCGGGGTTCAGGGCGAAGCCCAAGGTGCGGTCGCTCACCGAATCCCGGACGAAGCGGACGGAACCGTCCCACATCATCGCGTGGAAGCCGCCGGGGAACTCGCCGCCGAACTTCTTGCGGAAGTCCTTCGGCAGTTCCTTCTCGGGGAGCATCACATCGTCCGGCTTGGTCCAGATCACGGGCTCCGCGGCTTCCACGACGGCGATCGTGTTCGACGTGCCGTCCAGCACGGTGGAGATCCGCATCGCCGGCGGGCGCATCGCGCTCGGGCCGATCACCATTTGATAAGGCGTGTATCCCGGCTTGCCCGGCTTCGCCGGAGACGCGAACGTCTTCGGCATCAGCGGGATCAGCTTCTTGTTGTGCTCGCTGTCCCACGGCTCATCGAGCTTGAACTGACGGTAGAGGTTGTCCTGCTCGAGGTACGGCAGAATGGCCACACGCCAACTCAGCAGCGGCTTATCGTTGGGCTTCGCCTGCACCTTGTGCCCGTGAACGGGGATGAGGTCCTGGTACGTGGAGGCGTGGTTGTGAAGTGCCACGGCGATCTGTTTCAGGTTGTTCTGGGCGGTGATGCGCGGCGCGGATTCCTTCGTCTCCTTCACGACGTCGGCCACCAGCTTGTTGAAGTCCAAGTTCAGTGCGATGCCACCGGAGAGCACGACATCGGAGCCGGACACCTCGAACTTCACGTCCTTGACACCGCGTTGGACGTCGGCCAAGGCCGGCTTGAACATGGGCTGCGCCAGCATGTCGCGCGAGTTGCCGTCGCTCTTCGCCAGGGCATCGACGGCCCGGACGGCCTCGCCGTGGAACTCGCGGAGTTTGGCTGCGGCCTTCTCGGCGGTGCCGGCGTCCGGGAAGCCCGCGCGGCCCGTCAGCTTCAAGGACTTGCCCGCGAGGTCCGCCGTGAGCGTCAGCGATTTCGCGGACGTGAGGCTTCCGAATTCCTGCACTTCGCGCGGGTTCAGGTCGTTGAGCGGCAGTTTGGACACGTTAACCGTGGCAAACACGGTATGGCCCGCCGCGGCCTTCGACAGTTCCGTCGTCAGCGGCCAACCGGTGCGGTCCTTGGCATAGCCGTCCAGATACTTCTGAACCAAATCCGGGTGCAGCATCACGGCGGTGTTGTCGTCCGGATGGTGGACAAGGGATTGGCCGCTCTTGGAGAAGCCTCGTGCGTCCGGCGGGCCGGACTTGCCGAAGGTCATTCCCTTCTGCACCGGCTTGCTGGAAGCGACGATCACCACCATTTTCGGTTCGGCACGGGGCGGCATCTCGGTGACGACGAGGGTGACGGAGTTGACATCCGTCGGCTTGAAGCCGAGCTCGCGGGCCATGCCGGCCTCACCGTCGTCCCACAGTTTGGTGATGCCGTTCTTCTCCACAGCCTGCTTCAGTTCGGTGAACAGGCTGCCTTCCCGGATCGCCTTGGCATCCAACCGGGCGAACAGGACGTAGTCGCTCGTCGCCCCCGAAGCTCCGGGCGGGGGCGGCAACGTGAACGAGCCGCCCTTCGGCTCCTCGTTGGGGGCCGGGGCGGGCTTCTTGCCGCAACCGGCGATGAAACTCGCACAGGTGAGTGCGAGCATCGCCGCGAAAGCGCGAGTCAGGGAGTGCGTCACGAGAACCTCACTTGGGCGGTGCGGCGGGGGCCGGAGCGGCGGCGGGAGCCGGGCCGCCTGGCTTCTTCGAGTTGTGGTACATCTGCGTGAGCAGGTCGTCCGCGATGTGGCCGACGTCCATCGTGATCTTCGTGATGCGGTTGCGGAAGAAGGCGTTGAAGAAGATGGAGGGCACCGAGATCGCGATGCCCACGAGCGTCACGGCGAGGGCGTGCGAAATGTTGTTCGCCAGCGCGGAGGCGTTCTGCCCGCCGCCCTGTTCGCCGAGCACCATGAACGCCCCGATCATGCCGTACACCGTGCCGACCAGCCCGAGCATCGGCCCGAGCGACGCGATCACGGCCGTGTAGTTGTTCTTCTGGTCCTTGTCGCTCTTGATGGCTTCGAGCGTGTTCATGCCGGCTTCGCGGGCGTCTTCGATGCCGTACTGCAGGCGGCCCATGCCCGCGGTGAGCACGCGGCCGAGGAACGAGGGATCGTTCCGGGCCATGTCGAAGGCTTCCTTGAACTTCCGCTTGTTCACGGTGTCGGTGAATTCGTCCACGAAGCCGGCCGGGATGGCAGCGGACATGCGCAGATCCAAGGCGAGCAGCACGATGAGGGCGACGAGTGCGACGGACAGGGCGAGCAGGATGGGGCCGAAGATCCAGCCCAGCGATTCGACGAGGTGGACCAGCTTGTTCTTCCCTCCCGCGGGCGCGGGAGCGGCGGCGCCTTCCTCTTGGGCGAAGGCGATGTCCGGGAGCAGGGCCAGCACGGCGAGACCGGCCAGCGCCAGCAGCAGGAACCGCCCGGACGGAACGAGCCGCGAAAGCAGACGCATCATCGGCGAAACCCTGATGTAGACCGTGTGGTGGAAGAGCCACCGCTCCGATGGAACGACGTGCATCCCGGTTGGACGTCGCCGCCCGCCGGGAAGTTCCTCAAACGCGTCGAACCGCTCGTGTGCGCTCTTTGCCTATTAACACTGGGCGGGACGGGAATCGTCAAGCGGATTCCGGGGGAATCCGCATCACTTCTTCGGGGCGAGGGTGAAGAACGTCTTGAACTCCGGGCCGGCGGGCTTGCGCTCGTGCGTGACGCCGAGGTACAACCCCGGCTGCACTTCTCGCACTTCGTCCCGGATCGCGGGGAACAGCTTGGAGGCGCCCGCGTAGTCGAAGATCACGGCCGGTTTGCCGTCCACCCAGCTTTCGCCGAGGTACACGCGGGCCTTCACGGCACGGAACCCGAAGACGCGGTTGATCATCTCCTCGGTGCCGACGACCTTCCCCTGCCACATGAGGCTGAGGACGCAGGCCGTGGGAGCGGTCATGCGGCTGCCGGCGTTGATGATGGCGCGGCCGTCCATCACGCCGCACGGCGGCGTGCCGACTTCGCACTGGCGATACAAGGCATCGAGTTGGCCGCGGTCCATGTGCACGAGATCGGCCATGCCCCGCACGGGCTTCTCGGAAGTGGTGTGCTTGGTCGCGGTGGAACATCCCGCGAGCAGAACAACGATCAACGGCAGAACTCGCATCCGTGCGAAACTCCAGTTGGCGAGCCGGCACGCGTCCGCGGCCGGAGTCGGTCAATCCAGCGGCGGCAGGATGTCCGGTTCGATGCGGTAGCCGTCCGCGATCGCGTTGGTCGAGTTGAACAACCCGACGACGGCCATCACTTCGCCGAGCGTTTCCACATCCAAGCCGAGCTTCCGCAGAGCGGCCGTGTGCGAGTTCACGCAGTACGCGCACCCGTTGGTCGCGGACACGGCCAAGGCGATGATCTCGCGCTCGCGCGCGGTGAGCTTCGCCGCCCGGCCCGTGGCTTCGGGGTGCATCACGGCCTTCAGCCGCGACCACACCAGTTCCAAGTGATCCGGGTTCGTCGCCAGCACCCGCCACGTATTCCAGGTACGAAGGCGATTCCCTTCGTGCGGCGGATGTCCGCGTAGATCTCGGCCACTTTCCCGGTCGCGGCGCTCTCCTCGGCGACCGGGGTCACGGTGGCGATTCGGGCCCTTTCGGCGTGGCCGCCGTGAGTGACGTCGAACACCAAGCGGGAGTTCGGCGGGATGCTGGCGGACAGCGGGTTCGCCCCGTACGCCTGGTCCGCCGGGATGTCGATGCGGCGGTTGCCGCCGACCTTCATGCCGACCAAGCCGGCGGAGAAGCCCGGAATCAGACCGGTGCCCACCGTGCTGTTCGTCAGGGTGCCGGAGTCGAAGATCGTGCCGTTCGTCAGGTAGCCCTTGTAGGTGGCGGTGAAGGTGGAACCGGTGGCGAGGGTGTTGCCCGTACCGGTGGTCACGTCCCAGATGCGAACGCCGTTGCCGCCGGTGACGCTCTGCCACGCCGGGTCCGTAAGCGAGAACGGCAGCGACGAGCCGAAATCGACGCCGTTGTCCACGGACGGCGGCTTCGTGACGGTGCGGGCCGGGGCGCCGTAGGCGAGGGCATAGAACTCGGCGTAGCCGGTGTTGATCGCGGCGTTGTACTCCGCCATGGCGATCTGACCGATACGGTCGTTCAAGCTGGCGGCGAGGCGGATTGGCCGCGACTCGCTTCTGCAGCGAGTCGAGCTCGTCCCCGCCAGGGTATTGAACATGATCTGGCTCTCATTCGAGCGGTTGCGAAGGTGCGTGGGCAAGAAGCTGAGCGTCATGGCCGTCTTCGGCTCGTTCCAACTACTCGATCACGCCTTCGAGCATCGGCCCGCACCACCTGGACGTGAACGAGGGCGGCATCGACCTGCGCCGGGGTGACGCTCGGCAGGCAGCGATCATCGAGACCTTCGACGCGAAGTCGGAACTTAAGATTCTGCACGAAGTTACCTCCCGAACGAAAGCCGCGGCCGCGGTGCGGAGCGGCATTCTGCCCGCACGGTATCGGCACCGGAGAATCGGCTCCTTCACCTAAGACGGAGCAACACCCCCGCTAGGTGCATTGGGCAGGCCTGTTCCTTGGGAAAAGTCGGAACAACCGGCAAAGTCGGGTTCAACTTGCCAAACGTAGTGAACGACTGACGGGTGCCGGGCTAACGCGCCTGTTTCCGGTAGCGGCTTTCGGCGGCGAACCAATCCCGCCGCGGGGAGCGGCACCGGGCTCACCCCGAGGCGTCCGGCTTCACGTAGAGAATCTGGTACAAGTTGAAGAGATTCGAGGAAAATCCGTGCTTCGCACCGGCCAAGAGCTGAACGGAACGCCCGGAACGTCGCTTCGTCGGTCGCCGCCACCAGCGCGTCGCGATTCGCCTCCAAGTTGCCGAGCCAGCGCGTCAGCGTCTTGGGGTAGTGTTCGCGGATGCACTCCACGTCGCGAACCTCGAGCCCCGCCCGCTCGGCCTCTTCCGTCAGCAGGTTGACATGCACCAGCTGGCCGTCCGGAAAAATGAAGTTCCGGCTGAAGAGCCGCACGCCCGGTGCGTCGCGGTACTCGAACAGCGTAATCTGCTGCAGCAGCAGTTGGCCCCCCGGCTTCAGCAGGTCGTAGCACTTTTTGAAGTAGCCCGCGAACTCGTGCGGTCCGAAGTGCTCGCCCACTTCCATCATCACGATCTTGTCGAACGTGCCGTTCTGATCGAGGTCGCGGTAGTCGCACACCTCGACGCGGCACTTGTCCGACAACCCGGCGTCCCGGATGCGCTTGTTCGCCAGTTCCGCCTGCTTGTTGCTGAGCGTGACTCCCAGGGCGTCGACGCCGTACTCCCGGGCGGCGTGCATCACGGGCGTACCCCAGCCGCAACCGATGTCCAGAAGCCGCTCTCCCGGCTTCAAGCGGAGCTTCGTGTACATCATGTCCAGCTTGCGGTACTGGGCGGTTTCGAGCGTGTCGTTTTCGTCCTCCCAGTTGCCGCTGGTGTAGACCATCGTGGGGCCGAGGAACCCCTCGAAGAACTCGTTCGAAGTGTCGTAGTGGTAGCAGATCGCTTTGCGGTCACGCTCGCGGGAGTGCATTTCACCGGTGAGTTCCGCGGCCTGCCGGCCTGTGCGGCGCTGCTCGACTTTCGGCAACAGGAACAGGCGGAGCGCGAGTTTCAACTTCCCCCACAGCGTGAGCCGATTCGGCAGCTGCTCCAGGTAGCGGCCGTAGAAGCAGAACGACATCATGTCGCCTTCGATTTCAAAGTCGTCGTAAATGTTCGCCACCATGAACGCCAAAGGGTTGGGCGGCCAGAACATCCGCCGCAACGCCCCCCGATGCTTCAGCACCAACGTGAACGACGGTTCGACGTTCGGATCGGAACGCCATTCGCTGCCATCCCAGAATCGCACGGCATACGACGTCTGGTCGTACCCGCCGAACATGAACGACGCGAGTTCGCGCTGCCTGGCGATTTCGGGGTCGGCCACGGCGCTTGCGAGTTCATTTGCCACGGGTGTGCCCGCATCGGTGAGAGGATGTTGAAGAGGATACTCCCGAGGCCCGCGCGGCACAACCATGTGTCCGCCGCGTAACGATCGCCGCGCCAACTTGTCGGCACCGCAGCGCGTTATATCGTAATGACTCACCCTGAACGGCAACCGGGACCGCGGACGCACCATGGCCACACCCGCGATCAACGTCCAAAACCTGACCAAGAATTACGGCTCCGTTCTCGCCGTGGACAACATCTCCTTCCAAGTGAAGGCGGGCGAACTCGTCGGGTTCCTCGGTCCGAACGGCGCCGGCAAGTCGACCACGATGCGGATCCTCACCACGTACCTGCCCGCCTCCAAGGGCTTCGCGTGGATCGCCGGATTCGACGTGATGTACCAATCGATGGAGGTGCGGCAGAGGATCGGCTACCTGCCGGAATCCGTGCCGCTCTACCCGGAAATGCGGGTCGGCGAGTACCTCTCGTATCGCGCCCGGCTCAAGGGCGTGGAACGCGGCATCCGCACCGCCCGCCTCGACGACTGCATGGTCCGATGCCGCATCAAGGAAGTGAAGAACCGGCTGCTCGGCACGCTTTCCAAGGGCTACCGCCAGCGGGTCGGCCTCGCGGACGCGCTTCTCGCCGACCCGCAGGTGCTGATTCTCGACGAGCCCACCAGCGGCCTCGACCCGATCCAGATCCAGCAGACGCTTGAAACGATCAAGGCGCTCGCCGGGCGGCACACCGTGCTGCTCTCCACGCACATTCTCGATGAAGTGGAGCACTCCTGCGAACGCGTCATCATCGTGAACAAGGGCCAGATCAAGTTCGACAACACGTTGAAGTCCATCTCGGACCGCGAACCGGTGCTGCAACTCGAGGTGCGCGGCCCCGGTGAGGCCGTGGAGCAGTTCCTGAAGGATCAACCGGAACTGGCTTCGTGCGAACTGAAGGCTCGCGACGGCGACCTCTCCGCATTCGAGATCAAGACGAAAGACCGCAAGGATCAGCGGGAAACGCTGGCTTCGCGGATCGTGAACAAAGGCTGGTCGCTGCGGGCGCTCGACCTGAAAAAGGTGCGGCTGATCGACGTGTACACCTCGGTGGTGATGGCGAAGGCGGAACCCGCAGCGCCTGCACCGCCGGTGGAAACGCCACCTGCGCCGGCTCCTGAAACCACGCCGGCAGTCTAACGACAATCTTCACCACAGAGGCACAGAGAACACAGAGGAAGAACAGAGTGCTTGTTGAGAATTGAGCAGGGCATTTCCTCTGTTTGTTTTTCTCTGTGCTCTCTGTGCCTCTGTGGTGAAAAAATGAAACCATGAACACCACGATCGAACCGACACCGACTCCGCCGATTCCCGTGGAAACGGCTCCGTCGCAGACGTTCAAGCAGGGCCCGGCGCTGGCGCGCATGGTCGGCTTCGCCGGCCTGTTCGCGCTGGTGCTCGGTGCCGTCGTCATTGTCACGAACATGGCCCTTTCGCCGCGGTGGATCACCACCGGGTGGGGCTACTTGTTCTCGGCGGTCGGCGTCGTGCTGCTCATGTATCACGCCGTGAGTGATGGCGAGCCGGAAGTCCGCCGCATGTACGGGCTGTTCTCCGCGCTCTGGCTGGTGCTCGCGGTCATCGCGTCGGTCGCACCCGGGCCCGTGTTCACGCCCGCGGCCAGCGGCGCCAGCAAGGTGATGGGCTTCAACTTGCTGCCGTGGGGCGTCGGCTTCGGCTTCCTCTCGCTGCTGTTCGCCATCCCGTTCGCCCGGCAGGAAACGGACCCGACGTATCGCCGCTACGTGGAACTCGGCTTGCTCGGAACGGGCGCCTTGCTTGCCGCCGGAAGCTTGCTCGCGGGCCTGATCAACAAGGATTTCCTCGTCGGCCCGGGCCTTGCGCTGGCGTTGCTCGGGCTCGGCTTCCTCGCCGCCTACACCGGTCAGGTCGATACCTCGGAAGGCATCGGCTACCAGGTGGCGTTCGCGCTCGGTGCCGTGGGTGCCGCCGTGGCGGTGTATGCCGTGGCCCAATCGACCGTGCCCACGCTGCTCTACGATGGCCCGAACGTGCTGCGAAAGCCGAACGGTTCGCTCGATCCGTGGCGGGTCGCAGCCCGCGTCCTCGGTGTCGCGGTTTTCGCGGGCATCGCCCTCGCCGGCTGGATGTCGAAGTCGTCTCCCATGTGGCTCCGCAGCACGCTGATGGCTCTGGGCGGGGCCGGCATCGCGATCTTGGCCTTGGCGTCGTTTAAAGCCAACACGATCACCACCCCGCCGGCCCCCTTTCTCGTGCCGAACGGCCTGATCCTGATGGGTCTCGGCGTCGTGTACCTCGGCGTCGCTCTCGGCATCTGCTCGGACAATCAGTTCATCACGCTTACCCGTCGCGAACTCTCGGCGTACTTCCTCTCGCCGATCGGCTACCTCGTGCTCGGCGGCACCACCCTGATGCAGTGGATCTCGTACTGGGTGTTCGTGAGCCAGATCATGCGCGCGGGTGCGGCCCAGCAACCGATCCAAGAGCCGATCGTCTCGGACTACTTCTTCGCGCTCTTCCCCGTGATCGCGCTCTTGTTCCAAGTGCCCGTGCTCACGATGCGGCTGATCGCGGAAGAGAAGCGGACCGGCTCCATGGAAGTACTGCTGACAGCACCCGTGAACGAACTTCCGATCGTGCTCAGCAAGTTCCTTTCGACGTGGATCTTCTTCATGATCTCGTGGCTGCCCGCGGGGTTGTTCCTGATCGCGCTGCGGGTCGAACTCGGCCAGCCGTTCGACTACCGGCCGCTGTTGAGCTTCTACATCGCCTTCGCGGCGCAGGGATTGGCGTTCGTCGCCATCGGCTTGTTCTTCTCGAGCCTCACGCGGAATCAGATCGTCGCGGCGGTGCTCACGCTGATTCCGATGATTCTGTTCCTGCTCTGCTACTTCCTGCGGCAATCGACCTCGTTCTCGCTCCCGCAGTACATCCAGGTGTTCGTCGGGCGGTTCTCGTTCATCAACATGTGGAGCGAGGCATTGGAAGGGCGGCTCCCGTTGAAGGACACGATCCTGTACGCCTCGCTCGGTGTGTTCTTCCTGTTCTTGTCGGTGAAGGTGCTCGAAACGCGGAAGTGGAATTGATCCCCGAGCGGGGGGCGTCAGCCCCCCGTGGAATTGCAGACGAGACACGGGGGACTGCCATCCCCCGCTCGGATTTCAAACATGAACCCAACCGATCCCGTTCCTGCGATCAACCCGCCCGTGACCGGGCAACCGGTCGTGGAGTTCATCCGCACGCAGCGGCAGAACGCCGCGTACCTGTTCCTCGGCCTCTCGATCTTGTGCCTCGTTGGCACGATCTACCTCGCGGTGCGCGCGTTCAAGGCGCCCGCCGCCGCGGAGAAGACCGAAGAGACGAAGAAACTCGACGACGAGAAGCCGCCGCTGCCGGAACTGCCCAAGGCCGAGACCGCGAACCCGAACAAGTCCAGCTACATGGTCGGGTGGATCGGCGGGCTCGCCGCGTTCCTCGTCACCGCGGCCGTCGGGGTGTTCCTCCAGGCGATCCCGCCGAGGCCCACGTCCGAAGCCCAGCAGCGCGAGGCCCGCGTGATCCTGCTCGCGGTCGGAGGCTTGCTCGGCCTGTTGCTCATCCTGTTCGGCGGAGCTTACTTCTACCTCTGGTCGGACAGCCTCACCAACTGGCTGGACAAGGGTGAAAAGAAGGAAATGACGTGGGTCGTGATTCCGCTGCTGATGGTGGCGGGAGGCGCGGGGCTCGTGTTCGCCGGGGTGCAACCGGCCCGGGCCGAGGAACGCAACGACAGCACCATTCGCCGCCTCGTGTACGGCTCGAACTTCGCCGTCACCGTGCTCATGCTCTTCGTCGTGCTCGTGATCGTGAACGTTGTCGTCTCCATGAAGATGCCGAACAAGTTGGACACGACGGAGACCGGCTTCTACACGCTGAGCAACTCCACACGCGAATTCCTGGGCAAGCTCGCCGAGCCGGCCACGCTCTACGTCGTGATGCCGGAATCGGGCGAACGCGAAGTGAACGACATTCGCCAGTTCGCTTACACCGCCCAGGACGCCGCGGATGGCAAGCTGAACGTCAAGTTCGTGTCCCCGGTCACGAACAAGGCCGAACTCGCCCGCTTGAAAGAGAAGTACCCGCGGCTCGGCGATTCGCTCGGCGTGTTGCTCACGGCGGGGGAAGACGAGAAGCGCAATGTCTTCATCAGCTTCGACGATCTCTTCGAGATTGATCCGCGTTCCGGCCGGCCGAAGGGCTTCGCCGGCGAAGGCAAGGTGATGAAGGAACTCCGCTTCCTCGCGGACAACGAACAGAAGCCGGTGATCTACTTCACGCAATCCAACGGCGAACTCGCGATCACGAGCACGCCCGGCGTCGAGAGCATCGGCGGAGCGGCCACGCAATTGAAGGCGTTCCTCGAGAAGGCTTACTTGGACGTGCGGCCGCTCGTATTCCCGATCAAGAATCCGACCGTGCCGGACGACGCCGCGGTGGTGATCGTCGCCGAACCGCAGACGCCGCTCTCGCCGGAGGCGGTGGGTGCGCTCCGCAACTACATGAACAACCCGGTGAAGAAGGGCAAGCTGATCGTGCTCGCCGGCGCCACGCCCGGCCCGAACGACAAGGGCATGGCGAAGACCGGCCTCGAAGGGCTCTTGGGCGAGTTCAATGTGCGGCTCGGTGAGAAGTTCATCTACTCGCTGCCGACGCAGCAATCGCCCGAATATCGCTCCTCCGTGGTGGGCTTCACGCAGGGAACGGCGAGCAACCCGATCAACCAATCGATCGGGCAATCGGGCCGCATGTTCCGCTTCCCGCTGCCGCGCGAGGTGAGCCCCGTGCAAGGCAACCCGACATTCAAGGCCGAAGCCCTTCTCATCACATACCCCGGCCGGTACACGTGGCTGGAAGAGGACCCGGTGTCGAACGTGGAGGCCACGCTCCGCGACATCATCGAGAACGATCAGATTCAAGCCCGCAAGAACCTGTCGAACAGCCCGCGTTCGGTGGCGGTGGTCGTCTCCGAGAGCGGTGCGCCGAATCCGCACGGCGGCCCGCCCGCGGGCGGTTCCGCCCGCATGCTTGTGGTCGGCAACTCGCTCATCTTCTCGGACAAGGTCGCCGGTGCGGCCCGGTCCACGCCGATCACCTTCGACATGGTCGCCGTGGCGATCGATTGGCTCCGCGACCGCCCGCCACTGGCCACTACGGTCGAAGCGAAAACGTACAAGGAATACCAGCCGCCGGAACCCGCCGGGGTCAGCGACTTCCGGCTGATCTACATGCCGCTCGGGCTGGCCATGCTGCTCGTGATCGGGCTCGGCACCGGCGTCTGGGTCATGCGGCGGAAGTGATATTTTCCCTTGAGTTTGTGTCGATGGGCACTTGGTGGCCAAACGTGTCTGTGTTTGGCCGGTGGCCGGTGGCCGGTAACAGAGGTTTGCGATGAGCTTCCGCACGACCGCCATTCTCTTCGGCATCGTCTTCCTCCTCGGCGTCGGCCTGCTCGTCCTCTCGTTGTCCGACGAGGACACCACGCCCACGAAGGACCTGCTCCTCGGCAAGTTCGCCGGTGCGAAGGCGGAGGAGATCGACACCGTCGAGATCGAGAAGGGGAGTTCCCACCTCGTGCTCAAGCGCGAAGGCAAGGACAAGTGGGTGATCCAGGAGCCGGTGTCGGCCCGGGCGGAAGCCGCCGGCGTGGACCGCCTCGTGGATTCACTCTTGAAGGTGCGGGCCACTTCGTACTCGGAACTGAGCTCCAACGCCGCCGTACACGGGCTCGATACGCCGAGCCTGAAAGTGACGCTGCGTTCCAAGGACAAGTCGGACACCCTCAACATCGGCGACGTGACCATCGGCGGCAGCAAGGCCGTCGGGTTCGTCACCACTCCGGACCGCAAGCGACCGATGGCCGTGACCCGCAGCGATCTTGAACCGCTCTTCAAGGAGAGCAAGGCCGGCAGCGCGGGCGATCTCGCCAAGTGGGTGAACGACTATCGCGTGAAGCAGGTGTTCGCCGTCGATTCCCGCTCCGGCACGGACGACGTGAACTTCATCAAGCTGACGTCGAAGGGCAAGGAACTCTCGTTGAACAAATCGCCCGCCGGGGCGTGGACGTTCGCGAGCCCCGCGGGCTGGGGCGACGCGGCCCTCACCGGCGACCTGAGTGCGACCAACCCCGCCGCCGTCACCGGCGTCCGCGGGTTGCTCAACACCGTGGTGAACTTGCAAGCCGCCGCCGCGGACGACTTCATTGACCATGTGCCGGACGACAAACTGAAGGACTATGGTCTCAACGCGGACAATCCGGACCTGATCCGCGTCGAGATCAAGGACAAGAACGGGCTCGCGGAGGCGGCGATTCTGGCGAAGAAGGCTGAAGCACCGGCCACACCGCCCACGCCCGGCACCCCGCTTCCCCCGCCCGCCTTCAAGCTCTACGTGAAAGTCGGCGACTCGAAGACGGTGGTGCGCGTGAACCCGCCCGCGACCTTCGACGGGCTCGTTGCCGCCATCGCCAACCCCGATCCGCTCCGCGACCGCGACCTCGTGAAGGACTCGGACAAGAATCGGATCGACGCCATCGACCTCACGGTGGGCGGCCAAGTGACGAAACTGCGAAAGGTCGGCGGTTCGTTCGGCCGCTGGCAACTCTTCGGCGGTCCGAACGACCCGCAGGACGCGAACACCGCCGTCGTCGCGAAGTTGCTCGATCTCGTGGCCAAGCCCGGCGTCGTGAAGGACTTCCCCGCCTCGAGCGACGCCAACTTCACCCCCGCCGAGACGCGGGCCGAAGTGAAGCTCTGGACCGACGGCATCAAGCCGAACACCGACGCAAAGGCGGATCCGAAAGCCGAGCCGAAGGTGGATGGCCCGCCCATCGTGCTGCAGTTTGGCAAGAAGGACGCCGAGGGCATCTTCGTCCGCCGCACGCTGGCGAGCGGGGCGAAGAACGATTGCCGCCTTCCGGACAAGGTGAAGGTTGGCGGCGCAGCCCCGCCTCCGCAGTCGTCGCCGTTCGATCCGCCGAAGCCGAGCACGGATGAAGTCGTGGACGTGGTCGCGGCCGTGGCCAAGAACCGGCTCGACTTCCTGGACACCAGTTTGAAGGGCTTCTCGCAGCTTCAAGCGAACAAGATCGTGATCCAAAACGGGGCGAACATCACGGAAGTGGTGAAGGACGTGCCCAAGGAACCGACCGGCGAAGTGAAGTGGAAGTACGTGCTGCCCGCGCCTCAGAAAGACCGCACTGCGGACGGCGGCACCGTCGGCGATCTGATCTCGATGCTCGCCACCGAGAGCGTGGTGAAGTTCGTGTCCGAAGCCCCCGCCGAGGCGGACTTGGTGAAGTGGGGCTTGGATCCCAAGGCACCGAAGTTGAAGGTGACCGTCGGGCTCGACACCGGCGCGGTTCCGCCACCGACGGGCGAGAAGAAGGACAAGCCCGACAGCGAACGCGTGTACTGGTTCGGCAACGAGACCGATGACAAGCAGCACGTGTACGCGAAGCAGGACGGCAAGAACGGCGTGTTCACCGTCCGCAAGCCGGTGGTGGAGAAGTTCACGAACGCGGACCTGCGGGACAAGACGCTGGTCCGTTTCGACCGGACCAAGGTGAAGAAGCTCAGCTTCAAGGGTTGGAAAGACAAGACCGGGTTCGAAGTGGAACTCAACTTCGAGAAGAAGGACGGCAACTGGGCCGTGACGAAGTCGCCGGGGGCGTATGTGGTCGACCCGGCGAAGGTGGACAAGTTCCTGGACGCGGCCAACGGGCTGCGGGCGAAAGCGTTCGTCGCCGGTGCCGCGAAGCCGGAGCAGAAACTGTCCCCGGCCGATGGCGCGTTGCAGGTGTTCTTGGAGGTGGAAGGCGCCCCGTTGATCAGCTTCACGGTCGGGGCCGCGACCGACGCCGACGCGAGCTACTTCCTGCAGACGAGCACGCTCCCGGCGAACGAGAACATCGCCACCGTGCTGATCGACGCGTTCAAGGCGTACAAGGACAACTCCGGCGCGTTCGCGAAATGACGACGATCCATCACGTCGCGTGCACGGTGTGCGGTTGCGTCTGCGACGACTTGAGTGTCACGGTGGAGGACGGGCGGATCGCGTCGTTCGCGCCGCCGTGCCCGCTGGCCGCACCGTGGCTGCTCGGGCAAAACTCCTGCCATCCCGCCTCGGCGTTCATCGACGGCCGTCCCGCTGATGTCGAATCCGCCTATCGCCGTGCGGCGGAGTTGCTCCACGAGTCGCACTCGCCCCTGATCTACGGCCTGTCCCGCAGCACAACGGATGGCCAACGCGCGGCCACGGCCTTGGCCGAACTGCTCGGCGGCACCATCGACACCACCGCCAGCACCGGCCATGCCCCCTCGCTGCTCGCCCTCCAGGACATCGGCGAATCCACCTGCACGCTCGGCGAGATCAAGAACCGCGCGGACCTCGTGATCTACTGGGGCAGCGATCCGGTTCACACGCACCCGCGGCACATGGAGCGGTACGCGGTGCAGCCGCGCGGCCGCTTCGTGCCGAACGGCCGTGCGGATCGCTTCGTCGTGGTCGCGGACGATGTGCGGACCGATTCCGCCGCGGAAGCAGACCTGTTCCTGCCACTGACATCGGGTTCGCACTGGGAAGCGTTCGAGACGCTGCGGATGCTCGTAAAAGGGTTGCCGTGCCCGGATGCGAGCGCAGCGATGCGGTTGCTCGCGGAGAAGATGAAGGCGTGCCGCTGCGGCGTGATCTTCTTCGGGCACGTCGTGGTTCACGAACCGGCGGCGCATCGCACGGTCGCGTCGCTCTTGCAACTCGTGACGGACCTGAACTCGTTCACGCGGTTCTACGCTCGGCGCATGCGGCGGTACGGCGACGTGGCCGGCGCCGATGCCGTGCTGAGTTGGCAGACGTGCTACCCGTTCGGGGTGAACTTCGCCCGCGGCTTCCCCCGGTACAACCCCGGCGAGTTCACGGGGCCGGACATGCTGTCCCGCGGCGAAGTCGATGCCGCATTGATCGTGTGCGGGGAGACCGCGGCCGATCTGCCGCCAGCGGCATTGAACCGGCTGCGGAGCGTTCCGGTGATCCTGCTCGACCCGCCGGGCGCGGAACCGGTCGTGCCCGCGGCCGTGCGCTTCACCACGGCCGTGTACGGCGTGCATCGCCCCGGTACGGCCTACCGCATGGATAACGTGCCGATCCCGCTCCGCACACTTCTTCCAACCAATTTTCCGAGCGACGACGAGGTGCTATCCGAGCTGCATTCCCGACTTGCGTCAATCCCGAGCGATCGGTGAAGCGCTCAGAAGGGTGGGGTGTAAACTTTCGGAAACGGGCGCACCCGACGGTACGCTAGCGGGGCGAATCATTCGGCTGGTTTCGCGCCGGGGCTCACACTCGCGACCCGGCACGAAACGCGGGAAATCAAGCGATTCGGAACAAAATCATCCGAAAAAACCGATTGTTCCGGTGCGGCACCCCGCTTGCTTGATTCATTCGACAAGATCGGCGAACTCGCGTTGACAGAATCGGTACAACCCGGTTTCTTGAACACAGTTCGCCGACGCACCACAAACACGAACCGCACGGGCCGCGATCGCCCCTTCGATCCGGTCGCCGAAGGTGACGACGCTTCGGGCCGCGGCGAGGTACTTTCCGGGCAAGGTTGCCTAGTCAGCCTCATGGGCGGGGTGTATAACTTCCTTCACTGCTTTTGTTTCGAGGAGCTTCCCGTCATGTTCCTGCGAAAGATGCGTTGGCTGTGCGCCGCCATCGTGGCCACCATCGCCACGGTCGCCAGCCCCGCCGTTTCCAAGGCCGACACCCAGATCCTGATCCAGGAATTGGATGGCAGCGGCAACCCGGTCGGCGGCCAACTCCAGATCACCACTGGCACGTCCGCGACCTTCGCGACCACGAACTTCACGAACATCAGCGTGACCACGAGCTTCGGCTCGGGCGCGATCGGTTCGCTCACGTCGTCCGTGTCGGCGGGCCTGTCCGGTTCGTTCGATCCGACGCACACCCTGCAGGTGATCGTGACGAACGATGGTTTCACGAACCCGTTCCCAGGCGAACCGGCCACGATCGCCAACACCGTTGGCGCGTCCAGCGCCATCGTGGGTGGCACGAACAACATCACGGGCACCACGCAGATCTTGGCCGTGCCCCTGACGGATGCCACGACGCAAACGGCCGTGGTCGCGAGCGGCAGCGTGATCGCCGGCCCGACCTCGGCGGCCTCGGACACCCGCCCGGGTGGTGGCAGCAGCAACGAGACCGGCACGACGAGCGCGAGCCTTCCCGGCAACTACGCGATCCAACAAACGATCATCGTGCGGGCCACCCCGAACAGCGGCGGTTCGATCGCAAGCGGTTCGACGGTGGGCGGCACCGCCGGCTCCACCGTGCTCACAAGCGCGGCTCCGGTTCCGGCTCCGGCCGGTCTCGTGCTTGCTCTCGCCGCTGTTCCCGCTCTCGGCCTGCGTCGCATCCTTCGCCGCAAGACCGCTTGATTCCCAACACGCACTCTGTGTGCTACGGTTGACGGAGGGCCATGTGCCCTCCGTTTTCTTTTTGCGCGATGCTCCGGAGACACTCTGTGACGACGAGTCATCAGTTGGAAGCGGTTGCTGATCGTGCTCGGCGTGCTGCTCGTCGCCGGAGTCGTTGTCGCCGGGTTGCATGCGGTGCAAACCGACGCCACGCCTCGAGCAAGAAGAACCACGCGATCCAACTTGGCCGAAGGCGCCAAGGATCCCGAGAAGGTGGATGAAGCAATCAAGCTTCTCGACATGTACCTCAAGATGGAGCCGGGAGACGAGTCGACGTATCGCCGGTTCGCGGAAGTGAACTTCGATCGCGCGAAGCAGGATCCGCGGTACGATCAACCCGCCACCGAGGCCGCCGAGCGGTTCCTCCGCCTGTACCCCGAGAACCCGCCGGAACGCAAGAAACTCATCGACCTGTATTTGAAGGCGGGCAAGGTCCAATCCGCGCGGCAGCACATCCAGATGCTGTTCGAACGGGGGCGTGAATACCGCGATGATGTGGACCTTTTGGACAAGGCGGCCGTGTGCGAGGAGGCGCTCAACGGCGACATCGCGCAGGCCGTGAAGTATCTGGACGACGCAATCCAAACGAAGAAGGCGCCGCCCCGCATCGTCCAACGCATGCTGGAGTTGCTGGACAAGACCAAGGCCTTCAACGACCCGCGCTTCACGCCGAGCAAATACGTCGGAATCCTGGTGAGCGATGAACCGTACCGCGGGGATGTGGAGGCCCGCGTGCTCGCCGGCCGCTATCTGCTCAAGTCCGGCGACACCGTGAACGCCCGCCGCCACATCACGGACTCGCTTACGATGCCCGGCGGAGCGACGAACGCGGAAGCCCTCATGGCCGCCGCGGAACTCGAACGCAACGACATCAAGTCCGCCGAGACGGTGCTGCCGCAGTTGAAGAAGGCCCGCATTCACCTCGAGGCGGCTTTCAATCTGGACAAGAAGAACGTTCGCGCGGGGCTGATGCTCGCGGAGAATCTCACGGATCTGGGCGAGCCCAAGGCCGCGGTGGACGTGCTCCGGCAGTCCGCCGAAGCCCTCGGGGACGACAGCCCCGACTTGCAAAACATGCTCGTGGACCGGCTCCTCGACCTGGACGAACGGGAACTCTCCGCGCGGCTCATCGAGAAGATCGCCAAGAACGAGATCGACCGCGACCGCATCGTGAAGTACTTCCGCGGCCGCACCGAGATCCTCAAGAAGAACTGGTCGGCCGCTCGCCCCCTGCTGGAGGAGGTCGCGCCCGTGCTGGTCCGCGTGCCGCTCTTCCACAAGAAAGCGATGGCCGGGCTCGGTCAATGCTACGCCGCGATCCAAAACCCGGACAAGGAACTGGAGTCGTTCCTCGCTTCGCACCGCGACGATCCGTACTACCTTCCCGCCCGCATCGGCATGGCGGACGCGTACCTGAAACTCGGCAAGTTCCCCGAGGCGCTGGCCGAATACAAGGCGATCGTCAACGGGTACGGGATGAATGCATTCCGCCCGCAGTATGCCCGTTTGGAATTCCGCGCCGCCGTTCGTCAGCCTGCTGCGTCGCGGAACTGGGACGCGTTTGAAGTCGCGCTCGGCAAGGAAGCGGACCGCACTCCCGAATTGAACGTGATGTACGCCGAATCGCTGATGGCTCGGACCCCGCCGGACTTGGACAAGGCCCGCCTGCTGCTCGAAGGTGCGATCGCCAAGGAGCCGCGGAATGCGAACGCATGGCTCGCCTTGGCCCGGCTCGTCGGTCGCGGGAACGCTCCCGATGCGGACAAGTTCTTGGACAAGATGGCCGAGAAGCTCGGTGATGCGGTGGAGGTGCGCTTGGCGCGTGCGGTCACGCTCGTGAGCCGGGCGCGGAAGCCGGTCGCGGCGGACTTCCGCAAACTCGCCGCCGGGGCGGACAAGTTCGACAAGGCGGAACAACGCCGCCTGTTGCTCGGTTTGGGCGAAGGGGCCAGCCGTGCGGCCGCGCTCGCGGACGACGCGGAGGCCAAGGTCCTCCGCGACGTCGCCATCGAGTACTTCCGCGGTGCGGCCGAACTGGATCCCAACGATCTGATCACGCGTTCGGCCATCATCGACCTCGCGATCCTCGCGGACCGCAAGGACTTGATCGAGCCGGTGCTGGCCGAGATCGCGAAGATCGAGGGCGAGAAGGGGCCGATCGGCACCCTCACCCGCGTCATTCTCAAACTGCCCGAGGTCCGCAAGATCGGCGACAAGGCGGCGCGGGCCGCGGCGATCGCGGACCTTCGCTCGCAAGCGGGGGTCGCTCAGAAGTCCCGGCCGGGTTGGGGCCGCGTCTCCGTCGTGCTCGCGCAACTCGACGATCTCGAAGGGCTCTCGGACTCCGCGCTGAAGAACTACAAGGACGCCATTGACAAGGGCGAACGGCAGGAGTTCGTGGTGCGGCGGGCCGTGGATTTGTACCGCGAACGCCGGCAAGACGATTTGGCGGCCCTGCTGCTGAACGCCTTGTACACGGAGATGAATCTGCCGGACGACCTTGAACGCTTCCGCGCGATCAAGGACCTCTTGGCTCGCGACATTCCGAAGAGCGAGCGGCCGGTGATCGAACGGATCGCCCCGGCGGATTCGAAGGATTGGCGGATTCTGCTGCTCCGCGGTTCGCTGCTCGCCGCCATCGGCGCGGACGACGACGCACTCGCGGCCCTGCGCGCGGCCGTGGCGTTGGGCGACAACGTGCCGGAAACGTGGGGCGCGCTCGTCGGCCACTTGGTGCGGGTCGGCCGACTCGACGACGCCAAGCGTGCCACGCTCCAAGCGGAAGGCGCCACGCCGCCCAAGACGGACTCGGGCAAGGCGGACCTTCTCATCGTGATCGCCGGATGCCACGAACTGACCGGCGACGTGAAGAAGGCCGAAGAAAAGTTCCGTGAAGCGGTGAAGGCCGCGCCGCACGAGTTGAACCCGAACCGCCAACTGCTGCTCTTTCTGCAACGCCGCGGCAGTTTGGCCGAGGCGGACGCGATGCTCCGCCGCTTCACCGACGACCCGGCTCAGGACCTCGCACGCTGGGCGCGGCGGCATCTCGCGCTCACGCTCATGGGCCGCCGCGACGCCTACAACCAGCGGCACATCGCACTCCAACTCATCGACCGCAACACCGCGATCAGCAAGAACGACCCCGAAGACGTGAAAGCCCGCGCCGTCGTGCAGACCATCGATCCGACCACGCGCGACGAGGGCATCAAGACGCTCAAGGACTACGCGAAGTTCGGCGACCTGACGCCGGACGAGTTCCTCTTGCTCGGTCGCATCCATTTCGAGCAGGGGAAGGTTTTCGAATCGGTGGATTTCTTCGAGAAGGCGGCGCGTCCTCGCGCCGGGCTCACGATCGAGCATCTCGCCGGTCTCGTTCGCGTGTATGTCGGCATCGGAAAACTCGGACAAGCCCGCGCCGCAGCTGAACGACTGAAGGCGTTCGCGCCGCGCAGCTGGGAAGCCGTGCGTGAGGAAGCCCGCGTGCTGCAGGCCGAGTCGCTGGACGCCGAAAAACGCGGTAATGCCGAAGAGAAGAAGAAACTCGCGGATCAGGCGCTCGCTCTGATCATCACGTTCCCGAACGCCCTGACCGAGTCGTCCATCCGCAGCCGGACCGGCCCGCTGCTCGAGGAACTCGGCTTTGCCTCCGAGGCCGAGACGTACTACACGCGGTTGCTCACCGATGCCAAGGACCCGAACCCGCACTTCCCCTTGGCATCGTTCCTGATCCGTCAGAAACGATCGGCCGAAGCCATCGCCTTGGCGAAGAAGTACGAGGCGACCACTCCGCCGGCACTGACCGCGCGAATCCTCACCGGTGCGATCCGCGTGAAGAGCCCCGGTGCGGCCGCGGAGCGCGACGTCGCGTCATGGCTGGAAACCCGCTTGAAGGAGCCCAAGAACACGCTCGAACGCCTCGCACTGCTCACTTCGCGGGCGGAGCTTTACGAAGGGATCGGAGATTACGACAAGGCCATCGCCGGCTATCAGGACGCCCTCGTGCTGGCGAAGACCGCGAAAGCGGAGGAGATCGCGGACTTCGCGCCGGAATTGATCGCCAACAATCTCGCGATGATCCTCGTGCTGCACCGCCCGCAGGACGCCGAGAAGGCCATCAAGATGATGGACGAGGTGATCGCGATCCGCGGCCCGGCCCCGGTGTTCCTCGACACGCGGGCCGTGGCGTACATCCTCAAGGGCGACAAGACGGACCAAGCCGCCAACGATCTGCAACTCGCCCTGATCCAGCAGAAGAAGGCCGCGTATCTGTTCCACCTGGCGTGGGCCTACGACTTGGATCCGAACAAACGTTCGCAGCGGGAACTGACTCTCGAGGAGGCCCGCAAGCTCGGGATCACACCCGAAGACCTGCACCCGATGGAACACCTCAAGTTCAACCAACTGTTCAACAAGAAATGAAGGGTGCTTACGGGTGTTCGCGGGTTGCGAACACCCGTAGGCGTCATTTGTAAAGTCGCTCGATCCGCGTCGTGTGTCCCTGCTTGTCCTTGACGCTGACGAGCAACTTGCCACGTGGAGCGGCCGTCAGCGGCACTTCCCAAACCCCGGGCTGCGGCGTCTTTCGCGGCTTCTCGATCGCGAAGTCAGCGGTCACCGTCAGGCTCGCTTCATCCAAGCCCGCGTAGTCGTAGGCTCCGATCAGGAGGCGGTCCGGTTGAACCGTGACCGCGAGCGTGGGTCGTTGGTCGTCCATGAGCCAGCCGCGGCCCTTGTCCAAGTCGATGGGACAGCCGAGGTCGATCCACCGCACGATCGTGAGGCGGTCTTCGTCGGTCAGCGGTTCGACCAGCTTGTTCTTCACCGCGTCCGGCGGAGGCATGATCTTGCCGGTGAAGTCGAGGTCCGCGCGGTTGCGGTTTTCCGGGGTGTTCGGCAACTTCACGCCCTTGAGCGCGAGCGTGTTCGGGTCGCCGGGCACGGTTTCGGTCGGGAAATCGTCGTTGCTCCAGCCGTCCAGGCGCTTGCCGTAGATCTTCCACACGAGCAGGCTGCGGCGGCTTTGGAACATCCGGATGTACCGCGAGGCGTTCCAGTGCCGCCACGCGCCGTTGATCGGTTTGATGCCGAATCGCGCTCCCGAGTCCATCGCGAGCCGGTAGTAGGTGCCGGGCACGTCGTCGCAGTCCGGGAGGTTCACGATCGTCTTGTCGTCGAGGATCGGCTCGCCGGCGGCATCGCCCCCGAAGCCGCCCGTGTGGCAGCGGGCGCAACTGCGCTCGAAGATCGGCTGGATGTCGCGGAAGTACTCCACGTCCTTCACGCCGGCGGAATAGCGCAGGCCGGTCTCGTCCTTCGCATCCCACTTCTTCTTGGATTCATCCTGGGCCTTGGTCGTGAGCAGCGGCGTTTTTGCGGTCAGGTCGAAGACGGCATAGTCGTTCTTGGCCGCAGCGGTTTGTTCGAACAGCGTCGGCTTCTGGCTGTGGGCGTGGCAGCCGCCGCAATCGTTGCGAATCTCGCCGGGGCGGACTTGGTGCCACGTCTGAGCCATGTTCAGCACCATGCCGTTCTTGTCCAGCGTCTGGAATGTGAAGCCGACATCGGCCGGGATCTTGGCGAGGAAGCTGGTGTCCGGGTTGCCGTCCGGGTCGCGCGGCTGGAACGGCGCGAACTTGCGGACAGGGATCTCGCCCAAGATGCGGAGGCGTTCGTTCGCATGGCTGCGGAACGGGCGGCCGGAGTGCGGCCCCTTGTTGCGGTCCGTGGTCGGCTCCATCGCAAGGATGCGGATGGCGTGGATGTCGTCGTTGGCGTAGCGGCCGGCGTCCGCGCCTTGGTTGAACCAGTTGCCGAACCCCGCGTTCTTCGCGGCCGTGTTGAACGGATCGAGATCCTCGTAGCCGTTCGCGTCCGCTCCGACGAACGACGCGGTCACTTCGCCCTTTTTGAAGCCACCGTTGGGATAGCTCTCGCGTTTGTACAGGCTCGACGTGCCGACAAGGCCGAACGGCGTGCCCGCGGGCAGGTGCGGACTGAGTTTGCCGTCGTTCGCAAGTCGTGGAAGCGCCTTCGGCTCCTTGACGCCATAGATCCGTTCGTACGGCACGAGCGCCCGCGGCCAGTGCTCGTTGAACTTCGGGTCGTTCTTGATGAGCATCATCTGGCCGGGTTCGTCGATCGGCTTGCCGCCCTTGATGACGTAGAGACCGCTGTCGATGGCCGGCACGTTCACGGTGTAGCCGCCGTTCACGGGGCCGGGAGACCACACGGCGAGCAGATCGTTGTTCGGGCCGCCGGACGGATGCGTCACCTTGCCGACGCGCGGGCCGAATCGTCGGCCGTTCGCCGGGTCCGCCTGGCCCTCATCCGGTCGCGCGAAACGCGTGATGGATTCGATGCCGAACGGGCTGAACGGAATGCGGCGAAGCCGCGGCACGCCGGATTCCAACCGGCCGCCAGCGAGTTCCGGATTCCTCGGATCGCCTTCGAATCCGGGTCCGAAGGCAGTCTGGCCGTTTGGCACGATCGCGGGGAACTTCACGAAGCTGCCGAACCCGCTGGATGTCTGGTTGTAGTATTCCTCGGCGACGATGCTGCCGTCCGAGAGTTGCGTTTGGAAGTGGTATGCGGTGGGGTTCGGGCCGGGAAGGAATGCGCTCGCGAGCGGCCCCCAGTTCGTGCCGTCCGGATGGATGCTCCAGAGCCCCCAAAGAATGCTCGCGCGAAGCCCTTGCGATTCGAGCGAGGAAAACATCACGCGGCCGTCCATGAGCATCGTCGGGTGCAGGGCCATGCCGAGGTTCAGGTGGCCGATGCACTCCACGTTCGTGCCGTCGTCGTCCATGGTGAAGAGTTGCAGCACATGGGGGAGACGCTTGGGCGGGCGGAAGCCGTTGCGGTTGCTGGTGAACATGACCTTGCCGCCGGGCAGCGGGCACGGGCCCATGTTGAACACGCCGTACTCGAAGTGGTTCGTCCCCTTCGCAGGCGTGCGAAAGTCCTTCGACCAATCCGCGGCTCCGGTGTTCGGTGTGAACTCTTGCTTCGTGAGTTGCACGATCTTGCGGCTCTTTACGTGGATCTTGAAGATGTCCGCGCCAGCGGCCGGACCTTGGGAGACCGACGCGCCTTTCAGGTCGTGGAATTTCGAGTAGTACACCCACTCGCCGTCGAACGACACCGTCGGGTCCGTCACGGAACCAGGGCTGCCTTTCACCAGCACTTCTTCCCTGCCGTCCGCGTGAAGCAGCATCAGGTCCGCGCCCGCGTCCATGAACGTGGGATTGGAGATCTCGGTCCAGTTGGTGCCGACCTTGTCCCCTTTGCGGGGCATGCGGACGTACACGATGTCGTAGTCCAGCTTGCCGGGCTTGGGTTCGATGTCGATGGTGCCCGGTTGGGCAAGCGCCGTTGTGGCGATGGCGAGCGTCGCGAGAATCAGAATGCGCATGGGCAGCCGCTTGCGGGTTGGCGTAAGTGGGAATGAAGCGAGCCGGTCCCGCGGGGGAACCGGCTCGTCGCGGGATTGCAGATCGGCGTGTGAATTACTTCACGACTTCCTTGGCGGCGGCGGCGATGTCCGCGGCCTTCTCGGCGGCTTCCTTCGAGTCCTTGAACGCGAAGTTCTTGGCGATCTTGCCGCCCTTCGAGTACACGAGCACGGTGAGGGCCGCGTCCTTGTTCAGCTTGTAAGCGCCCGGGCCGTCCTTGTCTTCGGCGACAGTCAGCGGGGTGGTCAGCTTGTGGGTGGTCTGGAGCTTCTCGAAGTCCGCCGCGCCCACGCCGCCGACGCCGACGACCACGGTGCCGAGCTTCTCGTTGCCCTTCTGCACTTCGTCCACGGCCTTCACGACCTTGACGAGGTTCTCATCGGCCTTCTGGGTGAAGATGAGCACGACGCCGGGGCGTTGTTCGCCGTTGAACTTGCAGACGTAGCACAGCGAGGTGCCCGCCTTTTCGCCGGTGATGGCCTTCACTTGGAACGCGCCGCCGATCTTGTCCGTGTTGCCGGACTTCACATCGTCCGCGTTCGCACCGTTGAACAGACCGAGGGTGAGGGCCAGAGCCGCGACAGTCATCAGACGCATTGCCGATCCTCCAGTGTGGGCCGATCAGAATAGGTTTGGGGGAGAGGAACATCCTCTCGACCCATGGGGTGGGGCTCGCCGGGATGGGCAGCACGCACCCGACAGCACTACATAAGTAAGGGATACTCCGACGAGTAGCAAGACCTTACAGTCCGCATTTTCGATTCCGGCGGAAATCCCGGTGCGACCCTTCTTTTCGCTTGCAATCCCGGATGGAATCCTCCGCGAACTGCGCGAGCACGCGCGTCGTGAGTCGCCCTTGGAATGCTGCGGAATTCTCGCGGGAGACCGCGGTTGCGTCGCGCGGATGTTCCCGATCCGCAACGATGCCGTCAGCCCAGTGGAGTACTTCACGAACGCCCGCGACCTGCTGAACACGCAGAGGGCGATCCGCGAGGCGGACCTGACGGAGTTGGCCCTTTACCACTCGCATCCGGCCGGGGAGGCGATCCCGAGCCGCACCGATCTGGAACGCAACACGTGGGGCGAATCCGTGGCGCATGTCATCATCGGGATGGACTCGATCCGCGCGTGGTGGTTGGGGCCGGACCGGTTCGAGGAATTGCCAATTGTCGGTAGAACAGAGTCATGCTCACCGCACTCTTCTTGATGGTCGCCGCACCGCCGATCTCGGTTGAAGTCCGGCTCGATCCGAAGCTCGCCCCGGCGAAGGCCGGGCGGGTCGTCGTCGGATTTGCCAAGAAGGGCGAGACGCCGGACTTCACCGGGTACAAGCCGCCGGTGCTGCCGATCCTTGGTGCGGACGCGGCGAAGTTCCCCGTGGTGCTTGACGCCGCTGCCGAGTGCTTCCCGCGGGACGGGCTCCATAACCTGCCGCCGGGCGAGTATGCGGTTCAAGCCATCCTGATGACCAATCCGGACATCAACCTGCCGGACGCGCCGGGCAACCTGTACGGCGAGCCCGTCAACGTCAAACTCGGCGACGGCCCGATCACGCTGACGCTCGACCGCGTTCGCAAGCAGAACATTCCGAAGGACACCGCGACGCACAAGTACCTGAGCATCCCGTCGAAGTTGCTCTCGGATTTCCACGGCCGGCCTGTGAGTTACCGAGTGGGGGTTGTACTTCCGAAGAACCATGCAAATGAGACCGCGGCGTACGCCCTGCTCGTGGACATCGGCGGGTTCGGCACGCGATATACGGATGCGGCGAAGCTCGAACCGGATCCTCGCTTCATTCAGATCGTGCCGGACGGCGCCGGCCCGCTCGGCGACCCGTACCAAGTGAACTCTGCGAACAACGGCCCTTACGGCGACGCGCTCGTGAAAGAGGTGATCCCGTTCATCGAGAAGACGTACCGCGGGATCGGCACGGCGAAGAGTCGCTTCACCTGCGGCATCAGCACCGGCGGCTGGGTCTCGCTCGCGCTCCAAGTTTTCTACCCGGACTTCTTCAACGGATGCTGGTCCCAGTGCCCGGACTCGGTGACTTTCGAACGGTTCGAACTCGTCGATCTCTACAGCGAGGCAAACGCGTTCGTGAACCGCTTCGGAAACGAACGGCCGAGCACGCGCACCATCGATGGCGACGTGATCTCCACCCTGCGGCACGAGGTGTTGCTCGAACGCGTGCTCGGCCGCGGCGGGAAGTGGGAACTCTCCGGCCGCGATTGGGCCTCCTGGAACGCGGTGTACGGCCCGCGCGGCAAGGACGGCCGGCCGGTTCCGATCTGGGACGGCAAGACCGGTTCCATCGACACGTCCGTGCTCGAGCATTGGAAGAAGTACGACTTGAAGCACGTGCTCGAAGCCAACTGGAAGACTCTCGGCCCGAAACTCGCCGGCGGGAAGGTGAACATCTGGGTGGGCGAATCCGACGATTACTACCTGAACGCAGCGGTGCATCGGCTCAAGGCCGCGGCCGCGACATGGAAGAACCCCCCGTTCGACGGTCGCATCCTGATCGAGCTTCGGAAGAACCACGACTACGGCGGGTGGACGCGAAAGGACATGCTGAGCGCGATGGCGAAACGGGCGGCTCAATAGACGTCCGCCAGCGAGTTGGAGTACAATTCAACGTTGTCCGTGGAGAGCGGCCATGCCCGTCGAAACGTTTGAAGCTGTGATCGAGAACGGACAGATACGGCTGCCCGCCGGAGTCACGCTGCCCGAACGCAAAGTCGTTTATGTGATCGTTCCCGGAGTCGACGGGCCACTCGATCGGGCTCATGCGGGATTCCGGTTGGCGAATCCGGCCGATGCCGAGAAGTTCGAGATGAAAGTGGAGTGGGGAGACGAGTCTTGACTCCCTACGACGATCAGCGATATTCCCCGCCCGCTCCCGTGGCTCTCTTGACACTTCGGACGCTCGATGATCGCAATCTTTCGATTTCCAAGATCCCCGCGCTGGTGGATACGGGTGCGGACGTGACGTTGCTGCCGC
The DNA here is from genome assembly GCA_046350135.1 of Gemmataceae bacterium. Lineage (GTDB taxonomy): Bacteria > Planctomycetota > Planctomycetia > Gemmatales > Gemmataceae > Urbifossiella. The sequence continues at coordinate 168,341 of JAXMBB010000014.1, forward strand.
GTTGGGCGATCGAGCAGTTGGGGCTGTCACCGATCTCTGATGCGAGCGTCATGCTCGCTTGGTTCGACGGGAGCGTTCGCGCGGCCGAATCCGTCGAGTTGGAAGCCTCCTTTCACGGAGGCCGATTCCAAGGGAGATTCGCACTGATCGATCAACCTCACGGCATCGTCGGCCGAAATCTGCTCAACCACTTCCGACTGCAGTTCGATGGGCCCGCCAAGTCGTGGCAGCGCGTTTGATTGTCAACGCGGTGGAGAACTCTCCTGCAATGACCGGGTGCTTCGCTTCGCTTGGGCCGCGGGATCGTGCAGGCCGAGGGTGAAGTCGCTGTCCACGTTTTCCTTCGTCACCAGGTATTCGCCAGTGCTCAGGCTCATGTCGGTGCGGTTCGCATTGATGTTCTCGCCGCGTAATTGCCGGACGCACATCCACGTCGAGACGTAGCCCATGCGATACGGGTCCTGAAGAACGCTGCCGACGGCGTCCCCGTCGCGGATGTTCTGCAGCAGTTGCTTGCTTGCGTCGAAGCCCATCACAAGCACCTTCTTGTTCAGCCCTTGCGAACGCAGCACGTCGATGGTGCCGGTGGCGGACGATTCGTTCGGGGCGAAGATCGCATCCACTTGGTCCTTGAACTGAAGAACCATCGGACCGGCTTCCCGCATCGCGGAATCGCGGGTGGCCCCGGCGTACTTGTCGGTCGAAAGCCAGACCGCCTCCGGGCACACGCGTTTCACCGCGTCCTCGAAGCCCTTCTCGCGTTGCTCGGTCGCTTCCGACCCGACCGCGTATCGGAACAGGATCAGCTTCGGCCGGTCCTTGCCGGCCTTCTTCAGTGTTGCGATCAGGTGTTCGCCGGCGAGCACGCCACCGTGGTAGTTGTCGGTCGCGACGTACTTCACATAGTGATCGCGTTCGGCGAGGTCGGAATCGATCACGACCACGGGCAGCCCGGCCTCGGCGGCTCGCTTCACGCACGCCGTCATGGTCTTGGAATGTTGCGGTGCGAGCACGATTCCACTGGCGCCGGTCGCGGCGCGGCGATCCACGATGCGGATCTGCTCCATCGCGTCCCGCTCGCGCAACGGGCCGTCGAAAATGATGCGAACCGTGACGCCTTCCCGGGCCATGTCTTGGGCGCAGCGCTCCGCCCCGCGATGCACCGATTGCCAGTGTTCGTGCGTCATGCCCTTGGGAATGACGACGATCGTGTACGGCGATTCCGGCGGCGAGCATCCGCCGATGAGAAACGCGATCGCTGCCAGAATGGAGCGGTTCATAACGGAGGCTGTGCCGTGGGGATGGTGGAAGTCTATTCGCGCCGCAGTCCGCCCGCAATCGCGGGGATTCACCCGAATGTTGAAGCAAGTGCCCGAGCGGAGTACAATTGCACCGACGGAATGTTTCGCCCTCGATTCTCCCGATTGCCGAGGTTGATCCGGTGCAAGTGACTGTCTCCGCCCGACACGGGCACTTGGACGACGCCACCCAGTCTGTTCTCCAGGAAAAAGCCGAGACTTTGCTGCGATACTTCGACCGCCTCACGGCGATCGGCGTCACAGTCGATCTCCATCGCGACCACGCCAACAAGCTGAAGGTCGAAATCCTGGCGAAGGCCGAGCACAAGCACGAGTTCGTGTCCGAGGAAGCCGCCGAAGAAGTCGTCGCGGCGTTCAACCTCGCGTCCGACAAGATCAAGCAGCAGATCAAGCACTACAAGGAACGCCTCCAGGACCACCGCCGCGACCCGTCGCACAACGACTTGGGCCGCCAAAAGTAGTCCGCGTCCGAGGATCGTCATGGATCTTACAAGCTTCATCGAATCGGAAGCGATCATCCCGTGCCTGCAAACGTCCGCCGTCGACGCGAACCCGCGCGATCCGGCGGCGGTCGGTGTCGTGAAGGAACGCGTGATCCGCGAGATGATTGCGAGCATCGCCGCGGCCGGCGGCTTCCCCCACGCGGATCTCGAAGACATCGCCAAGGCCGTGTTGCGCCGCGAACAACTCGGCACCACCGGCATCGGCAAGAACATCGCCATCCCGCATTCCCGGCATCCGAGTGTGGAGAAACTCGTCGGCACGATCGCGCTCGCCCCGCAAGGGCTGCCGTTCGAGAGCTTGGATGGCGAGCAGGTGTACGTGTTCGTGCTGCTGGTTTCCCCGCAGGATCGCCCCGGCGATCACTTGCGGGCGCTCGAGGCTGTTGTTCGCACGATGCGGAACGACGACTACGTGAAAGAACTGCGGGCGTGCACCACGCGGGATGAGATCTGGAGCCTGCTCAAGCGGGCCCCCGGCCTTGCGAATCGGATCGCACAGAACGGGTGACCAAGACCATGGGCGTGCTCGACGGGACACCTTGCGGCGGGGCGGGCGGTGCGATGCGCCGCGTCGTCCGCATTGTGAATCCGCTCGGGTTGCACCACCGCGTGGCGGACCGCTTCGCCCGCACGGCCCTTGGCTTCGACGCCCGCATCACGGTTCGCAACGGCGAACTCTCCGCGGACGGCAAGAGCCTCTGGGATTTGATGATGCTCCTGGCCTTCGAAGGGACCGACGTGGTGCTCGAAGTGGACGGCCCCGAGGCGGCTGCGGCTCTGGAACCGCTCGCCGGCATCCTCGCAGCCCGCGGCGGTGAAGATTACTCGATTTGATTCGGCTGCCTTCATGAAAGTTCGGCGCGGTATCGCTGTCTCGCCCGGCGTCGCCATCGGTCCGGCCCTCGTGCTGGATACCGAGGGCGTGCGCATCCCGCACCGCACCGTGCCCGCGGAACAAGTCCCGGACGAAATCGCCAGCCTCCGCTCCGCCCTGCAAGTCGCCGCCCAAGACGCCCGCGAGACGCGACAACGCATCGCCGCCCGCCTCGGGCAGGACATCGGCAACATCTTCGGCGCCCAAGAGACCGCTTTTGAAGACGACTCCTTCCGCGTGCGGATCGAGCACCTAATTCGGACGCAACACTACTCGGCGGAATACGCCGTGAGCCGCGGCATCCGCGAGTATGTGAACCGCTTCGAGGAGGCGGCCGCGAAACTCGGAGAGCATGCCGGCGTGGAATTGCGCCGTCGGGCCATCGAACTCATCGATCTCGAGAAGCAGGTGCTCGCCATCCTGCTCGGGCACGACCAGCCGCTGCTTTCGATCACCGCGCCGGTCATCATTGTCGCCACGGACCTGATGCCGTCGGACACGGCGGACTTCACCACGCGGACGGTGCGTGCCTTCGCCACCGAGAGCGGCGGCCCCACGAGCCACACCGCGATTCTCGCCGGTGCTTTGGAAATCCCCGCGGTCGTCGGCGTCGGCCGCTTCCTGAACGACGTGTCCGGCGGCGACCTGCTCATCGTGGACGGCGAGCGCGGGCTCGTGATCCTCGACCCGGACGACGCCACGATCGCGGACTACGAGGAGCGGCAGGCCAAGCTCCTCGCCCGCGCCGACCGCCACGAGTCGATGCGCGAGAAGCCCGCCGTCACGCTCGACGGCACGAGCATCCGCCTGCTCGGGAACATCGAACTGTCGCAGGAAGCCGCCCACTGCCTGGACCGCGGCGCCGAAGGAGTCGGCCTTTACCGCACCGAGTTCCTCTACCTGAACAAAACGACGGCGCCGACCGAGGCGGAACATTACGAGGCGTACCGCGCGGTGTTACAGACGCTCGGCTCGGACCGCCCGCTCGTGATCCGCACGCTGGACTTGGGCGCGGACAAGTTCTCGAACATGTCCGACCTGCAAACCGGCGAGAAGAACCCCTTCTTGGGTTTGCGCAGCGTCCGCCTCTGTCTGCGGAAGCTGGATTTGTTCAAGACGCAGCTTCGGGCGATTCTGCGGGCCGCCATGCACGGCGACGTGCGCATCATGTTCCCCATGATCAGCACGATCGACGAGCTGCGGCAGTGCAAAACCCTCCTCAACGAAGTGCGAGAAGATCTCGAAGACGCGAGAATCCCCTTCAAATCCGACATCCCGATCGGTACGATGATCGAAGTGCCGTCCGCCGCGATTTTGGCCGACCTGCTCGCTCGGGAAGTGGACTTCTTCTCGATCGGAACGAACGACCTGATCCAGTACACGCTTGCCGCGGATCGGAACAACGAGAACGTGTCCCACTTGTACAACCCCGCGGATCCGGCCGTGCTCCGGCTGATCCGCATGGTGGTGGAGGCGGGAAACCGGGAACGGATCGATGTGAACGTGTGCGGCGAAATGAGCGGCGAACCGCTCTACGTCCCGCTTCTCATCGGCCTCGGGTTGCGGCAACTGAGCGCGACCCCCCGCAAGATTCCTGAGATCAAACGAATCATCCGGCAACTCAGCGTGCCGGAGGCGGAGCGGCTGGCCCAACATGCGTTGAGCCTGGAAACCGCCCGCCAAGTCGGAAACTTTCTGGGCGACCAACTGCGACGCATCCTCCCCGAGGTCGTCGACTGAATGCGGTTCAACAACCCGGCCGGCGGGGCAACCAAACCCCGGTGGGCGGACCACAGACGGCGACGCAACGCGGGTCGAGGGATTCGGGACCGTCGAAGGAACACTGACCGACCGGAACCCAGGCACGCTCCGCGCCGCGGATCACGCCGGTTCCTCCCATCAGGTCCTTCGCCGCTCCCGGGAAACCGGGTTCGATGTTCGGCGAGAAACTCCGCTTCCGCTTCGAGAAAACCGGCACGCTCCGGTTGTTGAGCCATCACGACCTGATGCGCTGTTTCGAGCGAATCCTCCGCCGCACCGGCCTCCCGTTCAAGTCCACCGGCGGCTTCCACCCCACGCCCCGCATCGTATTCGCGCTCTCCCTCTCCCTCGGAATCGAGGGGCGGGACGAGTGCGTCGAGATCGAGTTCCTCCACGAGGTGGATGCGGACGAGGCATTCGCCAAGTTGAACGACCAGTGCCCGGCCGGCCTGCGGTTCACGAAGGCGACCGTGGTGCCGATGAAGGCGACGGCCGTGCCCCGCCGCGCGGTGTATGCGATGGACCTTCCCGCGGACCGGCTCGATGCGGCGCGCAAGGCGTGCTTCGAGTTGATGGACCGGGAGAAGGTGTGGGTGGATCGGTTCAAGCCGAGCGAGAAGCAACTCAACATCCGCCCGTACCTGCGAGCAGTGTCCGTCCGGGAAGGCGAGGCTCCCGCCGGGTCGGCGGCCCCGCACCCGCGCGAAGACGGCTCGGCGGGAGCCGCGCCCTCCCGATTGGTCCTCGATCTGTGGGTCACGCAGACCGGCACCGCACGCACCGACGAACTGCTGCGACTTTTGAACCTCGCGGACGTGCCCGATTCGGGCGCCGTCCTGCGCCGCGAACTTCTCGAACTGCGAGATGAGATCACCGGCTCCGATCCGGCGGACGTTCCGCCGGACGGGCCTGCTGAAACTTTGCCCCTGGCCCCGGGCGCGGCAGTCGCCGCACACCGGGACCGCGAACCCGTTTCCCTCACCGCGCACTGGGGAGCCACGCTCGCCGGGCCGGTGGTGGAGTAACCGCACAGGATACACATGAAGAAGGAAATGCTGATCAACGTCCTCCAATCGGAGGAGTGCCGCATCGCAATCGTCGAAGACGGCGTGCTCGAGGAACTCTACGTCGAGCGCGCCAGCCAGGAGAGCTACGTCGGGAACATCTACAAGGGCCGCATCGTCAACATCGAGCCCAGCATCCAGGCCGCGTTCGTGGACTTCGGCATCGGCCGCAACGGCTTCCTTCACGTTTCGGACGTGGACCCCGCGTACTACAAGCACTTGCTCTCGAAGGAAGACCTCGCGGCCTATGAGGAGGAGTTGGAACGCGAGCACACGGGGGGCCGTGGTCGCGGCGGACCGGGCCGCGGTCGTGATGATCGCGGAGGGCGCGGCGGACGGGATCGTGACCGCGATCGTGGTCCGCGCCGGGAGCGGGAGCCGGTTCAACCCACCGCATGGCTTGAACCCCAACCCGCGGCACCGGTCGAATCGTTCGACGACGACGGCTTCGGCGAAGGTCTGAATGACGAGTCGCGGGGCGAAGTGATCGTGGAGTCGGTGGAGGTCGAGGAGTTCGCCGCGGGCGTGATCGAGGATCCGCTCGCTGAGGAGCTGCCGCCGGAAGAACCGGCCGCGGCCGAGCCGGAACCCGCCGCCCCGGTCGCCGACGCCGAAGAGGATTCGTTCTCCGCCGGCGTGATCGACGACGAGTTCGCGGATTTCGGAGCGGGACTCGACCCGCTTCCCCCCGCGGAATCGGAGGAAGAACCGAAGAAGAAGCCCCGCGCCCCGCGCAAGCCGAAGGCCGAAGGCGAGGAACCGAAGAAGAAGCCCCGCAGTCGCAAGAAGGCGGACGACGACTCCGACGACGACAAGCCGAAGTACATGGCGAGCGCGGAACACCGGACCACGCCGCCGGACGATCCCGAAGTCCAACCCTTTTTCGAAGGGTCTGATGACTTCGACATCGACGCACCGAACGACCGCTTCAGTGGTGAACCGGTCGCGGAAGCGGCCGAGGAGCCGGGCTTCGAGTTGGTCGAAGACGACGCTCCCGCGCAGGAGACGGTGGGCGACGAAGAACGTTCCTTCGGCGGCGAAGCGGACGCCGAGCCGGTGCCGCACACGGGGCGCGGCTTCAACGACGACTTCGAGGATGCCCGCCCGCCGCGACCGGAACGCGACGATCGCGGGGGACGCGGCCGCGGACGAGGCGGCCGGGATCGCGACGATCGCGGCGGGCGCGGCGGTCCGGGTCGTGGCCGGGATCGCGATGATCGCGGCGGGCGTGGCGGACCGGGGCGGGATCGCGACCGAGGCCCGCGTTCCTCCAGCGGCGGCCCTCCGGGCGGTCGCGACCGCGGCCTGCCGAAGCCCCCGATCCAGGAAATCTTCAAGCGCGGGCAGGAAGTGATCGTGCAGGTGATTAAGGAAGGCATCGGCACGAAAGGGCCGACCCTCTCGACGTACATCAGCATCGCCGGCCGCTACCTCGTGCTGATGCCGAGCCTCGCTCGCTTCGGTGTGTCGCGGAAGATCGAAGACCACGACGCCCGCCGCCGCCTTCGCGAGATCATGAACACGCTCTCGCCGCCGAAGGGCGTCGGGTTCATCGTCCGTACCGCAGCCGTGGATCGCGACGCCAAGGAACTCCGCAACGACCTCGCGTACCTGCTCCGCCTCTGGCAGGTGGTGGTGAAGCGGATCAAGCGCGTGGCCGCCCCCGTGGAGATCTACCGCGAATCGGACATGATCACGCGGACGATCCGCGACATCTTCACGGCGGACGTGGACGCGATCTGGGTGGACGAACCGAACGCGTTCGCGCACGCCAGCGAGTTCCTGCAGATCGTGATGCCGCGTTATGCGAGCCGCATCCGCTACTTCGGCGACACCGAGCCGCTCTTCCACCGCTACGGCGTGGAGGATGAGATCGCCCGCATGAACACGAAGAAGCTCGAACTGCCCGGCGGCGGCTCCATCGTCATCGAGCAGACGGAAGCGCTCGTGGCCATCGACGTAAACAGCGGCAATTTCCGCGCGGAGAACAACGCCGAAGAAACCGCGTACCAGATGAACCTGCGTGCGGCCCGCGAGATCGCGCGGCAACTCCGACTGCGCGACTTGGGCGGCGTGATCGTCAACGACTTCATCGACATGCGGAGCGAGAGCCACCGCCGCAACGTGGAGGACGCGCTGCGCAAGGCGATGGAGCGCGATCGCGCCCGCACCAAGATCCTCCGCATCAGCCAATTCGGGCTGATCGAGATGACGCGGCAGCGCATCCGGCCCAGCCTGAAGCGCAGCATCTTCGCGGACTGCCCGCACTGCCGCGCCACCGGCTTCGTGAAAACCAATGAGAGCATGAGCATCGAAGTGATGCGCATGATCCAACTTGCGGCCCACCGCACCCCCGCGATCCAGTCCATCGAAGTGACCGTTCACGCCGAGGTGGCCAACTACCTGCTCAACAAGAAGCGGAAGGAACTGGCCAAGCTCGAAGAGACGGCGAGAATGGGCATCCAGATCAACGGGCAGCAGGGCGTTTCGCCCGAGACGTGCCTGTTCAAGTGCCTGGACCAAAGCGGGAATGAAGTGCGACTGGTGCCGCCGGCCCCGGTGCGGTTGCAAGGCGGCCGTGCCCCGCGCGGCAACGACCGGGATCGCGACCGCCGCCCCCGCGACCTCGATTGATCAGCGGCAGGAGTGTGCTGAGCTTCGGCGAAACCGCAAGAGGTCCGCAACCGCTTGCGGTTTTGCCATTTCGCAGTCAAGGATGAACGCATGTCTTCACTTCACGGCAAGGTCGCGCTGGTCACGGGGGCGTCCAGCGGCATCGGTTGGGCGTTGGCGAAAGCGTTGGCGGCCGAAGGCTGCCGCGTCGGGCTCGTCGCGCGGCGGGAGGAACCGTTGCGGCAACTGGCGGCCGAGATCGGAAGCGCGGCCTGTGTCGCGGTTGCGGACGTTGCGAATCGTGGTTCGGTGGAAGCCGCGGTCGCGTCCGTGCGGTCCTCGCTCGGCCCCGTGGATCTGGCGTTCGCCAACGCCGGAGTCGGCAAACCGACGCTGCTCGATCCCGTGAACGTGGCCGATGTGGAAGCCATGTTCCAGGTGAACGTGCTCGGCATGGTGTACTTGTTCGCGGCCGTGCTGCCGGACATGCTCGCGCGGAAGACGGGCCGCCTCGTCGCGATTTCGAGCCTCGCCGGCTACCGCGGACTGCCGGGCGAATCCGCTTACTGTGCCAGCAAGGCCGCCGTCAACAGCTACATGGACGGACTTCGCATCCACCTCCGCGGCACCGGCGTCTCCGCCACCACCATCTGCCCCGGCTTCGTTCACACGCCCATGACGGCGATGAACACCTTCCACATGCCGGGTGTGATGTCCGCGGATGCCGCGGCGTCGCGCATCGTGCGGGCGGTGAAGAAGGGGAAGAAGGTGTTCAACTTCCCGTGGCGCGTCGCGCTGATGACGAAACTGAGCCGCTGGCTGCCGGACGGCCTGATGAACCGGGTGATGGGCGACTACAACGAAGAGGCGAAGAAGCAGGTGTGAGTCAATGTCGGCAGAGATTGCCACTTCGGTGTGTGTGGAAGTGGCAATCTTGGCGATCTCTGGGAACTTCAACTCATCAGCTGTTTCAACTCGCGGCTCAAGGATTCGATCAAGGCTTCCAACGCGCCGGGGCCGACGGCGGCGATCGTTTCCTGGTAGATGCCGTAGCCGTAGCTCGAGGCCGAGGGCAGGTAGCCGGGTTGCCAGTCGTCCGCGATCGTGGTGACGATTACGGCCATGTGCGGGAAGCGGCGGCGCAACTCGGTTTGTAGCACTTGATACTGTTCGCCGGCGGTGAAGATCCAGAGCGAATCGCCGAGCCGCCACAGGCCTACGGGAAAAGGATAACTTTTGCCCGCGGGCAGCGTGCGGAGCCGTGCGATCTGGCGGTTCATGCGTTCGACATGGGCGTGTGCGTCGCGGACGCCGACGGCATCGCCGGCCTTCTCCGCGGCGGCTTCGGCCGCCTGCCACTTCGCGAGTGCGTTCTGCGTTTCCTCCATCGTGGGAAGATCAACGCGGTAAGCCAGCGGGACCCGGACGTGCCGGGACGCGAAGCGATCTTGCCGTTGTTTCTCGGGATCGGTGAGCGGGCGGTGCTTCCAAGTACCGAGAGTTGCGCCGGACACCACCGGGCCGGCGTACTCGAAGAACGTGCCCGGCGGCGCAAGCGATTCAAGGCCCGAGAGGGCGGCGAAGCCGAGTTGCCGGCCGTTGCGATCCGCGACGGCCGTGTCGCCGACGTAGCCTTCGCGCGGGCCGAGTTCGCCGGACGCGCCTTGGAGAAAGAGGCACGGCGCGCCGGTCTCGCGTTCCACGACTTCGCGCATGGCACCGATGTAGTCCGGCGACACGAGCGTGTTCTCCCACGCGAGGGTAGTGGGGTGGCACGCGTAATTCACGATGGTGCCGACGATCGCGCCCTCGGCGATCACTTTGCCGAGCATCACGGTGTCGTCCGCCGGGCCCGCGGGGTTGAACCCGCACACGATCTGCTTCGTCGCTTCATCCGGGAAGTCGCGGTGCGCGGCGAGCGGACAGCGGGCCGTGCCGTAGACGATGGTCGCGGGCCGAAGGGCGGCTGCGGCTTCTTTCGCGAGTCGGCCGCACGTCTCGGCGACGCGGTCGAGGTACGGGCCGATCAAGTCGCCGCCGGGAAGATGCGAGCGCGAGCGGGACAGCCACGCGGAGCCGTGCGTGTGCGAAAGCGCGAGATGAACCGATTCCGGGGCGATGCCGGACGCGGCTTGGATCTTCGCCTTGATCGCGTTCGCTTCCACTTCTTCGAGAATGCAGTGGTCGATGCCGATCACCAGCATTCGCTCGCTTCCCGCCAAACTCTCGATGAGCATCGCGGTTGCGGTGAGCGGTTTGTGGACGCCGGTGGCGACCTCATGCAGTGCCGCGCCCCACATGCGGTGGTAGATGCCCGGAGGCGGCGTGATGTCCGCCCGCGCGAACGCGACCTTGCAGCAAGTCTGTGGGGTGTCGATGCGGGTCATCGTGAAGTTCCAAGTTCGAAGTTCCAAGATGAGATTATCGGGTTGGAACTTGAAACTTGGAACTTGGAACTTCCGAAGATTCCTCGAACAGCGTGCCCTTCGGATTCAGGAACAGCCAGCACACGATAGCGAGGCCGAACATGCCGCCGAACATCAGGAGTGCGTGGTTCCAATTGCCCGAGGCCGCGACGAGCGCGGTCACGACGGCGGGGAACAGCGTGGCTCCAAGGTTACCGCTCATGTTCATCGTGGAAAAGACGGTGGCAACGCGTTTGCCTCCATAGGCGATTGCGAGGGCGTACGCGCTGACTCCGCTGCCCATCGCGCAGAACGTGCTGCCGCAGATCACCACCACGGCGATGTGCGGATCGTCGATGAAGTACGCGATGCCGGCGAACGCGGTGCAGCCGAAGAGGGCCACGCTGGTCATGCCTTGGCGGGCAAGTCGCGAGTTGCCGGTCCGGCGGAGCAGCCAGTCGGACGTGAAGCCGCCGACCATTCCGCCCAGTGCGCCGACGAGGGGCGGCCAGAACGCGAGCGTGCCGGCTTCCTTCGGGCTCAGGCCTTTCGTCACTTCCAGGAAGCGGGCGAACCACGTGTAGAAGAACGCCATCGCCCCCGCCCGCAGGAACTGCTGGAAGCAGAGCAGCAGCATTTGCGGATCGGTGAGCAGGCGCGTCCATCGGATTGGCGGCGGAGGCGGCAGTGCGTGCCAATCGTTCGCGGGTTCCTCGGGCGGTGGCTTCGGAGCGTCCGGCCGCGGCACGAGAAGCCAGAAGAGCACGCACCATGCGAGCCCCGGCGCGGCGTAGAGCAGGAAGATCGACTGCCACGATTCGGTTTCGATGAGCCGCCCGGTGAGCAGGGGCGCGAGTGCGCCGCCGAGCCCCATGCAACACGCGAGCATGCCGGATGCGAATGCTTGGTTCGGCTTCGGAAATGTGGCGCCGATCGCTTTCGTGGCGCACGGGAACATCCCGGCCTGCGCCGCGCCCATGCAACTCCACACGAGCAGCAGCACGGTCCAACTCACGCCGGCGAGCCCGGCCAAGCCCGTGAGCGACGACCACGCCGCACAGTAGAGCGCGAGTGCGGGCTTGCTGCCGAGTCGGTCCGCGAGCCATCCGGCAGGCAATTGGAAGAGCGAATAGAGCAGGTACCACCCGCTCATGATCAAGCCGAGATCCTCGGACGTGACGCGGAGGTCGCGTTCCATCGCGGAAGTGGCGCCGTTCATGGCGGACCGCTGGATGTACGCGATCACCGTGGCAAGGCACAGAAAGGAGAGGACCAGATAACGCATCCCGGAATGAGGCGCTTCCACCTCTCCCCCGGCTTTGCGGCGGAGAGGTCGCCGGTGCAGATGCGTCAGGCATCCGCACCGGCGGGTGAGGGGCTCCGAGGAAGTCACAAGCGCCCCCTCACCCGGCATCAAACCGCTCTACGCGGTTTCGATGCCGACCTCTCCCCCTTCAAAGCAAGGGAGAAGGTGGAAGAAAGTACCCGATGGCGTGCAGCAAGCGGTCGTACAGTCGGTCCACTTCGTCCGCAGTTTCGGCGTCGAGTTCCCAGTTGTACGGCTTGCGGCGGCAAGCCGTGGGGAACAGCCCGCGTTTCACCATCAGGTGCTTCTCGATGGCGAGGAATCCGTCCAACCCCGCCTGCAATTGAAGGCTCACGATGGCACAGATCGGGAAGTAAATGCGGTAGGCGGCGTCTTCGTCGCCACGGGCGAGGGCCTGCCACAATTTCACGATGCCGTCCAACAGGTCCATGCCGGGCATGGTGCCGGCGATGCCGCGGCGGTAACTGTCGACGAGGAACACGCCGCCGGAGCCTTCGAAGATGCGGGCGCGGCCGCCGGTCGCGTCGCGGAGGGCGGAGATGTTCGGCCCATTCGGCGCGGCCTCCGGCTTGAAGAGGATCTTCTCCGGCCCGTACCGTTCGAGCAATTTGACATAAACGCCGGTGGGAATCGCTTGGCCCACGTAGCCGGACGCGTCCTGCACGATCACGGGGACGGCGATCGCATCGGCGATCGCGCGGAAGTGTTCCACGAGGTGGGATTCGTTGGTGCGGCTGGTGATCGGCGGCACGGCCATCACCGCGTCGCACCCGGCCCGCTCCGCGTCCTTCGAGAAATAGACCGTCTGCTTCGTGCTCTCGGCCCCGACCGCAGCGAACACCGGCCCGCGACCCGCCGCGAACTCCACGAGCATTTTCGGAAGCGTGAGCCGTTCCTCGGTTGTGAGTTTCAGCGTCTCGGACACCATGCCGGTGCCGAGGCCGTCCGCCCCGACGGCGAACGCCCAATCGACGGACCGCTTCAACGCCGCCGCGTCGATCTCATCCGAGTCGGTGAACGGCGTATGGGCGATGGCGAGTACGCCGGCCAAGGTCCGCGGCATCGCTTCTCCTGAAACTTGGAACCCGGTTTCCGAAGCAGAAACCGGGCTTCGGTCGCATACGGCGATTATAAGGGCGAGTCGGAGTGTCGAGCGAGGGAGCGGAGTTCGGCCAGCAACGGGCCTCGCAGCGCGGCTTCCATTTCCACCAAGGCACGCGCGACCGTCGCGCCGTCGATCACGCGATGGTCCACGAACAGCCGCAGCGTCGTGTGCCCATCCGCTTCCACGGCTGCGGGTGAAAGGAAGGCGGTGTGGATCGACAGTCCGTGGGTGAGATCCGCGCCGGCGGGCGCCACGTTGCTCGCCATGAAGGTTCCGAAGTACCGTTGACGCCACGCACCCCGGACCTGGAGCCCGGTCGCCAAGATCAGATGCCGCAGCGGGCGCGGCAATCGGGCCACTCGCACCGCCCGGCGAAAGGCTTTCACTTCGTGCAGCGGCCGGGTGCGAAGCATGGCGAGTTCCGAATCGATCTCGTTGAGCGATTTGCCCTCCGGCCGGTGCAGGGGGTAGCTGAGAACGGCACGCTCCCCTTCGAGTTCGCGTTCCACCGCGATCAGGGCTGTGGATTCGGGGTGTTCGTACAGCCGGGAATACGGAACGGTGAGCAGGCTGCGCCGCAGTTCCGGCATGGCTGTGCCAGCAATCCCGAACGCTTTCAGGAAGAGCGAGTACCATCCCGGCTTCGGATCGGCGGCGAGCCGCGCCTGCGCGACCTCGGGGATGTGAATCCGCCGCTCCAATGCAATCACGGCCGTGCGGCGCGAGAAGCTCATCCAATCCATCACGAGTCGCCGGGCCAGGGAAAGCCTCAGCGTTCGTCCTCGCTTCATCGCCATCCTGGTCCTCGCCGGCAGGGGAATCATGCGGCGCGACGCCCTGCCAGAATGCATGGGCATCCGCCAACGATTCACGGAGCGGCCGGGGCCGGACCCCAGCTCCCGCTCGGCCTTCGCCCGAGTGAAGAATAAGTCCGGCAGCCGGGCCTGCTACGCGTCAGGTTCGAGCGGCGGGCGGTTTTTCGGCGGTTCACGTCCAGGATGGTCGCCAAGGAAGCGCGCATCCACGAGGGTATGCTGATTCGAGGAATCTGCCGCTTGGCCGCTCGTGCGAGTTCCGTGAAGAATCCGGCCCAAGTCCGGTTGTCACCCGTCAGAAGATAACGTTCGCCGGAGCGGCCTTGAGTCGCCGCTCCCAAGATGCGTCCGCGACGTCGCGGACGTCGACGAAGTTGTTGCCGCCGCCGAAGTGCAGCGGGAGCCGACCCCGCCAAAATCGCTTGCAGACGCGTCCGAACTCGCTCTCGGAGAAGTCCTCCGGCCCGACCACGCATCCCGGATTGACGACGACGACCTCGAGGTCGTCGCGAGCGGCTTGGAGTGCGAGCGTTTCGGCTTCGCGCTTGGTGGTCGCATAAGGAACGCGATAGCGGCTCAGGTTCCACTCCGCGGTCTCGTCCAGCAGCATGGCTCGCGTTCCGCCGCCGACGGCCACGATCGAACTGACGTGGACCAACCTGCGTACGCCTGCCGCCCGCGCGGCCGCGATGGCATTTGCCGTTCCGTGGACATTCACCGCGCGAATGCCTGCCCAGTCGCCACCGAAGTCCACCGCTCCCGCGGTGTGGATCAGAACTTCGGCGCCGTGACACGCGTTCGTGAGTGCCGCGGGATCGTCGAGGCCGGCGAGAACGGTTTGAACCCCGAGGCGTCTCAGATTCCCGATGTTCGAGCCGGCACGGTGAAGAGCGAGAACATCCGCACCGCGGGCGCGAAGCTGTGCGGCGACGTGCCACCCCACGAATCCCGTCGCTCCGGTCACGGCGACCCGTCGCCCCGTCCAGTCGAATTCCGCTGTCCGTGTCATGACCGCATCATCGAACTTGGGACGGGTTCGTCCACACGGATTTTTGATGTTCGGGGGGTTGGCGACCCAGATTCCCCGCCTTCCGCCGGTTCCCGGACTTGAGCCATTCCCGTTCATCTTGCCGGAAATGTTGCATCGTCGGTTCCGGTTGCGCCGATAACACCCGCGATGACGCCCGAAGTTTTCGGAGGGGGACGCGCCATGCGGGCCGCCGGACTTGCGATCACGGCTTCGATTCTGTTCGGCGGCGCGGGCTGCTTCCAGTCGCACCACGCGATCACCGGGCCCGAGGCGACTTCGCCGCGGCTCACCGGGCCGATCACAGTGCCTCCGCCCGGCACCGTGCCGAACGAACTCGAGAAGATTCCGCTTCCGCCCTATGTGATCGAGTCGCCGGACATTCTGCTCATCGATGTCGTGATCCGGGCGAAGGTGCCGGAACTCGATGCGAACGGCAAGCCGCTTCCCGGCGTGATGGTGGACGGAACCAAGCCGCTGCCGGTGCAGGCGATTTCCGGGCAGCAGCCGATGCCGGTCCGTATCGATGGCACGGTCGGCCTCGGCTTCTGGGGCTCGGTGCCGGTCGCAGGCCTTACGCTGGATCAAACCGCGGAAGCCATTCGCCAGCATCTGCTGAAGTCCAAGACGCTCATCGACCTCGGCCTCGACAAGAAGCCCGAAAGCATTGTCGTGGTCGTCGATGTCCTGGCTTACAACAGCAAGAAGTACTACGTGATCACGGACGGCGGCGGGTATGGCGAACAGGTCTACCCGTTCCCGATCACCGGCAGTGAAACGGTGCTGGACGCGCTCTCGAACACCTACGGCATCCCGGCCGTCGCCAGCAAGCGAAACATCTGGGTGGCCCGCCGCAGCCCGCATGCCGATCACCCGTGGCAGATCCTGCCCGTCGATTGGGTCGGCATCACGCAGCACGGCGTCACCACCACCAACTACCAGGTGATGCCCGGCGACCGCATCTATGTGAAGGCCCAGCGCATCATCACGATCGACACCGCCCTTGCCCGCATGATCAGCCCGGTGGAGCGGATCCTCGGCGTGACGTTGCTCGGGGCCAGCACCTACAACCAGATCAGCGGGCGGTTCCTGAACGGGAACGGCGGGCAGTGACCGATGCAGCGGAGGAGCGTCATCATGCGAACGACGTGTGCGATGTGCGTGGCCGGGTTGTTGGCGTCGGGCGGGGTCGCGTCCGCCCAGCCTCTCGGCGGCGGCTACGGCCCGAACGGCGGGTTGATGCCGAACATCTACAACCCGATGACGCAGCCGCTCAGCCCGTACTTGAACATGTTCCGCGGGGCGAACAACCCGGCGTCGAACTACTACTTCGGTGCGCGGCCCGGCACGGTCGGGGGCGGAGGCATGATGATGGGTGGCGTGCCGAACATGTCGTTCGGCGCGATGCGCGGCGGGTTCTTCCCGCAGATGGCCACCGGACCGGAAGAGATCGACCTTCCCATGGTCGATCCGAACAGCAACACGGCGTTGCCGCCCGCCGGGCACCCCGTGTTTTACAACAACACGCTCGGCTACTTCCCGATCCCGTTCTCGTATCGCGGGATGCAGGGCATGAGCGGCAACCGCCTGCTGCAGCAACAGCAACAACAACCGGTGCCGCGCAAGCGATAACGTGCTGCTTGTGGTTTCGCGACTAGGAGTGCGACATGGATGTCGTGACGAATCGGGGACGGACGACGCGGTGGCTGCGCGGCACGCTCGGCGGAGCCTTGCTCGCTTCGGGCATGACCGCGCTTGCCGCTCCGCCCCAGCAACGAGCCGCGATCCTGCTTCCTCCGGTGAAGATGGAACCCGGCGAACTGCCGACCCTCGCACGCGGCGCGATCGACGATGTGCCGGTCGGCAGCACGCCCGTCGCCCGCAAGGCCGCATCCGCCGGCGGGCCGGCGTGGGTGTCCGGCGTCGATCCGAACGTGATTCCCGCCGCGGGCTTCACGCCGTTCCGCGACAAGACCGAGACCAAAACGCCGATCTTGAGCAATGCGAAGGATCTTCCGCCGCTCACGCCGAGCAAACTGAACGCGAGTGTGCCGCCGCCGCAACCGCGACCCTTGGACAAGCCCAAGTCGGCGACTCCGACCGAGCGATTGATTCCGCCCTTGCTTTCGACGCCGGAGCAACCGGGTGATCCGAACATGCCGCTTCGGGGCACCGCCTCGAACGGCGCGCCCGTGCTCGCCGGCCCGCCCGCGTACCGCTGGTACGGCTACGGCACGGCGACACCCGGCGCGAATCAGTACGCTCCGAACGGGCAGTACCCGAAGGCCTCTGCGAATTGGTACGGCGTCACCGGCGCGACGCCCGGCGCGTTCCCCGTTCCGGTGGTGAACCCGTACCGGGGCGTTCCCGGGAACGAACCGCCGAGCTACGTTGCGAATCCGCCCGTTCGCACGATCGATTCGTCGAAGAGCACTCCGATCGCCGTTCCGCCGTCGCCGTCGGTTCGCCCGAATCCGGTGTCCCGGTCGGCACCGGCGCCGCAGACCGGTGTCCCTGCGATGCCGGCGATCGGGTCCATCGGAACATCCCCGTCGACACCGCTGCCGCCGTTGCCCACGCCGGTGGGCGTGCCCGCGATGCCGCCGGTTTCGCCGGTGAAGATGACGAAGCCCGCCTCGCCCGAGCCGCTGCCGCCGACGCTTCGCAACGACGCGTCGATGCCGGTGCCGGTGCTTCCGCCGCCGAACCTGTTCTCGGAGCCGGGCGCGAACCTGATCCGCAACGAGATCGCGGCCCGCGCCCAGATGCCGGACGGCAAGCAGCCGGACGCGACCGCGAGCCTCATCCAAGGGCTCTGCAAGGGGCGTGCGGATGGAGTCGACGTGCGGTGGAACTCCAGCCGCAAGCTGACGGTGTGTTTTGAAGTGCGGACCGCGCCGGACGCGACCAAGCTGGTGAAGGACATCAGCGCCCGCCCGGAACTTGCGCCCTTCGCAATCGATTTCTGCGTGGTGGTGAAGTAAAATCGGAACGATGTCCGTTCCGCCCTCCGATTCACCGACGCGCACGATCCTGCCGCAGGAGCCCGGCCACATCACGGCCACGCTTCCGCCGCAGGACGCGCCGGATTCCATTCTCTACACCAAGTCGTTCGAGGGGCCGGACAGCCCCACATCGTTCCCGACCCCCGACGACCGCTACATTCTCCTCGACTTCCTCGCTCGCGGGGGCATGGGTGAAGTCCACATCGCCCGCGATCGAGTGCTCAACCGCGAGGTCGCACTCAAACTGCTCCGCGAGGATCTCAAGACCAAGTCGTTCTCCGCGTCCCGCTTCATCGAAGAGGCCCGTATCACGGGCAAGCTCTCGCATCCGGGCATCCCGCCGATCCACGATTTGGGCACGCTGAAGGACGGCCGGCCATTCATTGCGATGAAGCTGATCAAGGGCGGCCGCACGCTCTCCGATCTGCTCGCGAACGAACGCCCGGACACGGCCGAACTGCTTCGCATCTTCGAAGACGTGTGCCAGGCCGTGGCGTCCGCACACGACCGACGCGTCATCCACCGCGACCTGAAGCCCGGCAACATCATGGTCGGGGCGTTCGACGAAGTGCTGGTGCTGGACTGGGGCTTGGCGAAGGTGCTGGGCGAATCCGTGCCCGCACCCGATTCCCATCCGCCGGGCGAACAGCACACGCAGTCGCCGGTCTCGGTGATCGAATCGGACCGCGATCCGAGTTCGCACACGAAGGCGGGCAGCCTGCTCGGCACGCCGGCGTACATGCCGCCGGAGCAGGCCAAAGGCGAGATCGATCGCACGGACACGCGGTCCGACGTATTCGCGCTCGGGGCGATGCTGTGCGAGTTGCTCACGGGCCGGCCGCCGTACTGGGCTGCGACCGCCGCGGAGATCCAGGCGTTGGCCATCATCGGCCAACTCACGCCGGCGATGGAGCGGCTCGATGCATCGGGGGCGGACCCCGAGTTGATCGCACTTGCGAAACGTTGCCTGCAACTGAACCCGGACGACCGGCCGTTCGATGCCAAGCAAGTGGCCAACGCCGTGAAGGCGTACCGGGACGGTGTCGAGGAGCGGCTGCGGAACGCGGAACAGGAGCGGGCGGCGGCGGAAGCCAAGGCCGCGGAGGAGGTGAACACGCGGCGCGAGG
>JAXMBB010000015.1:0-175201 GCA_046350135.1 Gemmataceae bacterium
ATCTCCCGCTCGTGAAGACCGATGGCGTCGCTGCGTAGCTTGAACCGAGATGAGGTGACACGACCGCCTCGGGCTACCCGGTAGACTTCGAACTCGAACGTGCCGAGATCCGCGTTCGCTTGCAGTTGGCTCAATGCGTCGACTCCCGGAGAACTGGCTCCGGAAGTACCCGCCTCGAACGCCAGACCCGACTGTTACGCTTGGTCGTCCTCCTCTTGGGATAGTGTTCGGATTCGTCCGGCCCGGTCGACGGTCCGAATTACGAGGTCGATCCGTTCGGAGAAAGTGGTTCGCGTCGTTGTGCTGCCGTCGTCGTTCTCGGCCTCGGTTACATCGGACACGAACGTTCTCTTCTGGCAGGTGCCCCGCACGACGTGTGGCGGCTTCACTTCGGGCTGAACCAACCCGTTGAGATGGCCACTTGCCAGGAGCAGGGCGATGTGGCCGGTACCGAGTGGGAGCGGCGGCGATGGGAGTGAAGCATCCTTCCCGGCCTTGAGGTGTCTCGTCAACGGAGATGTGCCGATAAGCCTCCGAAGTTCGCTTTCGGTCGGTTCCGTTTTCTCGAAGGCTTGTGGACCTTCCCCGCTCGGAAGCTGGTACTTGAAACCGGTGGGTGCCTGAGCGGCCTGCCAGTGCGAGTGGTTTATCCCAGTCTGTGTAATGCTCGGCCGGGATCGTTTGTGACCAAGCACGAGCACTTCCCGGTACGGGCGGTGCTGTTCGGGAAACGGAGTGACCGTGATGTTCTCGTAGAAGGTGACCAGGTGCTTGCGGCAGGCCGAGAACTCGCCGACCACATCTTGAGGACAAACCAGTGCGAGGACTCCGCCCTTCTTGAGCCATTCTGTTGACTGCATGAGGAACCGGTGCTCGACCCGACTGCCGCCATAGGCATCATCGAAGGGTGGGTTCAGCCAGATGAACGAGAAACTGCCAGGTGTGGCACGGCACGCGAAGAAGTCTGCCGGTGCCAGGACTCTCGCCCCGATGAGTTTCTGCTGGAGGGCATTTGCTCGGCTGTCGTCGAGTTCAAGTGCATACGTCCGGGGCAGCGGGCACCCGAGGGATTCCCGGAGTTGATCTACGGCGGCTCCTTCGCCGGCACATGGGTCCAGGATCGTGCATGGCCGTCCCTCGTCAGGTGGATGGAGGAGAGAGGCCGCGAGTTCGATGGCATTCGGGTGGGCGGGGTAGTAGCCGCCCTTCGTTTGAGCCGCAAGTCGCATGCACTAGCCTCGAATGTGACGGCTGGCCGACCGGCACGAGCTACATGTCACGCAGCCAAAGCGATCGCCGCGTCCCACGCCTGCTCTTTGATCTTCGCCGCAGTACCCCACCTGTCCCACTTCCGGAAATGATGTCCGGTACTTCAGCTGAATCGGGTGGGGTAATTCCCTCCTCCCATTGGCGGCGTCAGCCGCTCCACGGGAGGTTCACATGTCCGACGAACAACGCAGCCCCGGTCCCGAATACGCCGCTCCGCCGCAGGCGGCGGCAGACACGCCGCACACGGCGGGGTCTGGTCCACTCGATTCGTCGGGTGAAGCGGAGCCCCGGCGCAGCCGGGGCGGAGCGCAACCCGACGAATCGAAAGTCCCTTCACCACTCGCCGACGTTCACGGTTCCGCCGGGAGCGGTCCCGCCTCCGACGCTCCGTGCGACGAAGACGAACCCGCGATTCCGCGGCTCACCGGATGCGGGCCGCGGCCGGGCGCCGTGCCCACGCGAAGTCGCAAATCGTTGAAGCCGCCGGCGACGCATGACGCCGGCCGCACCGCCATCACGCCCGAGCAGCGTCTGCTCATCCTCGACTCGTGGCAACGCTGCGGACTGCCCGCCGCCGACTTCGCCCCGCTCGTCGGCATTTCCAAGCACACGCTCTACGCCTGGCAGAAACGTTTCCAGGAACACGGCCCCGCCGGACTCCTGGACCAACCCAAGGGCGCGCCGAACGGTTCCCGCTTGCCCGAAGCCACGCGACGCGCCATCCTCATGCTCAAGGAGTCCAATCCGGACTGGGGCTGCCAACGGATCAGCGACATGCTCGTTCGCGGGCCGGCGTTGCCCGCCAGTCCGTCCGCGGTGGCGCGGGTGCTGCACGAAGCGGGCTACCGGATGGAGGAGGTGGCGACCCGGCCGCACCAGCCGAAGGAGGTGCGCTTCGAGCGGGCCAACCCGAACCAGATGTGGCAGACCGATCTGTTCACGTTCATGCTGAAGCGTCAGAATCGTCGGGTGTACCTGGTTGCGTTCCTGGACGACCACAGCCGCTTCATCACCGGCTACGGCTTGCACGCGAGCCAGTCGACCGCTCTGGTGCTCGAAGTGTTGCGGGCGGCGCTCGGCGGCTACGGCGTGCCCGGCGAGATCCTGACCGACAACGGCACGCAGTACGTGACGTGGCGGGGGAAGAGCGCGTTCAGCAAGGAGTGCGAGAAGCACGGGATCCGGCAGATCGTGGCATCGCCGCACCGGCCGCAGACGCTGGGGAAGATCGAGCGGTTCTGGGGCACGCTGTGGCGGGAGTGCGTGGAGACCGCGGTGTTCGCCGACCTCGGCGACGCGCGGCAGCGGATCGGGCTCTTCATCGACAGTTACAACTTCCAGCGTGCGCATCAGGGGATCGACGGTCTGACGCCGGCGGACCGGTTCTTCGGCGCCGCGAACGAAGTGAAGCGGACGCTGGCGGCGCGGGTGAACGCGAACGCGTTGGAGTTGGCGCGGCACGGCGTGCCGAAGGCGCCGTTCTATCTCACGGGCCAGGCGGGCGGCCGTCCGTTCAGCGTGCACGCCGAGGGCGAACGGATGATCCTGACGAACGCGGGCGGCCGCCAGGAGATCGACCTGCTTCCGCCGGCGGCCCCGGCGAGTGACAATGCGGTGTCACCGGTGTGTCCGCAGGGCGTGCCGTCGGGCGAAGCGGGGTTCGAGGAACCGCCCGCTCCGGGCGAGTCGCCGCTCGACGATGGCTTGGCGAAGCTTCGGGAAGGCGGTGCCTCGTGAACGTGAAGACGAAGCCGAAGACCGCAAAGGACGAAGCCGAGTCGCGAGGCCAAGCGGATGATGGCGATCCTGCTCGACGTGCTGGCGGGAAGCCGGACGCCGACGCAGGCGGCCGAGACCTTGGGCGTGTCGTTGGCCAAGTGTTACTACCAGTTGGAATGCGCGGCCTCGACGGGCTGCTCGCGGCGTGCGAACCGCGGTCGCGCGGCCGCCAAACGTCGTCGAAAGCGGCGGACGAGACGTTGCGTCGGGACAACGAGCGGTTGCGCCGCGAGTTGTCGCGGCAGTGTCGCTTGCGCGTCTGACGCAGCGGACACTCGGCGTCGCGCCGCCGGTTCCTGGTGAAGCCGGCCGGCAAGCGGAAGGCCCGCAAGCCGAGGTTCGCGCCATGCGTCGGGCCAATGAACTGCGAGTCGATGAAGCAACCGCGGACGGTTCGCCAGCCGCGACCCCGGTGTGATGTTCACGTCGGGCCGGAGTTCACTTCGGCCCGGCACTTCCTCGAATGGAGTCGATCATGCGTGGACGACGACCGACGGGGCTGAACTGGTGGATCGCCTCACGGGGCTGACGCAGGCCTGCTGAACGCGTGAAGGTCGTGCTGCAAACCATGACCTCCCGGTGAACTCCGCGTGCAGGAGGCGCGTGCGAGAAGCTGCACCTCTCGGAACAGCGGTTCGACGAACTGCGGCTCGAAGCGATCCAAGCGGCGGTGGCGAGCCTGGAACCGAAGCCCGCGGGCCGGCCGCCGCGCGTCTCGACCATCGACGCGGCCGAGGCGGAACGCTTGCAGCATCGGGTGGCGGAACTGGAAGCGGAGTTGGCGGTGGCGAAGGTGCGCGGACTTGGCCGCGGCGCAGCCGCGCGTCGGCCGCGACTCGGGAAAACGGTAGCCCCGGCCCCCGCGGCCGGGGACTCCGCCCCCGCTTCCAAGCTCACACGTCGCGGCTCGACGCATCAACATCCGCGACGACACCGCGAACACGCGGCCCGGCGGAACGCCGCCGCGACCGGGAAGCAACTCGTCGATCGCGGGAAGCGCTGGTCCGAAGTGGCGCGGCTCTTCGAGCGTTCGACACGCACCCTGCAACGCTGGTGCCGGCTCACCGACACCGTGCCGAACCGCGGCCGGCCCGTCATTCACTCGCCACGCGAAGACCGCAACGCGTTCCTCCATCTGCTCGACGAATACGGCCCCGGTGTCGGACTGCCGACGTTGAAGGACTGCTTCCCGGACATGCTTCGCGCCGAGCAGGCGGATCTGCTCCGCCGCTATCGCCGCGTCTGGCGCGAACGGCATCGCGTGCCGCTGCGCGTGCTGCACTGGCCCGAACCCGGCCGCGTCTGGGCCATCGACTTCACCGAGGCCGCGACGCTCCTCGACGGCCGCTTCCAGTACTTGCTCGCCGTCCGCGACCTCGCCAGCGGGCGGTCGCTGCTCTGGCAACCCATCGAACACGCCAACGCCGCGAACGCCGCCGCGTGGCTCGCGACGCTCTTCACGCATCACGGCGCGCCATTGGTGCTCAAGAGCGACAACGGCTCACACTTCGACAACGCCGCGGTGCAGGAACTGCTGCGGATGTGGAACGTGGCCCACCTGTTCTCGCCGCCGCACTGGCCGCGTTACAACGGCGCCGTCGAAGCCGGCATCGGCTCATTGAAATCCCGCACCGACGCCTGCGCCGCCCGCCACGGCCGCCCCGGCCTCTGGACGTGGGACGACGTCGCCGCCGCGTGGCAGGAGGCCAACACCTCGCAGGAAGCCGCGGCGAACGCGGACCCTCGCCCGACGAGTTGTGGAACTTCCAGGTTCGCCGATCGCCGCAACCGAGCCGCGACCGGTTCACGGCGAGCGTGTCGCGTCAGACGAGGCTTCGAACTGGAGGCGGACCCTGCGAGACAGGGTCGTCGGAGGTACAGTCCACAGCGCGGCACGGCCCGGAGGCCCATCCGCCTTCGCACTCGAAGAGTGCGGGTATCTCACCTACACGAGGAGGCGAATACCTCCACTGCGGATTCCCCGCCGAAAAGCGGACATCATTCCGTAGCGGGCACATCACATGCTTTGGCCAGGTATGTGGGCCGTGGAGCACGAGGAAAGGAGCGATTCTGTCTTGAGTTTCCAGTCAGAGGATTTCATGGTGTGGTCTTGTCCTTCTCTGCGTGCTTTGCTCTCTTGGCTTCCCGGGTGACCCTTCGACCTCACGCCTTCCAGGCCTGAAGAACGTCCGTCGCAGTTCCGCTCATGACGCCGAGGACGAACGTCCCAACCATCAGCGGCCAGTTCTTCTTCACCTTTCTCCACAGGCCATAGATACGCCGCCCGTCTGCGACAGCCTTATCCCACCGTTTGATCGCACCGCATCAAGCAAGGGCTCGGGTGCCCACCGGGACTGACCGCAAGCGGCATGAGAAGCTTTCGCCGCAGATGCTCGTCGAAAACCATTCGGGCTAACTGATCGTCGAGCGGCGGCCGGAGGCCGTCTTCGTCAGGGTTGGTGCCTCGCAGCGAGATCGGCCACCAGTGGTTCAGCGCGCCCACGTTCCGCCGGAGCATCCACGATGCTGCCCGAGACACCTCACGGAGGAAAGACTTCGAACTCGACCTCGAAACCGCCCGTGGACATACCGAACCTCCGATGCCGCCAGAATGCGCAAATACCCAGGCTAGCTTGCGGACGGTGAATCCAGAATCCGGTGGGTGCTGTTTCGAAAGTGGGTGGAAAATCGGCTACCTTAACCCCGTCACATTCGTCTGACCCGAATATCGCCCCCACTCCCGGAACAGGAACTCGTCGCCGCCCAATTGACCGTGCGGCTGGAGTCGCCTACCGCGACGAAGCCCGACGCGTCGCCCGGCTGTTCGCCAGCAAGCCCGACTCCCAACTCCTCGGCAAGACGGAGTCTGAACCCGGGACTGGTTGCTCGGCTCGGAGCCGCGAGTGTCGAAGCCGCTCTCTCCGAGCGGAAAAGGGGGTACCAAGGGTCGAGCCTGAGTTGCCCGCACTGCCGCGAATCGGCGGTCCACAAGGGGCCTACAACCGCGGCCTGTGCAGCCTGTTCAAGCGCGGTGAAGTATGTACGCGATTTCTATCACTGCCGCGGCTGCGGCCGGTGCACGTCGCCGCTGGATGCCACGCTCGGATTGCTCAACCACGACCGGACGCCGGCGGCGGACGAAGTGGTGTGCCTCTCGGCTTGATGGATGCGTTCGCGACGGGGCGCGGCGACGCTGCTTCGCCGGATGTCGGGCTTGGTGCTGAGCGAGTCGACCGTGCAGCGGGCGACGGAAGCGACGCGGGCGCGCGGGCGGCGACGGATCTTCACGCGAACCGCGCTCGGCCCGGCGACGCCGTGGGACTGGCACCGCGACGCGGACGGGAAACCGTGGGCTACGTCTCGGTGGATGCGGACCGGCGGGCCAGCAGGGGCCGGGCGGCAAGCGGGCCGACGGGAAGATGGCGTACGTCGGGATGATCTACAACCCGGTCCCGGATGCGAAGGAGCGGTGGTCGAAACCGGAGGCGCCGCGGCGTCCGGAGTGGAAGGCGGTATTCGTCGCAGTTGCGTCCGCTGGCGGAGTTGGCCGATCCGTTGCGGCGGCAGGCCGAGCAGGTCGGTCTCGACCGTGCCGAACGGTGGATCGCGATTTCGACGCGCGCGGGCTTGGAGGAGTTCCTTGCGGGTGAACTTCCCGCGGGTGGAAGCGGTGATCCTGGATTTCTTCCATGCGGCGGAGTACGTGGCGAAGTCGCGAAAGCGTTGTATCCGGCCGACGACGCGAAGGCGGCCGAATGGCGGATCGCGACGTGCACGCGGTTGAAGTCCGCGGGGCGGGCAAGCGGTGCTCTTGACGACTTGCGGACGCTCGACGTCAAAGGCGTTAAGGCGCGGCCGAAAGTGGGCGACGAGGTGGTCCGGTACTTCGAGAACCACGTCCACCGGATGAACTATCCGGAGTACGTGAGGAAGGGTTGGCAGATCGGCAGCGGCCCGTGGAGAGCGCGCAAGACGGTGATCGGCGAGCGGATGAAGGGCGGCGGCATGCGTTGGGGCGAGTCCGGAGCCGACGCCATGAGCCACCTGCGAGCCGTCTTCTGCAGCTGCCGACGACCAGTGGGCCGGCTTCTGGTCCATGAACTGAGCCCGAGTCACCCACTTACGAGACGCTTACCCACCACAGAGACACGGAGAACACAGAGGATCGAAACCGAACTTGCGGTTGATCAAACGGTGTCTTCTCTGTGCCCTCGATGCCCCTGTGGTGAACTTTCAGTTATTCGTCTTCGGCTTCGGCGAACTCTTCGAGGCGCTGGCTGCGGGTCGGTTGGCGGAGCTTCAGCAGGCCGCGGGCCTCGATCTGGCGGATGCGTTCGCGGGTGATTCCGTAGATGCGCGCCACCTCATCGAGCGTCTTTGCGGTGCCGTCCTTCAGCCCGAAGCGGAGTTCCAGCACCTCGCGTTCGCGCGGGGCCAAGCTCTTGAGCACCTCGATCACCCGCTCTTTGAGCAGGCGCTGATCGACGTGCTGGCCCGGGTTCTCCACTTGGTGGTCGCGGAGGAAGTCCTCCAAGGCCCGCTCGCCGTCGCCGCCCACGGGTTCGTGAAGGCTCACCGGGTGGCGGCCGACGACCCGCAAGCTGCGGGTGTCTTCTTCCTTCGCCCCGAGGGCCAGGGCCAGTTCTTCGTTCGAAGGATCGCGGCCGGTGGCGGCCGTGATCTCACTGCGCTTCCGCTCGATCTTCGCCAGCATGCTGATCTGGTGGCACGGCACGCGGACGGTGCGGGCGTGATCGTGCAACGCCCGCGTGATGCCTTGGCGGATCCACCAAGTGGCGTAGGTGCCGAACTTGAACTCCTTCTGCCACTCGTACTTGTCCACGGCCCGCATCAGCCCGCGGTTGCCCTCCTGGATCAAGTCCGCGAACGGCAGCCCGCGATTGCGATAGTTCTTGGCGATGCTCACGACGAGCCGCAGGTTGGCTTCCGCCAGTTCCCGCCGCACCCGTTGGTACGCGAGCCGGCGCTTGCGGACCACCTTGAGGTATGCGTTGAGTTCGTCCGGCAGCATGCCGGCGCGGATGGTGGCGTCGCGGAGCGCCTTCGCCGCTTTGTGGCGATCGTTCGGGCAACCCGCTTGTGCGTGCGCCTTCACGAGGTGCTTGAGTTCATCCGCCACGTCGGCGAGTTCGCCCGTCCAGCGTTCGAGCAACTCGGTACGGGGCGAAAGCTCGGCGGCGAGCTTGCTGCACTTCGCGAGCCGGTGCAGGCGGACGCGCTGCCAGACCTTGACCGATCCGGGGAACTCGTCCCGCACACCGGCGGCGAACTCCTCGGCCTCCTGACCCAGCAACCGCTTCAGGGTGAAGAGGTTCTTGCCGAGTCGGGCGAGAATCTGCAACCGGGAGAGCTTCAACTCGGGTGACGAGTAAACATCCACATTCGGGTCGATGGGCGTCTGCCCGCCGGCGATCAGTTCGAACTTTTCCGCCACGCGGTTCAGCACGCGGACGCAGAGGAGCGCCGCCCGACGGAAGCGATTGCGGTGATGTTCCAGCTTGCGGGCAAGCGCCAGTTCCTTCTCGCGGTTGAGAAGCGGGATCGCACCCATCTGGCGGAGATAGAGCCCCAAGGCGTCGTCGGCTCCAGAACCTTCCTCGACCTGCGCCTCGGCTTCGGCCGGCGCCCCCTCCTCCTCCAAGTCCGTCTCTTCCTCGGCCTCGTCGAATTCATCGGCGAGATCGTCCAGACCCGTCAGCACCGCAGCGGGAACCGGGCGCGGCTCCTCGGGCGGCGGGACCGCATCCAAGCGGGTGGTGCGGGGCAAATTGCGGAACGTCCGGCTCATTCAGTCGCTCCCCGATCGGCAGCTTCGAGTCCGATGGCGTGGGCGATCCTTGCTGATCCCGTTTCGCCGGCCCATGGCGATTTCCAGCTGTGCTTCGCGGGAACCGGGCCGCCGAACGCGGCCTCATATCTGTTCAGACGCCGGGGTTGCGAAAAGGGTTCACCCGGCACCGGAATAGTTCAAGTCCCGATCCATTATACCCGACAGTTCGCCCAAAAACCGGGAGCGGAGGCGGCAAAGTTTCCCGATCCTGCCCGGTCCAATCGTTGCGAACCGCCCTTGGTCCGGAATTCGCGCCCGCGCGAAGTGTGAAGCTCGTGCGAATTCGCCCTCGGCTCGATTCCCATGCCGCGGCTCAGTCGGCAACTTCAACCATGTGATCGTTCGCATCCGGATGCAGAACAGCAAGCAGGCGGGGGCTTCGCTCCAGGTCCTGAAGTCGCCGTATCTGATCGGTCGCCACGCCGACTGCGACCTCAAGATCGGCTCGCCCCGCGTCAGCGTCCATCACTGCGCCATCCTGATCCACGGCCCCCAGGTCTCAGTGAAAGACTTGGGCAGTACGAACGGCACGCGGATCAACGGCGAACCGGTGCACGTCGAACGGGAACTGAGAAATGGCGACGTGATCTGGGTCGGCCCCGCACTGATTGAAGTCTTCATCGAGGACGACGCGCTCGACATCCTTACGGCCGGGTCCGGGGATTACACCGCGACGAACCCATATCTCGAAATCCCGCGGGACGGCTTCGGCCAAGCCGGCCCGGTGTAAACTCTCACCCGAACGCCAGCCCCGGCTTCGGCGCGGACTCGGGAACGCTCGCGGGTGCGGGGGCTGAAACGACCGGGGGGGCGGCCGCCGGCTTGGGCGGATCCTTTTTCAACTCCGCGATCGGCACCCCCGCGAACAAGCGGTTCACGTCCTCCATGTCCAACTCTTCGTGAGCCAACAGCGCGTCGGTGAGGCGGTCCAGTTTGTCCCGGTTGGTGCGGATCAACTCGGACGCGCGATCCTGCGCCTCGCGGAGGATGCGGGCCACTTCCTCGTCGATGATCCGGGCCGTGCCCTCGCTGAAGTCGCGGGCCTCGTGGATCTCCTTGCCGAGGAACACGTGCTCTTCGCCCTGGTTGTAAAACACCGGCCCGAGGCGTTCGCTCATGCCGAACTGCGTGACCATGAGTCGCGCGATGCGGGTGGCTTGTTTCAAGTCGCCGATCGCGCCCGAGAGCGGTTCGCCGATGATCAGGCGGTCCGCGGCGCGGCCGCCCATCGCCGTCACGAGCCGCGCGAAAATCTCGCTCTCGGAGCGGTCCACGCGGTCTTCATCGGGCTGGAAGATGGTGACGCCGCCGGTGCGGCCGCGCGGGATGATCGACACGCGGTCCAGTTTGTCCGACGACGGCAGTAGCCACGAACAAAGCGCGTGCCCGGCTTCGTGAACGGCGGTGCGGCGTTTCTCCTCCTGCGAGAACGGCTCCTCACGCTTGAGCCCGAGGATCACGCGATCCGCGGCCCGGTCGAAGTCGTCCTGCTCGATCGCGTTCTTGCCCGCGCGAGTGGCTTGCAGCGCGGCTTCGTTGCAGAGGTTCCGCAGGTCCGCGCCGCTCATGCCGACCATCGTCCGCGCGATGCGTTCGAGATCGACCGCGTCCGAGAGCGGTTTGTTGCGGGTATGCACCTTCAGGATCTCGAGCCGCCCCCGCCACGTCGGCTTGTCCACGGTCACATGGCGGTCGAAGCGGCCGGGGCGGAGCAACGCCGAGTCGAGCACGTCCGGGCGGTTCGTGGCCGCCATCACGATCACGGTTTCGTTCGGTTGGAAACCGTCCATCTCGGAGAGGATCTGGTTCAGCGTTTGTTCGCGTTCGTCGGAACCGCCGCCCATGCCGACGCCGCGCATCCGGCCGACGGCGTCGATCTCGTCGATGAAGATCACACAGGGCGCGTTCTCCTTCGCGTTCTTGAACATGTCGCGGACGCGGCTCGCCCCCACGCCCACGAACATTTGGATGAACTCGGAACCGTTGATCGAGAAGAACGGCACCGCGGCTTCGCCCGCGACGGCCTTGGCCATCAGCGTCTTGCCCGTGCCCGGCGGGCCGACCAGCAGCACGCCCTTCGGCACTTGGGCGCCGAGTCGTGTGAACCTCGCCGGATCCTTGAGGTAGTCCACGATCTCGGACAGTTCGCGCTTCGCGCCCTCCATGCCGGCCACATCATCGAACGTGATGCGGCCCTTGCCCTTCTCGTACCGCTTCGCCGGGCTGCGGATGTAGTTGTTGAGGAACCCGCCTCCCACCGGATCGCGGAAGCGGGGCAGAATGAAGAACACGAACACCGCAACCAGGATTCCGATGAGCATCAGGTTCAGAAGCAGCGTGCCGAGCAGCGGGCTCGGCTCGTCCTGCTTCGTGATGACGAGTTTCTCGGCGTCCTTGTTCTTCTCGCGGAACTCGGCGTCCTTCTTCTCGAGGTAGTCGAGCAATTTCGATTGGTCGTCGGTGTGGGGCAGGTTCACCTCGAACTTGCCGCTCTTCAAGCCGAGTTTGGCAGCGGGCTCGACCGCGGGATCGCGGATCTCACCCTTCGCCCGCTCGGTGCCGATCAGCGTGAGTTTCTTGATCTGGCCGGCGTCCGCGAGTTCGCGGAATTCGGTGTAATGAATCGCCTTGGTCGGGTCGTTCAGAAGCACGACGAGGCCGACCACGACTGCAAGGGAAACGATGATCCAGCCGCCGGGAACGAGCGGATTCACGCGACGAGGCGACGCGCCGGGCGGCGTCGGGGGGGCGGGAGGTCGATCGCTGGTTGCCATCCGGTTCTCGGTGAGGCGTGCGGGCGCGGCACGAGTGACATGTCCATTTTAGCAGAATGGATGCTGCGAATGAAATGACGCGGCCGGGAGAAATCTCCCGGCCGCCGGAGTGTGTGAGCCGATCACATGCCAGGAGGCTTGGGAGGCACCGCGGGCGGGCTTCCACCGCCGCCCGGCATCGGAGGAGGCAAGCTCGCGCCGCCGGGACCGGGAAGCGGAGCACCGCCGCCCGGCATCGGAGGAACACCCAACCCGCCACCCGGCATCGGAGGAACACCCAACCCACCGCCCGGCATCGGAGGAACACCCAACCCGCCGCCCGGCATCGGAGGAACACCCAACCCGCCGCCCGGCATCGGAGGAACACCCAACCCGCCACCCGGCATCGGAGGAACACCCAACCCGCCACCCGGAGCAGGGCCGACACCCCCCGCACCCGGGGCGAATCCGCCCGCACCAGGACCGCCACCTTGGTTGCCACCCGGTTCGGGCACCTTGTCCGCCCCCTCCGCGTTTTTGTCGATGTTCTTCACCGCCAACACCGCACCGTTGTGGAACAACACGTGCGATCCGTCCGGTGAAACATCGAAGTACCCGCCGACCGGAACGCTGCTGGTCACGCGGATCGCGTCGCGAATGGAAGCGATCTTCTTGTAGCCGCCCGCTTCCTTGGCATCCGGGGCGTACACATCCAATCCCGCGTTCTGCAGATTGCCCCGCGAATCGCGGTTCGCGAACGAGGACGCGAACAGGTACGCCCCGTCCGGCGAGAAGCGGACGTAGTTGTTGTTGGAGGCCTTCCACGCCGACGTCCCGATCATGTTGACGTCGCCGGCGGGATCGGCGGCATGAAGTTGGCCGGGGCGAGCACCGTTACGGTCCGCTTGTCCCAAGACCGCGTATACGGAACTCCCGTTGGATCGCGTCGTGTAGTCCGTCACCACGCCGGGAGAACGCAGTTTCTTCGCTTCAAGCGAGGTCATGTCGAACGTCAGAATCGACACGCTGGGCTTGCGGCCGGTCGTGTCGTATTCGAAGCCGACAAGCAAGTTCCCCTCCGCGTTTTTGCGAATGTCCAACGACTGTTCGCCGAGAGAAAACTCCTTGATGAACTTGCGATCCGAGGCTTCGTACTGGCGGATGTAAGTTTTGGGCGTTCCACCGGGCACGGCCTTGTTCACGGCGACGAACAAGTGCTTGGCGTCGTTCGAGAGTTCGAGCCCGCGGATGCTGCCGTTCACGCTGATGTGGCCGACGGGCTTCAGGTCCGCGCCGTCCGCCACCTTGCCGTCGCGGATCGGCTTCAGGTCGTACACCTGCACTTCGCCGTAGGCGTTGGCGCGGTCGAGTTCGAGGCTTTCGAGCGTTCGCATCTCGCCTTGGTTCGTGGCCGCGGCCGTTAAGAGCAGACCCCGGTTGGGGTCGATCACCGCGCGGGTGGCCAGGTTCGGGATGTGGAAGACTGCTTTTTCCTTGAAGTCCGGATAGCCGTGGCGACGAAGCTCGCCGAGCTTTCGGGCGGGATTCTTCGGGTCCACGCGGGCCGCGATGGTGAAGAAGTCTCCATTCGCGCTATCGAATGCGACCGCGTAGAACGTGCCGAGTTTGTGCGCGAGTTGAGGACGCACAGCCGCACCCGGCGGCGGGCGATCCTGGCCGCCGCCATTCTGCCCGTTGCCGCCGGGATTCAGTCCACCGCCCCCGGGCACAGGTCCGAGGCTTCCCGCCCCGCCGGGCACAGGTCCGAGGCTACCCGGACCAACGCCGCCCGGCTGAGGGCCAACGCCGCCCGGCTGAGGGCCAACGCCACCCGGCATCGGAGCGACCCCACCGGGGCCGGGGCCTCCAGGAATGGGACCGAGGCTGCTTCCACCACCCGGGACGGGCGGAGGAGCGGGGGGAGGAGGCGTGCCGCCGGTGCCGGCACCTCCGGCTCCCGGATTCATCCCGCCGGGCGGGGGCATTCCGGGAACAGGCCCGAGGCTGCCGCCTCCACCCGGAGGAGGAAGCGTTCCCACTCCCGGCGTGCCGGGGTTCGCGCCGCCCGGCGGTGGCCCGAGGCTGCCACCGCTTCCTGGAGGAGGCAGCGTGCCGATGCCCGGCGTACCGGGGCCGGCCCCGGCTCCCGGAGGCGGAAGGGATCCGACGCCCGGTGCGCCGGGGTTACCACCCGGCGCCGGCCCGAGGCTGCCACCGCCCGGCGCGTTCGGGCCGCCCATGGCAATGCCGCCGGTGTTTCCGCCGCCGCTCTTGGAGAACTTCAGTGAACCGACGAATTTTCCGCCATCGGTTGCAATGGCCTGTTTCCCGGAGTCGTGACCGTAGAAGGCGAGTACAAAAGTACCGTCCGCCATGATCGCGCGAGCAGTCAGGACAGACGAATTCCCCGGGCGTGAGAGTTCCAGATCCTCCGCCGGGAATCCGTCAACGCTCGTTTTCTGGCGGTTGGAGATCTTGCCGCCCATGGTCATGGATTCACTCTCAAGCATCGCGTTAAGTGCTTGGCGTGGCTCCATGTTCTTGGCCTGCGCCGGCAGGCTGGCTGCGATCACCCCCATGCCGCCTTTGCGATCTGCCAGTTCGTGCATGTAAAGCGTCATGTTCACACCGCCAGCCGTCTTGGTCTGCGTATTGGGCTTCTTCGGCATGGAGAAAGTAAAGCCGTCCGCCTGAACTGTCTCCCAGCCGACGGTGTCGCCACCTGGCGGCCCCAGTGAACCGCCTGGAGGCGTGCTCGGCATGCTGGGCGTGCCGTTGCTTGCGGTCTCCTTTTTCTTCTCGTCGCCACCGGAGCCCATCAACAGGTAGACGGACACGCCGATGATCGCGCAGATGCCGATGGCACCGGCCGCGATCAATGCGATCATTCCACCGCCACCCTTGGCGGCCGCCTTGGCCTTGCCCTTCTTCCGCGGGCGGTCGTCTTCGTCCTCCTCGTCCTCGTCTTCATCCTCCTCGTCGCGACGACGAGCCGCGGCGGACTTCACCTTCGTGTCCTTCTCGCTCTTGGCGTTGCCCGGCTTGGTCTTCACATCATCTTCGTCATCCACTTCGATCTTCTTGGCGGCGGGCTTGGCGACCGGCGAGGTCTTGGTGGCCGGCGCACTCGCCACTGTCACTTGCGATTTGCACGAGGTGCAGCGAATCGTTTTCCCCGCCAGGTTGTCCGGCACGTCGAACGCCGCCTGACATCCCGCGCACTTGATGGGAATGGCCATGGGCTCCTCGGCAATCGGGAAGAGACACGTGAATAGACGGGCAAGCCGGTGCGTCGTCGGCACCCGCTCAATGAAAACAGCATATCCCGGCACGCCCGGGACTGCAACGCAAAGCCGCTGTTACCGTTTGTAACAAGCCGTGGCCGAGCTCACCGCCTCACGGCATCGCCGGCTCGTCCTCGGTTTCAATCAAGGTGATCCACATTTCCACGAGGTCGAACCCCTTCACCGGCTCGCCCAAGAACGAGGTCCAGAGCACCTTCTGATCCGGGGTGAATTGGCCACTGATCGCCTTCGTTTGCTCGGACCGGAATTTCAGCAACTCTTCCTTGAGGTTGTCCGCGCTGTCGTTGCCCATCAGGTTGAGATACGATTCGATCTTCTCCTCTTGCTCCTTCACGGCCTTTGAAACGGCGTCCTTCTGCTTCTCCGTGAGGGACAGCAATTTCTGGACGGCGGGGTCGCCGAGCACCTCGATGCCTCGGACTTGGGCGTTGATCTGTCGCAAGCGCGCGCGGGATTCGGGAGTCAGGATGTTCGTTGTCGCAGAAGCAAGGAACTTCTGAACGGACTTCTTCTGTTCCGCTTCAAGCTTTTCGAAGATGTCCGGCGTCGGGTTGGGATCGCGGAGCAACTTCTCCCGCTTCCTCTCGATGGCTTCGGAGATGTCTTCGACGCCATCCACGAGCGCGATGCGCTGGGCCGGTGTGAGTTTGAGTTCTTTTTGAATCTTGCGGAATTGGAGCAGGCGGGCCGCAGACGGGGAAACGGGATCGTCCGCGGGCTTGGTGGAGGGCACGGGCGCGGCCGCCAGCGGTATCGCCCACACCAGCCCCGCGGCCAGCATTGCACTTCTCATGGCCAACTCCCGGAACCTTCCATGATTGTACACGAAGCCATCGCGCTTGAATGCCTCGTGTTGGCGTGAGGGGGCGCCTGCGAGCGTTTCATGCGGACGCTGAAGGAGAATGAAGTGTCGTTGACGGAGTACGCGGACTTGGCGGATTCGCGTCGTCGGATTCGTCGGTTCCTGGAAGACGTGTACATGCGGAAACGGATCCACTCGGCATTGGACTATCGGACTCCTGCGGAGTTTGAGGCCGGGCTGCGGACGCGGATGAAGTCGAACGCGTCGAAGTAACTGGTGCGTGTGCGAACCGATTGCCGATGGAGAGCATTACCCCCAAGACGGAAACCCGAACGACGGTGCTGGTAGGCCGTCTTCGGTTTTCCAAGGGTGTTGTTGGTCGAGCCCCCCAACTCTCCAAGCCACTTTTTGCGCTCAGTCCGAGGGGCGCAGTACAGTCCGCAACAACTCCGCCACCTCCTGTGCCCAGTCCACCTTCGTCCGGCGTTCCCGCACCGTCACCTGACGCCAGCCCTGAAGCGGCTCGCAGAACAGGAAGATGCTCGCCGTCCCCGCCCGCTCGTACTCGTAGTCCACCCGCTTCGGACGGTCCTTTGTCGCCGCGATCGGCGTCCGCGTCTCCTTCAGCAACTGAACCGGTTGCTCGTCCATGCACACCACCGGAAACCGACAATCGTACGGCAACGCGTACGTGTCCAGCACCGCCTCCATGCGCCACGAACTCCCCGTCCGCGTCCGGCGGGATCACCCAGTACTCCAGTTTCCGCTGCGTCATCGCGTTTTTTTGAGCGTCTGACGCACCGTTTCATGGCTGATCGATTCCGCGATCGACAACTCCACCACGCGATCCGCCAGCAACCGCAGGCTCCAGTTCGCGTAGCCCTTCGGCGGCGGACCCAGCCGCAACGCGATCACCTTCGCCTCCTGCTTGCCGTCCAGCAACTTCGGACGCGGCTTCTTCGGAACGCCGTTGAGCGTGAGTGCGAAGCCCGCGGTGGCGAACCGCTCACGCAGGTTCTCGACGGTTCGGATGCGGCAGTCGAAGGCGTCGGCGATCTTGGCATCGGTCCACGCCGGACCATTGGCATCCGCCTTGAGCAGCATCTGCGCCCGCCGCACCTTCTGCGACGACCCGGACAACTTCTTGACGACCCCGCGCAGCGTGTCGCGTTCCGCATCGGTCAGGCGAACGATGTACAACTTTTTCATGGCCGAGCCTCCGTGGATCGAACCATCATCAACGATAGCTGAGCTCAGATGAACCCCAAGTTACCTGCCTGACGCTGCACTAGCCCTTGGACTGGGGGCAGAGGGGAGGTTTTGACGTGGATCATGCAACTGACGAAGATGTACTCCGGATCTCTGCCGGGGCTGGGAGCAATCCCAGTCCCGACCGCGACTGTTGAAATGAGTCGGATCTCACCCTGCGTTGCGGCGGTCCTGCCACTCCTCGGGGCTGACGAGGACTTGGCGGGCGTTGCTGCCGTTGTACCCGCCCACGATTCCGTCCTCGGCCATGAAGTCGATGAGGCGGCTGGCCTTGCCGTAGCCGATGCCCAAGGCACGCTGCAGGAGCGAGGTGCTGCCACGCTGCTCGCGGATCACGATCTCGACGGCCTGCTCGTAGATCGGGTCGCGGTCGCGGAGTTTCTCGCCGGTGGCGCCGTCCCCCGCTTCCGTTTGTTCGCGCGTCTTCAGGTTGAGCAGTTCCGAATCGTAGTTCGGCGTGTCGGTCGCCACCGCGTCCACGATCTTTTCGATCTCCTTGTCTTCGACGTACGCCCCCTGCGCCCGCGTGAGCGTGCCGTTCTGCAGCATCAGCATGTCGCCCATGCCGAGGAGCCGCTCCGCGCCCTTTTCATCGAGCACCACGCCGGAGTCGGTGCGGTTCGTGACTTGGAAGCAGATTCGGGCCGGAAGGTTCGATTTGATCAACCCGGTGATCACGTCCACCGTCGGTTTCTGCGTGGCGAGCACCAAGTGAATGCCTGCGGCGCGGGACTTCTGCGCCAGCAGGATGATGTTCCCTTCGATCTCCTTCTTCATCTTCATCATGAGGTCGCCGACTTCGTCGATGAGGATCATGATGTACGGCATCTTCTTGGGGATCGCCTTGCGTTCCTCCTCGGTGTCCGGATTGATGCGGCGAACGATTTCCTCGTAAGGCAGCTCGTTGTACGCGCTGATCTTCCGCACTCGCGCCCGATGCAGCCACTCGTAGCGTTCCTCCATTTTGTCCACGGCCCATGCGAGGATTGCATCCGCCTTCTTCTCGTCCTTCACCACGGGCGTCATGAGGTGCGGAATCTGCGCGTAGTCCGATAGCTCGACCTTCTTCGGGTCGATGAGGATCATGCGGCACTCATCCGGGCGGCGGGTGAGCAGCATGCTGAGGATGATGGTGTTGAGGCACACGGATTT
This sequence comes from Gemmataceae bacterium, assembly GCA_046350135.1. Taxonomy (GTDB): domain Bacteria; phylum Planctomycetota; class Planctomycetia; order Gemmatales; family Gemmataceae; genus Urbifossiella. The sequence continues at coordinate 18,181 of JAXMBB010000015.1, forward strand.
GCCGGTGCCGGTGCGGCCGGCGATGAGCAGGTGCGGCATCTCGTGCAGGTCGTACGCCAGCGGGCGGCCTTCCACATCCTTGCCGAGGAAGATCGGCAGCTTCGCCTTCGCCACCTTCGGCGTGTTGGCCAAAGCGGTGACCAATTCCTTGAGCCTCACATTCTGACGGATCTCGTTCGGCACCTCGATGCCGACCGTGTTGCGGCCCGGCAACGGCGCGACGATCCGGACGGACGCCACGCGCAGGTTCAAGGCGATGTCGTCCGCAAGATTGGTGACTTTGTTCAGCCGCAGCCCGGTTTCGAGGGCGATCTCGTACTGCGTGATCACGGGCCCCGTATGGATGCCGACCACCTTCACGTTCAGGCCGAAATCCGCGAAGGTCTTCTCCAGCAGCACCGCGACATCGCGGAGCCGCTGTTCGTGATCCTCCACCGGGAACGGTTCGGGATCGTTCAGAAGCGCGAGCGACGGCAGGTCGTAGGCGAGTGGTTCGTCGTCATCGACCACCTCCGAGCGGGGGGCGTGAGCCCCCCGTGTCGCGGCCTTTGCCATTTCGGTGTGGAAGTGAATCGGGATCGGCCCGGCGGCCACCGGAGTGCTTGCTGCAGGCGAGGGAAGCGGGTTCGGATGCGTGATGGGAATCACGTCCGGAAGATCCGCACCCGCGGGCGTGCCGCTGTCATCCTTGCTTCGCACCACCGAGCCGAGGCCGGCGATCACGCGGTCGCTTCCGGCGGCCACCTTGTCGTTCCCCCACACGGCCGTGGTCCAGAGTTTCGCCAGTGCATCGGTCGCGATGCGCACGAGGGCGAAGACCAGCCAGTCGGCCGCGAGGAGAAGCCCCACGAACACCGCAATGCAGACCGCGACCCACGGGCTACCCAAGAATTCCTCGAGTTGAAGTTGCAGGAACGCACCCAAGGAACCGCCAGGGCCGGCGATCGCGACCGGCGCGAGAGCCGCGGCATCCGCGGCGACCGCGGTGGCGAGGCTGAGCACGATCCAGCCCGCGATCCGCATCCCGACCCGCAGGGGCGAACGGTTCAGCACGAGGAGCGCGGTCACGGCGAACCAGCCGACGAGGAAGGTCACGGCCCCCCAGCCGAGCGGTTCGAGCAGGCACGCGGCGAGGAACTCGCCGGGGCCGTCGAGCAGGTTCCGGTTTCCGGTGAGCGCGCGGCCGCTGCCGATTGCGATCGCCATCACCGCCCCGGTGGCGAAGAGCGTGTAGGCGACGGCATCGAGCCGCCAACGGGGTGCTGTCGTTTTTTCGCCCATGATGTGATTGTGATTCGCCGGAACTTGAATCGGAATGGCCGAGTCGCGGGAAGAAGCGTGGATTCACGTCCTCGGACCCGGCGCGGTCGCTACATTGGGAGCGGACGGCGTAATCCGCCGAGTCCCCTGTTCACGGAGTCCCGATCATGTCACCTCGTTCCCGGTTCATGGCCGGCCTGTTCGCCGTCCTGTGCGCGTCAGTGCCCTCGAATGCGATCTACCTCCGCGTCGAATTGGAGCAGGTGCCGGTGGATCGGCTCACCGCCAATCTCAAGGAAGCCGTCAAGAAGAATCCGAAGGACGCGGCCGCGCTCGTGAATCTCGCGCGGGTGCATGCCATGGCGTACTCGCTCCGCAAGGACGAACTTCCCGTGAACTACCGCAAGCCGGGCGAAGTGTGGTTCGGATACGAACCCAAACTCGTGCCGTTCTCCACGATTGCCAAGGCCGATGCGGCGAGTCTGGTCGAGGCCAAGAAGCACCTCAAGATCGCGATCGATCTTTACGCCAAGGCGGTGGAACTGAAGCCGGACGATCTCACGGCCCGCCTCGGCCACGCGTGGCTGCTCTCGCAAACGGACAAGAAGGACGACGCCATCGCCGCACTGCGCAAGGTCGTGGAACAGGGATGGGAAAAGGACCAGAAGTTGGAAGCACTCGGGCTCGGCGGTCACACCGTCACCGGCGAGGGCGCCGGCTACTTGATTCCGCTGCTCGATGCCAAGAAGGACGCCGAGGAGATCGCCAAGCTGAAGCAACGCGTCGAGAAACTCGCCAAGTTGCCGCGGCCGATCACGCCGATTGCGATCCCGCTGAAGGACGGACTCGCGGCCGCGGATTTGGAGAACCGCTCGGCCCGCGTTCCCTTCGATGCGGACGGGACCGGGTTGAAGAAGAATTGGACGTGGGTCCACGGCCAAAATGCAGCTTGGCTCGTTCACGACTCGAAGAAGAGCGGCAAGACCGGGTCCGGATTGCAGATGTTCGGCAACGTCACGTTCTGGCTGTTCTGGGACAATGGTTACGACGCGCTTGCGGCCTTGGACGACAATCGCGACGGACGCCTCACCGGGGCGGAGCTTGAAGGCTTGGCCCTGTGGCACGATACGAACGGCAACGGCGTCAGCGATCCGGGTGAAGTGAAGCCGCTCGCCGATCACGGCATCACGGCACTCTCCTGCCGCTACGATCGGGACGCCTCGCACCCGGACCGCATCGCGTACTCGAAGGCGGGCGTGACCTTCGCGAACGGCCGCACCCGCCCCACGTTCGACATCGTGTTGCACCCCGCGAAGTAGGTTCGCCGTGCTGCACATCGCACTCTTCGAGCCCGAGATCCCGCCGAACACGGGGAACATCGCGCGGCTCTGCGCCGCCACGGGCACGCGTCTGCATCTCATCGGTCGGCTCGGCTTCCGCTTGGACGACAAATCGCTCCAGCGGGCCGGGCTCGACTACTGGGATGCGGTCGACTTGGTGCGGCACGTCACCTTTGAAGAGTTCGAGAGCACGTTCACCGGGCGGCTGTGGCTGGTCGAGACGCCCGCGGAGCGGCTCTACACGCAAGTCGAATACCAAGACGGGGATTGCCTGCTGTTCGGTTCCGAGTCGAAAGGCCTGCCGCTCGGGCTCCGTGAACGCTACTCCGAGCGGGTGATCGGCATTCCCATGCCCACCGGCCGCGTCCGAAGCTTGAATCTCGCAACTTCATCCGGAATAACACTTTACGAAGCCATGCGGCAAATCCGCGGCTGGTAGATTCCCTTCCCGTCATCCGATCGAACCGCTTTTTTCGACAATTCCGGATTTTCCGTGGCGTGTTCCCGCCCCCGATTGCGATTGGGAGTGGACTGGGCCGGAGTTCGGTCCGGCACACCACATTCGCCCAAAACAAGGAGCTGCCCATGTTCGGGTTTCTGAAGTCGAAGCGGCCGGCGCGTCCCGCCCCGGTGATGCGTTCTTTTCTTCGCATGGAAGTGCTGGGAGACCGCGCTCTGCCATCGGATCTGCTCGGCACCACGCCTCCGGAGCCGCCGCCCCCGCCGCCGGGGATCGAGAACCCGCCGCCCGTTCAGGCCGCTCCGTTCATCAACACATTCATCGCCGCCGAAGCGGCCCACGGATGGTGGACGCTGTCCGGGCACGTCAACGGCACCAACGTGAACGGCCTGATCGTTCGCTTCGACGGCGTGCCCGGTGTGGACAACGTCACCGCCACCGTGGATGCCAACGGCAACTTCAGCGTCACGATCCCCGTCGCAACGGACGGTTCCGACCGCGGCACGATTACGGCCCAAACCACCCAGAACGGGGTCGATTCGAACCTCGCCTTCACCTTCCTGAACCCGACCCCCTGACCCCGAACCGGAGTGCGCTCATGTTGAACCGAACGATGCGTCCTGAAACGCTGGTTCCGATGGTGCGGGCGGCGTTGGAACGCGGTGAAGGCCCGCCGGCCGTACTGGCGTGGATGAAGGCGAACGGCCATTCGGCGTCGCGCCGGATCGATGCGACTCAAGCGCGGGTCGTGGCCGTGCGGTTGGTGGAATCGCTGATGCCCCGGGCGGATCTCCGCACGATGAGCCTCAGCGCGACTTCGATGTGATGCGAACGGGCAGCGTCCGCGGCAGCGGCTTCTTCGGCGGGGCCCTCAGGTCCAAGTCGAAGGGCCGCAGCGGCGTGTTTCCAGCCACGTCTTCGAGCCGCTCCTCCGCGGTGAGTACGAGTTCCCCCTCGGCCCACGGCCGCTCCGGGGTGAAACTCCACGTCTGTTCCTTCGCGCCGATCTCCGCCCGCCCCGCGACAGCCAATCCACCTGTGGTGAGCGAAAGGCACTTGCCGAGCAAGGCGTGATCCAGCGGCCGCGGGAACGCCACCGTCAACGGCTGACGCGTGCCCGCTTGCGGCACCGTCACCGTCCACTCGCGAACATCGATCGCGGTGCGAATCGCCGTGGTGGTCCGGAATGTTTTCTCGAACCCGGCCGCGAGCAATTCGCCGTTCGCATCCTTCACGGACTTGTCGATCACGAGCCGGTACTTGCGATTCGGTTCGAGCACGGGCCCCAGGTCGTCGCGGAGGTTCACGCCTTCCTTGATGCGGCCGGGGTGGATCCAAAGCGTGAGCCGCGTAGCGTCGTCGTTCCACAGTTCGGTGCGCCGCCACGGGTCTTCAACCGGTTCGCCGCGGTCGTCGAGCAGGCGGATGCGGTCGAAGATCGCCGGCCCTTCGCGCATCGACTTCGAGAAGTGGATGTAGAACTTCAGCGTGTTCGCCGGGAGTTCATCCGCACTCGGGAACACGGCCGCGACTTTCGCCGCGGCACTCGGCTTCGCCGCCGGAACGAGATAATCGACGGAGCGATCGCCGGACACGGCCCGATACCGTTCTCCGGCCGCAAGCGCGAACCGCGGCGTGAACCGCAGCCACTCGCCTGTCCGTTCGTAGGAACCGAGGATCGCCGTTCCGGGAGCCGATGCGAGTTCCAGCCGGAGGATCGCTTCGGCTGATTTGTTGGGGACTTTGCCTTCGGGCAGCGAATCGGCAACGGCCTTGGACAACTTCGCCGCCACGACCGGGCGAGCGGGATCGATCCCGACGCTGATCCGCAGATCTGCGCCGGCAATCCCGATCGCAGCGAGCAGCAGGAAGTGGAACATCACGGCAACATCTTCACGGCCAGCACCAAACCACCCCCGTCCTTCTGCTCCTGCACCACGAGCGCCCGCTCCGCGTCCAGTTTGTCGAGGTGGATCGTCCCCTCGAACTCGGCCGCGATCGCGATCTGTTCCGTGGCGGGTTTGTTGTCCTTGAGTCGCAACACGGCCTTCTCGTTGAGGCTCTCGCCTTGGCCGAGCAGGCCGAGGTCCATCTTGAACGTGACGTACGGGCTCCACCCGAACGGGCGGTTCTTGTGGTGGAAGCGGAACGTGTTCATCAGCACGTAGCCCTTGCCGCCCTTCTCATACGCGAACATGGTGCGTGGCTGGTTGCCGGAGCCGAGTTCGACCACGCTCTCGCCCTTCACCTTGGAACCCGGAGCGACCGACTCCAGCGGATAGCGCACGACCGGCGTGCACGCGAACGCGCCGACCACGTACTTCTTGCCGTCGAGTTCGTACGGCATCAGCGAAGTCATCGGTGCCCGCGTTTCCCACGCCCGGTGCGAGACGTGATAGGTCTCGGTGCTGAACGCGGCGGTCGCGGTCTTCGGGTCCAGTGGCACGGGAACGGACAGCACCTTCGAGGCGAACTCTTCGCTGGCCACGGCCCCGATCAGCACGCGGTCGCCCATCCAGGCGATGTCCGTGATCCGCGACACCGGAGCCTTCTCGCCCTTCGGCAGCGGAATCGCCACGTGCTTCACGTTCTCCAGCGCGAACTCGCCGATGTCACCGTTGCCGTCGAGCGTCAGGAGGATGTTCTTCTTGTCGTCGAGCTTGCGGACGAGGAAGTACGCGGTGAGCGACTTCGGATTCACGGCCACGGAACGGATCTCGATGCCCTTCGCGGTCGCGCCGAGCTTCGCGGCCAACTTCTCGTCGATCTTGTCGATGCGGTCCGTCTTCCACTTCACAGGCTTGAGGTCGCCGGATTCGACGGCGACGAGCTGGGCACCGGCGCCGTCCCCGATCAGGAGCACGCCATCCGGGCCGAAGCGGATCGCATCGATGGACTTGAGCTTGGGTGTGCCGGCGGCCGCGCCACGAATTGCGTCCGCGCCGAACGCCGTGGACGCGAGCGACAGCATCGCGAGGCAGGAGAGAGTTCGAAGCATCGTGTATGCCTCTGGAGGTGTGTGTGAGCCACGGTCGATCTTATCGGACGAGTTCGAGCACGGACCACAGACTCGGATCGTCGGCGAACGGGAAGTCGCCGTTCACGCTGAGGAACTGGTCGCCGAGTTCGCGGTCCCGCACCACGTAGTAGAAGCCGAGGCGCGGATGTTCGGCGGGATCAAAACCGCTCAGTGCCGCGGCGGGAAGGAACACTTCGAGCCGGTAGCCGCCTTTGACGCGTTCGGTGCGGAAGGGGATGTCCGCGGCGTTCGCGAGCGGCGCGTCTTGCAACGCCCGATTGATCTTCATCGGCACGACGACAGGTTCGTCCTTGTCTTCGCCGCCGCCCGCAGGCAGGAAATGGAACTGATGGCAGTAGCGGCTCGCGCGGTGACTGGTGCGGGCGTCACGGGTGTCGATCCAAAGCATGAGCCCGTCCGACGACCACGGCCGGCCGGCATCGCCAACGGGGGGATCGCTCTTGCCTCTCACCTCGGCTTGGACGGCGAGACCGAAATCGTTCCACGCGATGCGCACGTCCGCGAAGTTGGCCGCCTTGTCCAAGTCCGCGAAGTTCTCGATCCGCGCCGAATCCGGCAGGTCGACGAGGTGCTCGGCATCCTCCGATTGATCGGGAACACCCGTTACCATCGGGCACGGATGGCAGAGACGAACGAGGAACCGATTCGGGATGATCATGAAAACTGCCCTTCCCCGTTCTTCTACTCGAGCCCAGCGGGAAGCACAGGGGGGAGTCCGCCGCACGCAAGCGACGGAAGAATGCCCGTCGCTTGCGTGCCGGCTCCAAGAACTGTGGATGTGAAAGGGGGAATCGGAAGACGCTCACTTTTCCCAATCAATACGGTCACACTCCATTGAGCATCGGTTCGAGGATGCCGAAGCCGACGCGGCGTTTCGACTCCGCCGCCAAGTCCGAACGGTTGCGTTCAAATTGCTCCAGGGCCCATTGCCAGTCCCACTCGCCCCGTTCCAGGTGGCCGAGGATCAACTGGTTCTTCAGTTCCTCAATCTCGGCGAAGCTCAAGCCCGCGGTGTCGTCCACGGCCGCGGTCGCGTCGACGGCCTCGCGGACCTCGGCGTGCCAGCGGGCGATCAACCGACGACGAAGGGCTGCGTTCGGCTTCTCGAAGTGCAGCACCAGGTCGATGCGGCCGGGCCGCTTGAACGCGGGATCGATCAGGTTGAGCGCGCAGTTCGTGGTGAAGACGTACACCACGCCTTCGTTCGCCTCGATGCCGTCGAGCGCGCCGAGGAATACGGCCTGGTCGTCGGTCTCCTTCACGGTGTCGCGGTCTCGCAGTGCGATGTCCATGTCGTCGAAGAAGATGATGCCGCGGCGGCCGACGCGGAACAATTCTCGCACGCTTTCCGCGGGACATGAGGAGTGGCGGGCCGCGCGGTACGCGTCCGGCGTCACCAGCTTGTATTCGTGGCCGTGCTTGAGGCACTCCTGCCAGAGCCAGCGGCAGGCGCTCGTCTTGCCGTTGCCGGGCGGGCCGGTGAGGAGCAACCCGCGTTTCGGCCGCCCGCCAAGTTCCTTGATGCGCTTCAGGTTCTTCGGATCGAGGTAGCCGAGCGTGTTGCGTTCGAGAATGGCGAGTTGGTCGTCCGCCATGACCGGCGGCTGGCCCGCGACTTCGCGTTCGCGCATGGCCCGGAGCGCGAGCCGGAAGAGCCGCGTGTAATCGCGACGGGACGTAACGAGAAACTCGAACGTGCCGGATGCTTGATTGCAATCCAGCGATGCGACCGCGTGCGCGAAGGCGATGCCGGAGGCGGTATAGAGCCGCAGGCCGAAGCGGGTGCCGGCCGAGTGCAGGCGGCCGCCCGTTTCCCATTCGCGAACCACGGCGCCGTCCAAGGGCAGGAGCGGTCCGCGCACCGATTTGCGAAGCAGTTAGTTGAGTTAGTGCCCGGCTTCGAACGCGACGGTATCGACGAGCCCGGCCGCGCGGCCGGCCGCTTCCACGAGATACTTCTGGTCCGCGGTGTAATCTTGAAGCCGAGGTTGCATGGGCCGAAGGACACGCGAACCTGCAGCGAGGTTCGCGTGTCGAAATCGCAATCACGAAGCGAGTCGTCGATGTCCCACAAGAACAGCGGTGCCCGAGAAATCGCCCGCGACACGGTCGCGATCATCGAGGCGGGGGAATACCGCAACGCATTCGGGCGTGTCGTTGCAATCCACGAAGTAGTCGAAGCCGCAAGGGGCAGGACGATCAATTACCCGCCCGAAGACTGTGTTCCGAAGCCGGTTCCCTCGGGGCACGCAACGCGCTTCGAAGTGACGAATGAGACCACCCTGCCGCGGTTCGTCGGTTGGTTGCGAACAGTGAAAATGTGTGTGCGTTGAACTTCGCATCGGCGCGCAAACCGGGCGGCGGCTTCCTCGGCGGCGCGATCGCCCAGGAGGAATCGCTCTGCCGGGCCAGCGCCCTCTTCGCCTGCATCGACGGCAACGACATGTACCGCCGCAATGCCCATCTGTCCGGCGGTTTCTACACGAACTACGCGATCTACTCGCCGAACGTGCCGGTGTTCAAGGATGACGAAGGCGAGCTTCTCGACGAGCCGCACTTCTGCAGCTTCATCACCGCGCCCGCGGTGAACGCAGGCGTGCTCCGCGACGAGGAAAGAGCGGCGGTGCCGGGCGAGATGGCGAAGCGGATCGAGAAGGTGCTGGCCATCGCGGCGCATCACGGTCACGACACCCTCGTGCTCGGCGCGTGGGGTTGCGGAGTGTTCCGCAACGATCCTGAGATGATCGCCGATGCATTTCGCTCCGCACTGGTCACGCGGTTCGCCGGCGTGTTCGGCCGCGTCGCCTTCGCCATTTACGACCGCTCCGATTCCGGAATGCTGGAGGCGTTCGAGGCCCGTTTCCCCGCATCGAATTAGCTCGACCGCTTGTTTGCACATTCGCACGGCAGCCCCTCGCAACCCGTTCGCCGTGCCGGTACACTCTCCCTCACATCCCCGAACCCCTCACCGGTGATTGCCCATGGCCTCCGTCAGCCCGCGTTCCCTCATCGAGAAACTGAACGGCACCTGCCACAAGGCGCTGGACTCCGCCGCAGGACTGTGCCTGTCGCAGACGCACTTCTCGATCGAGGTCGAGCACTGGTTCATCAAGCTGTGCGAGAATCCGAGCGCGGACTTCGCCGCGATCTTCAAGAGCCTGCAGATCGACCCGGTGAAGGTGAAGCAGCAACTCGAAGGCACGATCCGGCACTTCAAGACGGGGAACAGCCGGGCGCCGAGCATGGCCGTGGAACTGTTCGACCTCGTGCGCGAAGCGTGGGTGCTGGCCTCGCTGGAGTACGGGGCGCCGCAGGTTCGCAGCGGGCATCTGCTCGTGGCCGCGCTCACGGAACGCACGCTGTCCATGCACTTGAAGAGTTCGTCGATCGAACTCGGCCGTATCCCGGCGGATCGGTTGCTGGCCGAACTCCGGACCATCCTCGAGAAGTCCGATTCGGAAGAGAACGCGCAGGAGGCGGCGGCGGTGGCGACGAGCCAAGCCGCGACCGCGCCGGACGGCACACCGCGGCCCGCGGCCAATTCCAAGACGCCGAACCTCGACCAGTACACGCACAACCTCACGGCGCAGGTAAAGTCCGGGAAGATCGACAAGATCCTCGGCCGCGACGCCGAGATCCGGCAGGTGATCGATATCCTCACCCGCCGCCGCCAGAACAACCCGATCCTCACGGGCGAGGCGGGCGTGGGCAAGACCGCGGTCGTCGAAGGGCTCGCGGTGCGGATCGTGGCTGGAGACGTGCCCGAGCCGCTCCGCAATGTGGAATTGCGGACGCTGGATCTCGGCCTGCTTCAAGCCGGGGCCGGGATGAAAGGCGAGTTCGAGAATCGGCTCAAATCCGTGATTCAGGAAGTGAAGGGCTCCCCGGTGCCCATCATCCTGTTCATCGACGAAGCGCACACGATGATCGGGGCCGGCGGAGCGGCCGGGCAGAACGACGCGGCCAACCTGCTGAAACCCGCCCTCGCCCGCGGCGAACTCCGCACTATCGCGGCCACCACGTTCGACGAATACAAGAAGTACTTCGAAACGGATCCGGCCCTGAAACGCCGCTTCCAGGAAGTGCGCGTCGAGGAACCGGACGAAGCGCGGGCCATCCGCATGATGCGGGCCGTGGCCGGACCGATGGAGAAGCACCACAAGGTCCGCATCCTCGACGAAGCCGTCATCGAGTCGGTACGGCTCAGCATCCGTTACCTGCCGGAACGCCAGCTTCCGGACAAGTCCGTGAGCCTGTTGGACACGGCGTGCGCCCGCGTGAGGCTGAGCCAAGGCGCGACCCCGCCCGCGCTCGAAGACGTGATCCGCGAGATCGAACACATCGACATCGAAATCGCGAGCATCAACCGCGAACAGGGGGCGTGGGAGAACCACGACACGCGACTGGCGGACCTCAAGGTCCGCAAGGAAGTCGCGGAGCAGAACCGTGACGCACTCAAGACGCGCGTCGAACAGGAACGCAAGCTCGTCGAAGCGATCCAGAAGGCGGTCGAAGATTCGGAGTCGAAGGAGGCGGACAAGGCGGCTGCGGGCCGCGAACAACTCGCCAAGCTCCGCAAGGAACTGAGCGACGTCCAAGGCGAGAATCCACTCATCATGCCGGTCGTGGACGGCGGGGCGATCTCGCAAATCGTCGGCGGCTGGACCGGCATTCCGATCGGCAAGATGGTCCGCAACGAAATCGATCTGCTGCTCCAACTGGACAAGCGGCTCGGCGAACGCGTGATCGGGCAGGACCACGCCTTGGCTGAAATCGCGGAACGCATCCGTACCGCCCGTGCGGAACTCGGCGACCCCAAACAGCCGATCGGCGTCTTCCTCCTCGTCGGCCCCTCGGGCGTCGGCAAGACCGAAACCGCCATGGCCCTCGCGGACCTGCTTTACGGCGGCGACCGCAACATGGTCGTGATCAACATGTCCGAGTTCAAGGAGGAGTACAAGGTTTCGCAACTCATCGGTTCGCCGCGCGGCTACGAAGGGTCTTCGGAAGGCGGCGTGCTCACGGAAGCCGTTCGACGCAAACCGTACTCCGTGGTGCTCCTCGATGAAGTGGAGAAGAGCCATCCCTCGGTGCAGGAGATCTTCTACCAGGTGTTCGACAAGGGCGTGCTGACGGACTCGCGCGTCATCGAGGTGAACTTCAAGAACACGATCATCCTGCTCACCTCGAATGTCGGCACCGCGACGGTGCAGAAGGCGTTCTCCGGCAAGGAACCGCCGCCGGACGCCGTGAAGCTCGGCGAACTGCTCCGCCCCGATCTCTTGAAGGCATTCAAGCCCGCGCTCCTCGGTCGCATGAGCGTGGTGCCGTACATGCCGCTCTCGGACGCGGTCCTCAAGACGATCATCGAATTGCAACTGAAGAAGATCCGCGGCCGGATCAAGGAGAACCACAAGGCGACCTTCGAGTACGATCCGAAGGTGGTCGAGTCGATCTCGTCGCGATGCAAGGAAGTGGAGAGCGGCGCCCGCAACGTGTACCACATCATGACGAAGACGCTGCTCCCGGCGATCGCATCCGAGATTCTCGCCCGAAAGGCCGAAGGCCGCACCGTGTCCGCGGTGAAGGTGGACGTCGACGACACCGGCGCGTTCAAGTACGTCATCGAGTGAAACGCGACCACTTGCGTGTTCGCGAGTCGTGAACACGCAAGTTCATGTTCCAGTCAGGATCCGCATGGGAACACGTTTCCCTTGAGAACAAGAGACTCTGCATTCGCTTTCCGTTCCCAAGTCCCGCTCCCGGCATAAGATGAACCACACACCCTGACGCCCAACCCCGATCCTGTTCCACCGATGATGTTTCCGGCCGGCTCGCCGCTTTCCCCGCTCGGTCACTGGGTTCCGAATGGAGCGGTCCCCGCGGACGACCCGGCTTCGCTTCGCGCCGCCATCTCGGATCTGCGTTCACCCGTCGTCCTTGTGAAGCACCGCGACGCGTTTGCCGTGGCGAAGGGCGGCGAGGTGACGCTCGGGGCGAAGCCGCAAGCCAAGTCCGAACCGGTGGTGGCGATCCTACCGCCGCTGCACCCGAGCCAACTCGGCGACCCGACGTTTCGCGAAGATCACGCGATCAAATACGCCTATATGACCGGTGCGATGGCCAACGGCATCGCCTCCGCGGACATCGTCGAAGCGATGTGCGGGGCCGGGATGCTCGGCAGTTTCGGCGCGGCCGGCCTTTCGCTGGAACGCATCGAACAGAACATCGACCGCATCCAGAAGAAGGCCGGCAATGCGAGCTACTGCGTCAACCTGATTCACAGCCCGAACGAGTCCGCCCACGAGATGGCGACCGCGGAGTTGCTGCTGAAGCGCGGCGTGCCGTTGGCCGAGGCCAGCGCGTATCTCGATCTCACGCCGGCGATCGTGCGATACCGCACGGCCGGGTTCAAGGCGGGCGTCGGCATCGTGGTGCCGATGAACCGCGTGATCGCCAAGGTGTCGCGGGTCGAAGTCGCCACGAAGTTCCTCTCTCCGCCTCCGGACCGAATCTTGAAGGAACTGGTCGCGGCCGGGCACGTGACGCAGCAACAGGCGCAACTCGCGGCGAAGTTCCCGGTGGCGGACGACGTCACGGTTGAAGCGGACTCGGGCGGCCACACGGATAACCGGCCGGCGATCGCACTGCTCCCCACGATCCTCGCTCTGCGGGATCGGCTTCAGGCGCAGTTCAAGTATCCGGTGCCGCCGCGTGTCGGCCTTGCCGGCGGCATCAGCACGCCGGCGTCCGTCGCAGCGGCGTTTGCGATGGGGGCCGCATATGTCGTCACGGGTTCGGTGAATCAGGCCTGCGTCGAGTCGGGCAGTTCCGATCCCGTTCGCAAGATGCTGGCCGAGGCCGGGCAGGCGGACGTGACCATGGCCCCCGCCGCGGACATGTTCGAGATGGGCGTGAAAGTGCAGGTGCTGAAACGCGGCACGATGTTCGCGATGCGCGGGGCGAAACTGTACGAACTTTACCGGGCGTACCCGAGTTGGGAAGCGATCCCGGAGGCTGAGCGCGTCCAAGTTGAGAAGACGCAACTGAAGACCACCTTTGCGGACATCTGGAATCAGACACGCGAGTTCTTCAGCCGCCGCGACCCGAGCCAGATTCCGAAGGCGGAGAAGGATCCGCGGCACAAGATGGCCTTGGTATTCCGCTGGTACTTGGGGATGTCCAGCCGGTGGGCGAACGCGGGCGAGCCGAGCCGCCAACTGGATTACCAAGTGTGGTGCGGCCCCGCGATGGGCGCGTTCAACGAGTGGGCCAAGGGCTCGCCGCTGGAGCAGCCGAAGAATCGAACCGTGGTCGGCGTCGCGCTCAACCTGCTGTATGGAGCGTGCATCGTGCTGCGTCGCGAGTCGCTCCGGCAGCAGGGCGTGCTGTTGCCGGCCGAGTGCTTCGCGATGACGCCGCAGAGCCGTGAAGAGTTGCAAACCAAATTGTGAACGCCCGCAAGCCCGCCGGTGGCAACCGGCGGGCTTCGAGGACTGCTGAATTGAATCCTGAATCCAACTTCACACCGCTGGCCATCGTCGGCATCGGCTGCCTCTTTCCGAAGGCGGCCGGGCCGGGGTTCTATTGGGCCAACGTCAAGCACGGCGTCGATTGCATCGAGCCGGTGCCGGCCACGCACTGGAACCCGGACGATTACTTCGACGCGGACCCGAAATCCCCGGACATGACGTATGCCCGCCGCGGCGGGTTCCTCACGCCCATCGACTTCAACCCGATGGAATTCGGCATCTCGCCGCGCGACATCGAAGCGACGGACACCTCGCAACTGCTCGGCCTCGTCGCCGCGAAGCAAGCCTTGAACGATGCCAGGATCGATCTCGAACACACGGATCGCAGCCGCATCTCGGTGATTCTCGGCGTCACCGGCACGCTCGAACTCGTGATCCCGCTCGGAGCCCGCCTCGGCCACCCGAAGTGGAAGAAGGCGATGAAGGACGCCGGGATACCGGACGCGGCCGCGGACGACGCCGCCCAGCGGATCGCGGAGTCGTACGTGCCGTGGCAGGAGAACAGTTTTCCCGGCTTGCTCGGCAACGTGGTCGCCGGGCGGATCGCGAACAAGCTGGATCTCGGCGGAACGAATTGCGTGGTCGATGCCGCGTGCGCGAGTTCGCTTTCCGCCGTGCATCTGGCTGCGCTCGAACTGCAGGCCGGCCGCGCCGATGTCGTCGTCTCCGGCGGCATCGACACATTCAACGACATCTTCATGTACATGTGCTTCAGCAAGACCCCGGCGCTTTCGCCGAGCGGGGATGCGAAGCCGTTCGATTCCAACGGCGACGGGACGATCCTCGGTGAAGGCCTCGGCGTCGTGGTGCTGAAGCGACTTGCCGACGCGGAGCGGGACGGCGACACCGTCTACGCTGTGCTGAAGAGCGTGGGTTCGTCGTCGGACGGCAAGGGCAACGCGATCTACGCTCCGAGCCCGGACGGCCAGAAGAAGGCGATTCGCAACGCCTACCGCCTCGCCGGCGTGACGCCGGACACGATCGAACTCGTGGAAGCGCACGGCACCGGCACCAAAGTCGGCGACACGGCCGAAATCACCGCGCTCACCGAGGTGTACTCGGCACACGCGAAGGCGGATCGCCCGTGGGTGACGCTCGGTTCCGTGAAGTCGATGATCGGGCACACCAAGGCGGCAGCAGGTGCGGCGAGCCTCATCAAGGTCGCGCTCGCGCTGCACAACAAGGTGCTGCCGCCGACGCTCAAGGTGAAGCAACCCGTGGAGCCGTTGCGGGCGGACGATACTCCCTTCGCCGTGAACAGTTCGATGCGGCCGTGGCTGCCGCGTGGGGAGCACCCTCGGCGAGCCGCCATGTCCGCCTTCGGCTTCGGCGGGTCGAACTTCCACGCCGTGCTCGAAGAATATCGCCCCGCGAAGGCCGAACCGGATTGGGACGGCTCGGTGGAGATCGTCGCACTCTGCGGTGATTCGCGGGAGCAGATCGAGCAAGAGCTTCGCCAGATCCCCGTGAAGGATTGGGACGCGTTCGCTCGGTTCGCCGAGGAATCGCGATCGCGTTTCCGCAGTGGTGCGGCGCATCGGATCGCATTCGCCGTGCAACGCGGCTCCGATCCGGCGAAGGCCGTCAAGGACGCGAAGGTCGCGTCCGGCCCCGCGGGCAAGGTCGCGGTGCTGTTCCCCGGGCAGGGCTCGCAATCGGTCGGCATGCAGCGGGAACTCGCGTGTTTGTTCCCCGAGATGCTCGATGAGTTGGCGCGGGCCAATGATGCGCTGCCGCGCCTCTCGGACTTCATCTACCCGCCCACGCGGTTCGATGCCGAGAAGCAGAATGCGGACGACGAAGCGCTTCGCGACACGCGTCGCGCGCAACCCGCGATCGGTGCCGTGAGCTTCGGTGCGTGGCGCGTGCTGCACGAGCGATTCGGACTGCATGCGGACGCCTTCGCCGGCCACAGCTACGGCGAACTCGTCGCACTCGCCGCCGCCGGTTCCCTCGCCCCGAACGATCTCTTCAGGCTGTCCCGGCTTCGTGGCGAACTCATGGCCGCGAAGCGCGACGGCGACGCCGGGTCGATGCTCGCCGTGCTCGCCCCGCTGCCGGACATCGAAGCCGCCATCGCGAAGCACGGCCTGAAGGTGGTCGTGGCCAACAAGAACGCCCCGAAGCAGACGGTGCTCTCGGGTTCCACCCCCGAGATCGAACGCACGCAAGAGACGTTCCGCGGCGAGAAGCTGAAGGCCGTGAAGTTGCCGGTCGCAGCGGCGTTCCACAGCGAGTTCGTGGCCGATGCCGCGGGGCCGCTCCGCGAAGCACTCGAGGCGGTGGACTTCGCACCCGGCTCCGCCCCCGTCTTCGCCAATACCACCGCAACGGTGTATCCCGTGGATCCGGCCGCCGCCAAGGACTTGCTCGCGAACCAACTCGCGAAGCCGGTCGAGTTCGTCGCTCAGATCCGCGCTCTGCTCGACGCCGGCGTGCGGACGTTCGTCGAGGTCGGGCCGGGGAACGTGCTTGCCGGTCTCGTGGAAAAGATTCTCGCCGACGCCGGAATCGCGGACGCCGAGGTGTTCGCGATCGATGGCAAACGTTCCGGTGTGCTAGAGTTGGGGAATGCGTTGGCCTGGCTCGCGGTCCGCGGCATCCCGGTGAAGTTGTCCGAATGGGAAGCCGGCAGCCGGTGCCGGCCCTTGCCCCCGCCCGCGAGAGCGGGCCTGACCGTGGCCCTGAGCGGGGCCAATTATGTGACGCCGCGCGAGACGCGGCCGCCGTCTCCGCCGATTTCCGCCGGCGGGCCGACCCGAATGGTGCCCCTGATGAGTGACGTGAAGAGCGACCCGAACGCCATCGCCCAGGCGCTGCTGATGACGCAGCAGAGCCTCGCCGCGCTGCAACGCATGCAAGAGCAGACGGCCCAGTTGCACCGGCAGTTCCTTGAGTCGCAGGAAGCCTCGCAACGCACGCTGCAATCGCTTGTGGATCAGCAGCAGATGTTGCTGTTGGGCGGAGCGGTTTCGCTTCCGCCAATGCCCGCGATTCCGTACTCGCCGCCGCCGCCGCCGGTCGCTCAGTACGTTCCCCCACCGCCGCCGGTCGTTCAGTATGTTCCACCGCCGCCGATCGCGATTCCGGCTGCGGCACCGCCGAAACCCGCTCAATCCCCTGCCCCTGCGCCGAGCCGCGAGCCCGCCATCGGAGCCGCGACCATCGCCAGCACCCTGCTCGCGGTTGTGGCCGAGAAGACCGGGTATCCCGTTTCCAGCCTCGATTTGAAGCTGTCGCTCGATTCCGATCTCGGCGTCGATTCCATCAAGCGCGTCGAGATTCTTTCCACACTTCAGGAAAAGCTGCCGAACGCCCCGCAGGTGAAGCCCGAACACCTCGGCACGCTGCACACCTTGCAGGACGTGGCGAACTTCCTTGGCAACGGCGTTCACGCGGACGACGACGGCCCGCGCACCCAGCCGATCTCCCGCGAGCAACTGAACATTCTCCACCGCGAGGCCAAGGGCGAATCCTCGAGCGGCGACGTCGCCACCGCCCTGCTCGCAGTCGTGGCGGAGAAGACGGGCTACCCGGTCGCCAGTCTCGATTTGAAGCTCTCGCTCGATTCCGATCTCGGTGTCGATTCCATCAAGCGCGTCGAAATCCTGTCCGCGCTACAGGAGAAACTTCCGCACGCGCCGCAGGTGAAGCCCGAACACCTCGGCACGCTGCACACGCTCCAGGACGTGGCGGATTTCCTTCGCGGAGGCGCAGGACCGCGTCCGCCGGAACCGGCCACCGACCGCCTCGCCTCGCTGGCACTCGCGGAACCGCCGCCGAGCACGTGGAACGTGCCGCCGAGCCTCTCGGAACTGGCCGCGCCGGACACCGAACATCTCTCGTCCATCAAGCCCCAGCAGGCGACGGACTCGATGCTGCACCGCGCCCGCGAGGGGAGCGTATCGTTCTCGCCGGCGCGGCAACCCGGCCCGTCCGAATCGGCCGCGTCGCGCTCGTCCGCCAATTTGCTCGGCGGCGAACGCATCGACCGCAGCATCCTCCAGGTGATCGATCTCGATCCGGCCTCGCCGCGGAACCGTGTGCCGCTCGCCGCCGGAAGCGAAGTCTGGGTCGTGGGCGATGCGGAGAGCTTGGCCGATCGCGTGTGCGATCACTTGGCCCGCGCCGGGCTGAACGCCCGCGTCATGAGTTGGGCCGGCCCCGGAGCGAACAAGCCGAGCGGCACGCTGGCGGGGCTCGTACTGCTCGCACCGGTGACGAGCGAATTGAACATCAACAAACTCGCGTTCGAGTGGCTCCAGCACGCGGGGCCGAAGTTGCGTTCCGCCGGCCGGCAGGGCGCGGCCGTGTTCACCACGGTGGCGCGTCTCGACGGCGCGTTCGGCTTGGGTGACCTTTCTCCGGACGCGGATCCCACGGCCGGCGGCCTCGCGGGCCTGGCCAAGACCGCCCGCCACGAGTGGCCCGAAGTGTCGTGCAAGGCCATCGACCTCGATCCCGCGTTCAAGGATCGCGAGGCGGCGGCGGCGGCCGTGGCGGACGAGATTCTCACCAACGGCCCCGTGGAGGTGGGCATCGGCGCGACCCACCGCGTGGCGCTCGAACTCGCCCGCACCGTGCGGCGGCTCGGCACCACCACGATCAACCTCGGCCCCAAGGACGTGGTGCTGATCACGGGCGGCGCCCGCGGCGTGACCGCCGAAGTCGCCGCCGCACTCGGCGAAGCCTTCGGCTGCACGCTGCTGCTCACCGGCCGCACACCCGTGCCCGCCCCCGAACCGGAATGGCTGGACGGACTCTCCTCCGAGGCCGAACTCAAGCAGGCGATCGCGGCGAATCTCGGGGCCGCCGCCGGGCCGAAGCAGATCGGCGAGCACTACCAGAAGATCGCGGCGCAGCGCGAAATCCGCCGCACGTTGAAGCGGATCGAAGCGGCTGGCGCGAAGGTCGCGTACTTTTCCGTCGATGCGGCGGACGGCCGCGCGGTCGCGGACTTGCTGCATCAGGCTCGCGTGAAGTTCGGTCCGGTCACCGCGCTCGTCCACGGCGCGGGCGTGCTCGCAGATCGCCGCATCGAGGATCTCACCGGGGACGACTTCGACCGCGTGTACACCACGAAAGTGGAAGGCCTCCGCAACTTGCTCGACTTGCTCGGTCAGGAGGAACTCAAGGCGCTCGTGCTGTTCAGTTCCGTGACCGCGCGATACGGTCGCACCGGGCAACTGGCCTACGCCGTCGCCAACGAAGTGCTGAATAAAACGGCGCAGATCGAAGCTCGCCGCCGCCCCGGCTGCCGCGTGGTCTCCGTGAACTGGGGTCCGTGGGAAGGCGGTATGGTCACGCCCGCGCTCCGCAAGCAGTTCGAGGCCGAGGGCGTCGGGCTGATCCCGCTGTTGGAAGGCGGCTTGTTCCTCGTTCACGAGTTGAACGCGTCCGGCAAGGCGGTGGAGGTGTTGGCGCTCGGCAAGCCGAAGCCTGGCGGTTCGTCCGGTTCCGGAGTGATCGCAACGCCCGCGCCGCGGGGCGCGACGGGTTCCGGCGTCCAAGCCGTACCGACAGTGACCTCCGGCGCGGAGCTCCTGCCCGTCTTCGAACGCGCGATCGATATCGAATCGCACCCGATCCTGCGGTCGCACGTGCTGGACGGCCGCGCCGTGCTGCCGATCGCGCTGCATCTCGAGTTCTTGGCCCACGCGGCCCTGCACGGGCACCCCGGCCTCGTCTTCCACGGGTTCAATGATCTTCGCATCACGCAGGCGGTGAAGTTGGAGGCGGACGAGACGCAGTCGCTGAAGGCATACGCAGGCAAGGCCGTGAAGCAGGACAAGCACTTCTTGGTACCGGTGGAACTGCGGGGCAAGCCGAAGGGCGGCCGCGAGATGCTCAAGTCCCGCGCCGAGATCGTGCTCGTGGCCGCACTGCCGAAAGCGCCCGCCGCGGATCGCCCGCCCGCGGCCCCGCCCTGCTTGCATCCGATTGAAAGGATCTACTCCGAGTTCCTGTTCCACGGCCCCGAGTTGCACGGGCTCGAATCGGTGACCGGCGCGAGCGATCTCGCAATGCTCGGCTCGGCGGTTCCCGCGCCGCCTCCCGCGGACTGGTTCGCCTTCCCGCTGCGTTCCTCGTGGATCGCCGATCCCATGATCGTCGATTGCAGCTTCCAACTGATGTGCCTGTGGAGCAAACTGTTCCACGGAGCGGGCTCGGTGCCGAACTTCGTGGGCCGCTTCCGGCAGTACCGCCGGCAGTTCCCGGACTCGCCCGTGTCGCTGGTGGTCCGCGTGACGCGGGACAACGGCACCTTCGCCCGGGCGGACATCGACTTCCTGGACGCGGACGGGCAGGTGATCGCTCAAGTGCAGGACTACGAGTGCGTGATCGAGAAATCGATGAACGCCGCCTATCGCCGCAACCAAGTGGGCGCGACGAAAGCCTGACGCACCGGTGTGTCGCACACTTCTCCTCACGTCCCGTGGACGCGGGGCGTGCCGCGATTTTCGCGATTCCGCCGATACCGGTTGGCCGGGCGCGGGTTCGGGTCTACAGTGTCGGCATCCCGTCTCTCTCGCACGCAGGAAGCGAGCCCGGCATGAGCCTGCCCAGCCAGACCGTCGCTCTTCTCCAAGCCGCCCGCGATCTCGTGAAGGGATTGCCCGCGGACGCCGTCCTCGTCCTGCCCGAAATGCCGCTCGATTGGGACGAAGTGGGCACGCTGCTCGGCGGCTGCCGCCTCTTCGTGGCCGCCGAGAACCCCGCGCTCACCAAGCCGCTCGTCGATCATCCGGATTGGACCGTGATCGATCTCGACCCCGAGCCGCACCCCACGCAGCAGCGGATGAACGACGCGCTGTTGAAGGCCGTGTCCGACGAACTGCTCGTGCCGGGGGCGCATGTGGTGGCGTTGTACAACGGCATCGCCACGATCGAAGACGCGCCCGAACCGGTGGACAGCCTCAGCGTGATCCACCTCGGCGAGCACCTCGAACGGATGACGTCGCAGGACCTCCGCGTGCTCGGCGGCAGCGTGCCGATCGACGTGCTCCGCGCCGTGGTCGATCTCGCCACCGAGATCGGCCGCGAGGGCCGCGAGGGGCAACCGGTCGGCACCATCCTCGTCGTCGGCGACACCAAGAAGGTGCTCGCCATGTCCCGCTTCCAGAACTTCAATCCGTTCCGCGGTTGCACGCGGGTTGAGCGCGACATCCGCAGCCGCGATGCGCGAGCAGATCAAGGAAATCGCGAAGTTGATGCTGCGATCGATCAGCCGTGCCGAGGCCGCGTGCCTGCATTCAGCGCGCGGGCGGACGGCGTCACGCTCCGAAAGGGATTCGGTAGCCGTTACATGGCCGCCGCGGGGATCAGCACACCAACGCCATCGCCTTCGCGGTGAGCCAGTCGTCTGGCTCAAGCGGTTTTCCAGAAGGGCGAAGAAGTGCTGCACATCGAACTCCTCGCCCGGCCGCATGTGTGGCAGCCAAGCCAAGCTCGAAACCACGAGCCGGACGAACGGCGATTCCTGACGGGGGTTTGCTGAGACTTTCGCGGGAGGTATAATCACCAATCGTATTCCCGCCTGAGCCAACGCATGACCACTGCCGCAATCTGACCAGGAAAAGACTGGCCTCGGCAACTACTTCATCGCCAACTATCCGCCGTTCTCCTTCTGGAACCGAGTTTCGTCCCCGATGCGATCGCAGCGCTGAACGCGCCGCTCAAGCCCGGCACGCCCTCGGGCTGTACCTGCACATCCCGTTCTGCCGGAAGCGGTGCAAGTTCTGCTACCCGGCGTGTACACGGACAAGAACGCTGGGCGATATCGAGACGTACCTCGACGCGATCTCAAGGAAGTGAACTGCTCTCGAAGACCGGCAGCGTCGGCGGGCGGCAGTTGGACTACGTGTACTTCGCGGCGGCACGCCGTCGTACCCGACAAGGAAAGCCAACTCGACGGCCTGATGACGCGGCCAGCAGATCATGCCGTGGACGCGGCCCGCGAGGTGACGTTCGAGTGCGAACCCGGTACGCTGCAGAAGCACAAGCTCGAAAACGCTGCGCAGCCAAGGCGTCACGCGGCCTGCTGTGGAGAACTCGCCGGAGATTCTGCAGCGCAGCAACGGCCGCGCCCACTCCGAAGAGGAGATCTACCGGGCGTTCGGTTGGGCCCGCGAACTGGGGTTCCCGCAGATCAATCTCGATCTCATCTCCGAATGGTCGGCGAAGATTGGACAACTGGCGCTGCCAGGCCGAGCGCACCATCGAACTGCTCCGGACTGGTGTTGGCGATTTACCAGATGGAGTTGCCGTACAACACGGTGTTCTCGAAAGAACTGAAGGTGATCGGGCGCGGACGAACCGCCCTCGCCGTGGCCGATTGGCCGACCATGCGCGTGGCAGCAGTACGCGTTCGACGAACCTGGAGAGGCACGGCCAGGAGGCGTCCAGCGCCAGCACCGTGGTGAAGAACAAAGGCGACGACGAAGTTCGTGTACCGCGAGCGCCAGCGCGGGCGGACATGTTCGGCACTGGCGTCCTTCGGCCATGCGGCGGCGTTCACATCCAGAACCTGGACACGCGGGAGGCCTACGTCGAGAAGCTGGACAAGGGCGAGCCGCCGCTCGGCCGGGCGTTCCTGACCACCGAACGCCGACCGCCTGATCCGCGAGGTCGTACTGCTGCTGAAGACCGGCTCGCCGATGCGGAACTACTCGACAGAAGTACGCAGGTGGACATCCGCGACGAGTTCCGCTCGGCGTTCGCGAAGTTGCAGGATGACGGCCGGGTCGTGCTGAACGGCGACGCGATCGAAACCACGCGCGACGGCCTCATGCAGATCGACCGCCACCTGCCCGCCTTCGACCCGCAGCACATCAGCACCTGCTGCTACGCAAGCGCCTGATCGCACCTCCGCGATCAATCTGGAGTTCGTGCCAGCATCTCCGGCTTCACTTTCTCGAGATAACCGACGAGCACGCCGAGGAGCATGCCCTCGACGAGCGCCCACGGGGATGTGGGCGAGCAGCACCGGCCTTGGCGAGCAGTTCCCACTCATCCTTTCCGCCGAAGAGCAGCACGAGGAAGTTCAACCTGGCGGAGCCGGCGACCGCGCGCCGCCGAGAAGGAAATCGCGACGAACGCCGGCAGATCGAGTCGCTTCAACACGGGGTAAGCGAACGCAGCGAGGATGGCAGGGATGCCGACTACCGCGGCGTTCACGCCGAGCGCGTCCAAGCCGCTGCAGCAGGAGGTGACGGCACGAGCCCGACCACGACGGTGCTACGCGCGGCGGCCGAGCGTCACGCCGACAAGGCCGTTCAGGATGAGATGCACCGAGGCGAAGCCGACCGGGATATGCAACGAGGACGAAGAACGCCGCCGTGGAAGACGCCGATGGCGGGATCTCCTCCGCGCAGCCCACATCGCGGGGAATGGTGGCGGCGAGTACGCCAACCGCCCGCGATCATCCGCTGGGATCGAGCACGCCGGTCGAGATGTGAACGGCGACAGCATCGCACCGTGGTTGCCCGACGGGTGCGCGATGCCAGTTCCACGCGGTCTCGATGATCGGCTGCAGACCGCCGAAGGGGCCGCCAGCCGAGATCCCGGCGGATGGCGTCGGGGTCGCCCGGGCGGGTCCCCAGCGCGACGCGGGGATTCGCGCACCGCACCGCCAAGCCGCTCACCTCCTCCACGGTGCCGGATCACTTTCGCGCACGCTGGAACCCGCGGCCGAGGCCGACGTTGTACTTCCAACGATTCCTGCCAGCGCTTTCCAACGCCAGATGTGGGCCGCGGCGAGGTCGTTCACGTGGATGTAATCGCGGATGCAGGTGCCGTCCGGCGTGGGTAATCCGTGCCGAAGCAGGATGTCCAGACGCGGTCGGCGGCCCATCGCCGCTTGAACGCTGAGCGGATCAGGTGCGTCCTGGGGTCGTGGTTCTCGCTGATGGATCTGTCCGGCCGCGCCGGCGGCGTTGAAGTACTGCAGGGCGCAGAAGCCGAACGGCCGCGGCGTAGTCGTCCAGCCCGCTCGAAGGCGAGCTTCGTGTTGCCGTACGGGTTGATCGGCAGTTGCTTGATCTTCGGAGATGGGCACGCGGGTCGGGGTGCCGTACGTCGCGCAAGTGCTGGAGAACACGAACCGCGGTAGGCCATGCCGGCGGCACGCATCGAGCAGAGTGAGCGAGTTCACCAGATTGTTCGCGTAGTACTTCGCGGGGTTGGTGACGGACTCGCCGACATAGGCGAACGCGGCGAAATGGATCACGGCATCGACACCCGCCAAGTGTCGTTCGAGCAACGGCACGTCGTTCAGGTCGCCGATCACGAGGCGATCCGCGGGCACGGCCTCGCGGTGGCCGTAGCTCAGGTTGTCGAACGCGATCGGATCGTGACCGCGTTCGATCAGGGCGCGGACGGTGTGGCTGCCGATGTACCCGGCTCCGCCGGTCACGAGGATTCGCATGCCGCTGTTGTACTCACGGCGGGTCGCTACCCCAGATGCGGAGCGTACCGTCGCCGGACGCCGAGACCAGCGTGCGGCCGTCCGGCGTGAAGGCGACGCCGTGCACATACTGGGTGTGCCCGCGGAGATCGACCGTCTCCTTCCACTTCGCAGTGTCCCAGATGCGGATGGCGTTGTTCGAACAGGCGGTCGCGAGCCTCTTGCCGTCCGGCGAGAACGCAATGCCGTAGACATGCGTGCCATGTCGCAGTGCGACGATGTTCGACCAATCCGCGGTGTTCCAGATTCGAGCGGTGTCGTCCATCGAACCGGAGGCCAGCAGCGAGCCGTCCCGGTTGAACGCGAGCGAGTAGACGGCGGAATCGTGGCCGGCGAGCACGCGTTCTTCCCGCTTTTCGGACAAGTTCCAGATGCGGATGGTGGGGTCGCCGACTTCGCCGGCGCTGGCGAGCCGTCGGCTGTCCGGGGTGAACGCGACATCGCGGACGACATCCCCGTGGCCCGTCAAGCAGGCGTACAACGCACGGGTGGCGACATCCCACACCAGCACTTCGTTCCGCGTCCCCGCCGAGGCGAGGAAGCGGCCGTCCGGACTGAAGGCGAGCCGCGTGTGGCGGTAAACGTCCGAGGGCGAATCCCAACGGTGAACCTCTCGCTTCGACTCCAGATCCCAGAGATGAACCGCCTCGCGGGTGCGGGTGGCGAGCAGTCGTCCGTCCGGATGGAGCGCCACGGAGAGGACGACGGACATCGCAGGGTGATCGAAACGGGCCAGTTCGCGTTCGTCTTCCAGGCTCCAGATCCGTGCGGTGCCGTCCCACGAACCGGACGCGGCGCGGCGGCCGTCCGCGCCAAGGCTGACGCTGTAAGCGAACGTGCCGTGCCCCTTCAGCACGCCGCCGAGTTCGCTCCGCTGGCTGTCCCAGACGCGGGTGGCTGCATCGCTGGACACTGTGACGATTTTCGATCCGTCCGCGGTGTACGCGGCCCGCACGAGTTCTTCGTCGTGGCCGCAGAGCACGTTGACGAGTTTCCCGCTGCGGCCGTCCCAGAGGCGAAGCGTGTGATCCTGCGATGCGGTCACGATCCGCTCGCCATCCGGGCTGAACGCGGCGACGTTGACCCAACCCTTGTGCCCGGCCATGATCGCGTGCAGCGTCCCGTCGCCGAGCCACAGGCGGGCGTGCTGGTCCATCGATGCCGTCACGATCCGGGATTCGTCGGGAGCGAACGCGACCGAGAGCACGGAATTCCCGTGCCCCGGCATCTCCTTCAGGAACCGTCCGGACTCGAGATCGCACAGCTTGAGCGTGGTCTGCGGGAAATGCTCCTCGATGATGAACCGTGTTTTCCCGAAGTAGACGTGGTTCAATCCCGTTTCGCCGCACGGGAGTTCCGCCACATGGGTGCCGTCCGCATTCCACAGATCCACTCGAACCGGCTTGCGACGGTGCGTGACGATGCGTCGGCCGTCCGGGCTGAGCCACGCGGAATGCACACCGGCCGGGTACGGCGTGAACTCCATGAGCGGCGAGCCGGTCTCGCTGTCGCGCAGGCGGACCGTGCGGCCGGGCGCCCCCGTCAGTAGTCGCTTGCGGTCGGCCGTGAATCGCATGTCCTTCGACTCATTCGCCTTCGGAAAACGAACCACGCGATCCGACTCCAAGTTCCAGAGTTCGACCAGTTCGGGATCGCAATGGGCGGCATAGCGAATTCCATCGTCGGCGAAGATCGGATGGTTGCCGGTCGGCGTCGGCCGCGGCTTCTCCACCCAGTTCCCCGATTTCACATCGAGCATGCAGATCCTGGTCCGCGTGCTGAGCACCACCCGTGATCCGTCGGCCAAGAGATGACAATGGAACGGGCCTCCGGCCGGCGGCGGGATCACCCGCTCGGCGACATCGAACCGACTCTTGAAATGCCGCCACTCCCAATGATGCCGGTACTCCTCGGGGCAGGCGTTCAGATTGGACTTGGCGCCGATGTCGAAGGAATCGAAGAGGCTGGCCGCAGCCGAAAGATGCGCCCGGTAACCTTCGAAGCGTTCCGCACGGGCGCTCTCCTGCGCGATGTGTCGCTGGGTCGCCTCTTCCTCGAGCGATTCCTTCAGCCGGACGTTGCTGCGCGAAACAAGCGCGAACGCGAGCAGGATCGTCGCGGCGGTGGCGACGACAAGCGCGGCGGGAAACGGATTCCGGCGGCACCAGCGCACCACCTTCTCCGAGTTGCCCGCCCGCCGCGCCTGGATCGTGCGACCGTCCAGGAATGCTCGCAGATCGGCGGCGAGTGCCGCTGCGGATGCGTATCGCCGTGCCGGGGACTTTTCCAAACACTTGAGGCAGATCGTTTCAAGATCACGCGGAAGGACCGGCTGCAACCGCCGGGGCGAAACGGGGTCCGCGTCCTGGGCGATCGCCATCGTCTCGTACGGCGTGGCTCCGCGGAACGG
This sequence comes from Gemmataceae bacterium, assembly GCA_046350135.1. GTDB lineage: Bacteria > Planctomycetota > Planctomycetia > Gemmatales > Gemmataceae > Urbifossiella. The sequence goes on from JAXMBB010000015.1 coordinate 44,688, forward strand.
CACGCGGGCCGTCATGAGTTCGTACAGGATCACGCCCAGCGCGTAGATGTCGATGGCGGGCGTGGCAGGCTTCCCTGCGGTTTGCTCCGGCGGCATGTATTCCGGCGTGCCGACGGCGATTCCCGCCTGCGTCACGAACCGCCCCGCGCCGTCCAACTCCGTTTCCAATTGCTTCGCCAATCCGAAGTCGGCGATCTTCGGCTCGCCGTTCCGCGTCAGCAGCACATTCGCCGGCTTGAGGTCGCGGTGAACCACGCCGAGTTCGTGGGCGGAGTGCACGGCCCGGGCCAATTTTTCGACCAGTTCCGCAGCCATGCGTGCGGGTTGCGGAGCCGCCGCGAGCGAAGTCAAATTGCCGCCGTCCACGTATTCGAGCGCGATGAAGGGTGCGGACGCCTCGGCCCCGTTCGCGGGCTCGAACTGTCCGATCTCGAAGACCTGGATGATGTTGGGGTGCTGCAACCGGGCCACGGCCTCGGCTTCGGCGCGAAATCGCTCGCGGGATTCCGCGTCCCCCATCGCCGAAGAACGGAGCATTTTCAGGGCGACGATGCGGTTCAGGTCGCGTTGGCGGGCGCGGTACACGACACCCATGCCGCCCGCGCCGACTTCCTCGAAAATCTCGTATCCGCGAACCACGGGCGGGCAGCGGGAGGCGACTTGGGCCTTCGCCTCGGCGAAGGTTTGCGGTCGCTTCATGCGCAGCGTGATCACGTTTCTCGCGGATGATCGGCCCATGGGCGTCGGCCTCGGCGCGGCAGGAGACGCGTGAAACGTGTGTCACGAATCCGGCTTGTGCAAGCGGTTCAGGCCGGAGCGGAATCGCAACACCGGGACAGTCGTGCTGTTCAGCTTACACTGACTGAACAGACTTGCATTCCGGAGGCGTCGATGGGGATTCAGCACGCGAGAAGGAACTCCGCACGGCCAACAAGCGGCGGCGGAAGAAGCGCAAGCACAAGCTGCGGAGCACGAAGACTTACAAGAAGTGAGTGGAACGGACGAGGCCGGCTTTCGCCGGCCTCGCTTCTTTTCAGACGCCCTGTTCGATGCGGTCCAAGAGCCGCTCTTCGGCGGCCCGCCAGCGTTCTTCCGTGTCGTAGGTGCCGGCCGCGATCTCGGCGCGGATCCGCGCGACCAAACCGTGGCGGATGCCATCCGGCCCCGGCTCCTCTTCCACCAGCGGACGGCGGACAAACCCGCCTCCGTTGTCGACTTTCGGCTTCGACACGAGTTTCACCCGCCACTGCATCCAGCGGCCCGGGGTTGCGTTCGCCATGGGTCTGCGTCTCCCTGCCGCAAGGCCGCGGCAGCGGGGCGATCAGGGTTCACCCGTACACTATGGGGCGATCCGACCGCATTGTACGCAGCAGTTATCGTCGCGAACTCAAAAACCCGTCACGCAATTTCGCACGTCGGCATCGCGATTTCAAGACCGCACGGCGCGGCAGGCACGTTACTCGGAAGGCGCGCGGGGAACGAATCGCACCGCGACGCACTGCCACTTTTTCGCGCACTCCGCACCGAATCGCCTCAAGCCCGCGCTGCCGGATTCCAAGTGTCGCGTCAAGCCGCGACCTCGGAACCCTTCTGCCGTCAGCATAGAGGTGCGCTTGCGGCGGCGCAACCCGAAGAACGCGAACCCGCAGGCCGTCACACCAGCACCGGCCGTCAGAGGGCGGAGAACCGGAAAACTCGACGCGGGCTCCCCGAGTTCACTTTTTCTCGTCTCGTTTGAGGCGGAACAAGATCGCGCCGTCCTCGCCTTTGAACTCGGCGGGGCGGTCGCCGCGCTCGCGGAAGGCAAGCCACAACTCGCCCTTCTCGAACTTCCAGATGCCGTGGAAGGTGCGGTTGGTGTCCGCCCCTTCGGACGGCGAGATGTCGATGGTCGCCGGCTTGGCCTTGGCATCCGTCTTGATCTTGGCCGGGTGCTTCTTGTCCTTCACGGTGAACTGCATCTCGTCGCCCTTGATGACGAGGGAGACGGACTTCACGAGTTCGTCGCCTTCCGGCTTCCCATCACGAGTCACGGCGACGGCGACATATTGGCCGTCCAGCGTGTCCGCGGGCTGCGCGCCGGAGCAGGCGGTGGTGAACGCGAGGATCAGGAACGGGACGGGCTTCCACATCGTGTCGGGCTCCAGGTTCGAATCACTTCAATCCGCCGCTCGCAGCTCCGATGGCCAAGAAGGCCAGCGGGACCAGCGTGAAGATGACGCCCATCACGATGGCGAAGATCGCGCGGGCGTGGCCGTGCATCTTCGGGTTCTTCTTCAGTTGCCGCAGGGCGAGGATGCCAAGGATCAGGGCGAGCGGAGCGGGCAGGCACAAGACGGAGATCAGGCCGACATAGCCGGCCGCAATGGCGAGACCGGACGTGTTGATGGGAACGACGAACTGGAGTCCGCCATCGCCTTCGTCCTCCTCCCGACGGCGTCGCCGTCGCGGGCGGTCGTCTTCGAAGTCGTCGTCATCTTCGTCCCGGCGTCGACGCCGACGGGGGCGGTCGTCGTCCTCGTCAGGCTTGTCGGGAATGGGCGTGTCGTCGGCCATGGGAGTATCCAAGAAGAAACCCGGTTTCCGAAGCAGAAACCGGGTTCGGGGTTCGCGGTTTTGCAACGCTTACTGGCCGGCGGGGTCCTTGCCGTCCACCCACGGGCCTTCGAGCTTCTGGTAGTCCGGCGGAACGACGGTGTTGCCCTTGTCGCCGCCCTGCCAGCCGATGATGTTGTTCGGCTTGCCGCGCTTCTTGCTGCGGGCCTCGAGGTTGCTGGCCCACGAGCCGTCCGCCTCCTTCGGGGCACGCTTCTCCTTGTCCCAGAAGAGCACCTTGCCTTGGCGGTAGCTGAGCACGCCCATGTTCACGGTGCTGAACGCGGCGGCGCCGAGTTCCGGCGTGCTGAGCGTCTCACGCTTGTTGGCCCGCACGCACTCCAGGTAGTTTTCCCACAGCGCGTAGGTGGCGTTGCCGGACTTGTCGTGACGGAACTCGTGGACCGGCTTCTCGGTGCCGTTGTCGCTCTTCGGCTTCTGCGGGCCGCCCGCAAGGCCTTGGGCGAACACGTCGAAGCCCTTGATGTAGTCGCCGCCGCCCACGAACTTGATCGTGGCGAGGCGGCCACGGATCACTTCACCCAGTTGCGTGTCGTTGCACATTGTGGCGGACACGATGAACTGGGCGCCCTCTTCGAAGTCCGCGACCACGGTGGCCACGTCCGGCACGTCGCGGCCGTCGTACTCGAGGTAGATGCCGCCGGCGCCGACGACGCGGGCCGGGAAGCGGAGCCCCATCGCCGCCAGGATGTGCGTAGTCTGGTGCACGAAGAGATCGGTGAACATGCCGCCGCCGAACGGCCAGTAGCAGCGCCATTGGGCCCACACGGCGCGGTCGAAGGGTTGCTCCTTCTCGGTCGGCCCGAGCGGCGAGCCGTCCACGGACTTAAAGCCGTGGCCGAGCCACATGTTCCAGTCGATGGTCTTCGGGGTCATGTCCGCCTTGAGCGGGTAGTAGCGCCACTGGCCGCCGATGTAGTTGCGGAAGTAACTGGTCTGGCCTTGGAGCACGTGGCCGATGTTGCCGGCCGCGATGTACTCATGGGCCGCCCGCCATGTCGGGTCCGCCATCGATTGCACGCCGACGGTGACGACTTTGTTCTTCTTCACGGCCGTGTCCACCACCGCAATCGCCTCGGCGATCGTGCGGGTCATCGGCTTCTCCATGTACACATGCTTGCCGGCATCCATGGCGTCGATCGCCATGCGGGCGTGCCAGTGGTCCGGCGTGGCAATGCAGACGATGTCCACGTCCTTCTGATCGAGGATCTTCTGGTAGTTCTTGGAAACGTGGTCCTTGTCGTTGATATCGATGCCGCATCGCTTGGCGGAGGGGTAAAGGCCGCGGCCCTTCTTGTTGCCGAGTTCCTGGTCGCCGTCCCAGACGTCGCAAACGGCGACGGGAGCCACGGGCAGTTTCTTCCCCTGCATTTCGAGAATGACGTCGATGTGCTGCTGGCAGCGGCCGCCGACGCCGAGGAACGCGACGCCGAGGCGGTCGTTGGCACCGGCGATGGCGGAATAGCTCTTGGCGGGAAGCGAGATCGCGGCTCCCGCCGCGGCGCCGGCCGCGAGGAACGACCGGCGATGAACGGAATTCTTCGGCATGGGAGGGTCTCCGAATGGTTGACGAGTACGGAATGGTTTATTCGGCACCGAGCAATTCGTCCCAGTTCGAGGCGGAATGGATGCGGGGAGCCATCGCTTCGAGCCGGCCGACATCCGAGATGGCGTTGATCGCGGCCTGCTGAGCGGCCGTCGGGCTTCCCAGTCGGGGTTGCGCCGCCAAGAAGAGAAACCGCTTGGCTTCCGCCACGGTTCCCTGCTGCATGCCCTGCTGCATGCCCTGCTGAAGCCCGCGTTTCACGATGGCTTGGTAGGTGACGGATTCTTCCATGTCTCGCACTCCTGACAACACGGTGTCCGCGATGGTTTGATTGTACCGCAACCCCATCAACACGTAAGTCGCAATCCAGAGGCGGTTCTTCAATTCGGGTTCGTCGACCTCCCGCATCCGAGCTTCCATCTGCCGCACGACACCCGGAAGTTCCGCTTCCGGTTCCGCCATCCCGGACATCGGCGCGAGCGGCAACAAGCCGAGCGGGCCATTCAGGAACGCAGCGGGAGGCAATTCCCAGACCCGCACCACGCCGTACCGGAAACTCCACGGCCACCCGATTGGCGACTCCATTTTCAATTCGCCATTCAAGAATGGCAGGTTCGCCGACGGGCGAAGGAGGATGGCCGCCGAGCACACGGGGAACCCATGGCGGTCATGAAGTAACGCGTGATACCGCAGCATCCGTCGCTCGAGCGTATCGTCCCGGCTCGCTTGCAATTCCAGGTGCAGCAACCACGGCGCAGGGAACTCCACGCGAATCACTTTGTCCGCTTCAGCGCTCACGGTTGAAAGATCGGCATCGACGAGGCTGACCGCCCCGGGCGGCACGGGGCAGCCGAGAAACGCGACCCATCCCGCCGGGTCCGTTTCGATCAACGCTTTCGTCGCGGCATCGTAGGGCTTGCTCAAAGCCGGGATTATCGGTTGTTCCGGCTCGGCCATGCAACAGTGAAGTCCGGCCCCGCCGCGTGCCGATAATCTGGAACGGGTGCGCAGGTTCCAAGGGGCGGGGCGACACGGATGGTTTCCCGGATCGCCGCTATCGTCGTCCTGTGCCTGGCGTGCGGCTGCACGAAGCGGGCCTGCGTGCCGGAGCACCTCTCGGAGCGTCGTGATCTCGTCGACCTTTCCGCACCGGACGCGAGGCCGCCCGCCGGCCCCGTCGTGATCCGCGGCGTCGAGGCCGAGTATCGCAAGCACATCGCCCCGAGCCGCCCCGCGAACGCCCGGCCGTACAACTTCCTCGCCCTCTCCGGCGGCGGTCTCTACGGCGCCTTCGGCGTCGGCGTCCTCAACGGCTGGACCTCCACCGGCGAACGCCCCGTGTTCGACGTCGTCACCGGCATCAGCACCGGCGGGCTCATCGCCACCTACGCCTTCCTCGGCCCGCAGTACGACGACCGCCTCCGCACACGCATGATCGGTGTCACCCGGGCGGACATCCTTCGCGGCCGCCCCGCGATCCATCTCCCCTTCGCGGACTCGCTGTACACCGCGCGGCCGATGGCGAAGAAAATCGAGAAGGAAATCACGCCGGAGGTGCTGGCTGAAGTCGCCGCCGCCCACGCCTCCGGCCGCCGCCTCTACATCGGCACCACGAACATCGACACGCACAAGCTCGTGATCTGGGACATGGGCGCGATCGCCTCGAAAGGCACGGTCGAATCCGCGGAACTCTACCGCAAGATCGTGCTCGCCTCGAGTTCGGTGCCCGGGGTGTTCCCCGCCGTGAGAATCCCCGTGGAGATCGACGGCCGCCGTTATGAGGAACTGCACGTGGACGGCGGCGTGAGCGACGAAGTGATCTTCCGCTCGTTCATGGTCGCCGATTTGAACCGCGCCGCCGGCCTCGACACGACGGTCGCGCCGAACGGTTCCACGCTCTACGTCGTGAGCAACGGCAAGCTCTACGCCGACCCCACCTGCACGCGCTCCCGCTTCACCAACATGGTGTCGCAGTCGATGCGGTCCATCCTCTACGGCAAGACGCGGGACGAACTCTACCGCATCTATCTCAACTGCTTGGAATCCGGAGTCGATTTCCGGCTCACGGCCCTGCCGCAAGACATGACCTTGGAACTGACCGGCGGCCTTGGCCTGACACCCGAGGATCAGAAGAAGATCTTCGACGAGGGCTTCGCCATCGGGAGCCGCACGCGGATGATGGGAGCGGGGTGGCGGGACCTGCCGCCCGGCACGGACCCCGGCGAGCAGGTCCGGCCCCGCGCCGGGACGCGCTTCGCATCCCCCTGACGCTCACTCCGGTTCCTCGTCGCGCTCCCGTCGCCGGCGTCGCGGTTCCTCGTCGTCTTCGTAATCCTCATCGTCGTCGCGCCGTCGCTTCCGCTTCGCCGACTTCTTCTCAATCGGCGCGATCTCGATCGGCTCGCCGCCGCGGTCCAAGTACTCGTCGTACAGTTGCACGTGCAGATGCTGCGACGCCATCTGGATGAGTGCGGACGCCGGGTAGATCCCCACGAAGCAGGCGAGCAACCCCACGAGCGCCACGCCCATGGAGAGCACCACGAACACCAGCCACGAGCCGAGCGCCTTCATACCCACCGTGCTCCAGAACGACTTCGTGAACCGGAACGCAGCCCCGAAGTCGAACTTGTTCGCGAGCCCCGCGTGGAAGTGCATCGGGGCCGTGAACACGGAGAGCGCGATCGTCACGCCGATGGCGAGGAAGTAACCGAGGATCAGGAACACGAACCCGATGTCCGGCGCCGCGGCGGCCGCGACACCGCCCAAGATGAAGAACACGAAGAACAGCGGGATGATCGCCACCGAGACGACGAGGCTCATAAGGAACGGCCAAAGGCCGCGCGTGAGGTACTCCATAAAGCGGTCGAAGTTGAAATCCTTGTGGCCGCGGCGCTCTTCATCCTGCATCAGCGCGATCGCCACCTCCGCTTGGTAGCCGAGCAGCACGATCGGCCCGAGCACCGGGATGAGCGTACATACCGTGATCAGCAGCAGGTTCGTCCAGCCGCCGGTTCGGCCGATGATGTAGTTGAAGGCAAGCCCGTATTGCATGGCGGCAGTCCGGCGGTGGGGGTGACGGATAGAATAGCCGAAGGAGGAGGGGTCTGTGAAGCATCCGCCGCCGCACGAGCCGCATCGACCGCATCCGCATCCGCGTGCGGACCATCACAACGCTCCGCCGCAGGAACCGCCCACCGTGCAAGGCCGCCTCGCGCGGTTCGTCGGCCGCAACTGGGCCCGCTTGGGTTACGGCCGCCGCGTCGAGCCGACGTGGCTCGAACTCAACCGCATCGACCTGTCCGTCCGCGAGCTTCCGCCCGCGTTCCACGGCACCCGCGTCGCCCACCTCACGGACTTCCACTACGGCGAACACCTGCCGAAGGGTTATCTCGAACGAGCGATCGAACGCGCCGCCGAAGAGAAGCCGGACCTGATCGCGCTCACGGGGGACTTCATCGACCGCGGGCCGCGCCATGTGGACGCCGCCGCGAAGCTCTTCGCCGGTCTCCGCGCCCCGCTCGGCGTCTACGCCGTGCTCGGCAACCACGACTTTTCGGTTCACAACATCCGCGGCGTGCGACGCCACCCGGACCTGCACCGCCGCATCGCGGACTCGCTCGGCGGGCACGGCGTCCGCGTATTGCGGAACGAAGCCGTCCGCCACGACCGCGGTGGCGACGGACTCATCGTCGCGGGCATCGACGACCTGTGGAGCCGCGAGAGCGACCCCGCCGCCGCACTCCAGGACGCCTGCCCGCGCACGCCGCGCATCGTGCTCGCCCACAACCCGCAATCGGTGGAGCAGTTCGCGGAGCACCGCTTCGACCTCGTGCTCTCCGGCCACACCCACGGCGGCCAGATCGATTGGCCGGGGTTGGGCCGCGTGCTCTTGCGAAAGAAGGCGAAGCGCTGGGCCGCCGGCCTCTACCCGCACGGCCCGGGCCATGTGTACGTGAACAAGGGCGTCGGCTTCGGCTGGCGCTTCCGCTTCGGCGTCCGCCCTGAAGTGGCGATCTTCACGCTGAAATGACCCGCCAGCAGTCTTCTGCCCACCGAGCCAATCGAGAGGGCGAGCCTATCCTCGTTGAAGGCAACGTTAACCGACCCGCTGTTGCAGGCGGCGGGCTGACGTTGCAGTTCACTACTTGTCGAGACCGGTGTAGATTGCGGACAAGTGCTCGGCATCATCGAACACGAACGTCATGTGGAAAGACGTTCCATTCCGCGAGTCACGCACTATAGCAGGGCGCTGAAAAACTCGAAATGCAAGCGAAATTCGGGAGCGAAACAAGGCGTTTTCAAGGACATTTCGCTGATCGCTGAGAGTATTTCAGCACCATACAAGCAAGTCACTTCTCAATCAAGTCGTGTGCCGTTCCCGCCTTCAGCCCCGTCCACTCCTGCACTTTCCCGGCGGGCCAACGCACTGTCACGCGGTCGATGACTTCGGGCACGCCGCCGAAGGTGACGGTGCGTGCGCTTTGGCTCAGGTAGCCGTGCGTCGGCGAGACGAGCCTGCGCTGCGGGCCGATTTCGATCTCGGCGCCGATTGCATCGCGGTTGCAGGTTTTACCGACCAAGTTGAAGCGGATGAACGATCGCGCGGTCTGGTCGTTGCGGAAGAGCCGGGCCGGGCCGCCGTTCTCCACGAGCACCAGGTCGAGGTCGCCGTCGCCGTCGTAGTCGAGGTACGCGCAGCCGCGGCCGACCATCGGCGGGAACGGGGTCGCTTCCACTTCGAAGCCGGTGCCGACGTTGCGGAACAACTGTGCGGACTGCTTGAATGTCTGGCCGGCCTGCGCGATGGCGATGTCCGGTTCGAGATGCCCGTTGCAGGTGAAGAGATCGACGCTGCCATCCAAGTCGAAGTCGGCGAACACCGCGCCGAACTTCATCGGGGCGCGGCTCGGGCCGGCGAGCCCCGCTTCCGTCGCCGTATCCGCGAATCGAAGTGGCTTCTCACCCATGCGCTTGAACAGCGAGTTCGGCTCATTGGTGAAGTTCGCCACGACGATTCGCGAGTCGCCATCCGCATCGATACCCATGCCGCCGCGCGGCCGTCCGTCCGCGTAGGCCAGCCCCGCGAAGCGACCCTCCTCTTCGAACCGGCCCTGCTTGTTGTGAAAGAAGAAGTTCCGCTCCGTGTCGTTGGCCACCACGAGATCGGGCCAGCCGTCGCGATCCGGATCGCACACGACGACGCCAAGCGACTTGCCGATCGGGCCTCGCGATTCGCTCACTTGCACGCCCGCCGCCGCGGACACGTCTTGGAACCGTTTGCCGTCAATGTTGCGGAAGAGTTGACAGTGAGTGCCGGGGAATTGCTGCGGCGGCACGTACGCCCGCGTGCCGCCGGCGAGCGTGGCCTTCACGCCGAGGTCGAACCCCGGCGACCAAGTGAGATAATTGCACACGAACAGGTCGAGCTTGCCGTCGTTGTCGTAATCGAGAAACGCGGCCGAGGCGGGGAATGAAAGTGGCTCTTCGCGTTCAAGGAACCTTTCGTAGTTTCCGCCCCACGGCATGGGCTGGCCGAAGCCCGCGGTTTCGGAGATGTCTTCGAACCGCTTGCCTTCCACGTTGCGGAAGAGCCGGTTGCTGCCGATGGCGGTGAGGAACAGGTCCGGCCATCCGTCGTTGTCGAAGTCGCCGACCGCGGTGCCCATCGCGTAAAGACTGACCGCAAGCCCGGTCGCTTGACTGACATCTTCGAATGTCCCGTCGCCCTTGTTGCGATAGAGGGCTTGCGTGGCGGTTCCGGATTGCCCCGGCCACGGCCGGCCGTTCGCGAAGAAGAGGTCGGGCTTGCCGTCGCGATCGTAATCGATGACCGCGACCCCGCCACCCATCGTCTCGGGGAGGAGCTTCTTGCCCGTGGCACCGTTGACGTGCGTAAAGCGAATGCCCGCAGCCGCGGTGACATCGGCGAATTGCATCGCTTCATACGGCTTGGGTTCAATGCAGAGGGGCAGCCGAGTGGAGTGGTAGAGCGCATAGCCCCCCACCACGACAACTATCGCAACCAACAGCCAACGCCGGGTCATCAACCTGCTCCGCCGGCTGCGTGTTCGCGAGGCCCATCGCGAACACGCTAGCGCGTCATCCGAACAGCGGAGCGCCGTCGCCGCCGCCGATGCCGCCGCGGAGGTTCGGGTTCACGGGGCGGTTCGCCATCTTCTCCTCGGCGGCCGCGAGGTCGCCGAGGCGTTCCGCCTCCTCCGCCTGGTCTTCCGCGTCTTCCTTTTCCCGCTGGATGGACTTCAAGCTGAGGCTCATCCGCCGGGCTTCCGGGTCCACGGCCAGCACCTCGACGTGAACCGTCTGCCCTTCGCTCACAATGTCCCGCACGCGGCGCACGCGTTGGGTCGAAAGCTCGGACACGTGAATCAGCCCCTCGATGCCGGGCTCCAGTTCCACGAACGCACCGAAGTCCGCGAGGCGCGTCACCTTGCCGTCGAGCCGGGCACCGGCCTTCACCTTGTCCGCGAAATCGTCCCACGGGCTGCGGACCATCGCCTTCAGGCTCAGGCTGATCTTCTTGGCGTCGAAATCGATGCGGGCGATCTTCACCTCCACCGAATCGCCGATCTTGAAGAGCGAGTTCGGATCGTCCACGCGCTGCCACGACATTTCGGAGACGGGCAACAACCCGTCCGCACCACCGAGATCGACGAACACGCCGAAGGGCTTGATGCTCCGCACGATGCCGGTCTTCACCACACCTTCCGCCGCCGTCTTCCAGAACTCCTCGGCCTTGATCGCCTTCTCGCGTTCCTGGACGGCACGGCGGCTTACGATCAGGTTGCGCTCCGAGGCGTTCACCTCGGCCACCATCACCTTCACTCGCTGGTTCACGAACTGCTCGATGTCCTCGACGCGGTACAGATCCAACTGACTGGCGGGGAGGAACCCGCGGATGCCGTTGGCTTCCACCGTGAGCCCGGTCTTGTTCTTGTTCGTGCCCGTGACCTTCACTTCGATGAACGCGCCGTACTGCAGGCCGCTCCAATCCTGCACCACCTGCGTGGAGCCTTCTCGCGTGAGAATGAGCAGCCCGTTCGCGTTGTCGAAGCGTTCCACTTCGAATTCGACGGTGTCACCGATCCGCGGCGGTTTGTCCTCGAACTGCGAGATCGGCAGCACGCCCTGCGAGCGGCCGCCCGGCACTTCCACGAAGACATCTTTGCCGTGAAGCCCGACAATCGTACCGGTCTTCCGATTGGATTTGGCACCGAAGGTCGCCCCGGCCGGCTTCTTCTCCTCGGCCACGACGGTGGCGGAGACGTCGAACCCGGCCATGGCTTGGGCGAGTTCGTCCTCGATGAGCTTGTCCAGCTCGCGGTTGTTCGGCTTGGCGCCGCCGAAGTCCTTCTTGTCCAGTTGCGGCGGCTTGCCACCGGGATTCATGGGCTTGTCCGGACGCGGCCCCTTGTTCTGCGGGAAGGGCCGCGTCGGGCCGCCGGGGCGGCGGGCGCCGGGCTGCGGCTTGCGATCCAGCGGCGAGGGAGCCGTCGGAGCAGCGGCCTCTGCGGCCGGGGCCGGAATCGGGGCGGGAGTGGCGGGCGTTTCAGGATTCTGCGGCTCGGACATCGGCAAACCTCCGTCTGGTGAACTTAGCGGAGGAGTGCGGAAGCGACAATCGGCGCGGGCGGATCAGCGGTTCTTCTTCTTGCGGCCCTTCTTGATCTGCTTGGGTTTCGGTCGCTTTCGGGGTGGCGGCTCGTGGCTCACGCCTCCGGCTCGCGGTTCTGCGTGAACCAATCGGAAATCCAGCATCCGCTTCTGCACGTCCACGCGACCCACCTCCACCTTCACGCGATCGCCGAGCCGAAACCGCTTCCGGCTGCGGCGGCCCTCCAGCGTGTGGGAATCCGGGTCGAACTGGTAAAAGTCGTCCGTCAAAGACGAAATGTGGACCATGCCTTCCGCGGGGATCTGTTCGGCCTGCGCGAAGAATCCGTAGTCCGCGACACCGGTGATCACCGCATCGAATCGCTCGCCGAGTTTGCGGGTGAGGAAGAGCAGGATCTTCAGCTTCACGAGTTCGCGTTCGGCGGTCTCGGCCCGGCGCTCCATCCGCGAACAGTGTTCGCCGAGCGCCTGGAGTTCGGCTTCGTCGGTGCCTGTCGGCTTGCGGCGGATCCATTTGTCCAGCGTGCGGTGAACCGTGAGGTCCGGGTAGCGGCGGATCGGGCTCGTGAAGTGGCAGTACTCCTGGCTGGCGAGCGCGTAGTGCTGGTCTTGGATCGGCGAGTACGAAGCTTGTTTCAAGCTGCGGAGCAGGGCGAAGTGCAGGGCCGCGCGTTCGGGCTTCTCCGCGGATTCGTTCAGCACCCTCTGCAGTTCGAAGCGGTCCTGCGGCTTGCGGATCCGGTAGCCGAGCAGGTCGGCGAAACGGGCGAACGCAACGAGTTTCTCTTCATTGGGCGCGGGGTGAACGCGGCGGAGGAACGGGATCTCATTGTGGGCGAAGTGCTCGGCCACGGCCTCGTTCGCCGCCAACATGAACGCTTCGACCAGTTGATGGCTCATGTCGTGCGACGCGAAGTGGGCTCCGCTCACGCGGCCGTTCGTGTCATACTCCAGAACCGCCTCGGGCATGCTCAGTTCCAGCGAGCCTCGCTTGCCGCGCTTCTTGCGAAGCAGCAGTGCGAGGTCTCGCATGCGGCGGAGCATCGAAGTGATCTCGCGCTGCCGGTCCGTTCTTGGTGTCTCGGCGTCCTCAGCACCATCGGACACGGAGGGCTTACGCCCCCCGCTCAGTGCGTCCAACTCCGCCTGCACTTCCTCGTAGGTGAATCGCTTCGCCGTGCGGATCACGCCGTTGAAGAACTCGACATTCCCCTTCTGCCCGCCGGGGGTGAACTCCATCCGCACCGTCTTCACATAGCGCAGTTTCCCTTCCTGCAAGCTCGCGAGGCCGTTCGAGATCACCTCCGGGAACATGGGGATGACCTTCTGCGGCAAGTACACGCTGGTGGCGCGGCGGCGGGCTTCCTGATCCAGCGGGCCCCCGGCTTTGGCGAAATGACCCACATCCGCGATATGCACCGTCAGCACCCAGTGCTTCGTCTTCGGGTCGATCGTCACGGTGATGGCATCATCGAAATCGCGGGCGTCTTTCGGGTCGATGGTGATGACAAGATCGTGAGTGAAGTCCGTGCGGCCGCCGAGATCGTTCTCGGAGAACGCTGCCGCGGCAATACGTGCTTCCTCCAACGCCGCGGGCGGGAACTCCTCCGGCAGGCCGAACGCCTTGATGATCGAGAGCGTGTCCACGCCGGGTTGCCCTTGCGCGCCCAGCACTTCCGCGATCACGCCTTCGCCCCGTTCATCGGCCGAGGGGAACCTCAGCATCTCGACCACGACCTTGTCCTGCGGCTTCGCCCCTTTCGCGCCCGGATCGCCGACCGAGACGCTGTGCGCGAACACGGTGCCGTCGATGCGGACGAACGCTTCACCATCGCGTTCGAAATACGTGCCCACGAACGTGCGGGTGGAGCGGTTCAGGACTTCGATCACTTCGCCGGCGGCATCCTTGGTCTGGCTCGCGGGGCGAGTGATCTTCACGCGGACTTCGTCGCCGGTGGAAGCATCCAGTGCCTTCCCTTCGCGGACGAACACGTCCGGTTGCGGGATGCCGTCCTTGATGTGCGGGCGGACGAAGCCGTTTCCGGAGGGCGATCGCCGATAGGTGCCGGTCACGGTGCCGTGAACATCCGCGGCGCGGAGCGTGTTGCCACCGATGAGCATGAGCCGCCCCTCGCGAAGAAGTTCCTTCACGGTGCGGCGGAACTCAGGGTAATCGTCCGCGGCAAGCCCGAGCCGCTTGCTCAGGGCCTTGGGTTTGATCGGCGAGTAGCTGGGCCGCGTAACTGCATGGAGGATGCGGGAGGTGAGTTCGGACATGCCAGAATTGTACGCGATCGGGCGAGCCGGCACGCATGAGCGGCCGGAGTTTCGCCACTCGCCGATCTCCGGCCGCTGACGCGTGCCGGCTCGCCATCACTCGAACGCGCTATCACCCAACCCCACGTTGAACTTCAGATCCGTGTAGCTGTATGCCTCGAGCAATTCACCCACGGTGCTGCCGGGCTTCGGGGCGTCATAGGCTTCGAAGCGGACGGGCAGTTTCGTGTCCTTGTCCACATACACAAGCACCCGATAGGCATAGCGATGGGCATGGGCTCGACGGGCGACCACCTCGTACCGAGTCGTCTTCTTCCCGCCGAACTCGTATTCGGCGGTGTAGACTTCGAGCCCGTTCCCGGACGTCTTCTCGCGGTTGGCGATGCCGGTGAGCCGTTCCAGCACGGCGGCGATGCCGACTTCGGTCACGGGGTGCCGCGTCTCGGAGAGGATCTTCGGATCGTCCAAAGAAACGAGTTGGAAGCCGTTGATGCCCTTGGCTCCGGCCGGGCGATATTTCATTTTCCCGGTGCGGGTGCCGGACACATACAGTTCTTCCATTCCGGCCACGGCCTGCGGCTTCGCGAACTTCAGGGCCACGCTGAACGGCCTCGCACGCACTTTCAGTTCCGCGACCTGCTCCGCGCCGAGCACGCCGTTCACGCGTTCCTGGCGGGTGAAGACGCCGCTGTAATCGCGAACCTTGGAATAGGCTGTTTTCGCATCGGAAAGCATGGCGCCCAGCGGGTCCGCAGTCTTCACCTGATCCGGCAATGCGGCGGGTTCCGCGGGCTTGGGCGGCTGGGCGGCGACGAATCCGATGGCGGCCACACCGAGCGCGATCAACTTGTACATGGGCTGCTCCCTGCCGAGTTGCGGGGGAAATAGCGACCTTCGGGGAGCGAGGGAAGCCCGATTTCCGCATCCATGCGCGAACCCGGCCGCCTCAAGGCGTATCACAGAGGGATGCCTCAGGAAGCGGATACGGAGCGAGGGATGGAGAAGTCGGAAGCGGCCACGGACGGCAGCGGTGCGGCGAGCCAAACCGCATCGTCCGCATCGCACGGCGGCAGTCGCGAACTCCTCGCCCTCGCCCTGCCACTCATCCTTTCGCAATCGTTCATGACCATCCAGATCGCCGTGGACCGGGTGTTGCTCTCGCGGCACAACCCGGATGAAGTCGCGGCGTCTTTCCCGGCCGTCATCCTCTTCTGGTTGCCGTTCGGATTGCTGCAAGGCATCGCCGGCTACGTCAGCACGTTTGTGGCGCAGTACACGGGGGCGAACCGGCCGGAACGCGTCGGCCCCGCGGTGTGGCAAGGGCTGCACTTCGCGGTGATCGGCGGTTTGCTCTTTCTCTTGATGATCCCGGTTGCACCGCATCTCGTCGCACTCGGCGGCCACGACCCGGAGTTGCAGCGGCTCGAAGCGATCTACCTGCGTTACCTCACACTCGCCGGCATGCCGATGCTGCTAATCGCCGCGGTAAACAGTTTCTTCTCCGGCCGCGGCCAAACCTGGACCGTGCTCGGCATCGACGCCTTCGGCACCGCCGTGAACGTGAGCCTCGCGTTGCTCCTCATCTTCGGCAACGCAGGCTTCCCCGAGATGGGCATCGAAGGGGCCGGGCTCGCCACCGCGATCGGTTCCTGGGCCTCCGCCCTGTTCGGGCTCCTGCTCTTCTGCCGGAAGCAATTCCGCGAACGGTATCGAACCGGCGACTGGCGGCCCGAACGCGAACTGTTCAGCCGACTGCTACGTTTTGGCGGCCCCGCCGGCATGCAGATGTTCCTGGACGTGCTCGCCTTCACCATCTTCACGCTGTACGTGGGCCGCCTCGGGCCCGCCGAACTCGGTGCCACCAGCCTCACGATCACGCTGAACATGATCACGTTCCTGCCGATGATCGGGCTCGGCACGGCGATCTGCATCCTCGTGGGCCAGCGGCTGGGTGAAGACCGCCCCGACGCGGCCGAACGCACCACGTACACCGGCTTGAAGTGGATGACGGGTTACATCTCGTGCATCGCCGTGCTGTATGTCACGATTCCGCAGTTCATGCTTGCCGCGTTTGCTCCGGACACTCCCGAGGAACTCGCGAAGTTCAACGCCATCGCCGCGATCGTGCCGAGCCTGCTCATCTGCGTGGCGATCTATTCGGTGGCGGACAGCATGAACCTCACATTCGCGTTCGCCCTCCGCGGCGCGGGCGACACCAAGTTCGTGACATGGCTCACGTTCATCCTGGCGTGGCCGGTGATGGTGATCCCAACCATTTACGTGGTGTCGAACCGAGCCGAGTTGCTGGGGAAGTACCCGGGCATGGGCGACCCGATCTACTGGGCGTGGTCCTTCGCCACGATGCACATCATCTCAATGTCCGTTTGCTTCTTCTTGCGTTTCCGCCACGGGAAGTGGAAGTCGATGCGTGTGATCGAACCTGCGCCGATATGAGAACCCTTCTGGTCGCTCGCGCGAGCCCGCCATCCAAGAGAGGCGTTCATCCGTTGCCTCGCATTCTGGACAAGGACGCGCACGACTCCCCGCAGTTCATCCCACTCCTGAAGGAAACGAAGTAGCATTTCGAGATGGCGAAGTGAGCGCGGACAAGGCTTATGTGTCCGTGGAGAACTATGAAGCGGTCGCGGAGTGCGGCGGGGAAGCATAGACTGGGTTCAAGTCGAACAACACCGGCGCAGCGGGCGGGATGCTCAGCAAGGCGTTCCACTCCTTTCAGTTTATCAGGAAGAGTACATGGCCCACTATCACAAGCGGTCGAACGTGGAGTCCACGTTCTCCACGATCAAGCGGAAGTTCGGTCATGACGTAGTGAGCCGATGCCAGACGGCGATGGTCGCCGAAGTGCTGTGCAACATCATCTGCCACAACCTGACGTGCCTGATTCAGGAACAGGAATCACTCGGCATCGTGCCGTTGTTCTGGAAGGATGAGGAAGAGGCCGGGAACATGGTGCAAGCGGTGAGCCTTCCGGTGTAAACTGGAGAGTCATGAAAAAGAGTGCTTCGAGCCCGCATTCCGCGCCCCCTACTGTGGGGGCTAGCAGCAGTGTTGTTCGCCTGCCTGTGCGTGGCCGCGATCCCGCCTGACATTCGCCTCGAAATGAAAGCTCGATGGGACCTCCCGTCTAGCTTGAAACCCGGTTTCGCTTTGGAAACCGGGTTTCAGGGTGCCTGGAAGCAATGATCACTTCTTCTCGGTTTTCCGCACGGACTTGATCACCACGTCTTCCACCGGCACGCTCGGCTTGCCTTGCGCCACCGGCTTCTTCTTCACCTTTTCGATCTTGTCCACCACGTCCATGCCTTCGATCACGCGGCCGAACACGCAGTAGCCCACGCCGTTCGGGTCTTCCTTCTTGTCCAGGAACGTGTTGTCCACCGTGTTGATGTAAAACTGGCTGGTGGCGCTGTCCGGTTCGCCGGTGCGGGCCATGGCGATCGTGCTGCGGAGATTCGAGAGCCCGTTCGCCGCTTCGTTCTTGATCGCGGGCTTGGTCTTCTTTTCCTTGCCGCCCGGTTCCATGCCGCCTCCCTGCACCATGAACCCTTCGATCACGCGATGGAAGATCAGCCCGTCGTAGTGCTTGTCATCCACGTACGAGAGGAAGTTCTTCACCGTGATCGGCGCTTTCTCTTCGTACAGTTCAACCTTGATCGTGCCGAGGTTCGTCTCGATGACGACGACGGGATTGGCGGCGCGGGCGGCACCGGTGGCGGTGAACGCAGCAACCATCGAACACAGCGCCAAGCGAACTGCGGACATGGGGCTCTCCGGGAGTGTACGGGCGTCGCAATCAGTGTAGGAAAGGGGAATCGCTTTGCCGCGCTTCGGAGGTGCCGCCATGCCGTCTCGTTTCTGTGGAGTCGCGATCGCGCTCCTGACTGCGACCGCCGCATCCGCCGCCGAGCCGCTCTTGGCTGGAGTCGGCAAGGTGGACATCACAAGGAAAGCCTCGCTGCCGTTCAGCGATCCGCTCTTCGTTCGCGCACTCGTGTTGAAGCAGGGCGAGCGCACGGCGGTACTGTTGACGCTGGACGCCGTCTCCATCGGCGAGATCGGCCACATCAAGAACGATTACCTTGGGAAGGTTCGCGGACGGCTCGAGAAGGAACTCCGCATTCCGGCTGCATCCGTGATCGCCAACGCGAGCCACTGCCACGGCATCGTGTGCGAGGATGTCGATGCCAAGACCGTGGAAGCGGTGCAGATCGCGGCGAAGAACATGGTGCCGGTGAAGGCCGGAGCCGGTGTCGGCCGCGAGGACAAGGTCAGCGAGAACCGCCGGCTCAAACTGAAGAACGGGAAAGAGGCGGATGTTCGACACGCGTATTCGATGCCGGCGGACGACGAAGTCGCGTCCGTCGGGCCGATCGACCCGCAGATCGGCCTTCTGCGGTTGGACAAGCTGGACGGCAAGCCGCTCGCCGCGGTGTACGTCTTCGCGTGCCACCCGATCATGGGCATGCCGAACGGCGGGAACACGGCGGACATCACCGGCTTCTCGTCAAAGGTGATCGAGGACAACCTCGGCGAAGGCACGGTGGCGCTCTTCGTGCAGGGCTGCGGCGGGGACATCAACCCCGCCGGATACAAGGATGTGGCCGTCCCCCGCAACGCCGAGATTCTCGGCAACCGCCTCGGGCTTTCGACGTTGCAAGGGCTTCGCAAGATCGCGACGGCCGAGAACGCACCGCTGACGGTGCTCCGCGAATCGCTTGCTCTTCCCCGCGCCGATCACACCGAGCGCATCGACGCGCTCGTCGGCGAGCAGGCCCGACTCGTGAAGTCGCTTCAAGGCACCACGCTGAATCTCAAGACGTTCCTCGAACTCGCCACCAAGTACAATCTCGCTTCCGAGTTCCCGTCGAATTATTCGCTGCGGTACCTCCACGAGCAGCAGCAGGGCCGCGACGACATCGCCAAGATGGACGAGGCGAACCGCGCCGCATTGAAGGCGTACATCGCCAACATGCTCGCCGCGGAGAAGATCTCGCGGGTGCAGACGAACCTCGCCTTGCTCAGGAAGCACCAGGAAGCGAACCTCGCGGCCGGCCGCAAACCGCTGGACGTGGAAGTGATGGGACTGCGCGTCGGCGAGTTCCGGCTGGTCACGTTCCCCGGGGAACTCACGGTCGAGATCGGGCTGAACATCAAGAAGAAGTCGCCGCACCCTCATTCGTTCGTGGCCGGCTACACGAACGGGTACATCTACTACACGCCGACGGCGGAGCAGTTGAAGAACACCGGCGGGGCGCAGGAAGACAGCGATTGCCGCGTCGCACCCGAATGGGAAGGCCTGTTCTACCGCAAGGTGGAAGCCGTCTTGAAGAGGCTGTGAGGCATCCGTTACACTGCCGCACACCCTTCAAGGATGAACGGAGCGGCACACCATGGCGGAGCGGGTTCTCGTCACCGGCGGGCTCGGATACATCGGCAGCATCCTGTGCGAACACCTGCTGGATGCGGGGTTCCTCGTCACTGCGCTGGACAATCTGATGTACGGCGCGGGGCAGCAGGGGCTGTTCCACCTCTGCGCAAACGATCGCTTCGATTTCATCAAGGCGGACGTGCGCGACGAAGCGGCGATGAAGCCCGCCGTGAACGACGCGGACGTCATCATTCATCTCGCGGCCATCGTCGGTGCTTCGGCGTGCGACCGCGACCCGGTGCTCGCCAACACCGTGAACTACGATTCGGTGAAACTCCTGAACCGCCTCCGCAGCCCGAAGCAACTCGTCATCTATCCGAACACGAACAGCGGATATGGGGCCACCACGGGCCAGGCGTACTGCACGGAAGAAACGCCGCTCGAACCGATCTCGCTTTACGGCCGCACGAAAGTGGACGCCGAGCGGTTGCTGCTCGATTCGCCGAACGCTGTCGCATTCCGGCTCGCCACCGTGTTCGGCTTCTCTCCGCGGATGCGGCTCGACCTGCTCGTGAACCACTTCGTGTACGCGGCCGTGAAGGAAGGCTATCTCGTGCTCTTCGAGAAGGACTTCAAGCGCAACTTCGTGCACGTCCGCGATGTGGCCGATGCGATGCTGCACGCGATGGCGAATCGGACGGCGATGGCTGGCAACGTCTACAACCTCGGGCTCGATTCCGCGAATGTGTCCAAGGAGGAACTCGCGTTGCGGGTGAAGGCCCACGTGCCGAACTTCTACTTGCACTTCGCGGCGATCGGCCAGGATCCGGACAAGCGGAACTATATCGTCTCCAGTGCGAGGTTGGCCGCTGCCGGCTTCGAGGCCCGCCGCACACTCGATGACGGCATCAAGGAACTGATCAAGGGCTACCGGATGGAAGGGCGCGGCCTGTTCCGAAACGCCGCTTGAGCCACCGCATCGGGGCGATCATCGCATCCGCGATGCGGTATTGCGGTGATCGCAGTTTCTCCCGCAGTCGCAGATTCTCCTGCTGAAATCCGAGCAACGCGGACCACTCGACACCTTCGAATTGCCGCAGCACGCGTTGATGATTGGCGAACCAATTCGTGGCCCGCGAGAAGCCCGCCTCGCGGTGGCGGTAGTCGAACAAGTACTCCGGCACGACGCCGATCCGCTTCCCGGCGTGAACCAGTTTCACGTACGCCTCCCAATCTTCGCATGACGTGCCGCGGTCCGTCTCGTAGCCGCCCGCGGCGCGAAAGTCCGCGGTGCGGAAGATGCCGTTCGCGTCGCCGTAGACATTGCGGATGCAGGTCAGGGCGTGCGGCCCGCCGATTGGACGATACGCGTAAATCGGTGTGTCCGGTTTCTCGGTGAAGGCGCGGAACCAGCACGTCATCGCGGCGAGGTCCGGGTTGCGTTCCATGCCGCGAACGAAGGATTCGACCATGTTCGGCCGGGCGAGATTGTCCGCATCCATGGGCAGGAAGTATTCGCCACGGGCCTCGGCGAGTAAGCGGTTCCGTGCGGCGCCGATACCGCCGTTAGCCTGCCGGATGAAGCGGATGTGCGGGAACTCACGTTCCAACCGCTCGAGTGCGGTCAGTGATTCGGGTTGTGTGGACCCATCATCCAGCACGAGGACTTCGAGATGCGGATAGGTTTGTGCCGCGAGTGATGCGAGGGCGGCCGGCAGAAATTCACCCAGGTTGTAGTGTGCGATACCCGCTGTCACCAACGGCTGCCGAGTCGCGACTCGGTGCCCTCCGAGTGGAGCGAGACGCAAGCACTCGGACTCCATGAAATCCAAGATCAGATCATCCGGGCCCGCGGGCCAAGCCTGCCTCGCTTCACGGGCTGCGCGGCTCGTGCCGTCGTCGTGAACAATGATCTTCACATCCACGAACGCGAGACCGGCGGCGCGGGCTTGCAAGGTGCGGAAGGCCAGGCCGCCACGGAGCGGCAAGTGAATTGCCGCGAACCGATGCCGCGCGTGCAACTTCGCCAACGCCCGGCGTACGGACTCGGAGCGATCCGCGGCCGGACACTCGTGAATCTCGCCTAACAGCGGCTCGGCGCGGACCGCGGCTTCGACATCCAGTCGCACATCAGCGGGGATGCCGCTCAAGCCGCCGACAACGCAGACCGGGCCGGCTTCGTTCCGCATTCGCGTTCCATCCTCCGCACGCACTCCAACGCCTCCAGAATCACTTCATCCGTGTTGAAATACCGGTACTGTGCGAGCCGCCCGCAGAAGTACACTTGATTTGTGATTCGTTCGCGGTCCGCAAGTGCGGCATACCGCATGTAGAGCGATTTGGTGTCGCCCCGTGGGATCGGATAATACGGCTCGCCCTCCGCCTGCGGCGTCTCATAACTGACAACGGTGTGCGGATGTCGTTGGCCCGTCACATGCTTGATTTCCACGGATCGCGTGTAAGTGTGTTCGTTCGGATAGTTGATCTGCACGCACGGTTGCACATATTCGATGTAATGCTCCACAAAATCAAACTGGAGCGAGCGGTAAGGCAGCTTTCCGAAGCAGTGGCCGAAGTAGGCGTCGATCGGGCCGGTGACGACGGTGGCCCGCCGCGGCCGCACGAGATGCCGCACCTCCTCGAACGGGCAGTCCAGAAGCACACGAATCCGGCGGTTTCGCAGCATCTTGGCGAACATCGCCGTGAACCCGGCCTTCGGCATCACTTGGTGCTTGTGCGACACATATCGCGTGTCGCGGTCGAACTTCACCGGAATGCGACCGCACACTTCCGGATCGAGTTCCCGCGGGTCGACGCCCCACTGCTTGATCGTGTAGTTGCGATAGAAGTCCTCATACAATTCGCGCCCGATGCGGCTCAACACCCACTCCTCGGAGTTGGACGGTTGTTGAATCGCGATTCGCTTCTCACTCAACAACCGGCACGCCGATTCCGGCGTGAGAGTGCGGCCATAATACTCTTCGAGCGTGGTGAGATTGATGGGAAAGGAATAGAGCTTCCCGTGCACCGAACTTCTTACTTCGTAATTGGCTGGAATCCAATCCGTGAATTGAGACAGATGACACAACAATGAGTCGTCGTTGGTGCGGAAGTAGTGCGGGCCGTAATTGTGGACGAGCACGCCGCTGGAGTGTTGGGAATCGTGGCAGTTGCCGGCGATGTGGGCCCGCTTGTCCACAACCAGCACTTTCCACCCGAGCGTGGTCGCGGCCCGTTCCGCGACCACGCAGCCCGCCGGCCCCGCTCCGCACACCAGAAGATCGACATCATCCAGCATGTGTCATCGGCCTTTGGCCGCGTCGAACACCCGCTTCAGCGAGTCGTTCCAGTTCGCCAGGTTGAAGCGATCTTCCACCGCCTCGCGGGCGGCGTGCCCCAATCGACGGCGAAGTTTCGCATCCTCCACGAGTCGCGACACGGCTTCGACGATGCCGTTCACCACGGTCGGGTTCGATTCGTACAGGTGGCTGTAGTCTTCGCGCAGAAGGCCGACGGATTCGTCCATCCAGGACACGGTGCCGGCGCGGCCGCGCACGATGAGCCCGGTGCGATTGTCTTCGAGGTACTCCTCCACACCCCAGCCGTCCGATCCGACCACGACTTGTCCGTACGACATGGCCTGCAACACGGACACGATGTGGATGCGGGCCGACGGCAGCAAATAGATGTGCGACTCGCGTTGGAGTTCATCCAGTTCCTTGGCCGGTAGGAACCGGTCGATCACCCGGATCCACGACTTCTCGATGAGCCGCTGGTAGCGTTCGTCGAGCCGCGGGAGTTGCGTGCGGAGCGTGAGCCGCAGTTGCGGATACTTCGCGTGCAGGATTTCGAACGCCTCCAACACGTCGAGCCCGCCGCGGAGATAGAAGCCGACCTGCTGCTGGTGCCAGGAGTTGGTGAAGAGCAGATCGATGGTGTCCGTGTCTTCGTGCTGCTGCCAGTGTTCGGGGAGTCGGACGCCGAGCGGGGCGTAATGCGTCTTCTTCGCGATGATTTCGCTGTTGAACAGCACGGGCAGCGTGTCGAACGTGGACCGCATGTGCGTGAGGATTGCGCGGCACGAGTCGGATTCGAGAAGCGCCTTGGTCAATGCGTAATACGGGGACGCTTTCACGTCCAGGTCCGCGGTGAGGCCGTTCGGCAGGAAGGGGAAGAACAGAGTGGTCGAGTCTTCGATTTCGATCACCCACGGAACTTGGCCGTAGGTTTGCGGCAGGCTGGTGAGGAACGCGAGTTCGGCCTTGCGCGGGGCCATCACTTGGGAGCGGAAGTGCCGCGAGTGGACGAACCGGAGCGTCGGCCGCACGAGTCCGGTCTTTCGCATCAGCTGCACGACCAGTTTCGCACAGGCGAACAGCGTCGCCACGCACTGCAGGAAGCCGAACTCGCGAAGGTTCAGCACCATGCCCTTCGCGCAGCGATACGGCAGCGTCGCGAGCCGCCACATCTTCCACAATGCCGAGGGGCCGCGTCCTCGCTTCGCCGCCGGCTTCGGCGTCTCGGGGCGGGAGCGAACGAACTTGTACCCGGCCGGCGGAATCTCGGTGTGCCCGAACTGCGGATGTGCGCCGCAGTTCCCGAACCACTTGAAAGTGGGGAGCCAACCGAGGAACTCCACGGGTGCCGCGTCGCGTTGCATCCGAATGCGTTCGTGCACTTCGTCGAGCGTCTCGGCGGACACCACTCCGTCCTTCGAGCGATCCTCTTCCCAGTTCAGGTCCAGCGAGCCGTATCGATCCGGCACGCCGAAGATGCGGTTCGCATGACGCACGAGCCGGTAATCTTCGAACGAGCCGATCGGCTCGCTCACGAACGGAGCGGGATCGAAGTTGGCGAGCCGAGCTTCGAGCAGTTTTTCGGTGGGCGCCGAAACGATCGCGGGGTGAAAGCGGAGTTGCTCGGGATTCGTGGGATCGACGCGGGCTACGCGCGTCGGGATGCCGTACACGCGACCTTCGAAGGGCACGATGTCGAACTCGGGGAACCGTTCGGCCAGGGTCTGTTCGCGCGGCGCGGTCTCAGTCACGGGACATCCCTTTCCCGGTGTCGGCTGGTCGGCAATCTTGGGTGCGGCAGGGTAGCCCGCGGGAATCGGGAGTGTCAATCCCGGACCGGCGATTCGTCTTGCATCGTCAGCTCAAGCCGGATCATAATTCCGGAGTCCCACCCGAAGCATGGAGGTTCCGGGTCATGATCGTCACGAATCGTTCCGCTTTCACGCCCGAGTCGCCGGCCATTGATGTGTCCGAAGCGCGATGGGCATCCGAAGAACTCGCCGCCCTCATTCACAAGTTGGGGCTCGAGTCGCCCGTGAGCCTTGTGCTGCGTCAAGCTCGCCGCGAGTTGGCGAGCCTTGTGCAGAGCGGGAACGCCCATGTGGTCGGACCGTTCCGCGTTGCGGCGTGAGTCACTTCGCAAAGAGCGTGGCGGGAAGCGGATACTCGGCGGATGCGGGCGAAGGGATGCGCAGCGCATTCGAGAAGATCGTCGCCATCGCCTGCGGCGTCACCGGTTCGCGCCGCACACCGCCGCGTATCCCCGGACCAAACGCAATCAACGGCACATGCGTGTCCCACCTGTACGGACTGCCGTGCGTCGTACCGGTTTCGAGCTTCAACGGTTCTTTCGGGTCCGGGCCGCCGGGCAGGTCCAGCGGGTGCAGCACGACGCAGACGTCCCCGCAGCGTGCCGGGTGGAAGGACTTGAGCATCCGCCGGTGCAGATCGTCCACGGGGGGATCGAACCGCGAGAAGGCTCGCTCCAACTCGGGCAGGGTGCCGAGATAGTCCGCCAGCGATCGCGCCACCTCCGCCCGCGTGGCTCCGGATTGCGCCACGCGTTTCGGGCTCAGGTAAACCCACGGCAGGGAGACCGCTTCGATCCAGTTCGACTTCTCCTTCGCAGGGCCCGCACCGAAGCGGTCCCGCAGGTAGGCCTCCGCTTTCTTCTGCAGTTCGTGGCGATTCACGCGTTCGGCGCGCCGACCCTTCGCCCGAGAAACCTCGGGAAGCGGCGTGATGCCGTGGTCCGCCGTGAGTCCGAGCAGATAGCGATCCCGGCCCACCTTCGCGTCCAGGAAACGCAGGAGGGATGCGATCATCGCATCGGATCGCAACGTCACGTCCAATACTTCCTGCGAGTCGGGCCCCCACGTGTGACCGATCAGGTCGTTGGACGAGAAACTGACTACGAGCAGGTCCGGAATGTCGTCCTGTCCCAAGGATTCAACAGTGATGCAGTGCTTGGCCAGCGTCGCAAGCATCTCGTTGCCGAAGGGCGAGTTCGCGAGAGCAGCATAGTAGTCCTTGCCGGGGCGGGAGAGCCCCGCCGTCAGGTCGTGCGGGAACGTGCGGCCCTGTTTGGTACCCGCACCCTCGCCCGGTTCGGCATCCGGACCGGAGTAACGCGCGTAGTCCAAATCGGGGCGATAGCGGTCCCACGACTTCTTGAACCAATTGTCCGCGAAGCGGGTTTCATTCAGGTTCCGAATCCACTTCGGGAATTCACGCCCCAACTTCTGCGTGTAATAGGTGGATGTCACAATCTGCCCGTTGAACCAAAACGCCCCGTCCGGCGATTGGCCGGTCGGCAGGATGGCGGACCGGTCCTTGAGCGACAACCCGAAGACCTTCGCGTTCGGGCCGTGCGTGCGTTTCAGCACGTCGGCCACGGTCTCGCACAGCAACCGTTCCGGGGAGCCGCCTTCGGGCGGCTTCGCATCCTTCGCCAGAATCGGTTCCGGGTCGAGTCGACGGGCGGGCGTCGTCGCACAGTAGGTGTCCTTCCCGTTCTCGTACCAATTGTTATTCACGATGCCGTGGCGGTCCGGGCTGGTGCCTGAGAGGATCGAAGCGTGGCCCGGGCCGGTGGTCGTCACGCCGTACGGATAGTGGCAATCGGTGAACCATGCCCCATCCGTGGTGAGGCGGTGAAAGCCATCCGAGCCAAAGAGATGGCTCCAGCGGGCGAGATAATCGCCGCGCATCTGGTCGAAGACGATGAGTACCGCGAGGCGGACGCGAGGGGGGTCGGCGGGCGGCGGCGTCGGGCGGGTGACGTTGATGGCGCAGACGCCGAGTCCGGCGAGGAATGCGAACGCGGGGGCGAGAACCGCGGCAGATTGCATGAGAGCAACCAAGAGAACGGGCGAACGTGCGAGTCCGGCCATTCTAGCGAACCGTCCTGTCAACGCGGCCAGGGAACGGGAAACGGCAGCGTGAACCACCCTTGTTGCGTCCCAACGTGTGCCACCGTGAGCAGGATCAATGCCACTCCCGAGAGGCCCAAGATGTTCTTTCCCAGCCCGGATCGCACGAGCCAGCCCGGAGGGCCGAACAGGCCCATGATCGAATCAAAGAGCCAATTCACGCCCACGAGCGGCCAAAGGAAAAAGGGCACGGGTTCGCTGGGAGGTGCCGAATCGGGGGCCGGCGCGGTTGCGGCCGGCTTCGGAGCGGCCGGCAACGGCATCGAACGGATCTGCGTCGAAGGGGCGACGACTTTTCGCTCGATAATCGGTGTGGCCGGCTCCGGCGCGGGCAACGGCGGCGGCGCCGGGGGCGGCTCGAACACGAACGGCTTCGCCGGTTCCGGCGGGGCGGTGGTCAGACGCAGTGCCGGTGCTTGGGCGTAACTCTGCGGCGCGGCCGGGGGCTGTTCGCCCGGCGACAGCGGAAGCGTCAGCATGCGTTGCAGCAGCGCGTCGAGTTCGTCCAGTTGCTGACGCGTGAGGTCGTTCGCGCTCGGAGCGGCGGCCATGTGCGGCATCCTGCCAATGGAGGGTTGGAAACCCACGGCAAGTATAGACCCGCGTGCGACGCCGTGGGAAGATCAGTTCGGCGGGCCGTCGATGGCGTCTCTTCGGAAGCGTAAGATGCTGGACGATTGAATCGGGCTTTGCGATTCGAGACCACGGGCAAGGCTCCGGGCTGGGTCCATCATGCACGATCGCGTTTCATTTCTCGCGTCCGGGGTCGTCTTCGCGTTCGCGCTGTATCAGGCGGCGCTCAACGCCCAGCCGGATCTCTTCATCTATCGGCAAGGGGCTGTGATCGGGCACCGCGGCGAGTCGCCGTATGAACCGTCGAAGATTCGACTCGCGGTGAACGAGCAATACCCGAACCCGGATGCCGGCCCGGACGATTTTCAGAACAACTGCGGCTTCTTCCTGCCGCCCGCCGCGGTGGCGTGGTACGCACCGTTTGCCGTTCTGCCGTGGAGCGTGGCGAAAGTGCTGTGGGCCGTGGTATGTGGCTTTGCCGCGTTCGGCATCACACGTCTGCTCCGAGACCCGAAGCCGGGGCTTGACGCGATTTGGCCCGTGCTCATGGTCGTGAACTTCCTCACGCTGGCGATCGTTCAGAAGGGCCAGACCACGCTTGTCGCCGTCGGGGGCGTTGCGTTCGGGCTTGTGTGCTTCTCAAAGAACCGGCCGCTCGCGGGCACGCTGCTGTGGTCCGTGGCGTTCGTGAAGCCGCACGTCGCGCTGCCGCTGATCCCGCTCGCATGGTTCCTCGGCGGATGGAAGCGTGCCGCCGCACTTGTGTTCATCGTGGCGGTGGAAAACGTGCTCGGCGCGGTGATCGCGGGCGGTTCGCCGCTGTTCATCGGCGAATATCTGGTTTTCGTCGCGGCCGGGCACAAGGCCGTGGCGTTCAACCTCGCCGAACGCAATGTTGAGATCACGAGTTGGAACCGGCTGCTCTACGTGGCCACGGGTCAACTCATCGAACAGAGCGCGGCCACCACACTGGCCGGCTATCTGATCTGGTTCGGGCTGCTCCTCGGCCGCTGCGCCTTGGCGAACGCGAAGCCGTCCGTGTCCTGGGCTTTGGCCGCAACCGCGGCCGGCGCGGCGATCGTGCCGCAGGTGCTCGGGTACGAAGTGTTGATTCTCGCACTCGCCGTGCCGTGGGTGCGCGAGGCATACGCGAACGGATTCCGCCTCATCGGCGGGCTCGGCGTGCTGCTCCTCGCCGCTCAACTCATTCCGTTCCCGATGTTCGAATCGATCGGCGTCACGTTCCACCGGCCGCTGTGTACCGCGGGGTTCGCTCTGCTGGTGCTCGGCGGCCCCGTAAACTTCACTCATGTCCCTCCGCGTCTCCAATCTCCGCCTTCCGGTCGATGAACCCGAAGCGAACCTGCCCGCTCACCTGGCCCGCGCCCTCGGCGTTCCGCAAACGGATGTCCGCCATTGGCGCATCGTCCGCAAATCCCTCGACGTGCGAGACAAGAAGCATCTCCGCTTCGTCTACAACTTCGAGGCCGACGTGGCGGACGAGATCAAGGTCGCATCGAAGAAGCGAGCCCATCCGCTGGCGCAAATCGAGGTTCACTCCGAACCGCCATTCTCGATGCCGCAACCGGGTGCGATCCCGATGAAGGAGCGGCCGGTGGTGGTGGGCTCGGGGCCGGGCGGGCTCGTGTGCGCGTACTTTCTCGCGATCCACGGCTACCGCCCGATCCTGCTCGAACGCGGCACCAAGGTGAACGACCGCATCCGTGATGTGGCAAGGTTCGACGCCGGCGGCGAGTTCCACCCTGAAAGCAATTACCTGTTCGGCGAAGGCGGCGCGGGCACGTTCTCGGACGGCAAGCTCACCTGCCGCAACACGGGGCCGGACGTGCTACGCGTGCTCGAACTCTTCGCCGAGTGCAAGGGCCAGCAGCCGGGCCGCCCGAACATCCTCTACTACCATCGGCCGCACCTGGGTTCGAACCGCCTGCCCGCCGTGGTGAAGGCGATCCGCCGCAAGATCGAGGAGCACGGCGGTGAAGTGCGATTCCTGACGAAGGTCGAGGATCTGCAATTCAGCCGCGACCGACTCTCCGGCGTGGCGACGAGTTCGGGCCCGATTCCCGCGTCGGTCGTGGTGCTCGCGATCGGCCACTCCGCGAGGGACACCTTCGCCATGCTCGCGAACCGCAAGGTGCCGATGAGCCTCAAGCCCTTTCAGTTCGGCGTGCGTGTCGAACATCCGCAAGCGATCGTGAACGAAACGCAGTTCGGCCCGCGCCACGAGAAGTACGAGCAACTCCTCGGCAACGCGGATTACTCGCTCGTGGCGAAGGGCGAGCACGACCTGTTCACCTTCTGCATGTGCGCCGGCGGGTACATCATCCCGAGCGTTTCCGCCGAGGGGTACTTCTGCACGAACGGCATGAGCCTGAGCAAGCGAGACTCGCCGTATGCGAACAGCGGTCTCGTCGCGACCATTCCCACGGATCGATTCGAGGGCACGGACATCCTCGCCGGGGTGCGGTTGCAGGAACGTTACGAGAAGCTGGCGTTCGAATTGGGGCGCGGCGAGTACCGCGCCCCGGTGCAGCGGGCCACCGCGTTCCTCGGCGGATCGGCGAAAGGCGAGGTGAAGTCCAGCTATCCGCGCGGCATCGTGAACTGCGACCTGCGCGAAGTGCTGCCGCCGATCGTGGTGGACGCGGTGATGAACGGCTTGCCGCAGATGGACGCGCGGTGGAACGGGAAGTTCCTGCCGGAGGCGGTGCTGGCGGGCCCCGAAACGCGAGGCAGTTCGCCGATCCGCATCGACCGCGAGGACTTCTCACGCGAATCGCCCGGCGTGGCCGGATTGTATCCGGTGGGCGAAGGCGCGGGCTACGCCGGCGGCATCGTGAGCGCCGCGGTGGACGGCTTGCGAACAGCGAGGGCGATCATCGCGAAGTATGCCGTGACGTGACGCTGCATGAGACTCTCGCACTGGATCCCCAACGGACTCACCCTCTCCCGCCTTGTCGCAGGATTGGCGTTTCCCGTACTTCCGATCGGGTGGCGGATTCCGCTGATCGTCCTGGCGGCGGCCACGGACTTTCTCGATGGTTATCTCGCAAGAAGAATTTCCGCGAACTCGACTGCCGGTCGCTGGCTCGATCCGCTCGCGGACAAGGTCTTCGTGCTGTGCCTGATCTCGACGCTGATCGCGGAAGGAGTTCTCGCGCCGGCGTGGGCCGCGGCCCTCTTGGCACGCGACGTTTTGGTGGTCGTCGCGACCGTGGTCGTCGGGTTGCGGGGGCGGCGTGCCGAACTGAGTGCCATGAAGCCGAGGCCCCTCGGCAAGCTCACCACCGCACTGCAGTTCACGCTGCTGTTCGCGTTGGTCGTCGATCCGCGCGGTTGGCGGGAGTTGTGCATCGCGACGGCCACGCTCAGCGTGTTGTCTGCTGTGGATTACCTCTTGGCCGCGATCCGCCGCTTGAGGATCGGGTGAACAGGATCACCGCACCACTTCCAACTGCTTGCCGAACCGCTGGGCCATGTCCGCGCTGTGAGTCACGACCACGAGAATCGTATTCTCCTGCTTGTGCAGTTCGAGGAGCAGGTCGCCCACGGCGGCGGCGTTGGCGCGGTCCAAGTTGCCGGTCGGCTCGTCCGCCAGCAGTAACACGGGTTTCAGCACCAACGCCCGGGCGACGGCCACGCGCTGGCGTTCGCCGCCGGAGAGTTCCGCGGGGCGGTGATCGAGCCGCCCGCCGAGCCCGACGCGTTCCAAGAGGGTTTTGGCGTAGGCCTCGGTGCCCGTCGCACCGCGACATACCAGCGTCGGGATCAGCACGTTCTCCAGCACCGAGCACTGGGGCAAGAGGTGATGATCTTGGAACACGAACCCGATGCGCGAATTGCGGAATGAGGCGAGGTCCGCCTCCGGGAGGGCGAACGGGTTCGTCCCTTCGATGGTCACGGTGCCGGACGTGGGCGTGTCCAGCGTGCCGAGGATGTGCAGCAGCGTGCTCTTCCCCGCGCCGGACGGTCCCGTGACCGCCATCGATTCGCCGCGATTCAGTGTGAACGACACCCCCTGCAGGATGTGCAGCGGCCCCGTCCGCGTCGGGTAATCCTTGACGAGCTTGTCGACGACGAGCATGTGAAGCCGGTTGTTGCAAATGAAGCCAAAGTTAGCATACCGACGTGGTCCGCATCTGACTGCAAGACCACTCACGGGGCACATTGTGTTTCTTCTGATCTCCGGCGGGCATGTTTGTGAGGGAGGTGTTGCAAACCGATCGATCAAGGGGCTGTCAACTCCAAGGACTTGGGTTCCGAGCACCTGGCACTCAGGCGGACCGTCTGGATGCGATCGAGCAGGATCTTGCGTAGAGGCTCGAAGAATTTGGGGTCGTTCCCGGCGAAGAGCCTCACACCCCAGTTCTTGAGGCGCGCGCCTCGCCCGACGTCCACGGACTCAACCGCACTGCACTCGTAAACGAAGTTGATCGCTCTGCGTAGGAACTTCTCCCACAAGGCAGCGTCCTTCGAGTCTTTGCCAGCCGGCATTCCGTCCAAGAGAATCGACTTCGGTGGTCGGCTCAACGTGGAGTCATTCGTGCGAAAGTTGATCGACTTCGAGCCCTTTAGGCGGTTGCAAGACTTGCACAGCGTCTGGAGGTTGGCCAATTGCGAAAGACCGCCGTGATATGCGGAAAGAATGTGATCGACCTGCAACTCCGACTTGCGATCGTTGCCGCAGCACAGGCAGCGGTATCCGTCCCGGACCTTGACTTGTTGCTTGATCGTTTCGTCCGGCTCGCGCGGCGCCACCTGCTCGGGATTCTCGAATAGCCGCTTCCCGCTTGTAGGCTCCGATGGCGATTCGCCATGCCGAAGCTTGTCCAAGATCCGATTGACCACTCCATCGTAGTGGGACTTGAAGTGCTCATAGCTCGGATAGAAGTGATGCCATAGGCGATCAAGGCGACGGTACTCGGCATGCAGTGCGGAGTCGATTTGAATCACATTCCAACTGGCAGTGAGATGCTCCTGCGCGATGAGGTCCAGGTCGTGAAGCGACCGAGCGTCGAAGGGGACGAAGGTCGGAGGCGATTGGTTCTGTGCGATGTGGCGTGCGATCGCAAAAAGAGCATCGAGCAGCGGTTCGCCGACGCGGTCGCACGGTTGGCCCTTAAAGTGCTTCGTCGAGAGCTTGGATATTTGATCGCGTACATCGTCGAGGCGGAGGCTCTCGTCCTGAAACGCACACAAATCGCCCTTGCACAAGGCTTCGACAAATCGCCCAAACCCGTCCTCTTCGCCCTCCAGAACACCGACCATCTTCCTGTAGACCTCCACCTCGTCGCTGCCCGGTGAGGTGGAATCGAAAACGACGGCGTACCATCCGACCCACAGATAGCTCAAGTAGCTCGCATCGTTGACGTTTCGTCCCGTGTCCATTTGCCGCGCGAGCCGGCGAACGAGTTCGATCGAAACCAGACGGACAGGAACTCGCGAAACTCCTGCAGGAGAATCATCGCTCGCGCCACCCTCGCCGAGCTGATCGAACTCTGCCCACGGGATTGCATGCTTCCAGTTGTCGATAAACGAAACGATGTTTGCGTTCGACGTGCCGTGGAATTCGGGTCCGCGAAGGGCACGCCCGATCATCTGCGTCAGCAGAATTTGGCTCGTCGTCTTGCGAGTCAAGAACACGGTCTGCACGTCGGGGACATCGGTGCCTTCCGTCAACATTCGGACGTTGATCAATACATCCAGATCACCGCGGCGAAAGCTCTCCAGAACGAGCTTGTTCTCATCGGCGGTACGTCGATTTCGGGTGTCTGCGGACCCGGGATCCGCATCGATCTTCGAGTAGATGACGTCGGCACGGACACCCCTCTTTCTGAGCGCTTCCCGAAAGTAATCGCACTGGAACCAGCGGTCCGCGAAGATGATCGTCTTCCCGTACTTCTCGCGATTGTCCAAATAGTGCCCCACGATCGCGTCGTTGCGGGAAGTGGACTTGGCCAGCACATCGATGATTTCCTCCGGCAAATCTCGGAAGTCATCGAGCCACCTACGCACTTCGGCTTCGCTGACATTCGGGTCGAAGTTCGTCATCACGTCGTGAAGCACGGGTTTGGCGAGAATCCCGGAGGCCATCAAAGTGCGAGGATTGGCCTGATGGTGATCGGCATCGAAATCAGGTCCACATCGGCATCGAATCCTGGTCCACGGTGCGGGTGAGCATGGCGGTCACTTCTTGGGCTTGGCGGTCTTCGCGGCCTTGTCGTCTTTTGACTTCATCGACTCCCGGAAGCGGTAACTTTCACCGTTCATCTCGAAGATGTGGCAACGGTGCGTCAGGCGGTCCAGCAGAGCCGCCGTCATCCGTTCCCCCTGGAAGATCGAACCCCATTCCCCGAACGGCAGGTTGCTCGTGATCAGCAGGCTCGCGCGTTCGTACCGGTCGGCGAAGACCTGGAAGAGCAACTCCGCCCCGGACCGGCTGAACGACAGATAACCAAGTTCATCGACGATCAGCAGGTCGAACCGTTCGAGGGCGCCGAGCAGGCGGTCGAGCGGTGCAGTGCCGTGCCGCCGACTCCAGTTCCGTGACCAGGTTCGCTGCGGTCGTGAACTTCACGCGTAGACCGAGGCGGCAGAGCCGCGAGTCCGATCCCGGTGGCGGCGTGCGTCTTGCCGGTGCCGGAGCCGCCGATCAGGCAGGCGTTGTAATGCTGGTCGATCCAGTCGCGGCGGGTGAGTTCGAGCAGTTTCTGCTTCGGCACGTTGGGCACCGCGGTGAAGTCGAAGGTGTCGAACTCCTTGATCACGGGGAAGCCGGCGGCGCGGATGCGGGCCGCGATGGCGTTGGCCGTGCGGGCCGCGACTTCGAGTTCCGTGAGCCGGAGCAGGTACCGTCCGGCAAGGCCTCGCTGCGGCCGGCGGCTTCACGGGCCAGTTTCTCGTGCTCGGCCAGCATGGTCGGCAGCTTCAACTGCTTCAGGTTCGATTTGAGCAGTAGCGTCGTCGTCGCGGTCATGGTCGTCTCCCGGGTCGGATAGAAGTCGGTTGAAACGGTGGAGGTCGGGGGCCGGCACTTGGAACGCATCGAGGTTCGACGGCGGCTTCACGATCGCGATCTGGCGTTCGACGGCGGTCGCGATCGCGGCGGCGCTGGGATCGCCGCGGGCCAAGACCTGCGTGATGGCGTGTTCCACGTTCTCTACCGGGAACCGCGACAGGAGTTGCAGCACCACGATGAAGTGCCGGGATCCGGTGCGAAGTCCGTGGTCGGCTTCCAAACGCTTGCGAAGGGTGGCGAACGCCGCGGGCAGTTGCCAGTCGCGATAGACCGGGGCGTGGTCGAGCGCCGCGGGCTTCCTCTCCAGAATCACGAGGAAATGCAGCGGATCGAGCACGCGTTCGTGCCGTCCGTAGCTTCTCGCGTGTGTGGCAACGACGCGTTGCTCGGCGACGATCTCGACGCGGTCGATGAAGCCCTTCACCGTGACGGTGCGGAACGCGAAGCCGCCGCGGCACGCTGTACCGGTTGCCGTCGAAACCCACGGTCTGGTACTTGTGCTGACGCTCCCGGTGCCGATCAGACAGGCCTCGAAGGGACGCCGTGGTCACGGACAACGCCGCGGCCCGGTCCCGCTCGAAGCGCACGCCGACGGTCTCGTGATTCGTGCCGCACGTGCGTTCGCGGGCCTGAAGGCAGCATCGCCGCAGATGCTCGTTGAGTCCGGCCAAGTCCTTCACCTGCGGCACCGGCGTGGCCCACATCCGTTCCAGATCCTTGACCCGGTTCTCGACTCGCGGCTTCCTCCCGTGGCGTCGCCGGCAGACAGAACTTCGGCGCGGAACAAGAAGTGCGAGGCCAGCGCGGCGTAACGCGGATGGAGCGTGCGATCGCGGCCGCGGCGGATGTGAATGGCCACGGTCGTCGGGTTGTCCCACCACAGTTCCTTGGGCACGGCTCCGAAGAAATGGAACGGCTTCGCACAGTCCGCGGAGCACGGCTTTGCCGCGTTCGGTGGGAAGCGCGTGATGGCGAACGCGCGTTCGAATAACTCCACGTGACGACGAGAACGGGCACGAGCCGGCGACCATCCGGGAAGTCGACGTGAATGTGGCCGAAATCGGCTTCGCAGCGGTGCCCCGCCGCATGGTCAAGCGGGATGAACGTCTCGCCGTGACAGTCGCACGTCCCGGAGATGGCCGCTGATCTGGTCGTACTGGCCGGTGTAGCCGTGTTCATTCACGAGTCGGCGGCGGATCTGTGACGCCGTGTGCCGCTGCTTCGAGCGCTTGGGCATCCGCGGCCACGATGGCGTCGACGATCGCGCCGGAACGGACCGAACACCGGTGACTTCCGCGGCTCGGCGAGGGTGTACGGCTTCGGCTCCGGGTTGGCGAGCGCCTTGCGGATGGTGTCACGACCGCACCCCAGTTGCCGGGCGATCTGACGGTTGCTGAGGCCGTCCCGATGAAGTTGTCGGATCTTGGCGAAGTCGTCCACGGTTCGCATCCTTGGTCCCCCGAGGCGGCTTTATGCCGCACGAGGGGGAGGCTACCGTGGACCAGGATTCGATGCCGAT
Source organism: Gemmataceae bacterium (assembly GCA_046350135.1). Classification (GTDB taxonomy): domain Bacteria; phylum Planctomycetota; class Planctomycetia; order Gemmatales; family Gemmataceae; genus Urbifossiella. The sequence goes on from JAXMBB010000015.1 coordinate 80,504, forward strand.
GTGGACCTGATTTCGATGCCGATCACCAGGAGATTCTTCTTCTCTCGGTCATCGCCCCCGAAACTAGCATGAAGGCGGTCACCGCCGGGCTAAGGTCATCCATAAAAGACCAAGAGCGGATCGATTACACGGCACACATCGGCAACGTCAACGCAACGAACCTCGCGAAGAGCCCCCACGGTTACAGGATCTACCGAACCAAACTGGATTACGGACTTTGGCACGCTCTCTTCCTGGCGAAACGTCCCGGTTTCCTTCCCGTCCTCTCCGAGGAGTCACTCGGGACCTACTTGAAGTCCGACCGGTTCACAACGCCATTGTTGCAGGAGTGGGTCCCTTGGCTTTTCCCCGAGATGACGAAACAGGGACAAATCCTTCCTCTGGTTCAGGCAGGATGTCGGGCCGGGCTCGTCGTGACAGACACCGCCGCACTCGACAAGCTGGTGACACACGGCCTCCGCAAGAAGTTCCTGACCATCCCCGTTCAGCACGGCACACCGACGCGACGAGTTTTGGAGCAGGACGAGCCCGAAACCCTCGACGACTATCTGAAGTCCTATGGGCCGCTGCTCGGCAAGAATGCCGAGTACGCCCTCAAGCCACTCCACGTTCCGGGAAAGCAACCACTCCGACAGACCAAACTCCTCCGATCGCCCTTCGACGCACAGGCCCACGTAATCGAGGCCAGTCGCAAAGCACTCGACAAACAAAAGAGCCTGTTACTTGTCGGCGAGATGGGAACGGGAAAGTCACTCATGGGAATGGCAGCAGTTCACGCTCACGCCAAAGGGCGGCCCTACCGTGCCTTGATCTTCTGTCCGGGCCAACTCACGAAGAAGTGGGAACGCGAAATCCGCGAGACAATCCCTGGGGCCGAAGTCATCCAGATCGAGAGTTGGAAAACACTCCTGTCGATGAGCCGGCACAGAAAACCAACAGGGGCCAAGTGGTACATCATCGCTCGCGACAGGGCCAAGCTCGGTTCCCTGTGGCGGCCTGCTTTTGTTTCCCAGTCGCACCTCGACGACGGATTCATCCGATGTCCCCACTGCGGACGACGCCTGGTCGACGACAAGCGAGAGCCGGTCTTCGTAGGCCAACCGGCGAAAGACGGACAAGCCGGGAGCGGACTCTGGAAGAAGCGTTCCCGATGCGAATGGGTGTTGGCGGACCACACGGTGGCACCCGACGAGAACCAAGTTCAGGATCGGCTGACACCAGGATGCGGGTCACCACTCTGGCAGATGACCGGCGAAATCCGACGTTACGAGCCGGCCCTCTTCATCAAAAGGCGGCTCAAGCACTTCTTCGATTACCTGCTCGGGGACGAGCTACACGAGACGAAAGGGGCCGACACAGCCCAAGGCCATGCGATCGCGTCTTTGGCAGCGTCGTGCCGCAAAGTCATCGGCATGACGGGGACGCTCATCGGCGGATATGCCGAACACTTGCGACCTATCCTGTTCCGACTTTCTCCAGCGTCCCTGATCCAGGAAGGGCTCGGCTGGTCCGACGCCACGGAGTTCAGCGAGCGGTACGGACGGATCGAGACCAAGATCACACAGAAGACCGGCGGACGAACCAGCGATAACCGGATGTCACGAGGCTCGAAGTCTACGATCAAATCCATCCGACCGGGCATCATGCCGCCCCTCTTCGGCAAGCACCTCATCGACAAGTGCGTGTTCCTGAGCCTGAACGAGGTCGCCAACAACCTCCCGACGCTGACGGAAGAATGCATCCCGGTCCACATGGACCCGGAACTGGCACACGCCAACCGCCAATGGGTGGAGCAACCGCTCAAGGACGCGATCAAGGAGATGCTGAAGCGGCAAGATCGCCGGCTCCTCGGCACCTTCCTCCAGACTCTGTTGGCGTACCCGGACCATCCCTTCGGCTGGGAGCCGATCGGCTACCGGAAGCTGAACGAGTTCGTGACGGTCGCCGTGCCACCGTCCCTCGATGAGGCGACGATTCGGCCGAAAGAGAAGGCCCTGATCGAACTCGTCCAATCCGAGAAGGCGAAGAGGCGAAAGGTCTGGGTCTTCGTGCAGTACACGGACAGGCACGACGTACAAGGACGGCTCGAACAGCTTCTCAAGAAGAACGGGCTCCAGGTCGGCACGTTACGGTCGAACGTTCCCCTGGCCCGCCGCGAAGAATGGATCAACAAGCACGGCCACCAGGCTGATGTCGTCGTCAGCCACCCGCGACTGGTTGACACCGGACTAGATCTCTTCGACAAAGGCGGACGACACAACTTCCCCACGCTCGTCTTCTATGAATGCGGCTACAACTTATTCACCCTGCGGCAGGCTTCCCGTCGATCGTGGCGGATCGGCCAAAGCGAGCCGTGTCGCGTCGTGTACTTTTACTACTCGTCCACAATGCAGGATCGGGCACTGGCCCTGATGGGCAAGAAACTCACCGCGGCCCTGGCACTCGAGGGGAAGTTCTCCAGCGAAGGCCTCGTGGCGATGGGCGGCGAGGACGCCAACGTCGAGATCGCCCTTGCTCGAAGCCTCATCAACCACATGGAAGAAGGCGAGGCCCGCCGTTTCTGGAATAAGACGGGGGAGCCAATCACCTGGAGCGAACCACCGATTTTCTTCCCCGAGAACTCTACTCGCCAGCGAAGTTTGTTCGACTTCATGGCAGAGGCCACGAGCCTGTCCACGTAACCAACCGGAGACAACATGGCGAAGACATTTCGGTTCGAGGCAGCGGCGGCGATCTACTTCGACGTGGAGGCCGAGAACGCTGCCGAGGCCAAAGCGAAGGCCGCCTGCCTCATTCAGGAGGCCGACACCGCCGGCTATGACCTCGACCTAGACGAGGAACACGACGGGCGGGCGTACTTCGATCTGTCCTCCGTTCCAGAGATCGTCAATGAAGAGGAATAATCACTACTCAGAAAAACGGTACTTGTTTAGTGCCCACCAAACTGGCGCAGCTGAGCCCCGTCTGAGTCGATAACATCGGGTCATGGACGAACCCGCTTGCCTTGGCTGCGTGGCACTCCGAAAGGAAGTGGACGCACTCCGCGCGCGGGTCGCCGATCTGACGCGGAAGCTCGATGACGCCCTGCGCGCCGGGAAGCGTCAGGCCGCGCCGTTCCGCAAAGGTCCGCCCAAGTTCAAACCGAAGACGCCCGGCCGCAAAGCCGGCGAACAACACGGCACCCACGGCCATCGCCCGCCGCCCCCGCCCGACCAGATTCACGAACGTCACGAGGCGAAACTTCCCGACGCCTGCCCGCATTGTCACGAGAAGACGCTCGTCGAAACCGGCACCGCCGAACAGTTCCAAACCGAAATCCCGCGGACGCCGATCCACCGCCGGTTCACCGTGCACCTCGGTCGCTGCCGATGCTGCGGCAAGACCGTTCAAGGCCGGCATCCGCTGCAAACCTCGGACGCCCTCGGCGCCGCCGCCAGCCAACTCGGAGGCGACGCCCAAGCCGCCGCCACCGAACTGCATACGCGATTTGGGCTGTCGCACGGCAAGGTCGCGATCGTTTTCGACTCGCTCTTCGGCATCAAGCTCACCCGCGCGCCTCGTGTCAGATCGGCCTGCGGATGGCGGCGAAACTCGAACCCGATTACAAGCTCATCCTCGACGACCTCAAGGCGTCGACGATGATCGTGCCGGACGAAACGGGGTGGCGGATCGGAGGACAACCCGCCTGGCTCCACGTCGGGGTCGGTGACCGGGTCACGGCCTACACCATCGACTCACAACGCAGTGCCGAAGTCCTCGAACGCATCATCGGTGCGGACTGGTCCGGCATTCTCACCCACGACGGCTTCGCCTCCTACGACCGGTTCGAGCAGGCGATCCATCAACAGTGCGTCGGCCACGTGCTCCGCCGCGCCCGCGACCTGCTCGCGACGGCCGCCCGCGGCGCCGTCCACTTCCCCCAACGCGTGATCGCCCTCTTCACCGAGGCGGTCCACCTGCGGCAACGAGTATCACCGCGGCCACGCAACGCTCGAACACCTGGAGAATCAACGCGAGGTGTTCGATGACCGACTGCGGAAACTGGCGAGCGTTCCGCGTGCGGTGCCGGCGTATCAGACGTTCGCCAACCACCTGATGAATCATTTCGAGCAGTGGTTCGCGTTCGTGGTCGAGCCAAAGATCGAGCCGACCAATTGGAAAGCCGAGCAGGCGATTCGTCCGGCGGTGGTGAATCGCAAGGTCTGGGGCGGCAACCGCACCGCAGCCGGTGCGAAGGCCCAGAGTGTCCTGATGAGCGTGATCGAAACCGCCCGCCGCCACACCCGCTCCGTGATCGACCACTTCGCTGAAACCCTCCGCAACTTCGGGAACACCCTCGTGCCCCGACCCGTGCTGCTACCAGTGCGCTAAACAAGTACGAAAAACGGCTATCTCGCCCCTAGCACCCATCCTTCTTGCTCGACACAACTGAGGACTTCAACCGCAGTCAGTCTCTGCGGCGTGTCGAAATAAGACCCTAGTGTACCAGTACGATCACATTCGAAAGCCCACTCACACATCCCTCGGACCTGAGCTTGATCTCGTATCAAGCCAGGATCAGCAGCGACGAATGCTTGTGTGCGGGCTTCCACCAGGCCGGGCCAAATCTCAGCATGTAAGACAAAAGGTCCCTGTGAAGGTGACGGGACCGAAATGAACCCGGTCTCGAAGGGCCAAACCCGACTGGCAGTCGCCAGATTGACATGTTGCCTCAACTCATACACACGCGGTATTCCCAGGATGGCCTGGCTACCCACACTGCCTGCCCCGAACAGTTTCCACGTCTCCTGGGTTCCTGGAAGTCGTGATTCGACAATGCGAAGTCGCTGGAGTGACCGACCGGTTGTTACCGGACACGGGAATCCTGGTGATAGAGGAGACAGGTTGTTCACCCGCACGTTGACAGGGCAACCCCAGAACGGTCCCGGACCAGATCGCAGGATGCTGTTCAAATCGCCGGCCACACTAAAGCGATTACTCACGTTTTCCACAGAGTCTTGGATACGAGTACTCAGATCACCCCATACGTCCCACCAAGACCTGGGATTCGGCGAAAAGCCGAGGGCTTCTGCCAACCCAGCCGGGTACCCGTAGGGGAAGTCAAAGCCCACGAGCACGCGATTTTGTACTGGTTCAGCCTGAATTGGAATTGTCGGGAGCAGTCGTTGGCGACAACGGGTGTGTTGGGATCGACTCATTTTCACAGTAGCACCGGTTTTCAATTCGGGGCGGCGTGGCGAGCGATTCGGCGACGTTCGCGAGCCTCCTCAAGCTTGCGGTCGCGTTCGGCGTGGATGGCGTCGCGACGTCCGGCGAGAACGTCGTGGGGCGTGACGTAGCCGATGGCGCTGTGCAAGCGGACGGCGTTGTAGTGGAGGATGAAGTCCCCGACGACGCGACGGGCGTCTTCGGGTGTCGGGGGGTCTTCACGCGGACGGCGTCGTGCTTCAAGGTGCGGTGGAATCGTTCGAGTTTGCCGTTGCTTTGGGATAGTAGGGCGAGGTTTTGACGTGGGTCATGCCGCTGATGCGGATGAACTCCTTGAAGTCCTTGGCGAGGAACTGGGGTCCGTTGTCGGTGATGATCCGGGGCGTGACACCGGGGTGACACTCCTTGCCCTTCTGGATGATCTGTTCGATGTCGGCCTCGGTCATGCGTTCGCGGATGTCCCAGTGGACGATGGCGCGGCGCTGGCTCCGTCGAGGACGGAACACAGGTAGTGGAAGGTGCCGGCGATGTTGAGGTAGGAGACGTCGACGTGCCAGTGCTCGTGGGGCCGGAGGGGTTGCACGAAACCGGTTCCTCAAGCTGGTTTTGGGCTTCCAGCGTTGGAGAAGACCGGCTTGGGAGAGGACGCGGTAGACGGTGGCGGGCGAGCAGGCGACGATGTTGCGGTCGATCATCATGTAGGTGAGCCGCCGGTAGCCTTCGAGCGGGTATTGGTGGTGGAAGTCGATGATGGCTTTTCGTTCGGCGGCGGTGAGCCAGTGGTCGCGGGGCACGGCGGCGTTGTGTTCGTTGGCCTTGCCGTAGCGCTCTTTCCAGGTGTGGTAGGTGGACGGGCCAGCCCGATCCAGCGGAGCAACCGGCCGGCGGTGAGGCCGGCCTTGACGCTCCAGGTGCGAACGAAGTCGACGATGGCGTCGCGGACATCCGGGGCAACCCACTGGCCGGTCAGGGTTCCCCAAGTTCTTTTAACTGGACGTGTTCCTCCAAGAGTTCGGAGAGCACCTCGTGTTTGCGTTGGAGCTTCTCTTCGAGGGCGGTGATTTTCTTGTCCTTGGCGTCGTCGGCGGCGGACTTGGCGCGGGTGGTCTCGAAGGCGGCGACGCCTTGCTCGAAGAAAATCTTCTGCCACTGGTAGAACTGCGAGACGGCGATGCCGGCCTCGGAGCAGACCTCGGAGACGGGTTGGCCTTCGAGCAGGTGTTTTCGCAGGATCGCGACCTTGGCGGCGGGCGGGAAATGCCTTCGTTCGGGCGTGCTCATGACGGACCTCCAGAGTGGAGTGTCGTCACCTCAGCCGCGCTCGTCAATTTCCAAGTTCAGCAGAGGCAGAACAAAGACCATCTCGAACATGGCCGACGAGCAACTCAGCGACGTGAGCAGTCCCACTTTGCCGCGTCCGATGGTAAGTCTCCTTTTGATGGCTCCGTGAAGGCACAAGTTCTCCGACCCAGACGGCATCTCGCCTCGGCCGCACGGGTTGAGCTCGTCCAGATGCACTCCAGTCAACAAAGACGTATGCGTCGAAGAGAGCCATTTACCACCTATGCCACGAGTAGGAAACACAGCCTACGGCCTGCTTCTGTCGCTCGCAATGGTCCGGACGCCCGACGCGAAAGTTGACAGCGACTGAAAACGAACGGGTGAAGTCGATCTTGGATGATGTGAGCAGGCTCACGGAAGTCCTCGACCTCAAGATCGCCGGCCACCCGACGCAACGTGAAACCATCCACACCGTCCAAACGGCGTTGCTGCGTCGGCAGATGATCACCGGAACGTACCGCAGCCCGTACGAACCCGGTCTCGTCCGGTTGAAGCTCCACCCCTACCGTCTCGCCCTCATCAAGCAGGCCTGGTACGTAATCGCCCGACCCGATGACGAGAAGACACCGCGAACCTTCCGGATCGTCCGCTTCAAATCACTGAAACTGAGCACCCAGGCCGCGACCATCCCCGACGACTTCGACTTGAAGAAGTACTTGGGGAACGCGTGGTCCGTCTTTCGAGGCGAAGTGACCTACGACATCGAACTGCTCTTCGCTCGTGAAGTCGCCGACATCGTCTTGGAGACAACCTGCCACCACACTCAGAGAGCGACGAAACATGCGAACGGCAGCGTCACGCTCAAGTTCCAAGTGGACGGATTAGATGAGATCGTGCGATGGGTCGTCGGCTGGGCCGGCAAGGTGAAGGTCATCAAACCCGCCACACTGATCGCGAAAGTCCTCTTCCTTCATCGACACGCATTTCAAGTGAACAGTCAGAAAGGCGGTGTCCCCGAACCCGGCAGCAAGGAATGATATTGTTCTGCCTCTGCTGAACTTGGAAATTGACGAGCGCGGCTGAGGTGACGACACTCCACTCTGGAGGTCCGTCATGAGCACGCCCGAACGAAGGCATTTCCCGCCCGCCGCCAAGGTCGCGATCCTGCGAAAACACCTGCTCGAAGGCCAACCCGTCTCCGAGGTCTGCTCCGAGGCCGGCATCGCCGTCTCGCAGTTCTACCAGTGGCAGAAGATTTTCTTCGAGCAAGGCGTCGCCGCCTTCGAGACCACCCGCCAAGTCCGCCGCCGACGACGCCAAGGACAAGAAAATCACCGCCCTCGAAGAGAAGCTCCAACGCAAACACGAGGTGCTCTCCGAACTCTTGGAGGAACACGTCCAGTTAAAAGAACTTGGGGAACCCTGACCGGCCAGTGGGTTGCCCCGGATGTCCGCGACGCCATCGTCGACTTCGTTCGCACCTGGAGCGTCAAGGCCGGCCTCACCGCCGGCCGGTTGCTCCGCTGGATCGGGCTGGCCCCGTCCACCTACCACACCTGGAAAGGCCGCTACGGCAAGGCCAACGAACACAACGGCGCCGTGCCCCGCGACCACTGGCTCACCGCCGCCGAACGAAAAGCCATCATCGACTTCCACCACCAATACCCGCTCGAAGGCTACCGGCGGCTCACCTACATGATGATCGACCGCAACATCGTCGCCTGCTCGCCCGCCACCGTCTACCGCGTCCTCTCCCAAGCCGGTCTTCTCCAACGCTGGAAGCCCAAAACCAGCTTGAAAGGAACCGGTTTCGTGCAACCCTCCGGCCCCACGAGCACTGGCACGTCGACGTCTCCTACCTCAACATCGCCGGCACCTTCCACTACCTGTGTTCCGTCCTCGACGGAGCTAACCGCGCCATCGTCCACTGGGACATCCGCGAACGCATGACCGAGGCCGACATCGAACAGATCATCCAGAAAGGCAAGGAGTGTCACCCCGGTGTCACGCCCCGGATCATCACCGACAACGGACCCCAGTTCCTCGCCAAGGACTTCAAGGAGTTCATCCGCATCAGCGGCATGACCCACGTCAAAACCTCGCCCTACTATCCCCAAAGCAACGGCAAACTCGAACGATTCCACCGCACCTTGAAGCACGACGCCGTCCGCGTGAAGACCCCCTGACACCCGAAGACGCCCGTCGCGTCGTCGGGGACTTCATCCTCCACTACAACGCCGTCCGCTTGCACACGCCATCGGCTACGTCACGCCCCACGACGTTCTCGCCGGACGTCGCGACGCCATCCACGCCGAACGCGACCGCAAGCTTGAGGAGGCTCGCGAACGTCGCCGAATCGCTCGCCACGCCGCCCCGAATTGAAAACCGGTGCTACTGTGAAAATGAGTCGATCCCAACACACCCGTTGTCGCCAACGACTGCTCCCGACAATTCCAATTCAGGCTGAACCAGTACAAAATCGCTTAGAGCCAGTTATTGACTTATAGTCAGCTCAGGTGGCATGTTAGAGCCATGAGCACGACACGGAAGTCGTATAAGAGCGACGTTTCGGATGCGGAGTGGGACTTTCTGATTCCTTACCTCACTCTGATGCGTGAGGATGCGCCTCAACGTGAACACAGTCTTCGCGATCAGTTTGACGCCATGCGTTACGTCGTGAAGACGGGGTGCCAGTGGGATTTCCTGCCGCATGATTTTCCGCCGTGGACAGCGGTCTATCAGCAGCGCGGCGTTGGATCGCCGCGGGCGTGTTCGAGGCGATCGCCCACGATCTTCGTCAAATGGTGCGGCTGATCGAAGATCGCGAACCGCAGCCCACGGCGGCCATTCTTGACGGTCGCACGCTGCAATCGACTCCCGAGAGCGGCGGCCGCGCGGGCTACGACGGAGCCAAGAAGAAGAACGGTTCGAAGATCCACATCGCCGTGGATACGCTGGGAAATCTGCTGGCGCTCAAGGTGACGGCAGCCAACGAACAGGAGCGGGCCCAAGTGGCGGAGTTGACGGCGCGGATCCAGGAGGTCACGGGCCACACGGTGGAAATCGCGTTCGTCGACCAAGGCTACACCGGCGAAACGGCGGCGGACGCGGCGAAGGCCAACGGCATCAAGCTGGAGGTCGTGAAGCACACCGAAGCCAAGAAGGGATTCGTATTGCTGCCACGACGCTGGGTGGTCGAACGGACGTTCGGATGGCTCGGTCGCTTTCGTCGGCTGGCCCGAGATTACGAACGGCTCAACGAAACGCTCGCCGGCTGGCATTGGCTCGCGTTCCTGACCCTGCTGCTGTCCAGAATCGGGTTCAATAGTCAATAACTGGCTCTAGGGCGATTCCCACATCAAGGCTGCCATGAACCCTTCGACTGGATCAGCGGGCCGGATCATCGCCATCGGCGACATCCACGGATGCTCAACCGCCCTCGCGAGGCTCATCGAAGCCATCGATCCGACGCCTGGCGATCATGTGATCCCGCTCGGCGATGTGATCGACTACGGCCCAGACAGTCGCGACGTCATCCACCAACTGAGGGCTCTCCACGAACGAACCCAACTCACAATTCTCACAGGGAACCACGAAGAAATGCTCTTCAACGTGCTAGATCGGCAGTGGGATCTCGAAAGCTGGACTCGCCACGGCGGCGATCGGACGCTCGCGTCCTACGGGGTCGACCATCCTCGTGAGCTTCCTCACGAGGATCTCGATTTCCTAAGGACGGCCCAGTCGCACTTCGAGAACGATACGCACGCTCTCGTTCACGCGAACTACTACCCGAACCTGCCGCTCGCGGAGACGCTAGGGGCGTCGCGATTCTGGGAGCTACTCGACCCCGCCCGTTGCTGGCCACACTACTCAGGCAAAACGTTCGTCGTCGGACACACACCGCAAACCAATGGGCAGATTCTGGATCTCGACTTCGTCGTGGGGATCGACACGGATTGTAGCCGGGGTAATTGGTTGACGGCCCTCAACATCACGACCCACGGCTATTGGCAGGCCAACGAACGAGGTGAACTTCGAGAGGGGCGACTTGGTCCACGCTCGACGAAGAGCAACAAGGTGAAATGATGCCGCTCACGCCCGAAGAGATCGCGTTCCTGGCACCAGCTGTGGCCGAGTACACCGAAGTGCGGACCGGTCCGGCATGGACCGTTCTGAACGAGCGGAAGATCGGGTACCAATCCCTAACTTGGCTTATGGAGGCCTACAACTGCGTCGATCCACCCCGACTCGTCTCAAGTTCGGCGGCTGATGGAACCATCACGGAAACACTCCAGTTCGGCCAGCCAAGTGACATCGTTCCTGACTGTCCCTGGGTGGACAACGAATCCGCCAGCCGTCGGAACCAGGAGGTGGAACCCGAGGTCCTCGCCTTCCGTGAAGCTCGAAGGAAGGAGCGGACCTCATGAACATCACCGTGCATCGAGGCACCCATGAGATCGGCGGTACGCTGATCGAGGTCTCGTCCGGTAACAGCCGGATCATCCTAGATGCGGGTCTGCCTCTGGTGGACGCCAACCGGGATCCCTTCGATTCATTCAAGGCCCTCCGCTCTTCTCGTGAACAACTGATCGCTGACGGCACAATTCCGTTCGTGCCCGGTCTATTCACCGACGAATCGACCCCACCCGACGCGATCCTGCTTTCCCATGCTCACCTGGACCACACCGGCCTTCTGCAACACTCCCGAGCAGAGGTCCCAATCTACGCCACAACGGGCACATCGAAGATGATGCTGGCCGGTGGTGTGTTCGCAGCCAGACCCACTCTCGACCGAACGCGATTCCGGCCCGTGAAGCCCGGCACGCCGTTTCAAGTCGGCGACTTCAAGGTGACGCCGTTTGCCGTCGATCACAGTACCTTCGGATGCCTCGCCTTTCTGATCGAGGCCGAAGGGAAATCGATCCTCTACTCCGGTGACCTTCGCCGCCACGGCCGGAAGCCGGGCATGATCCGGACGCTCGTTAATGACATCGCCCCGCGAAACATCGATGTGTTGCTGATCGAGGGCACGCACCCGGGAAGTGATCGTGAACAAGGCTTCACCGAGTTCGACCTGGAGGAGCGAACGGTCTCTCTCGTGCAAGAGGCCGCGGATCGACTTGTGCTGGCCGCGTTCTCGCCGCAGGACGTGGACCGACTGGTCACGATGTACCGAACGGCTCGAAGAACGAACCGGACGTTCGTAGCGGATGCCTACGCTGCCTTCGTACTTCATCTAGTCTCGGGCGAAGCACAGATCCCCCGCCCCACACGCGAGAACGGAATCCGCGTCCTTCACAACGCAACATTCCGGGAGAAAAACATCCCTCGGCTCAACGATCTCTTCGCGGATGACCGGATCGAGATGGCCGAGATCCTTGGGGCACCCGAAAAGCACCTGATGGTCTTCCGCCCGTCGATGACGAGGTTCGACTTCGACGACCATCTGCCAGATCGAGTGCGAGTGCTCTACGGGTATTGGCCCGGCTACCTGAAGAACCGGGACTGGATCGAACTCCGAAAGCAGATCGACGATGTCGGGGGCGATTTCATTCAAGCCCATGCCTCAGGCCACATATACACGGATGATCTCTTCGACTTGATCGCGAAGCTGAATGCGAAGAGAGTGATTCCGATCCACACGTTCGAACCGCAGATGTTAAGCGATCGTTTCGCAAACACCGTGTCGCTTACAGACGGCGAACAACACATCATCTGAGTAACGACCGCTTTCATCGGGTCTTCCGGCCGCTAGCCCCGCAACGACAGTGATCTGGATATGGCTTGCAAACGCCCTTGATCGCATCGGTTAGCTGTGTGCGATCCGCCGAATATCGAACGACGAGTGGATCGCCCCTCGTAATCATCGAATTGGCGAGACGGTACGCAGCTTCGAAGTTGTTACTCAATGGGTCGTATACGTCGCGGCACTCCGGACACCTTGCCAAGAGCTCAGCCTCCAGTGCAATCTCCATGGCGACAGAATGATCGTCTTCGCTTGACCAATCTAGTTGGCTCATAGATCCTCCAAAGCTTCCGATGACAGTCCCGATCGAGTCTACGCGACGGTTGCAACTGTCGCTCGTACGAAGTGCTGGCCGACGCACCAGCGTTGACGAATCAGAACGACGATCAGCATCAATTGTAAAGATAGAGGCCCGATACTTTCGCGGTGTATCCTCGATAACTCACGAGGACTTAACTTTGACAAAGACCCTACTCGAACTTCAAGCCCTGAGCACCCGACACGGCATCAATTTGCCACTCCAACGTCGACCCTCGAAGGGACCGTACATCCTGGCCCTTCGCGACCATTTCTGGTCGGCCGAAAACCCGAATCAACCGCTTCCGGAACAAATCGAGCCGATGCTGCTCGGGGCCTGGAACGACCTCGACGGATCGGACGCACACGCGATCGAAGCTGACGACTCGGGCTGGTGTGTTCAAGAAAAGTTCGATGGCATCCGCGTGCTCCTCCACATCACGGTTGAAGGCGTTAGACTCACCGGCCGCAACATCTCCGAAGTCAACTTCCGACTGAGTGAACTCGCGGCCAACGTGCCGCATCTCACCAACGGTTTCGAGCACCTCGCCGGGACCATCCTCGACGGGGAACTGGTCTGCCCGAAAGCGTACATCGATACCGGCGACACGATCACGACGCACCAGTTGCAGGCCGCGGTCGCGATCCTCGCGACCAGCCCTGAGAAGGCAATCGCCATCCAAGATGAGCAAGATGCCCATCTCCGATTCTTCGCGTTCGACGTTCTTCGGTTTTGCGGCCAGGACATCATTGGACAGACGCTCTCCGAGCGACTGAAGATGCTGGACACCGCGTACCTGATGGCCGAGAACGCGTACCTTCGACTGGTCGAAACGCGGACCGAGGCCAAGTCAATTTTCCACGAACTCACGCTGGCGGATGGCAAGGAGGGCACAGTCTGGAAGAAACTCGACTAGCCCTACGAGCCGGGCAAGCGGGTGTGTCATTGGCTGAAGCGGAAGAAGGGAATCGAGGTGGTGGCCGAGGTCACCGGCTTCAAGCCGGGAACCAAGGGCAAAGGCAACGAACACTTGGTCGGAGCAATCGAGTTCAGCACCACAGGGGAGGACGGCCGCTTCACACCGATCGCGTGGGTCAGTTCATGGACGGACGAAGAACGCCGCGAGATGACGCAGGTCCAGGATGGGATCATCACGCTGAGCCCGAACATCCTGGGTCATCGCGGTCTCCGCCACTTTCGTCGTGCTGGTTTTCAAGATCCACGGATGTCAGTACGACCAAGCGAAGCGTGCCGAGGAGAGATGGCACCAAGAGCACCCTTACGGTGCCCCATCCAACGAGAAACCGAAGTTCACGCCGAACGATCTGGACGCGTACTATCGGAAAGGAACATCGCGATGAATCTCGGCACCTTCAAGATGTCAGCTGGTCTGGCGGTGCTCCTGGCCGCACCTGGATCCACCGTCGTGCTTCTGGCCGTATGCCTGATCATCGGCTACCCACTGAAGTGGGAACGAGACAGTCGCCACGCCAGGATCGAAGAAAGCTCCCGAATGGCTCTCGAAAAAGAGCGGGCACTACTCGAAGACCTGAAGAAGCCGCGACCCAAGACGGAGCAGGACGATGTGATCGACCTCTTTGATCGCCGGGTTGAGTTCCACCCATCAACGAACCCGGAAGACTACGTCCTTCGGCGAATGGCCCAAGACGATCGGCAGTACTGGAACTACCTGCCGCCCGACCGAGACAGTTCACTGGCAGGTGAACAGGGACGGCGTCATGCTGTTCTGCCTCTGCTGAACTTGGAAATTGACGAGCGCGGCTGAGGTGACGACACTCCACTCTGGAGGTCCGTCATGAGCACGCCCGAACGAAGGCATTTCCCGCCCGCCGCCAAGGTCGCGATCCTGCGAAAACACCTGCTCGAAGGCCAACCCGTCTCCGAGGTCTGCTCCGAGGCCGGCATCGCCGTCTCGCAGTTCTACCAGTGGCAGAAGATTTTCTTCGAGCAAGGCGTCGCCGCCTTCGAGACCACCCGCGCCAAGTCCGCCGCCGACGACGCCAAGGACAAGAAAATCACCGCCCTCGAAGAGAAGCTCCAACGCAAACACGAGGTGCTCTCCGAACTCCTGGAGGAACACGTCCAGTTAAAAAAGAACTTGGGGAACCCTGACCGGCCAGTGGGTTGCCCCGGATGTCCGCGACGCCATCGTCGACTTCGTTCGCACCTGGAGCGTCAAGGCCGGCCTCACCGCCGGCCGGTTGCTGCGCTGGATCGGGCTGGCCCCGTCCACCTACCACACCTGGAAAGAGACGCTACGGCAAGGCCAACGAACACAACGGCGCCGTGCCCCGCGACCACTGGCTTACCGCTCAGGAGAGAAAAGCCATCATCGACTTCCACCACCAATACCCGCTCGAAGGCTACCGGCGGCTCACCTACATGATGATCGACCGCAACATCGTCGCCTGCTCGCCCGCCACCGTCTACCGCGTCCTCTCCCAAGCCGGTCTTCTCCAACGCTGTAAGCCCAAAACCAGCTTGAAAGGAACCGGTTTCGTGCAACCCCTCCGGCCCCACGAGCACTGGCACGTCGACGTCTCCTACCTCAACATCGCCGGCACCTTCCACTACCTGTGTTCCGTCCTCGACGGAGCCACCTCGCCATCGTCCACTGGGACATCCGCGAACGCATGACCGAGGCCGACGTCGAACAGATCATCCAGAAGGGCAAGGAGTGTCACCCCGGTGTCACGCCCCGGATCATCACCGACAACGGACCCCAGTTCCTCGCCAAGGACTTCAAGGAGTTCATCCGCATCAGCGGCATGACCCACGTCAAAACCTCGCCCTACTATCCCCAAAGCAACGGCAAACTCGAACGATTCCACCGCACCTTGAAGCACGACGCCGTCCGCGTGAAGACCCCCGACACCCGAAGACGCCCGTCGCGTCGTCGGGGACTTCATCCTCCACTACAACGCCGTCCGCTTGCACAGCGCCATCGGCTACGTCACGCCCCACGACGTTCTCGCCGGACGTCGCGACGCCATCCACGCCGAACGCGACCGCAAGCTTGAGGAGGCTCGCGAACGTCGCCGAATCGCTCGCCACGCCGCCCCGAATTGAAAACCGGTGCTACTGTGAAAATGAGTCGATCCCAACACACCCGTTGTCGCCAACGACTGCTCCCGACAATTCCAATTCAGGCTGAACCAGTACAATGCGAAAGGCGAGATCCCCGACTTCACTCCGGCTCAACTGGCCGCGATTCGTGCTCGACGGCTCCCGCACTCGTTCAAGGGTTCCGTGCCCTTGGAGTTTCAGGACATCAACTCCGGCACGGTCGAGCGGTCGAAGGTGTGGAGTTTCCTGATCGCAGCCGACGATTGGGTCGATGCTCGAAAGGCGGCGATCAACCAGGCTTATCCGGCCGTGGCGGCGAAGTTCAAGGAAGAGGAAGTTCGGAACGAGGATCCAAACCGATACGCGGTCCACCTACGGAACGTCGAAAAGAAAAAGGCACTGGAGCAGGCCTGGTATGCGTGGCTGGCGGAGTACGACCGAACTCACCTGCCACTGAAATGGGAAACGTGGGTGACGCCGCAGGTCGCTCGGTAGGCGATCTTAGAGTCCCATTCGGGACTTCAACTCTCGGAAGACACGCCCTGCGTGTTTAACTGCGACCGGGATTTGATCCGGGAGTCTCACGAAGTGAAATGGACTCTCGATGACGAGATACGGACCTTCGAACGTTTCTAGACCCCATTCCTGGGGACGGTAGTCCGAGGACACGCCGAGCAGAACATGCTCACCACTTCCCGGATCTTGGGGAAGCAGTTTAGCAACGACCTTCTCGTTCACGACGATGCTGTCGCTGCCAGCAAGCTCACGAACGACATTGCCGAAGACTTCGTCGGCTTCCTTGCCGACTGCTTCCATGAGTCCCAGTGTTGGCGTCGAGAAGAGGTCGGCGTTTACCGACTTCTTTCGACCAATCGGTTCATGATGCATAGGGATGTACCCTGGCAGAAGGATTCACACGCTAATCTACGCGGAATCCTCCCCGTCGTCGTCGTCGTCGGACCATGGGTCGCTAAGCTCTCCACACATTAGTGAACATGCGTTCACACAGCGGTGGGCCGCAGTTCACCCGATCTCCTTCATTACCTTTGTCGCGAGGCCGATATCCCGTTCGGCGTAGATCTCTGTAATTCTGGTGTCGGTGTGACCCAGTACGGCTTTCGCCGCCTCGATCGATCCGAACGCGGCCCGGATCTGCGTCGCTCGCGTATGTCGCAACTGAAGGGGACACCACTTTGGGACTTTGGCCTTCACACAGGCCCGTTGTACTGCGACCCGATAGCTATGCCTGGTGTACCGGGGGTTAAGTCCTGATGGCGTAGGACACGAGTCCGAGACGGACGGTTTCTTCCGACGGCGGGCTCGCATCCAAGCCATCGCCTCGGAGGGCACGAAGCAGTACTCGGAAGGGGCTCGATGGAGCCAGGGCTTCAGAACTTCTTGAGCGAGCGGCCCAAGAACGATGACCTTGTCTCGACCGTGATGCTCGGTCTTGTGACTGGAGGGCGTGTAGAACCACACTCCATTTCCTCCGTCCTTGATTTCGCTCGGCTTGAGGCTCATCACCTCTTGGGGTCTCGTCCCGGTCAGAAGCTGCAGCCGCACCATAGCTGCGACCGGAGGGGGCAGATGACCGAGGACCGCATCGACGTTCTCGACCGGAACGGGAACGACTCCCTCGGTTTCGCGGGCGGTCGTCTGGCCTTTACCCAGTCCACGAACGCAGCGAAGCCGTTCATAGATCGTGCTTGGGAGCAACTCCTCCTCGACTGACCAGCGAAACATCCGCTTGATCCGGTCGACATCCTTGTTGATCGACTTGCGGGCACGACCGGAATCGATCATCGACTGGCGAACGTCTTTCAGTGCCTTCGGTCCGAACTCGACAGCCACAAGGCTCCCGTAGAGTTTTCGGAGAGGCCGCAGTGCCTGACGGATACAACCGACCTCGCTCGTCGCCGTGCAGTGTTTGATGTAGCGAACCTGGGCGTGCCGGAAGTACGCCAGGATCAACTCGCTGATCGTCAACTGGCCGGTCGGGGAGCAGACGGGCGTCGGAAGGATGCCGTTGTTGCGGCTCCACTCGGCGATGAGCCTGGCGTAGTGCTCGTGACTCTCCGGCGACTGCCACGGCCCGAGGTAGTGGTTCTTCCCGTTGAGGGTGACCACCGCACAATCGCGGGCCTTGTGGTGGCGGTAGGCGGGCTGCTTGCGGATGAGATTCATTGTTTGCGGCTCCGAATCGGACCGAAAACGGTACATGTACCGTTTCGCATCCAAGGTTCGTGCCGCACTCCCGACCATCGGGAGGTACACAAGACGTGTTCGGCTAACTACTTCTGTCCAGTCGGGCTGACAGGATTCGAACCTGCGACCTCTTGGTCCCGAAGCGTACTTGTTTAGCGCACTGGTAGCAGCACGGGTCGGGGCACGAGGGTGTTCCCGAAGTTGCGGAGGGTTTCAGCGAAGTGGTCGATCACGGAGCGGGTGTGGCGGCGGGCGGTTTCGATCACGCTCATCAGGACACTCTGGGCCTTCGCACCGGCTGCGGTGCGGTTGCCGCCCCAGACCTTGCGATTCACCACCGCCGGACGAATCGCCTGCTCGGCTTTCCAATTGGTCGGCTCGATCTTTGGCTCGACCACGAACGCGAACCACTGCTCGAAATGATTCATCAGGTGGTTGGCGAACGTCTGATACGCCGGCACCGCACGCGGAACGCTCGCCAGTTTCCGCAGTCGGTCATCGAACACCTCGCGTTGATTCTCCAGGTGTTCGAGCGTTGCGTGGCCGCGGTGATACTCGTTGCGCAGGTGGACCGCCTCGGTGAAGAGGGCGATCACGCGTTGGGGGAAGTGGACGGCGCCGCGGGCGGCCGTCGCGAGCAGGTCGCGGGCGCGGCGGAGCACGTGGCCGACGCACTGTTGATGGATCGCCTGCTCGAACCGGTCGTAGGAGGCGAAGCCGTCGTGGGTGAGAATGCCGGACCAGTCCGCACCGATGATGCGTTCGAGGACTTCGGCACTGCGTTGTGAGTCGATGGTGTAGGCCGTGACCCGGTCACCGACCCCGACGTGGAGCCAGGCGGGTTGTCCTCCGATCCGCCACCCCGTTTCGTCCGGCACGATCATCGTCGACGCCTTGAGGTCGTCGAGGATGAGCTTGTAATCGGGTTCGAGTTTCGCCGCCATCCGCAGGCCGATCTGACACGAGGCGCCGCGGGTGAGCTTGATGCCGAAGAGCGAGTCGAAAACGATCGCGACCTTGCCGTGCGACAGCCCAAATCGCGTATGCAGTTCGGTGGCGGCGGCTTGGGCGTCGCCTCCGAGTTGGCTGGCGGCGGCGCCGAGGGCGTCCGAGGTTTGCAGCGGATGCCGGCCTTGAACGGTCTTGCCGCAGCATCGGCAGCGACCGAGGTGCACGGTGAACCGGCGGTGGATCGGCGTCCGCGGGATTTCGGTTTGGAACTGTTCGGCGGTGCCGGTTTCGACGAGCGTCTTCTCGTGACAATGCGGGCAGGCGTCGGGAAGTTTCGCCTCGTGACGTTCGTGAATCTGGTCGGGCGGGGGCGGCGGGCGATGGCCGTGGGTGCCGTGTTGTTCGCCGGCTTTGCGGCCGGGCGTCTTCGGTTTGAACTTGGGCGGACCTTTGCGGAACGGCGCGGCCTGACGCTTCCCGGCGCGCAGGGCGTCATCGAGCTTCCGCGTCAGATCGGCGACCCGCGCGCGGAGTGCGTCCACTTCCTTTCGGAGTGCCACGCAGCCAAGGCAAGCGGGTTCGTCCATGACCCGATGTTATCGACTCAGACGGGGCTCAGCTGCGCCAGTTTGGTGGGCACTAAACAAGTACCCCGAAGCCAACGACTGCGATACTTGCGAACACCCAAAAGCACTTGTTATCAGGAACATACAGGCTCAAATCAGGCTCCGCAAGGGCACTCGATTCGACTCGTTCCGTAGCACTTATTTGCAGTACCGTGCACTGAAATCCAGTACATCCAGTACAAGCGAAGATGCCCGTCAGGTGCCCGCCGACCGCCGGCACGGCCGCGCTGGAGAAGCAGGGGCACCTCGCCTACGCCGGCTTCCGCGGGGCGAGGCCACGCTGGAAGCGGGCCTCGCGTGAGGGGTCGTCGATCAGCGATTGCAGGAAGCGGATGCGGACGGGCATTGGGCGTGCTGCCAGACGCGGAGCCAGCCGAAGACGCCGCGGAGCAGCGTGAAGATGCTGAACCGCCTCCTCGTGGGGTGCGTTCGCGGCTTCAGCCTCACCCGACCCGATGTGTTGGCGACGCCGGGTTCGATTCGCTGCGGGCGAGAGTGTGTGCAGCCTGATCGTCGGACCACGGCCGACTGCGCCGAGAGCCCGTGGATTGTGACAATCGACACTGTCAACAAGCAGACCAAACGGGATCGAGGAACGCCATGAGAGCATTCGGAATCATCTGCGGGCTGCTGGTGTTCCAGAGCCCGGTATCCGCGCAATACGCGGACTGGAAGCACAGCGGATCGGTCTTCATTCTCACCACGCCCGAAGGAGCGAACCTGCCGGCGTCGGCGACCGTCGAGAACTTCCCACTGCTTGTGCGGCTACACAAGGACTTCTTCGACTTCGCGCAGGCGCGGCCCGGCGGCGCCGACCTGAGGTTCGCGACCGCGAAGGGCGACCCGCTGGCGTACCAGATCGAGGACTGGGACCCGAAGGCCGGCACCGCGAGCGTCTGGGTGCGCGTCCCCAAGATCACGGGCAACTCGCGGCAGGAATTGAAGCTGTACTGGGGCAAGGCCGACGCAAAGACCGAGTCGAGCGGGAAGGCCGTCTTCAGCGAATCGAACGGCTACCTCAGCGTCTGGCACATGGGCGCGGAGGTCAAGGACGAGGTCGGCACCCTGGAGTCGAAGGACACCGGCACGACGGTGGTCCCGGGGGTGATCGGCACCGCGCGGCGCTTCCCGGGGCAGAAGGGCGTCTTCGGTGGCGACAAGATCCCGAACTACCCGACCGGGGCCGATTCACACAGTACCGAAGTGTGGTTCCGGGCCGAGAAGCCCAACGGCACCGTCATCGCGTGGGGCAACGAGCAGGCGCAGGGCAAGGTGGTCATGCAGTACCGCAGCCCGCCGCACGTCCAGATGGACTGCTACTTCTCGGGCGGCAACGTGTCCGGCAAGGGCGCGCTCCCGAGGGGCGAGTGGGTTCACGTCGTCCACACATACGAGAAGGGCAACTCGCGCCTGTACGTCAACGGCGCCCTCGACGGCACCAACACCACCGGCGGGTCTCCGCTCAACCTCAGGAGCCCGGCCCGGCTCTGGATCGGGGGCTGGTACCACAACTACACCTTCATCGGCGACGTTGACGAGGTTCGCGTTTCGAAGGTGGTGCGGCCGCCCGAGTGGGTGAAGCTCCAGTACGAGAACCAGAAGCCGCTCCAGACGCTCGTCGGGCCGATAGTGCAACCGGGTACCGAGTTCGGGCTGCCGGAGACCGCAGTCGGGGTGCCCGAGGGCCGGAGCATGGAGTTCGAGGCGAAGGCGGGCGGCGCGCAGAAGGTGTACTGGAGCCTCGTCCGCGGCGGGAAAGAATCCGTGGTCGCCACCGACCGGTTCACCTACCGGTTCGAAGCCGGGCGGGTCACCGGGCACCAGAAGCTCACCCTCCGGTTCAAGGCCGTGTACCCGAACGAAACGAAGGTCAAAGACGTTCCCGTCACCATCAAGGAAGACATCCCGGAACCGGAGTTCACGCTCCAAGCCCCGGTCGACTGGGACGGGCGCAAGCCCATTGAGGTGGTGCCCCGCCTTACCAACGGCGATGCGATGAAGGCCGCGGGCGCGGACAAGATCAACGTCAACTGGCGCGTTGCCGACCTCGCCACCATCCACGAGACCGCGCCAGGAAAACTCGTTCTCACACGCGCCCAGAACAGCGGCAAGCTGGTGG
This sequence comes from Gemmataceae bacterium, assembly GCA_046350135.1. Taxonomy (GTDB): domain Bacteria; phylum Planctomycetota; class Planctomycetia; order Gemmatales; family Gemmataceae; genus Urbifossiella. Next base: position 102,025 of record JAXMBB010000015.1, read on the forward strand.
TGACGGCGGCCATCGACAACGGCGGCGAGGCCACCGAGCGCTCGGTCACGATCTTCGTGAAGGAGCCGGCGAAGGACGCTTGGGTCGAGCGCGCGCCCGCGAAGGACGAGAAGCCGACGGACGGTCAGTTCTACGCCCGCGACGACAAGAACGAGGGCACGCTGCACTGCAGCGGCATGCTCGCCGACGCGGCCGACGCCGTTGTCCTGAAGGTGTTTGCCGACGACAAGCCGTACGGCGAGACGAGCCAGAAGCCGGGCGCCGACAAGGCGTACACGTTCGCGGTGAAGCTCAAGCCCGGGCTGGTGAAGTACCGCGTTGAACTGTTCGCCAAGACCGGCGACGGCGAGAAGTTGCTCCACGAAGCATCAGACCTCGTGTGCGGCGACGCCTACGTCATTCAGGGGCAGTCGAACGCGGTGGCCACCGACTTCGGCAAGGACGACCCGGAGTTCCGCAGCGAGTGGATCCGAACCTTCGGCACCATGTCCGGCAACGCGAAGGGGTTCGCCGACTGGGGCACCGCGGTCCACCGCAGCCGCGACGCGGAGAAACTCCAGATCGGCTACTGGGGCATGGAGTTGGGACGCCGGCTCGTGGACGCGCACAAGGTGCCGGTGTGTTTTATCAACGGTGCCGTCGGCGGCACCCGCATCGACCAGCACCAGCGAAACGCGAGTGACCCCGAAGACCCGACGACCATCTACGGGCGCCTGCTGTGGCGCGTCCGCCAGGCGAAGCTCACGCACGGCGTTCGCGCGGTGATCTGGCACCAGGGCGAGAACGACCAAGGCGCGGACGGCCCCACCGGAGGATACGGATACGAGACGTACCGGAACTACTTCATCGACCTCGCGGCGGCGTGGAAAACCGACTTCCCGAACATTACGCACTACTACGTCTTCCAGATCTGGCCCAAGTCGTGCGCGATGGGGATCAACGGGTCCGACAACCGGTTGCGCGAGGTGCAGCGGAACCTGCCGACCGCGTTCTCGAACCTGAGCGTCATGTCCACGCTCGGAATCGACCCGCCGGGCGGGTGCCACTTCCCGGCGGCCGGGTACGCGGAGTTCGCGCGGCACATATGCCCGCTGATCGAGCGAGACTGTTACGGCAAGGCACCCGCGGCGTCGATCACCCCGCCGAACCTGAAGCGCGCGTCCTTTGCGAGCGACAGGAAGGATGAGGTCGTGCTGGAGTTCGACCAACCGGTGAAGTGGGACAACACCCTCGCCGGTCAGTTCTATCTCGACGGTCAAAAGGGCAAGGTGGCCTCAGGTGTTGCGGCCGGGAATCGCGTGACATTGAAACTCGCGGCCGCTGCCGACGCGAAGACGATCACCTACCTCGATAGCGCCGCATGGAGCCAGAAGACGTTGCTCGTCGGCGCGAACGGCATCGCCGCGCTCACGTTCTGTGAGGTTCCGATCGTCCTCCCGAAGCCGTGACCGCGTGCGAGGCGCATTCCGCGATCACGCCCCCTATAGGCGACTTTCGAGGCCCCCAGAGCATTTCGTCCCGCAACGGGCGGCTGCACGAACGCGGCCCCCGTTCTCCATGCGGAATCTGCTTTGAAGCGCATCGTCATTCCCGAAAGGGAGGTGCATTTAAACGATGACGGACTTTGCGTTGCTGGTACTTCCGGCGAATTGCCCGTCGCCACCGTACTGGGCCGAAAACGAGTAGACTCCGTTGCTGTAGAACGTGACGTTTAAGGTTGCCGTCTCGACTCCGTTCACCAGATGCACTGTCGCGGTGCCCAGCACTTGGCCGTTATAGATCAGCGTAACGCTGCCCGTCGGCTGCGCCGCTCCCAAGATCCGAGTCGTGAATATGGAATCGACAAAGACGAAGATCGGATTGCTGACGAAGCACCTGAAGGCCGAAGACTTCTTCGATGCGGCTCATTTCCCGACGTCGAGATTCGTGACGGATTCGATCCGACCTTCGAACGAGTCCGGGCGGTACGAGATCTCGGGGCGACTGACTCTCCATGGTACGGAGAAGCCAATCGTGTTCCCGGCCCGCATTTCCATCACGTCCGACGAAGTGGCGTTCGATGCGACGATGACAATTCTTCAGACGGAGTTCGGCATGGCCGAGGCGGCTCGCAAGACCAAGGACGAGGTTCCCGTGACGGTCTCCATCCGGTGCCCAAGGAGGTGAACGGGGATCAGTCGCCTCGAACGGCTTCACCCATATCCATTTGCTGAAATTGACAGGCGCAAAATCGCCATTCCGGTTGTGACCGCCGCACTCGGCTTCTCGGGCGGAGCGAGCGGCTGCTCCCGGGCGATCAACGGAGCCGCGGGAAGAACGAGTGCGAGTCCGGCGAACCGCATCGTGTCTTCCTCCACACACGGGACGGATCGGCGAGAAGCAAACATGTAATCTCGCACTTTTGTGCTGGCCGGATCACGGCAGCTTCGGGGGACCGCGGCGACCGTTCCGCGGGTCGGGCGCACCGGCGAACCCGCCGATGAGGTACGGGTACTTCCCGGGAGTCACGTGGTAGTGCCAGCCCCGGTCGTCGTCGTACCGCATGTTGAACTCGTCGAGCGGCTTGTCCGTGTCGTCCTTCGCCATCAGCCCTTTCGCCACATATGGGCCATACAGCGGGAAGCCGTCGAGCGCGAATCCGATGAGCGGCGAGTGTCCTTCGCCGTCGTCCACGAACGGCGACTTCACGCATACCGGGTACTTGTGATAGTGATACTGGTTGTTCGGGGCCGGATGCCCGCAGCAGCGGTCCAGGATGTTGACGGCTTCCGTGCCCTCCATGTCGAACGGGTTGAAGAACGCGACCCCGTTGACCGCGAACCCGATCGCGCCCATCGGTAGCGCCCGGTTCGAGTTGCTCTTGTCCATCGCGACCGCCTTCGGGTTCCGCACCGGGTTCAGGGGCAGGTAGTAGGTGCGGTCGCACTCCTGAATCGAGTTCGGCCCGGCTCCGCGGCCCGGGAAGATCGCCGTCGGGTGGTTCGGGATGTTGCGGGCGTGAACCACCAATTCCTTGCCGTCCTTGAACTCCAGCACCACGTTGTCCGGCAGGAACCGGTCCTTCTCGACACGGTTGCCCTTCAGGTCGAGGTGCCCTTCACGGAGCCACGCGGTCATGTTCTCCGCGAACGGGTTCGACAGCCGGCCGTCCATGTAGAACAGCCGCTCGGCGTTCTTGGCCGTGACCACGAGCGTCGCGGGGCGTTCCTTCATGCCGGGCTCGGGGTCGTAGTACCACCTCCCGCCGAGCGGGATCAGGGACTTGAGACTCGGCACCGGCCCTTTCTCCGTCTTCACGACCTTCGGGGTGTCTTCGGGAGCCGGGATCGGAACGAGTGCGAACTCTGTGACGAAGAACTCGGACCCGGTTTCGGTCTTCGCGGAGCCGTTCTTGAAGCCGACGCCGATGTCGAGAGTGTCGATCTCCGCGAACGGGAGCCGAAACTCGAGCGCGTACGTCTTCCAGGCCGCCCCTCCGTTCTTGAAGAACTTGCCGTTCGCGGCGAGTTGCTTGCGGTCGCGTTCGACGAGCGGGTTGAGGTTGTGCGTCAGCCCGTCGAGCGGGTTCGTCCCCTTCTTGCCGAAGTACTCGACCCGCATGAACAGGGCGTCCTTCTCGACCTCGAAGCCGGGCTCCGCCAGCCCGCGGAACGTGAACCGGAACCACTTCCCGACCCCGCCCGCGAACCCGGTCACCCGCTGTGAAACCGTCCCGCACCGCTGGCCGTCCTTGTTGAGATCGTTGCCCGAGTATAGGGCGATGCCGGATTCGGAGTCTTCACCAGCCGTACCGGTCCAAACCCACTTCGCGTCGCCCGCCAGCGTGTAGTGAGCCGGGACGCTCGCGTCGGCACTCCTCTCGAAGAAACGCGGGTTCTTCACCAACCCGAGGGGCGGTTCCTTCAAATCGACTCTCAGGAAGTCGGGGCGTTCTTTGACCTCTTGTGGGCCTTTGAACTTTCCCTTCGGCCCCTTTTCGCCGCCCGGAGGCGGCTGAGAAGAGGCCAGACCGACCAACGCCGCCGAGAACAAGGTCGCGGTAATCATGCCCCGGATGTGCATTGGCAGTCCTCCACCATCAATCGACTGGCCGTAATCATACCTAAACGGCAGAGACTGCCGCGTGGCGACAAGTCCCTCGGCTCAAGTGAAAGGCGTGCCCGCGAAATGTTCACGCTGCTTCAATTCGGCCACGGCGGTGATGCCGTGGGGACTCTTCGCGGGCCGATCTCGTTGTAAAGCAGGTCGCTGCTTCAATTCGGCCACGGCGGTGATGCCGTGGGGACGTGGCGGCATACATGGGCTGTATCGCGGGCGAGATTCCCATCGCGGAGTACGAACGGATGTTGTTCGCGCGGCCCAGCAAGGGTCAGGATAGGATGCCTTTCACGACGTTCCCGTGGACATCGGTCAGACGGAAGTCCCGGCCTTGGAACTTGTACGTGAGTTTCTCGTGGTTGACGCCGAGTAGGTGAAGGATGGTGGCGTTCAGGTCGTGGACGTGGACCGGGTTGTCAGTCACGTTGTAGCCGAACTCATCTGTCTCGCCGTAGGTGGTGCCGCCTTTGACGCCGGCCCCGGCCATCAGCACGGTGAAGCACCGCGGGTGGTGGTCACGGCCGTAATCGGTCGCCGTCAGCGCCCCCTGGCTGTAGATGGTGCGGCCGAACTCCCCGCCCCACACCACCAGCGTGTCCTTCAGCATGTCCCGGTCCTTCAGGTCGGTCAGCAGGGCGGAGGTCGCCCGGTCGGTGTCTTTGCACTGCCCGCGGATGGCCTTCGGCAGCCCGCCGTGGTGGTCCCACCCCATGTGAAATAGTTGCACGAACCGCACGTCCCGCTCGGCCATCCGGCGGGCGAGCAGGCAGTTGGCGGCGTAGGAGCCGGGGCGGGACACGTCCGGGCCGTAGGCCTCCAAGGTCTTCTTCATCTCCTTCGTGAGATCGAGCAGGTCGGGCACGCTCGTCTGCATGCGGAACGCCATCTCGTACTGAGCCGTACGGGCCTTGGTCTCGGGGTCGTTCGAGCGGTCGAACTCCTGCTTGTTGAGCGTGGCCAGGCGGTCGAGTGTGGCCCGGCGGTCGTCGCGGCCCACCCCCGGCGGGTCGGACAGGTACAGCACGGCGTCGCCCTTGTTGCGGAGTTTCACCCCCTGGTGCTGGGACGGCAGGAAGCCGGCGCTCCACAGGCGGTCGTACAGCGGTTGGTCGTCCGGCCGGCCGCTGCCGAACGAGGTGAGGACGACGTAGGCCGGCAGGTCCTTGCACTCACTGCCCAGTCCGTAGCCCAGCCACGCACCGATGCTCGGCCGGCCGGGCAGTTGGCTGCCGGTCTGGATGAAGGTGATGGCCGGGTCGTGGTTGATGGCCTCCGTGTGGACGGTGCGGACCATGCACCAGTCGTCTGCGTGCGCCGCCATGCCGGGTACCAACTCGCTGAACCACATTTCTGACTTGCCGTGTTTCCGGAACTTGAACGCCGACGGCGCGACCGGGAACTTAGCCTGCCCGGAGGTCATGGTGGTCAGCCGCTGGCCCATGCGGATCGACGCCGGCAGGTCCTCGCCGCGCCGCTTTTCCATCGCCGGCTTGGGGTCGAACAGGTCCACCTGCGACGGCGCGCCGGACTGGAACAGGTAGATCACCCGCTTCGCCTTCGACACCGGCGCGGGGGCGGCGGCGACGGGGTTGGCCAGCGACGCGAGCGCGGCGAGCCCGAGCCCGCCGGCCGACTGGCGGAGGAACAGCCGGCGGTTGAGGGCGTCTTGCAAAGCTCTCGCGGGGAGGTTCATCGCGGGGTTCCGGTTAGCGGCAGGTGAGTGTTCGCCCGCAGGGATCGCAAGGGGCACGAGGTTCGGCGGAAGGCGGCTCGTACTCGCTCGGGTGGAAGCCGAGCAGCCGGTCACGGCCGGACGACGGCTTCGTCCAGGTTCAACAGGATGTTGGCGGTGACGGCGTGGGCAGCCAATTCCACCGCATCCAATTTCGGGTCGGGCTTGCTGTCGCCGAAGGCCAGCAACTTGGCCGCGGCAGCCGGGGTCTTGGCGAACCTCGCGCGGTCCGCGACCAGACCGTCGAGCAGCACCATCGCCTCGGCGGCGGTCGGTTCCCGCCCGAGCACCACCCGCACCGCGAAGAGGATGCGCTCGGCATCGGTCGTGCCGCCTTCCCTCAGCATCCGCTCGCCCAGCTTCCGCGCCGCCTCGACGTACGTGACCTCGTTCAGCAGCGACAGCGCTTGCAACGGCGTATTCGTCCGCGATCGCTTGACCGCGCAGTACTCCCGGCTGGGGGCGTCGAAGAGCAGCATCGTCGGCGGGGCGGCCGTCCGCTTCCAGACGGTGTACAGGCTGCGGCGGTACAGGCCATCGCCGGTGTCGTGCTTGTAGCCTCGGAGGTCGCCGTACCGGCTGGTCTCGTCCCACACACCCTCGGGCATGTAAGGGCGGACGCTCGGCCCGCCGATCTTCTCGACGAGCAGTCCGGAGGCGAACAGCGCCTGATCGCGGAGGGCTTCGCCGCTCAGCCGCAGGCGCGGCGCGCGGGCGAGCAGGCGGTTGTCCGGGTCGCGTTCGACCACCTCCGGCGTGGCCGTGTTGGCCTGCTTGTACGTGGCGCTCGTCACGAGGAACTTGTGGAACGCCTTCATGTCCCACTTCTTCGCCGGTTCGCCTGCCACGGAGGGTAGGACCGTCGGGGACATGAACTCGGCGGCTAGCCAGTCGAGCAGTTCCGGGTGGCTTGGGAACTCGGCTTGCGACCCGAGGTTCTCCGACGTCTTCACGAGGCCGGTGCCGAAGAAACGCTCCCAAGCGCGATTCACCCACACGCGGGCGGTCAGCGGGTTCTTGTCGTCCACCAGCCAGCGGGCCAGCCCGAGGCGGTTCGGGGGGGCGTCCTTCGGCATCGCCGGCAGGGCCGCGGGCGTCCCCGGCGTCACCTTCTCCCCCTTCTTGTCGTATTCGCCGCGGATCAGCACGAAGGCGTCACGGGGCTGGGCCGCCTCCTTCATCACCATCACCGTTGCGGACTTCTTGAGCAGGGTGTCGCGGTCGGCTTTCAGTTTGGTCTCGCGGGTGAGGGCCGCCTTCACCTCGCCATCGGTGGTGGCCAAGAAGTGCCGTTCCACCTCGGCCTTTTCAGCCGGGGTGCGCTTCGCCGCGTCCGTCAGGATCGCCTTCCGCAGGCCGTCCGAAATGCCAGGCCCGGACAGGCTGACCTCGGCGGCGGGCAGGCCCGTCGCGGAGAGCCGGAACCGGCCGATGGCGTGCTGTGCGAGCGTCCCGTGGACAACCCGCACCGTCAGCGTGGCGTCCTTCGGTATGGCCACCGGCTTGTCCAGGAGGAACATCGCCTTGCGGTTTTCCTTCCTGGTCGGGCCGTCCACCGCCCAACCCTTCCCGACCTCGCTGCCGAGGACGTTCTTGATGTCCCACCCGTTCTGCGAGTAGTCGGCCTCGGCGCGGGTGAACTTCAGCGTGACCGGCTTGTCCAGGGTCGGGGCGGACAACACCGCCTCCACGCGGGTCAGCACGAAGTTGCCGTTCGGCGCGCGACCGGCGCTGTTGTCGGGCAGGCTGGCGTCGGTGAACGCTTCGAGTAGCAGCCCGCTGAACTTCTCCTCCGCCAGCGGCGCGGCCACCTCGTAGGTGACGTTGGTCGGGTTCGCCCCGCCGGCGAGGTACGAGCCGTCGGGCTGCTTCGTGAGCGTCGCGCGGCCGGTCGCGGTCGCGGACTTCGGCTCCAGCACTCGCCACACGGGTACGTCCTTCGCCAGCCGCTTCCGGACGTCCGCCTCCCACGCGGCTTGCAGTTCCGGCCGCTTCGTCAGCAGTTCCGCCGTCGCCTTCGCCGCCGCGAGGATGTCTGCTTCGATGGCCGCGACTTTGGCTTGCGAGTCAGGGTCGGGCACGGAGACCGTCGGCTCCGTGTTCCGGGTCTCGCCCTGCAACGTGCCGCTCTCTTGGACCGAGTTGAAGTAGGCGAACGCTCGGTAGAACTCCTTCTGCGTGATCGGGTCGTACTTGTGGTCGTGGCAGCGGCAGCAGTTGAACGTGAGGCCGAGCCAAGTGCTGCCGGTTGTTTCGAGGCGGTCGATGACGGTCTCGACCCGCCACTCCTCGGCGATCAGCCCGCCTTCGCCGTTGAGCCGGTGGTTGCGGTTGAAGCCGGTGGCCACGATCTGATCGCGCGTCGCGTTTGGCAGCAGGTCGCCGGCGATCTGCTCCACGGTGAAATGGTCGAACGGCTTGTTCGTGTTGAACGCGTCGATGACCCAGTTTCGCCACGGCCACTGGAAACGACTGCTGTCGACCTGAAAGCCGTTGCTGTCGGCATAGCGGGCGAAGTCCAGCCACTGAAGGGCCATGTGTTCGCCGTATCGGGGGGACTTCAGCAGCCGGTCCACCACAACTTCGTACGCGTTCGGCGACATGTCCGCCAGGAACGCCTGCACCTCGGCGGGCGTCGGCGGCAGGCCGGTCAGGTCGAGAGTCACACGGCGGATGAGTGTCGCCCGGTCGGCCTCCGCTTGCGGCTTCAGCTTCGCCGCCGCCTGCTTCGTGCGGATGAAGGCGTCCACCGGATGCCCGGCTGACGGCGGCTTCGGTCGCTCCACCGGCAGGAACGCCCAGTGCCCTTGGTACTCGGCCCCATCCGCGATCCACCTCGTTAGCAAGGCGATTTGGTCCTTCGTCAGCCGCTTCCCCTTGCTATCAGGTGGCATGGCCGTGTCATCGTGGGCGGCCACCCGCTTTAAGATCTCACTTTTCTCCGGCTTGCCGGGGACGATAGCCGTCTCTCCGGACTTCGCGGATGTCGTCGCGTCGGCGCGGACGTCGAGACGCAGGCCAGCCTTCCGCTTGGCCGCATCCGGCCCGTGGCACTGGAAGCAGGCGTCGGACATCAGCGGGCGGATGTCTCGGTTGAAGGTCGGTTTGTCGGAGGCCCGAAGGTCGGCGAAGGGGAGAAGGCCGACGACGCAGGCTGCGAAGAACCGACTCAACATGGTCGGGGCACTCGGGATGGCGACAGGAGAGTGTGCGGTTTCCATAGTAATCGCTCTGGTCACCCCACACAATCACTTCGTGCTACAGCGCAAGCTTCCCGTTCCTAGTGTGCTGAGTTGAAAATCCGTTTAATATCTCGCGCTATTGCAGGGTTTTTGTAAGGTGCTTCGAGGAGGTAACCATGCCACTCGGAGGACACCTCAAACCCATCGCCTTGGCCACCGACGAACGGTCGAAGCTTGTCGCGTGGTCTCGTCGTCCGTCGTCCGCTCAGCGGTTGACGCTCTGCGCCAAAATCGTGTTGGCGCGGCCCGAAGGGGAAGCCAAAACCACTATCGCGGCCGAACTCCGCATCGCCATGCCCACCGTCGGGAAGTGGCGGCAACGATTCCTCGATCGCCGTTTCGACGGACTCACCGATGAACCCGGCCCCGTTGCGCCACGAAGCATCACCGATGAACGGGTGGAAGAGATCGTCACCAAAACCTTGGAGTCCAAGCCCAAGAACAAGACCCACTGGAGCACGCGTGGCATGGCCGCAGTCGCCGGTCTATCACAAACTGCGATCAGCCGGATCTGGCAGGCCTTCTTGCTTTCGAAAGCAAAACCTCACATTCAAACAAACCGCGATCAGCCGGATCTGGCGGGCCTTTGGGCTCAAACCCCACCTCCACGAGACCTTCAAGTTCTCCACCGAGCCGTACTTCATCGAAAAGGTCCGCGATGTTGTGGGGTTGTATCTCAACCCTCCGGACGAACTTCTTGTGAGTAGTCGCGGGTCAGGAAGGGTATGCTACCGGTGAAGTTGTCCCGAGGTGGAGACGCACATTCGAGGCACGAGATGAACAAGCAAATTCTCGTCGGCAACTCAGACACGACAATCCCCGCCGCAGGGACCGAGAGGACTTTTGCCGTTACGGACGTGGTTCCGGCGACTGAAGCGTTGCCGGTCGTTCCTTATCACCAAGCGGTCGCCGATTTCCTCGGCGGGCAGATCGAATCCTGCTCGCAGTACCACGGGGAACTGGTTGCCTTCTTCGGAGGCCATCCGCTCATCGGAGCCCTTCACGCCGCTTTCGCCTCGCATCGGCCGATCCGCCTCTCTCCGGACATCGTCTGGTTGACGCTCACCCAGGGGTTGGCACATCACATCAACGCGAACGCCGAACAGTTGCGACATCGCTTCGTGCAACACCAAGGGAGGTTGAAGATCACTGTGCGCCGGGACGACTTCGTGAAAGGCTCGCCGGAGAACCCTTGGCCGGAGGTCTTCACCGAATTCTCCGAAGCCATCCGCGATCACATCGGCGATGCGCACGGCTTGATCGTGGCCGACTTCACGACCACCGGGCCGGTCGAGCGGGCGGCCTCGGAAATCGTCTTGATGGACGCGATGCAATCGTTCTTCAGCTACGAGTTTGTCACACTGTGCGGCATCCCGTCCATGACCCTGGAGGGAACCGCCGAGGATTGGCGGAGAATTGCCGACCGGGTCCAAGAGTTCAGCCGCTTCGATCTGGGCTGGTGGGTCAAGCCTCTTGAACCCGTCTTGGCGCAGTTCGTGGCCGCGGCCGAAGGCAGAGTGGACCGGCGATTCTGGGGCTCGATTTACAAATGGCACGACAACGAGGAGAGCGGTAGATCGCCCCATGTGAGCGGATGGATCCAGAAGTTCTTCCCGTATCTGAACTCACGTCCGACCGAGGGACCCTACTTCGAGGACAGGATCCCTCAAACCCTTTGCCGAAACCCCTGGATCGATATTCCGCCCTCGCGCGACGAAGGCCCGGACCCGGATCGAATTCCACGCCTGCCGGCCCTGGTGCCTTTCCAGTGGAACCATCTCGGGACTGAGTACGACATGGAGTTCATCGGTGGTCTCGTCGGGATTCGCCAGGACGCTCAAACCCTCTGTCTGCGGCCGGAAATTGGCTGGGTCGTCTGGGAAACAGGAGCCGAACAACGAAAACACATGGCCGACGCCGAAACTCGCAGGGCGGCCCGAGAAATTGAAGAAAGGGCCTGAGCCGAGGAACGGGGCCCAAGCGAGGGCCAAGACGGAAGTGGTTGCACCTCGCCTTGATCCCGATCGGCCCAGACATACGCAGTTTTTTTGATTTCGTTTGCCGGTCCTGTCACCACCGGGAGGAGATTGGGCTGTGGTTCACCTACAAGACCTGCTCCCGATCTCAGAAGGGCTGGCAGATTGTGAAACAAGCCGACAGTGCAAGTAGTGAGAAGTCGGTACCGCGTTCACTTCTTGCCGTTCCCCTTCGCATCCGTGAGCCGGTAAAGGGCCGCGTCGGTTCGAACGATCAGGTTGCCGTCAACGGCCGCGGGAGTCGCCTGAATACGGCCGTCAAGCTGGTTCCGACCGACCTCCTCGAATACGTCCGCAACCTTGAAGAGCACCGTCTTCCCGTCGTCGGCGAATGCGTAGACCGTGGACCCGTGGACCAACGGGGATGCCGTGAAGGCGCTTGAAACCCGCTCGGACCACTTCAACTCTCCGGTCTTGGCGTCCAGGCACGTCGCGATCCCCTGGTCCGACACCATGAAAAGCAAGCCTCCCGCGAACACCGGCGATGGGACGTTCGGGAGGCCCTTCTTGTACCGCCAAGCGACGTGGGTGGCCGTCACGTCCCCCGAGCCATCCGGTCGAATCGCCATCAGTTCGTGGGTGAAATAGCCGCTCGAAACGTAAAGCAGCCCGTTTGCGAACACCGGCCGGGGCACGTTGGAAAATCCCGTGTATGCGACCCGCCAAAGTTCCTTGCCGGTCTCCGGGTCGTAGCTGTACACGCACTGTGCGCCGGGGATCACGACCTGTTCCTGCTTCCCGACGGTGATGACGAGCGGGGTCGAGAACGCTCGCCGCTCATTAGGCGGCCTCTTGAGCGCCACCGGCCGTTCCGTTTTCCACGCGACCTTCCCGGTCGCCGCGTCGAGGGCGACGACAAATTGCGCATCCGCCCCGTCGCACGGGAAAATGACCCGGCCCTTGTAGGGAATCGGGGAACTGCCGGGGCCGCTCTCGTACTCCACCTTCAGCGTCTCGTTCCGCCACAACACTTTGCCGGTGGTGCCGTCCATGCATCCGACACCGTCGCTCCCGAAGGAGGCGATCACGTTCCCGCCGACGACGGCCGGGGTCGGGGATGCCGGTGTGTTTCGGGCGTGAAGTTGCGGCGGCTTGGCGACCGAGAACACTTCGACATCGTGCTTGATTCCCCCCGACCGCAAGTCTACGCCGATCATCCGAAGGCTGAGACCGCCACCCGCGGCGGGAACGGAAGCGGTCACCCACGCCAATCCGCCCGAGATCACCGGGGACGATCCGCCCTTGCCCGGCAAAGGCGTCTTCCACGCGACGTTCTTCTTCTCGCTCCAAGAGATCGGGATCGCCGTCTCGACGTGCCCTTGCCCGCTTGGCCCGCGGAATTGCGGCCAGGGTGATGTGGTGTTGATCGGGTCGGACGCGATCCCCGCCCCGGCGATCAGCAAGGCCCAGCCGGCCAGCATCGGATACTTCTTCATTTCGTTCTGATCCTTGAAATGCGAAGCCCGGGTAACGGCAGGGGTCCGCGTCAAAACATTCTCAGAAGCGGGCGGCCTTGGAGGAAGTGGTGCGGCCGACCGAACTGGTCCCGGACTGCGTCCGTGGACTTGTATCCCAGCGCGTGATACATCGTGGCGAAGAGATCCGTCACATGAACCGCATCGTCGGCCGGAAGCCCGCCGTCCTTCGTGCTCTTGCCCACCACCTGCCCGCCCTTGATACCAGCGCCCGCCAGCACAGTTGAGTAAACGCGACCCCAGTGATCCCGCCCGCCGCCGCCATTGATCTTCGGCGTCCGGCCGAACTCGCCGGTCCAGGCGACCAGAGTCGAATCCAAACGGCCCCGGTCCGTCAGATCGTCGAGCAATGCCGCCATGGCCCGGTCGACCACCGGCAGCAACTTGTCCTTCATCTTCGGGAAGTGCTTCGAGTGCGTGTCGAAGTTCTGCTCGGACTGCTTGAACATCCACGGCACCGTCACGCACCCGACCCCGGCCTCGACCAGACGCCGGGCCACGAGGCAACTGCGGCCAAAGCGATTGTCACCGTACCGTTCAATGGTCCCGGGCTTCTCGTCATCGAGCCGGAAGGCCTTCCACGCCGCGGACGACCGGAGCATGTCCAATGCCTGGGATTGGAGCCGGGCAAAGTCGTTTTCAAAGCCGCCGGATCGGCCCGCTTGGAGGGTACCCAGCAAATCAGCACGAGAGTTCTGCCGCTCGACGCCGATGTCGGCAGCCGGGGCGAAGCCCGGAAGTGCATCGCCGGGACGCCAGGCTTCGTCGTGGAGGAAGAGCGGGTCGTACTTCGGACCCAGGAAGCCCGCGTGTTGCCCGCCCCAGTAGGCGTTGTTCTGGTCGCCCACCTGTCTCGGCAGTTGCACCGCACCAGGCAGGCCGTTGCAATCGCCGCGGAGTTGGCGAATGACCGAGCCGATGCACGGCGGATCGCGGCGATCCACCTGCGGCTCACCTGCCGACCGCGGGGCGTGCTTCAACCCGGTCAGGTTGTAGTGAACACCGACTCCGTGCGTGTCCGAGCCGTGCCAGGTCGATCGAATGATGGCATACCGGTGTGCCTGCCGGGCCAAGTGCGGCAGATGTTCGCAGATCTGGATGCCGGGAACGCTGGTCGACGCCGGTTTGAACTCGCCTCGGGTCTCGGAGGAAGCCTCCGGCTTCGGGTCGAACGTCTCCTGCTGAGCCGGACCACCCGTCATGTAGAGGAGAATGCAGGCCTTCGTGTTCTCGCCCGTGGACGGCACCGCCGTGCCTCGCCCGCAGAGGCCGAGTACGGACAACGGCCCAAACCGCAGGAAGGCCCGGCGGGTGCAGGAGACATCGGATCTTGCACGGTCGAGCATGGGGGCTCGGGAGCCGAAGGAACAGCCGGGTGTGTTGCGGGTGGCAGTCGGTGGGGTTGTCGCAGAAACGTAGTAGACCAGATCGAGCCGCGAACGTCAACGCGCCGGGCCAAGCCAAGCCGCCCTCCCCCCATCTGCTCCTCGCACGATTATCGTTCGTAGATCGCCGCAGCCGGAGTGAATCCTGTCACGTCCTTCGCGGCTCGGCCGGGAAATGCCTCCGCCTTCAGTTTTCGATTGTCCATCACTTGGATCAGCAGCGTGCCCTGCACGCCGCGCATCTCGCGGGGCAACTCCATCTTTTCTCCGCGATTGTTGATCGGGGCGTACTGGAGTTCGTACTTCACCACTCCGTCCTTCGCGGCCACCTTCCCCGGGTCGGGGCCGTTGCCGACCACCGCGAACTGCCGTGGGCGACCGCCGAAATCGCCCACCGAGACGATGACCTGGGTCGGGTCGATGGCATGGTACGCGAGCGCGAGGTGGCCCATCCAGTACCCGCGACGGTCCTTGTTCCCCGCGTAGCCGCCGGTCCCTTCCTTGAACCAGTTGCCGACAGCCTTCCCGTCGACGTCGTAGTCGATCCTCCCGCAACGCGGCTCGGCGGTCCGCGGATTGAGTTTGAGAAGTTCCCCGCGCAGCGGCTCCTCGAAATGCGCGTACGGGTCGGCCAGATGAACGCGCCAGCCATAGTGACCATACAGTTCGGGTGTGAGAATCCCCTTCAACGTCTGCTCGTTGTTCACGGCTCCGAAGTCGAGGGAACGGCCGGCCACCGTCCCGATCGCGTCCCCGGCCTTCACCGGAACACGGACGTTGACCACCGGTCCCGGCTGCCGATCTTTGAATCGCTTGAGGGTCGCCGCATCGAGATGCTTCAGCAACGCCGGCGAGAGGGCGGTCAGCAGATCGTACTGGGTGTAGAACGTGGCCGAGTGCTCGATCGTGAGTGCGAAGTCGTCGTACTCCCGCGCCGTCTCGGTCGATCCCGCGAGTTGGACGCGGTGGCCGATGATGACCACGAACCCGTCGGCCGGTGCGACGACCGTGAAGTGTGGCTGGCCCGCCTTGATCGCCTTGGGGAAGAAGTACCCGTGGTCGATCGGCGCGACGTGAGCACCGACCATGAGGCCGTACGGGAGCACCTTCTCGATGTCTTCGACACGCATGGGAGAGTGGGTGAACTTCACCGGCCCCTTGCCCACGGCCTTGCCCTGACTCCACATCTTGTTCAGATCCATCGGCTTGGACTTCGGCTCGACTTTCCGGGGCTCCTCCGCGGCCGATGAAGGATTCACGTCCACAGGAGGCGTTCGATCGGGATCTGCAGTCCGGGACCACCCTGCGAGGAGAGCAGCGGCGGTCCCCAGTCCAAACGAAGCGACGAGCATCATCCGAAACAGGACGGTACTCCAGGACGCGAGGGTCATTCCTTTCACGACTTCAGTCGCAAGTGTCGCAGATCGCATCGAGGCCATGTTTCCCGCAGACGCGGGTCCGTCCACGGAATGCAAGTGAAGCAATCGCGTCGGGCAGCCGCTGGAGACGCTCGCAGGCGCGGCACGTCCGGTCACGAGGGTCGCGAGCATCCCCACGCAGAGCGTGACACCGCGCTTGCGAAGCCGTTCCGCCAAGAGAGCCCTGGCCCTGGCCAAGCGCCCGGCGACGCTTCCCTCGGGCCAGCCCAACGCCAGCGCCGCTTCAGACCGCGAGATGCCGCGCACATCGCAGAGCACGATCGGCTCGCGGTACTTCTCGGGAAGGCGAGCCAGTTCCTCATCCAAAATCGGCTCCCAGTCCGTTATCGCCATCGGGAAGGGTTCGGCGCTTTCCGATCGAGCCGCCAGTCTTTCCTTGCCGAGACGAGTCGCCGCCGCCGACCGAAGCTTGAGGGCGGTCCGGACTGCTACACCATAGAGCCAGTTGCCGACCCGGTTTCGAGGCTTGACCGTGTCGGCGCGGCGGATCAATACCAAGAAGGTCGCTTGGAACGCGTCCTCGGCATCCGGTTCGTTTCGCAGCATCCTTCGACAAACGCCGAACACCATCGGGCCATGTCGCCGAAGCAGCGTCTCGAACGCGGTCGTATCCCGGCTGCGGATGTAGTCCGCGAGCAATTGACCGTCGGAAGTGATGTGCGAATCCCGGACCCGCGTGATGCGGGTGAGAAGCGTGGTGATCCGATCGGTCCGGGCGATTGACATGGCGTCCCCGATTGTGAGTGGACGGGTAACTTTTCCATCATTTGCCGCGGCGGGTCTCTGCTGATACAGGATTCCGCCAAATCGACCCGATTCGCATTCCCCGGCAGAACAGTGCTACCGAAATCGTTCGCCCGCCATCCGTCTCCAGTCCGGCAAGCCGCGTCGCATGCGATTGGTGTGACGGTCGGGATCGAATGCCTCGGGATCGAACGACCTGCCGATCCACCTCCGGAACTCCTCATGCCGTTCGTGCCCTGGGTCGGCGATCGCGTCGAGGAACTCTCGATACCCCATCAGCCCGCCAACATCCTCCGGCGGACACGCCCGAGCACCTTCGATGCAGATCGGATACCGAGTTCCTCGCTCGGCCCGCACGCAGCCCTCGAACAAGATGTCGTGGTACCACGAGTCGCCCGAAGTCGTACTCGTACTCGAATTGGAACCGCTCGCCGCTCTTCGGGAGCACGCGGCTGAGCTTCGTGACGGTGGAGTCTTCGTAATCGAACTCGGCGAAGTTCTCGTGCAGCAATTCGGGATCGCCATACCGTTGCGTACCGATTCGGAAGTGATAGAAGTGACTGTTTCGCCATCCCATCGCGGTTTGGATGTGTTCGTGGAGCTTGTCGAGCGAACAGTCCCGGATCTGGATGCGTCGCCAGATCGGCGGTTGGCTGTTTCGCAGCGTGATCTTGAAAGCGCAATCGCGATGAGCGTGAGCAGAAGTCTTTGTCCGCCAACTGTGGTTGTGATTGCCAATTGGAGATTCCGCTTCGCAATCGAACTGGAGAACACCACGAACTTCCTCATGGTTGGGCTCCAAGCAGTCGGGTTCCGTTCGTCACGCCTTCGGTTTCGTCCAGGTTTCCGACCACGCCAAACAACAACTCGACGCCGGCTTGCCGAAGCGATCCAGCAGAACCACCTGTCCGGCCGCTGCGTCTCCGTTCACCGCAAGCTGAGCCGCGCGGGCGGGAAGGAAGGTGGAGTAGACGCCGAGCGGGCGGTCCATCGCACCCGGCGGCATCGTGAGCACGAACGGTGTCATCAAGTCCCACCAGGAGAGGATGATTTCGTCGTTTGAGGAGACGATGCGTTCCTCCACCGTGCTCAACGAGTGGCCCGAACGTTCGAAGTTCGCGTCTGTGATGGGGAGCGATTCGTCGGCGAACGGCTTGTGGAGCATGACTTCGATCACACGTTGAAGAAATCGCGCGACACCGGCGTTGTCGGCGTAGATCCGAGGTGCGGTGCCGAGCAGAGTGCTCTCGATGAACAGCACATGTCCCTGCCCGGCGGGCGACCACAGCACACGCCAGTGACTGGCGCGTTCCGTGAAGGTCTTACCGCCGTCGCCGGAGAGGCGGACGAACGAGTTCTCTCCGGTCATCACGGGCTCGTGCGGATCGACATAATGCACATCGGGCATGCGGACACTCCGTTTGGAATGGGGTTCCAGTAGCTTACTCCTGCCACGAGCGGATCGCTCCCCCGGTGAGTCGGTTCTTCAACCAGCGGGTTGCACCATGAAGCGAAACGGCACTCGATTCCTAGCGGTCGCGATCTTCCTGTTCACCACATACGCATCTGGGTTCGCCCAACCTCTGGGGAAGGCGATCGAGGCACCGGAGGTGCCGCCCAAGAAGATATTCAAGGTCGACGGCCATGCTGCCTTCGTCATCATGCCGAAGCAGTTCGACGAGAAGAAACCGGTGCCGTGGGTTTGGTACGCGCCGACGTTCACGAACCTCCCGGAGCCGCGCGAGAACTGGATGTTTCAGCAGTTCCTCGCCGCCGGAATTGCGATCGCGGGAGTCGATGTCGGCGAGTCGTATGGGAGCCCGAAGGGGCGTGAGATCTACTCGGCGCTTCACAAGGAACTCGTTACGAACCGAAACTTCGCACGCAAGGCCGTGCTGCTGGCGCGGAGCCGCGGCGGGCTCATGCTGTACAACTGGGCCGTTGAGAATCCCGAGTCCGTGGCGGGCATCGCCGGCATCTACCCGGTGTGCGACCTTCGGAGTTATCCGGGCTTGGACAAGGCGTGCGGAGCGTACGGGTTGCCCCGGGCCGAACTCGACGCGCAACTCGGCAAGCACAATCCCGTTGCTCGCCTGGCTCCGCTCGCGAAGGCTCGCGTGCCGATCTTCCACATCCACGGCGACGTCGACGCGACGGTGCCCCTGAAAGAGAACTCGGGCGAGGTGGCCCGGCAGTACGAGAAACTGGGCGGCAAGATGGAACTGAAGATCGCCAAGGGACAGGGTCACAACCTCTGGGAGGGGTTCTTCCAGTGCCAAGAACTCGTGGACTTCGTCCTGGTCTGTTCCGCGGCAGGAAAGCCGGCGAAGTGATCGCAGGCTTCAAAAGGCTGTTCATGGGCCGATGGGAAGCGAGCGACGCAATCATCCCCCGTATGGTCGGGGCGAGCGTTCAACGACTTCGCGGATGTGCATTGTTCCGATCCGCCACTCGTTACCGAGGCCGGAAGACTTCTTCGATTGCGGTGATCTCGTCAGGTTCCAGTTCGAATGCGAACACATCCAAGTCCGCACGCATGTGCTCGGCGTTCGTCGTTCCCGTCAGAGGGATCATTCCGAGGGCGAGTGCGAAGCGGAACACCAACGGACCGACTCCGCATCCGTGGCGGGCGGCGATGTCAATCAAAGCCGGATGTGTCAGCACGGTTCGGTTCGCGGTCAGCAGCGAGAAGCCCTGATACACGATCCCGTTTGCGGTGCAGAACGATCTCACCTCGCGATCCCAGCCGCGTGAAGCGTAGCAACGGTTTTGCACGAAGCGCGGTTTGACGCGAGCGCCTGCAAACAGGATCCGGAGTTGCTCGGCCGTTACATTGCTGACGCCGAGCATCCGCGTGCGGCCGCTCGCGTGGATGGCTTCCATGGCCCGCCACGCGTCCCAGTCCGCTTCGGCGAGGCCCGTTCGCGTCGAGGGGCCGTGCAGCAGGTACGAGTCGATGGTTTCGACGCCGAGGTGGGACAGGGAACTCGCGAACGACTGCTCGACCTGCTCCGCGATCGAAGCGGCCGGGTCGTACGGCAGGCGGTGATCCTGACCGTCGCGGAACGTGAACTTCGTCTGGAGGAAGAGATCGTCGCGTGCGATCGCACCCTCGCTCAGGACGGCGGAAATGGCGCGGCCGACCGCCGCTTCGTGATAGTGCTTCCGCTGGTTGGCGGTGTCGATGCTGCGAAATCCTTGCCGCAACGCGAGCAATGTCAACCGTTCCGTGTCGTCCTCCTTCCATGCGGTTCCGTAGAGGAACCGGGGAATGCGAACGCCGTCGATTGCGATTGAATCGTTCATTAGCGCTTGTTGCGTGAGTCAACCGACAATGCGAAATCCCACGAGCGTATCGTCCGAATCTCGCTCAGTGATGTCCTCCGCCTCGATGTGAGCGGCCATCCGGTCGCGGACGTCGCTGAGATATGCCGCCACCGCTTGATCCGGACCGTCCGCCAGCAACTCAACCCGCCCGTCGGCCAGGTTCCGCACCCATCCTCGGACGCCCGAATGACGGCGGGCAATCCAAGCCGCGGTTGCTCGGAAGCCAACGCCCTGCACATCTCCTCTGTAGTACACCACCTTCGCCATCGTCACTACTCCGGACTCGTGAAGAACGAATGTCATCGCATCATGTTCTTCGCTCGACTACGTACCGCAGAACGTTCGGTACGTGCAGCCCTCGGGGCCGGGTTCCCGATACCGGTCCGAAACAGCCCCCGCTTCGTACGGCGACGCCAGTGCCGCCAGCAATCCGTGCAGCACGGAGAGGTCGTTGCGACCCTCCGCGGCGGAGAGTGCCTCCTCCACGCGATGGTTTCGCGGGATGACGGCCGGGTTCACGGCGCTCATCACGGCCCGTACCTCAGCGACCGGCTTGCCATCGCGTCCGAGTCGCTGCTGCCAACGAGAACGCCAAGTCTGAAAGTCCGCCTCCCGGTACCGCTCTGCCTCCAGCCGCCCCTCCGTGAGATCGCGGAATGTGTTCGTGAAGTCCGCCCGCGATCGCTGCATCCAGTCCAGCAGCGACATGATCATCCCGTTGTCGTCCGCCACGTCCGTCAAGAGGCCCAGCTTCTTCCGCATTCCGGCGAGCCAATACCGTGCGAACCGAGCGGGAAAGTCTTCCAAGACCTCCATCGCGGCCGCAACCGCCTGCTCCGGGTCGACGCCCAAGAGCGGCAAAAGAGTCTCGGCGAACCGCGCCAGGTTCCACTGTGTGATGTCGGGTTGGTTGCCGTACGCGTAGCGGCCGGCATGGTCGATCGAACTGAACACCGTGTCCGGGCGGTAGGCGTCCATGAACGCACATGGGCCGTAGTCGATCGTCTCGCCCGAGATCGCCACGTTGTCGGTGTTCATCACGCCGTGGACGAAGCCGACGAGTTGCCAGCGGGCGACGAGCGAGGCTTGGCGATCGGCAACCGCGCGGAAGAACTCCAGGTACTTCCGGGGTGCATTGACCAGTTCGGGGTAATGGCGTTCGATGGCGTAGTCCGCCAGTGCCCGGAGTGTGGTTTCGCCCTTCCGTGCCGCATACTCAAATGTCCCGACGCGAATGTGACTGGTGGCCACGCGTGTCAGGATCGCCCCCGGCAGCACCGAGGCCCGATACACCGGTTCGCCAGTCGCGACAACCGCCAAGCTTCGAGTCGTGGGGATGCCGAGGGAGGCCATGGCCTCGCTGATGATGTACTCGCGAAGCATCGGCCCCAGTGCGGCACGACCGTCGCCGCCGCGCGAGAACGGCGTCCGTCCGGAACCCTTCAACTGAATATCGACGAGCCGGCCGGACGGCGTCCGATGTTCGCCCAGAAGGATGGCTCGGCCGTCGCCGAGCATGGTGAAGCCGCCGAACTGGTGCCCGGCGTAAGCCTGGGCGAGCGGACGGCATCCGCTCGGCAGTTTCTGCCCGACGAAGAGAGCCGCGGCGGCGTCTGGCGAGATCGCGCCGAGGTCGAGGCCGAGTTCCTCCGCCAGTCGGAAGTTCAGAACCGACACACGCGGTTCCCTCACCCGGGCCGGCTCGACATGGGCAAAGAGGACATCCGGCAGTCGCGCGTAGCTGTTGTCGAACCGCCAGCCTACGGGGTCGGGAGCCGCATCCAACGCATGAGAAGTATCCATGCCGTTCGTCTTACCCCGCCTTCGTCAAGTTGAGAACGAGGTTCTGATCCCGACCGAGCAGCCGGGGTCACTTCCTCGCCGCCGCCGAGCCGATACGCCGCATCCTCGTCAACCACGCCCGGGACCGCAATCGGCAGAAGCGAGGCGGCGGGCGGGTACGGGTTGAATTGCTCGATCAAATCGGCCGTTTGGTCGAAGATCCCGACCTCGTCTTGTCGCTCGACGATCTGCTCGCCCCGCTCGCTGACGAAGACGCCGCCGCGGCGCAAGTCGCACACCTTCATCCAATCGGCAGGCAAGTTCGCTACGATCCCGAGCTTCTCGCCAAGCCTCGCCACTATGACGATCGCGATCGTCCTCGCCAGTTTCATCGGCCTCACGGCCGGCTCGTGGCTCGTCTTCGGGGTGTCCGCCGTGATCCTCATCATCCTGAATCTGATCGGCGGGGCCATCCGCTTCGGCGGCCCGCGCCGGATGCGCTTCCGCGGGCCCCGCTTCCGTGCCCGTCGCTACGCCTGACGCACCGCGCCCGTCAATTTCCTCGGCGGGCGTTTTTCCTTACTCATTCGACGTTCGCATGCGCGGCCCTTGGCCCGCTCGTAAAGCGTAAAGCCCAACTCGCCGTTGGCGCTTCCGCAGCAGACCGGTGGTGAAGGGAATTGCCCAATCCTCGGGTCATGTGCCAAGTGGGCTAGGTGCCCGGAACACCTGAGCTGTTCCCTCGGGTAGTTCAATTTGATCACGCAGGATTGACTTTCCACAGCACGGGCCAGCTTTTGCATGTACGACAGCCCCTGAGCGGCGGAATCCGATTGAAGTACCTGCGGAAGCCCATCCAGCAACGGGCGCGGCAACAGTAGAATCGTCTTGGACCGCGCTCGGGTGACGGACACGTTCAATCGTTGCACACTGTAAATGAACTCGGCTTCGAGCAAGGCGTATTCGGGGTCGGCGACCCCGTAGCTGATCACGACGGTGTCGGCCTCTTGGCCCTGCATCTTGTCGACCGTATCGACAAAGGGTTCCGAACTCCAAGCACGCCGGTCTCGGAGTTGTCTTCGGATTTCCCGATTCTGGGCGCGATGGGGACTGACAACGAACACACCGCGTTGGAAGAACTCCTCGTCTGTGGAGAAGGCCGCACCGCTTGGTCGGCCAGTTCGTCCCGAAGTGCAGTCACCAAGTCTGCAACCAGACTCGCTTCCACCGGATTCGATGCCGCTGCTTGGACTCCCTCCAGCACGACCACGACAAGCGGATAATCGGGATCCAGACAGGCTTTCACAAAGGGTGATCGGTTCCGAGACTTCAGGAGTGCAAGCCGACGCGACGAAATCGACTTGTCGAAGCACTTGTAGTCCGGGCCGTACAGAAGTGCAGCGGCGAATGACGTCAGCACGTCATTCATACGCCGGTTCTCCATCAACATCCGAACGACCGGTCCGCCGTGCGGCACGCGGGATCTCACCGCTTCAAAGATCGACCGATGCAGGATCGGTTGTCCATCTTCGACATCGGGGTATTTGCCCTGCACGATGGGCGGGAGTTGCAAATCATCCCCCGCCAACACCAGTCGTCCCTTGGGTGCGACCAATGACGCGGGGATGGCGGCTTCCGCCACTCTGACTTGGGATGCTTCGTCGACCACGACGAGGTCGAAGCCGGGTAGAGCCTCCTTCTTGCCAGCCTTCAAACAATCATAGACTGTCGCGCCGACAACGCAACGTTCATTCGCCGCAAGCCAGGAAACCAGAGTCTCCTCGGGAACCACAGCATCAACCCCGGCGCCTGCTCCCATCCAGCCCTTGGCCTTTGCGACCATGGCATCGCACGCCAGCTTGGACCTCAGTTCGACGACCTTCTTCAGAACGTTCTCGATTGCCGCATGTGTGAATGCAGTCACCAAGACACGAAAGGGGCGCTTTGTAGCCTCGTATGCCCGAAGCAGGCCGAGGATAATGACCGCAATGCTGTGGGTCTTTCCCGTACCCGGTGGTCCCCAAACCGCGACCAAGCGTCTCCGGCGAATCTCTCGGTATGCATCCATCTGACTTTTCATCAGTTTGAGTTTCGGCTCTTCGGCAACTGCGGATTCTTCAACCTTGGATGGCAGCGGCACCACTTTGGCTGCAGACTGGGGATCGCGGACGATCGCGGCGAAAAATCCCCCTCCGGCCTCATCCACCCGCCTGAGGTACTCGATGACCCGGTCGGAATTGAAGTCCATGAATCGCCTCAGCAGCCGATACCGGCCGCCAACCAGGGGGGACGGCGCATCCTTAGAGAGCAGTAATCGTACTCGGACCGGTCGACCAAACTCATCCTCCTCAACGGCATCCACACCTGCGAGTCCGCCGCCCGGCTGCACCTTCCCGTATGGTTTGTTGCGATAGGCATGATCGCGGAACGAAAGTTGGGCACGGCGACCATCAGCCGTGTCGGGCACGAACAGCCAAGACGGCATTGTGGACTCGTCCAGTTCGATTGCAGGCTCTCCGACAACGTCGAAGCTTCCATCCGCACACGCGACCAAGCCGATGGATATGCCCAGTTGTTCCTGTACAGCGGGGGGCACTTCGCGTTCGTCTCTCAAGGCGAGGCACTGGACGAGACTCTCGTAGCGGGTGAAGAAAGCGAGACGGGAGATGAGTGGATCCGCGAATGCCTCTCGGGCCGGAAGTAAGAACTTGTCCGGCCATGCGAACAGCTGGTCCTTGAGCTTTCCTCGCAGATCCCAAAGCAATGCGCGAAGAGCGTAGAGGTATTTCCGTCCTTCCTGCTGGAGCCGAACAAGTTCGTTCGTCGCACCCTGATGCCAGAGAGCATGCACCGCCTCGGATCGCAAGCCATGGCCGAGCGGATAGTGGTAGCGATCACGCCGTTCGTATGTGAACTGGCTTCCCATCGCCTTGAGCGATTCGGGCAGCGTATAGGAGACTTCAACGGGCAAAGCGAGCAGTTTCGTGAGTGCGTTTTGCAGTACGATCACCGGAAACGGAACGGATTGCGATGGATGCTCCTCTGCCTCAAGAAGATCGGGGCCCTGGAAGTGAAGCAGCAAATCCATCGCAGCTTCGGCCAGACCCGACGAGGGGCAAAGACATGCGTCGGTTCATGTAACGCGCGGTAACACGATGCATTTGGCTGTCGTGCCGTCCAACGAGTCCGGCTAGAATAGCGGTGAAAGATTACGCTGCTGCCGACGAATGGCACGCTGCAGAGCATTGCGCCGAGGACGAACCATGCCCGCGGTCTTGGACAAAGCCCCCGCCGCTGAGAAGCACGCCTCGCAAGTCGATGAGCAAATCGCCCAGGCCGCGAGCCGCATTCGTTTCCACGACATTGCTTTCGGCACGCTGGTGTTGTTCGCCATGGCGTTCGTCTATGCCACCGGAATGATCGTGCTCGACAAATACGTCGGGCTTCCCGATTGGGTGCGGCAACTCGGATTGATCGGCTTCTTCGTCGCGTCCGCTGCCGTCGGGTGGTACACGATCGGCCGGTCGTTCACGCGTCGCGTCAATCCGCTCTACGCCGCAGTGCAAGTCGAGAAGACCATCGACGACGCCAAGAACAGTGTGGTGGGGTACGTCGAAGCGCAAGAGAACGGCCAAGTGCATCCCGCGGTGAAGGCGGCGATGGGGGCCCGGGCCGCGAAGACCGTCATCCACGCGGACCTGAACGAAGCCGTGGACCACCGCAGTTTGCTGTACGCCGGCGCGGTCGCGGTCGCGTTCCTGCTCGCGCTCGTCGTGCTGTTCTTCGTGTTCCGCCCCGCGCAGTTCAAGTCGCTCGCCGCCCGCACATTCGCCCCGTTCACGTCCAACGAGATCGCGAGCCGCACCACGCTGGAACTGGTCGAACCCGCGGGAGGGGACGTCACGATCACCACCGGCCAATCCATCACCGTGAAAGTGAACGTGGTCGGCCAAGTGCCCTCGCCCGGGAAGTCGGATTCACTCCGCGTGCGGATCCGCCACACGCCCACGGCCGCGGAGTTCGAGGAAGTGCCGCTCGAAAAGGGCGAACACTCGCGCGAGTGGCTGGTCCGCGTGCCGGATCATCTCGTGCGGAACGGCTTCTGGTACAAGGTTGCGGGAGGCGACGCCGAGACCTCGGAACACCGGGTGACGGTTCGCACGCTGCCGCTCTTCACCGACTTCACGGTGACGTACGACTTCCCCGCCTACACGCGATTGAAGCCCGAGACGACGAACGATGCGCATCTGCGGGCGATCCGCGGCACGAAAGTCACCATCGTCGGCAAGACGAACCGCACCGTGAAGGACGGGCGGCTCGCGTTCGACCCCGTGACGCGTGAACCGCTCTTGGGCAAACTCGTCGTGGACAAGCCGGACTCGATTCAGTTCACGTTCGTGCCTTACGCCAGCGGCCATTACCGGATGACATTCACGTCGAGCGAAGGCGAGCGCAGCCCGGAGCCGCCGCCATTCAAGATCACGGTCGATGAAGACCTCGCCCCGCATGTGGACATCCTGAAGCCGGAGGAGCAAGAGATCCTGCTTCCCGCCAACGGCCAACTCGCGGTGGACGGCATCGCCACGGACGATTGGGGACTTGAAGGACTGACCTTGAGGTTGAAGTTGGTCGAGCCCGCGATGCGCGAGTTGGCGTCGTTCAAGTTCCAGGACGGCAAGTCGTTCCGCCGCACGGAAGCGGACGGCTCCACATCGTGGCCGACGACGCTGGATTACAAGGGCTCCGTGGACTTCACAAAGCTCACGGACGCGGGCGGCCAGCCGGTGAAGCTCGAAGAGGGCATGGTGATCGAATACTGGCTCGAAGCGACGGACAATCGCACGAAGCCGGGCGCGACCGGCCCCGAAGCCGATCCGAACATGGGCAAGTCGGACGTGAAGAAGGTGCGCCTCACTCCGCCGGTGGTGAACATGGAGGAACGCCAGCAGCAAGACGCGAAGAAGGAACAGCGCAAAAACGAGGAGAAAGCGAACAATGCGGCCCAACAGAAGCGGTTGGACACGGAGAAGCGCGACCCGCAGCAGCCGAACAACCCGATGCCGCCGACGCCGATGAACGAGCCGATGCCGCCCATGAACATGGGCGATCCGATGCCGCCGCCGATGAAGAATGCGGATCCGGCGACGCCCCCCGTGAAGAAGATGGACGACCCGGCGATGCCGATGATGCCGCCGATGAACAACATGGGCAACAGCGGCGGCATGCCCGAGACCGCGCCGATGCCTGCTTCCCCAGAAGATCGCAACACGCAGAAGCAGGCCGACGAGATTCAGAAGAAGATCGAGGAACAGAACGGCGCGGGCGGCGCGAAGCCAGGGCCGTCGCCGATGGAGGACCAGAAGAACCCCGCCGAGCCGAAGCCGAAGCCCATGTCGGGGGACATGCCGCCGCCGGATTCCAACCCGAAGGAACCGCCCAAGGACAGCATGAACATGATGGGCGGCGGTGCGGCCGACTCGAAGCCGATGGGCGAGCAGAAGAAGAACGAGGAGCCCGGTTCGGCCAAGCCCGAGCCTTCCCCGATGAACATGGGCGGCGGCACGCAATCGGCGGAGAACAAGACGCCCCCGAAGGACATGGATCCGATGATGGGCGGGGCCGCGGGTGCCGAGAAGCCGCAGCCGAAGGACGGCAACCCGATGCCGATGGACGGGGCCAAGCCGGACCCGAAGAACGGCGGCGCGGGGCAAAGCAAGCCGATGCCTGGTTCCGATCCCGGCCTGGAGAAGCCGGAACCGAAGTCCGGCGACCCGATGGAACAGCCCATGGGTGGCGGCGCGAAGCCGCAATCCTCCCCGCAACCGTCCGGGGCCAAGCCCGGCCCGATGGACATGAAGGACCCGATGGGTGGCGGCGCGAGCGATGCCAAGCCGATGCCCAAGGACATGAACCAAGGCGGCGGCGAAGCCAAGCCGGATATGTCCAAGCCGAACGCGGGTGAGAAGAGCGTCGAGAAGCCGAGCAACGCCGGAGCCGGCCAGAAGCCGACTCCCGAGCAGCAGAAGGAGTTTGAACAGAATCTGAAGGACCTCGCGAGCGGCGACCCGGCGAAGCAGCAGGCCGCCCGCGACAAGCTGGACAAGCAGGTGGGCGAGAAGAACCGCAAGGACATCGAACAGGGCATGAAGGACTTCGAGAAGAACGTGAAGGACTTGAACAGCAAGGACGACAAGACGCGGGCCGACGCGCAGAAGAACCTGGACAAGCAGGTCGGCGAGGAGAACCGCAAGGCGATCGAAGACATTCAGAAGGGCATGAATTCGAACGACCCCGAGGAACGGAAGGCGGCCGAGGACAAGCTCAAGGATCTTCAACGGAAGGCCGGCGCGAACAAGGCCGACATGCAACCCAAGGAGAAGGGCGGCAAGCAACCCGATCCGAAGGACGTCGAAGAGGCGATGAAGGATTTGCAGAGCCCCGATCCGGCCAAGCGTGATGCCGCGAAACAGAAGCTGGACCGACAGTTCGGCAAGGGCGCGGGCGACAAGGCCGAACAACTTCAAAACGATCTCAAGTCGGACGACATGGCCAAGCGCGATGCCGCGAAGAAGGAACTGGACGAGATGGCGAAGAAGGCCGGCGAGATGGCCAAGAACAACCCGCCCAAGAAGGAACCGGGCGCGGGCGGCGGCCAGAAGGTGGATCCGAAAGACGTGGAGAAGGCGCTCGGCGACGTGGCCGGCGACGACCCCATGAAGAAGGCCGACGCCAAGAAGAAACTCGACGACATGCTCGGCAAGGGCGCCGGTGAAAAGGCCGAGAAGGCCGCGGAAAAGATGAAGTCCGACGACTTGGCCAAGCAGGCCGAGGCGCGGAAGGAACGCGACGATCTGCTCAACCAGGCCGAGAAGATGGCGAAGGGCGACAACCCGATGCCGAAGGGCAAGGAGCCGAGCCAAGCGGAGAAGGACGCGTTGGCCAAGAAGTTGGAAGACCTGAACAGCCCCGACGACGCGAAGCGGAAGCAAGCCGAGCAGGAACTCGACAAGCAACTTGGCGAGCAGGCCCGCAAGGACATCCAGGACGCGATGAAGGATCCGAAGCGTGCCGAAGCATTGAAGAAGAAACTGGAGGAACTCCGCCACGGCGGCGGCGACCCGAGCGTGCCCGTGAACGACGCCATGAAGGAGGACGCTCGCAACCGCGCGAAGTCCGCCCAGCTTCAACTCGAGAACTTCGAGAAGAACAAGGACAACAAGGATCTGCTGAAGGAACTGAACATGACGCCGGAGGAGTATCAGGCGTTCGTGGATCGCTTCCGCAAGCAGGCCGAGCAGTTGAAGAAGGAAGCGGACGAATTGGAGAAGGCGGATCCGAAGAAACCGGTGCCGATCACGGAGAACGTGAACACTGGCGGCCGGATCGAGTCCAAGGGTGGCGCCAGTGGCGCGGGCACCGCCGCTGGCCCCACCATCGCCGCCCCCGGATATGCGGACGCGCTCCGCGAGTTCAACAAGGGTGCGAGCAAGGCGCCGCCGAAGAAGTGACTCACTTGCGAAGGTGTTCGCCCAGCCGCTTCAGACCCTCTTCCAAGCTCACGAGCGGCTCGTAGCCGAGGTCGCGCTTCGCGCCAGCAATGTCGTACCAGTGCGACGTGGAGAGTTGCTTCGCCACGTACCGCGTCATCGGTGGTTCGCCCGGCAGACGGAACAGGCGGTAGGCCCATTCGAGCATCCGCCCCGCGAGCCGCGCTTTCCACACCGACACCGTCTTCGTGATCGGCGGCACACCCGCTTCCGCCAGCACCCGGTTGAGGAACTCCCACAAGTCCGTCGGCTCGCCATTGGTGATGAAATACGCCTTGCCGCCCACCGGCGAGCCGATGTCGAGCCTGTCCGCGGCGAGCAGATGCGCCTCGGCCGCGTTGTCCACGTAGGTCACGTCCACTTTCACAGGCTTCGTGCCGAGTCGGCGGAGCTTGCCGGCCTTGGCCCGCGCCAGTACGCGCGGGATGAGGTGGGGATCTCCCGGCCCCCAGATCAGGTGCGGCCGCAGCGAGACGGTGGCCAATTCCGACCCGTTTGCCGCGATCACCGCCTTCTCGGCGATGGCTTTCGTCTCGGGGTAGGCCGCTTCGAACGATGCGGGGTACGGCGCGGATTCGTCCGCGCCGTCCAAGTCCTTGCCGCCGTGGACTACGCTCGGCGTCGAGGTGTAGACCAACTTCTTGATGCCGTGCTTGAGGCAGGCGGCGATCACGTTCTGCGTGCCGGTCACGTTCGTGGCGAAGTAATCGGCATATCGCCCCCACACGCCCGCTTTCGCCGCCACATGGAAGACGATGTCGCATCCCGCGAACGCATTCTCCACCGCGGCCGGATCCGAGAGGTCGCCGAAGACTTGTTCCACGCCGAGTTCGTCGAGCCACGGGTACGCGGTGCGGGTGAACGAACGCACGGACCACGCGCGGCGATGCAACAGACGCACGATCGCGCCTCCGAGAAATCCGCCGCCGCCGGTGACCACTGCTTTCATGGGCTCCTGTTATCCGCGGGTTCCCGGTTCCTGCCAAGTGCAACTCGGGCCCACGCGGCGAGTTTCTCCCGAAAGATCTTGGAATTGTGTCGCACGTCCACGGGGAAAGTCGTGGGATATTCGAGAAAAGTTGCGATGCCCCGCGTGTGTTCGAAACGTGCGGCTTGCGCCAAGAGATCACGCAAGATTCCCGGCCAAGCGCCGTCGCGCGGTCCGTCCGCAAGTTCGACACAGACCACGGGTTGGCTGTTCCAACCGACCAGCGCCGTGCGTGCGACGCCGGGCACGAGATTGAAGATCGGTTCCACCTGATCGGTGAACAGCGTACCGTGCGGCGTCTGC
Source organism: Gemmataceae bacterium (assembly GCA_046350135.1). Classification (GTDB taxonomy): domain Bacteria; phylum Planctomycetota; class Planctomycetia; order Gemmatales; family Gemmataceae; genus Urbifossiella. The sequence goes on from JAXMBB010000015.1 coordinate 132,123, forward strand.
ACGCGGTGCGACTTGCGGCCGCAGAACCACATGCGGCCGCGGTCGTCGATGTAGCCGACGTCGCCCATGCGGTGGAGTATGTCGCCGGTGAGTGGATCGCGGATCTTCGCCAGCACCGTGGCTTGCGGCCGATGGAAGTACTCTCGCGTGACCACCGGCCCGCGCACGACGAACTCGCCGATCGTTCCCGGCGGCAGAATCAACTCCTCGCTCCACTCGGCGATCGGTTCATCCGAGATGGCAACGACGCGGACTTCAATTCCCTTCACAGGCCGGCCGATGCACACGCCCTTGCCTTCTTCCGTCAACCGACGCGTATCGGTGAGAATCTCGCGGCTGCCGATGTTGGCGACGGGCAGGGCTTCGGTCGCTCCATAGGGCGTGAAGATCTCCACTCCGTCCGGCAACAGCTTCGTGAGGCGTTCGACTGAAGCCGCGGTTGCCGGTGCTCCCGCCGAGATGACGCGTTTCAGGTTCGCGAACGGTTTCGAGTTCGTGAGTTCACCCAAGCGGCGGATCACGGCGGGCGAGCCGAACAGATTCGTCACGCCGAACTGAGCCATCTGCGCAGCGGCCTTGCGCGGATCGATCTTCGCGGGGCGGCTCGCGTCCATGTCCGGAATCACGCACGTCATGCCGAGCGCGGGTCCGAACAGCGCGAAAAGCGGGAACGTGCAGAGGTCGACTTCGCCGGGGCGGATGCCGTAAGTATCGCGGAGGAGTTCGATTTGTGCCGCGAAGATGCCTTGCGTGTACACAGCGCCCTTGGCCACGCCCGTGCTGCCGCTCGTGAACAGGATTGCGGCGGGTTCGTTGTCCGAGCGGGGGACGGAAGTCCCCCGTTCCTCCGACACGAGGGGCTGACGCCCCCCGCTCGGTTGCCGAATCGCTTCCAACGAGGCCGTGCAGAAGAACCGCCGCCGGCCGACGTTCACCGTGATGCGGATGCTCCGCTTCGCCCAGCGGAGCAAACGCCGGGCGAAGTGGGCTTTCGGGATGCCGATGAACGCTTCAGGTTCCGCTTCCGCCAAGCAATTGCCGAGATTCTTGACGCCCATGCCTGGATCGATCAACACCGGCACCGCGCCCAGCTTGAAGAGCCCGAAGGTGAGCGAGAAGAAGTCCGGGCTCGGCGGCACCATGAGCGCCGTCCGCATCCCGGGCCGGATGCCGCTGCGTGCGAGGCCGGCGGCGATCGCGTCGGAATCGGCGTTCAACTCCGCGAAGGTGATCGTGCGATGCAAGCTGGTTCCGCTCGGGTTCACTCCGCGTAAGGGGAAGTGAATCGCGGCGCGGCTCGGTTCCGCGGCCGCTCGCTCGACGAGATGATCTGCGACATGGAACGATGCGGACGACATGGGTTCGTTTTAGAACCGATCACCGTCCGAGAAGTGTGAAGCCGACGATTGCCCCGCCCGCGATGGCGACGACGAACAACATCAGGAACGCGATCACCCATGGGAAACGCCGGGGTTCCGGTTTCGGCGTGCGGCGCGTCTCTTCCCGCTGCATCGCGGTCGTTTCGGCCGAATCAGGTGTCGTTCGCGGGTTCGGCATACCGATCACACTCGAACCGCCCGTGCCGCGAACGGTCGCCGCCGTGCCGATGCTGCCGGACCCGCTGGAACGCATGGCCAAAGTGAGGATCTGCGAGGTGGATCCGGACACGCGCGGCCCCGCGGCCGGCATCGCCGCCCGGCTCGCCTGCACCCGCGCCGGGGTCTTCGGAAGCACCGCATCGTCCGGCGGAGCCACGTCTTCAAGATCCCACTCCGCCAACGCATCGAACACTTCAAGCGGAGTGTCGTAACGATCGGCCGGCAGCTTCTCCAGCAACTTGTGGATCACCGCCGCCATGCCCGCGGGAACGTCCTTGCGAATCGCTTGGATCGGCGTCGGATCCTTGATCTGCTGCCACACGAGCTTCTGAGCCGTGCGTCCTTCCGGGAACAGCGGCCGGCCTGCAAGCAGAAAGTAGAGCGTCGCCCCGAGCGAATACAGATCGGCCCGGATGTCCACGCTGGAGCTGTCCTTCGCCTGTTCGGGTGCCACGTAATCGGCGGTGCCGAGGATGCTCTTCGAATCCAGCTGCTTGGTGAGTCCCGATTCCGCCTCCGCTTCCGAACGTACGAGCCCGAGGTCGAGAATGCGGATAACGCCGGCGCGATCGAGCAGTAGGTTGGCGGGCTTGATGTCGCGATGCACGAAGCCGAGTTCATGGGCGTGCTGCAAGCCGAAGGCGATCTGCCGGGCGTAGTGGCACGCGGCGGCGACATCGAGCGGCCCGTGCCGCGATACCAACGCCTGCAGGCTGACGCCTTCCACATATTCCATCACGAGGTAAAGCAGCCGGCCTTCCTGGCACAGATCGAAGACGCGGACGATGTTCGGATGGTCGAGTGCGGCGGCGGCACGGGCTTCACGCAAGAAGCGTTCCTTCGCCACATCGTCGTCCGCGGAGTACGGCGGGAACACTTTCAGCGCGACTAGCCGCCGCATCGCGACATGTTCGGCGAGGTAAACCTGCCCCATGCCGCCGGTGCCGATCTGATCCAGAATCAGGTAGCTTCCGATTTGGAAGCCCTTGTACTTCCCGGCGGCGAGTTTATTCGCGTGGAACGGCGTGATCATGCCCGCATCGATCATGCGGGCGAGCAGTTCGTCGGGCTTGGCGGGCGATTTGCCGAGCGAGCGGAGGCCGTCCAAGAAGCCGTCGAGCCGGTCGGCGGGCACAAGCCCGCTGCGGCGGATTCGCTCCAGGAGATCGGGAATGGTGACGGGGGCGGCCATGGGTGCGGTCGTGCGGGTTCGGTAAGCCCTGCGGTTGAAGTTATGCTGGTAGCTTAGAACGGGTTTTCCGGCTAGGTGGAGAAAAGCGGCGGGAGCGGAACTCAGCCACCGCTGCATCCGCTAGAACCGGTAGAATTGCTGCTGTAGCCTGTGCTCGTTCGATAACATCCAGAGAGACCATTGAGGGCTCAGGTGACATTGGCAATCTTGAGCCCCAGAAGTCCCACCGAGGGAATCATGGAACACACATCCCGTCGCGAGTTCCTCCAATCCCTCTCGGCCGCGGGTGTCGCCACGCTCGCCGGCGGGGTGCCGCGGTTGCTCGCCGCACCGGACGCGCCGAAGCCCACCGCGGACACGTGCATCCTTCTGTGGATGGGCGGCGGCATGGCCGCGCCCGAGACATTCGACCCGAAACGGTACACGCCGTTCGAAGTCGGCACGCCCGTCGACAAAATCCTCTGCACGTTCCCGTCCATCCCCACGGCCGTGGACAACATCAAGATCTCGCAGGGGCTCGAACACACCGCCAAGGTGCTCGATCGCGGCACGCTCATCCGATCGCACGTGGTCGCGGACTTGGGCAACATCCTCCACTCGCGGCACCAGTATCACTGGCACACGGGCTACATCCCGCCGCAAACCGTGGCGTGCCCGCACATCGGCTCTTGGATCGCCCGCGTGCTCGGCCCGCGGAACCCCGTCATCCCGCCGTTCATCAACATCGGCCAGCGGCTCGAAGGGCACGGCGAACAGGAAGAACTCAAGGCGTTCACCACCGGCGGGTTCTTCGGCACCGAGTTCGGCCCGTTCAACCTGCCCTTCCCCGATGACGCGGCGAACGCCGTGCGGCCGCCGAAGGGCATGACCGCGGAACGCTTCGCCCAGCGGCAGAAGATGTACAAGGAACTGCTCAAAGCCAGCCCCGTGGGGCAGATGGTGAGCGACCACCATCACGAGTCGATGCTCAAGGCGATGGACAACGCCCAGCGGCTGCTCGCCAGCAAGGAACGCGACGCGTTCGACCTCTCGAAGGAGCCTGAGAAGAACCGCGAGAAGTACATGACGGGCAAGGAAAGCAAGTTCGGCATGGGCTGCCTCCTCGCCCGGCGACTTGCGGAAAGCGGGGCCCGATTCATCGAAGTGACGACCGAGTACGTCCCGTTCCTGCACTGGGACACGCACGAGAAGGGGCACGAGACTTACGCCCGCATGAAGAACGAGATCGACAAACCAATCGCGCAGCTGATCCTCGACTTGGAAGAACGCGGACTGCTGGACCGCACGCTGGTCGTGCTCGCCACCGAGTTCAGCCGAGACATGATGATCGAAGGCATCCCCGGCTCGAAAGCGCAGGACCAATCGCTGGCGAAGACGGACGTGCTGAAGGAGAAGAAACACTACGGCCTGCACCGGCACTTCACCGGCTCCGGCTCCGTGCTCATGTTCGGCGGCGGCATCAAGAAGGGCTTCCTCTACGGCGAAACCGCACCCGAGCGTCCGCTCGTCACGGTGAAGAATCCGGTGAGCATCAAGGACCTGCACGCGACGATCTTTACCGCGATGGGCATCTCGCCGAAGACATCCTTCGACGTGGAGAAGCGGCCGTTCTACGCGACCGAGGACGGCAAAGGTCTGCCGCTGAAGGACCTGTTCGCCAAGCGGTAACCCGCATTCCGGGTGGACTTCTCCGCGGGGCAACTGGATGATGGAGGCATGATCCGCCACTGCTTCGCCGCTGCCGCGATCTTCGCGTTCGCGGCACCCGCCTATTCCCAAATCGCACCCGAACTCGGCTACGTCTACCCGGCCGGTGGCAAAGCCGGAGCCGCGATCAATGTTCAACTCGGCGGCGCGGAGTGGACGCCGGACATGCAGTTCCACTGCTTCGATCCGCGCGTGAAACTCGAAGCCCTCGGCCCGCCCGGCGAATTGCTCATTCCGCCGCCGCCCTACTGGTTCGGGGCGAAGGGGCGTTTGTCCTCACTGCCGCTGCTTCGCGAACGCACCGCGAAGTTCACGCTCCCCGGGGGGCTTCCGCCCGGCCCGATCCGCTGGCAGGCTGCGAACGCCAACGGTATCACCGCGGTCGGCGTGTTCATCGTCGGCGAAGCCACGGAGATGATTGAGGACGAAAAGCGAAAGTCGCCGCAACTCCTCGCTGCGTTACCCGTGTGCATGAACGGCCGCCTGTTCAAGAACGAAGAAGTGGATCGTTATTCGTTCAAGGCCGCCGCCGCGGGGCCGGTGACGTGTGAACTCACGGCCCGTCGTCTGGGCTCGAACTTCCACGGCGTGATCGAAGTGACCGATGCGAAGGGCGTGCTCGTCGTGGAGGCGGTGGACACGGAAGGGAACGATCCCGCGATCACGTTTGTGGCCGCGGCCGGTGCCGAGTACACGATCGCGGTGCGCGACATCGATCACAGCGGGGATCGCTCGTTCGTGTATCGCCTCGACGTGCGCAGCGGCCCGCGCGTGGTCGGTATGATCCCCGCGGCGTTGCAGCCCGGCGAAACGCGCGAGGTCGAGTTCCTGCTTGCTGCCGGAGGAATGAAACTCGAATCGATCAAGCAACCCGTCGTGGCGCCGGCCGGCGAAGCCGCGTCGTTCCTGTTCAAACTGGAGACGCCGTTCGGCGCGGTCACGCACGCGATCCCGCTCAGTGATCTGAAAGAGAGCCCCGCGCTGCCCGGTGCAATCACCGGTGTGTTCGACAAGCCGAACACGGAGCTTCGCTATCCGCTTGCCGGGAAGAAGGGTGATCGCTGGTCCGTGCTCGTCGAAGCGAGACGGTTCGGTTCGCCCGTCGATCCGTCGGTGAAGTTGCTCGGCACCGACGGCAAGCCCGTGGCCATGAACGATGACCTGCCCGGCACCACGGACGCGGGCTTGGAGTTCACCCTGCCCGTGGACGGCCTTTATCAATTGGTGGTGAGCGATGCCGGCGGCGCGGCTCCGTCCCGCTCCGCGATCGTCCGCACCATCGTTCGAACGCCAGTGGATGGCTTCACGGTCAGCATCGCGAATCAGAAGTTGGTCGCGCCGCTCGGTGCGAAGGCCACTCTCGCGGTGAAAGCCACCCGCACCGGCAACTTCAAGGATCCCATCACGCTCACCATCACCGGTCTGCCCGAGGGAGTCACCACGACGCCGGCTCCATTGGTGATTCCGGCGAACGTCGCGGATCTTGCGATCGCCTTGGACGTGCCCGCAACTGCAGGGACGACATCGAGCCTGCTGACGATCACCGGCACGGCCACGGTCGGCGGCAAGCCGGTGACGCGGATCGCAACCGCACCGGTCGTCGCCACTGCGGGCAACCTCGCGCCGCGCACACCCGAGGAACTTACCGTCCCGGCCGTCGCATTCGCGATCACGATGAAGCCTCGCGTGAAAGGCCAGCCCGTGGACAAGGACACGGGCCGCAAGGTGCCGCGCGGCTCCACCCACCCCGCGGACATCACCCTGCAGAGGCTCGAAGGCTTCGCCGGCGAGATCACGCTGCGGCAGGCTGCACGGCAATCGTACCAGGTGCAGGGCATCACCGGCCGCGACATCACCGTGCCCGCCGGCGCGCTCGCCGCCCGGTTCCCGTGCTTCATGCCCGAGTGGCTCGAAACGATCCGCACCTCGCGCATGGGCATCATGGCCGAAGTGAAGGTCGCCGATCCGAAGGGCGCGGTCCGCACGTTGATCGCGCCCATCGACGGTTTCGTGACCATGACGATGGAAGGCGCACTGCTGAAACTTTCGGCCGAACCCGAACTCGTGGTGAAGCCCGGTGAGCCGATCCCGCTCAGCGTGCGGCTCTCGCGGTCGCCGCGGCTCGTGGAACCGGTGAAGCTCGAGTTGATCCTTCCCGAAGAACTCGCCGGCGCATTCAAGCTCGATCCCGTGACCGCAGTGAGCAACCAGAACGATGTCGATGTGAAGATCACCGTCGTGGACGCGAGCAAGCTCCCGGCCGAACCCACGCTCGTGATCCGTGGCACCGCGATCCAGCCGGGCAATCTCAAGGTCGTGTCCGAGGTCGCAGTCAAACTCGTGCCTGCGAAGTAAGATGAAGATTCACTGTTGCGGAGTGTCTTCGATGCGATTCCTGATTCCGATGCTGTTCCTCATCGGGGTGGCCGCCGCGGCGGACGCGCCGACCAAGCCCGCCGAAGTGACCGTCCACGAGGTTCGCGGCGACGCCCTTGCCGAGGCCATCGCCAAGCACAAGGACAAGGTCGTCGTCGTCGACCTCTGGGCCACATGGTGCGAGACGTGCGTGAAGAAGTTCCCCCACTTCGTCTCCATGCAAAAGAAGTATGGCGACAAGGGGCTCGTCTGCGTTTCCGTGTGCATGGAGAAACTCACGGAGAACACCTACTCCAAGGACAAGGTGCTCGCGTTCCTGAAGAAGAAGGAAGCAACGCTGCCGAACTACATCGTGCTCGAACCGGAGAAGGACGAGGCCGCCCTCGCCAAGAAACTCGGCGAAGGGTACCGGCTGATCCCGCTCATGGTGATCTACGACAAGGCCGGCCGCAAAGTGTGGGCCTCGGACGACGACGGCCCCGCCCTGACGGACGCCCAACTCGAAAAGAAGATCGAAGAACTGCTCGCCAAGTGAGGACGCTGCGATGCGTTGGGAATGGGTCGCGATTGTGCTGGTGGCCGCGCTCGGCATCGGGCTCCTCGCCTCGCGCCAGCCCGAACCCGAGCTGAAACCCTCCGGCTCCGGCGATCCTTCCAAAGTCTCGATCAAGCCGATCGATTTCGACGGGCTTGAGAAAGAAGTGAAGTCGCGGAAGGGCAAGCCGGTGCTGGTCGAGTTCTGGGCCACGTGGTGCGGGCCGTGCCGCAGCGACTTCCCGAAGTTCGTCGCCATCCACGAACAGTACGCCGACCGCGGGCTCGAATGCCTTTCCGTCTCGTTCGAGCGCGATCCCGAGGCCGACAGCGACCGCGCCCTGCGATTCCTCAAGTCGCAACAGGCGACAATGGCCAACTTCCTTTGGACGGAACGCACGGAACGCGGCGCCGACGGTCTGGAGCGAGCATTCGGTTACCCGGGCGGCATCCCCTACGCCGCACTCTTCGGCCGCGACGGCGTCCGCATCGCCCCCGCCGAAGGCCCCGTCTTCCCCAAGGCGGAACTCCTCGCCAGAATCGAAGCCGAATTGGCGAAGTAAGCCACGCATCGGTGTCGGATCGTGCCGGTTGCGCCGGGCGTGCCACTACGGAATGCAGGAACTGCGTTCGCCGGGGCGGGGACGCGTTGCGGCCGTGCGGAGCTCGGCTAGAATGGCCGGACGCCGCGGGAAAATGCTCGAATTCGCGGTTCGCACCCGGTATTCTCCCTATCTTGACGGCCAACATGCGAACGGTCCCGTTCGGGCGACTCGCGCCGCGGAAAGGTCGGGCAATGGAAAAGGGGTTGTGCTACGGAGCCTTGGGCATCGCCGCCCTGATGCTCGTGGTGTTCTTGCTCGACCTCCTTGCCGGCTTCCCGTTCGGTGGAAGCCCGTTTGCCGTCGTCGATGTCTTCGGCCTGATCGCGTCCGGTGTCGTGGGCTACCTCGCGTGGAATGCCAGCCGCGACCTCAAGTAGCTCTCCCATGCGATCCGCGATTCTCTCCCTGCTGATCCTCGCGTACTCCGTCCGCGCTGCGGACTGGCAGCCTGTCGCCACCGAGCTATTAGCACGCGAGAAGACCGGCTTCGGCGGGCTCTGCGGAGTCGTTGTTGATCACGTTACCGGCCGACTCTTCGTGAACCTCAGCGACCGCGGCGTCGTCACCTCCGCGGATCGCGGCAAGACGTGGGAACGCCTCGGCAAGGAACCATTCAAGGGCCGCACCGAAGACCCCGGTTGCTTCCTCCTGGACCCGACCGGCAAGACGAACAAGTTGCTCCTGCCCCTCGTGTACGGCGGGCCGCTCATGCTCGGCATCGCGGACAAGGGCGACTGGCGAACCGTGGACAAGAAGACGGAACACATCGACTGGTGCGCGGCGGACTGGACCGACCCGGACATGAAATTCCTCCTCGTGCTGAAGCACGAGGCGAACGGCCAAATGCTGCGATCCAAGGACGGCGGCAAATCGTGGGACGAACTCGGCAAAGGCTTCGGCCCCGCGTGGATCTTCGACAGCAAGACCGCGGTCGCCTCCAAGTTGAAGACGAAGGATAACCCGAAGGGCGGCATCGTTCGCACGACGGACGGCGGCGCGACGTGGACGCCCGCGGCCGAGTTCACACCCAACTCGATCACGCTTCCGCGCTGGCACGACAAGTCGCTGTACTGGCTGGCGGACGGTGCGCTGCACAAGACGAGCGACAGCGGTGCGACGTGGGAGAAGGTGAGCGCGAACAAGGATCCGAAATACGGCCCGGTGTTTGGGAAAACCGCGAGGCAAATCTTCGTGCTGACCGGCGCCGGCATCGTGGAGAGCACAGACGGCGGCGCGACGTGGGGAACTCCGCTCGCAGCCCCGAAGGAACTCAAGGGTGTCGGCGGCCTCACTTGGCTGGACTACGACCCGGCCGGCGACGTGCTGTACATCATGAAGATGGGTTCGGACTTGTATCGTCACACACGCTAACACGCAAGCGGTGGTCTGCCCATGAAACCCTCCGCTTGTCGTGCCCTGCGTGCGAAACTCGCCGCGGATGAACCCGTATTCGGTCTGTGGGTCACGCTCGATTCACCCGCCGTCACAGAGATGGCGGTCGGTCTCGGCATGGATTGGGTCGTGATCGACGCCGAGCACGGGCACCTCGACTGGAAGGAAATCGCCGAGCATCTCCGTGCCGCGGTCCGGAGCGAGACCGTGGCCCTCGTTCGCCTTGCGGAGTTGAATGCCGGCGCGATCAAGCGGGCACTCGACATCGGCGCGGATGGCGTGATCATTCCGTGGGTCGAAACCGCGGAGCAGCTTCGCGATGCAGTGCGGTTCGCGAAGTACCCGTTGGAAGGGGTCCGCGGTGTCGGCGGCGAGCGGGCCACGGCCTGGGGGCAGGCGTTGGCCGAACACACCGCCGAGGCGAACGAGCATGTCTTCGTGGTACCGATCCTCGAAACGGTGAAGGCCCGCGCGAACCTCTCCGAATTGATCGCGGTGCCGGGCGTCGATCTGTTCTGGTTCGGCCCGGCGGATTACTCGGCGAGCGCGGGCTACCGCGGGCAGTGGGAAGGCCCCGGTGTCGCGGAGCAGCTTCTCGAAATGAAGGACGCCATCCGTGCGGCCGGGAAACACGTCGGCGTCGTGGCCACGAGCGACACCAACGTGCAGCAGCGGCTTGGCGAAGGCTTCCGCGCGTTGGCGTTGGGCATGGATGCGGGCTTGATGCTGCGCTCGCTGAAGGCTTCATTGGCGAACGTGGGGCGAGATCGGAAGCTTGCGGCGGATTTGACCGTCCCGTTGGCCCGACGCGCAAGCGAGGGAGTGAATGACGACCCTCGCTTGCGCGTCGGGCTAACACCGTTCCGCGTCGCACTCACCGGCGACTTCACTGACGCGGCCGGGAAGCCGAAGTACCGTGACATCGGGTTGACACTCTTCGAGCACACCAGTGTCGCGGTCCGTTCCTTCCCGGAGCACCATCCCGAAATCCAGGCCAGGCAACTTGCCGATGCCAACGGCGTGATCGTGCTCACGCCGCGGGTCACAGCTGCGAGCCTGGCGAAGAGCGAAAACCTACTCGCAATCGGCCGTTTCGGCGTGGGCTTCGACACGGTGGATGTGCCGGCCTGCACCGCGGCGGATGTGCTGCTCTTCATCGCGGCCGGGGCGGTGGACCGGCCCGTCGCCGAAGCCACCGTTGCATGGATGCTCGCGCTCTCGCACCACGTTCACATGAAGGACCGGCTCGTCCGCGAGGCGAGGTGGGATGACCGCAGCCGCTTCATGGGCACGGAACTCCGCGATCGCACGCTCGGCGTCATCGGCTTCGGCGGCATCGGTCGGGCGCTCGTGAAGTTGCTCGCCGGGTTCGGGATGAAGCCCCCCCTCGTCTTCGATCCGTTCGTGAAAGCCGCGGATGGCGTACGCCTCGTGTCACTCGATGAGTTGCTCCGCGAGTCGGACTTCGTCTCGATCCATTGTCCGCTGAACGAGAAGACGGAGAATCTGATCGGCGAGCGTGAATTGAGACTGATGAAGCCGACGGCGCACCTGTTGAACACGGCCCGCGGCCGGATCGTGAACGAGGCCGCGCTTGATGCCGCGCTTCGCGAGAAACGCATCGCAGGTGCCGCGATCGATTGCTTCGAGAAGGAACCGCTGGAGTCACCGCCCTCGTTCGCCCTGATGGACAACGTGCTCACCGCGCCGCACTGCATCGCATGGACGGAGGAGTTGTTCCGCGACATCGGCCGCACGGTGTGCCGCGGCATGCTGGATCTTGCCGCCGGCCGCGTGCCGAACGGTGTGGTGAACCGCGAAGTGCTGGAGAAGCCGAGCTTCCAGGAAAAGTGGAAGCGAATCCTCGGCGAGGTTTGATTCAGCCCGCGACGGCCGATTCGATCCAGCCGCCACCCAAGACGCGCGAGCCATCGTAGAATGCGACGGCTTGGCCGGGTGTCACGGCGGGCACGGGAGTCTCGAAAGTCACCGCTGCGCCGCCGTCCGGAGTCGAGACCACGGTGGCGGCGGCACCTGCGTGCCGATAACGGATCTGAGCCGTGCAGCGAATCGGTTCTCGCGGCGGATCGATCAACCAGTTCACCCGCGAGGCCGCGAGCCCGGTCGCGAGCAGTTCCTCGGGGTCGCCCACGATCACCTCGCGGCTCTCCGGCAGAATCTCCAGTACGAATCGTCGGCGGCCTGCAGCCACGCCCAAACCCTTCCGCTGACCCACGGTGAAGCGGTCGATGCCGTCGTGCTCGCCGAGAACGGTGCCGTCCTTCTCGCGGATCACGCCGGCCGCAGCCACCTCGGGCCGTCGCGACCGCACCACATCGGTGTGCCGCCCGCTTGGCACGAAGCAGATCTCCACGCTGTCCGGCTTCTCCGCGACGCCGAGCAACCCCGCCTCGCGGGCCACCGCGCGAATTTCGGACTTGGTGCGGTCGCCGACCGGGAAGAGCAAATGCGGCAGGATCTCTTTCTTGATGCCGTGCAGCACGTAGCTTTGGTCCTTGTCGTCGTCCGCGCCGCGATGCAATTCGCCATTCACGATGCGTGCGTAGTGCCCGGTGGCGATGTAGTCCGCGTCGAGTTTCTTGCCGAATTCCCAGAGTTGGCCGAACTTCAGCCAGTTGTTGCAGACGACGCAGGGATTCGGGGTGCGGCCGCGCGCGTATTCGTCCGCGAAGTAGTCGATGATGCGGCCGAACTCCGCTTCAAAATCCAAGGCGTGGAACGGAATGTCGAGGCGGTCCGCGACGCGGCGGGCGTCGCCGGCGTCGATCGCGGAGCAGCAGCCTTTCTTGTTCTCGCGGCGCGAATCGTGTCCGCCGTGCTCCACGCCGGTGCGCATGAACAGACCGATCACGTCGAAGCCCTGCCGCTTCAGCAGCACGGCCGACGCGGAACTGTCCACGCCCCCACTCATCGCCAGCACGACTCTCGGCATCACTCCAATATACGCGCGTCATACGCTATTCGCATGGCGATCCTCGGCTTGGACATTGGCGGCGCGAACCTGAAGGCCGCGACTCTGGAACTGCGGGCGGTCTCGGTGCCCTTCGCAATGTGGAAACACCCGGAGCAACTGGCTACGGCACTGGCGGAACTCGTCGCGCGGTTTCCCGAAGCGGATGAACTCGCGGTGGCCATGACGGGCGAACTTTGCGACTGCTACGAAACGAAACGCGAAGGCGTGAACGCGATCCTCGATGCGGTGGAATCGCTCGGCGTTCCGGCCCGCATTTGGAGCACGGCCGGCCGCTTCGTTTCAATCGCGGAGGCACGGGCCCGGCATCTCGATGTCGCGGCGGCGAACTGGCACGCCCTCGCCACCTTTGCCGGCCGCTTCGCACCGCACGGCACCGCCCTGCTCGTGGACACAGGCAGCACCACGACGGACATCATCCCCCTGCGTGACGGCCGACCGTGTGCCGCGGGCCGCACCGATTGGGAGCGGTTGCTCTCGGGCGAACTTGTGTACCGAGGCGTCGGCCGCACTGCAATCCACGCCGTACTGAACGAAGGCGTGTGCGCCGAACTCTTCGCCACCACGCAAGACGCATTCGTTGTCTTGGGTCTGACGCCGGAAGACGCGGCAAACACGGACACGGCCGACGGCCGCCCGCTGACACGCGGCAAATCCCTGGCCCGCCTCGCCCGCATGCTCGGCGGCGATGTCGAAACGCATTCGGAAGCCGAACTCGTGGCCTTCGCCACCCGCGTTCACGATCAGTTGTTGGAGGACATCGGCTGCTCCGTGCACAAGCACACGGCGGACATGGTGATCGTCTCCGGCGCAGGCGAATTCCTCGTGCGGACGGTGCTCGAGAAAGAAGGCTTCACGAAGTTCCTCTCGCTGAACGCCGCTCTCGGGCCTGCGGTCTCGGCGTGCGCTCCGGCGTACGCCTTGGCCGCTCTCGCCGGTTCGTAACAGGGCCGTAACTCGGATCGGCTTGCTCTCGAGGGCGAAATGACTTCAGGTATCATTTCACCATCCTCACCCGATGGAGCACGAGATGAACGCGCGCAAATTACTGTGGAGCCTGCCGGTGGCCGGGGCCGTCGGCGCGGGAATCGGAATCGATCACTGGCTGGCTAACGCCGCCGAAGGCAAACAGGACCTCAAGCCCGCCGTCAATCTGCCCATGACCCGAGTCGTGCTGTTCAACAGCGGCGTCGGTTATTTCTCCCGCAGCGGTGAAGTGGAGGGCGAAGCCCGCGTCGATCTCGCGTTCCAGGAAACGGACATCAACGACCTGTTGAAGAGCATGGTGCTCGAAGACTTCGGCAACGGCCACATCGCGGCCGTGAGCTACGACAGCCGCGAGCCCATCAGCCGCACTCTGTCCAGCTTCGCGATCAACCTCAACGGCAACCCCACGTTCTCGGGGATCCTCGGCCAAGCCCGCGGCGAGCGCATCGAAGTCACGGTCAACCCCACGGCTGCGAACCAGCCCGGCAAGCTGACCGGTGCCATCGTCGGAGTCGAACATCAGAAGGTGGCCGCGGGCGCGAGCCAACTCGATGTCGAAGTGCTGAACATGTGGTGCGCCGAAGGCCTCCGCTCGGTGAAGATCAACGAGATCCAGCAACTTCGCTTCTCGAATCCGGTTCTCGAATCGGAGTTTCGCCGGGCGCTGGAAGTGCTCGCGCTCAACCACGACTCCGCGAAGAAGGCCGTGAGCCTGCACTTCTCCGGCGACGGCAAGCGGAGGGTGCAGGTCGGTTACGTGATCGAAGCGCCGATCTGGAAGACGAGTTATCGGCTCGTGCTCGATGGCGAGAACAAGGGCGGGAAGCCGTACCTGCAGGGCTGGGCCGTGGTCGAGAACCCGACCGATGAGGACTGGCAGGGCGTGAAGATGGCCTTGGTCTCTGGTCGGCCGATCAGCTTCAAGATGGACCTGTACAACCCGCTGTTCGTGCCGCGGCCCACGGTGGAACCCGAACTCTTCGCGAGCCTCCGCCCGCCGACATACGATGGTGGCTTCAACAAGCTCAAGCAGATGGACGACGGCCTCGCGTTCAATGCTCCGCAACCCGATGGTGGTGCATTCGCCGGCCGCTCGGGTGCATCGAAAGCGAAGGAGATGAAAGGCGGAGGCGGCGGAGCCCCCGGCGGCCCCCAAGCCAAGGGCGACTTCCGCGAGGCGGAAGCGCTCCGCGCCCGCGACTTCAACAATGCCGCAGGCGATTTCTCCCGCGGCGTGGACAAGGATCTCGCCAAGCGGATCGCCACCGGCTCCGTCGGCAGCGCGGCCACCGGCGGCCAACTCGGCGACTTCTTCCAGTACTCAATCGATCACTCCGTCTCGCTCGCCCGCCAGAAGAGCGCCCTGCTCCCGATCGTGGGCAAAGAGGTCGAGGGCACCCGCGTCAGCATCTACAACCCGGCCGTGCAGCCGAAGCACCCGCTGCTCGGCCTCCGGTTCAAGAACACCTCGGGCATGCACCTGAGCCAAGGTCCGATCACCGTGTTCGAGGGCAGCACGTACGCTGGGGACACCCGCGTGCTCGACGTTCAGCCGAACGAAGAACGCCTCGTGAGCTACGCCATCGACCTCGGCACCGAAGTCGATCCGCAGAACGGTCCCGGCTCGTCCAAGATCACCCACGTGAAGGCCGTGAAGGGCGTCGTCACGACCACCACGAAGGTGCGTGAGGAGAAGAAGTACCGCATCGCGAATCGCAGCCAGCAGGATCGCACGGTGCTGATCGAGCACCCGAACCGCACCAACCAGCAGTTCAAGCTCGTGGAGACGGACAAGCCCGTGGAAGACACGAAGGACGTGTACCGGTTCAGCACGAAGGTGAAGGCGGGCGCTGAGCACACGTTCGTGGTGAACGAGGAGCGGGACGTGAACACGTTGGTGTCGCTCTCGAACAACCCGGACGGCCAGATCCGCTACTTCCTCAGCCTGAACGAGGCGACTCCCGCACTCAAGGCGAAGCTGACCGAGGCACTCAAGGTGAAGGGCGTGTGGGACAACTCGCAGCGCGAGTTGAACCAAGTGGTGGCGGACCTCGCACGGCTCACCGCCGATCAGGACCGCATCCGCAAGAACTTGGCCAATACCCCGAAGGAGGCCGAGGTGTACCAGACGTATCTCAAGAAGCTCGGGGACCAGGAGAAGGAGATCGACGGGCTGACGACGAAGCAGAAGAAGCTGATGAACGAGGAGTTCGCGGCCCGCAAGGCGTTCGAGGATTACTTGGCGAACCTGAGCGACTGATTCCTTGAAACCCGGTTTCTGCTTGGGAAACCGGGTTTCTCCAAACGCACCGAGAAACCCGGTTTCCAAAGCAGAAACCGGGTTTCTTCATTCTCACGGTGCCGTGATGTCGAACTCGACGGGCTTCAGTTCGGTGCCGCCGGCCTTGATCTCGACCGGGGTGCCGAAGCGGCCGTCCTTGCCGCCCAGGAAGCCCTGCTTCTCCTGCCACACCACCATGCGGAACTTGCCGACCGGGGCGTTCTTCAACTCGAACTTGCCGTCCTCGTCCGTCACCGCGTAGTACGGGTGGTCGAAAATGCGGACATACCCGGCCATCCACGGGTGGATGGTGCACTTGAACTGCACCGGGCTCGCCTCGGCCACCAGCGCCTGCGGCATCGTCCATTCCGATTCCTTGGCAACGGTCACGTTGAACTCGCCGTTGTTCGCGCTCGTCCAGAAGAAGTTGTGGGCGACCGGGGCCGGATTCTTGGCCACGATCGTGTCGCCGACGCGGGCCAGCGTGATCCGCTGCACGAACATGCAGCACGGCTGGTCGATGGTGATCTTCGCCGGCTTGCGATCCTTATCGCTCGGATGGATCTGAGCCGGCTCCAGCTTGGCCTTGGCGTTCATATTGTCCGGCCGCAGCCACACCACCACGTTCTTGATGCCCTTGTTCTTCGGGTTCACGATCAGCGATTCGTCGAGAATGTCGCCCTTCGAGAGGCAGTGGGCCTTGTCCTGGCTCACGTCGAGTTTCTTGCGTTCGGGCACGGCCTTGCCTTCGGGGAACTTGACCTGCCCCTTCACGGTGGACCAGTCGCCGTCCGCGGCGGAAGTGCTCGGCGTGAGTGAAACGGCCGCGGCAATCGTGGCGGCGGCGAGGAACCAAGCGCGTCGCATGTGGTGGAACTCCGGGTGTGGAAAGTGGGACCGGCGGGAAACAGACTGTTCATTCTTCGCGTTGGACGCGGATTCGGCAATGGCACAGAATGTCCGCATGCCGCGAAAATCGACGCAGGAGCGGGTTTTGGCTGCGGTCGACGCCATCCCGGTGGGCCGCGTGACGACATACGGCGGCCTTGGGAAACGCTTGAAACTCACGGCCCGCCAAGTGGCGTCCGTGTTGTCCCGCCTCACCCGCGAGGACGCGGATTCGATCCCGTGGCACCGCGTGGTCGGTGCCGGCGGCGTGGTAAGCACTTTGAAGTTGGGGGTGGTCGGTCGCCGCCAAGTGGAGCGGTTGGAGGCGGAAGGGCACGTGGTGACCGCCCGCGGACGAATCACCGGTTTCGAGGATGCGTGCCTTTGAACGTTGCATGTTCCCGCGGGATTCGGTTCTTATCATGAATCCATCCCATGAGGCGATCATGATTCGCGTCGGCGCGGTGAACTACCTGAACGCGAAGCCATTGATTGAAGGGCTGACTCGCTTCGCCCCCGAGATCGAACTCACGCTCGATCTGCCGAGCCGCCTAGCGGATCGCCTCGCGTCCGGGGAATTGGATGTGGGTCTCATCCCCGTCGTCGAGCACTTCCGCGGCAAGAACTACTCGATGATACCGGGCATTGCGATCGCGTCGCGCGGGCCGGTGCTGTCCGTCACGCTGTTCAGCAAGAAACCGTGGAAGCAGATCGAAACCGTGGCGTTGGACGAAGGCTCGCGGTCGAGCGCGGCGTTGGTGAAAATCCTGCTCGGCAAACGCTACGGAGCGAAGCCGAGTTTCCGCCCTCTGCCCATCGACGCCCCCGCCGAGAGTTTGGACACGGACGCGGTGCTGCTCATCGGCGATCGCGCGATGCACGCCTGCCTTCCCGGCTACCGTTACGCCTACGACCTCGGCCAGGAATGGACCGAGTGGACGGGACTGCCGATGGTGTACGCGGTCTGGTCGGTGCGCGAGGGCGTGAACCTCGGCTCCACCGAACGAGCGTTCCACCATGCCAAGGACTACGGCGTGAGCCGCGCCGGCGCGATCGCCGAACGCGAGGCGCCGCTCTTGAATCTGGATGCGGGCTACTGCCGCCGCTACCTCGATACGCTGATCCGCTACAACCTCGGCCCGGACGAACGCGCCGGAATGGAGAGATACCGGGACCTGCTGGACGAAACACCAAACCCGAAACACGAAACACGAAGATGAACATCGACACCATTCTCGCCCGCGCCGTGGACGGAACGCGGCTCACGCCCGAAGAGGGCCTCGCGCTCTTCGATTGCCGCGACCTGCACAAGCTCGGCAGGGCGGCGCACGCCGTCACGATGCGGCTGCACCCCGAGCCGTACCGCACTTACAACATCGACCGTAACATCAACTACACGAACGTGTGTGCCGCGACCTGCGACTTCTGCGCGTTCTACCGAAAAAAGACGGATGCGGATGCGTACGTGCTGCCTCGCGAAGAACTGTACGCGAAGATCGAGGAGACCATCGCCCTCGGCGGCGACCAGATCCTGATGCAAGGCGGCATGCACCCCACGCTCAAACTCGAGTGGTATGAGGAGTTGCTCTCCGACCTGCGAAGCCGATTCCCGAGCGTGAACCTGCACGCGTTCAGCCCGCCGGAGATTTGGCACTTCCACAAATTGAACAAACTGCCGCTCCGCGAGGTTCTACTGCGGTTGAAGAACGCCGGGCTCGGCAGCATCCCCGGCGGCGGCGGCGAGATCCTCGTGGACCGCGTGCGCGCCGAACTCACCAAGAACAAGGCGATGACGGACGAATGGCTCGAGGTGATGCGCGTCTGGCATGAACTGGGCGGGAAATCCTCTTGCACGATGATGTTCGGGCATGTCGAAACGAACGCCGAGCGGATCGAACACCTCACGCGGCTTCGCGATCTGCAGAGCGACACCGGCGGCTTCACCGCGTTCATCTGCTGGACGATGCAGCCCGGCCACAAAATGATCCATTTCCCGGAAGCCGGCGCGTTCGAGTACCTCCGCACGCAGGCCATCGCACGGCTCTACTTGGACAATGTGCCGAACATCCAGTCGTCGTGGGTGACGCAAGGCGCGAAGATCGGCCAGGTCGCATTGTTCTTCGGCGCGAACGACATGGGCAGCCTGATGATCGAGGAGAACGTCGTCGCCAGCGCGGGCACGGTACACTACCTCACGCTGGAGGAGATCAAGCGATGCATCCGCGAGGCGGGCTGGGAGCCTCGCCAGCGGAATGTCTTCTACCAACTCATCGAACCGAAGCCGCAACGGAACGAAAGCCGGGCGGAACTCACTGTGCTGCCGTGATTCAACCGGTCTTTGCTCACCACCGATAGCCGGCCTGCACGAAGAAGAATCCGGCGTCCGCGGCGTTGTTCGCATTCGCGGTGTTCTTCAGGAAGTCGCCTCCCCACAGGTACGAGTAGCCGGTGAGCACATCCATGTGCTTGGTCACATGGACGTTCAGCACCACGTCCAGTTCCTCGCCCACGTGGGAACCCGAGTTGCCGGTCGGGTCGCGGCGGACAGGCACGCCGGCGGCGTTGTATAACGCATCCCTCTTGTCCGCGAGCCAGAAGCTGTGGAACTGCACCCACGTGGTGAGCCACTTCGCCGGATACGCGTACAAGTGGAAGTTCACGTCGTGGATGTTCTGACGGCCGACTTGGTCCACCCAGCCGAGGTAATAGTGGCCGAAGGCGAAGTTCTGGTTGAAAGTGTTGGCGGTGCCGCGGTTCGGGCCGCCGCCGCTCGCGAAGTCGTAATACGCCCACAGGGTCGGACTGAGCGGCGCGTCCTTGAAGTTCCATCCCAAGCCGCCCGTCGCCATCCCGGCGAACACGTCGCGGCCGCTCTGCGATCCGAACTGCACCGCCGCCTCGGCATCGAACAACAGTTGCCCTTCGGCACCCGCGTACCGCGAACCGATCGTGTGCCGCGTGAAGTTCCCCGTGGGGATGCCGAGTGCCGCGCTCGCGTTGGTGTTCTCCCGCATCAAGTAGTACAAGTCGATGTTGCGACCCTTCTTCGGCCGGTACGTGAACCACGCCCCGGCGAAGTCCTGGTTGTGATCCGTGGGGTCGAGATTGGTCACATTCGGAATCACCGGTTGCACCCAGAACGCATCGAAGTCCCACTTCTCGGTTTGGCGGAAGGCACGCACACCCTGGAATGTGCGCCTTGTGTTCGCCCACTCGAGCGGCGAGACGAGCCGCTGCGAGCCGAACAGCAACTCCTGCCGTCCGAGGCGGACGTACGCCGGGTCGCCGCCAAGCTCCGCCACTTTCACATCCACGAACAGGTTCAGGAAGTCCGCGTCGTTCTTGTCCGTTGGCAACGGTGCCAGCGTCTGCGGGGTGCTGTACGCGCCGATGAACTCGGCATAGATGCGGAAGTCGTCGCGATACCACAAGTCGCCGTAAGTGCGGACGCGGGTCAGTGTGTAGTCGTTGTCCACGGTGCGGAGGCGGGCGTTCTGATGATTCTCGTAGCGCAAGCGCACGTCGCCGCCCGTCGTGAACAGCCATTTCTCGCCGATGTGTACGCGCTTCAGCGGATCGAAGAAGTCGTGTTCGGTGTTCTTCGGATCGTCCAAGTAGCTGAAATTGTCCAAGTCGAAGAACGAGGGCTGGATGAGTCCGAAGCGCGGGTACGGATACTTGGGCGGGGCGTCGAGGCAGTCGCCGCGGAGGGCATCCAGCAACGAGTAGTATCCCGGGCCGGCGGGCGGCACCTGGAGGTTGCCAATGCGAGGGAACGGCCGCACTCGGGGGATCTTCTTCCAGTCCGTTCCCGATTCGCAGGCCGCACACCGAGCCGCGGCGGCGGGGGCCGGGCTCGCCGCTTCGGCCGCGATGGGGACTTCGTCCTCGGCGAGTGCCCAGGTGGAAACGGAGAGTACGAGCGGAAGGGAGAACGCAAACCGGGACATTCCATGTCCCTCCTGCGATGAAAGGTCGCGGGTTTGATCGGCAACATCGCTCCACTCGGAACCGCTGCTACGTGGCGAACCCCATATGGCGGGCGGACTTCCGCACGAATCCGCCGCACAACCCGCAGGACCGAATCGCCGCAAAATGAGAGCGACTCGAAGATCGAACGTCATTTGAGGGAATAAAACGAACGGTCGGGGTTCACATCTTCCAGAGGCGATCGATGGCCGCAGGGCTGCACGACCTGATCGACGCCCACTACCAGGCGCTGTACCGCTACGGCTACCGGCTGTCCGGCTCCGCGGCGGACGCCGAAGACCTGACGCAGGAAGCGTTTGGGAAGGCGATTTCGAGGCTCTCGCAGCTTCGGGAACCGGACAAGGCTCGCGGTTGGCTCTTCCGCATCCTGCGAAACGCCTACCTGCGGCGGATTCGTGATGAGAAACGCCACCGCGTTGTTCCGTTGGATGCAGTCGGCGACGTGGCGGAACGGCCGAACGAGCCGATGCCCGGCGTCGACCCCGCTCGGCTGCAAGCGGCCCTGAACGAGCTCGATGAGGCGTTCCGCACGCCGATTATCTTGTACTACTTTGAAGAGTTCAGCTACAAGGACATTGCGGACCAGATGGACGTGCCGATCGGCACGGTGATGTCGCGGTTGGCACGGGCGAAGGCCCATTTGCGAACCGTGCTCACGAACGGCGAGGCGAGCCGGCCCGCGTAAGGGCCGGAATTGAGAGATCATCATGGATTGCCGTGAGGCGTTGTTCTTCGTGCGGTTCCGTCGGCCGGGGGTTCCCGGTGCGGGCGAACTCGCGCCGGACGACGCCGCGGCCGTCGATCGCCACTTGGCCGCGTGCCCCGCTTGCTCGGCGGAAGCGTCAGGCGCGGCCGCCTTCGATGCGGCCCTCGGTTCCGCCATGCGGGCCGTGGAGGTGCCGGCCGGCCTCCGCGAGCGGCTGTTCGTCACCGCGTCCGTGGAACGCGGTCGCCGCCTTCGTCGCCGGGCGTACCAACTCACGGCACTCGCGGCATCGCTCTTCCTCACGATCGGCCTTGCGGCCGGTATCTTCACGGCCACCCGCCCCGAGCCGGATACCTTCACGCTCCTGATGCAGGCCGGCCGTGTCGAGAACACGCTCCGCTTCGAGCCGATGCAAAATGTCGGCTTCAGCCGGCTCGAACTGGCGAATGCCAACCGCACTGTCCTCGAAGCATGGCTCAAATCCGAGCATCTTCCGAACCTGCCGGAGCCGAACGGCCCCTTCGACCTGAGCCTCGTCGTGTCGCAGCACTGGGAAGAGGTGCAGGAGCGGCAGGTACCGGTGGTGATGCTCCGCGGCCGCGATGGCGGCTTCGCCAAGATCTACGCCTTCCGTTCGACTCAGTTCAACTTGAAGAGCCTGAAGAGCGAGAAAGGCGTGTCCGACTCCAATTGCCAAGCCGCGTACTTCCCCACGGAACGCAGCGGCGTGGTGTATGTCGTCGTGTTCACCGGCCGCGACCTGACGCCCTTCCTCGAACCCAAGCCTGCTTCCGGCCCGCTCACGTGACCGCATTGCGTTCGTTTCAGGCGGAAACGCGACGCAGGCGGCACAGTCCCACGATCACGGCCAGTCCCGCGAGGCTGATCGGCAGGGTTGCCGGCTCCGGTGTCAGCACGGGCTGTTCCATTCCCGGCACTTTGTCGCTGCCGCCGCATTCAAAACCGCGGAAGCGGGCCGCAAAGGCCTGCACGCCTTCTCCACTTCCGGGCGGCACCGAGAACGTGCTGAAGAAGTCCTGCGTCGTCAACGAATCCATCCCGCTCCCGGTGAAGTGGAACACGAAATCCTCGGAACCGCCCGCGGCAATGCCCTTGCTCGGATTGCCGCCGCCCTCGAACGAGCCGCCGGTCGAGGCGCCGAGATCGAACCGCCCGTAGGGGGCCCCGTTCACCGCATTGTTGAACGCCGGCCCGCCGAGAAGTTGGAAATGCACATCGCTCGACCACAGGCTCGCGCCGGTGATGCGCTGGCCGGGGTTGTTGAACACGAATGCCGTGAGATACCCGCCGTTGGCGAGCGGGCTGGTGTTGTTCAGGGTGAGGTTCAGCGTGCCCTTCGTCGCATCCGTCGGAACGTAGGTGAAGGTCCCGTTGAAGCTGCCGAGCCCGTTCAACCCGCCGACACTGGTGATCGGTCCGGCATGCGTCGAAGCGGCGGCGGCCAAAAGCGCGATGACTGCGAACGATTGCCGTGTGAGCGACATGAATCCCCCGGTGAAGTTCGTACGCCGGTTCACGACGACGCCGGGAGTCCCCCGACTCAAGCGTCCCCCCGATGAACCTGCGGATGCTGCGACCAGATCATCATCCGGATTCGCGGGACGGGTCAATCCGAGTTCAGCCGCGCGCAACGACGCCGGTGGGGCCCACGCTTGCTGTTGAAGACGAATCGTCGTACACTTGCCTTGTCATCATTCTGCGAGCACGCCCGCTCACTGCACCAACCCACATGGCCGAATCACCGTCCGCGGGCAGCCTGTATTTGTTGGACGCCCACGGGCTCATTTTCCAGATGTTCCACGGCGTGGGGCCGATGTCCGCCCCGGACGGCCGCCCCACGAACGCCGTGTTCGGCGTCACGCGGGCGCTTATGTCGCTCTACGACAAAGGCGCCGATTACCTGATCGCGACGCTGGATCTGCCCGGCCCCACCTTCCGCGACGAAATCACCGACAGCTACAAGGCCCACCGCGATCCGCCGCCGGACGACCTGCTGCTCCAGGAGCCGATGATCCAGCAGGTGATGGAGGGGATGCGCATCCCCTTCCTCACGAAGCCGGGCTTCGAGGCGGACGACATCATGGCGACGGTGGCGAGCGAAGGAGCCGCTCGCGGATTCGATGTCTTCATCTGCTCGTCGGACAAGGATCTGCGCCAGTGCATCACCGAAAAGGTGAAGATCCTCAACCTCCGCAAAGGCGAGATGATCGATGCGGCGAAGTTGCTCGAAGACTGGGGCGTGCGGCCGGAGCAGGTCATCGACTATCAATCGCTCGTGGGCGACTCGGTGGACAACGTGCCCGGCGTGCCGGGTGTGGGGCCCAAGACCGCGGCGAAGTGGCTCCAACAATTCGGCACGCTCGATTCCATCATCGCGAACGCGGACAACGTGCCCGGCGGGCCGAAGACGAAACAGGCGTTGAAAGACGCGATCGCCAACGGCAACCTCGCGAAGAGCAAGCGGCTCGTGACGCTGGACTCGCGGGTGCCTTTGAACATCGATTGGGACGGATGGCGGCGGCGAGACTGGGACGGCCAGAAACTGCTGGAACTCTTCCACGAGTTCGGCTTCCGCGGGTTTGCGGAACGGGTGCGGAAGACGCTCGCGGCCGGCGGCGCGAAGAAGAACGCCGAAGCCCTCGCGATCGCGGGGTTGGTCGATCCCCGAGCACCGGTCGCGGAGTCCAACAAGCCGCAGCCGGAAGACTACCACAAGCGGCGGCCCGGCGAGCCGAGCCTCTTCGACGCGATCTACGACACCAACCCCGAAGAAACCGAGTTCGCCTTCGGCGCCAACGCTCCGGATCCGGAATGGACGTGCGACGACACGCTGATCGACACCGGCGCCGCGTTCGGTGTGTTTCTGAATCAACTGAAGCAGCAGAAACGATTCGCCTTCGACTTGGCTTCGACCGGGTACGCGTTCGCGTGGCGGGCCGAAGAAGCGTTCTATCTGCCGATCCGCGGGCCGAAGGAAGACGCGGTGCTCGATGAAGCGAAGACAATCGCTGCGTTAAAACCGATTTTCGAAGACCCGGCGATCGGCAAGGTCGGGCACGGCATCAAGCGGGACTTGCTCGCGTTGCGAGCCAAGGGCGTGATTGTCGCGAATGTCGCCGGCGACCCGATGATCGCCCACTTCCTGCTCCATGCCGGCGAGCGTTCTAACGACCTGCACGACATCGCGCGCTCCGAACTGAAGCACGAGATGACGAAGCTCGAAGATTTGGTCGGAAAGGGAAAGAAACAACTCGGTTTGGAGACGGTCCGCACGGAGCGTGTGAAGGACTTCGCCTGTGAACAGGCGGCCGCGGCCTGGCGGTTGACGGAGAAGTTGGAAGGCGAACTCGACTCCACCCGCAAGCTCTACGACTCCGTCGAACTGCCGCTGATCGGCGTGCTCGCCGAGATCGAATCGCACGGCGTGCTCTTGGACCAACCCTTCCTCCGGAATCTTTCGGAGGAAATGGCCGGCCAACTCGCGGCGATCGAAGCCGAGACCCACAAGCTCGCCGGTCGCGAGTTCAATCTCGGTTCGCCGAAGCAACTCCGCGACGTGCTGTACTCGGACATGAGCCTGCCGGTGCGCAAGCGGACGGACACGACCGGCGAAGCGAGCACCGACCAGGAGACGCTCGAACGTCTCGCCGCACTCGGTCATGAACTTCCAAAGAAGATCATCGAGCACCGCCAGATCGCGAAGCTGAAGGGAACGTATGTCGATGCCCTGCCCGCGCTCGTGAACCCGAAGACGGGCCGGCTGCACACCACGTTCCACCAGACCGGGGCGGTCACAGGGCGCCTCAGTTCCTCGGATCCGAACCTGCAGAACATTCCGGCCCGAACGGACATGGGCCGCCAAATCCGTCAGGCGTTCATCCCGCCCGAGGGCTGGCTGCTGCTGACCGCGGACTATTCACAAGTCGAACTCCGATTGCTCGCGCATTTCTGCAAAGATGAAGCCCTGCGGAAGGCGTTCGAGGACGATCGCGACGTTCACGCCATGGTCGCGGCCCAGATCTTCCAGGTGCCGGAAGCCGAGGTGCAGGACTCGCAACGCCGCATCGCCAAGACGGTGAACTTCGGCGTGATCTACGGCATGTCCGGCATCGGGCTCGCCCTGCGGCTCGGCATCGACAAGAAGGACGCGAACCGCTTCATCGACGAGTATTACCAGCGCTATCCGAAGGTGCTGGAGTATCAGCAAAACCTGCTGGCGAAGTGCCGCGAGACCGGCCGCGTGGAGACGATTCTCGGCCGCCGCCGCACCTTCGACACGAACTCGATCCGGTCGTGGACGACATACCAACGGCGGAACGTGGCCGAACGCGAAGCGATCAACATGGAGATCCAGGGCTCCGCGGCCGATCTCATGAAGCTGGCGATGCTCGGCGTGCACCGCCGACTTCAGGAACGGAGGTTGCGGTCGAAGATGTTGCTGACCGTGCACGACGAACTGGTCTTCGAGACGCCGCCGGACGAAGTGAAACAGCTGGCGGAACTCGTTCGTGGCGAGATGACCACGGCGATGAAACTCGATGTACCATTGAAAGTGGATGTGGCCGCGGGCAAGAACTGGCTCGAGGTGGAAGATGTCTGATCAGAATACTGTCAGACTTCCAATGTCTCTGTGGAGGAACACCGCGCCCAACACCTCTCCCCCGGCTTTGCGGGGGAGAGGTCGCCGTGCTGATGCGTCGAGCATCAGCACGGCGGGTGAGGGGCGCTACGGAGCGACTCCAAAACTCCCCTCACCCGGAGTCGAAACCGCTATTCGCGGTTTCGTCTCCGACCTCTTCCCCGCAAAGCCGGGGGAGAGGTGGGATTCAGGATTCCCTCAAGAGATACAGAGTTCCCGAGGATCAGTAACGAGCAACATCGACAAGCGGGAGCCGATGAAGACACTACACGACAGAACGGTCGATGCAATCTTTTCGGCACTCAAACCGGTAGTGGCGACCACTCCCGAATTGTTGTTGCTCAAAGATGTTCATTGGACGCCGCTGGAGGGCTTCCCCGACAACGTCGAACGGATCGACGTGATGGTTATCGCCGTCGAGCCAGGCGTTGATCGCAAGTGGGACAGATGGGCGACAATCCGACCAGACGTCAGTGTGATGACCGTGATCGATGTAGTTGATGAGAGAACGATTGAGTCGAATCTGATCGAACGTCAGAACTTCATACTGCAGTCCTCCGCGTACGAGCATCTAATTTACGATCCGACGGCGGAAATCATGCGGCCTTCGCTTCAAGGATTCAGACGAGGCGAGGAGGGATTGGATCGATTGGCTTCCTGCCTCCACGGTGTATTCTTCAGTGAAGCCGGCTTCCGGTTGGACTTCACATCCCGTGGGATCACGTGTCGGGGAATCGACAGTTCGAAGGAGGAAGAGCGATTTCTTAGCAAGGCGAGGCTTCGGCGATGAACGCGAAGCCCGTGATCGGATTGGTCGGAGCCATCGGGGCCGGGAAAAGCACGGCGGCGGCGGCGTTCGCCCGTCGCGGCGGGCACGTGGTCGATGCCGACAAACTCGGCCACGACGCCCTCGAGCAACCGGAAATCCGGCGAAGGGTGTTAGACCGGTGGGGCGGGAAGGGTATTACGCGCAGCACGGACGGCCGCATCGACCGGAAGGCCGTGGCGGCCATCGTGTTCGCCAACCCCGCCGAGCGGGCCGCTCTCGAAGGCATGGTGTACCCGTACATCGGGATGCGGACCGCGGAGGAGGTCGCCGCCGCGCAAGCGAACCCCGATGCGAAGTTCGTTGTCGTGGATGCCGCGGTGATGCTGGAGGCCGGGTGGACGCTGTGCAACCGGCTGGCGTTCGTGGATGCGTCGCGGCCGGTGCGGTTGGCCCGGCTCGCGGCCCGCAGCGGGTGGACCGCCGCCGACCTCGACGCCCGCGAGTCCGCCCAGTGGTCCGCCGAAGAGAAGAAGAAACGGTGCGATGCCGTGATCGTCAATGAGGGAAGCCGCGAAGAGTTGCAGGAGAAGGTGGATCGTCTGCTGGAGGAATGGGGCATCGTCTGATGCCGGCCGAGGCGTCCGCAGCACTCGCAGAAGTCTCCGGCGTTCAAGGGCGGCACCGCCGCCCCGCCGGAGTCCGGACGCCGCGGCATTGGGTTTTCCGCCGGAGGTTCGTTTCATGTCCGATGTCAAATCCGAGAAGCCCGCACGCCCGGCGAGCCGCCCGAAACCCCGCCCCAAGCCCGACGACGACGCCGACGGCTTCGCCGCCGGCATCGTGGAACCGCAAGCCCCGCCGAAGACGCCGGCCCCGCCGCGGCCCATCGACCCCAACGAGCACGGCTTCGACGCCGAGACCAACTCCCGCTACGAGGAGATCAAGCGCGGCAACACGTACATCACCGAACTCCAGCACATGACGATCGCGCAGCTTCAGGCCACGGCCAAGGCCGAGAACCTGCCGCGCGAGGAAGTCGTCGGGCTCAAGAAGCAGGACCTCATCTTCCGCATCCTCAAGGAACGCGTGAAGGCGAACGGCCTGATGTTCGGGGAAGGCACGCTCGAAGTGCTGCCGGACGGCTTCGGGTTCCTCCGCAGCCCCGATTACAACTACCTGCCGTGCCCGGACGACATCTACATCTCGCCGTCGCAGATCCGCCGCTTCGGGCTCCGCACGGGCAGCGTGGTCGCCGGCCAGATCCGCCCGCCGAAGGAAAACGAACGCTACTTCGCACTGCTCCGCGTGGAAGCGATCAACTACGGCGACCCGGACCTGCTCACGCAGAAGGTCGTGTTCGACGACCTCACGCCGCTGCACCCCGAGAACCGGCTCCGGCTCGAAGCCGACCCGAGCGAACTGAACATGCGCGTGATGGACCTCATCACGCCGATCGGGAAGGGCCAGCGCGGGCTGATCGTGGCCCCGCCCCGCACCGGCAAGACGGTGCTGCTCCAGAAGATGGCCAACGCCATCATCAAGAACCACCCGGAGTGCTACATCATCGTGCTGCTCATCGACGAGCGGCCGGAAGAAGTGACGGACATGGCCCGCACCGTGAAGGGGCCGAAGGTCGAGGTCGTGAGTTCGACCTTCGACGAACCGCCGGAACGACACGTCACCGTGAGCGAGATGGTGATCGAGAAGGCGAAGCGGCTCGTGGAGTACGGCACGGACGTGGTCATTCTCCTGGATTCGATCACGCGGCTGGCGCGGGCGTACAACACGGTCTCGCCCGGGTCCGGCAAGTTGCTCTCCGGCGGCTTGGACGCGACCGCGCTGCACAAGCCGAAGCGGTTCTTCGGCGCGGCCCGCAACGTGGAAGAGGGCGGCTCGCTCACCATCCTTGCCACCGCGCTCATCGACACCGGCTCGAAGATGGACGACATCATCTTCGAAGAGTTCAAGGGCACCGGGAACATGGAAGTGGTGCTGGACCGGCGATTGGTGGATCGCCGTGTGTACCCTGCGATCGACGTCAACGCCAGCGGCACCCGCAAGGAGGAACTGCTCCGCACGGAGGAGGAACTCCGCATGATCTACATCCTGCACAAGGTGCTGTCGGACATGAACCCCGTGGAGGCGATGGAACTGCTCTTGAAGCAACTCGGCAAGCACAAGAAGAACGAAGACTTCCTCAGCAGCGTGACGCTGACCTGAGCCCTGCGGTCGTGGTAGAATCCCGGGGGAGGTCGCGATGCCGATTCACAACTGGAAGAAGGCCACGCCGGGGCTGTTCCATCACTTCCATCAGAACTGGACGGTGGAGCTTTGTGCCGTTCTCAACGAGGGAGTCCTGCCGTCCGGTTTCTTCGCTTTGGTCGAACAGAAGGCGGTCGGGGTTGAGCCGGACGTGCTGACCTTCGGAGCGACCGCGAAGCCGTCCAAACAACCGGACTTGGGTGGCGGGTTGGCGGTGGCGGAGGCTCAGCCCAAGGTACGCTACCGCTCGAAGTTTTCGGAAGTGGAAGCGTACGCGCGCCGAGCCAACCGGATCGGCGTCCGCACCGCCCATGGCGATCTCGTGGCTGCGATCGAACTCGTCTCACCGGGCAACAAGAGCGGCAAGCACGCCATCACATCCTTCGTCGAGAAGGCCGTGGACTTCCTGTACCGCGGTGTGAACCTGCTCATGATCGATCTGTTCCCGCCGACCCCGCGCGATCCGTCCGGCATTCACAAGTTGATCTGGGACGAGATCGTCGAAGAACCGTTCGATCTGCCGTCGGAGAAGCCCCTGACGGTGGCGGCATACGAAGGCGCGCCGGACTTCGCCGCGTATGTGGACTCGGTTGGAGTCGGCGACACCCTCCCCGAGGCGCCGCTCTTCTTCCACCCCGGCCGGTACGTGCCGGTGCCGTTGGAAGCCACCTATCAGCGAACGTGGGATCGCGTTCCACAGGCGGTCAAGGACATGGCGGTCTGGGACTGAGGCTCATCCGCCGATCTCGTGCGGGGCGAGCAGCGTGAACGGATACCACGGCAGATTCCGCAAGAGGCCGTACAGCAGGAGCGCGCCTCCGATCACCCACGGCCACACGGTGCTGCCGCTCCGATGCACGTTCGCCTGCGAATTCCGATACCAAACCCACAACGACCGCACGAGCGCGATCCCCGCGATCGGCAGGACCACCCACGCCAACGCGTTGTAGGCCAGTGATTGGACAAAGCGGCCGTTCAAGGCCGCGTGTACGGCGCGGGTCGTGCCGCATCCGGGGCAGTGCAACCCGGTGAGCGAGTGAAGTTGGCACTTCGGATAGAAGGCGGATTCCGTCGGCGGGACAGAGGCGAGATAGGCGATGCCGCCGACGAAGGCCGCCGCCGCGAAGAGCAAGAGCGCTCCGCGGACGGCGGATCGATAGCGTGCCGATGGTGGAACAGGCTGGCTCACGAAGTTACCGGGCCGCCATGCCGCCCAGCACACCTGCGACGTTCAGGATGATGCCGACCACCATCATCGCGCCGCCGATGGCCATCACGAGGAGGGCGTTCGACTTCGCCTTGGGATCCTTCGCGGTGAGGTACGCAACCAGCGACAGAACGAACGCGATGAGACCGCAGCACAGGCCGAACAGGACCAACACGACGACATTCGTGTTGGCGTACATCCCGTCCAGCGGGCCTTTCGCGCCCGAACGCGGTTCATCGTCATAATCGTCGGCCATGAGAAGCTCCGTGAGGTGACGCGGCAGTGTGATCCGCGCACCATAGGTTATCGGCCTGCGGCCCGCCGATCAAACGGATAGTTGTGCGATTCACCGGAATTTCGCTGCGGCCGACCGGCACGGTTCAACGGTCCGGCAGCACGGGGAACTCGGCGGTGCCGCCGCTGCCCGCGCCGATGCGCGGGAAGAACACCCGCACCACCGTGCCCTTCCCCAATTCGCTGTCGATGCGAAGGAAGCCGCCGACGCGGTCCACGATGCGGCGGACGATCGCCAAGCCGAGTCCGGTGCCTTGGGACTTCGTGGTGAAGAAGGCTTCGCAGGCCCGCTTGCGGGTCGCTTCATCCATTCCCGCGCCGCGGTCCGTCACCTCGAGCATCACGTACGGCCCGGGATGCACGCCGGTCACGCGCACCGCCGTCAGGCTCACATCGATGGTGCCGCCCGCGGGCATGGCGTCGCGGGCGTTGATCGCCAGGTTCAGCACCACGCGGGTGAAGGGCGACTTGCCCATGAGCACGGGCCCGATCGCGGGTTGGCGGTGCAGCTTGATCGTGTGCCGCGAGCCGACCGCGGACTGGAGCACGGGCAGGATCTCGGCGAGCGCGTCCGAGAGGCTCAACACGACGGGCAAGTCCGGGTCCGGCCGGGCGAACTGGAGCAATTCGTGCACAATTCCGTTGCCGCGTTCCGCGGCGTCGAGAATGGCAAGGGCCTGCTTGCGGGCATCCGGCGGGAGATCCCGGCGCGAGGCGAGCATCTCGCCGTGCCCGCCGATCACCGTGAGCATGTTGCGGAAGTCGTGGGCCACGCCGCCGGCGAGGAGAGCGACCGCTTCCGCCTTGTCGAGCGCGGCCAAGCGGGCCTCGTGCGATTGGAACGCGGTCCGCAGCTCGGATACTTCCGCTTCCTGCATCCGCAGGGCGATCTGGTCCGCGACGGAGCCGGCGAAGTCGCGATCCTCGGTGGTCCATTCTCGCGGCGGGCCGCAGTGCTCGTTGCAGACGACGCCGACGAGTTCGCCGCGGAGGAAGATTCCGGCGTCGAGCATCGAAGTGATCGCGAGCGGGTTGAGGTAGGCGTCCGCGAGTTCGGCGGTGCGCGGGTCCGCGGTGGCGAGTTCCGCCGGCACGGATTTGCGGATGGAGAGCGAGGCGAAGTAGCGTGGGAAGTCCGCCACGCGGAGCACGGCGCCGCAGGAATGCTCGCCGCGGAACCGCTCGTACACGTTGGCGCAGCGAAGGGCCGCACCGTTCTCCACGAAGAACCAGACGCCGACGCGTTCGACGCGAAGTGCGTGCGCCGCAAGTTCGCAAGCACGGGCGAAAACGACGGCGAGCGGCGTATCCGGCGGGAGCCGAGCCAATTCGATGCGCGCGGCCTCGGTCGGCCGCGAGGGTTCCGGCAGTACCGCTTCGCGATCCGCAGACATGGACGGTGGCTCGCTTGATCGGACGGAGTGACTTGAGTGTATCAGCCGCCCGCGAAAGAGAAAACCACCAGAGCCGCGTCTTCAATCATTCACGTCAAGTTGTTCAGCGGGCCGTCGCCGCAGAATTCGGGTTTGCCGAACTTGTCCAAGCGGTGGCCGAAGCCGTGGGCCAGCGCAAGCAGCAATCGGTTGTGCGGCTGGCGGTTGTACTTGAGCGACCGGCCCATCTTGAAATCGAGCCCGTTGCCCACGAGCACCCACGGGATGTTGTCCAGCGTGTGCGAATTGCCCTTGCCGAGTTCGTTCGTCCACACGATGAGCGTGTTGTCCAGCAGATTGCCGCTGCCGCCCGGCTCCGGCGTCTCGCTGAGCCGCTTCGCCAGGTAAGCGAGTTGCTCCGCGAACCACTTGTTGATGCGTGTCAGTTTGTCCACGGCGTCGGCGTTCGTATCCGGCTCGTGCGACAGCGTGTGGTGCCCCTCCTTGATGCCGATCCAGTTCATGTGGCATTCGCCCACGGAGTTCGTGTACTGCAACGTGGCGACCCGCGCGAAGTCCGCGGCAAACGAATTCACCATCAGGTCGATCTGCATCTTGCTGATCGCCGGGATGCGGTCGTTGTCGCGCTTCACGCCGGGTTCGAGCTTCGGCACGGGGTGCCCGGCCGCTTCCTTCGTTTCCTTCAGTTCCTTCTCCATCTCGCGGACGAACGCAGCGTGTTCGTCGATCAGTTTCTTGTCCGCCGTGCTCACCGCGCCGCCGACTTTCTTCAGGTCCTCGTTCACGTCGTCCAGCACGGACTTCAAGAGTTCGCGGTCCTTGGTGCGGCCGTACAGCTTGTTGAACATGCGGTACGGGTCGTCGATCGGGGCGAGCGGCTTATTCGGGCCGACGTAACTCATGCGGGTCCAGGTGTCCGCGCGTTCGGGCACCATCACGCCGAACTCGAGCGAGCCGAAGCGGGTGCGGGTGGCCGCGTCCTTCTGGAGGAAGTTGCGGATCTCCTGGTCGATGGAGAGCCCCTTGGACCAACCGGCGGGCGTGTCGGAGCCGCCCTGGATGTTGCCGGGGAAGAGTTCGATTCCCGTGAGGAGGCAGCCGATGCCCCGCATGTGGGCGTCACCGTCGCCGCGGACGCGGTCGCACACGCCGTGCAGCGTGAGGAGTTTCTTCTGGAACGGTTCGAGCGGCTGGAGGCTGGCGGGCAGAGTGAAGGAGTCGCCGGTTTCCTTCGGCCAGAACGCACCAGGAATCACGCCGTTCGGGCTGAACATCACCACGAGGCGTTGTTTCCGCTTGGCTTGATTGGCGAAGCCGAGGCTCGGCAGATTGGTGATGAACGGCAGCGAGGCGGCACCGATTCCAAGATCACGGACGAACTCGCGGCGGGAGTGAACGGCAGGCATGGCGGCTCCAAGGCGGGATACCGACAGTTTACTCGAAGAATTCGGACACGCGACAGGAGAAACCGGGAAGCACGTCGCCACCGGTGAGCTCCGCGGATTCGAAAAGCGTCTGCCCTTGGTCGGGTTGAGTCAGGACCGTGACGGAGCGGTCCTTCGCGCTTCGTGTTGGAGGGCGGGATCAGTTCAACACAAAGATCGGGCGCGAGATCATGTTTGACCACACGCTTGTCGGGCGGCAGCCGCTCCTTGCTGTAGTAGCTGACATCGGGACCGCGAACGGTGTCGCCCTCGTCTTCGTCATGCTCCGTTTGGACACCGCTCTCGGTGACGACGCGGCCGATCGGGTTCGACTTGAGGTAGACTTTGATGAGCGACGCTTGGTCGCGGCGATCGACATGTCAGCACCTCAGAAGCAACCGTGGTTGGCTAATACATCAGCCGGACGGCGATTTCACCCCGCCTCTTTCGCGGGCTCCTCGTCGGGCCAATCCTCGAACCGCATCGGCAACAAGCGACTGACGCCGCTCTCCTGCATGGTCACACCCCAGAGTCGATCCGCGGCAGCCATCGTCCGCTTCTTGTGCGTCACCACGATGAACTGGCTGCGATCGAGGAACTCGCCGATCACGCCCGCGAACCGCGTCGTGTTCGCCTCGTCGAGTGCGGCATCCACTTCATCCAGGATGCAAAACGGGGACGGCTTGTTGCGGAAGATCGCGAGCAGCAGCGCGATCGCGGTCATGGTTTTCTCGCCGCCGGAGAGCAACGAAAGCGTGCGGAGTTCCTTGCCCGGCGGGCGGGCCGTGATCTCGATGCCGCTCTCGAGCACATCCACGCCGTCCTCCAGGATGATGTCCGCTTGGCCGCCGCCGAACAATTTGCGGAACAGTTCCTGGAAGTAGCCGCGGATCGCGGTCAGCGTCTCGGTGAACAGCGTGCGGCTGTCCGCGTTGATCGTGTCGATCACCTGTTGCAGCGATTGCCGGGCGGCCGCGAGGTCGGCGTGCTGGGCTTTCAACGCGTCGTGCTCGGCCTCGACCCGCGCAAGTTCCTCGAGCGCCTCCATGTTCACGGAGCCGAGTCGCGCGATCTTCTTGCGCAGGTCGTCGATCTCCTGCTGGTCGGCGAGCGGCGCGGCTGGCTCCTGCTCGGCAGGATCCTCGCCCTCCCGCGAAAGGTTCGCCAATTCGGCGAGTTCCAGGCCGTAGTCATCGCGGATGCGTGCGACCGTCGTGTCGCGGCGGGAACGAAGGTCGTGCGTCTTCAGTTCGCGCTCGTGGGCCGCGTTTTGCTTCTCCTGCCAGCCGTCGCGGAGTTGCCGCAGTTCGTCTCGCACGGTGTCGCGGACGATGCGGCTCGCTGCCGCCTTCTCCGAATGCTCGGCACTCAGCCGCTCGCGCCGCTCCTTCTCCAAGAACGCCTCCGCCATGCCGCTCGATGCACGGAGCATCGCGAGAAGCCCCGCCAAGGCGCGGTCCCGAGCGGTGATGAAGGTCGACGCGCGGTCGATCGCTTCACTCTTGCGGCGGCGCAGTTCGCCTTCGATCTGCGATTGCCGCTCGCGCAGCCGTTCGCGTTCGGCTGCGGAGCGGCTCAGTGTCACTTGCGCCTCGGTGTGCGCCTGCTGGCAGCGGTCACGCTCTTGCTCGCCTGCCGCGATCGCCGCCTGGAGCGACTCCAGCCGCGACTTGATCGCGTCCGCTTCTCGCTCCGCGTCGTCGGCCTCCTGTTTGGAGGCGAGCCACTTCGCCTCGCCCTGCCGCACCTCGTCCTCGAGATACTTCGTTTCGGTGTTCAGCAACTCGAGCGATTCGTCAAGTTGTTCAATGAGGCTGCGCTGTTTCGCGATCTGCTGCTGGAGATCGCCGGCCTCGCCGGAGAGCATGCCGATCTCGGCGTCCACCGCGTCGATCACGCCGTCGAGCTTGTCCGCTTCGCGGCGCAGGTGGAAGAGTTGTGCTTCGGCGTCGGCCACTTCGCGCGTCAGCGTCTCAAGCTGTTCGCGGAGTTCGCGGAGTTCGCTTTTCCGCGAAACGAGGCCGCCTTCGCCGGACGGCGGGCCGATCGTGAGCGTGCCATCGGGTTCGAGAAGCTCGCCGGTTTTCGTAATGAAGCGCAGTGCAGGAAACGCGGCGGCGAGTTGGCGCGCCTCCGCAAGCGAATCGACGAGTGCGACGTTGCCAAGCAGTTGTTCGGGCAGTGAAGCGAGTTCGGTGCGCTCGCACTCGACAAACGAGGCGAGGCTTCGGAGAGCCGGTTGGATTGAATCTGCCACCCTCTCCCCGCCGGGGAGAGGGTGGTTGGCGAACTGCGAATGCCTTTCGCCAACCGGGCGAGGGGTGTTCGACGATTCCGGTGTCTCGTCATGCAGCCCCTCACCCGCCGTTCCGATACTCCCGTATCGGAACGGCGACCTCTCCCCGGCGGGGAGAGGTGGGAATTCTGGTGATTCGTTGAACGTGCCGTCGCCTGCCGGCACTCCACTGCCGCGTCCGGTTGACAGTGGAATGAACCCCACGCGGCCCGTCAGGTCGCCGATGGCCGACGCGATCACGTCGAGCGCGGTCGGATCCTTCACCACGAACCGCTGCGCGGCTTCGCCCAAAGCCAGTTCCACCAGCGGTGCGATCTCGCGCGGCACGGTGAGCAAATCCGCCACCAGCCCGACGATGTCCGAAAGCGTGGACTGCGGTGTCAGTCGTTTCTCGATCACCTCGCGGACGCCGGCACCGAGCCCTTCCTGCGTTTTTTCCAAACCTTCGAGCACTTCGATGCGGCCCTGCAACCCGCCTTGGCGGACGCGGCGTTCCTCCAGCGTGTGCTGCAACTTCTCCTGCGACTCGCGGAGCGAATCGCGGTGCTCGAACAGGTCCTTGAGCCGCGTGCGGGCGCTGCCGAGTCGCGATTGCAAGTCCGCGTCCGCCTGCGACAGATCGACGAGCGCGGTCTCGAGCGTTTCGCGTTGCGACGCCTTGTGGCTGATTTCGCCGAGTTTTCGGGTGAACTCCTTCTGCAAGCGTTCGACCTGCGCTTGCGTGCTGGAGGCGAGCGAGCGGGCGTTGGCGGCGCGGCCCACGAGTTCGAACTGAAGATCGCGGTCGGCCTTGGCTTGGCGGTCGAGTTCGGCCGTGCGGGCGGTGCTGTCCGCGAGCGCGGCCGCGGCGGACTCCGCGGCCTGCCGCACCGCATCAAGCCGCGACTCGGCTTCCTCCGATTCCGCGACCGCCCTCGCGGCCTCCGCCTCGAGCGACTTCACCCGCAAGCCAAGGTCCGCGCGTTCGCGACCGATCCGCCACACTTCCTCGTCGTGCTCGGCGGCCGCGGAACGCTCGTGCTTGATCGTCGCCTCGTAGCCCGCGATCTGCTGCCGGGCTTCCGCGAGTTTCGCTTCCTGGTGGCGAAGCGCGTCCTCCGATTGGCTCACTTCCCAATCGAGTTCCTTGGCCCGCGATTCGAGCGAATGCGTCCGCGTGTTCGCGGCCTCGACTTCGGCCTTGAGTTCGGCGAGCACCCGCTCTTCCGCCTCCAACGCGGTGCTGAGTTCCCGATACTCGCGCACACCGAGGCCGACGCGGAGTTCCTTCAACCGGTCCGAGTATTCCTTGTGCCGCTGGGCCTTCGCGGCCTGCAACCGAAGCGTGCGAAGTTGTGCGTCCAGCGATTCGAGACGGTCCTTCGATCGCGTCAGGTTCTGTTCGACGGAATCGAGCTTGCGGAGGGCTTCCAGTTTCTTCGCCTTGAAGCGGGAGATGCCGGCGGCTTCGTCGAAGATTTCGCGGCGGTCCTTGGTGGAAGCCTGGAGCAGTTCGTCGACGCGGCCCTGGGCGATGATCGTGTACCCGTTCGAACCCGCACCGCTGCCGAGCAGGATGTCCTTGATGTCCTTGAGGCGGGCCATTTGGCCGTTGATGAGATATTCGCCCGTGCCATCGCGGTAGACGCGGCGACTGATCTGCACTTCCTCCGCATCCACGCTGAGGAGTCGCTTCGCGTTGTCGAAGACGACGGTGGCCTCGGCCATGCCGAGGCTTTTGCGCGAGGACGAGCCGTTGAAGATGACGTCGGCCATTTCGGCGCCGCGGAGCGACTTGGCGGATTGTTCGCCGAGCAGCCAACGGATGGCATCGACGACGTTGCTCTTGCCCGAGCCGTTGGGCCCGACCACGCCGGTGATGCCGGGGGAGAAGTCGAAACGCGTCTTGTCGGCGAACGACTTGAACCCGATGAGTTCGAGCCGCTTCAGCATCGTGCCGCACCGTTTCCGGGTTCCATGCCCATAGGATATCGTGAAGCGAAGCCGCGGCGAAACCCGACTTCCCGCGGCCAGCGGAATCCCCACTTGGAGCCCGACCATGCTTCGCTGCCTCCCCATCGCCCTGCTCGTTGCCGCGGCGATCAGCCTGAGCCCCGCGCCCGCCGCGGAAGACGCCAAACCGATTCGCGCGCTGCTCGTGCTCGGCGGCTGCTGCCACGATTACAAGAAGCAGCAGGATCTCATCACGAAGGGCGTGTCCGCCCGTGCGAACGTGCAGTGGGCCATCGCCTACGATCCGGACACGGGCACGAAGCACCTCAACCCCTGGTACGAGAAGGAAGACTGGGCCAAGGGCTTCGACGTGGTGGTGCACGACGAATGCTGCTCGGACGTGAAGGACATCAAGACGGTGGAGAAGATCCTGGCGCCGCATAAAGCCGGGTTGCCCGCGGTGATCACCCATTGCGGCATGCACAGCTACCGCACCGAGGGCTTCCCGAAGACCACCCCGTGGTTCGATTTCACCGGCCTCGCCAGCACCGGCCACGGGCCGCAGGCGCCGATCGATATCACCTTCGTGGACAAGGAAAGCAAGATCACGAGCGGCCTCAAAGACTGGAAGACGGTGAACGAGGAGCTTTACAACAATTCGTCGGGCAAGCTGTTGGAGACGGCGCAGCCGCTCGCCAAGGGCAAGCAAACGTTCAAGAGCAAGGACGGGAAGGTGAGCACGGCCGAGGCCGTGTGCGTGTGGACGAACACGTACAACGGGAAGACGAAGGTGTTCGCCACGACGCTGGGCCACAACAACGAGACGGTCGGCGACGACCGTTACCTCGACCTGATCACCCGCGGCCTGCTCTGGTCCGTGGGCAAGCTCGACGAGGAACACCTGAAGCCGGCGAAGAAGGTGCTGATCGGCGAGTGACGGGGTTATTTCAGAGATTCGCCAAGAACAGGTCGAACTTGCCCTTCCGCTCGCCGACGAAGGCGATCCGCTTGCCGTCCGGATGGAACGCGGCGTAGTCGTCGCGTTCGGGATGGTCTGTGATCCGTGTGAGGCCGGTGCCGTCGAGCGACACCGTCCAAATGTTGTGATTGCCGTCGCCACCGTGGTTCGAGGTGAAGGCCAACTTCGTGCCATCCGGCGACCACGCGGGCCGCATTTGCATGCCATCCAGTTTGATCACCGGCTTCGCGCCGGTGCCGTCCGCGTTCATCACGAACAAATCGAACGTGCCGTCGCGACTGGAGCAGAACGCAATCCGCTTGCCGTCCGGCGAATATGTCGGCCAGTTGTTGATGCCGCCGGTGGTGAGTGTCTTCTTGTCCGTGCCCGCGCGGCTGACGGAGGCGATCTCCTGGCCCGTCTCGCCGGGGATGGCGAAGGCCACGCGCTCGCCCTTGGGATGGAACGCAGGCCGGCGCACGCCGGCGAATCCGCCGCCGGGGTCGAACACGGAATCCTTGCCGGTCGTCGCGCCCCGAATCACCATCTTCATGTTCAGGTTGCCGCGGCTCTGCACGAACGCGTAATGCGAGCCGTCGGCGGTGAACGTCGCTTCGAATTCGTTGGTGGTCGCGTCCGGGTGCAACTTCACGACGGAACGATCCGCGAGCTTGAGCTTCATGAGTCGCATCTGCGTCGGCGATTCGAGCAGTGTGTACACGATCTCGGCCCCGTCCTTCAGGAACACGGGGTCGGACTTGAACGTGCCATCGGTGGTGAGGCGGATCGTATTCATGGATCGTTCCGTCAGATGTGGTCATTCTGATCCGGCGTGTAGCGCGCCAAGACCTTACCTGCGACAAGATCGAAGCTGCAGCATTCACAATCCATCGCAGCGCGGTGCTCCGGCTTCAATTTCGTCACGCGCGCAATGTGAGATTCACCCAAGTCGTCAATGTTGTAGATGAACCAGTCTTTCGCCTTCACCCCCGGTTCGAAAACGTTGTTGCCCTTGGCATACTTGGTTCGCCAGAACGGCGACACATCCTCGTATCGGTGGAGCCGGGTCACGCGTCCCTCCCGCTTCGGCAGGTACAAGTCGGCGCAGATGTTGAAGCCGTTCGCCTCCGGATCCAAGCTGGCGACATCGCGTTTCTCCCCGTCGTTGTGAAAGGCGAAGAGGATGTTGCCGCCGAACATCACCACCTTCGTCAGCACCACGACGTAGAAATGCTGGCCCTCTTCCTTGATCTCCAACAAATCACCGATGCGTTGCTGAATCATTGTGGAGCTCAGAACAATTCGTGGATCGTTCGCTCGTTCGGCAGCACCCGCAACTCCGCGCGGGCTTGCGAATCGACGCCCGCGAGTTCCAGGATGGTCGCTCCGACCATGCCGGGCGTGATCGGCTCGGTGAGCGGGGCGCCGCCGGTCTTGTCGCTGTCACCGATGACGGCCCCGCCGCGGATGCCGCAGCCGGCCCACATCGAGAAGTAACACTGCGGCCAGTGGTCGCGGCTCGCCTGGCGATTGATCCGCGGCGTGCGGCCGAACTCGCCCAGAGCGAGCACCAGTGTGCTGTCCAACATGCCGCGATCGCGCAGATCATCGAGCAGTGCCGAATACACGCGATCGAAGATCGGGCCGTGGCGATCCGGGAGCAGATCGAAATTGAAGACGTGCGTGTCCCATCCGAAGTCGCAGTTCGGCGTCATCGCTTCGACATACTGGCTCCAGTTCACTTGGATGTACGGCACGCCGGCCTGCGCGAGCCGCCGGGCGAGCAGGCACGACTGGCCGAACGATGTCTGGCCGTAGGCCTCGCGCACTCCTTGAGCTTCCTGCGAGAGATCGAGCGCTTTGCGAGCCTCGGGGGCGGTCAAGAGCGCGAACGCCCGCTGCTTTGCCGAGTCCCACTTGTCGATTCCGCCTTCGGTCTCACGGCGCACGCGATCGAACTCGCCAAGCAGCTTGCGACGATCATCGAGCGCGGCGGGGGAAAGGCCATCCAGCAACTTCAACGCGGGAATGTCGGTTTCGCCCGCTTCGGAACAGCCGACGAGCAGCGGATCGAAGTTGCGGCCCCACGCTCCGCCGCCGAAGCCTTTCATGGGGCCGACCACATCGCGCGGGTTGCCGCGGCCGATGGACATGAACGCAGGCAGGTCTTTCCCGCCGCGATGCCGGGCGACGATCGAACCGAAGTTGGGGATGAGTGCGTCGCGGCCTTCGACACCACCGGTGAGCCCGATCGAACCCGCTTTCAGGTGGTCGCCGTCGAAGTTCACGTTCGAGCGGATCAGCGCGAAGCGGTCCGAACGGGCGGCGACCTTCGGGAAGAGTTCGGTGAAACGAATGCCCGGTGTCTTCGTGGCGATGGTGCCGAACGGCCCGCGGATTTCCGACGCGGCGTTCGGCTTCGGATCAAACGTGTCGATGTGGCTCGGCGCGCCCCAGAGCCACAGCACGATGACGGACTTCGCTTTCGAATGGCTCTTCGCCCGGGCTTCCAAGCCGAGCGCGAGCGGAGCGGAGGCGGCGGTTGTGAGGAACGAGCGCCGCGAGACGGAACCGTGCAGATTCGAGCGGAAACTTCCGACGGAAAGCATGGCGAGTCCAAGCACACCGGTGGCAGGTGAGGAAAGCATACCCGATGCCTCGGTGAGATGCCATTCACTCGTTGGCGAGAATCGCACGCACCTCGGCTGCGAGAGCGGAGATCTCGTCTTCCGTCGTGTAGAAGTGGTGGCTCACGCGAATCAGCAGGCGATCCGGCCGCTCGATCACGGGCACTTCGATGCGCTTGGACCAGAAGCGCTTCCGCAATTCGTTCGCATTTGTCGGTGCGGGCCACTCGAACGCGGTCATTGCGCCGTGCAGGCCCGGCACGCTCGGCGTCGCGGGGCGGAGGCCGAGTGCGGTGAACTCGCGGCGCGTGAATGCGGCCAGTTCCGCAATGCGACCCCGCACGTTCGCCCAGCCAAGTTCGGTTTGGAAGTCGATGGCCGCCGGCACCGCGAGCCACGGGCAGAAGTCCCGCGTGCCCTCGAATTCCAGGAACCGCGTGCGCGGCGTCGAACCGTACGCATCCGGCGAATCCGGCCCCGCGGAGCGGCCCGGCTCGCCGATCGGGTACGCGTCCGGGTGGTAACCCCAACTCACGTGCAGAGGTTGCAGCCGGTCCTCATTGCCCTTGCCGATCACCAGGAATCCGGAACCGCTGGGTGCGAGCAACCACTTGTGCAGGTTCGCCGTGTAGAAGTCCGCGCCGATGGAATCGAGATTGAGATCGATCATGGCGGGGGCGTGCGCGCCGTCCACGACCGTGATGATGCCGCGCTTCCGCGCCGCCGCACAGAGTTCCTTCGCGGGCAGCACCAAGCCCGTCGGCGAGAGCACATGACTGAAGAAGAACAGCCGCGTGCGCGGCGTCATGGCCCGTTCCGCCGCCGCGACAATCTCCGCGGGATCGCTCGCCATCGTCGGCAGCGGGAAGGTATTCACGCTCAGCCCCTGCCGCTGCCCGGCCCGCTGCCAGCACCACACCATCGCCCCGTATTCGTGGTCCGTCATCAGGACTTCGCCGGGCGCGTTCAGCTTCAATCCGGAGGCCACGAGGTTGATCGCTGCGGAGACGTTCGAGGTGAACACGAACCGCTCGGGCGCGGTGCCGAGGAACGCGGCCGTGCGACAGCGCGCGTCCCAGAGGAGCGGCGGGGCTTGTCGCACGTAGAAGTCCGTGGGTCCGGCCGCGAGCGCACGGCGGATGTCCGTCACGCGGTCGAACACGGGCTTCGGCAGCGGCCCGAACGAGCCCGTGTTCAGCATGATCACGGTCGGGTCGAGATGCATCCGCGAGCGGGCGGCGGTCCAATCGATCGGCACGAAGCGGTCCTCGATTCAAGACGGAGTGCGGAGGCGTCGGCGGGCGAGAAACCAAACGACCAGTCCGAACGCGCCGCCGAGCACGGAGCCGACGACGATCCACCGGCCGAGCGGCTGCCGCACCGCACCGGCCCAGTGGGCGCCTTGCAGAGCACCTTGTGCGGCACCGAGTGCGGCGCCGACCAGCGACCACGCGAACATCAGCCCGCGAACGGCTGCCATCGGATCGCGCCGGGCGAATTCGTTTCCCAAGGCTTTGGAGCGGCCGAATGTGGTGCTGAGCGCGGCGAAGCACATGGCGCCGAGAATCGCTCCGAGAATCGAACCGCCCGCTCCGCCGATCAGCGAGCCGACAAGCGCGGTGAGCGCCGCGTTCATGTCCGCTTCGTAGGCGGCGCACGCGGTGGAACCGCCGATGGAGCCGACCAACACGGCGAGCACGCTGCCGATCATGGTGCGAAGCGCGGCGGCGGCGCGGCGTTGCCGCTCCTGAAACTCCTCCACCGCGCTCCGCTTCGGCATGGCGAAGGACGCGAACGGCGAAGGATCGGCGGGCTCGTCCGGGTTCACGCGATGTTCCCGAGAGCGCGACCCGGCGGGTCGATGTAACTGAATGGGAGTTGGAAGCCGACGCCGATCGCGTTCGTGCTGTCCTTCAAGGTGCCTTGTTGCACATAAAAGCGGCCGTTGGCGAAGAGGATCGCGCACTCGCGGCCGTCCATGAACACGGCGTTCATCACGCCGTCGCGG
>JAXMBB010000016.1:0-171251 GCA_046350135.1 Gemmataceae bacterium
GCAGCGCGGCGGGCCCAGTACCGGGCTGCCCACCAAGACCGAACAGGCGGACCTCCTGCAGGCCATGTTCGGCCGCAACGGCGAGTGCCCCGCCGCCATCATCGCCCCGCAGAGCCCCGTCGATTGCTTCGAGAGCGCGTACGAGGCGATCCGCCTCGCCACCAAGTTCATGTGCCCGGTCTTCCTCCTCTCGGACGGATACTTGGCGAACGGCTCCGAGCCGTGGCGAATCCCGAACCTCGAAAAGCTGCCCAAGATCGAAGTGAAGCACGCGACCGGGCCGAACAGCGAAGGCTGGACCGGCCCGGGGCACGAGGTCGCGGCGGATGCGGAAGGCGCGGGCGTGGGCCGGTTCCTCCCCTACAAGCGGGATGAGAACCTCTCGCGGCCGTGGGCCGTGCCCGGCACCCCCGGACTCGAACACCGCATCGGCGGCATCGAGAAGCAGGACGTGACCGGCAACATCAACTACGAGCCCTCGAATCACGAGCACATGGTGAAGACGCGGGCCAAGAAGATCGAGAACATCGCCAACGCGATCCCGGAACTCGCGGTCACGGGCGACGCCGACGCCGATCTGCTCGTGGTCGGCTGGGGCGGCACGTTCGGTTCGATCACCACCGCGGTGGAGCGGTCCCGCCGCAAGGGGAAGAAGGTGGCTCAGGCCCACTTCCGCTACCTGAACCCGATGCCGAAGAACACCGAAGCGGTGCTCAAGAAGTACAAGAAGATTCTCGTTCCGGAACTGAACGGCGGGCAGTTGTGCTGGCTGCTTCGCGCCAAGTATCTCGCCCCGGCTGTGAGTCTGACCAAGATCCAAGGCCGCCCGTTCCTCGTGTCCGAGATCGAGCAGGCGATCGAGAAGATGTGATTTTCACGAGGCCCACGGACAGCCGTCCGTGGGCTTTTCACAATACCTGAACCCACTGAAACCCATGGCCGCGACCGCTCTTCCCACGCTCACGACAAAGGACCTCTCCACGGACCAGGAAGTCCGCTGGTGCCCCGGTTGCGGGGACTATTCCATCCTCGCGCAAATGAAGAAGGCGCTCACCACGGTCGGCGTGCCGCGTGAGAAGATGGCCTTCGTGTCCGGCATCGGCTGCTCCAGCCGCTTCCCGTACTACATGAACACGTACGGGTTCCACACGATCCACGGCCGCGCCCCGACTTTCGCCACCGGCTTGCGGCTCGCCAACCCGGACCTCCAAGTCTGGGTCGTGACCGGCGAC
Source organism: Gemmataceae bacterium (assembly GCA_046350135.1). Taxonomy (GTDB): domain Bacteria; phylum Planctomycetota; class Planctomycetia; order Gemmatales; family Gemmataceae; genus Urbifossiella. The sequence continues at coordinate 1,233 of JAXMBB010000016.1, forward strand.
GGCGACGGCCTTTCCATCGGCGGCAACCACCTGATGCACGCCCTCCGACGCAACGTGGACTTGAAGATCCTGCTGTTCAACAACGAAATCTACGGCCTCACGAAGGGCCAATATTCGCCGGCGAGCCGCCTCGGCACGCCGACGAAGACCAGCCCGGGCGGGTCGTTTGAAACCCCGGTGCGTTCGCTCTCGCTCGCCCTCGCCGCCGAAGCCACGTTCGTCGCCCGCACCATCGACGTGGACGTGCAGCACATGGTGACCACGTTCCAACGCGCCGCCGCCCACAAGGGCTCCGCGTTCATCGAGATCTATCAGAACTGCAAGATCTTCAACGACGGCGTTTTCGAGTACGCCACCGAGAAGAGCGTGAAGCTCGACAACATCCTCTACCTCGAGCACAACAAGCCGATGGTGTTCGGCAAGGACCGCAGCAAGGGCATCCGCTTGAACGGCCTCAAGCCCGAAGTGGTGACGATCGGCAAGGACTGCCAGGTCGACGACCTGCTGAGCCACGACGAAACCGCCGAAGACCCGACGCTCGCGTATCTGCTGAGCCGCTTCTCGCACGACAACTCGCCGAAAGCGGTCAACCCGTATCCGGAACCGGTCGGCGTCTTCCGCCAGGTCCGCAAGCCGACGTATGAGGAGCAACTCGACGGCCGCATCGCCGACACGATCGCGAAGAAGGGCAAGGGCAAGATCGAAGACCTGTTCAAGGCCGAGGACGTGTGGACGGTGGAGTGATCCGCAGTCCAATCGTGATTTTCTGCAAGCCCCCGCCGGGTGCGTCCGACGACGCTCGGCAGGGGCTTGCGTCGTTTCCACGGGGAACTTCCTGGTCGGATCCACGGAAACGCAGCGTATCGTCGCCAATGCGACCGGGGAAAGAGAAAACGGGGCGAACGCCCCGTTTCTTCGAGAGTGATGCCGCGTGGCGGGCACGGGTTCAGCAGCGTTGCACGCTTTGGAACAGTTCGCTGAGCTTCATGCCGAGGGCGAGGCAGATGCGGTAGAGCGTCTCGATGCTGGCGGAGTTCTTGCCGAGTTCGATCTGGCTGAGGTAGCCGAGCGAGACGGCGGTGCGGTCGCTCATGTTGCTGAGCGTGAGTCCGAGGGCCTTGCGGCGTTCACGGATCGCGGCGCCGAGCGATTCCCGCAGGGCTTCTTCCGTCATGCGAAGAAGCCCCTTCTCTTCCAGGCAGCGGAACACGATCTCGCGAAGTTGATCGACCTGGAACGGCTTCGTGAGGTAGTCGTGGGCGCGGGCCCGGAGGCAACTCAGCACGTTGTCCACCGACGGATACCCGGTGACGACGACCACTTTCGCGTCCGGCTGCGATTCCTTGATCCACGCGAAGACTTGCTCGGCTTCGAGGCCCGGCAGCACGTAATCGAGAATGATCAAGTGGTACTCGCCGCTGCGGAGCGCGGATTCCACCAGCAGCGGGTCCGAGACCACGTCCGTCTGGAAGTCGCGGTTCGCGAGGGCGGCCTGGATCACCGAGCACGTGCTCGAGTCGTCGTCGATGATCAGGATCTTGATGTCGCCCGAGGATTGCAGGTCGCGCATGGGAGCGTGGGTCGCGGTGCGGACCGGGCGCGGCGTCTGCAGCAAGCGGTCCTGGAGATCGAACGGCATGAGGGTCATCCTCGCACGATGGTGGCGGTGTCGGCGGCTACTCGCACGGACTCGTCCCGGAGTCCGGCATTGTTCGAAGGCGGCGGCGTGGGCGTGTTCACCGAAGGCCGGGACACGGCCAAGGGCAACGCCAAGCGCACGATCGTTCCCGTGCCCGGCGCGGGTACGGAGTCGATCTGCAATCCGCCGCGGTGGGCGGTCGCGATCCGGTACGCCGTGGCGAGCCCGAGCCCGCGGTGGCGCACCTTCGTGGTGAAGAACGGTTCGGCGATGAGCCGCTTCCGCACCTCGGGCTTGATGCCCGGTCCCGAATCGGCAAATGAGACGATCAAGTGCGGGCCGGGCGAACACTTTCCGAGGTAGCCGCGGGCCTCGCTCTCGCCGAACTCCGCGAGCTTCGCGGAGATCCTCACGTGTCCCGTCTTCCCGCACGCTTCGATCGCGTTCTCGAACAGGTGGCCGAGGGCGGCCTGCAGCGGAGCGGCGTCGATCGCCACCGCGGGCAGGTTCACCGGCAGTTCTTTCTCGATCTTCACACCGGGAGGCACTTGCGGCTTCAAGCGGGCTTCTTCGCGACCGAGCGTGGCGGCCACGGAACCGGGCGTCGGCTTCGGCTCGCCCGCGCGGTTGAACGCATGCAACTGCTGCGTGAACGCGATGCCGCGCTGCCCGACCTTCGCGATCTCGGACAGGTGCGAGTTCGCGAGCGTGCCCGGCGCGGTCAGGGGCAGGGCCAAGTCCGTGAACCCGAGGATGCCCGTCAGGATGTTGTCGAAGTCGTGGGCCATTCGGCCCGCGACGACACCGGCGTCCGCCAAGCGTTGATTGGCCCGCTCCGGATCGAAGCTGGCACCCAAGGCGGCGATCACGACCGGCGATCGCTCCGCGGCCTTGGCCGTGGTCGCGATGTATGCGTGGTCCGCTTCGGACCACGTGAAGCCGGGAGCCCGTTCCGCCCAGAGTGCCGCGAGCGGGCGGCCGGGGCACATCACCGGGGCATAGACCCGCGATGTGCCGCCCGGCACCGAGACGACCAGCGTCGGCTCACCGGCTCGCAGTCGATTCAGGGCGTCGATCTGTTCGCTGTGTTCGATGTGGGTGAGGCCGGGGGCGCTTTTGGCGACGCCGTCGGCGGGGGCCAGGAAGCCGGCCGATTTCCAACCGCAGGCCCGCACCCAGCTTGCGAGCAGCAACTCGATCGTCGCGTTCTCGCCACCGTCCTGCCACCACTGCGGCAAGTGGGCGAGCGCGGCGGCGAGTGTTCCCGGCTGAGGCATTGCGGCTTCTCCCGACGCCGCCGAACGCATGCGGCCATCCACTTCGTCGTCCTTCGTCCGTCAGCGAAACCTAGAACGGTAGAAGGTGAAGTCAAACGAAACGGCATGCTGCGGCCTGAACGCCGATGCGAATGGAGGCGGAATTCGCGAGCTCGCGAGGGCCGCGCGCGAATCTTGGCAACGTGGGTGGAACTTGTGGCTCGCGTCGCGGCACAATCTCTTTCCTAACCGTAACAATTCACGGCCCGTCCACAAGTCGAAAAACACCATGCGCATCCTTCATACCGCGGATTGGCACCTCTGCAACCGGCTCGGCCGCATCGACCGCACCGCGGACCTGCAATCGCGCGTCGAGCGGCTGGCCGCGATCTGCGAGGAACAAAAGGTGGACGTGATGCTCATCGCGGGCGATCTCTTCGACGATCGCGCGGAGCCGGACCAGATCACCGTCGCGTTCAATCATTTGCTCCAAACCTTCGATCCGTTCTTTGCGAAGGGCGGCACCATCTTGGCCGTCACGGGCAACCACGACCGCGATGCGAAGATCAATCTCGTGCGCACCGGAATGAGCTTGGCGGCTCCGTTCGCTCGCAGCGCGGCGGGCACGATCGAGGGCGGGCGGTTCTACCTGAACAACGGCCGCGGCTTCGCCACGCTCGGCGACGTGCAGTTCGTCTTCGCGCCGTACCCGTTCCCGAGCCGGTACGATTTGTCCGACACCGAGATCCTCGCGAAGGAGCAGCTTCACCAGGCGCTGCACGGCAAGGTCGCGGAGTGGCTGGCGAAACTGCCCGGTGAACCACTCTTCGACCTGACTCGGCCCACGGTGCTGCTGGCGCATCTGCACGTGCGCGGGGCGGAACTCCACTCCGTGTACAAGATGAACGCGGCGGACGACGTGCAGTTCGATCTGGCGGACTTGCACCCGCAATGGGCGTACATCGCGCTCGGGCACGTCCACAAGCCGCAGATGCTGGGCGGCGCGGCCCACGTCCGCTACCCGGGCAGCTTGGACCGCTTGGACATCTCCGAAGCGCACGAGCATGGCGCGGTGCTGTTCGACGTCGGCCCCGCGGGATTGCTCGGTGAACCGCGATACATTCCGATTCCGAGCACGCCGTTCCACCGGATCGAGTTGTCGAACTTGGACGAGGAGCTGCCCGGACTGGATGCGAAGTACGCGGACCACGAGACGGCCATCGTGAAGGTTGAAGTGCAGCCGCACACCAGCGCGATCAGCAAGGATGAAGCGGCCCGGCAACTGCGGAAACTCTTCCCGCGGCTCTACGACCTGAAATGGATCGCGGCGGAACCGAAGGAAGCGGACGACTCCGCGCCGCGGGTGAACGCACGAGCCTCGCTGGAGGAAACGGTGCGCGGCTACCTCGCCGCCCGGGCCGACGTGCAAGCCGATCCCGACCGCGCGGCCCTGCTCCAACTCGCGGACGGTTTCCTCGCCACCCCCTGAACCGCGGCCGATCACTCGCCGCGGAACGGCCTTTTCTGTAGACACTCCGAAGTACTTGCGCTACACTCGCACCCGCCAACCGCAACCTCTCCACGGAGTTCCGCGTGAACGAGACCGCCCCTTCCTCCACGCCCGGCTCGCCCAGCGCGAACGACAAGATCCTGTTCTGGGCGAGCTTCGCCACGCTGATCGCCGCCGGCATCGGCTTCTCCGTCCGCGGAGCCATTCTGAAAGACTGGGGGCAGCAGTTCGGCTTCACACAAAGCGAACTCGGCACCATCACCGGCGGCGGACTGGTCGGGTTCGGCCTCGCCATCATCTTCTTCAGCTTCCTGGCGGACAAGTTCGGCTACGGCAAGCTGATGCTCGTCGCGTTCCTCCTGCATGCGTCGTCGGCGGTGCTCACGTTCGCAGCCACACCGGTGTTCAACGCTTACGGCAAAGACGGCGCCTACATGTGCCTTTATGCCGGCATGTGGTTGTTCGCCCTCGGCAACGGCACCTGCGAAGCCGTCATCAATCCCCTCACCGCCACGCTCTTCCCCAAGAACAAGACTCACTGGTTGAATATCCTGCATGCGGGCTGGCCGCTCGGGTTGATCCTCGGAGCGTTGATCGTGCTCGGATTCAACCAAGCCGGCAGCGGCATCCGCTGGGAACTCAAGCTGGGCGTATTCCTGCTGCCCGTTCTCGCGTACGGCTTCTTGATGTTCGGCAAGACGTTCCCGAAATCCGAGGCACAGGCCGCCGGGGTTCCGCTGCCGAGCATGATGAAAGACGTGGGTTTGATCGGTTTCACGCTCGGTGCCGCCTTGATCGGCTTGGCGCTCGGCCAACTCATCCCGACACTCACGGGCGGCCCCGCCTTTCTCGGCTGGATCGCGGCCGCACTCGTCTGGTTGGCATTCGGCATCGCCACCAACTTCGCACCGGGACACTGGATCCTCGCGTTCCTCTATGTGCTCCACGCCATGGTCGGATACGTCGAACTCGGCACCGATTCGTGGATTACGAACATCACCGAGCAGATTTTGGAGAACCAGGACAAGGCGCTGCTCGCGTTCATCTGGACCAATGTGCTCATGTTCACGCTGCGATTCTTCGCCGGACCGATCGTGGAGAAGATCAATCCGATCGGGTTGCTCTTCTGCAGCGCCTCGCTCGGCGTCATCGGGTTGTACCTGCTCGGCAATGAAGCCGTGGATTCGGTGTGGCCGTGGATTGCCGCCGTCACCGTGTACGGTGTCGGCAAGACCTTCTACTGGCCGACGCTGCTCGGCGTGATCTCGGAACGCTTCCCGAAGGGCGGAGCATTGGCGCTCGGCTTGTCCGGCGGCGTCGGCATGATCGGCGCCGGCATCCTCGGAGGCCCCGGCATCGGGTACAAGCAGGACTACTTCGCACGCCAATTCCTGACGGAGTCCGCGGAAGGCCGCCAGACCTACGACCGGTACATGGCCCGCACCGAGAAGGGCGATCCGGACGAGAAGGGCTTCCCGCTTGTGACCAGCATCCTGCCGACCCAAGTGCCCGCGATCGCGGGCTTGGACAACGGCAAGCTGAAGATCCACGACGATTACGCGGCCTACAAGGCGAAGCTCGATGCCGCCAAGAAGGACGGCAAGGAAGCCCCGAAGGGGCCGGCCACGACCTTGGACGCCGAACTCGAGCTGATCGCGAAACTCAAGGCGGAGAACAAACCTGTCGAGGAGAAACTCGAGAAGACGCTTCTGGCCCAGCGCGATTGGTGGGCCACCAAGGGGCAACCGAACTTCGAAGAAGACTCCAAGCTGTTGAAGGTCGCCCGCAACACGGGAGCGAAGACCGCCCTGCTGTACACGGCCGCGGTACCGCTGATGTTGGCCATCGGGTTCATGATCCTGATCGGCTACTTCTACCTCACCGGCGGGTACAAGCAGGTGCACCTCGAGGGCGAACAGCCCATGGGCGAGTACTGATACCCCGCGAGCCCGGCGACCGCCGTCGCCGGGCTCCACCCGTATCATTCCCGTATGAGTCGCACGTTCACCTTCCTGGGCACCGGCACATCCGTCGGCGTGCCCATGGCCGGGTGTGCGTGCCCCGTCTGCAAATCGACCAACCCCAAGAATCACCGCTACCGCTCGTCCGTGTTCATCGAAGCACCGGGCGGCAACCTCCTCATCGACACCACGCCCGAATTGCGGCTGCAACTCGTCCGCGAGAATTTCCTCAGCGTCCACGCCGTGGCCTACACCCATTACCACGTCGATCATCTGTTCGGGCTCGACGACCTCCGCATCTTCCCGATGCTGAACAAGGCTCCGCTGCCGATCTACTGTGCGGACGACACGGAGGAAGTGATCCGCCGCGCGTTCGCGTACGCGTTCCACCCCGGCAACGACGAACTGCCCGCGGGGATGCTGCCGAAACTGGAGTTCCGCCGGATCGCGGAGGAACCGTTCGAGGCCGTGGGCGAACGCATCACACCGATCCCGTTCACGCACGGCCGCTTCAACGTGCTCGGATTCCGCATCGGGAACGTGGCGTACTGCACGGACGTGTCCGCCGTGCCGGACCGCAGTTGGCCGCTCCTCGAAGGGCTGGACGTGCTGGTGATGGACGCGCTGCGCCCCGGCAAGCCGCACTCCTCGCACTTCTGCATCGAGCAGGCCGTCGAGGTGATCCAACGCGTGAAGGCGAAGCAGGGCTACCTCACGCACATGTCGCACAGCGTGGACTACGACGTGATCGGTCCGACCTTGCCCGCGAACATTGCCCTGGCGTATGACGGGTTGAAGTTTTCCTTTTAAGGCTTGTCCCGATCGACTCGACCCCGATCAACATCCCATGACTCTTATGCAACACGTTCCCCCCGAGTTGCTTCATCGCCTCTCGCTGCACAACCAGCAACACCTGCTGCACGGTTGGGATGCGCTCGCGACCGAGTTGCGGAGCGAATTGATCGGCCAACTCGCGGGCGTCGATTTCGCGGAACTCGAGGCCCTCTACAAGCGAAAAGACGAACCGCATACCGTTCTGCCTCCGCGGGAGAAAATCGCGCCGATCCCGGTGTTGCCCGAGGCCGCGAGCGCGGAAGAACGCGCGATCGGCGAAGCCGCCTTGAGGCGAGGCGAACTTGCGGCCCTGCTCGTGGCCGGCGGGCAAGGCAGCCGCCTCGGTTTCGACAAGCCGAAAGGAATGTTCCGGGTCGGGCCGGTGTCCGGGGCCACGCTCTTCCAAATCCATGCGGAGAAGACACTCGCGCTCGCACGCCGTTACGGCAGACCCGTGCCGCTCCTCGTGATGACCAGCCCGGCCACGCACGACGACACCGAAACGTACTTTCGCGAGAACCGCTTCTTCGGCCTGGAGCCCGCGAGCGTCACGTTCTTTCAGCAGGGTACGATGCCTGCGCTCGACCTCGCCACCGGGCGATTGCTGCTCGAAGCGCCGGGCAAGCTCTTCCTCAGCCCGAACGGCCACGGCGGCACGCTCACGGCCCTCGCGGAAACCGGACTCCTTCCCGAACTCCAAGCGAGCGGCGTGAAGCACATCTTCTACTTCCAGGTGGACAACCCGCTGGTGAAGGTTTGCGATCCGGGCTTCCTCGGCCGGCACATCGCAGCGGACTCCGAAGCCTCGTCCAAGGTCGTGTTCAAGGAGCAACCGGGGGAGAAGGTCGGCGTGCTCGCGGCGATCGACGGCAGGTGCGGCATCGTGGAGTACTCCGATCTGCCGAAGGACATGGCCGAGGCCCGCGAAGCGGACGGCACGCTGCGGTTCCGCGCCGGCAGCCCCGCGATCCACCTCTTCTCACTACCGTTCCTGGAGCGCGTCACCGCCCGCGACACCGGCCTCGCCTACCACGTGGCCAAGAAGAAAGTGGAATACTTCGATCCGCACCTCGGCCGTGTGGTGAAGCCCGAGACCGAGAACGCGTTGAAGTTCGAGAAGTTCGTGTTCGACGCGCTTCCGATGGCCGATCGGTGGCTGCTGGCGGCGACGCCGCGCAGCGAGGAGTTCGCCCCGCTGAAGAACGCGACCGGCAGCGACACGATCGCGGACGTGCACCGGGCCATGATCGCCCTGCACACCCGCTGGCTGAACGAAGCCGGAATCGACACCGGCGGCCACCCCGTCGAAGTGTCCCCGCTGGCGGAAGACCTGCGTTCGCTTGTTACAACCCCGATACTGACGCGGCCCACGCACTTCGGGCAGAATTGATCGATGCGAATCATTCCCTTCGCACTTCTCTGCGCCACCATGCTTGCGGCCGCGCCGGTGCCGCGGGACCGACCCGCCGCCGATTTCCCCGGCATCCTCACGGCCGAGGATCTGAAGGCTGTGACCTTCCGGTCCACGCCCGCCCGCTCGGCCGAAGAGTTGAAGGCCCTCAAGCTCAAGCCGGGCGAGCGGCTCGAAGATTACGACGTCGCGGTTCACCTGCCGCGGACGCGCATCCCGCACGGCGACCCGATCCCCGCGTACTTCGTGGTGAAGAGTTGCACGAAGGACAAGGTCGGCCTCAAGATGCTCGTGGACTTCACGGACGCATCCGCCGGCCTGCGCGGCGACACCGCGTTCGCACTCCGCTGCCTCACGCCGGGCGTGGAGGCGGAGATGCTCCAGCAGCGGATCACGCATTGCAGCGATTCACCGCTCGCCGTGATTCCCGCCGGCGGGTACTGGGTGTCGCGCGGCGACATGAACCGCCTCGGCTCCAAGCCGCTGCCGCCGGGCGATTACCAACTCGAATGGCGCTGCCAGTCGCGGAACGCGGCCCCGGTGAAGTTCACAGTGACGCCCGACGGCACGCCCGCGGAGCGGCCCAAGGCCAAGCCCCTCCGCCATCGCTTCTTCGCCATCCAGCCGGACGACGCCGAGGCGGGCCACGACGATCTCTTCACGTGGAATGAATTCACGCTCGAGCCGATCCATGCGGAGCAGATGGCGGCCGCGCTGGCGGTCGGGCCGTTCGGCAAGTTCGTCCCTGACGTGCGGCGGCTGCCGTCCGCCGACGAGCGGCTGACCGTGCGGGCTTCGCTCCGCCGCGAGAAGGACGTCGAGAAGCTGATCGTGACGCTCGAGTCCAAGGATCCGCGCACGCCGGTGGAATTCGAGGACGTGCCGAGCGTGTATCTGCACATCGAGGAGAGCGTTGCGGACGAGCCGCGGGAGCAGCACGAGCGATCGGCGCGGGACCAGGTGAAGCGGGCCAATCCGGTGTTCAAGACGCCGCTCACGATCGAGGTCCCGTTCGACTCCGAGCGGTGGAAGGAAGCGGGATTCCGGGACGGCCGCGTGTCCGCGATCGTGACCAGCGGAAAGATGACGTTCCCCTCTCGCGGGCACGAACAGGCCCGACTGCAACGCGTGCTGGACATCCGCAGCGTGGGGCGGGATTCGTCCAAGATGTGGAGCGGCATCGTTCGCAGCGAATCGCTGCCGCTCAACCCGCGGTGAGGCTCACGCCTTCCATTTGATGTTGCAGCCGATGCTGGGCCACTGCTGGCCTTCGACGGGCTTGCCGGCGAGAGTCGCGTCCAGTGCGGCCCGCAGGTCCGCTCCGTCGTTCGGCTTGCCGTTGCCGGGGCGGCTCGCGTCCATCTGGCCGCGGTACGTCAGCTTGCGGTCTTTGCCGTACACGAAGAAGTCCGGCGTGCATGCCGCGGAGTACGCCTTCGCCACTTGTTGCGATTCGTCGTACAGGTACGGGAACGTGTAACCCGCCGCCGCCTTCTCCAACTTCATCTTCTCCGGCGAATCGTCCGGATACGCGACCGCGTCGTTGCTGCTGATGCCGACCACGGCCACGCCCTTGGCGATGTAGTCCGCGGTGAGTTGCGCGAACGCCGCGCGGATGTGCTTCACATACGGGCAGTGGTTGCAGATGAACGCGACCAGGATCGCGGGCGAACCCGCGAAGTCCGCGAGTTTCACGATCTTGCCGTCGGTGTCCGGCAGTGCGAAGTCCGGGGCCGGCGTGCCGAGCGGAACCATCGTGGACGGCGTGAGCGCCATGGAAACTCCTCCTCTTGTGGGAGGGCGTTTTATCCGCCGGGGATGATGCGGGCGAGGATCATGGCCTTGCGGCCGAACACGATCAGCCCGATGCTCGCGGCCGTGATGCTGACCGCGAGCACGGCGCCGGCCGCGATGTCCAGGCAGCCCTGGATGCGGGCCTTGCTCTCGGCGTCCAGCCCGTGGAAGAGCGTTTCGATCGCGCTGTTGAAGAGTTCCGACGCGATCACGGCTCCGACGCAGCCGATCACGAGGCACCATTCGTACCAGTCGAACTCGAGCGCGAAGGCGGTGGCCAGCACGAGGGCCGCGAAGAAGAAATGGACGCTGAAGCTGGAGTGCCCGCGGACGCCGAGTTTGATGCCGCGCAACGCTTCGCGGAATTTGTCGCGCCACCGCCGCGCCGGCTTCATGGGCGGTGGAACGTGCAAGCGCGGTCCCGTTTCCCGAGGCATGGGCGTGCTTCCTCAGGCGGCTCGGCGGCGTTCGGAATCCGGCCGCACATCCATCACCGGGTTCGCCCCCGAGTCCAGGATGGCGATCGCGCCGTTCGGATCCAGGCAGCGGGTCGCGGCCGCCACCAGCCGCGAGAACTCTTCGCCGCCCGGCCTTACCTGCCGCGTCACGAGAAGCTTCACCGGCCCGTATTTCTCGCGCACGTACTCCGCGGCACCGCTGCCGAACTGCACGGCGAGCGTGTCCACGCCGCTGGCCCACGCTTCGGCCATCCGCCGCATGTCCGGCTCGATTCCCAGCACGCGGACGCCGGCCGCACGCAGCGCGGCCAGGAACGATCCCGTTCCGCTGCCCACTTCCAAGACCAAGTCCGCCGGGGCGAGCCCGTAGCGGCGCACGAGCCCGAGGGCGGCATCGCGTTCGAGGGGAATCGCGGACATGGCAACCTCCGCGGCGTTACGCCGCCGCCCGCAGTCGCTGCGGCCGGATCGGAACCCGAATTCCTTCCACGGCCTCGGCCAACGCGGGCCCGAACTCGCGCTGCGGCGACCACCCCAGCGGGTTCGGCGGAACGCTGAGAAACGGAATCGACGGAATGCGGCCGTCCAGCACTTCGCGGATCGCGGAGTGCATCTCGCGGTCGGTGAACGTCCAGCCGGTGCGAAAGCGGGCTTCGCGAATGTGTGCCACGGGATGCGTGGCCACCGCATTCGCAAGCATCAGGCATGCCAGGGCCGCGTCCGCGACCGGAACATAGTCCCGCGAAGTCGAGTCGAAGGCGAACGTTCGCGTGCCTTCCAGAAGAGCCTGTGCGAGGGTGGCGACCGTGCCGCGCTCCTCGTCGCCGGGGCCGAACAGTTCGTCGAACCGGGCGACGCCGAGCGGCACGGGCGAAGCGATCAGCGACGCCGCGGAACCGAACCGCGGGAACACCACCGGGATGCGAGCGTCGTACTTCCGCACGGCTTCGAGCACGGTGATCAGCCCGCGATCCTGTGCGTCCGCCGTGGCGGGCGGGAAGTGCAGGACGCGTTGGACTTCGTGAACGGCGAGCGCGGAGTGGACGCGGAAGAGGTCGTCCGTGCGGCCGTGCAGGATGTGGACGCGGCCCGCGAGGCGGTGCCGGGCAAGGACGCCTGCCGTGGCGCGGTCGCGAACGAGGCCGACGACTTCGGCCCCGGCGCCGACCAGCCGTTCGACCACGGCCGCGCCGAGGAACCCGGTGCCGCCGGTGACCAGCACGCGCAACCCGCGCCAGCCTGCATCCGCCTCGTCCATCCGTGAACTCCGGGAATCGGGTCACGGAAGATACGCCGCTGCCGCTAGCGGGTCAATACGCTTCGGCCGCGTCCCGCTTGCGGTCTCGCCCCGCGGCAGCGGGTCCCCGGTCGCACGAGGCCGTACAATCAACAGAAGGAAAACTCGATGATTCTTGCTTCCGGATGGAGTGCGGACGAGAACTGGGGAGAGATTTGATGACAGCGTCGGTTCGGACCGGAACGGAAGAAACGCCGCCCGCAGCCTCGGCCAAGCCCTACGGACTGCCGCGGTGGCAACGGGCGGCCATCCTGAGCTTGCCGGTCGCACTCGTTCTCGTCGCGTGGGTCGCCCCGGCGGCGGTCGTGCTCCGCGAGAAAGCGAAGCCGGCCGATCCCGTCTCCCCGCACCAGCTGCCGCCCGACGGAATCGCCTTGTACGCACGCCACTGCGCGAGTTGCCACGGAGAGCAAGGCGACGGTGCCGGCCTGACCGCGTACGGCCTGTGGCCGCGGCCGCGGAATTTCCGAGAAGGGCGCTTCCGCCTAGTGACGACCCAGAACGGGATTCCGACAGACGACGACCTGCTGGCCGTGCTCCGCAACGGGATCCCCGGATCGTCGATGCCCGCGTTCGGCAACCTCAGCGAGCCGGAACTGCGGGCCCTGCTCGAAACCATCCGCGCCTACACCTACGCCGGCGCCATCGATCGGCTCCAGCCGCTGGTCGAGCAGGGCGACATCGAACCGGACGAGGTTGCTCGCCGGGCCGCCGAACGCTGTGTTCCCGGCCCTGTGTTGACCGTGCCGAAGCCGTTCCCCCCGCCCACTCCGGCCTCGCTCGCCCGCGGCCGGGAGGTGTATGCGAAGGTGTGTGCGTCCTGCCACGGGCCGGCCGGCCGCGGCGACGGGCCGCAGGTCAGCCAACTGGTGAATACGGACGGCTCGCGAGCCCGGCCCCGCGACCTCACGCTCGGCCGGTTCAAGGGCGGCAGCGACCCGAGCCAGTTGTACGCCCGGATCATGCTCGGCCTGCCCGGCTCCCCGATGCCGGCCAGCAATCTCCTGCCGCAACAGGAGATCCTCGACCTGATCCACTTCGTCCAGTCGCTCTCCGGCGCGCGGCCGACCGGATCGTGATTGGCGGACGTCGAGTGGGTCGCAGCCCGCGCCAGCGAGCTGCGAAGCCGGTTCATTTCACGCCTCCCTTCACCGCGCGAGTTCCTCTGTCGCTTTGTTGGCGGCGTAGGCGCGGTAGATCAGACGCGAGACGGTTCCCGACGACGCCCACCGCTGCACATCCACTTGATTAACGGAAGTGCTGTTTCGATTGACTCGACTGCGGCATTCCCCACGATCCACGTCGTTCCCTTGATCCTTGAATGGTCGTTGAGGTTCTCCTGTGACTTGCCGATGGTCCGGGGATCATTTCTTCGGCTCGATGACACCGCCATCGTGTTCGATCTTGCATCCCGGCACGGCCGCGTGAAACTCCTCCAGTCCCTTCGCAGTCACCTTCGTCTTCTTCACTTCGAGTAGCTTCAGTCCTTTGCAGTCGTTGAGGTGGGCCAGCCCGGCGTCCGTAATTTGCGTGTTGATGAGGTTGATGCCCACGAAGCCCTTGCAGTCCTTGAAGTGCGCCAGCCCGGTGTCCGTGATTTGCGTGTCGCGCAGGTAGAGAGCCAGCAGGCCCGTGCAGTCCTTGAAGTTGGCCAACCCCACGTCCGTCACCAGAGTGCCGTCAAGTGCGAGGCTTGTCAATCGCTTGCAGCCCTTGAAGTGGGCCAACCCCGCGTCCGTCGCCTTGGAGAGGCCCAATACGAGAACCCTCAGCCCGGCGCAGTCCTTGAAAGTCGCCAGTCCTGCCTCCGTCACCTCCGTGTTGTACAGGTTGAGAGCCGTCAGCCCCGTGCAGTCCTTGAAGTGCGCCAGGCCCGCCTCCGTCACCGCTGTGTTTTCCAATCTGAGCGAATTCAAGCCCTTGCTGTCCTTGAAGCGGGCCAACTCCGTGTCCGTCAACTTTGTGTTTATGAAGCCTAGCCCTGTGAGTATGAAGCGGTCCTTCGGCAGGTCGGCCACAACCTTGATGTCCTTCTCCTCACCATTGACCCGGACGGCCCCCCCGAGGGAGAGCACGTACTCCGCGGCCTTGCGGTCCGCACTGTCGTCCGTCACTGGCTTGCCCCCGTCGGGCTTCACTTGGGCGAGCGTTTTGCCGTCCTTGCCCTTGATCGTCACAGTCGCGCCGTCCGGCACCTCGATCTTCGTCTCCGTCCCGTCCTTGTTCTTGATGATGATGATCACGCCGCCGAACACCAGTGCCGCGAGTGCCGCGAACCCAATCGCCAGCCACTTCCGCCGGCCGCCGGGCACGCGCCGAAGCGGCTGCGCGGCCGGCGTGGGTTCCGCGATCCCACTCGAAGCCAAATCGGTCTCAGGCGAATCGAATTCGGCGAACGGGTTCTGCTGCGGTAACGCGGTCACCTGCATCGGCACGTACAGTACCTGAGGCTGCGATGGAGAGTCTTCCACGGGCAAGGCCCGCGGAGTCGCCCGTTCCGCCGAGATCGCCCGCAGTCGCTTCACCACTTCCGCCGCGGACTGCGGCCGAGCGTCCACCGGCTTCGCCAGCAACTGGTGAATCAACTCGGCCAGCGACTCCGGCACGGCCGGGTTCAACGAACGGATCGGCGGCGGTTCCTCGGTCCCCAGCGCCATCAGCACCGCCATCGTGTTCGGACCGTTGAACGGCAGTTTCCCCGTGCAAAGCCGGTACAGCAGCCCACCCAGGCTGAACAGGTCGGACCGGGGATCCACCTTGTTGCCGCGGGCCTGCTCCGGGCTCATGTACGCCGGAGTACCGACCACGGCCCCGCTGCGGGTAATCTCCACTTCGGCGTCCAACGGCTTGGCGAGGCCGAAGTCCAACACCTTCACGCGGCCGTTCGGAGCTTCGAGCCAGAGGTTGCCGGGCTTGATGTCGCGGTGGACCAAGCCGAACTTGTGAGCGGCCGCCAGACCCGAGGCCGCCTCGGCGCCGATCCGCAGCACCTGCGGGATGCTCGGGTTCCCTTTCTTGGCGAGATACTGATCCAACGGATAGCCTTCGAGAAACTCCATGGCGATGTAGGGAACGCCATCTCGCTCGTCGGCTTCATAGACGGTGACGACGTTGTCGTGCTTGACGCGGGCCGCGGCGCGGGCTTCGCGCAGGAACCGCTCCCGGGCGGATTTCTCCGCGGCAAATCTCGGCAGCATCACCTTCATCGCCAGCCGACGTTCGAGGCGCGTGTCCATGGCGGCGTACACGGCGCCCATGCCGCCGCGGCCGAGTTCCTTGAGGAGGCGGTATGGTCCGAGTGTGCCGACCTCGCCCGGCTCGGCCGGCGGGCCGAACGCGGGCAGTGATTCGCCGGTGTCGGAGGATGAAGCCGCTTGCGTCTCGTCGGTGTCGCCGCGGGCCGACGGGGGGCTGGTGGCGTCGGTCGCCGGCTGCGGAACGATGGGCGCGGTCATGGTTCGCTCACTGCGGTGGGTCTGATTCTACTTGCCGACTGTACCCTCTGGAAACGGAGGCTGCGTCGAACCGGGCGGACGAGGGGGTTCTTCCACAGACTTGATGATGAGCTGGCGTCAGGAAGTGTTCCGGTTCGCAGTACTCGACGAGATCGTCGATGTGTCCCTCGATCGTGCCGGGCTTGGAGTTTCGCTTGTGTTTGACGGTGGCCGCGAGTTGCTCCAGCAATTGCGTGAGTCCGGAGTCTTGAGTTCGGGATGCTCGGCCGCGCGATCCGTGCCGGGCAGAAACAGATCATAAGAAATCGAAGCGGCCGCCTGCTGGCGAAAGGATGCAAGAAAGTCCACTTGCACCTCTTCATCGGCACGAAGTCATGAAGGGCGATTCCCACCGCTCGTGTCGAACCAGTTCCGCGTCCTTCGGCGGCAACGGCAATTCGAGCCGAAGGTAATCCTTCACCACCTCATCGAACGCGGGATGCGGTGGCGGTGCGACTTCGACTTGAGCGTTGGCCGGTGGCGCGGCCAAGAGGAGCGAGAGGAGGATTGCCGCAAGTCGCAGTGAGGTTGCCATTTGCAGCGAAACCTCGCGATTGGACAGTGACTGGCCAAGTCCGTGTGTGCTTGGCCGGTGGCCGGTTGGCCGGCTACAGGGCGGCGTCGCAAGCCGTTCGCAAGTCGATGGTTCCTTCGTACAACGCCCGGCCGATGATGCAGCCGAAGGTGGCAGCCTTGGCCAGTCGCTTCACGTGGTCCAGCGTGCAGACGCCGCCGGATGCGATCACCGGCAGCGAACACGAGGACTGCATCTCGGCGAGTGCCTCGAAGTTCGGCCCGGCCATCATGCCGTCTTTCGCGATGTCCGTGTACACCACCGCGGCAAGCGGCGAATCGCTGACCCGCTTCGCGAGATCGATCGCCTTCACCTGCGACACTTCCAGCCAGCCCTCGGTGGCGACGAAGCCGTTCTTCGCGTCCACGCCGAGCACGATGCGTTGCGGGTGTTTCGCGGCCGTGCTGCGGACCCAATCGGGATCCTGCAACGCCCGCGTGCCGAGCACCGCCCACTGGATTCCCCATTCCAACACGGTGGCGAGGTCGTCGTTGGTGCGGATCCCGCCGCCGAGTTGGCACGGCACGCCGGCCGCGGCCACGATCTTGCGGATCACGTCGCCGTTCACGGGCCTGCCGGCCTTGGCACCGTCCAAGTCCACGATGTGCAGGCGGGTCGCGCCTTGGCTCACCCATTGGCGGGCGATGGCGGCGGGGTCGTCCGAAAAGACGGTTTCCTGGGCGTAGTCGCCTTGGCGGAGCCGCACGCAGCGGCCGTGGAGCAGATCGATCGCGGGGTAAATGTGCATGATGGAGCCATTGTAAGGGGCGGTTCGCTCGCTTGACCGGCCGCGGGCTCCCTGCAAGATGAACCTTCCCGGACTTCAACAAGAACCGAGACCATGCCCACCTTTCCCGCCGATCGACTCACGAAGCTTGCGAGTGAACTGTTCGTTGCCGCCGGTGTGCCTCCCGAAGATGCGGCATTGGTCGCGAACAGCCTCGTTGATGCGAACCTGTGCGGGCATGATTCGCACGGCATGCTCCGCGTGCCGCAGTATCTGGACTTCATCAAGCAGGGCATCTTCAAACTGAACGCGCCGTTCACCGTGCTCAGCGAAACGCCCGCGGTACTCGCCGCGGATGGCGGCTGGGGTCTCGGCCAAGTGCAGGCCCATCGCCTGCTGAAGAAGTTGCTTGAGAAAGCGAGCACGCTCGGAATCGCAGCCGGTACCCTGCGGAACTGCGGGCACATCGGCCGCCTCGGAGAATATGCGGAAGCCGCGGCCCGATCGAAGATGGCGTTCATCGGCGCGGTGAACTCGCACGGCGGCGGCCGCCGCATCGTGCCGCCCGGCGGCACCGAGGGCCGACTCAGCACAAACCCGATCTGCATGGGCGCCCCGACTTCTGCCGCTCCCGTGGTGCTGGACTTCAGCACGAGTGCGGTGGCGGAAGGCAAAGTGCGGCAGTCCCATCAGAAGAATGAACGCGTGCCGGACGGCTGGCTTGTCGATCATACCGGGAAGCCGACCAACGATCCCGGCGTGTTGTACGCCGAGCCGCGCGGCAACATCGTGCCGTTCGGCGGCCCGCAGATGTACAAGGGCTTCGGGCTCGGGCTGATGGTGGATCTGCTCTGCGGCGGGCTGTCCGGCGGGGCGTGCAGCAATCCGAAGTATCAACTCGGCGGGCAGGGCAACGCCGTGGTGTTCATTGCGATCGACCCGGGACACCTCGGCGGCACCGGGCACTTCCTCACCGAATCGGACGGGCTCACGGAATTCGTGCGGTCGTGCCCCGTGGCGGAAGGAATGCCCGCGGTGATGCTCCCCGGCGACCCCGAACGCAACGCAAAAGCGAAGCGACTGGCCGACGGCATCGCAATCCCGGACGGCACGTGGGAATTGATCCGCCAAGCCGCCGCGGAGTGGAAGGTGCCGTTGACGTGAGTATTCAATCGAACATCGCGATCAACTCGGCCACGCTCGTCAGTTTCTCCAGCTCCCAGCATCGCTGAAGGATCGCGCCAGCCTTCGCTGTTCCGTACTTGGGTTCCACGGCGCGGCGAAACTTCGCTTCCACTTCGGTGTCGGACATCGGGTTGCCGGCGTGGCCGCGCGGGAACTCCACTTCCTCCACCAACTGCGTGCCGTCCTGCAGCGTGATCGTGAGCCGATTCGGAATCCCCGCCGGGTAACGAAGCGAAAGTGCATCATCGAGATGCACCTTGATCTTGGCCGTGAGTGCGACCCGTGCCGGATCGGTGAAGTGCGATTCGTCGAAGCTGTTCATGTACACGTCGCCGTCCATCAGGGCGGCGGCGGTGCAGTACGGCAGGCTGTGGTCCGCGGTCTCGCGCGTCTTCGGAGCCCACGCCTCCGGATACTTGCCGATGATGTTGTAACACGCCTCGAACGTGTGAATGTCCAGCGACTTCACCTTCGACACGTCACCGTTCAGTTTCTTGCGAAGTTTGAGAGCCGCATCGATGGAGCTTTGCGAGTGGTACTCGGCGGGCCAGAACTTGATGTAGGTTTTGTTGATCATGAAGCCGTCGGTGTTGCCGGGTTCGCCGCCGAAGGGTGCGGGTTCGAAGCGTTCGCGGGCCACGAGTTGGAAGAAGCCGAGGTCGCCTTCGAAAATCGGGGCGGGGCCGGAGAGCCCGTCCGCGGCGAGGGTCGCGGCGAAGACGCCGTTGCGGGCCGCGTTCGCGAACGCGCAGCCTTTCCACTCGCTGAGTTCGCCCGACCGCGTTTGCCGCAACGCGACGTTGCACACGCCGGCGATGCCGATCGCGTGCGTCAGTTTCTCCGCGTCCAGTTTCATGAGCTTGCCGGCGGCGATGGCCGAACTCAGGGCGCCGTATGTGACGTGATCCACACCATGCTTGCGGAGGCTGGCCGCGTCGCAGAAGCGGCACTGGATTTCGTACGCGAGCACGGCCGCCGTGATGAGATCCTTGCCGCCCGCGCTCATCGCTTCGCCGACCGCGAGCACCGGGGCGAGGTTGTCGCTCGGGTGCGCGGGTTCCTTTGAAAGGTACGTGTCGTTGAAGTCGAGGTAGCGGATGAGCAAGCCGTTCACGAACGTGGCCCACTCGGGGCTCGACTTGCCGCCGCCGAGGATGGACGCACCCGGGTTGCCGCTGATCCGCAGAGCGCACTTCTTCGCGATGTGGTACGCCTCGGCCGGCATGGCCCCGACCGCCGTGGCGAAGGAATCGATGAAGCGGCGTTTGGTTTCGTGAACGGCTTCCTTCGTGAGCTTGTCGATAGTCAGATCGACAGCGTAGTTGGCGAGACGGGCGGCGAGCGTCGGCGCGTGCATGAGTGGCTCCGGGGTTCGCCGGTAATCTATGGACGTATGATGAATGGGAACCAGGAGCCGCACTGTGGAACAGATCCGGGCCACCACGATTCTCGCCGTCCGCACGTCCGCCGGGGCCGCCATCGGCGGCGACGGGCAGGTCACGCTCGGCAACATCGTGATGAAGAACGACGCGAAGAAGATCCGCAAACTGTACGACGGCAAGGTGCTGGCCGGATTCGCCGGCGCGGCTGCGGACGCGTTCAGTTTGCTCGAACGCTTCGAGACGAAACTACGCGATCACCAAGGTTCGGTGCCAAAGGCGGCAACCGAACTGGCCAAGGAATGGCGGACGGATCGGGTGCTGCGGCGGCTCGAGGCCATGCTCATCGTGCTGGACAAGGAGAACCTGCTCCTGCTCTCCGGCACCGGCGACGTGATCCAACCGACGGACAACGTACTCGCGATCGGCTCCGGCGGGGCGTACGGGCTCTGTCCGCCGCACGGGCCCTGATGAAGCACACCGCGATGAAACCGGTCGATGTGGTGCGGCACGGCTTGGAGATCGCCGGCGACCTGTGCATCTACACAAATCGCAACATCGAAGTTGTGGAGTTGTGATCACGCACTTCGATTCACGCACCAGTCGGGGATCGCTTCCAGAATCGTGCGGCACTCGGATCGCGGTAGGCACTCCAACTCGCGGATCGCGGAGCGGCCCAAGGCATCTCGCGCGTCGCTTCGCATAACGCACGGAGTATGTGCGTTCCAGGAACGCGTTCACCTCGCCACCATCGCCAATCGCTTCCCGCAGAGCCGCGGCATCGTTCGGGGAAGACCGGCACAGTGAATCATCGGCAGCGTGAGCTTGCGCTGTTCGAGGTCCGTGCCGAGCGTCTTGCCCGCGGTCGATTCGGTGCCGACGAGATCGAGCACATCGTCCGCGATCTGAGCCAGACCCAAGTCGCGGCCGAAGTTCGCCATCCGTTCCGCAACATCCTCCGAAGCGCCGGCGTAAAGCGCACCCAGCCGGCAGCAGCACTCCGTGAGTGCGGCCGTCTTTCCTTCGATGATCGCGAAGTAATCCGCTTCAGCGAGATGCAGGTTGCCGCGTTCGGTGATCTGCCGCAGTTCGCCGGCACAGACGCGGTTCGTGGCGTCGCCGATGATGTTGCACGCCCGCACATCCACCGTGCTCGCGAGGTGGAACGCATGGGTGAAGAGCATGTCGCCGAGCAGGATGCTCACCTTGTTGCCCCAACCGGCGTTCACGGTGGGCAGGTGCCGGCGCAGGTCGGCTTCGTCCAGCACGTCGTCGTGAACGAGCGTGGCGGTGTGGATCATCTCGACGGCTGCGGCGAGCGTGTGATGCGCGGGCGTGATTCCGTCGCAGGCCTTGGCGACCAACAGCAGCAAGGCGGGCCGCAGTCTTTTCCCGCGGTAATGCTTCAAGTGCTGGATCAGAGGCCCGAATGGTGATTTGTACTTGGCAAGCGTCGCGGTGAAGATGCGATCGGATTCGTCGATGTCCGCCGCGATGGGGCCGAATTTCGGGCTGGTGGGGCGAACGAGTCGTGGAGCGGCGGCAGTCACGGCGGGTCTCCCGCCCCGAACGCTACGACCGAGTGTAAGCGCCGCTCTTGCCGCCGGTCTTTTCCTCGAGCCGGATCTGCTCGATGGTCATCCCGCGATCCGCGGACTTGCACATGTCGTACACCGTCAGGGCTGACACGCTAACCGCAGCCAAGGCCTCCATTTCAACACCCGTTCGCCCGAAAACCGTGGCCGTGGCTTCGATTCGCAACGCGTCGGGCTCCACGAACGCGAAATCGAGCGTCACCGAGGTGAGCGGCAACGGGTGACACAGCGGAATGAGATCTGCGGTTTTCTTGGCCGCCATGATGCCCGCGAGGCGGGCTACTTCCAGCACATCGCCTTTGGCCAGTTTCCGGTCGCGAATCAATGCCAGCGTGGCGGGTTGCATCTGCACGAGGCCCGAGGCGCAGGCCGTTCGCTGCGTCTCGGGCTTCGCGCCCACGTCCACCATGCGGGACGCGCCGGATTCGTCGAAATGCGTCAGGGTCGGCATGTCATTTGTCTGCGGGGATGGTGATCGTGATACCTTGCGTCTTGGCCCAACTCGTCACTTGGGCCACATTGATGCTGTTGGGATCGATGCGTTGCCGCGGATCGGTGGGGAACAGCACGACAAGCGTGAGCGGGGCGGTGGTCGCGTCGCGCCGCTTCAGCACGATGCTCTTCAAATCGAGAAAGGACTTGGGCACGGGATCGTCGTCGATCATGTAGAAGCGATCAGCCTGTACGGCGTCGCCGCCGAGAAAGGTGACGCGGATACGCGGATCGTCGGGCTTGGGTTCCACCACCTTCGGCGAGTCGATCTTGGGCGGGTCTTGCGAATCGCTTTTGGAATCGGAAGGATTCGTGACGCCGTCGCTGGATTTGTCGCTGCCGTTCGAGCCGCCCCCTCCGCCGAACCACCCGCGGCCGCCGCCTGCACCGAACACCAAGAACCCGACCAACACCGCGAGCACGAGCCCGCACAGCACGCGGATCGCTTTCTTGGCTGCATCCGGCGAGCGTTTCGCGAACAGCCACTTGTCGATGGCCCAGCCGCCGACTCCGCCCCCGATGTAGCCGGCGATGAACGCGCCGACCACGGCGAGGCAGTTCGTGACGAACCGTGTCCACGCTTCGGAACCGGGGAATTCGGCGAAGTCCGTCATTTCCAGAATGCTACCCGATCCGGCCTGCCGCGGGGAGAGCGATCACCGCCCGGTGCCGGTGCCGAACGTCTCGAACGGAATCGTCACGGCCTTGTCCTTGGAAGTGAGCAGGCCGTACTTGCCCATCTTCTTGTAGAGTGTGACGCGGCTGATGCCGAGAAGTTGGGCGGCTCGCGTGCGGCTCTGCCCGGCGCGTTCCAACGCCCGCAGGATGTTCGAGCGTTCCATCGCGGCGCGGCTCTCCTTCAAAGTGCCGCCGTAACCATTGCTCACCGGCAGCGTCACCGCCGGAGCGTCCGACTTCACATGAACCAGAGGGGAGAGGTGGTGGGTCTTCAATTCGTTCCCTGAACTGGTGAGCACCGCCTGTTGCACCACGTTCTCCAATTGGCGGATGTTGCCGGGCCACGGGAAGGCTTCGAGCGTCCGCAATGCCTCCGGGCAAACGCTGAACAGCTTCTTGCCGAACTTCGTGCCGTACTTCGCCACCATGCCGCGGACGAGCGGCCCGATGTCCTCCGGGCGGTGCCGCAGCGGCGGCAGTTGGAAGCTGATGACGTGCAGGCGATAGTACAAGTCGCGACGGAACGTGCCGCGTTCGACGGCATCGGCGAGATTCCAGTTCGTGGCCGCGATGATGCGGGCCTTGCAGATCTGCGTATCGTTGCTGCCCACCGGTTCGAACTCGCCCGTCTCGATGACACGGAGCAGGTTCGCCTGGTGTTCCAACCCGAGCGTGTCGATTTCATCCAAGAGAATGGTGCCTTCGCCGGCGGCGGCGAACTTGCCGACCTTGGCGCCGTCCGCACTCGTGAACGCGCCCTTAGCGTGGCCGAAGAATTCGCTCGCGATCAGGTTCCCGCTCAGCGTGCCGCACGACACCACGAGGAAGCGGTTCGCCTTGCGGGCGGAGCAATCGTGGATCAGCTTCGCGAGAAACGTCTTGCCCGTGCCGGTCTCGCCTTCGATGAGCACGGTCACGTCGTGGGCCGCGGCAATGCACAACTGTTCGACCATCGCCGTGAGCGACGGCGTGTGGTTCACCAAGCGGCGGCGGATCTTCTGGCTGGTGGTTTCCGTTGCGGGATCGGCGAAGCGGTTCCCGGGACTCAAGCTGCGGCGGGCCCACACGGTGAGTTCGCGGGCCAAGTGCGGCCACACCCACTTGCCGCACAGGTGCGGAGTGAGGTGCTCGAAGCTCCGCTGCATCGCCACCGCTTCCGATTCCAACACGGCGAACGAAGCCGGCGACTGCTGCACCTTCGCTTCTCGCACCACCGCTTCGATCGCGGCGGCGTCGCCCGGTTCGGAGGCGAGCAGGAGCACGTCGCCGTCCGTTTCGGGGGCCAATAGCTGGGATACGTCCTCGAACCGGACCACGGGTGTGATCAGCTGCAGGGACTTCTGGAAGTGCAGTTGCACGGACTGCGCGAGCCGCGGGTCCGATGCGGCGAGCACAAGTCGGCGGGGGGGAAGCATTTCGGTCCGTCTCCACAAGGCGGCAGAATCGGCAGGTTCGGCACAACCGGCCGCGGATTGCTAACTCGGATTCGCGCTCGCGTCCGCTGTTGCCGCCCGCTGGAGAAAGGAAAGTTTACAAATCGCACCGATGCAACCGGATCGCCTGAAAGTGCCGGGAAATCCGGCTGTGCAACGTGGGGGTTGTGGCGGGAGTGAAAGTGGTGCCGGGAATTCAGGCGGATTCGGAAGCGGCCGGAATCCCCGGCCACCGATGATGTGCCCGACAGTCGGCCCGAATCACGACAATCGAAGCGCCCGCTGGTGCGACGCTTCTCGGCGTGTTCACCCCTCGCTCATGGCGAGGATCTTTTTCCAGATCGCGTCGCTCACCGGCATCACGGACAAACGCGAGATGCGGACCAGTTCCCAGCTCGCAAAGTCCTCATCCGCTTTGATCGAAGCGAGCGTCACGGGATTCTTCAGCTTCTTCACCGGTTTCACGTTCACGACCACCATCTTCTCGTCGTTCGGATCCGGGGCGGGATCGGACGCGAGCTCCATGATGCCGACCACGGCCTTCTCGTTGCCGGTGTGATAGAAGAAGACGCGGTCGCCTTTCTTCGTGTTTTTGAGGTGTTTTTGGGCCACGGCGTTGGCCACGCCGTCCCACACGGTCGTGCCGTCGGCCACGAGGTTTTCAAAGCTGTAGCAGCTCGGTTCCTGCTTGAAGAGCCAGTGCGCCATGCCTTCACCATTTTTTCAAAGTCGGTGTCGGTTGCGGGATCGCGAGTTACGTCCCGGCGCGGTCCGACGCGCCCAGATTGTTCTTTACATCTCCACTGTGCGGGTACAATACGGCCCAGCCTGAGGCGCGGCTCCGGTCGCAACACTGACTCCACTCCATGATCGCCGGAGTCGCGCCCGCCAGGACAACTCACGAGCCACTTTTCTCTCGCAGGGAGGCGACCGCCGATGGGCGTGTTACCCGATTGGATGATCGAGCGCGACATCAAGATCTCGCCGCTCGCGTCCCTCGAACACCGCCCCGGAGCCATCTCCTACGGCGTCACCAGCTACGGCTACGATGTGCGCGTCGATCGCCACTTCAAGGTGTTCACGAACGTGTGGGGCAGCACGGTCGATCCGAAGAACTTCGACCCGAAGTCGTTCGTGGACGTGGAAGGCGACTACTGCATCATCCCGCCGAACAGCTTCGCCCTCGCCGAGACGGTGGAGTACTTGGAGATTCCGCGCGACGTGCTCTGCGTGTGCCTCGGCAAGAGCACGTACGCCCGCTGTGGTATCATCGTGAACGTGACGCCGCTCGAGCCGGAGTGGCGCGGCCGCATCACGATCGAGATCAGCAACACGACGCCGCTTCCGGCGAAGATCTACGCCGGCGAAGGCATCGCCCAAATCTTGTTTCTGAAGGGCGAAGCCGTCTGCAAGACGAGCTACGCGGACAAGAAGGGGAAGTATCAGGATCAGAAGGGCCTGACGCTGCCCTTCGTGCAGTCGGGGAAGCAACCGACATAGAACTCGGCTTCGCAACAGGTCAATCTCGGTTCATCGTTCTTTTTCACCACAGAGGCACAGAGAACACAGAGGAAACCAAAAGCAGAATTTGGTTTTGTCTTGCTCTGTTCTCTCTGTGTCTCTGCGGTTAGTGCTTGTTTTCTCAGACGGACCCGCGTTCGCCCCTCGCGAACGCATGGCATACGGACATCCATCATGAAGATCGCTCGCCGCTTCACCCGTGAAGGCCAGGACCCGTTCGCCGCGATTCCGTTCGCGCCGCGCACGAGCCGCATCGTGAACCCCAACGGCTCCGTCGTCTTCGAAATGAAGGACGCCATGGTGCCGGCGGCGTGGTCGCAGGTGGCGGTGGACATCCTCGCGCAGAAATACTTCCGCCGCGCGGGCGTGCCCGAACGCAGCGTG
Organism: Gemmataceae bacterium; assembly: GCA_046350135.1. Lineage (GTDB taxonomy): Bacteria > Planctomycetota > Planctomycetia > Gemmatales > Gemmataceae > Urbifossiella. The sequence goes on from JAXMBB010000016.1 coordinate 26,855, forward strand.
AAGGTGCATGAAGACGGCGTTCCGCAGTGGATCCAACGCACGCGGCCCGAATCGCCGGATACGCCGCTCGGCGGCGAAACCGATTCCCGCCAGGTGTTCCAGCGCCTCGCCGGTTGCTGGACCTACTGGGGCTGGAAGGGCGGCTACTTCTCCACCGAGGCGGACGCCCGCGCGTTCTTCGACGAAACCTGCTTTATGCTCGCCAAGCAGATGGCGGCCCCGAACAGCCCGCAGTGGTTCAACACCGGCCTGCACTGGGCGTACGGCATCGAAGGGCCGCCGCAAGGCCACTACTACGTGGACCCGCATTCAAAGCAGCTTTCGCGCAGCACCTCGGCGTATGAACGCCCCGCGCCGCACGCCTGCTTCATTCAAGAGGTCACCGATGATCTCGTGAACGAAGGCGGCATCATGGACCTGTGGGTCCGCGAGGCCCGCATCTTCAAGTATGGCTCCGGCACCGGCTCGAACTTCTCGCAACTGCGTGGCGAAGGCGAACCGCTCTCCGGCGGCGGCAAATCATCCGGCCTCATGAGTTTCCTCAAGATCGGCGACCGCGCCGCCGGCGCCATCAAGAGCGGTGGCACCACCCGCCGCGCCGCCAAGATGGTCGTGCTCGATCTCGACCACCCGGACATCGAGGAGTTCGTGAACTGGAAGGTGATCGAAGAACAGAAGGTCGCGGACCTGGTCACCGGGTCGCGGCTGATGAACAAGCACCTGAACGCCGTGCTCAAGGCGATTCAGATGCACCCGAACGCCTCGGAGAAGTACGACCCGAACGCGAATACCGCACTCAAGAAAGCGATCATCGAATCGCGTGCGGCGATGATCCCGGAGAACTACGTCGCGAGAATGATCCAACTCTCGAAGCAAGGCTTCAACAGCATCGAGATCGAGGAGTACGACACGGACTGGAACTCGAAGGCGTACTACACCGTGTCCGGGCAGAACAGCAACAACTCCGTGCGGGTGACGAACGAGTTCATGAAGGCCGTGGAGAACAACGGCCAGTGGAACCTGTACTGGCGGACGGAACTCGCAAACGCGAAGAAGCAGGGCCGCGACCCGAAGCCGAAGAAGACGCTGCAGGCCCGCGACCTGTGGGACCAGATCGCCTATGCCGCGTGGAGTTGTGCCGACCCCGGGCTGCAGTTCGACACGACCTTCAACGACTGGCACACCTGCCCGGCGGACGGCCGCATCAACGCGACCAACCCGTGCAGCGAGTACGCCTTCCTGGACGACACGGCGTGCAACCTCGCGTCGATGAACCTGCTCACCTTCTTCGACACCGCGAGCGGCCGCTTCGACATCGAAGCGTACCGCCACGCCACCCGCATCTGGACGCTGATCCTTGAAATCAGCGTGTACATGGCGCAGTTCCCGAGCCAGTCCGTGGCGCAGAAGTCGTACGACTTCCGCACGCTGGGCCTCGGCTACGCCAACCTCGGCGCGCTGCTCATGGTGCAGGGCATCCCGTACGATTCGCCCGAAGGTCGCGCCCAGTGCGCCGCCCTCACTGCGATCATGCACGCGGGGGCGTACGCCGCCTCGGCCGAGATCGCGAGCGAAGTCGGGCCGTTCGACCGCTACCACGCGAACCGTGCCCCGATGCTGCGTGTGATTCGCAACCATCGCCGCGCCGCGTACAACGCCGCACCGGCGGAGTACGAGAACCTCTCCGTGTACCCGGTGGGCATCGACGCCCGCGTGTGCCCGGCGGACATGCTCGCCGCGGCCCGCGCCGAATGCGACCGCATGCTCGAACTCGGCGAACGCCACGGCTTCCGCAACGCCCAAGTCACGGTGATCGCCCCCACCGGCACCATCGGCTTGGTGATGGATTGCGACACGACCGGCGTCGAACCGGACTTCGCGCTCGTGAAGTTCAAGAAACTCGCCGGCGGCGGGTACTTCAAGATCATCAACCAATCCGTGCCGCCGGCCCTCGCGAAACTCGGCTACGCCCCGTGGCAGATCGAAGACATCGTGCGCTACTGCCGCGGCGCGGCCACGCTCCACGGTTGCCCGCACGTCAATCCGGCCGCCTTGAAGGAGAAGGGCTTCACGGACGAGATTCTCACGAAGATCGAAGAGAGCCTGCCCGGCGCGTTTGAACTGCAGTTCGTCTTCAACCGCTGGACGGTGGGCGACGCCTTCCTCCGCGACGTGCTGCAGGTGCCGGAAGCGGAACTGAATGCTCCGGACTTCAACTTGCTTTCGTTCCTCGGCTTCACCAAGAAGCAGGTGGAGGAAGCGAGCACGTTCGTGTGCGGCACGATGACAATCGAAGGCGCTCCGCACCTGAAGGCCGAGCACCTGCCGGTGTTCGACTGCGCCAACAAGTGCGGGAAGCTCGGCAAGCGGTTCCTCTCGTGGGAATCGCACATCCGCATGATGGCGGCCGCCCAGCCGTTCATCTCGGGGGCGATTTCCAAGACCATCAACATGCCGCACGACGCGACCGTGGAGGACGTGAAGCGGGCGTACCAGATGTCGTGGCAGTTGATGACGAAGGCGAACGCCCTGTACCGCGATGGATCGAAGCTGAGCCAACCGCTGAATTCGGTCGCCGATTCGAGCGAAGCCGCGATTCTCAATGCCGTCACGGTCGATGCCGAGGAACCGAAGTCCGTTGCAATGCAAACGGCGGAGCGGATCACCGAGAAGGTGATTCACCGGTACATCGCCCGGCGCCGCCGGCTGCCGGATCGCCGGGCCGGGTACACGCAGAAGGCCCGCATCGGCACGCACAAGATGTACATCCGCACCGGCGAGTACGACGACGGCACGCTCGGCGAAATCTTCATCGACATGCACAAGGAAGGGGCGGCCTTCCGCAGCATGACGAACTGCTTCGCCATCGCGGTGAGCCTCGGCCTGCAGCACGGCGTGCCGCTCGAAGAGTACGTCGATGCGTTCCTGTTCACCCGCTTCGAGCCGAACGGGATCGTGCAGGGCAACCCGTACATCAAGATGTCCACGTCGATCATCGACTACATCTTCCGGGAACTGGCGATCACGTACCTCGGCCGCACGGACCTGGCCCACGTGCTGCCCGAAGACCTCCGCGGCGACACGCTGCACAACGAGAAGGTGCCCGATCCGGACTTCGACGACGAAGAGCTGGTGTCCGAGCGTGTGCTGGATCCGGACGAGCCCGCACCGGTGGCGTTCGTCCACCCGCGATCCGCGAACGTGAAGCCGACCGTGGGCGAGTCGGAACCGCCGGTGACACCGCCGCCCGCGGCCCCGAGCACGAACGGCAACGGCCATCACAAGCCGGCTGGCAACGGCACCGCCGTCGCGGTCGCCACTGCCACCGCGACGGCGGTGTTGCCCAACACGTCGCGTTTCGGTTACTCGCCAGTCGCGATGTCGATGGAGGAGCGGATTCGCATCGCGAAGCAGAAGGGATACGAGGGCGACCCGTGCACCAACTGCGGCGCGTTGCAACTGGTCCGCAGCGGTGCCTGCATGCGGTGCGACAACTGCGGCCAGACCAGCGGCTGCAGTTGAGCCGGTGCATTCATCCTCGCCGCCACGATCCGGATCATGGCCCGGATCGTGGCGGTCGCCCGCCGGAATGCTATTCTGACAACACGTCCGCTTCCTTCGCCCACGGCAGGTCTCTTCCGCGATGAGCGCGTTTCCCCTTCCCCCGCTTGGTTTCAATCCTTCGTCCGCTTCGCAGGGCACGACGCCTGGCAGTTTTGCCGTGCGGCCCGCGATCCTGCCCGGCGCACTCGGCGCGAAGACGTTCGCCTCGCCGGACACGCCCGGCATGCCGCCGGTCTCGGACAAGACCGCGTGGGACTTCCTGCCGGAAGGTTGGAGCAGTTGGGAGGGCGAGGCACCCGCCGATCCCGACGTCCGCGCCTTCAAGCAGGCGAACGGCGTTGTCCGCTGCGTGAAGGCCCCCCCATCCTTCAAGCCGATCACGCAACTGGAATCGGCCCGGCTCGGCATCATCACGCCGGAGATGAAGCGCGTCGCCGAGCGCGAGAAGCACCTCTCGCCGGCGCAGATTCGCGATGAAGTCGCCGCCGGGCGCATGGTCATTCCCGCGAACAAGGTTCACCTCGGCTACAACCTCGACCCCATGGCCATCGGCCGCGCCAGCCTCACCAAGGTGAACGCGAACATGGGCGCGTCCCCGGTTTCGTCTTCCACCGATGAGGAAGTCGAGAAACTGCGTTGGGCCGAGAAGTGGGGCGCGGACACGGTGATGGACCTGTCCACCGGCGGCGACCTGAACGCGACCCGCGACGCGATCGTGCGGGCCAGCACCGTTCCGATCGGCACCGTGCCGATCTACTCGATGATCATCGGCCGCAAGATCGAAGACCTCACGCCGGCGATCATTCTCGACTCGCTGAAGCAACAAGCGGCCCAGGGCGTGGACTACTTCACGATCCACGCCGGCGTGCTGCGGGAACATCTGCCGTTCATCAAGAAGCGGCTCATCGGCATCGTGAGCCGCGGCGGGTCGCTGCTCGCCAAGTGGATGCTCACGCACGGCAAGCAGAACCCGATGTACGACCATTGGGAAGACATCTGCGACGTGATGCGGCAATACGACGTGACGTTCTCGATCGGGGACGGCCTGCGGCCCGGCGGCTTGGCCGATGCCACCGACGCGGCCCAACTCGCCGAGTTGTACACGCTGGGCGAACTCACCGAACGCGCGTGGCGTAAGGGCGTGCAAGTGATGGTCGAAGGGCCGGGCCATGTGCCGTTCGACCAGATCGAGTACAACATGAAGCTTCAGCGGGCGGTGTGCCACGGGGCGCCGTTCTACGTGCTCGGGCCGCTCGTGACGGACATCTTCCCCGGGTACGATCACATCACGTCGTGCATCGGCGCCACGGCCGCGGGGTACCACGGGGCCGCGATGCTCTGCTACGTCACGCCGAAGGAGCACCTCGGCCTGCCGAAGAAGGACGACGTGAAGCAGGGGTGCATCGCGTACAAGATCGCGGCCCACGCCGCGGACGTGGCTCTCGGCATCCCCGGTTCCCGCGACCGCGACGATGAGCTGACCAAGGCCCGCGCCGCGCTCAACTGGGAGAAGCACTTCGAACTCAGCTTCGATCCCGATACGGCTCGCGCCTACCACGATGAAGACTTGGACGTGGACACGGACTTCTGCGCGATGTGCGGCCACGATTGGTGCAGCGTCCGCATCTCGAAGGAGATCGTGGAGTTCGCCTCCGGCAAGGACGACGCGTTCCAGCGGGGCGGGGCGAAGGTGAGTGCCGCACTCACGGCCGAGCAGCAAGAGATCCTCGCGAAGCGCGGCGTGCTCAGCCCGGACGAGATTCACCGCTTGGCGAGCAAGACGAAGAAGGCCGTGGCCGCGGACAAGGACAAGGCCTCGTGCCATAGCGATTACGTGGATCGCGACGCGGCCCAGGAAATCCAGCGGCACGCGCTGCCGCTGGCGTGAGCATGGACGCGGTTCACATCATCGGGGCCGGCGGCATCGGCTGTGCCGTCGGCTACGCCTTGGCGGCAAACGGCACACGCGTCACGTTCGTCGATGTGAATCCGAAGAAGCTCGTAGCAGGCAATCGCGACGGTGTGAAGCTGAACGACGGGCCGCCGATGAAGGCCGAGTTCATCCATTTCGATGAGTGGCAGCCGCCGCAAGACACCACCATCATTCTCAGCACCAAGTGCTACGACAATGCGGCGGTGTTGCACAAGTTGGCTCGACGCGCCAGCGAGGGATTGCTTCCCATCCAAAACGGTTTCGATCCCGCACTCGATGCCCTCGATCATACCACGGAGGGTATCGCGTCCTTCGTGGCGAAATGCGAGTCGGACGCACCCAATGCCCGCATCACGCGGCCAGGCGAACTGCACATCGGGCCTCGCCGCTCAGGCCCGGCCGTTGCCACGGCCGGGCTTGCTTCGTCCTTCTTCACTGTGCGCCCCGTGCGGAACATCCTGCCCATCAAGTACGCCAAACTCATGTACAACGCCGCGATCTCGCCGTTGGCCGCGGCCGCGGGCATCGACAACGGCCAACTGCTCTCCATACCTGCCGCCCGCCGGCTGTTCTTCGAACTGCTTCAAGAGAATTACCGCATCCTGAGTGCAGCCGGGATCGCGCTCGGGAAAGTGGGCCCGTTCCATCCGCGGACGGTGGCGTGGATCCTGCGACGGAAGTGGCTCGCGAAACTGATGGCCCGCGGGTTCGAACCGTCGCTCCGCGGCACATACTGCTCGATGGCCGGTGAGATTCAGAAAGGCCGCACCGAGATCGACAACTACAACGGGCACCTCATCCGCCTCGCAGAGAAACATGGCACGCCGCACCCGCTGAACCGCGCCGTGTTCGATCTCGTGACCCGCATGACAGCCGAACGTGCGACTCCAAGCCTGGACGCGATCCGCCATTTGGCTTGAGCATCGCGTCCGTTCAGCAAAGGAACAGGGTGACATCCCGCACGGTGGAGGCTCTCATTTCTAACGCGATCCCCGCCAAACGGTGAAGACCGCGTTCCGTGACCGAGCCGCTTACGCCTTGATTCTCGCCACCGCCGGGGAATAATTCCTTACCATGAGCCGCTTCTACAACACGAATCTTCCTCCGCACTTGCGAGTCCTCAAGGAGGAGATCGAAGGGTACGCCCGCGGCTACGGCCTCGATTTCTACGAAACCATCTTCGAAGTGGTGGACGCGGACGACCTCAACGAAATCGCCGCTTACGGCGGGTTCCCCACCCGCTACCCGCACTGGTCCTTCGGGATGCAGTACCAGGAACTGAAGAAGGGGTACGAGTACGGCCTTTCGAAGATCTACGAGATGGTGATCAACAACGATCCGTGCTACGCCTACCTCATGCGGTGCAACCACACCGTGGACCAGAAACTCGTGATGGCCCACGTGTACGGCCACTGCGACTTCTTCAAGAACAACGCCTTCTTCAGCCATACCACGCGGAAGATGATGGACGAGATCGCGAATCACGCCGCCCGCATCCGCGGGTACGTGGAGCGGTTCGGCGAAGACGAGGTCGAGCAGTTCCTCGACCGCTGCATGTCCATCGACGACCTGATCGACATCCACTCGGTGGCGATCAAGCGTCGCGACGGCGCCTCGAAGTACGACTTCTCGAACGCCAAGCCGGAAGAGGAAAAGGAGGAGAGGTCCCCGCGATTCAAGGCGAAGGGCTACATGTCGGACTACATCAACCCGCCCGGCGCCTTCAAGGAAGACGAGGAGGAGCGGAAGGAACGCGAACGCAAGGCTCAACGGTTCCCGGAGCGGCCCGAAAAGGACGTCCTGCTGTTCCTCATCGAGCACGCCCCGCTCAAGAACTGGCAGCGCGACGTGCTGAGCATCGTCCGCGACGAAGCGTACTACTTCCACCCGCAGGGTCAAACGAAGATCATGAACGAAGGCTGGGCGTCGTACTGGCACAGCACCATCATGACGCAGAAGGTGCTGGAACCGTCCGAAGTGATCGACTACGCGGACCACCACTCCGGCACGATGGCCACCAGTTCCAAGCGGCTCAACCCGTACAAAGTGGGAATCGAACTGCTCCGGGACATCGAACGGCGCTGGAACACGGGCCAGTTCGGACCCGAGTGGGAGAACTGCGAGGACATGGACAAGAAGCGGACGTGGGACAAGCAAATCGGCCTCGGCCGGCAGAAGATCTTCGAGGTGCGCCGCGTCCACAACGACATCACGTTCATCGACTCGTACCTGACCCCGGAGTTCTGCCGCGAGCACAACCTGTTCTCGTTCGGCTATCAGGATCAGACGAAGAATTATGTCATCGAGTCGCGGGAGTTCCAGAAGGTGAAGCAGCGGCTGCTCTTCAGCCTCACGAACTTCGGCAAGCCGTGGATCTACGTGGTGGACGGCAATCACGGCAACCGCGGGGAACTGCTGTTGCGGCACGAGCACAATGGGGTAGATTTGAAGGTGGACGACGCACAGGACACTCTTGCGAACGTACAGTTCCTGTGGGGGCGGCCCGTGCACCTCGAAACCGTGCTGGAAGAACAGCCGCTGTTGCTGAGCTTCGACGGCACGGACCATTCGCACCAAACCATCGGAGGGACCGATGACGCTCGCGGAAAAGCTCCTGCCAAAGCTCAGTGAGTGGCAGCCCGCCGGAAGCGGCCGCCACTCGTGGTCCATGGATGAAGCCGGGTGGAACATCCATCTCGCGGCGGACAAGGCCGATTCGCTGTCGTGCCTCGTGTGGGAACTGACGCTGACCCGCACTGCGGCCGCGCCGGCCAAACTCACCATGAAGCAGTGGGCCGAGGCGATCGCGGCCCGCGTGGAAGGCCTGCGTGAAGATCTGAAGGTGTACGAAGTCGATTCGGATGTCGCGCTGCTCCGCAGCACCGACCCGCATGCGAAAGGCGAGTCGCTGGCGTACTACGAAGTGCGGTTGCAAGGCGTGGAGCGGGCCGTGGTCCGCCGCTTCGCAGCGAGCAAGAGCAAACCGGGCCGTGAACAGGTCGCCTTCGCGCTCACGCACGAAGTGCTGGCCGGGCTGGCTGAAGGAATTGCGGGTTGATCGAATTTCTGTCCGGAGAGCCGCTTGCGTACCGCGATGGCATCGCGAACACGCAAGCGGCTCCTCCTGTTTTGGAGCAACATGATGCGTTGGGCACTCGCCATGACACTCGCCGCCTTCGCGGTCGCACCGGCTACGGCCGCCGTGCAGACCAAGACCGTCGAGTATGAATTCGAAGGGGTGAAGCTCAAGGGCTTCCTCGCGTGGGACGATGCAGCGCAGGGCAAGCAACCGGGCGTGCTCGTATTCCCCGAATGGTGGGGGCTCAACGATTACGCCAAGGGCCGCGCCAAGCAACTGGCCGGACTCGGTTACGTCGCCTTTGCCGCGGACCTGTACGGCGACGGCAAAGTGATCGACATCGCGCATCCCGAGGATGCGGGGAAGATGGCCGGCACGCTGCGCATGAACCAGAAAGTGTGGCGTGGCCGCGCCGAGGCCGCGCTCAAGCAACTCACGGGTTTGCCGAACGTGGACGCGGGCAAGGTCGGCGCGATGGGCTACTGCCTCGGCGGCTCCACCGCACTGCAACTCGCCTACACGGGAGCGGACATCAAGGCCGTCGCCACGTTCCACGCCGGCCTCGCGGCGCCGGGCAAGGACGAAGGCAAGGCGATCAAGGCGAAGATCCTCGTGTGCCACGGCGCGGCGGACAAGTTCATCCCGGAGAAGGCCGTCGCCGACTTCAAGACTTCGCTCGACGCCGCGAAAGTCTCGCTGGATTTCGTCGCGTACCCGGACGTGGTTCACAGCTTCACGGTGCCCGGGGCGGACAAGGTCGGCAATCCCGGCATGAAGTACGACAAGAAGGCCGACGAAGATTCGTGGAAGCGCGTGCAGGAACTCTTCAAGTCCACTCTGGGGAAGTGAGCCCGCCATGATGTTCACCGCGATCCTGGCTGCGACGCTGATCGCCGCCCCCGACGGTCCCAAGAAGGAGCCGCTGCCGCGGCCGGCGTCCTACACCGCGAAGACGATCGAAGGCTGGACCGTCCGCGTGGACGACCGGTTGTTCAAGGCTCCGGACGATGAAACGGGCCGCATCGCCCTGCGGTTCCTCGAAGCGAAACTCAGCGAGATCAAGCTCGTGGTGCCCGCCGACAAGGTGAAAAAACTGCAAACCGTCACCATCGTGCTCGACTTGAACAACGGCGACCTCGGCCCGATGCAATATCATCCCGGAAAGGAGTGGCTCAAATCGCACGGCCATCCCGAGGATCTGCACCGCTGCGTGCACCTGCCGCGGGCGAAGGACGTGGCCACGGTGCGGAACACGCGCGAGCAGCCGTGGGTGATCCTCCACGAACTCGCCCACGCTTATCACGACCAAGTGCTCGGTTTCGACGAACCGCGGGTGAAAGAGGCGTACGAAAAGTTCAAGAAGAGCGGCCGCGGCGAGAAGGCGCTGCTCTACGACGGCCGCCGCGTGAAACACTACGGTCTTACGAACCCGATGGAGTTCTTCGCGGAGATGACGGAGAGCTATTTCGGCTCGAACGACTTCTTCCCGTTCAACCGGGCGGAGATGAAAGAGACCGAGCCGGAGATCTACGAACTCATGAGCATCATCTGGGAGAAGGGGAAGTGACATGCGGCTTGCCCTGTGCTTCACGCTGCTGCTCGCGTCCGCCGGCTTCGCGCTCGAACCGGCGGACGTGATCGTGATCGCGAACAAGAACATGCCGGCCTCCCAGGAGGTGGCCGAGCATTACCTCACGAAGCGAAAGGTGCCGAGGGAGAATCTCGTTCTCTTGGACCTGCCCGCGGGCGAGGACATCTCGCGGGCCGACTACGATTCCAAGCTGGTTGCACCGCTCCGCGAGGCGCTCAAGGACCGGAAGGAGTCCGCGAAGGTGTTGCTCGCCGTGTACGGCGTGCCGCTGCGCGTCGGCGGGCAGATCCTCACAGGCGACGAGAAGACGAAACTCGCCGAGCACGACAAGAAGCTCACGACCGCCCGCAAAAAACTCGCGGACCTCGAAAAGGACAAGGCGGACGAGAAAGAGATCGCCGCGGCCCGCAACGAGGTGAACGGCCTGCAATTCCGCCGCCGCCTGCTCGCTCACGACGAAAGCCACGCCTGCGTGGACAGCGAACTGATGCTGCTCTGGTGGAAGGAATACCCGCTGGACCGCTGGGTGATGAACCCGTTGAACTTCCAAGCGAGCGAGAAGTACCGCAAGGAGAATCTCACGATCATGACCGCGCGAATCGACGGCCCGACGCCGGAGATCGCCAAACGGCTCGTGGACGACGCCGTCGCCGTGGAGGCGAAAGGGCTCACGGGCACCGTCGTGGTCGATGCCCGCGGCATCAACTTCGACGCGAAGAATCCCCGCGACGGCACCGGCTACTCCGGCTACGACGAATCCTTTCGCGAGATGGCGAAGTTGTTCGAGAAGTCGATGCTGCCCGTGAAGCTGGACAACGCCGAGAAAGTGCTCGCACCCGGTTCGCACAAGGATGTGGCCCTCTACTCCGGCTGGTATTCGCACGCGAACTTCGTGGACTGCTGCGAGTACGTGCCCGGCGCCATCGCGTGGCACCTCGCCAGTTCCGAAGCCGTCACGCTCCGCAACAAGGACTCGAAGGTCTGGTGCCCGAACCTGCTGAAGAAGGGCGTGGCGGCGACGATCGGCCCGGTCGCCGAGCCGTACACGGTGGGCTTCCCGAAGCCCGCCGAGTTCTTCGGCTTCGTCGCGTCCGGCGAATACACGCTTGTGGAGAGCTACGCGAAGTCGATCCTGTTCTGCAGTTGGATGACCGTGCTCGTCGGCGATCCGCTGTACAATCCGTTCGCCAAGAACCCGCAGTGGAAATCGACCGAAGTGGTGCCCAGCCCGAAGGGCTCGACGACTCGGTTTCCGTGAGGCTCGCCGTTCATGCGATGGTTCGCTTTGCCGCTTGCGGTCCTGCTCGCCGCCGAGGCCTGTGCCGCGGAGCCCGAACTGGTCTTTTCCCTGAAACGCTGGGAAGGGGAGTACGCGACGACGGACGTGCCCGGCGGCGTGAAAGCGACACCGACGCTCGGGTCGATCCACACCGTTCGCGCGGACGGCACCGGGCTCAAGACTGTCGTGCCGCCCTCGAGCGGAACCGATTATCCGACTGCGAGCCCGGACGGGAAACGGCTGTACTTCCAATCATACCCGTCCGGTGAAAACCATTCTTGAACATCGTGGTGGTTTCGGAGGTTTCTTCCGGAGACCTCACCATGGCGGCAGCAACGGGATCTGAAGCGGGAGTGACGTGGCGGCGTCACGTCGCGCAGCAGCGGGCCAGCGGCCAGTCGATTCGCGCGTACTGCGATGTCCGCCAATTCAGGAAACCTCCTCTACTTCTGGCGAACCGAAATTGCCAAGCGTGACCGCGGAACCGAAGGCCGCGCCGGCGTTCGTGCCAGTCGCCGTGATTGACGCACTGGTGATCGGAGACGCGCCGATCGACATCCGCTTGGCCCAAGGGCATCGCGTCCGTCTGAGGGCGGATGCGATCGCAAGTTGCTTGCGGATGTGCTGGCCTTCCTCCGTGGCCCGCAGACGGAGTGGCCATGCTGACGCTACGGCGCGAGCCTTTGCGCGATAGCTCAGTTTGTGGTAGCTCGGCCGGTAGACCCAGACCGCCGCGGTCGTGTCCAGTTCCACGGGCCGCAGGCCGATCACTTCGCCAGGCCGCATTCCGGTGAGTAGCTGCACTTCGACCATCGCCCGCACCATGGGCCGCAGGTGCGGCAATACGCGTTTGACGGCGGCTTCGTCCACGGGTCCGACGGGTGGCCGCTCCGGTGCGATCGTGCGGCCGGCCTGCAGGCCTTCCACGGCGCGGAGATCCTGCCAGACGGCGCCAGGCACCAGTTCCTCGCCGGCCGCCCATTTGAAGATGTGCCGCACGCGGTTGATCCGCAGATTGATCACCTTGCGACACCAGCCCGCGGCGAGGAACTGTTCGCGAACATCCTTCAGCTTCCGCGGTCCGAACTCCGCGGCCGGCGACTCGCCGAAGATGCGGCGGAGGAACCCGGCGACCTGCTTGAACTCGCCAAGCTCGCGCGTCGCGGTTCCGTCCGGCCGCCGGTAGTGCTGGATCGCGTGCTGCAGGAAGGCAAGCAGCACTTCGTTCAGAGACAGAGGCGAGCCGTCCGCGGGCGGCATGATCCGCGGGCGATCGAGTTTCGCGATTTCAGCCGCGTACGCCTCGCGGCTCTCGGGCGAAGCATACGCGCCCAAATAGACGATCTTCCGCCGGCCGGAATCGTCTCGAATTCGAATGTAGGCTTGTCCGGTGGGCTTGTGATGTGCGTACGACGGAACCGAGTTTTTCGGCCGTGCCATAGCGAGTCCTTGGAGTTTTGGCGTAGTACTACGCCATAACCCGCCTTCTCCGGACTCGCCGCCGACCATCGGCGGGTAAGCTGGAACCGCTTGATTCGACGGGGTTTTCTTCGAGTGGGCAGTCCCGGGGTTGAACCGGGGACCTAGCGATTTTCAGTCGCTCGCTCTACCAACTGAGCTAACTGCCCATGAACGATCTTTATAAATCTTGAACCCGACATCGTCAATCGGTCGCACCGCGGACCGGGTTGAACTCGCGGGCCACCCGCACCACGGCTCCGAAGAGGATGCAGAGGAACGTCAGAAGGCCAAGCACCGCCAGTGTGTCCACTTGGCCCAAAAATGCCAGCAACTGCGGCGTCCACACCTGTTTCGGGGGCTTCGGGGCGTCGTCGCGGCCGAGCAGTTTCATCTCCAACGCCGAAGGCTTCACGATGTCCACCGGAGCGCGATCCTCCGGTTCAACCTCGGGAGCACGCACCCCATAGGCCTGCGTGTCCTCGTCGTCCACGAACTTGGGACGCGATGGAGGCATCTCGGGTTCGGGCCTCGCCAGGGATTGCGCCCGGATCCGTTTCTTCGGCTTCTCGTCAACTCGGATGTCGTACCCGGTGAGATCGCCTTCATCGGGGGTCCGGATCGGCGGCAGTTCACTCGGTTGCTGAAACTCCGGTACCGCCGGAGGCGCGGAACTCGCTGCCTCGCGAGATTCCTCGGCGGGCTTCTTCTTTCGCTTCTTCCGCGCCAGAATCGACTTCGTGAACATCAAGCTGAACGCGAGCCGGCCGAGGAGCCGGGCATACACTAGCGCCGCGATCACGAAGAGCGGCGCGCCTGCGAGCAGGAAGACGAACCCTTCCTGGATGAACGCCCAATGGAAGCCGAGGCCGAACACGGCCAGAGTGAGCCCGCTGAAGAACAGGAACCCGAGCACGATGTGCGGCTTCCGCGCCAGGCGGCCGAACACGTCGTGATGCACCGGCAGCCACACGCTCGGCCCGCTTAACGATGACAACTGGCTGAAGGGATACAGCAGCCAGAACACCGAGAGCGGCACGGCGTAGCGCATCCAGGGCACATCGGTCTTCGCGAACGCTTGCCCGAGGAACCACGCGGGCCCGAGCCACAGTCCGATGAGCCAGCCGAGATACAGCACCTTCCACGCATTGTCCACGAACGGCTCGGACGGCCACGACACTTCTCGCGCGCCGGATCCGGTGCTCTGCAACACATTCATGTAATGGTTGGCGAGGAACAGTGCGAAGGCCGCTCCGAAGAGAACGCATGCCACGAGTGCGGGCACGAAGACGAAGGCGCGAAGGTCCATGCGGCGGTCCGGCGGGTGGGCGGTTGGCGGCTATCATACCAACGCCGCCGGCGCGGCCGCATCTCACGGAGCACCGCATGCTGCGTTCCCTCGTCGTCTTGCTCGCGGTTCCCGTGGTGGTGGCCGCCGCGGATTTCCCCAACGAGAAGGCCGCCAACTGGCATCAGTGGCGCGGCCCGAATGCGGACGGCTCCTCACCCGCCAACCCGCCGCTGAAATGGGATGCGAACACGAACATCAAGTGGAAGGCGGAGTTGCCCGGTCGAGGCAGTTTCACTCCCGTCATCTGGGGCGACCGCGTCTTCGTGCTCGCGGCGGAGAAAGGCCGCGAGGCGAAACCGGACGAGTTGCCCAAGATCGATCCGAACTTCCAGACCAAGACCGAACCGCCGAAGCACTTCCACAAGTTCCATGTGCTGTGCTTCGACCGCAACACCGGCAAGAAACTCTGGGAGAAGCAGGCGGCGGAAGCCGTGCCGCACGAAGGGCACCACGCGTCCCATTCCTACTGTGCCGGTTCCCCCACGACCGACGGCAAGTTCCTCTATGCGTCCTTCGGTTCGTTCGGCACTTACTGCTTCGACATGGACGGCACGTTGATCTGGAGCCGCGACTTGGGCCGCATGCACACGCGGCTCGGGTGGGGCGAAGCGGTCACGCCCGTGATCCACGGCACCTCGCTTCTGCTCAACCACGACCAAGAGGCGGACTCGGTGCTGCACTGCCTCGATGCCGCGACCGGCAAAACGAAGTGGGCGGCGAAGCGCGACGAGAAGACCTCGTGGAACACCCCGCTGGTGGTGGATCGCAACGGCCGCACGCAGGTGATCGTCAACGGTACCGAGCGCATCCGCAGCCACGACCTTGCGACCGGCGAGGTGATCTGGTCGTGCGGCGGAATGACGACGAATGCGATCCCGTCGCCGATCCTGTTCGGCAACACGGTGCTGGTCACGAGCGGCTACGGACCGGGACAGACGCTCGCGATCCCGCTCGATTCCAAAGGCGATCTCGGTGTCGAGGCCGCCGTCACCTGGCGGCACAAAGGCGGCTCACCGTACGTGCCGTCCCCCGTGCTCGCGAACGGGCTGCTTTACTTCACGCAGCAGAACGTGAACCCGCTCACGGTGCTCGACGCGAAGACCGGCAAGGTGTTGGTGGACAAGGAACGCCTGCCGGGCGTCCGTGAGTTCTACGCTTCGCCTTTGGCGGCGGCGGCCCGTGTGTACTTCACGGATCGAGCCGGCACCACTCTCGTGCTGAAGGCTGGCGCCGAAGTGGAGGTGCTGGCCACGAACAAGCTGGACGACCCGATCGACGCCAGCCCCGCGGCCGTCGGGAAGCAGTTGTTCCTCCGCAGTGCGAACAAGCTGTACTGCATCGAAGAGAAGCCGTGAACGCTGGGTCGCGTCATGGGGGAATCAGGCAAGTCGAAGTGAATGCGGCGAACCGATCAATCTCATTCCGCCTGCCAACGATCGCGGGCGGCGTCGGCTACCTCACCGGCACAAGAATCCTCGCCGCCCCGCAATCCCTTGAGTTCGGGATTGGCACCCGATCTGCATTGCATGAATCGGATTCACACCGAGGAGACGATCATGCCCGCGATTCAACCCGATCCCGTCGTCGCAGCACTTCCACCGATCGACCGGTTGCTCACGCGGCCGGACGCCGAACCGCTGCCGACGACACTCGACCCGGCCGGCCCGCAGGCCCGCGGGCACCCCGCCGATCCCAAGCCCGTGCCGCGCCGGGGTCAAGGCGACCCCCGCGAGACGAATCCCGCGGCGGATGACATCGGCCGCAGTGCCTGATCCGCACCCCGCCGCCTCCTCTCCGCGTCGTAGCATAGGGCCTTATGAAGGGCACGTTCGAGCGCACCATCGCCGCCGGAGCGATCCTCTTGGCGGTGTTCCTCGTCGTCAACGGCGCGATCTCGCACCGCAATCTCCGCGCGATCCGGGACGATGCGGACCTCGTGGCCCACACCCACGAGGTCCTCCAAGTTTCCGGCAAGCTACTCGGCTCGCTGCGCGATATCGAGTCCGGACAGCGAGGGTACGCCATCACCGGCGACCGCCGCTTCTTCGAACCCGCCCGAGCGGCCATGCAGGCTTACCCCGCCCTTCAGGAACGACTCGTTGCGCTGACCTCCGACAACGCGCCGCAAGCCGAGCGCGTGAGGGAACTCGCCGGCCTGATCGCGCGACGCGTGGAGGAAGCCCGGCGTTGCGTCGAGACGCTCGATCGCGGCGACATGGCGTCCGCCCGAAGCATCATCGAAACCGGCGAGGGAAATCGGTGCATGGGCGGCATCCGCGCCGCGGCCGCGGAGATCGAGGCGCATGAACGGCGATTGCTCGACGAACGGCGCGACTCCGCCGACATGGCGTATGCGGCGGCCTCGGCCACGCTGTTCTTCAGCACGACCATCGGTTTGGCGGCCGTGGCCGTCTTCGCGATCCTGCTCTCGCGCCATCTCGGGTCCCGCGCCCGCGCCGAGGCCGTGATCTTGGAGCAGCGCGAACTCTTCCGGGCCACGCTCGCCGGCATGGACGACGGCGTCGTCGTCACCGATTTGGCCGGCCGAATCACGTTCATCAACAGTGTGGCCCAGAAGCTCACGGGATGGTCCGGTGCGGAATCGCTCCTGCGTCCGCGCGATGACGTGTACCGCACGGAGTCGCCCGGTCGGGCGGGGGCCGAACCCACCGAGCGGCACGACACCGTGCTTGTGTGCCGCGACGGGAGCCGCCGGGCCGTCGAGCATCTGGAGAATCCGCTCCGCGACCGCGCCGGTGCGATCACGGGCAGCGTGCTCGTGTTCCGCGACATCACAAGCCGCAAGGCGCACGAACTCGAACTCACGACGCTGGCGCAGCGATTGGCGGAATCCGATCGCCGCAAAGACGAGTTCCTCGCCACACTCGCGCACGAGCTTCGCAATCCGCTCGCTCCGATCCGCAACGGTCTCGAAATCCTCCGGCTCACCAGCGGCAACACCGCTATCGATCCTGTTTGTGACGTGATGAACCGGCAATTGAACCACCTGGTCCGCCTCGTGGACGACCTGCTCGATGTCAGCCGCATCAGCCGCAACAAGCTTCAGCTGCGGCTCGAACGCATCGACCTGGCCACGGCGATCCAGAGCGCGGTCGAAGCCTGCCAACCCCTCGCGGAGTCGAACGGCGTCGCACTCGTCGTCTCGCTACCCGAGGACCGCGTGGAGTTGAACGCGGATCCGACCCGCTTGGCACAAATCTTCTCGAACCTGCTGAATAATGCCGCCAAGTACACGGAACGCGGCGGCCGCATCGAGTTGACCGCGCGCCGCAGCGGGAACGAAGTCGAGGTGCGGATTCGCGACACCGGCGTGGGCATCCCGCCGGACATGCTGGCCCGCGTCTTCGACATGTTCGCGCAAATCGAGAGCACCCTCGAACGGGCCCAAGGCGGGCTCGGCATCGGGCTCATGATCGTGCAACGGCTCGTGGCCATGCACGGCGGCCGCGTGGACGCTCACAGCGAGGGCGAAGGGCGCGGCAGCGAATTCGTGGTGCATCTACCTGCGATTCCGCCGGCGGACGGCACCCGCCCCTCCGAACCGGCCCCCCCTCCGGCCGGCGCGTCCACATCGTTCCGCACGCTCGTCGTGGACGACAATCGCGATTCGGCCGAGAGCCTCGGCCGGCTTCTCGAACTCTGGGGTCACGACGTTCACGTGGCCCACGACGGCACAGCCGCGGTGGAGGCCGCGGGAAACTTGCGGCCGGAAGTCGTGCTGCTGGACCTCGGATTGCCGGGAATGAACGGCTACGACGTCTGCCGGCGGATACGCGGGATGGAGGGCGGCGACCGTGTCTTGATCATCGCCCAGACGGGCTGGGGGCAGACGGAAGACCGGCGACTGACGCACGAGGCCGGCTTCAATCATCATCTGGTGAAGCCGGTCAACGCGAAGGTGTTAAACGCGTTGCTCGCCACGTGGGCGAGCCGCGCGTCGCAGACCTGAGCAGCCCGCTTCATAAGCTCTCGCGTGGTGCGCGGCCTCCCGTGATCAGCGAGACCACGAACAGCACGAGGAACACGAAGAAGAGGATCTTCGCCGCGACGATCGAGGTGCCGGCGAGATTCGTGAATCCGAACAAGGCGGCGATCAGCGCCACCACTAGGAACATGAGTGCCCAGCGAAGCATGGCACAACTCCTTGGAAGAGGGGCGGTGCGGGTTGCACCGACGATGATCTCTTCATTGCACGCAGCGTGCCAATTTCGAATGAGCATGGAACGCGCGTTTTGTCGTGGAATTCGAAAGCCTTGCGAAACGTGCGTAGCTGAAGTCATAAGACTTCAGCCTTCGCGAATGATCTCTCACGACCTCAGCGACAAAGTGGCGCCACGGCTTCCATGATGTGGGAACGCGCGTTCGCACAAAAACGAAACAAGCCCGCCGCGGGACATCGTTCCCGCGGCGGGCTGGAGTGCGTAGTTCGACCGACCGTTCTCAGGGATGCGCAACGAGGGACTCGTCCGCGAGCAGTTCCCGGATCACGCGACGAAGCATCTGACCGGTGGTCATCCCGCGTTCGCGGGCGGCCGCTTCCAGTTCCTCGGCTTGCCAGCGGGGCAGCAGGAGGGGAAGTTCCACCACGTCCTGATCGGGACGCATCGCAGTCGCCATGGTCGGCATGAGTGTGGAAGGCACGGGTCACCTGTCCTGGGAAACGGGTCGCATCCTGAAGCGAATCGACGCCGCAGCCGATTCGTGCATCATCCGTTGATATTGCCGTGCTCGGAGCATCTTACCCGATCGCACGGCACAGACAAGCAGAAGACAGAGCGTTGAGCGAGTGGCAAGGTTCATAGCAACCGCGGTGCCGTGCCGCGTTTTTTGTCAAAATCCTCGCGAAAGCGTCATTTCAAGCAAAATCCCGCACTTGGCCGCTGAGCGGGCATCGGCCACCCCGCACACGTCGCTCGCACTTCGTGCCCCGAATGTGGCAAACCCCCGCGAAGCGGCCGCGAACGCGAACTACACTGGCGGCATGGCGGCGTTGCTGTTCCCCACCCACGAGCTGCTGCGCTTCGTACTGGCAAACGGCGTCGTGCCGCGCACCATCACGGATCGGCCGGCCCGTGCCGGCCACGACGCCAAGGGCCAGCCGTGGATCGAACCGTTCCAGCCCTTGCCGCGGGAACTGCTCCCGCCGCTTGCCCGCCTCGGCACCCGCGGCTTGAACATCGGCGAGTTGCCCTCCGTCCGCATCGCGTGCTGGGCGGAACTGCTGCCGCTTCGGCCGGCCCCCCCGCCGGACGGCCCGGTGTTGTTCCAGATGCCCGCGGGCGAACTGTCCGCGTTCGCGGCCGCGTGCCGCCGGCTCTCCTCCGCCCCGCTCGGCATCGCCTTGGGAACCCATGGCGAAGTGCTGTGCGAATCGCCGCCGCGATCCATCGTGCTGAGAGCGGAAGAACCGCACTGCACGATCGAGGCGTTCGTTCCGCAAGCGGCGCATCTCTGGGTGCGGCGCGGCTGGGAGCATCCGCTGCCGGGCCATCTCAATACCGCGGACGGGCGCATCCTGTTCCTGCGCCCGCCGTGCCGAGTGGAAGCCCGTGCCGAACCGCCGCCCCAGATCGCGTGGACCGAGTTCGCCCTGCCAAATCGCCTGCCGTCACGCCACCGTGAAGTGCAAAGAACGCCCACCGCAACGGTTCGCTTCCGGCTGCACGCGACCGCCCACACCGGGCGTGAGTTGGCGTGGGTGTTCGTCGGCCCTGCGGCCGAGCACTTCCGGGAGTTCTGTGCCGGGGCGAATGAACGGCTCCTGCGGCAATTCGAGGTCGCCCACACGCACCAAGGCGGCGTGCCTCGGGTAATCGTGCGGCCGGTGCCGGGGCTCCGCATCCCGCCGTTTCTGCCGCTCGCCGCGGACGGCTTTCACCCGGACCCGCGGTTGCCCGGCCTCTTCATTCCCAGCCGACGCATGCTTCGCCCGGCATTGCGGGTCCGCGAGATGAGCACACTGTTCGAACTCGGCCCGGATCGCTTCACGTGGTTGGAATCGGGGCCGAGCGGCGAAGTCCATCGCTTCGCGGTGCCGACGGCGGCTTTCCGGCCGGTGCCGTCGCTGGTGGAATACGTGCCGCCGCAGGAGGAGCGGTTGGACGCGGACGCGGCGCGACCCGAGCCGTTTGCACGATTGCGGTACGTGGCCCCGCCGCCGGCCGAAGAGCCGAAGCTGGACTGGGGCGAGCCGCCGTCACCGCGCCGCGAGGCTGTGAGTGCCGAAACGCTTCGCCCGGGTGAAACGCCCGGCTGGTTCTCGCGTTCGCTGAACCGCTTGCTGCGTTCGTTCCGACGGGCAGACCCGGCCGAGGATCCGCCCGAACCGCCGAGGCCGGCCGCGAAGCCTCGCAGCGAAGTGGCCCGCCGCTTGGACGAGAAACTGGCATCCCCCGCGGCACTGGTTCACGGGCAGGACCGCGCCACGAAGCGCCATCAACTCGAAACGCGGCTGTTGAACGACTTCCCGAAGCTCGGCCCGACCCGCCGCGCCTCCGGGTGGACGGAACTGGCCGAGGTGTACGGCGCGACCGGGAACCCGTCCGATGCGGCGATCTGCTGGATCAACGCGGTGTGGGATTCGACCGCGCCGCCCACCGCGTGGCTGGAGCAGTGGCTCCTTGCGGAATGCCGCGCGGCGAAGCAATCGACGCCGGTGCCGAGTTTGGACCGCTGGTTGAGCGAGCCGGGTCGCTTCGGCGCGGGCCGCGTGGTGGCCGCTTATGCGGTGCTCGCCGCACACCAACCCTCGCCCCCGGCGGATCTCGTGGCCTCGCTGCCGAACGTGATGACGTTCCTCGACCAGCGTTTCGACGACCTTCCGGCCAGAGCCGCGTGGCTCGCCCGCCTCGCCCTGACACAACTCTGCTCCGGCGATTCACTCGGCCTCGCCCGCTGGCGCGATCGCATCCTCGCCCGCCTCCGCGACAAGGGCCCCGGCCTCGACTTGGACGAACCGTCGTTCCTCCGCTTTCACGGCACCGCATCTCCGGATCGCTTCCAGACCGCACGCGAATGGCTGGTCCGTTCACACAAGCCGATTCTCGACTGGGTGGGCAAACTCGGTTCGAACGGGAAGTTGCAGGAAGTCGGACTCGACTCGGAAACGGACTGCACGAAGGCGTATGCAGAACTGATGCTGGCGTGGGGCTTGGGTTGCCTCGGGGAGCGGACGCGTTCGCGCGACTGGGCGGCGAAGGCCCGCAAGGTGCTGGGCCGGCCCGTCGCCGCGAACTGCGATCCCGCCGTTCATGGGCTCCTGGCGGACGCATTCGCCGACCGCATCCGCGACGTGCAGGACGGCCGCACGCCGAAGCCCGGGTTCGCCCCGCTTTTGCGTGAACGGCTCGACCGACTCACCGATCACCTCGGCCGATACTCCGTGGAGAAGTTGTGTCGCTTCTCACGCATCCTCGAACCGGCGGGCGGCGGCCGCGATTTCCTCGGGCTCAACCTTCGCGCCTTCCGCGGCAACGACGTGCTCGGCGAACGCCTTCAACTGCTCGCGGACCGCTTCGATCCGGCCGTGCTGAATGAAGAAGCCCGGCCGATCCTCGCGGAGTGCGTGGCCGCGCCGTCGTCCGCGAATGTGCCGCGCGTCGCCCTCACGCTCTTGGAGTTGGCCCCTCAGTTGGAATCGTCGCTCGTTTCCGAATTGCTCGCACTCGCCGAGCCGGCCGTGTCGTGGATGGAAGCGTGGTTCGACTCGCTGGCGTGGGGCGAAACGCTGACTGCGGCGAAGTTCCCGCACTATCTCATGCGGTTGCTCCACGGCGCGTTTGCGGCGGCGGCATGGTTCAACCACTGGCCCGCGATCCGGCCGCTTGTCGAGTATCTCGTGCGCCGATCGGGCCACGATCCGGCCCTGCGTTCCGCCGTTACGCTCGGCGCGGGCTCGCTCTTCCGTTCGCTCCGCAAGCTCGGCTACCGCGCGGAAGCGGAAGCCCTCCTCACGCGACTCGACCCCGGGCGCGGCGAATGGCCCGCGGATTCGCCCGTGCTTCCGCCCGCGCAGTTCGGCTTGGCCGTCGGCTGGTTCGCCATCGGGGATGAAGACGCCGGCAACCGCATCCTGAACGACGCCCGCAACCGGCTGTTCGTCTCCCGCACCGGCGACGACCGCGACCGCACGGAACTCGCCATCGCCTATGCGGAAGCGCTCGGCTTCGCCCCGCCGCGGATCGCGCTCGGCCGCCTCGAAGAAATCTTCCAACTGCTGGAACGCGTCTCGATCACCGGTTCGACCAACCGCTACTTCACATTGAAGCCGCTGCAACTGATCGACGCCGTGGTGCGGTCCGTGGTCACGGACGATTTCGCGCTCGGCCCCGCGGTCCGCGGCTGGCTGGACGACGACGAGTTCCTGATCCGTCGCCGCATCCACCGCGACATGTCGAACGTGTTGAAGTCCGGCGGGATCGCGTGAATTGTGGGGCGGCCAAGCCCTCGCTCCGGGGTCGCATTCGAGGCGGCGACCAGTGCTTATGCCGCACTCTTGCGAGCGCCGAACTGGCGGGCGATTTTGCGGATCGCAAGGCCCGCCAGCCACTTCACCTTTCCCGCGGTTCCCACGGGTGGCAACTCGCGGCGCACCGCGTCCAACTCCAGCCGCAACGGGGCTTCCACGGCCGTGCGGTACTGTTCGTCTTCGCGCTGCCAGAACGGCCCGAGGAAGAACGATGCCACGTCGCGCACCGTCGGGTCCGGGTCGTCCAGCAGTTCGCGATACTCCCAGCGGGTGAATCCGTTCAGGAAGCCGAGGATCTGCGGCTGCCACAAGTCCGGGTGCGAGGCCGCACCGCGAATCAGGTCCGTGCCGAATTGGATCGCCGACCCGCTCTTGCGGAACCACGGTGCCACGTCCGCGTACTCCGGCTTGGCGATCTCGTCGAAGAACGCCCTCAGCACGGGGATGTTCCGCGGCGCGGATTTGGACGCAGCCGAATAACTGGTGTCGAGCAGCACGCGGATCGCCACGGGTTCCGGAATGTGGCACGCGCCGTGGCGGAAGGCGAGAGCCAGGTTCACGAACCAGTCGCCATACCATTCGAGGCCCAGCGGGTACCCGCCGATGTCCTTCAGGGCCTGCGTGCGGAAGATGGTGGCGTGGCCGGGAATCGTGTTCCGCATGTAGCGGCACACGCCCGCCGCGTCGTAGTAGTCGGGTTGCGGGGGCCACACGCCGGGGTTCGGTTCGATGGGGCCGTGGTCGCCGACCTGGTACGCATCGTTGCCGAAGCAGAGCCCGGCCGTCGGGTGGCGTTCCATCAGCGTCGCGGCTTTTTCGAAGAAGCCCGGCAGTACGTAGTCGTCGGATGCGGCTGAGAGCAGATAGCGGGCGTCGGTCAGGGCCATGCCGCGGTTCAGTGTGCGGTTCACGCCCATGTTCCGCTCGTTGCGGAGCACGCGCAAAGTCGGATGCTTCTTGGCGAACGATTCGAGCACGGCGAGGCTGTCGTCCTTGGAGCCGTCGTCGATGACGAGCACCTCGCGAGGTTGCACGCTCTGGGCGAAGATGGCGCCGAGCGATCGCGGCAGGTACTTCGCGTGGTTGTAGTTCGGAATCAGGACGGTCAGGTCCGCGGTCGACATGCGAGGCTCCGGCGCGGGAACGCATGGAAGTGGTACCAGATTCCCGTTCCTCGCCGCAAGTTCACCGCTCCCCACGCGTCGAAGACCGTGATGTGGTTGCCGCGTCATCCGGCGACGCTAGGATGGTCAGCACCATGAGCTATTGGGCCCGCGAAATCGGCGGTTGGCTGCTCGTTCTCGCCGGGCTCGCGGCGTTCTACCAGTCGTACGATTTCCTCATGCGCAAGCGGGTGATCGAAGCCGTCCCGCTGGCGTTCGTCGGGTTCATCA
Organism: Gemmataceae bacterium; assembly: GCA_046350135.1. GTDB lineage: Bacteria > Planctomycetota > Planctomycetia > Gemmatales > Gemmataceae > Urbifossiella. Next base: position 50,992 of record JAXMBB010000016.1, read on the forward strand.
TCTTCCGCGGCGGCATTCACTTGTTGAAGGTGGCGGTCGCCGCCCATGCCGCGCGCGGGCTGCGAACCGCTGGTGCGTCGCCACCGGCGAAGCGGGCGGCGGCCGCAACCCGGCCCGTCGGCCCGACCGCCTCCAAGAGCGTGCTCCCCGGCCCGCAGAACACCCCCCGCAAGACCGACGACGAGCCCGCCTCCGCCGGCCGCCGCCGGGAGTGACACGCCGATGTCACTCGTCCCCTCCGGCATCCGCGCCGTGTTCTTCGACGCGGTCGGCACCTTGATTCTTCCCCGCCCGCCGGCGCACGAAGTGTATGCGGTGGTCGCCGCCAAGCAGGGCGCGACTTTGGATCCGCGCGTCGTGCGGGAACGCTTTGTCGCCGCGTACCGGACGGAAGAAGAGGCGGACCGCGCCTGCGGTTGGCGCACCTCGGAAGAGCGAGAACGCACGCGGTGGCGCACCATCGTGACGAGCGCACTCGCGGAACTGCCCGATCCGGAGCGCGGCTTCCTCGACCTGTTCGAGCACTTCGCCCGGCCGGAATCCTGGGAGTTGAGCCCGCATGCCGCGGGGGTGTTGGAAGCGTTCGAACGACGCGGTTTGGTTCTGGGAATGGGAACGAACTACGATTCGCGGGTGGAACGCGTGGTGGCCGGGCTTCCCGAACTGTCGCCGGTCGTGGGGCGGCTGGTGATCAGTGCCGCGGTCGGGTACCGGAAGCCGGCCACGGAGTTCTTCCAAGAAGTGATCCGCGTCGCGGGGTGTGCTCCCTGTGACATCCTGTTCGTGGGCGACGATGTGGAGAACGACTTCTTCGGCGCACGGAACGCCGGCCTCCGCTCCGTGCTCCTCGATCCGAAGCAGCCGGGCGAAGGCCGCATCACTTCCTTGCTCGAGTTGCTGGTTTAATTCAAGCCTGCGGCGCGGCGTTGCCATTCCAAGCGGCTTGTGCGGTTCCATTGCTCGGCCACCGACTTCAACCCCGCCTCCGGCGTGCTCGTCCCGTCCAAGATCCGGGTCAATGCGGCTTGGAGCGTCTTGTGAAGTTCGGCCTCGTCGGGCGTTCGCAGCCCGAGAGCCGGGTTGCGAACCGGCGCGCCGATGTTGGTGCGCACCGCCTCTTGGAGCGTTCGCGTTCGCGCTTCATCGAAGCCGTAACCGAGCCAAGCCGTCAGCCGGTCCGATTCCAGAATCGACTCGCGCACCGGAGCGAATCCGCCGGCCCCCGCCAGTTCTTTGCTCCGCGCCGGGCCGGTGAGTTCGGCCAGGAGGGCGAACGCGGCCTCGGGGTTCTTGCAACTCGTCCGGACGACGCCGACTGTGCCGCCGGCGAGATACGGGATGCGGTTGCAAGGTACGTTCACGAGTTTGCCCGTGGTCGGGCTCACGACCAAACCGGCTCCGGGCAGCGCGGCCAAGCCGTACCGCCCGGCGCGCTTGTGCTCGGGAGTCAGTTGCATGAGATCCGCGAGGGTGGCGATGGCCAGTGTGGCGCGGCCGCTCGTCAGTTCCGCGGCCGTGTTCGGATCGCCCGGCGCGGGCAAGCAACCGCGGGACTTCAGGCCGGCGATCCAGCGCGCGGCTTGAACAAAGCCGAGCGACTCCAGACGCGCCTTTCCCGTGTCCAAGTCGAATGCGAAGGCGAGGCCCGCGGTGTCCGATCCGTCGCCGGCGAGTGCGGGGCGGTCGTGGCATGCCGCCACACGGAGGAAGAGGTCTTCGAGGCCCGAGGCATTCAGTGGTGGCAGGCTGGGGCGCTTGTCGCGTTCGGCGAAGAAGGCGGCGATGTCTGCGAACTCTTCCCAAGTGACGGGCGCGGCCAGGTCTCGGCCGAAGCGCTTCCGGTACTCCACTCGGGTTTCCGGATCGGCGAAGCGATCCGCACGGTACACCACGATCGGCGCGTGGGACGCAACCGGTGCGGCGAACAACTGGTTCCCCCAACCAATGAAGGCCTCGCCCCGGAAGGGCGGCAGGACCGATGAGAACTGGTACGTGTTACCCGGTTCGCGAAGGGCGTTCGGAAGCACGGCAAGTTCGCCGCGTTCGGCCCACGCACCGAGTTCGGCGGCCGGCAGGATCGCGACATCAACCGTGTCCCCGGGCTTCATCCCTGCCGCGGAGACGGTGACGCGGGCTCCCGATTCATGAGCCCAGACGCGAACCCACGGTTCGAACACCTTCCGGAGCGATTCGTCGGGGCAACTCAAGACGAGAGTGGTGCCGGCCTGCGGTTTCGGCGGCGCGGCCGTGTCCGGCCCAGCGGAACTGTTCGAACATCCCGCGGCAAGCAGGAAGGCGAACCAGACGGTGAGCTCGCCACAAGCCCGCTTCCAAAAGATTCTGGAGTTCACCCGTTGCATCGGATTGGGCCTTGCGGATAACATTGACGTTGAGTACTGTTCACGGAGACTCGCCCGAGAACGGTGACTTCGAGCTTCCCGCCCGTGGCACCGGCATTACGCCGCGTGAGCATCGCGGGTTCGGAACTCGGCTCAATTCTACGAAACACGGAATCCCTTCTCCCGGGTTCTTCCGAAGGCGGACGCGTTATGAAGGTGAGCCTCGTCGTGGCGTCGGGCGTTCATCAGGGCAAGGTGGTGCCGATCATCGGGCCGCAGTTTTTGGTGGGCCGCGATCCGCAATGCCAGTTGCGCCCCGCCAGTCAAGCGGTCAGCAAGCAGCACTGCGCCGTGATCGTGCGAGACGGCAAGGTCTACCTCAAGGACTTCGGCAGCACCAACGGGACCACGCTGAACGAGGTCGTGGTCCAAGGCGAAGAGCGGCTTCTCCACAACAACGACTCCGTGAAGATCGGGCCGCTCGATTTTTTCATCCGAATCGAAGCCGAGGCGGCGAAGCCGGACGGAACGCCCCTCCCGGACCTGAATCCGGAGAGTGCGGCGGCCTTGGCGGCGGTCAAGGCCGTGTCCAAGCCGTCCATATCGAGAAACCCCACGCCCGCGCCGGGCTCGCGTGAAACTCCGCCCGCCAAGTCGAAGGCCGCAACCGGTGAAGACGCCGAGCAGGATCGCCTCGCCGCCATGCTCTTGGGATTGGACGACGGCGAAGTGCCGGGCGGCAGCACCGTGGTGGACGTGCCGGTGCCCGCGGGCGTCACCGAGAGTGGCGAGAAGCCGGCCGAGAAGCCCGCGGAGAAGAAGGGGGCCGTGCCCAGTCGCGAAGATACTTCGAGCGCGGCGAGCGAGATCCTTCGCAAGTACATGCGCCGGCCCAAGTGACACTCGACCGTTTCATTTCTCATCCGGTTATCACCGGGTGCTTGTAAGCATGTGTGTGAACTCGCGGCACGTTCGCTGCCGCGCCCATTCCACCCTTTCGGAGGTTGTCGCATGCGTGCATCCCGCTGGATCATGGTCGCGCTCTTTGCCGTGAGCGCCGTCGTCGTGGTCGAGGCCCAGCAACCCGGCCGCCAGTTCGGCGGGTTCGGCGGCGTCAACGTGTACAACGCCGTCCTCAACAACAAGGACCTGCAGGCCGAACTGAAGGTCACGGACGAGCAGAAGGAGAAGTTCAAGCCGATCTCCGAGAAGGCCGCGGAAGCCGGCAAGAAGAACCGCGAAGTGTTCAAGGACGCGGGCATGGACAAGGAAAAGCTCAAGGCCGCGGGCGAAGAGTTCGCCAAGCTGAATGCCGCCTCGAGCGCTGAAACGAAGAAGGCCGTGGAAGAGATCCTGACTTCGGACCAGAAGAAACGCATCGCCCAGATCGAAGTTCAGGCCAAGGGCATGGGCGCGTTCACCGATGAGAAGATCGCCAAAGCGCTGAACATCACTGAGAGCCAGACGTCAAAGATCAAGGGTATCCTCGACGAGTACCGCAACGACACCAAGGATCTCGGCTTCGGCGGCGGCTTCGGCAAGAACTTCGACAAGGAGAAGGCGGCCGAGAACCAAAAGAAGCGTGAGAAGCTCCGCAAGGCCGCCATGGCCGACATCGAAGATTCGCTCACCGCGGACCAGAAGGCCAAGTGGAAAGAAATGACCGGTGAACCGTTCGACACCACGAAGCTCAACAACTTCGGCGGCGGCTTCACCCGGCCGGGCGGCAACAAAGGCAAGGAAAAGACCAAGGACTGATCTCGACCGCAAAGCCCACGGACATCCGTCCGTGGGCTTTCTCCATCATCACTTCTTCGCGGCCTTTTCGAAGTACTCCTTGCTCTCCTTCACGCCCGGCTTGATCGTAGCCGCGCCCTTCGTCCAACCCGCGGGGCACACCTCGCCGTGCTTCTCGAAGTGCTGCAGCGCGTCCAGCACGCGGATCGCCTCGTCGATGCTGCGGCCCAGCGGCAGGTCGTGGATCGTGGCCGCCCGCACGATGCCCTTCTGATCGATGATGAACGTGCCGCGGAGGGCGATGCCGCCGTCCAGCAGCACGCCGTAATCCGCGCTGATCTTCTTGGTGAGGTCCGCGACGAGCGGATACTTCAGCCCGCCGAGGCCGCCCGTGGCCCGCGGCGTCTGGATCCACGCGAGGTGCGAGAATTGGCTGTCGATCGACACGCCGAGCACTTCCGCGCCGCGATCGTGGAAGTCCTTGATGCGATCCGAGAACGCGACGATCTCCGTCGGGCACACGAACGTGAAGTCCAGCGGGTAGAAGAAGAGCACCACGTACTTGCCGCGGTAGCTCGAGAGCTTCACTTCCTTGAACTCTTCGTTGATCACGGCGGTCGCGGTGAAATCGGGGGCTTCCTTTTGAACCAAGGCGGACATGGCTGCGTCTCCGGGTGCGGGATGTTCGGGGCCGGCGATTCCGCCCCGCGTGGACATGATTAGGGACCGCCGCCCGCGTTTCCACCGCCCGCTGCTAAGGCGGCGCATCGGCGGAGCCGATGCACGCCCGGTTCGTAAAACACACTGCACCCCACGGAGCATCGCATCATGTCGGCAGATCCTTGGTTCCAATCGCTGTTCGCCGATCGCATCGGAGGCGCCAACTACGGCAAGGGCACCGAGATCTACAAGTTCGAGAAGATCAAGAGGGCCAAGCGGAAGGCGCTCGTCGAGCATCCGGAACGCAAGCTGCTGGACTTCGGCATCGGCGAGAACGACGACATGGCGGACGAATCCGTCCGCGCCGCGCTGGCGGCCGAGGCCAACAAGGTGGACAACCGCGGCTACGCGGACAACGGCATCGCCAACTACAAGGAAGCCGCCGCCGAGTTCATGAAGCGGCAGTTCGGCGTCACGCTCGACCCGGTGACGGAGGTGTGTCACTGCATCGGCTCGAAGCCGGCGTACGCCATGCTTCCGGCCTGCTTCATCAACCCCGGCGACATCACGCTCATGACCGTGCCCGGTTACCCCGTCGCGGGAACGTGGACGCGTTACCTCGGCGGCGAGGTCGTGCGACTGCCGCTGCTCGAGAAGAACGGCTTCTTCCCGGACCTGGACGGCCTTTCGGACGATCACAAGACGCGGGCCAAACTGCTCGTCATCAACTACCCGAACTCGCCGACCGGGGCCGTGGCCACGAAGGACTTCTACAAGCGCGTCATCGAGTTCGCCCACAAGCACCAAGTGGTGATCGTTCAGGACGCGGCGCACATCCTGCTCAGCTATGCAGGCGACCCGTTGAGTTTCCTACAAGTGGATGGTGCGAAGGAAGTCGGCGTCGAAGTGCATTCGATGAGCAAAGGCTTCAACATGATCGGTTGGCGGCTCGGGTTCGTCTGCGGGAACGCGAAGATTGTGCAGGCCTACGCGGATGTGAAGGACAACTCGGACAGCGGGCAGTTCATGGCGATCCAGCACGCCGCCGCCGCGGCCCTGCGCAACCCGGCGATCCCGGTCGCGGTGAAGAAAAAGTACCAGCGGCGGCTGGAGAAACTGGTGGCAGCGCTCAAGCCGGTCGGCTTCCAGTGCTCGATGCCCGGCGGCACGTACTTCCTCTACACGAAGGCCCCGACCGGCGCCACCGGCCGCAGCTTCGCCAACGCGGAGGAAGCGAGCCAATACCTGATCCACGAGCAGAGCGTGTGCTGCGTACCGTGGGACGACGCCGGCGCCTACCTTCGCTTCAGCGTGACGTACATCGCGAAGGACGAAGCCGAGGAGGACGCCCTGATGGCCGAAACGACTGCTCGGCTGAAAGGCATGGGGTTGAGGTTTTGAAGCCGCTCACGGCGAGCGTGCAGGATCCGGATTGCCCTCGACGAGTTTCCAATATCGCCCACCCTCCAAGTTCTTGAATGTCTGACGGACACCCGAGGGCCAGCGGATCTCTGCCGTCTCGATGCCCCGGGCCGTTCCCAAGCCCAATGTCAATCGGCGATCATTGGCGGAAAGGTAACTGCCGCCTCCAATCACGAAGTGGCGACACGCTCCCCCGGACCATACCACCCGCACCGAGGCGCCGATCGCATTCCGGTTGCTCGCACGCCCGTCGCCAACCAACTCCAAGCCGATCCAACCGTTGCCGTTTCCGCACCGGTTTTGAAAGAGTGCCACGGGCTCGCCGATCGCGGAGAGTGCCAAGTCGGGGCGTCCATCGTTGTCGTAGTCGCACCGCGCCAAGCCTCGCCCCACTCGCGGTCGCAGGAAATCATCGCCGCACGCCCGGCTTTCGTCTTGGAACTTGCCGGAGCCGAGCCCGAGGAAGAACTGCGGTTCCTGAGCATAAGGGACTCCGAACGCCTCACGCGCGAACCTCTGGACATGACCGTTGGCGACTGCGAGATCCGGCACACCGTCCAAGTTCGCGTCGAGCATGCAGGTGCCGAACCCGAGCCGGTCCACGCTCGGGCCTCCGAGCCCGGATTGCAGCGAAGACTCTTCAAAGCGGAGTGCGCCACGGTTGAGATAGAAGACGTTTGGAATTCGTTGGAAATTGGTGACGAACAGCGACGGCCGCCCGGAGCCGTCGAAGTCGGCGGCTTCGACGCCCATTCCGGACATACGCAAGCCGTCGGGACCGAGTGCGACTCCGGAGGCGAGTGCGACGTCCTGAAATTTCATGCCGCCCAAGTTGCGGAAGCAGTATGCGTGACCAAGATCGTTCGCCACGTAGATGTCCGGGCGGTTATCGTCGTCCAAGTCGACGATTCCGACGGCCAAGCCGGCCGCCGGCGAGGTCGAGCTGATCCCCGAGGATCGACTCACGTCGTCAAAGCGGCCGTCTCCGCGATTGCGAAACAACCGATGGTGTGTCAGAGGGAACGCGGTGGGGTTGCAGGCGATGGGCAAGCCTTTGTTTCCATCCTTGCAGAGAAGTGGTGACGCCGGGTCGTGGCCGACATAGTTGCAGACGTAGAGGTCGAGGCGGCCGTCGCCATCAAGATCCGCCCAGGCACAGCTCGTGCCCCAATGCGGGTTTTCCAACCCGGACGACGCGGTGACGTCCTCGAATCGGCGACCACCCGGAGCATTGGAATCAGGAACGTTATGGTACAGCGAGATCCCGCCGAATCGCGTGACCAGCACATCGTCGAATCCATCGTTGTCGTAGTCGCCGACCGCGCATCCCTGCCCGAACCCGAACTGCTTCCATCCGACCGCGTTCGTCACGTCTTGGAAAGTGCCGTCGCGATTATTGCGATAGAGTCGGCCGCATTTCGCCTCGTCGAGCCCCGGGGGGACTGGACCGCTTTGGATGCAGAGCAGATCGGGCCATCCGTCCGCATCGTAGTCGATCCAACCGAGCCCGCTGCCGATCGTCTCGATGATCTGGTGCGCGGGAGTCGCAGGATCGAAGTGCCGGAAGTCCAAGCCAGCGACCCCGGCGCGGTCTTCAAACCGCACTGCGCCGGCGGGCGTTGACGAGTCGGCGGATTCCGGCGAGTGTCGCCGATCGGAGACCATCGCATAGACGATCGCGATCGACACGAGAACGAAGCCGCCGATCACAATGGGCCGCATGTCGAGTACCTGCGTTCGCGAATCAGCGGGGACGGTCTGCATCGGCACGGGCGTCTCGTGCACGCTGCGGTTCACCAAGCCGGTCATGGCATTCCGCCAACAGGTGCAAACCGGCACGGTCGAACCCGATGCGAAGCAATGCGTCGGAGAGCAAGGTCGCAGCATCTCGCGGGAGTCCGGCTTTGAGCAGGGCTTCCGCCGCACGCCGCTGGTATGCCCAATCACCGGGCTTTTGCTTCGCATCGCCCATGTGGTGGATGGCCTCCTGCAAACGACTGAGCTGATCGAACGCCGCTTGGGCTTGGTCCGGCCGTCCGAGCCGGACCAAGCTTTGCCCCAGGAGATTCAGCACCAAGATTCGCTCCGCGTGGTCGCGGGGCTGAAGATTTTGCAGGATGGGAACGGCCAAGTGGTCTTCGCCGAGTTTCTGGTGGACTCGGGCCCGCAGCAATAAGGCTTCGGGTCGTTCAGCCTCCGTCTGCCGGACGAGGTCCAATTCCGCGATGGCGGCCGAATTGTTACCGCGGGCGAACTCGGCCTGTGCAATGGCTATCCGGACTTGAACCTGATCCGAATTCGGCATCTGCAGAAGCGTCCGGGCCTCACGTATCGCATCTTCGTATCGACCGACGATGTAGTAGAGCGATGCAAGCTCCTCGTGCCGGACTGAAGCACGGGGATCCAGAGCAAGGCACCGTTCCAAAACGGGGATTACTTCCGCGGCCGGCCGATTCAGGGCTTGCAGAGTGCGAAGATGAGCTTCCGCGGATGCAATCCGGTGCGGATCGCACTCGAACCACTTCCGCGAGAAGGGTTCGATCTCCTCATGAGGCTTGCCAGCCCGGTGATTGGCGAGCACGATGGCTTCCAAAAGCTCGGGGTCGGTCGGTTCGACTTCGAGGAACGCCCCAAGTGCTTCAAGTGCCTTCGATGGGGATCCGTGTTTGGAGAGCTCGATCGCCTCCGAGCGCCGGGCGGCGCGCTCCACCCTCTCGTTCGCCAAGTACGCCATTGCTGCTGCGGCAAGTACGAACGCCAACGCCAACCAGCGCCTCAGGTGGACTCTCGTTCCTCGGGGTGCGCGCTTCATTCCGACTCCGACCGATTCTACGGTGCTTCAGTGTCAAGATACGCAGTCGAGTTCGCGTGAGTGAGTGCGAAGACTCCACCCCTCCGCGGGGCGCTCCGATATACTTCCTCCATCCCGCGTAGGAGCCGCCATGAAGGCCCGTGTCCTGCTCATCGCCTGCCTCATCGCATTCGCCGCCGCGACCGTTGCCGTCTCGCCGCCGGCGGATGCCGCCCAGTTTCTGAAGCAACCGGCAAGTGCGGTTCAACCGCCGCTGGCGAAAGATCCGCCGGCCACCGACCCCGCCGCCATGAAGGTCGCCAAGGGCTTCAAGGTGGAATTGCTCTACTCCGTGCCCAAGAACGAACAAGGCTCGTGGGTGAGCATGTGCGCCGATGCGAAGGGGCGGCTCATCGTCTCGGATCAATACGGTTCCCTCTACCGCGTCACACCGGGGCCCGGTGCGAAGGACACGTCGATCGAGAAGATCAACGCGAAGATCGGCATGGCCCAAGGGCTGCTCTGGGCGTTCGACTCGCTGTACGTCGTGGTGAACGGCCCCGGCAGCGGCCTCTACCGCGTCACCTCTTCCAAGAACGACGACAATCTCGACACGGTGCAGTTGCTGCGCGAGTTCGAAGGCAACCCCACGGTCGGCGAGCACGGACCGCACGCGGTCATCGCCCATCCGGACGGCAAGCGGCTGACCGTGGTCTGCGGCAACCAGACGAAGATGGTGAAGTACGACAGCACTCGCGTGCCGCCCGTGTGGGGCGAGGATCATCTCCTGCCGCGGCTGCCGGACGGCAACGGCTTCATGGCCGGCGTGATGGGGCCGGGCGGCGCCATCTACAACGTCACGCCGGATGGCAAGAACTGGGAACTTTACAGCGTCGGTTTCCGCAACCAATACGACGCGGCCTACAACTCCGCCGGCGATCTCTTCACTTACGACGCGGACATGGAGTGGGACTTCAACACGCCGTGGTACCGCCCCACGCGAGTGTGCCTCGTCACGAGCGGAAGCGAGTTCGGCTGGCGGAACGGGGCCGGCAAATGGCCCGCGTACTACCCGGACAGCGTGCCCACCGTGCTGAACATCGGCCCCGGTTCGCCCACCGGCGTCTGCTTCGGTTACGGTGCCAAGTTCCCGAAGAAGTATCAAGATGCCTTCTTCATCTGCGACTGGAGCTACGGCAAACTCTACGCCGTGCATCTCGCCCCGAACGGCTCCGCGTACAAGGGTGAGGCGGAGGAGTTCATCACCGGCACGCCGCTCCCGCTGACCGATCTCTGCGTGAACCCGAAGGACGGCGCGATGTACTTCCTCATCGGCGGCCGCAAGACGAAGAGCGGCCTCTACCGCGTGACGTACAACGCCGCCGACGATCCCGATCGGCCGCGACGCGGCGACGGCCCCGCGGATGAGATGCGGAAGAGCCGGCTCGCACTGGAGAACTTCCACAAGCCCGCAGGTCAAGAGGCGGTGGATGCCGCCTTCAAGGAACTGAACAGTGCGGATCGCTTCACGCAGAACGCAGCCCGCGTCGCACTCGAGCATCAGGATCCGAAGCTGTGGGCGGACGCGGCCTTGGCCGAGAAGGACCCGCAGAAGGCCATCCTCGCCGCGCTCGCGTTGGTTCGCGTGTCCGCTTCCGATCCGTTCCACCGCAAGCCGGACGAAGCCAAGCCCGACGCCGCGCTGCGAACCAAGATCTTCGATTCGCTCGGCCGCTTCGATTTCGCGAAGTTCGACGATGCCCTCAAACTCGATCTGCTTCGCACGTATCAGGTGCTGTTCAACCGCTTCGGCCCGCCGACGGATGAACAGGCGACGAGATGGCTCGCCAAGTTCGGCCCGGCGTTCCCGGATGCGAACCGCTTCGTGAACGGCGAGATGCTGGCGATCTTCGTGTTCCTCCAGGATGGAGCCGCGGCCGCCAAAGGCATGAAGCTCCTCCGCGACGCTCCAACGCAGGAGGAGCAGATGGAGTATGCCCGCTCGCTCCGCATGCTGAAGACCGGTTGGACGCCGGAACTTCGCAGCGAGTATTTCACGTGGCTGCTGAAGGCGGCGAACTACCGCGGCGGCGCAAGCTTCGGCGGATTCCTCCGGCTGATCAAGGCGGACGCCGTGAAGACGCTGACGGCGGCGGAGGCGAAGGCACTTGCGCCGATCATCAATGCCCCGCCCGGCAGTGTGAAGATCGAGGAAGAGCCGCGGCCGTTCGTGAAGGCGTACAAACTGGCGGACTTGGCCGAACCGCTGGAGAAGGGCATCCAGGGCGGTCGCGACTTCGACCGCGGCCGCAAGCTGTTCGCCACCGCGAAGTGCTTCGGCTGCCACCGCTTCGATGGCGAGGGCGGCTCGCACGGTCCGGACCTCTCCGGCCTCGCCGGCCGCTTCTCCGCGCGGGACTTGCTGGAATCGGTCATCGACCCCAACAAGGAGATCAGCGACCAGTACGCCTCCGTGGAGATCCGCACGCACGACGACCGAATCGTCGTCGGCCGCATCGTGAACCTGAACAACAACGAGGTGATGGTGAACACCAACATGCTCGACCCCGGTTCGACGACGAAGGTGGACCGCAACAACATCGCGTCGATGAAAACGTCGAAAGTGTCGATGATGCCGGCCGGCCTCCTGGACACCTTCAAGGAAGACGAAGTGCTGGACCTGATGGCGTACATGCTCTCCCGCGGCGACCGCAAGCACGCCATGTTCAAGAAGTGATGATGACTGACGCGGCCAACCCCGATTCGCGCGAAGAGCCGAACGCACTCGGCTTGGCCGGGTACGCCCCCGGGTCGGGGTTCGATGAAGCACGGTGGCCGCATTGGGCGCCGTTCTTCGCTTCACTCGACGAACTCGGCCCCGCCGAGATCGCCCACCGGTGGTGGGACGCGCAGCATCTCATCCGGGAGAACGGCGTCACGTACAACGTGTACGGCGATCCGCGCGGCGCGGCCCGCCCGTGGCAACTCGACCCGATCCCGCTGCTCATTTCGCCCGAAGAATCGTCCTTTCTCGAAGCCGGGCTCGTGCAGCGCGGCCGGCTCCTCGAACGCATCCTCGCCGATCTTTACGGCCCGCAGACGCTCCTGAAGAACGGACTGCTCCCGCCCGAACTCGTCTTCCCGAACCCCGGCTTTCTGCGGCCGTGCCACGGGATCAAACTGCCCGGCGGCCGCCACCTGCATCTCTACGCGGCAAACCTCGGCCGCGGAGCGGACGGCCGATGGCGCGTGCTCGGCGACCGCACGCAGGCGCCCTCCGGCGCGGGTTACGCACTCGAAAACCGAATCGTCATGACCCGCACGCTGCCGGAGGCGTTCCGTGATTGCCGCGTGCTGCGGTTGGCCACGTTCTTCCAATCGTTCCGCGATTCGCTCCGCGCGCTCGCCCCGCGGAACAAGGAGAATCCGCGGATCGTGCTGCTCACGCCGGGGCCGTACAACGAGACGTACTTCGAACACGCGTACCTCGCCCGCTACCTCGGCTACACGCTGGCCGAAGGCGGCGACCTCACCGTGCGGGACAACCGCGTCTTCCTCAAGGTGCTCGGCGGGTTGCAGCCGGTCGAAGTGATCTTCCGCCGCTTGGACGACGATTACTGCGACCCGTTGGAATTGCGGCCCGACTCGTTCCTCGGCGTGCCGGGGCTCACGCATGCGGTGCGGAGCGGGAACGTCGCGGTGGCGAACGCGCTGGGCAGCGGCGTGCTCGAAACGCCGGCCATGCTCGCGTATTTGCCGGCTCTGTGCCGCGCCGTGCTCGGCGAAGAGTTGCAATTGCCGTCCGTGGAAACGCGATGGTGCGGCGATGCGGATGGTCTTCGTTTCGCGCTGGACAATCTGGACCGCGTCGTGGTGAAGCCCGCGTTCCTCGCTTCACGCATGGAGCCGGTGTTCCCCGGCAACTTGGCTGCGAACCAGCGGGCGATGCTCGCCGAACAGATGAAGGCGAAGCCGCGCGAGTTCGTGGTGCAGGAGAAGCTCGAACTCAGCACCACGCCCGTCCTGCACGCGGGCAAGCTCGAGCCGCGGATGATGGTGCTGAGGACGTATCTCGCCGCCGAGCGAGACGGCTTCAGCGTGATGCCTGGCGGGCTCACCCGCGTCAGCGCGTCCGCCACCGAGATGGTCGTGTCCATGCAACGCGGCGGCGGCAGCAAGGACACCTGGGTGCTCGCCCGTGGCGCCGTGAACGAGTTCTCGCTGCTCCCGGCCGGCGGCTTCCAACTGCAACTCACCCGCGGCGGCGGCGATCTTCCGTCCCGCGCCGCGGACAACCTCTACTGGCTCGGCCGCTACGCGGAACGCGCCGACGGCATCGCCCGTCTCTTGCGCGGCATCGCCGCCCGGCAGGCGGAACGCACCGGACTCGACGACACGCCCGAACTTCCGCTTCTGTTCGCCACGCTCGGCCTGCGCAGCGCCTTCTCCGCGGGCGAAGGCGACGCCCCGCTCGACGACGTGCTCGCCGCCGTGTTCGCCCAGCAGCACCCCGGTTCGCTCGCCGGCAGCCTCCGTTCGCTGCGCCGCGTCGCCTCCGTGGTCCGCGACCTGATCTCGATCGACATGTGGCGTGTGCTCAACAGCCTCTCCGAGTTCCCCGCCGACCCCGCGGCCGTCTACGGCGAAGAGGGCGCGAGCACGGCGGATGTGCTCGATTTGCTGAACCGCACGGTTGTCACCTTGGCCGCGTTCGGCGGGCTGGCGTTGGAAAGCATGACGCGCGCGGAAGGCTGGCGGTTTCTGGACATGGGCCGCAAGCTGGAACGCTCGCTGCACATGGTCGCACTCCTGAAAGGCACGATGGTGCCGGCGTCGGCCCAGGAAGGCCCGGTGCTGGAAGCGGTGCTCGAAGTGGCGGACAGCGGCATGACGTACCGCCGCCGCTACCTCGGGAACCTGCGGGCGGAAGCGGTGTTGGACCTGCTCGTGTTCGATGAGACGAATCCGCGGTCGCTCGGCTCGCAACTCGCGGCCTTGGAAGACGACGTGAACCACCTGCCGCGGCCCAGCCGCGGCGCGGGCCGTTCCGCCGAACAGCGGCACACACTCGGTGCATTGAACGCCGTGCGGCTGGCCGAAGTGGACAAACTGGCCGCGGTGACGGACGGAACGCGGGTCGCGCTCGCCGAACTGCTCGAATCGCTGCTGGTCTCGCTGCCCGCCCTTTCGGATGCGATCACGGAACAGTACCTCAGCCACCTGCAGACGAGCCGGCACCTGTCCCAGGGTTGAGCCATGTTGAAGCTCTACAAGCGGATCGACGGCGTGTTGCACTACCACGAGGCGTGGGCCTCCGGTCGTGAAATCATCGAGCACTGGGGGCCCGTTGGCGAACGCGGGGACGCCAAGAAACACAAAATCCCCAAGAAGGCGGACGAGGACGAACTGATCGAACAGATTCTGAAGCCGGCTCGCGCCGCGGGTTATGCCGAGATCGTGGAAGGTGGCGAGGCCGTGCTGCTCATCGAGTACGCGATCGACGGCTTCGGCACGAAGAAGGACCTGAAGAAGCGGCACGCGTTGGAAGACCGCATGAACGAGACGCTCGGCTGGGTCGGACTCGGCAATTGCGACGGCGGCAGCACCGGCTCCGGCACCATGGAAGTCTGCTGCTTCGTGGTGGATTTCGACATCGCGAAACGCGTGATCGAAGCCGACCTCGCGGGCACCAAGTTCGCGAACTTCACCCGCATCTATCGCGAAGACATCGACGAGTGACAGCGGCCGTACAATCTCTCGAGCCCCGCGTCGGAGGCGAGCATGTCCGCGATTCGCAAGCTCCGGAAACTCACGGAGGAGCAGTACCTCGCGATCGAGGCCGAGGCGGAAACTCGGAGCGAGTTCTACAACGGCGAGATGTTCGCGATGGCCGGCGCGAATTTCTCGCACAACCGGATCAAGGAGAACCTCAGCACGGAGATCGGGATACGCCTCAAGGGCGGGTCGTGCCAATCGTTCTCGTCCGAGATGCGGGTCAAGGTGAAGGTCACCGGTCTTTACACCTACCCGGACATCATCATCGTGTGCGGGGAGCCGGAGTTCGAGCGACTCAGTGGAGTCGACACGCTCTTGAACCCGAGGGTCATCATCGAGATCGCGTCGAAGTCCACGGAAGGCTACGACCGCGGGCCGAAGTTCAAGCAGTACAAGCGACTGGCCACGGTGAAGGAGTATCACATCGTGAGTTCGGACCGCATATCCGTGGACCGGTTCGTGCGGCAAGCCAATGGAAAGTGGTTGCTCACCACATTCGACAAACCGTCCGGCAAGATGATTCTCGAAACGGTGCCGAGAGTCCGCATTCCGCTCGCGGACGTGTACCGCGGGGTCGAGTTTCCCGAGTCGCCGGGGCTTCGATGAAATATCGCATCGCGCATACCACGACCTACGCCTACCGGGAAGCCGTGTCCTTGTGCCAGAACGTCGCGCACCTTGCTCCGCGCGATTGCGAGTGGCAAATTGCCGAGCCGCACGTGCTGAGCATCACACCGGACCCCGCGGTGATCGAGGAACGCATCGATTACTTCGGCAATCCGGTGCAGTACTTCACCGTGCAGGAACCGCACAAGGAATTGGCGGTGAAGGTGGAGCACGTGATCGACGTGGCGCCGCTCCCGCTGCCGACGGCCACCGAACCGTGGGAAGCGATCCGCGACCGATTGCGGACCGACCGCTCGCCCGCTTGGCTGGATGCGGCGCAATTCGCGTTCGCATCGCGCTTCGTTCCCTTGGAGGAACGCTACGCCGAATATGCGGCCGAGTCGTTCACGCCGGGGCGACCCATCCTTGAGGCCGCGCTCGACCTCACGCACCGCATTCACGCCGGGTTCGCGTACGACCCGCAAGCCACGACGCCGGCCACGCCCGTCGCCGAGGTGCTGGAGAAGCGGCGCGGCGTGTGTCAGGACTTCGCCCACCTGCAGCTCGCGATGCTGCGGTCGCTCGGGCTCGCGGCCCAGTATGTAAGCGGGTATCTGGAAACGATCCCGGCGCCGGGCACGGAACGGCTCGCCGGCGCGGACGCGACGCATGCTTGGGTGCGGCTCTTCTGCGGCGACGCCGGCTGGATCGATTTCGACCCGACGAACGGCCTGATCCCCGGCGACCGACACATCTGGCTGGCGTGGGGCCGCGACTATGAGGACGTGTGCCCCCTCAAGGGCGTGATCCTCGGCGGCGGAGCCCATGTCGTTTCCGTGGCGGTGGACGTGATCCCGACGGAGTGAACGCGTCAGCCCTCGTCCTTCTCCACGGGTTCGATCGGGCGGTAGGCTTCGGAGGCGGCGTGATCGTCGGCGCGTCCCACGGTGTCGCCGCAGACTTGGTACTTGAAGTTGCCGATGATCAGTTCGTCGCCGGGCACGAGTTTGCCCTCCGCGACGCGGGTGCCGTTGATCCGTACACCGTTGGTACTGCCCAAGTCGCGGATCACCAGATAATCGTTCACCTGCGCGAGGCAGCAGTGCCGCCGCGACACCTTCTTCGAATTCAACTGCACGTCGCACTCTTCGTGGCGGCCGAAGAGCAAAATCGGCTTGTCGATCAGGATGCTCGGACCGTCCGCGAGCGAGAGCAAGTGGGCGGGCATGGCGGTTCCGCGTGAAAGGGACACCGCTTTTATACACGCTCAATCGAGGTACAGGAACTCGTTCGAATTGAAGAGCACGCGGCACAGATTCGCAAGCCCGTGCTTCGCGGCATAGTCGGCGAACGCCTGGGCTTCCGCGTCGGTCGGCGGCCGGCCCCAGACTCGCTCGCACGCGGTGGAGATCTGCTTCGACCGGTCCGGAGTGTGCTTCTCCACTGCGGCTGCAAACGCCTTCGCGTGAACCAGGATGAACTCGTTGTTCATCAGCGAGAGCGCCTGCGGCGCGGTGACGGATTCGTTTCGCTTCGGCGTCAGCGTCGAAGCGTCCGCTCCGTCCAGGCAATCGACCAGCGGATCGGGCAGCGTGCGGAACACGAAGCGGTACACGCTGCGGCGGTGGCCCTGCGGGCGGTCCCAATCGAACGTGCCGTACTCCACGACGGGCGTGACGTGGATACCGGGCCGCATGCCGAATTGCTGGTCGGAAGGGCCCCCTCGCGTCGGGTCGAGCCGTTCGCTGACGATCAGGATCGAATCGCGAACCTGTTCGGCGTCAAGTCGCATCCGCGGCCCGCGCCACAACAGTCGGTTCTCCGCATCGATCGAACTCGGATTGCGGAACGCAGAACGCGGGATCACGATCCCGAACAGACGGGATTTTGATTCCACATTCCGTACTCCGCGTTCCGCAATGCTTGATTGGCGATAGGCGTCGCTCATCACGATCCGCTTGTGCAACTTCTTCAAGGATTGGCCGCCGTCGCGGAACTCGGCGGCGAGCCAGTCCAGCAACTCCGGGTGGCTTGCGGCTCCACCCATCTTGCCGAAGTCGCTCGGCGTGCCGACGAGGCCGCGGCCGAAGTGCATCTGCCACACGCGGTTCACGATCGTTCGCCACGTCAGTGGGTTCTTCAGATCGGCGATCCACTTGGCGAGTGCGGCGCGGCGGGCGCCCTCCGTGTGATTCGCGGGAAGCTCGAACTGATCGGGCATTCCCGGGAGGAGCGCGAGCGGGCCGGGTTCCACGAGATCGCCGGGCGTGCGGATGTTGCCTCGCTTCAGCATGCGGACGGGCCGCGGCACCGGGCTCGGCCGGTGGCTGCCGTCCGCGGCGAAGTTGGAACCCGCCGCGTAGACGGTCGCCGGCGCGGGCAAGGCTTCGATCGCCGCGGTGAGTTGTTCCTTGCGAATGAACGACGCAAGCTCGCGCGTCTGTTGCGGAGTGCGTTTCTCAGCGGGAACGGCGAGCGCGTCGCGAATCGCGGCGGGCAGCGCCCCCACCTTCACCGGCGGCGCGGCCTCCGTGATGCTCAGTCGGAAACGGCCGATGAGGTGCCCGCCGCCATGCAGTTGATCCAGCTTGAACACCAACTCGTTCTCGCCCGCGAGCGGTTCCTTCAGTTCGAACACGGCCTCGTGCGACTTGCCAACCTGCGGGTAAATGCCCCACGCGGTGGCGGGATTGCCGTCCAGTGCGTGCGCGATCGTCCAGCCGTCCTGGTTGAAGTCCGCGGTCGGTGTGCGGAGCGGCACCGGCTTTCCGTTTGCAACGAGGCCGAACTCGCTGAGGTGGAGGTTGCCGTTGTCCTGCCGGCCGGGGCCCTTCATCGGCAGCGTGTCGTCCGCCAGCACTTCGAGCCGCACCGCCGTGATGCCCTTGGCCTTCACCTTCACGGTGGCGAGATAACTGTCTTTTTCCGGACGTTTGGCTTCGGACCGCACCGAGAAATCGGCCTGCTTCGCAAGCGTGGAACCGCCCGTCGACTCGAGCTTGGCGAAGTCCAGGACCTGCCACACGACTCCTTCGCCGGTGTGCCTCGCTTCCCACTCGGCGATCAGTTTCGGGTCGAGCTTCACCTCGCCTTTCTCGAGTGCGGCCAACTCGGCTTTCAACTCGCTTCGCTTCTTCGCGGCCGCCGGATCGGGGTCGAAGGAGATGTTGCCGCGGCCGACACCCGCGAACACCGCTTGAAGCTTGTAGTAATCGAGTTGCGAGATCGGATCGAACTTGTGGTCGTGGCAGCGGGCGCACTGCACCGTGAGCCCCTGAAAGGTGTTGAACACGGTCGTCAGCATGTCGTCGCGATCGAGGTAGCGGCCGATCTCGCGGTCGATGCTGTCCTCGCGGATGTCGCGGAGCGACGATTCGTCCCACGGTCCGGCGGCGAGGAAGCCGAGTGCGGGCACCAGTTCCGGCTTCTCGGGAAAGAGCGCGTCCGCGGCGATCTGCTCCTGCACGAAGCGGCCGTACGGCACATCCGCATTGAGCGATTGGATCAGGTAATCGCGGTAGCGCCACGCGTGGGGCCGCACGCGGTCCTGGTCGTGGCCGTG
The DNA here is from genome assembly GCA_046350135.1 of Gemmataceae bacterium. GTDB lineage: Bacteria > Planctomycetota > Planctomycetia > Gemmatales > Gemmataceae > Urbifossiella. The sequence goes on from JAXMBB010000016.1 coordinate 69,884, forward strand.
CGTCTCGGCGAAGTGCGCGAGGTCCATCCAAATCCGGGCCATGCGTTCGCCGTACGCGGGAGATGCGAGCAGGCGGTCCACCAGTTTCTCGTACGCGTTCTCGGACGGGTCCTTCCGGAAGGCCTGGACCTCGGCGAAGGTCGGCGGCAACCCGGTGAGGTCGTAGGTGACGCGGCGGATCAGTGTTCGGCGATCCGCTTCCGGCGACATCGCGAGCCCGCGTTCGGCGAGCTTCGCAAGGATGAAGCCGTCGATGGGATTCCGATTCACCGGCGGTTTTGGCTTCACCAGCGGGCGGAAACTCCACCACGCCTCCTCGGCCGACACCGGTGCGAGAAGCATTGCGAGTGCGAGCAGCGAAAGAAGGCGGATTCGCACGTCAGGCGGCCCGTCGTTTGATGGCGAGTAGGAGGAAGGTGATTGCGGGCAGGCCGAAGCACACGGCCAAGCCGATGTACCAGGGTGTGAACGTTTCGCGGTCGTGAATGATCGGCGGCCGCGCCACCGCGGACTGGTCCGCGGAGGGCGCGAAATACACTTCATCCGTGCCCGGCCGCGGCGACGAGCGGTCCTCGAACTCCGTGAGCCGCCATTCGGCCTTCGGGCCGGCGTCCGCCGGCAGCTTCGCCTTCGCAATCACGTCGATTCGCTCGGCGTCCTGCAATGTGTCCGACCAAGCAATGCGGCCGGGAAACGGTGCCGAGTCGCCGATCGTCCCGCTGAACCGCTTGTCGGCCACGAAATACACTTTCAGGATTCGCCCGTGGGGACTCGGCGAGGCCAGGCGCATGTCCGCCGGCTCGCGATACGGGTAGAACGGGCGGTCCGTCTTGAAGCTCAGCCGCACGGGCTTGGCGCGGAGCCCGTGCGCATCGCGACCGCGACTCCGCCCAGTGGCCCGCGTGAGCGGTTCCTCGGGCTTCTGGCCTGCGATGCGGAACGCCGTGATCACCCAGCCGTTCTTCACGTACGGTTCCACCCACTCCTTCAAAGTGGTCCCGAAACCATAACCGAATCGCACGAGCCAGTCCGCAAGGGCTTGCGAGCCATGCTCCACAGAGCCGGCCTTCGGTTCGAACTTCAGGCTCACGACATCGTGATCGCCGACACGCCCCGCCTGCAACACCATCACGCCATCGCTCTTGCCCGCGGCTTCGCTGGCGAACTTCGCCCCCGCCACGCATCCGATCGACGCGGTCCGCGTGCGGTACTCGATCTTCGGCTTCGTGATGTCCGTCAGCCGCGTGAAGACTTCGTCGTCGGATTCGGCGATCTCCGGCAGGCTCGGTGTCGGCACCAAGAAGCCGAAGTCGTACGCGGAGCTCTCGAACGACGCCCGGCGGATGAAATGCTCCATGCGATTGGCTTCATCCCACACGATGAGCGCGGCTTCGGATGTGATGTCGATGCGGGAGCCGTCCGGCCCGACTGCGGCGCATGCGGACACCGGCGACGGGATCGCCGCGAGGATCGCGGCCAGTGCGGCGGGGAGAAGGAGCTTCATGGTGAATCTTCGCAGTCGTCGTCATCGCTGCCGCAGGATCACGACCAGCAACAACGCGAGGATCGAAACAAACGCGACACCGCCGATGATCGCCGTCAGCAACAGCCAGTACGGCGCCGGCTTGTCCGGGGCGTCCGGCCCCGCCGAGGCATCCGGGTCGTCGTAGTACTCCACCACCTCGCGGATGATCACCGGCCGATGCAGCGTCGGGCCGTCGTTCGCTTTGAAGTACACTTCGTCCGTGCCTTTCCGCGGCGAAGAACGATCCTCGAATTCCGTGAGCCAGTTCGCGTTCTTCAACAGGGCCGGGTCGATCTTCAATTTCACGGCCACCATTTCCATCTGCGACGGATCCAACTTGTCGGTCCAAGCCGTGCTCCCCGCCGTCCACGGGCCGCCCGTGTCGCCGAGCGTGCCGCTCATGCGACGATCCGCCAGCAGGAAGACGCGCAGGAAGCGGCCTGGCGAGTACCAGCCCGGCCGCTTCGGCTCTTCCTTCGGCGACTCCGGTTCGCGGTACGGATAGAACGGCGTGTCCGTCTTGAATGTCATCCGGACGGCTTTGCCGTGCATCTCGTTCACCGCTTTGCCCGCGACCGGCGGCTGCGGCCCCTTGCCCACCGCGACCCGCTTGGCGATGCGGAACGCCGTCATCACCCAGTCGTTCTCGATGTACGGTTTGAGCCAATTCACGAGTTGCGGGCCGAATTCGTAGCCGCGTTTCTTCAGCCAGTCGGCCAGTTCCTTCGCGTCCTCGACAACATCGGACTTGGGCCCGCGGTGGAACTTGAGCACCACGGCCTCCTGCCCGCCGACTTCGGTCTGGTCCAGCACCTCGACGCCGCGCGGCGGGCCGCCGAACGCGCCGCCGGGCGCGGCCGCCATCGGCGCGTGCTTGTCGTCCCGTGTTTGCGGCGGGCGCGGTTTCCGCACCGTGCGGTACTCGATCTTCGGGGCGGTGTAAGCGGAGAGGTGGTCGAACACCGATTCGTCGGCCTCGGCGAGTTCCGGTTGCACGGGCGTGGGCACCAGGAAGCCGAAATCCGGGGAACTGCTCTGAAAGTTCGCCCGACGGATGAAGTGTTCCGTCTTCGATTCGCGGTCCCAGATGATGAGCGCGGTCTCTTGCGTGATTTCGACGTACTCGCCGCGCATGGGGGCGGGGGCGCACGCGGGGCTCGGCACGGCGGCGAGCGCGGCGGCGAACACGACCAACGGGAGGAGCTTGGTCATCGTCGGTTCTCCGCAGGGCGGGTGCCGGGTTCCAAGTCGAGGTCGTCGCCGCCGTGGCAGCCGTGCGCGAGAATTGGCAGCAGGAGGATGCCGACGAGCACGGCGACGAACCATGCTGTGCGCATCACGGCCTCGCGATCCCACCGCGGCGGGCCGACGATCTCGCAACGCTCGTCGAGGTTCGTCATTTCTTGCCCTTCAAGTGCTCGTCCAGGAACTGGATCGTATCCTCGGTGCTCTTCGCGGCGGCCTTGCCGTCCCAGCCGTGGCCCTCGCCCTTCACTGTGACGAGGTCGCACTTCACGCCGGTGTCTTCGAGTTTCTTCAGCAGTCGTTCCGAGTGCATGATGGGCACGACGATGTCCGCGGTGCCGTGGATCATCCGCACCGGCGGGGCGTTCTTGGTCACGTATTCGATGGGCGAGGCTTTCGCGTACACGGACTTGTCCGTTTTGCAGGCCTTGCCCAAGAACGGCACCATGTACGCGTCTTCAAGGCCCTCGCTGGCGGAATACAGGCTCAAGTCCGTGGGGCCGAAGAAACTGACGACGCAGTCCACGCGGCTCGATTGTTCCGGCAGGTCGTCGCTCTTGAACGAGTCCTTGTCCGCGAGCCCGAGGAGCAGGGCGAGGTGGCCGCCGGCGGAGAAGCCGCCCGCGCCGATCTTGTCCGGGTTCAGGTTGTATCTCTTGGCGTTGGCCCGCAAGAAGCGAACGGCGGTGCGGGCGTCTTCGATCTGCGCCGGGAACTTGTGCTTCGGCGCCAGTCGATAGCTGGCGGACGCCACGACGTACCCGCGGGCCGCAACCTGCTCGATGAGGCTCGGCGTCCCTTTCTTGTCCGCCACGGAGAGGTCCTTGCGGCTGCCCATGCTCCATGCACCGCCGTGGAGCAGGAGCACGGCGGGGTACGGCCCGCCGCTGCTCGGCGCGGCCAGGTCGAGCATCAACTTCTCCCCGCCGGCCGTGGTGAACGGAATGTTGCGTTCCACCTTGACCGCGGCCGGTTCCGCGGCCGAGGCCGGGACACACGCGAGAGCCAGGAACAACCCGAAAGTTCGCATCATGATTTCGCCCGCTTTTCCAAGTAGTCCACCAGCCGCGCGAACGGGTCGAAGCCGACCACGTTCTTCGCGTCCGCCACGAAGTTCGAGAGCGCGTTCACATCGTAGTAGGCGAGGCGGCCGTCGCGTTCGTCGATCATGTATTCGATGCCGCCCACGTCGATTCCCGCGGTTTGCATGATTTTCTCGCACGCCTCGATGACGTTCGGCGGCGGGGTGTAGCCTTCCACTTTCAGCCCGGTCTTCGGTGCGTCGACGGGGCAGGCGGAACGCACGAGTTCGACGCCGTCCGCACGCTGGCAGATGTCCGCGGGGCAGAGATTGAACGACTCGCCGGTGGTGAACACTTTGATGGCGTAGAGGAACTTGCCGCCGAGGGTTTCGACGCGGGTGATATGCCCGCCGCGCGCCGGAACATACTCCTGCACGAGGGCCGTGTGATCGACTCCGAAGTCCAGTGCGTTCGCGTCCGCGGCTTTCTTCAACGCGTCCGGCGTGTCGTAGCGCACGATGCCCGCGCCGCTGCCGCCGACGTTCGCTTTCACCACCACCGGGAACCGCAGCCCGGCCGCGGCTTCCACCGCCCGAGAGGCGTGGTTGATGACCCGCGCCTTCGGATACGGCAGGCCGAGTGCTTCGAGCAGCGTGAGTTGTCGAGCCTTGGATGTCTCGATGGTGAACGCTCGCAGCCCGTTCACCACCGGCAAACCGACACGTTCCAAATGGGCGAGGTAGCTCAGCGTGAAGAACATGCCTTGGATGCCGCCGCGGAGGTACGCGGACGGGCTCATCCGGTTGAACAGCAAGCTGAACGGCGGGCGGCCTTCGGACGGATCGTACAGGTGGGCTCGCGGATCCAGCCGCACGAACGGGATGCCGCGGCGTTCCAATTCGGCGAACAGCGGCCGGAACCAGTCCGGGTGCTCGTGGTAAATGGCGAACGGTTGCATGTGGGCATGCTAACCGGTGCCGCGGCTCCAGCCAAGTGCGCCGTGCGGTTCGGCTTGAGCCCGCGTTCCCGCTCGGGCTACACTCCCGGGGCATGGATGCCGAGCCCCGCACCGCAATCGCCGTCGAACGCACACTCGAGCCGCTTTCGGGCTTGCCGCTGGTGCGCGTGACGGGCTACTGGGAAGCGCCGGATGCCGTCGTATCGCCGACCGGTTTCGAGGTGCGCTACGGCGGCCAAGTCGCCACGCGCGGCCGTCTCGTCCCCGTGCAAGCGGCGGACGTGCGCGCGGGCTGGCGCCGGTTCAACATCGGCACGCAACTTCCCGTCGAACACGGCATCCAAGAACTGGCCGTGGTGCTGCTCTTCGATTCGAGCGAGCGACTGCTCTACCGGCGGCCGTGGGGCGAAGTCGGCGTCGAACCGCCGGCACTCCAGCCGGGGTTCGCCCGGCGCGTCCTGCGGTCCGTGCTTTCCGGTGAAGTGCTCTCGCCGAGCCGGTGGGCCGCCCGCATCGGCCGCGTGCGCGACGCGCTTTTCGAACTGCGGTTGAAGGTGCGCTACAAGTTGCTCGCGCGGCAGTTCCGCCCGTGTTCGGTTCACGATGCGTACATTGCGAACACAGCCATCACGCCGCGGATGCGCGAAGCCATGGCCGCGGCGATCGCGGGATTCCGGTATCGGCCCGTCTTCAGCATTCTCGTGCCGATCTACAACGTCGAACCGCAGTGGCTGGAAGAAGCGATCCGCTCGGTTCGCAACCAAGCGTATCCGCACTGGGAATTGTGCCTCGCCGATGATTGCTCCACGAAGTCGGAGTTGCGGAGGTTCCTGGACGCACTGCCGGCCGATCCGCGGATCAAACTCGTGCGGCGGCGCGAGAACGGCCACATTTGCCGGGCCACGAACTCCGCCGCGGATCTGGCCGCCGGCGATTTCATCGCGCTGCTCGATCACGACGACGCGCTCGCTCCGCACGCCCTGTTTTCCCTCGCCGAACGCCTGCAATCCCACCCGGATGCGGACCTGCTCTACTCCGACGAGGACAAGATCGACGCCGCCGGGCACCGGTACGATCCGCAATTCAAGCCGGATTGGTCCCCCGAACTGCTGCTCAGTTACAACTACGTGAATCACTTCACGGCGATCCGGCGAAGCGTGTTCGAGAAAGCGGGCCGCTACCGGCCGGGGTACGAAGGGTCGCAGGACCACGACTTGCTCTTGCGCGTGACGGAACTCACGGACCGCGTGCATCACGTGCCGCAGATCCTGTATCACTGGCGGTCGCTGCCCGAATCCACGGCCGCGGCCGCGAGCGTGAAAGGATACGTTCACACGGCCGGCCGCAAGGCCGTGGAAGATGCGTTGGTCCGGCGCGGCGTGAAGGCATCGCTCGAAGTGCCGCCGTTCGCCGACCGTTTGAACCTTCCCGTGCTCGCGGTGAACTCGCTGGACCGCGAGCCGAGTGTTGCCATCATCCTGTACGGCGACGGACCCGACACGATTCGCGCGAAAACGTCGTATGGGAATCTCTCGCTGATACGAGTCCGCGGTTCGTCCGCGGAGGAGTTGAACCGCATTGCGGCGACTCGCGCCAAGGATTTCCTTCTCTACCTGGAGGCGGGCTGCGAGCCGGCCGATCCGCAGTGGCTCGCGCGGCTCGTCGCCAATGCGTCGCTCCCCGGTGTCGGCGCGGTCGGCGGGAAGGTCACGGACGCGAACGGCGGCGTGCTCGACGCGGGGCTCGTTCTCGGCCAACGCGACGGCATCGCTCCCGCATCCGCGTTCGCTGGCTCGGGCAAGGACCGGATCAGTTACTACTTCTACGGCGAGGTCACACGGAACGTGTCGGCGCTCGGCGGCCGCTGCCTGCTGACGCGCCGCGAGACCTTCGAACGGCTCGGCGGGTTCGATTCCAGCCGGTACCCGGACAGCTTGTGGAGCGTGGATTACTGCGCGCGACTCCGCGGACTCGGCCTGCGGTGCGCATTCGTGCCCGGCGCCGAGCTCGTCGCCCGCTCTTGCAACGCGGACTGGGCCCCCTCCGAACTTTGCACCTTCGGCCGCCATACGGACCCGTTCCACAATCCGAATTGCTCCGAACGCGAAGCGTGGCGGCCGCTCGGTGACAGCCCGCTGTCACTCCCCGAAGAAGCCGCTCCGGTGCGGGCGCTGGTCGTGGCGCACAACCTGAACAATCCCGAAGGCGCGCCGCGATACCTGTCTGAAATCGTGCTCGGCTTGCGAAATCGCGGTGCGATCGATCCGGTCGCATACTCGCCGCTGGGCGGGCCGGGCGCGAACGTGTACACGGCCGAGGGCGTGCCCGTGGATGTCCGCGAAACCGCTTTCTCCAAGCGATTCGTGGACGGCCTCTGGTCCCCGCGCGAGTACGATGCGGCCCAACGGGAGGCCGCGGAGTTGCTCCGGAAGCACCGCCCCGAGGTGGTGATCGCCAACACGCTGACGACATTCCCGCTCGTGGAGGCGGCCGCGCGAGCCGGCATCCCCGCGGTGTGGATCATCCACGAAAGCTACTCGCGGGACGTGCTCGAACGGCTCTATCCGCCGTTCGCCCGCCGCCGCGTGGAGCAAGCCTTCGCGATGGCCGCCCGCGTGATCCCCGCTTCGCACGACACCGCGAAGCTCTTCGAGCACCTGAACATCCGCGGCAACGTTCGCGTGCTGCACAACGGGCTCGACGCCAAACCCTTCGACGACTTCATCCGCCGCACGCCGAAGGGTCGCAACCCGAATCGCACGTTCATCGCAGTCGGCACTGTGTGCGAGCGGAAGGGACAACACACTCTTGTGGAAGCGGCGGCGATCTTGGCCCGCACCCGCCGCAACTTCCGGTGCCAACTCATCGGCCTGCGTGAGGGGCTGCCTTACGCGGACTATGTGAAGCATCTTGTGGTGCGGCGCGGCGTGCAGGACGTGGTCGAACTCGTTCCCGAAACGGACGACGTGTGGCGGCTGTACCGCGCCGCGGACGCGTTCGTGTGCACCTCGCACATCGAGACGTTCAGCCGCGCCGTGCTCGAGGCCGAGGCGTTCGGCCTGCCGATTCTCTCCACGCCGGTTCATGGCGTGAGCGAGCAAGTGTTCTGGAACGCGAACGCCATGCAGTTCGGCTTCGGCGATGCGGTCGGACTTGCGGAGCACATGCGCCGAATGCTCGACGAACCGGAACTGCTCGAACGCATGGGCCGCGAATCGCGGGCGGCTTTCGACAACCACCTGACATACGACGAGATGCTGGACCGCTACGGTGCGGTGATCCTCGCCGCGGCGCGGCACGGCCCTCGGGTTGCGCTGCCGTTCGTGCCGCGGCCCGCCGTTCCCCTTCCACGAGCCGCCTGACCCATGCCGGGAATCGCACCGCCTCCGCTGCTCTCACGCGCCCGCCGACTCGTGGCGAAGGTGCGCCGTCGCGCCAAGCTCGCACTCGCCGGCGAAGACCCTCGCTGCTTCTTCGACATCGCGGACCGCGAACTCGTGTCGCGGATTTATCCCGTCGACGGCTCGCCGCGCGAGTGGGCGTTCACGCACGGCCGACCGGTGATCGGTGAACGGCTCTACGAACTGCGTGAAGACCTTCGCACGATCTTCCCGCTCGGCCTCACGCCGGCCCAGCGCGGCGACCTGTTCCACTGGTTCTGCAAGTACGGCGACGGCTGCTTCGGGCTTGAACCGGCGGACGTGCTGCGACGGCTCTTCGAAACGGATGCGTCGGCGGATCGCGGGTTGGCCGCGACGTACCGCGTCCAGCCCGCGTGGCAGGAGAAGTGGCCGAACGCGCTCACGCCGGCCGGCTGGGAGCCATTCAAGCGCGATCTCGCGGCCGAGTTCAACCTGCGCGGCCGGTGGCTCCGCCGCGCGGCTCTTCCGAATCCGCCGAATCCTGACAGCGAACGCGGCGTCAATGCGATCGGCCTGTTCCGATACAACTCCGGGCTTCAGCACGCGGCTCAGGGAATGGTGGACGCGCTCGCGTCCGCCGGGGTGGCGCTCTCGCTCCGCGATGTGCCGATGCCGACGAATTGGGACGGTCGCGGCCGCGAGGGCTTCGACGGGCTCGAACGCTTCCCGATCACGCTCGTGAACACCGGGCTCGATCTCGCGATCCCCGAAGCGTACCGCCTCGCGGGGTTGCACCCGCGGCCGGGCACCTACCGCATTGCCGTGTGGTTCTGGGAACTCGAGCAACTCCCGCAAGCGTGGCTCGGCCGCGGTGCGGATGTGGATGAAATCTGGGCGCCGACGCAGTTCATCGCCGACGCCATGAAGGCGCTGGGCAAGCCGGTGTTCCCGATGCTGCCGTCGGTGCAACTGCCCGCGTTCGAGCCGAAGCCGAAGGCGACGTGCGGCCTCGACCCGGACAAATTCACGTTTCTGTTCACATTCGACATGAACAGCCGCATGCCGCGGAAGAACCCGCTCGCCTTGATCGAAGCGTTCCGCCTCGCGTTCGCGGAATCGGAGCCGGTGGAACTCGCGATCAAGCTCGGCGAACAGGACGGCCGCTACAGCGACTGGTGGCGCGAACTTCGCCGTGCGGCCGCGGCCAACGGCGTGAAGCTCATCGACCGCAGCCTTCCGCGCGGCGACCTGCTCGCACTCATGAACGCCGCAGACGCGTACGTCTCACTGCACCGTTCCGAGGGGTTGGGCCTCACGATGGCCGAGGCGATGTTGCTGGGCAAGCCGACGATCGCCACCGGCTACTCGGGCAATCTCGACTTCATGAACGCGGCGAACAGCTATCTCGTGAGCCACGCCCCGGCGCGAATCGAGGACGATGTGCCTCCGTATCCGAAGGGTTGCGTGTGGGCCGAACCCAGTATCGAAGACGCGGCGCGGCAGATGCGGCGGGTCTTCGATCATCCCGCGGAGGCGGCCGCGATCGCTGCGCAGGGGCAGGCGGATGCCAGACGAACGCTCTCGCTGAAGGCCGCGGCCGACCGGATGAGCGAGAGGCTGCGGCAAATTCAGGCCAACACGTCTTTGATGACATGACCGTGAACATCGGTCAGGCGGCGATCCGTGCCGTCGTGGCGGACGGTGAGCTTCTCGTGGTCGATGCCCATGAGATGCAGGATGGTGGCGTGGATGTCGTAGCAGTAGGTTTTGTCCACGGCGGCCCGCCACGCCCACGGATCACTTTCGCCGTAACTCACGCCGCCCTTGATGCCCGCCCCTGCGAGCCAACTCACGGACGTGCCCTGATTGTGGTCGCGACCCGTGACGCCCTGCGTGAACGGCTGCCGACCGAACTCGGTGCTGAACACCACGAGCGTGTCCGAGAACAGTCCGCGGTCGTGGAGGTCTTGCAGCAAGGCCGCAGCCGGGCGATCCATCGAACCGGCGATCGCAGGAAGTTCCTTGAGGATGTCCGTGTGGTTGTCCCAGTTGTTGCTGGGGCCGCCGGCGCCGCTCCACACCTGAACGAACCGCGTGCCGCGTTCCAGTAGTCGTCGCGCGAGCAGGCAGCGCTTCGCGAAGTCGGCGGTCTTCGGGTCGTCGGTGCCGTAGGCCTTGTGGGTCTTGTCCGTCTCGCGAGCCAGGTCGAGCGCTTCGGGGGCGTGCTGCTGCATCTTGGCCGCGAGTTCGTAGCTCTCGATGCGGGCTTCCAATCGCGAATCGCCGGGGCGTTCCTCGGCGTGCTTCCTGTTGATGAGGCCGAGCAGCTTCTGGGCGTCCGCGTCCGCTTCGGGCGTCACGAACTTCACCTTCGGGTTCGGAGCGAGGTCCGGGATCGGCGGCGTGCCGGACGCGTTCAGGATCGTGCCCTGGTGCAGCACGGGGAGGAAACCGGATGCGAAGTTGCCTTTCTGGTTGTACGGCAGTCCGCGGGCGTCCGGCAGCACCACGAAGGTGGGCAGGTTGTCCGTGAGGCGACCGAGGCCGTACGAGAGCCACGCCCCCATGCACGGGAACCCCGGCAGGATGAAGCCCGTGTTCATCATGTAACTGGCGGGCCCGTGCACGTTGGACTTGGACTGCACCGCCATGAGGAACGCCATGCGGTCCACTTGCGTGGCAAGGTGCGGGAACATGCTGCTGACCCACCGACCGCACTGCCCGTGCTGCTTGAACGGGAACGGGCTCTTCATCAGGTTGCCGGGCGTGCTGGTGACGCCTTCGGGCTTCTCGCTGCCGCCGGGGTTGAACGGCTTGCCGTGGCCTTTCTCCAACTCCGGCTTGTAGTCGAACGTGTCCGGTTGCGACACGCCGCCGTTCATGAACAGCTGGATGACGCGTTTCACCTTCGCGGGATGATGGAGCTTAGGCGCGCCGAGGTCTCCCGCATCCGCGAGCATCTGGGCCAGCGCGATACCGCCGAGCCCGCCGCCGGCTTGAAAGAGGAAGGAACGACGGTTCATGGAACACTCACTCGCTGATCTCGTCTTCAAAGCGGAAGATGGCGGCGCTCTTCGCGCCGTTGTTCGGATTCTTGAGCATGGCCCCGGCGTAAATCACACGACGGCCGCCGGTCGGAGTGGCCTCCGTGACGACCACGGGCGTGGCGAACGCGTCTTCCACCAACTTCTTCGTGTGTTCTCGCAGGTCGCGTATCCAGTTCACCTTGCCCGTGCGCGGGTCGAGGCACGCCATCGTGCCTTCCGTGGAAATCGCGTACACGGCTGCCGGCACGCCGCCGGTTGCCGCGACCGCGGGGCCGGCCGTGCAGGTGGCGCCGACGCCGGTCTTCCATCGCAGTTTCCCGGTCTTGCGGTCCAGGCAGTACACCATGCCGTCGCGACTCGCGGCATACACCGAGAACGCATCCGCGGCGAGTGCCGTGTGGACGGACCGCGACATGTCGTAACGCCACGCCAGTTTGCCCGAATCCGCTTCGACGCACACGACCGCACCGGCGGGCGTCTTCTCCTCCTCCTTGTTCTTCTCCTCGTCGTACTTGAACACATCGGCGGACATGTTCCCGGTGCCGAGTCCGTACACCACGCGGTTGCCGAGCACGAGAGGCGGGCCGAAGGATCGCAGGTCCACCGGAGTGCGCCACAGTTCTTTTCCGGTGTTCGCTTCCACGGCGAGCAGGGCCAGCGTGTAGAGGCCGCTGCCGATGAAGATGCGGTTACCGCTCGCCGCCGGCGGGCCGTCGATGTGGAGTTGTTGCTCCCGGCCGGGGAACTGCCACACCTTTGCGCCCGTTGTGGCATCGGCGCAGAACAGACCGTCGTCCCCCGCGGTGAAGTACACCTTGCCGTTCTGGACGCGCGGATTGCCTTCCGTGTGGCTGGTCGTGTCGAAGGGCTTGGCCCAAGCCGCCTTTCCGGTCGCGGCATCGAGGCAGAACAGGCGGCAATTCTTATCCGTGTGCAGCCCTTCGCCGACGTACACTTTGCCGTTCGCCACGGTCGGCGTGCTGTACACGGGGTTCAAATCTTCGTCGTTGTCGAACTTCCACTTCGCCTCGCCGGTGTTGCGGTCGAGGCAATGAACCGAGCCGTAGGAGGAAGACAATCCGAGTTTCGCGGCCCCGAGGTAGAGGCGATCGCCGTCCACGGTGAGCCCGTTGGACATGACCTGGTGCACGTCCGCCAGTTCGAACACGCGGACGTCCGCAAGTTTGGGCCCGAACGAATCCTCGGCGTCGCCGAGTTCGGTGGTGAGGTTCGCGGTGTGGGTCGTGGTTCCGCCGCCGATGCAGAGAGCGACCACGGTGCCCAGGAAAAGCGCACACAGGCCCACCGATTCACCCGAGAGGCTGAGCCGCACCGGTGGTTCGACGCCCTCGAAGTTCAGGTCCGCTTTCGCGGTCGCCATTCGAAACAGGGTGTACCCCGTGGCGACGACCAGCGAACCGCCGATGATGGCGAACTCGCGCATCGGCAGGTCCAACAGTTCCGCCCATGTGTTCGTGAAGAAGCGGCTGGAGAGCACGATCAGGGCGATGAGCGCGGTGAGCCCGGCGAGGATGGTCAGTTCATAACGAGACGGTGTGGCCGTGATCGTGGCGTCGTCCGCGGCGTGGCGACGATAGCGGAGCCCGGCCCACAGCAAACCGATGCCCGAGGAGACCAGCATGAGCGCGGTGAAGCCCTTGTAACCCGCGAGCGGCGTGTCCGGCAGCCACTGCTTGAATTGGAGGAACCAGTAGGCGAGCGCGAGCGTGCTGTTCGTGCTGGCGATCACGAGGAACGCCCGCCAGCGTGTCATGCCCACGGCCATCTTCGCGGCGACGCCGGGAAACAACGCCGCGATGACCGCCATCGGCCCGATCAACACCAAGGACGGCATCACACCGAAAAGCGTCGTCGGAACCAATCCGCCCTTCTTCATCGGCAAGGGGCCGAAGCCGGGTTTCTCCTTCTCGTTCACGCCCGGCGGGTCGGCCTTTTTCGAGAGGCCGTCCTGAATGATCTTCTTCAATTCCGCGGTGGTGCCGGCGTAGGTGCGGCGCAGGTACGGCTCACAGCATTGGAACGCCCACCGGACCGTCTTGCCGTCGTCGTCCAGCGTTCCTTGCATCGAGAACCATGTGCCTTCGAGGAAGCACATCGCGTTGAAGTTCTTCCCCTTCTTCGACGCGAACACGATCAGCTTCCGGCCCGGTTCGAGTCGGTCGAGCATCACCTTCGTGTGATCGTCTTTCTTGGCGGTCGGGTCGCTGCTGGAGAGGTTCAGCGGGATACGATCGAACGGCGGCTCGCCCTTGAGCTTCTCCTCCAACTTGAACACGACTCCGGGCTTCTCGGGGGCGACGCTGTCCACCGTCGCCTCGAAAATGAGCTTCTCGCTGTCGAGCACATCCTTCAGCGGAAGCAGTTTCTGGATGACCGCGGGGGCGGCCGGGGCGGCGAGGAGCAGCGCGGCGAGCGTGAGCAGCGAAGTGCGGATGGCGGGGGCAGGCACGGAGGATCTCCTGTCGGCAGCGTCCAGACATGATAGCGTCACGCCAGCAGAGCCTTGAGTTCCTTCGGCAGCACGTTCCAAGTCGCGGCATAAGTCGCTTCAAGCGGCAGGTTCACGTAGAAATCGCCATCCAAGAACAACGGCATGTCCGGCAGGGCGTCCCCGACGGCCACCGGTTCGACATACGCCGTGATCTCGGGAGAGGCTTGGTACGCAACGAGCGTGAGAGGCTTGTCCGCAGGCAACTCAAACGGTTCGTCCGTGAACTCGTCCCAAATCGACTTGTGAATGCCCTGCGGATCCCGCGGGCTTGGCGGAAACAAGTCCACGATCAGCAGGTTGACACCCTGGCGGATCAGGTCCGAGGACTTCTCCCGGAACGTGCGGATCGCGTTCTGGTTGGATTTGTTCCCGGGCGAGACGATCTCAATGACAGCCACCACGTCGCCGAGTGCATGACGAATCGCGACGCGGTTGGCTTTCTCCGCATAGCGCACTTCTTGCATCGGGAGGACGAATCGCGATTTCGGCCGGGGCGGGGCGACCGCGACTGCCCCGTTTCCCGCGCGTCCGCGCGGCTTGCCGTTGCTTCGTTCGAGTGCGACGACGTCGCCTTCGGGACGTCCGACGATTTGCTCCGCCATCGCGAAATAACCTTCGGGTAGCACGCCAGAGTTGAGACTGTTCGTGATCGCGCCCGTCCACAGCACATGGAAGTTGTGAAAGGTGCCGGCCCTCACCTTGGTCCAGTCGTGTATCGGCATCTTGCGTGCTCCGCTCCACCACGGGTCATGATAACCGATGCATCATGGCACGGCTTCGATCACTTCCACTTCCGGGACGTGCTTGCGAAGCTCCGATTCAAGCGAAGTGATGACGGTCATGACGGTGGCGGGGCAGCCGGCGCACGCGCCCGAGAGACGCAACTGGGCGATGCCGTCGGACACGTCGAGCACCTCGATGCCGTTGCCGTCCAGCATCAGTGCCGCCGCGATGTCGGTCTTCAGAACGTGCTCGACGCGCGAACGCAGGTCGGTCATGCCAGCACACTCCGGGCGTGTTCGATGTCCTGCTTCAACTGTCGGGTCAGTTCCGCGACGCCGGCGAAGGGCTGCGTGTCGCGCAGCTTCGTCGCGAACTCCACCTTCAACTGCCTGCCGTACAGATCGCCGATGAAGCCGATGAGATGCACTTCGATCTTGCGGGCGGTGTCGCCAAAGGTGGGGTTCGGGCCGATGTTCGCGGCGGCCGGCCATGCGGATCCGTTCACATGGGCGTGCACGGCGTACACGCCGTTGCCGGGCAACTCCACGGGCACGTCCGCGAGATTGGCCGTGGGGAAGCCGAGTGTGCGGCCGCGTTCCGCACCCTTCACCACGGTGCCCGCGATGGAATAGTTGCGGCCGAGGAGCCGGGCTGCGAGCGCGACATCGCCGGTCGACAAGGCCGCCCGCACGCGACTGCTGGAGACCGGCTCGCCATCCCATTCGAAGGGTGGCACTTCCTCGAAGCGGAGCTCCGCCGCGGAGCACAGGCTGCGGAGGGTGTTCGTACTGCCCGTGCGGTTGATGCCGAAGCGAAAGTTGAACCCTTCGATCACCGCGCTCGCGCCGAGTTGTCGCAGCAGCACCTCGCGGAAGAACTGCTCCGGGGTGAGGGCGAGCAATTCCGTCGTGGTTCGCAGGACTGCGACGCGGTCGATGCCGGCTGCGTGCAGCAGTCGCGTACGTTCCGCCATGTCCGTGAGTGGCGGGCGGACGGGGGCGTCCGGGAACAGCACTTGGTACGGCGGCGGGTCGAAACTCACGGCGACGGCCGGCCCACCCAGTTCCTTCGCGCGGCGAACCGCGGCATCGATCAGCGAGCGATGCCCGAGGTGCACGCCATCGAAATTGCCGATGGTCGCGGCACAACCCGCGAACCCGTCGGGGCGTTTGTCCGTCCGATTCAAGAAAACCGCTGGCATGGCTTCATCATAGTGTGCGGAGGTGCTACCCTGAGCATTCGGATCGGTCGGTCGGCCGGACGGTCGCTGCCGCTCGCGGCGGAGGAAAGTCCGGGCTCCACAGGGCGCGGTGATGGCTAACGGCCACCCTCGGTAACGGTTCCGTGCCCCGGCGCGGGCCGCCAACGGGCGGGACAGTGCAACAGAAAGATACCGCCTTCGCCGAATGCGGAATGCGGAATGCGACATGCGGAGTGAAGATCTTCTTCCCGTGTTGCGTGTTCCGCGTTCCGGGTTCCGAGGAGGTAAGGGTGAAATGGTGCGGGGCTTCGGCCCTTAAAGTAAGAGCGCACCAGCGGCCGGGCGACCGGCCGGCTCGGCAAACCCCACCGGGAGCAAGGCCAAGCAGGGGACAGGACCGGCCCGGTCCGTTACGATCCCCGGGTGTGCCGCTCGAGCCCGCGGGCAACCGCGGGCCTGGATAAATGACCGTCACCCGCCGCAAGGCGGGGACAAAACCCGGCTTACAGGCCGGCCGGCCGATCCGTCCGGGATTCACACGCCACGAACCACGAGCGTCGTTTCGCGCTCGGTTTCGTCGCGCAGATAGCGGATGCGGACGGCTTGGTCCGGCTTCAACTTCGCCAGAATGCGTTGGAAGTCCGCGACGCCGCCGACTTCCTCGCCGTCGATGGCCAGGATGATGTCCCCCGCGCCGGCGGCGGCCCCGTTCGGCGTGCGGCGCAGGCCGCGGAGTTTCGCCACGTCCGCCGGGCCGCCGGGGATCACTTCGGAAATCATCACGCCCTTGTCGTACCCGAAGGCCCGCAGCCGCTTCTCGTCGTACAACCTCACGCCGATGTCCGGCTTCTTCGGCCGTTCCTGCCGGATGATCGCCGTGACGACCTGGTTCACCGTGTCCGACGGGATGGAGAAGCCGATGCCGACGTTGCCGCCGCCGCTCGCGGGCGTGGCGATGGACGTGTTCACGCCCACGAGCTTACCCGCTCGGTTGAGCAGCGGGCCGCCGCTGTTCCCCGGATTGATCTGCGCCGTGTGTTGGATCGCCCCCGCGATCGGCGCCCCGGTCGGAGCTTCGATCGCGCGGTCCAGGTTGCTGATGATGCCGGCCGTGAGCGTGAGCGAGAGACCGAACGGATTGCCGATCGCGTACACCTTCTGGCCCACTTTCAAGTCCGATGACGTGGCCACTTGAATGGGCTTGAGCCGGTCCTTCGGCACGTTGAGGATCTGAACCACGGCGAGATCGTAATCCGCGGCGGTGCCGACGATGCGGGCGTCGTAGGATTGCCGGTCCGCCATGACGACGCGGACCACCACGTTCCGCCGCTTGTACACCTCTTCGATCACGTGGAAATTGGTGACGATGCGACCGTCCGCATCCCACACGAAGCCGGACCCGGTGCCCGTTTGCTGCTCGCCGCCTTGGAACGACCCGCGCTGTGTGAGCACGGTGTCCACGTTCACCACACTGGCCTTGTCCGCCTCGAAGACCTGGTTCGCTTCCGTCTCCTCCGCATCGAGCGGGCCGTTGGCCACGGTTTCCTTCGGCTTGGCATCGGGGTTGGTCGCCGCGGGTTGGCCGCGGAACAGGTCCACGGCGAGGCTGCCGATCCAGATGCCGCCGGCGATCACGAGCAGCCCGAGGAAGGCGACCGCGAGGTACAACAGCGGCGAAACCGCCTTCGGTTCGGGCTTGCGGCGCGGCCGCGGTCGATCGTCGTCTTCAAAGACAGGCATGGCGAAGCTCGGCGAAACGGACGGTTGAACGCTGCCATTCTATACTCTCACCACCTCTCTCCGCGTGTCCCGGAACCCAACAAATGACAGCGGTTTCCACTCCGCTCACCTGGCGAATCGCGATGGCGGCCGGGATCGTCACGCTGACTTCGATCGCGTGGATGGGCGGTGATTCGTTTCCGCCGCAACTCCGCTCCTCGTTCGGCATCGTCGCGTTCCTCGGCACGGCTTTCCTGTTCTCGTCGAACGTGCGGGCGGTGAACCCGCGCGTGGTGCTGGCCGGTGTCGCGCTGCAACTCGTGCTCGCGTCGCTGGTCATCCACGCGGAGCCCGTGCGGGCGTTCTTCGACTGGCTCGGCCGGCTCGTGTCCCTGTTCGTCGGTTTCAGCAAAGCCGGCGCGGGGTTGCTCTTCGGCCCCGTCGCCGACGATGCCGCGATGAAAAAACTCGGCCCGCACTCCGGTGTGCCGTTCGCCATCATCCTCACCACGACAGTGATCTTCGTCTCGACGGTGTTCACGGTCTTGTACCATCTCCGCATCCTGCAACTCGTGGTGTGGATGTTCGCGAAGTTCATGGTGCTGGTGATGGGCCGGCGCGGCGTGAGCGGGGCCGAGAGCCTCTCGGCGGCGGCGAACGTGTTCATGGGGCAAACGGAGGCGCCGCTCATCGTGAAACCGTACATCGCGACGATGACGCGATCCGAACTGCTCGCGATCATGATCGGCGGGATGGCGACGATCGCGGGCGGTGTGATGGCCATCTACATCGAGATGGGGGCGGACGCGCGGGCCGTGCTCGCCACGAGCGTGATGGCGGCCCCGTGCGGGCTGTACGTTGCGAAGATCCTCGTGCCGGAGACCGGCGAACCCCGCACTCGCGGCCGCGTGAACATCGCCGACGAACGCGCGCATGCCAATGTCGTGGACGCCGCCGCATCCGGGGCGTCCGAAGGGATGAAACTGGCCATCAACATCATCGCGATGCTGTTGGCGTTCCTGGCCGTGATCGCGGCCTTGAATCACGGACTCAAGCTGATCCACCCGGACGTGTCGCTGGAGGCGGTCTTCGGGAAGCTGTTCGCTCCCGTGGCGGTGCTGATGGGTGTGGCCCCGGCGGACGTGCCGAAGGTCGCGGAATTGCTCGGCATCAAACTCGTCGCCAACGAATTCCTCTCGTTCCAGCAAATGACATCCCTGTACTGGAACCCGGCGACACAATCCCCCGTGAACATGGAGGCTCGCTCGTATGCGCTGGCGACCTACGCCTTGACGGGCTTCGCGAACATCAGTTCGATCGGCATTCAACTCGGCGGCATCGGCGCCTTGGCGCCCGAGCGGCGTGCGGACCTCGCCCGCCTCGGCCTGAAGGCGCTCCTGGGCGGTTTCCTCGCGACACTGATCAACGCGTCGGTCGCCGGGTTGCTGATGTGATCACGCCCGCCAGAAGCGGAGCATCTCGGTTCGCATGAAGTGCATGAGGCCCTTGGCCGCGAGCCAACTTCGCTTCGCGCGGCCGGGTTGGCCGCGCACCAGCCGCATCCCGCCCTGCAGCAGTTTCCCCATGCACTGCACCGGCGCGTCCAGCGTGACGAGCAGCTTGTAGAAGCGGAGGGCGTTCGGGCTGACGCCGGCCTTGCGAAAGTATTGCACATAACCCGTGGCCACGTTCGGTGCCACGAAACTGACGTTCGCGCGGCTCGACGCGCGGCCGTAGTGCACCACTTCCACGTCGCCGACATACACCAGCGGGCGGCGGCGGCCCACCTGCGTGGAGAGATCGATGTCTTCCACACCGAAACCGTAGCGTTCGTCCCAGCGGCCGCTGTCTTCGAACACCGCGCGGTGCAGGAACACGGCCGCCCCCATCAGCACCTCGACCGGCCGCACGCCTTCCGGTTCGTACGAATCGCGTCGGTAGTCGTAGTACGCGCGGCGGAACAGGCCGGTCCAGCGGAGCAGGCTGATGCGGTGGAGCAGGGCGCCGAGGGTGGGCCGGCGGCGGTAGCTGATCTGGAATTCGCCATCCGTGCCGCGGAGCCGCGGGCCGACCATGCCGACGGACGGATTCGCTTCCGCGAACTCGAAGAACTGCCCGAGCGTGTGCGGGGGGACGACCGTGTCGTTGTTCAGGAAGAAGAAGTAGCGGCCGCGGGCGGCGGCGGCCGCTTGGTTGTTCGCGACCGAGAAACCGCGATTCTCCGCGTTGCGGATCAGCGTCGCCTGCGGGAACTCGCGCTCGACCATGTCCGCCGCGCCGTCCGTCGAGGCGTTGTCCACGATCACGACTTCGAACGAGACGCCTTGTTCGTGTTCGAACAGCGATTCAAGGCAGCGGCGGAGCAGCGCGACGCAGTTCCAATTCGCGATGCAAACCGAGACGGCCACGCCGGGCGGCGCGGCCGGCGGTGTGGTCCGTGGTGAAGAGAGAACGCTCGGCATCGCGGGGTTCTAGCACGCCCGCGCAGCGCGTGTCAATCGCGGGATGGCTTGGCCGGGCGGCGCGTGTCCGCGGCCACCGGGAACGGCTGCAACTCCGGCGAGCCGTCCTCCTTCGTGCCGGTGAGCATCTTCACGCGGTGCTCCGCATCCTGAAGCTGCCCGTAACACTGCTTCAGGAGATTCACGCCGCGCTCGTAGCGGGCCAGTGAATCCTCCAGGCTCACAGCCCCTTCCTCCAAGTCGCGCAGGATCGCGTCCAACTCGCGGAGCGCATCTTCGAATCGGATCTCGGTCGGCTTCGCACTCATGACGCCTCCACGCGGCTGGTCAGTTCGCCGGTCGCGAGCCGGGTCACGATCACGTCGCCGGGTTTTGCTTCGGCCGCGTCGCGGAGCAACTTGCCGTCCGGAGTGCGGGTGAGGCTGTAGCCGCGGGCCAGGGTGTTGAGCGGGCTCAGCGATTCGAGCCGGGCCGCGAGGGCGGCCAGTTTTTCGTTGGATTTCTGGATTCGTCGCGAAGCGGCGAGGGCCAATCGATCCGCGGTTTCGTCCAGCCTCTGCTCGAGGTCGCGCAGCCGCTGTAACGGCCGCTTCAATGCGGGCCGGGAGGCGTAGTGGTCCACGGCCTGACGCGCGAATTGCAATCGACGGGCGATGCCTTCCCGCAACCGCGCGTGATACTCGCCGAGATTTCGCCGCACCTCATCCTGGTGCGGGGCGAAGTGACTCACGGCCGCGCTCGGCGTTTCGGCGCGGAAGTCCGCCACCATGTCCGCGATGGACCAATCGATCTCATGGCCCACGGCCGAAATCACGGGGCAGGAGCACGCGAAGATCGCATCCGCGACGCACTCCTCGTTGAAGGCGGAGAGATCTTCCGCCGAGCCGCCGCCGCGGCCCACGATCACCGCGTGGAACTGCAACTTCCTCGTCCGGTGCAGTTCGGAGAGCATGCGGATGCTCGCGGCGATCTCGTCCGCGGCCCCGTCGCCTTGCACGCGGCACGGCCGCACAATCACCTCGCAGAACGGCCACCGCGTGCGGAACAGTTGCAGCATGTCGCGGATCGCGGCCCCTTTCGCACTGGTGACCAGTGCGGCACGCTTGGGCCAGCGCTGGAGCGGGCGCTTGCGCGATTGGTTGAAGTAGCCCTTCTTCTGAAGCTTCTCCTTGAGCTGGCGCAGGGCCAGTTCCGCGGCCCCGATGCCTTTCGGTTCCAGCGTTTCGACCTCGATCTGGAAGCTGCCTTGGCCAGGATAAATCGTGAGGCGGCCGCGGGCGATCACTTGCATGCCGTCGTGCGGCTCGAAGCGGAGGCGGGCGTTCGCGCCGAACGGACAGATCACTTTGATTTGGGCCCGGTCGTCCTTCAGCGTGAAGTACCAGTGCCCGGAGTAGTGCTTCTTGAAGTTGGTGATCTCGCCTTCGACCCACACCGAGGTGAAGTTCGATTCGAGGTGCCCGCGGGCGCGGTTCACCAGCGCGAACACGGAAAATACTTCACGCTCGGGGGCTTCGGCCGGCGGCATCACGGAGTTCGCTGCACGAGATAGATCGGATCGTGCTGTTGATCATACAGCCCGCGCACGAGTCGCAAATCTCCGTAGTTCTGCCGCTCGTTCCACTCCGATTGCAGAAGCAAGGCGTAGGCGCCGGGCGGAATCGGCTCGGGTTCGTGGAGTCGCTTCGCCGGCCGGCCGAAGTAGAACAGCACGCCTTCATCCTTGAGCTTGTAGAGGTGCAGCGGTTCGCCGGGGGGCACCAGTTCTCGCAATTCGGCCCCCGTCGGCCGTCCATCGCGATCGCGGTTCGGCACCACGAATTCCGCATGCACGATCTTCACCACCAACCACATCGCGAGGAACCCGATCACGATTCCGTTTAGCCGCGACGCGGAGTCCTCGGAGCGGAGCGTGCCACGTCCCCGGAACAATCCGACGGCGCCGAGCGCCATCAACGCGGGGCTGATTGGCAGGATGTAACGCACGTTGTGGTTGGGCACCAGCGTCCAGAAGAGCAGGTTCGGCCACACCCAGCAGTGCAGTAGTTGAACCACGGCCCGGCCGCGATCGTCGAGCGGCATCCGCAGCGTGCGAAGCGCGAAGAACGCGACCGGCAGATGGGCCGCGAGCACGAGCAACGGATACGTGGCGAGTTCGTGCCACGGGTAGCCCTTGGCCTTCGGCGGCGGATTGAACCGGTACGCAGCTTCTGCACGGATCGTGGACGCGAGCGCGTCCCAGCCCACTTCGTTCGCCACGGCCACAGCCCACACGGCGAGGAATGCTCCCGAGAGG
This sequence comes from Gemmataceae bacterium, assembly GCA_046350135.1. Classification (GTDB taxonomy): domain Bacteria; phylum Planctomycetota; class Planctomycetia; order Gemmatales; family Gemmataceae; genus Urbifossiella. Next base: position 91,956 of record JAXMBB010000016.1, read on the forward strand.
CTCGCCGCGACCAGGTGCCGCCAGTTCCACAGCACATGCAGTTGGCGTCGCCACGCGAGCAGCGGCAGGATCGTGAGGAAGAAGAACGCAGGCGCGGTCCACTTGGTGAGCGTGGCGAGGGCGAGGCAGAGGTACGCTGCCGTCCAGCGGCCGCGATGGAACAGGAACAGGGACGCCGCCACCCAACCGGTGAGCGTCATGTCGATTTCCGCGCTGGGGGCTTTGTCCAGCCACAGCACGGAAGTCGGCACCAGCATCGCGGCGAGAAACGCGGTGCGTTCGCTCAGCACCTCGCGAAGCAATCGCCACATCAGGAACACGGTGACAGTGGCGGCAAGTGCCGAGGGAATGCGGGCGGACCAATCCGTGACTTCGCCGAAGGGCAGCGAGCAGATCGCGATCGCGGAGTAGTGTCCCGGCGGCTTGGTGAGGAACGGTTCGCCGTAGAGCACGGGGTACAGCCAGTTCCCGCGCAGCGATTCGGCTCCGATGATGGCCCGCAGCGATTCCGTGCGGTACAGCGGCCCCGCGTTCAACCCGTAGAGGAAGAGAACGCCACACCACAGGGCCAAGCAAACCGCATGCGTGTGAGCGCTTGCCAATCGCGAACCTGCAAGCGAGATGTTCAACTTAAACTGGAACACATTCCATCCCGAAGGTGTCAGCCACGGCCTTGTTCGTCACCTTCCCCGCGCGAATGTTCACGCCCGCGGCAAGGGCCGGGTTCTCCGCCGCGGCGCGGTCCACGCCCTTGTTCGCCAACTGCATCGCGTACGGCAGCGTGACGTTCGTCAGCGCGTAGGTGCTGGTGCGGCCCACCGCGCCGGGCATGTTCGTCACGCAGTAGTGAACGATGTCGTCCACGATGTACGTCGGCTTCGCGTGGGTCGTCGGGCGGCTCGTCTCGAGGCAGCCGCCTTGGTCGATGGCCACGTCGATCACGACCGCTCGCGGTTGCATGCGTTTGAGATCCTCGCGGCGAACGAGGTGCGGGGCCTTCGCGCCGGGTATCAGCACGGCTCCGATCACGAGGTCCGCCCATTGGATCGTGTCGAGAATGTTGTGACGGTTGCTGAACAGCGTCGTCACGTTCTTCGGCATCACGTCGTCCAAGTAGCGAAGCCGATCCAGATTCACATCGAGGATGAAGACATTGGCCCCGAGCCCGGCCGCGACCCGTGCCGCGTTCGCACCCACGACACCCGCGCCGATCACGACCACGGTCGCCGGCGCCACACCGGGCACGCCTGCCAGCAGGATTCCGCGACCATCGAACGGCCGCTCCAGATACTTGGCCCCTTCCTGGATGCTCATCCGCCCCGCGACTTCACTCATCGGCGTGAGCAGCGGGAGCGTGCCCTTCGCGTCCTTGATCGTCTCATACGCGATGGCCGTGATCCCCGACTTCATCACCGTGCGAGTCAGTTGTTCGTCCGCCGCGAAGTGGAAGTACGTGAACACCGTCTGCCCCGGCCGCATCATCGGCCATTCGTCCGGCAGCGGTTCCTTCACCTTCACGACCATCTCGGCCCGCTTCCACACGTCCGCTTCCGCGGCCACGATCTCGGCCCCGTTCGCGGCATACATCTCGTCGCTGATGCCGGAACCCGAGCCGGCCCCGGTTTGGATCAAGACTTGGTGCCCGGCGCGGGTGAGTTCTTCCACACCCGCCGGCACCATCGCCACGCGGTACTCATCCGATTTGATCTCCTTGGGAACGCCGACGATCATGGGCCGCCTCGGTGGAGGTGAAGTGATCGCATTGTGTTGAAGGAGCGTCGCCTGAATCAAGTCGAGTCAGGGGCCCCGTGTGCCTATCGATCTTGGCATCGGGAGGGCGAGGCTCCAGCCGAGCCGGGCAAGATGGTCCCCTCGATGCTCGCCCCAAACCCTCTGCCCCTCTGCAACAGGCGAAAAGAATCGCCGCAGAAGATTCTGCAGCGATGAATTTGGCACTCCGGCCTACAGGGCCGGCAACTCGAATCCCTTCCGGTACTCGCGGCCGAGGTACTTGTTCGCCTCCGGCTGCTGCGGGAAGCTCTCGGTCTTCTCGTCGAAGTGCAGCGTCTTGCCGGTGCGGTACGCGATGTTCCCGAGGTGGCAGAGACGGGTGCTCTTGTGCCCTTCCTCGATGTCCGCGTTCGGCCGCTTCCCGTCGCGGATGCAGTCGAGGAAGTTCTTCACGTGGTCGCCCATCATGTCGTTGGTCGGCTTGGCGGACGCACCGTCGCCGCCGCGCACGGTCCACGAGTCGCCATTGAAGAGCAGCGTGCCCTTGTCGCCGTGGATCGAGATGCCGTACGACTGCCCTTCCGGGCCTTGGTCCTTCTTCTCCCACACACGGTGTTCCCACACCAGCGTGCAGCCCGTGGCGCCGCCGGGGCCGGTGGGGAAATCGAACGTCGCGATCTGCGTATCGGGCGTCTGCTGTTCGTCGTCGTAGTGGAACTTGCCGCCGGCGCACGAGATCTTCACCGGGGCGTCCAAGCCCATCACATTGCGGGCGACGTCCATCCCGTGGATGCCGTTGTTGCCGATCTCGCCGGTGCCGAGGTCCCAGAACCAGTGCCAGTTGTAATGGAAGCGGTTCTCGGTGAACGGGCCCTCGGCCGCGGGCCCGAGCCACAACGAGTAATCGACGCCGGGCGGCACTTGGCTCGCTTTCTTCACGCCGATGTTCGGGCGGTTGCCGCCGATCCAGGCGCGGGCGAACGTCACCTTTCCGAGCTTGCCGCTCTGCACGTATTCACGGGCCGCAACCACACTGCTTTGGCTCCGCCGTTGCGTGCCGATCTGCACCGTCACCTTGTTCTTCCGCGCGGCCTGCACCATGCGCCGGCCTTCGATCAGGTTGTGCGAGCACGGCTTCTCGCAGTACACATGTTTGCCCGCTTCGCACGCCCACACGGTGGCGAGCGCGTGCCAGTGGTCCGGCGCGGCCACCACCAGTGCCGTGAGCGATTTGTCCTCCAGCACCTTGCGGATGTCCGTGGCCGCCTGCGGTTTTGCGTTCCCGGCGAGCTTCAGCATCTCGGGATGGAGCCGCGAATCCGGATCGATGACGTGCGTGATTTCGACATTGGGCTGCTTGAGAAACACGGGCAGGAGTTGCTTCCCACGGATGCGGCAGCCCATGATCGCGAGTCGGATCTTCTCGTTGGGGCTGTCCGCGGCGCGGGCGTAGCTCGCGGCGGTGAGTGTGGCGGCGGATGAAGCCAGGAAGCGGCGGCGGGACAGGGGCATGGCAGTGCTCCGTGGAAGAGGTGGAGGGATACGCTCGGTGTCCGGATGACGCGGGGCAGCCGTGTTCGATGTCCCGAACGCTCAGCACGAACGCGGACGTTCCACTGCGTCCGCTTCAAACTCGACCGCAGAGGGAACCGTTACGAGTATACACGAAACGATATCGAATACGGGATCATCGCAGAATTGGGTGACGAACGAACACGAGATGCACCGGAGGCGCCTCCGTTCCTTCTCCGCGCCGCCGGGCCTGAACGAACCGTTTCGGGATCTTTGTGAAGCAAGCCCGACGCGCAAACGATTCAACCCTTGGTGCGAATCGGGCTTACAAACTGTGACAGGACGATCCCGCATCCGACCTAGCTAGTGAGCGGCGGCGGGCGAGCCGGAATTGTGGGCCGCAACCTTCTTCATGCCTTGGGCGCGGTCCCGAGCCTTGGTCTTGTTCGCCCGCTCCACCGGCGTTCCGCTCGGCATCGCGGCCGCGTCCGCGGCAGCCTTTTCGGCCAACGCGACCGTCACTTCTTCCGCTTTCTGCGCCTTCGCCGTGAGAACGGAGATCAAGTTGTTGCGGACCTGCACGAAGCCGGGCTCGATGAACCAGCGCACGACGGTGCTTCCGGTCTTGAGGCGCAGTTCGCCCGCTCCGAGGCGGCCGATGAGCGGGGCGCGGCCGGGCAGCACGCCGAGTTCGCCGTCGAACATCGGCAGGATCACGAAGTCGGCCACGGCGTCCAGCACGGCCTTCTCGGGCGTGACGACGGTGCAACGCACCTTGCCCTTGAGCGCATCGGCGGCTTCCGTCGCCTCGCTCGGCAGCAGGGTGTGTTCGACGGCGCCTTTGACAGTCGGTTCGGCCATGGTTCCCTCGGTCGCAACTCCGCGAAGCAGATTACTTCCCGGAGGCCATCTTCTCGGCGGCGGCGGCGGCCTGTTCGATGCCGCCCACGTACATGAACGCGCCTTCCGGCAGGTGGTCCCACTTGCCGTCGCAGATTTCCTCGAAGCTGCGAATCGTGTCTTCCAGCTTGGTGAACTCGCCCTTCTTCCCGGTGAACGGCTCGGCCACGAAGAACGGCTGGCTGAGGAACCGTTCGATGCGGCGGGCGCGGCCCACCACCGCCTTGTCGTCTTCGCTCAGTTCTTCGACGCCGAGGATGGCGATGATGTCCTGCAGTTCGCGATACCGCTGGAGGATGCGCTTCACGCGGTCGGCACAGGCGAAGTGGCGGTCGCCGACGTACTGCGGATCGAGCAAGCGGCTGTTCGACGCCAGCGGGTCGATCGCCGGGTAGATGCCCTTTTCCGAGATGGAGCGTTCGAGGTAGATGAACGCATCCAAGTGCTGGAACGTGTTGGCCGGGGCCGGGTCGGTCGGGTCGTCGGCCGGCACGTACACGGCCTGCACGGAGGTGATGGCCCCCTTCGCGGTGGAGGTGATGCGTTCCTGAAGTTCACCCATTTCCGTGGCCAAGGTCGGCTGGTAACCCACGGCGGACGGCATGCGGCCGAGAAGGGCCGACACTTCCGAACCGGCTTGCGAGAAGCGGAACACGTTGTCTACGAACAGCAGCGTTTCGGAGCCGGTGCTGTCGCGGAACCATTCGGCCATGGTGAGGGCCGAGAGGGCGACGCGGAGGCGGGCGCCCGGCGGCTCGTTCATCTGGCCGAAGACCATCGCACAGCTTTCGAGCACGGACTTGGCGTCCGCCGCGGCCGAGGTCTTCGTCTCCTGCATTTCGAGCCAGAGGTCGTTGCCTTCGCGGGTGCGTTCGCCCACGCCGGCGAACACCGAGTAGCCCTTGTAAATCTGGGCGATGCGGTTGATCAGTTCGGTGAGAATGACCGTCTTGCCGAGACCGGCCCCGCCGAACAGGCCGGCCTTGCCGCCGCGGACGAGCGGCGTGAGCAGGTCGATGACCTTGATGCCGGTGACCAGCACTTCGGACTTGGGCGAGAGATCGGCGAACTTCGGCGGCTCGCGGTGGATGCTGCGGACTTCCTTGGCGTCGATCGCCTTGCCGCCGTCGATCGGTTGGCCAAGCAGGTTGAACACGCGGCCGAGCGTCTCGAGGCCGACCGGGACCGACACGGGAGCTCCGGTGTCGACCACGTCCATCCCGCGGACGAGACCGTCCGTGCTGCCCAAGGCCACGCAGCGGACGCGGCTGCCGCCCAAGTGTTGTTGCACTTCGCCTGTGAGGGCGATCTGCACAGAAGCGTCCGCCTTCGAGTTGATCTTGAGCGCGTTGTAAATCTCCGGCAGGTGCCCTTCCTCGAACTCCACGTCGAAGGTGGAGCCGATGATCTGGACGATCTTGCCGGTCTTCGTTGCGGTGGCAACCATGTGAACTCCGTGAACGTCTCTACGCGTGTTTCGGTGTCAAGTATGCCAAGTGGTGGGCGGCGTGAACGCAGTTCAGCTTCACCCACGTGTCGCGGTCCATCGGGCCGAAGAGCGGGCTCGGCAGCGGCGTTCCCGCGAACCGAATCGCCCGATCCACCATCGCCCGGTACTTCGCCACACCCTCTCGATCGTCGGCGTCCGGGGCCGGTACGCTTTGGGGCATCGTCGGCTTGCCCGCGCCCATGTCGCCCGTCGCCAAATACTGCTTCAGCTTGCCGGGTCCGATGCTGTGGCGGGCGAGCCAGAGCATGAGCCGGATCGGCGGCGGCGCCTTCGGGAACCCGTCCATCGGGTAGCTCAGCCAGTTCGCCAAGTGCCCGCACACCTGGCCGAGGCTCCACTGGCCCGCCTTGTCGTACCCCTTCGCCAACAACTCTTCGGCGTCCGCGACGGCGTCGTCCAAGGTCGCGAAGCGGAGCGTCCGACGACTCATTTCAACGCCTCGGAGCCGGCGATCAGTTCACTGATTTCCTTGGTGATGTTCGCCTGGCGCGTCCGGTTGTAGACCCGTGTGATGTCCTTGATCAGGTCGCCGGCGTTCTCGGTGGCGGCCTTCATCGCCACGCGGCGGGCGATCTGCTCGCTCACGGCCGCGTCCAGGAAGCACTTGAACAACCGGGCCTTGAATGCCGCCGGGACCAGTTCTTCGAGGATGCCCGCGGCCTCGGGAACGAACTCGTAGTCCACCTTCTTCGCCGCGGCGGCCGGTGCCGCCGCCTCGCTCTTGCGCGTCTCGACTGTCATGGACGACAGCGGCAGCAGCGTCTCGACCACCGCGACCTGCTTGCCCGCCGAGAGGAATTTCGTGTACGCCACCTTCACTTCGTCGATCTGGCCGGAGATGAACAGGTCGATGTAACGGCTCGCGACCGCGTCCACCTGCTCGAAGCTCGGCTTGTCCTCGAACTGCGTGTATTCCTGGGTGCGGGGGATGCGTTGGAACTTGAAGAACGCCTGCCCGCGCTTGCCGGACACTTCGAGATCGAACGGCTGCCCGGCGGTGTTCAGTTCCTTCACGAGGCGGTTGGCCTCGCGAATCACGCCGCCGTTGTACCCGCCGCACAACCCGCGGTTGGACGTGACCACGAGCAGCAGGCTCTTCTTCACCGGCCGCTGCGCGAGCAGCGGATGGCTGACTTCGCCGGCGTTCTGGCTCAGGTCCGCGGCCAACTCGGCGATCTTGCGGGTGTACGCTTCCGCTTCGGTCGCCCGGTCGAGCGCCTTCTTGAACCGCGCCGTCGCGATCAGTTCCATCGTCTTCGTGATCTTCCGGATGTTCCGGACCGCCTTGCGGCGTTTCACGAGTGAACGGAGGTTTGCCATGTCGACTCCGGGCGAGCGGCCGGCGTGAGCCGGCTGTTAGTTGACTCCGCATGAACAGCCGGCTCACGCCGGCCGCTCGCCATCACGCCTTGAACTGCGGCCCGAACGCCGCGATCGCCTCGTCCAGTTTCTTCACCACTTCGTCCGTCATCTTCTTTTCCTTGGCGAGGAGCGCCCGCACCTCGAGCATCTGCTCCTTCATGAACTTCGTGAACTGGTCTTCCCAATCTTTCACCTTGCGGCGGTCCACCTTGTCCAGCGCGCCGCTGTTGCCGGCGTAGATGATCATGATCTGGTCGATCACGTTCAGCGGCTTGAACTGGCCCTGCTTCAGGATCTCGACCATGCGGGTGCCGCGATCGAGTTGGCGCTGCGTGGCCGGATCCAGTTCGGTGCCGAGTTGGGCGAAGGCTTCCAGTTCGCGGAACTGGGCCAGCGTCAGCTTCAAACCGCCGGCGACTCGCTTGTCCTTCATCGCGCCGATCTGGGCGTTGCCGCCGACGCGGCTCACCGAGATGCCCACGTCCACGGCGGGCAGCACGCCGGCGTTCTTGAGGTCCGGTTGCAGGTAGATCTGGCCGTCGGTGATGGAGATCACGTTGGTCGGGATGTACGCGGACACTTCGCCTTCGAGCGTCTCGATGATAGGCAACGCGGTCAGCGAGCCGCCGGAGCCGGGCACCTTGGCGATCTTGTGGCCGGGGAACTGCTTGAGATCGTGCTTGGCCTGGTCCGCACCGCCCTTTTCACCGGGGCCGACGTAGACCTTGCCCGCCTCGCCCGCGGTGCGGAGGCGGGTCGGCTCGATCGCCGAGTTCACGCCCCAATCGGCTTTCACCGTCGACACATCGACGTCGTCCTTCACGATGACCCACTTCTCGGCGAGCTTGGCGGACCGCTCGAGGAGGCGGCTGTGGCAGTAGAACACGTCGCCGGGGTAGGCTTCGCGGCCCGGCGGGCGACGCACGAGCAACGAAAGCTGACGGTACGCGGCGGCCTGCTTCGACAAGTCGTCGTACACGCACAGGGTATCGCGGCCTTCCTCGTACATGAAGTACTCGGCGATCGCGGTGCCGGCGTACGGGGCGAGGTATTGCAGCGGGGCGGCATCCGACGCGGACGCGACCACGACCACCGTGTATTCCATGGCCCCGAGTTCGCGGAGTTTCTCGACCACGCCGGCGATCTTGGATTCCATCTGCCCGCAGGCCACATACACGCAGAGGACGTTCTCTTCCTTCTGGTTGATGATCGTGTCGATGGCGATGGCGGTCTTGCCGGTCTTGCGGTCGCCGATGATGAGTTCGCGCTGGCCGCGGCCGACGGGGGTCATGGCGTCGATGGCCTTGATGCCGGTCTGCAGCGGCTGCTTCACCGGCTGGCGATCGACAATGCCGGGGGCCGGCGATTCGATCGGGCGGCGCCGCGTGGCAAGGATCGGGCCTTTGCCGTCGAGAGGGTTGCCGAGCGGATCGACGACGCGGCCGATCATTTCGGGACCCACGGGCAGCGAGAGCAACTGCCCGGTGGTGCGGACCTCCATGCCCTCGGTGACCTTCAGGTAATCGCCAAGAATGATGACGGCGACCGAGTTCTCTTCGAGGTTGAAGGCTTGTCCTTTGACGCCGGCTTCGGGGAAGTCGATGAGTTCGCCGGCCATGACTTCGGACAGGCCGAAGCAACGGGCGATGCCGTCGCCGACTTCCAGCACGCGGCCCGTCTCCCGGACCTCGAGCTTCTCGCCGATGCCCGTGATCTGCTGCTCGATGATCGAGGTGATTTCGCTGGCGTTAAGCTTTAACGACATTGCTGCCTCGGGAACTCAGTTGATTGCGGAGACTCTCCAGGCGTGAACGCACGGAGGTGTCGTAGATCTTGTCACCGACCTGAACGACCAGTCCGCCGAGCAACTCGGGGTCGACGCGGAGGTTCAGGACCGGTTCTTTGTTCAGGGATTCGGCAAGCGTCTTTTTCAGGCCTGCCTGCTGGTCGTCGGTGAGCGGCACGGCGGATTTCACGACGACGCGGACGCGGCCGGCGCGGGTATCCATCAGCTCGCGGTACGCCGCGGCGATGGTCTCGATCAGTTCCAGACGGTTGTTTTGGTTCAGTACGCGGATGAAGTTCGCAACCAACGGCGAGGCGTTGTTCGCGAGCGCGGCGTCAAGGATCGGCGTCCGCACCTTGCGGGTGATCGCAACCGACTTGAAGAACGCCCCGACTTTCGGGTGCTTGAGCACCTCGGCCACGAAGCGGTTCAACTCCTCGCCCACGGCCTCAAGCTGGCCCTGACGGGCGGCCACGGCGGCGAGCGATTCGGCGTACACGCGGGCGATCCGCGCCTGACGCACGTTCGCGGTCAGCACCGATTCGTGAACGATGTTGTCGGACGATTCAGCCATCGGGATCACGCCTTCACACTGGTGCGAATTTCCGCGAGCGACTCATCGAGCAACTTGCGGTGGTCGTCCGCGCTGAGCGAACGGCGGATCGTCTTGGACGACATTGTGGCCGCGAGCTGCACCGCTTGCAGGTACAGTTCCTGGAGCACGGCATCCTTCTCGGTCTGGATCTCGCGGCGGGCCCGTTCGCGTTCGGCTTGGGCCTCCTTGGCCCCGGCCTCCCGCTCCGTGACGCGAAGAGCCTCGGAGTCCCGGCGGGCTTCGTCGAGCATCGCACGAATCTTGTCCTGGGCCTCGGCGTAGTCCTTCTGCAGCTTCGCCCGGAGTTCTTCCGCCTCGGCCTTGGATTTCGCCGCCTCCTCGCGGGCACCCTGGATCGCGGCTTCCCGCTTCTTCAGCCCCGCGGCGATATTCGGCCACGCGTACTTGCTCAACACGAAGAAGAGCAGACTGAAGACGATCAGGGTGTAAATGCCGAGGTCGTACCGCTTGAAGCCAGTGAAGTCGAGCGGCCCGGCCGCGTGGCCGTGGTCGCCGGACGCAGCCTTGAGCTCGTCCGTCTTCGCCTCACGGTACTTGTCGCCGTCCTTCACGAAAAACTTCGGCGCGTCGTGATGCTTGTCGTCCTTCTTCTCACCACCTTCCTTGGCGGCGGATGCGGACGTGGCGAGCACGGCGATGCCGAGCAGCGATGCCAGAATCGAGAGTCGCATGGTGAAGCCCCGGTGAACCCGCGGACGCCTCCGCGGGGACGGATCAAAGGATCGCCAGAACCAGGCACAGCACCAAGGCGATGATGCCGGCACCTTCGATGAGGCCGGCGAGGATGAACATGGCGCCTTGGATCGCACCGGCCTGCTCCGGCTGGCGGGCGATGCCGCTCAGGGCGGCGTAGCCCACGATGCCGATGCCCAATCCCGCGCCGATCACGGCGAGCCCCATGCCCAGGCCGGGCCCGAGGTTCTCGGCGGCGAACGACGGGCTCGCCGTCGCCAGCACCACCATCATCGCGACGCCGAGCAGTTGAACGAATCGCAACATCACTGCACTCCCAGGATTTCAGGGTTATCCGATCAAGACTCAGTGGGCCGGGTGCTTCGCCAGTCCGATGAACACCGCGGTGAGGAACGTAAACACGAACGCTTGAAGTCCGGCGATAAACAGTTCCAAGAGGCTCAGAGCCGTCACCAGCAGGACGCTGAACGGCGCCACGCCGATGAGCATCCAGTCTTTGCCCTTCGACATCTCGATCTGGTACATCGGGTTCGCGACCAGCGAGATGAAGAACAGGATCATGAAGAGCACGGTGTGCCCGGCAAGCATATTCGCGAACAAACGCACAGCCAACACGCTGCAGCGGATGAACGCGGTGGCATATTCGAGGATCGACATGCCCACGACGATGATCTTGGACATGAATTGCATCGCCGGGCCGCCATCCAAGTGGATGTGCGGGATGAAGGTTTTCAGGTAACCATCGAACCCGTTTTCCTTGATGCCGGAGACGTGAATCACGCCGAAGCTGATCAAAGCCAGGGCACCGGTCACGGCGATGCCGGCGGTTGGCGATGCCAGAAACGGCATCATGCCGATGAGGTTCATCGCGAAGATGAACAGGAACAGGGTGCTGAGATACGGAAGATACTTGTCCGCATCGTGTTCGCCGATGCCCGGCTTCGCGATCTTGTCCCGCACGAAGAAGAGCAGGCTCTCGAACAGATTCCAGAGATAACCCTTCGGCGTGTCCCCGTTCTTCATCTTGCTGCCGAGCCAGATCATGGCGAGACCGACAGCCACGGCACAGATCGTGATCAGCAGGAGGAATTTGGTGGGAACCAATCCGACGCCGGGGATTTCGTAGGTGGGCAGGTCGATGACGAGGCCGGCCGACTCGAAAATCTCAATGTGATTGCTGTCAACGACGTGTGCGAAGGGATCGACTTTGCCTGCAGCCATCGTCACACCCTCGCTTTGGCGAACATCGCCGTCTCAATCGCCAACGCCGCCAGGTAGGCGAACAGAATCCACATCCAGAACGCAAGCTTGTCGTCCTTGGCCTCCGGCTTCAGCAGCAGGAAGACCACCACGCCGCCGCCGAAGCAAGCGGCCACTCGGATCGCCGTCCCGGCAGCCATCGCCATCACCCGCCCGTAGGGCGAGGTGCCGATCAGGTACTGCTGAAGCAGCACCACGACCAACCCGGCCGGAATGCACAAGCCGTACGCGATCCCGAAAAAGAACCACTGGCTCGAGCCCGTCGCTTGGCCGGCGATCACCGCCGCCAATGCCCCGAGAAGCGTCGGCAAAAGCATCACCGCCAGCAGACGGCGACTCACGGCGAATTTCCCTTCGAGCGGCTCATCGTCTTCGCGAACCGCATCAAGTGAAGAAGCACCGTAATGAACCCGAGCAGCGTAAGGACAACCGTGAACCACGGCATCGTGCCGAGTGCGAAATCGAGGACGACGCCGAGCATCGTGAATCCGGCCATCTCTGAACCCATAACCATCAGACCGGTGGCAATCCTCGGTCCGGAAGGTGGCGGGTCGGCGGCCATGGTGTACGTTCGCCGCTCAGTGCTGAGTTCGAGGGCTATTCTGGAAAGGGCTTGGGCAGAGTCAATCGGCAACTCGTGAAAAAGTTCACAAGCCCGGATGGATGCGGGAATTCGTCGAGGTTTGGCTCTCGGAAATGGGAATCCACGCCCGTCGAGATTGCCACTTGGTGTGTGGCAATGTGGCAATCTTGGCAATCTCTCGAGGATTCAACGGCCGGGTTTTACGCGCGGGCCGACGGGCGAGTCCGCCGGGGCCAGCATCGGCCGCATCACGGGCGGCAGCTCGCCAGGCGGCTCCACCAAGGTCGGCAGCGTGAACGGCTGCGGCACCACCACGTGTGGCGGGAACGAGATCGAACGCGGCTCCGGCGCGGCTTCGACCTCGGGCTTCGCGGCGAGCGGAGGCTCCGCCGTGGCCAAGGGTTCCGCCGGTTCCTCCTTGCGGAGCCGCGGCAACATCGACTTCAGCGGGGCGAGCGCGTCCAAAGCCGGACGGCGCAGCAACAGTGGAGAATCGAACAACTTGGAACGCGGCGAGGGCGGCGGCAGCGGAGTCACCGGCGGCAGTTTGACCACCGGCATTTCCTGCGGCACAGGAATGTCCAACGCAGAGACCGGAGTCACCTTCGGGCGGTGGATCGCTAGGGGCCGGGCAATGGGCGGTTCGGCAGTCTGTCCCGCGATCCCGTTCGCCCCGCGCGGGCTTCGGTATCCCGCAAGGTGATATTCCCAAAGGGCTTCCTTCGCCGCATCCCGCACTTCGCCCGCCGAATCGAGTTCCGATGCGGCTTCCAAGGCCAGACCCGCGAGCGGGTAAACGAGCTTGTACGACGCCAGCGTGTCAGCCGCATCCTTCCGCACGGCCGCAGAGGCGTCCTTCTGAAGGGTCGCGATCAGAGTCGGAATCACGTCCGTGTGGATGCGGGGATCGGCCTCGCGGAGTTCGATCACCGCGGCATGCCGCTTCTTCTCGTCCGGATCGGCCTTCGCCGTCTCGACGAGCCGCTTCACCTGCGACTCGGATTTCGGACGCTTGAAGAAATCCAGACCGTTGGCCGCGGCAGGGGCGGCGAACGCGAGAGCGAGCAAGAAGGCAAATGCGCGGCCGGTCACGGTGCGGGCTCCAAGGGGAACGCACCTCCATCATCGGCGGGCCGAGCAGAGCGGGAGCGAACGCCGGGCGAGATTTGGCTTGCGCCACCGGGGCGACGCGCCGTGCGATTTCCCCATCGCACCGGATCGGCGGGACCGGAACAATCGGAACGAGCGACCTACGCCGCACAACGCTTCAGGAACGCCTCGTAGTCGGCAAGCGTGTCCACCCCGCGGTGGGCGTGCTTCACGAGCCCGACTTGAATGGCGGCCCCCGCGCCGAGAACGCGAAGTTGCTCCAGCTTCTCGCTCTCTTCGAGGGGGTGCGGCGGCATCGTCGCCAGCTTCAGTAGGAAATCACGGCGGTAGGCGTACAACCCGAGGTGCTGCAGGAAGCGAACCGGCTTGGCGGTGAAGTCCGGTTCGCCGTCGCGCACCATCGGAATCGGCGAGCGCGAGAAGTACAGTGCCCGTCCGCGGTCGTCGCAGACGACCTTCACCACATTCGGGCTCAGGTAGGCGTCCTTGTCCGCGATCGGTACCGCGAGCGTGGCCATGGATGAACCCGGATCGCGTTCGAGAAGCCCGGCCAAGTCGTCGAGCGTCTCCGACTCCAGCGTCGGCTCGTCGCCCTGAAGGTTGATCACGACGTCGCAATCGAGCCCGGCGGCCACCTCGGCCACGCGATCGGTTCCGGAGGGATGGTCGGCGCGGGTCATGGCCACGCGGCCGCCGAAGGATCGCACCGCGCCGGCGATGCGTTCGTCGTCCGTGGCCACGATGACGGCGGAGGCGCACTTCGCTCCGAGGGCGCGTTCGTAAACGTGCTGGACGAGGAATTTGCCCGTGGCCCGGAGAAGCGGCTTGCCGGGCAATCGCGACGAGGCGTACCGCGCGGGAATGACGATGGCAACCTTCATGGTGGGGATTCAACCATCACCGACGCGAAGTGTGCAAGATCGAATTCAATTCCGAACCCGAGCGGAAGCGAGGGGTAAGCCTCGCTTCCGCTCGGGCTCGGATGCGGAGGAAATCACTTCTTCATCGCTTTGTCGAACGCTTCCGCTTCTTCCAGCGAGATCAAGCCGTCCTTGTCCGCGTCCATGGCGTCGAACTCGGCCTTGGTTCCGAGGAATTCGATGCGGGAGAGGTCGCCGTCGCCGTTGCGGTCCATCTTGCGGAACCACACCGGCCCCTTCGGTTGGGCGGGCGCCATCGGGTTCGGGTTCTGGTAGTAGACCTGCTGCGTCATGTAGGAGCGGTCCAGCGTGCGGCTGAGCCGCAGGCTCACGGCCGGCTGAATCGCCGCCCGCGTCACCACGTCCTCGCCGCCGGACGGTTCGAGCGACCGCAGCCGCGTCCACGCGGTGCGCAGCTCCCGCACGCCGAGACGGTTGTCCTTGTTCTCGTCCAGGAGTTGGAACAGAGTCGGCGTCTGCACGGCCGGGAGCAACCCCACGGACATGTCCACGAACGGTTGCTGCAAATCGAAATACTTGTCAAATTCCTCTTTCGTGAGCTTGCCGTCGGAATCGAAGTCCGCGGGTTCGAGCAGCACGCGGACCTGCTGATACTGCACCGCGTTGTTCCCGGTGAAGTCCTTGTCCGAGACGTAGCCCTTCGTGCCGGCGAGTTGCGTGAAGAGGTACTGGTACGTCTGCTTCAACTGGTAGCCGCGGCCGTTCTGCAGGTTCGCGGCGAAGGCCCACAGTTCGATGGGCTGGCGACCATTGCGGATCACCACGCGGCCCGGATCGATCGTCTTCATCGTGAACCCGCGGGCCGCGAACGCCTTCGGGTCCGTATGCAGGATCACCTTGCAATCCGCGGCCTTCGAAGAGAGCGAGAGCGTTGCGTCCACGTCCGGCTCACCGGTGCGCCACGCGTCGAGTTCCTCGCCCGTGAGCGAACCGTTCTTGTCGAGGTCCAGCCGGGCGAACGTGGCGTCGTCGAAGCCGCACTCGGCTTTCGTCAGTTCGAAGTCCTTGTTCTTGTCGAACTCCTGGATCACGCGCTGGGTGATGGTGCCGGGCACCTTGTCGAGGTCGAACACCACGACGTTCTGCGGCACGCGCGGGCCGGCGGGTGCGCCGCCCCGGCCCGGTTGCGGTTGGAATTGCCGCGGATTGTAACCGAGATTCGCGCCGAGCAGTTCCTGCGGGCTCAGGCACTCGTCCTCGTCCGCGTCCTTGGTGGCGAGAAGATTCTGAACGCCGTCCACCTCGGCCCGCGTGAGTTTGCCGTCGCCATTCGCGTCCATCAGTTTGAAGAGTGCCTCGGTGGTTTGCGCATTGAACGGAGCTTCGTCCTGAGGCGGGAACGACTGCACGAGTTTGGCCGCGGCCGTCTTGTAGTACGCGGCGAACTCCGCGAACGAGACCATGCCGTCGCCGTTGGTGTCGAGCTTGGCGAGGGTCGCGGCGTTGGCCGGGTTCGGGTAGTAGTACGCGGTCTGGAGCAACTGCGCGAGCGATGCGTCCGAGAAGATGTACTGCGTCTCTTTCTCATCGAGCGAGCCATCGCCGTTTCGGTCGAAGGCCTTGAACGTGCTCCTCAGCACATCGGCCCAGCGTTCGGCGAGCACCTTGCCTTCGTAGCGGATGGCGACGCGGGCGCGGATCGGCCGGTGCGGCGCGAACACGACCACCTCGTAACCTTCGGCCAGCTTGATCTGCGGAATCTCGACGGCCCGCGGCGCAGGCGCGACCGGCGGCGCGGCGAACACCGAGGCACTGAGAAGACCGATGCCGGCCAGCGGAAGAATGCAGCTTGAACATGATGGGGCTCGCTACCGATTAGCCGCGAGGCGTAGTCCTCGGAGCCGAGCGCGCTCCGCTCCGAGGACTACGCCTCGCGGCTAATCGGTCAGGTTGTTTGTGCTACACGATCACTTCGGTCACGGCGTTCGCGGTGCGGTCGGCCAGCGGGATGGGCCGGCTCACGTTGCTCATGTTGGTCTTCTCGGGGTTCAGCCCGAGCACCTTGCACACGGTCGCCATCAGATCCGCGGACGACGTGGGCCGCTCTTCCACCGTCGTGCCGTCCTTGCTCGTCTTGCCGACGGCCTGGCCGCCCTTCACGCCGCCGCCCGCGATCACCGTGCTCCACGCGTTCGCGTAGTGGTCGCGGCCCTTGCCCTGGTTGATCTTCGGGGTGCGGCCGAACTCGCCCATCCACACGATGGTCGTGGTGTCGAGCAGGCCGCGGTCCTTCAGATCCCCCATGAGCGCGGCCCACGCTTGGTCGAGCGTCCCGCACAGCCCCTTCACGAGATCGAAGTTGTTGCCGTGCGTGTCCCAGTTGCCGAGGGTCACTTCGACGAACGGCACGCCCTTCTCCACGAGCCGGCGGGCGAGCAGGCACCCTTGGCCGAAGAGGTTCCGGCCATACTTGTCGCGAACCGGATCCTTCTCCTCGGTCAGGTCGAACACCTTGCCGCTCTCGGACTGCATGAGGCGGATGGCGCGGTCGTAGGCGGCGGAGTGGCTCTTGGAGATGCCGCCGGGGCGGGTCGCGGCGAACTCTTCCTGCATGTCGCGGAGCATGTCGATGCGGGCCGCGGCGGTCGCCGAATCCACGTCCTTCGCCTTCGCGAGATCCTGCACCTTCAGCACTTGGTCCACGTTCGGAATGTTGTTGTTGAACTGGTTGTCGCCCACGACGAGGGCGGCGTGCTGCGGCCCGAGGAAGCCGGGGCCGTACGCGTCCTGCGAGAAGAACCGCTGCGGAGCCACGCTGATGAAATTGGGCAGTTCGGACGACGCGTCGCCGAGTTCCTTCGAGAGCAACGCCCCGATCGACGGGTACTGGATGCCGGCGGCGGAGGGCATCACGCCGGTTCGCATGAGGTACGTGCCGCGGCCGTGGTCCCCTTCCTTCGTGGACATGCCGCGGAGCACGGCAAGCCGGTCGCCGAACGCGGCGATCTTCGGCAGGTGTTCGCCGATCTTCAGGCCGGGGGCCTTGGTGGCGATTTCCTTGAACGGGCCGCCGTTCTCGTGGTCCAGCTTGCGGTCCCACAGGTCGATGGTGGCCGGGCCGCCGTTCATCCACAGGAGGATGCACGACCGCTTCGGCTTGGTCTTGCTCTCGGCCGCGGCCTGCGCCATCCGGCCCATCCACCCGTACATGGAAATGCCGGTGCTGACCGCACCCATGCGAAGGAGCGAACGACGAGACAGGGACATGGCGAAACTCCGGTTGGCGAGCGGCCGGCGTGAGCCGGCTGTTCTCGCGTGCCAACGAACAGCCGGCTCACGCCGGCCGCTCGCCAAGTTCGATCAGTGATTAAAGAGGAACTCCGGGCTGTTCAGCAGCACCCAAAACACATCGCCCAAAGCCTTTTTCTTGTCGTTGGCCGCGCCGCCGCGGTCCACGTAGCTGGTGAACTTCTCCAATTCCTCCGGGCTCGGCTCGCGGGCCAGTGCGGTGAGGAACACCGTCTCCACCCGCTTCTTCGTGTCCCAACCGGGAATCTCGAAGATCGCTCCGAGAATCTCGGTGCGGTCGCCCATCGTCTGCGAATCGATGAAGTCGCCGTTCATCAGCATCAGGGCTTGCAGGATGGTGGTGCTGGTCTCGGTCGGCTTGTCCGTGGAGGCGAAGCGGTTGAGGAACAGGCTCCGCGGGTTGTTCGCTTGCGGGAAGAACGCGAACTGCGGGTTCTTGAACTGCGGGTTCTCGCGGTAGCCGGTGGCCGCGACCAGCGTGTCGAACAGCTGCCCCGGTGTAAGCCCCTTCAGGTTCATCCGCGCGAACGACCGCGGATTCGACTGAGTCGGGTGGCTCAGCTTGCTGGTGAGTTGGTACGCCTGGCTGCGGATGATGCCGCGCATCAGCAGGCGGTTGTCGAACTTTGCGGCGGCGAACGCCCGCCCGAGTTCCTCCATCAACGCGGGGTGGCTCGGCTGGTTGCTTTCGCCTGGCTCATCGACGGGATCCAAGATGCCGATACCGAAGAAGTGCGCCCACATCCGGTTCGCCAGGTTCTTGGCGAAGTACGGGTTCTCGGGCTTCGTCAGCCAGATCGCCAACTCTTGGCGCGGCGGGATCACTTCATTCCATTCGGGGCTGGTGCCGTCGAAGAACTTGGCGATCACCTGCTTGTCCGTGTTCGGAATGTTCAAGCGGTTCTTGTCCGCCTGCGGCTCCTTGACCGCGGCTTCGCTCGGGCGGCGGTTCGGCAGTCGGTTCAGCTCCGCGAAGAACGCCGCGAACTCCCAAAACTGTTCCTTCGTGTACGGGGCGAACGGGTGGTCGTGGCACTGGGCGCACTCGAGTTTGATGCCGAGGAACAGCCGGCTGATGGCCGCACCCACGCTCTCCGGCTTCGCTTCGTTCGCCTGATAGAACGCGATCAGCGATTGGCTGTCCGGGTCGTTCGGGTCGGCTTGCAGGAAACGCACTTGGTTGTTGCCGTTCTGGGCGTTCACCATGAGCGGCGTGATCAGCAACTTGCGAACAACGAGGTCCGCGGGCGCGTTCTCCTGAAAGCGGTTGCGAAGGAACACTTCGAACTGCGAGCCGAAGAACGCGAACTGTTGGTTCGTGATCGTTTGCGGCATCCACGACGCCCGCGTGACCGCAGCCATGTGCGACGCGTGCGAAGGCAGCGTGAACAGTTTCTCGACCAGCTTTTCGCGCTTCTTTGAATCCTTGTCCGCGAGGAACTCGCGGAGTTCGGCCACCTTCGGGGCGCGGCCGATGAGATCGAGGTACACGCGGCGGCAGAACTCGGAATCGTCCGCCGGGGCGGCCGGCTTGATCCCGCGGGCGTTCCAATCCGCCGCGAGATGCCGGTCGATGATCGCGGCGATGGCGTCCGCCGTCATGATCGCCTTCGGCGGCGGGGCGATCTCGGCGGCCGAACCGATACCGGGGCAGAAGAGTGCGGCGAGGGCGGCGTATCGCAGGCGGGCAGGCATGTGGAACCCTCGGCGGGCCGGTACGCAAGCTGGCAATAAGACGGCTCGTTCCCCCGATCCTAACCGAACCGCCCAGCGGGGGAAACCGCTCCGTTACGGAAACGGGACACGGTGTACTGACGTTGGCGGGCCGCGATCGTTTCACAGGCGGTAAGATGTGCGGAATCGAATTCGGAGGATCGACGGTGCCCCGCGAAATCGTCCACGTCGGCCGCAAGATCCAAGTGGCCATCGACACGCAGATCGCGGCGGATGGCAGCCTCATCCGCCGCGACATGATCTTTCACCCCGGCGCAGTTGTGATTCTGCCCGTGCTCGATGCGAACCACGTCGTGCTGCTACGGAACCACCGCCCGGTGATCGGCGAAACGCTGTGGGAGGTGCCGGCCGGCACCCGCGAACCGGACGAACCGATCGAGGAGTGCGCCCGCCGCGAGCTGCTCGAAGAGACCGGCTACCAAGCCGCGAAGTGGACGAGCCTCGGCTACCTGTACGCCTCGCCCGGGGTCTTGGACGAGAAGCTGCACCTCTTCGTGGCCGAGGACCTGACCCCCGGCACGATGCGGCCCGAAGCCGACGAAGACTTGGAGCCGGTGACAATCCCCTTCGACGACGCGATCCGCATGTGCCTCACCGGCGAGATCAAGGATGCGAAGACGATCACGTCGTTGTTGCTTTGGGAACGAAAGACGCGTCAAGCATGAAGCCCTGCGATCACGGTTTCCAGGAACTCACGCGCCCGTTTCGCGAGCGCATCCACGCCTTCGGGTCTCTCCGGGCGCGGCACGAGCGGGGCGAAGATGTTCTCGCACGCCAGCGGCATCTTCAACCCGGTGAACGCCACCGGGTGCAGCAGTTTGTAGTGGTCGATCTCACCGAAGCCGGGGCCGCAGTCCTCGTCCTTCGGCCAGTTGCGGTGGTCCTTGATGCAGAAGCTCCGCACCTCGGCCGCACACAGCTTGATGTCCGGAATCGGATCCTTGTCCAGATAATCGAGCACGTTCCCGGCGTCGTAGTTCACTTTGATGTTCGGATGGTTCACTTCCTTGGTGATGGCGGCGCATGATTCGCCGGTGCCGGTCTCGCCGCCGTGCTGTTTCACCACGAGAAGCACGTTCTGGTCCGCCGCGATCGGGGCGAGTTTCTTGAACCGCTCGAGCCACAGTTCCTTGTTGCCGCCCTTGGTGTGGCCGAAGGTGAGGACGTGCGGCACGCCCGCGGCCCCGGCCTGCAGCAACCGTTGCTTGTGCACCTCGAAGCCGTCCTTCGCTTCGGGGTACACACCGGCGAACATCATGACCGGCTCAAGCCCCATGTCGCGGCAGCGCTTGCCGAGTTCCTTCGCGGCGGCGGGCGCAGCGTCCTTCGCGATCACGGGCACGTCCTTGCCGTTCTCCTTGTGCGTGGTGCCCCACGCGACGAACTTGTATCCCGCGGCCTTGATGCCTTCCAACGCGCGGGCCAAGGGGAATCGCGAGTAAGGCAGCGTCATGCACGCGATCTGGAAGTCGGTCTTCGCGAGCGGGGGACGCAAGCCTCCGGATGCGACGGCCGGGACGGATGCGAGAAAGGTGCGACGGTCCATGGGTGGTCCCGGCAGCGTCAGCTCGGGCGATCACGAGCCCGATGCGTGTCGATGATCTGCTCCGCACTCTGGCGGCGACCGGAGCAGGATTGCGGCGTTGGCGATCGCGAAAGACTTCACTTCACCAACTCATTCAGCGTGTAGTACGCGTCGGAGTGCAGGAGTTTCTCGCCGGCGGCGTTCTTGATGCCGTCCAGTTGGATTTCGTAGACGCGGCCACGCTTCAGGGCGGGTCCGGTGATCGCAAGCGTGCGGCCGTCCGGGCTCAGCTTCGCGTTCACCGGTTCGGCGCGACGATCCACCTCGGGGCCGCCGTAGCGTTGCTCGTAGATGTACGTGTACGAACCCACCGAACCCGGCGTCTCCGCGGTCTTCGGATCGACCGGCTGCGTGAAGGTGATGTCGAAGCCGTCCTTCGTCAGGGCGATGTGGTGCATTTCGAAGGGCACCTTGCCCGTGTGAATCAGCCGTTGAAGGCCGTACGGTTTGCCGCCGAGCGAGCCCCAGCCGCGGTTCGTCTGCCCGGCGAAGAGCGAGCCGTCCGGCGCGAACGCCACGCGGTTCACGCCGCACTGCAACCCGCTGCGAAACGGGAAGCACGCCCCTTGATGCACGCCGTTCACCTTCTCCAACGCCACCCGCATCACGGTGCTGTTCGTCTGGTCGCCGACGAAACACTGCCCGGCGAACGGGCCGAACTTGCCGCCGGTCGTGTCCCACGTCGGCTGAGTGACGCTCTTGCCCATGCGGCCGTACGGGAACCAGATGCACGGCGGATCGATCTCCGGCAGGCCCGTGGGCGACTTCGGGTCGGGGCCCTTTTGGCCGTCGTACAGCATGCCGAACGGCACCTTGTCCGGCACCTTCCCCGCGAACGGCGAATCCTTCACCCAGCGCAGCCCGGCTTGGTGCCCGTAGAACTTGCCCTTCTTCACGTGATGCATCTTGTTCGAGACGACCCACTCGCCTTGGTTGTCCGTGTAGAAGAGGTCGCCGTCCGGTGAGAAGGCGATGCCGTTCGGCGAGCGGAGACCGTACGCGAACGGTTCCATGTCGCCCTTCGGAGTGATCTTGAGGCACCAACCTCGCCACGGGGATTTGGCTTGGTGGCCGCCGCCGAAGCCGACATTCAGCGTGATGTAGAAGTTGCCCTCTTTGTCGCGGGCGGGGCCGAAGGCGAACTCGTGGTAATCGCCGCTCACGCCCCACTTGTCGCACACGGTGGTGAACTCGTCCGCGACGCCGTCGCCGTCCTTGTCCACGAGCTTCGTGAGTTCCGGCCGCTGGGCGGAGTACACGGTGTTGTTGTCCACCACCGAGAGACCGAGCGCTTCGTGCAGGCCGCTGGCGAAGCGCGTGAACTTGATCTGCGTCACATCCTCTTCGA
Source organism: Gemmataceae bacterium (assembly GCA_046350135.1). Lineage (GTDB taxonomy): Bacteria > Planctomycetota > Planctomycetia > Gemmatales > Gemmataceae > Urbifossiella. Next base: position 113,876 of record JAXMBB010000016.1, read on the forward strand.
GCGGGTTGTGGATGAGCCACACTTCCCCGCGGCGGGTGCAGGCGAGCAGTTTGCCGTCCGGGCGGAACGCCAGCCCGCCGACTTCCAGCACGCAATCGGCCGGCTGCGGGATGGTGACGAGCTTGTAGTACTCCGCTTCATTGCCGGACGCGGCGTTCGTCGCTTGAACCTCGGCCGCGGGCGGGAAATCGCGATCGGCACGCTTGCTGATCGTGGCCGGCACGATGCTCGGGAACTCGGGGCTGATCCACGCTTCCCAGCCGCCGCCGTACTGCGTGATCTTCACCACCAGCGTGTTCCGCCCGGCCTTCACGTCGAGCACGGCCTTCATCTGGTCCGGGGCCGCGGGGCGTTCGTGGTCTTCGTGCAGGATGCGCTTCCCGTTGAAGATCACGGAGCAGGAATCGTCCGCGCCCAGCGAGATCGGCCACTTGTACTCGCGATCCGATTCAAACTCGTGGGCGAGGTACATCACGGCGTTGTTGCGGTCGTCGAAGAGCTTCGCCACGTCCAGGATCTTGCCCAGCGCGAAGCCCTTGTATTCCTTCCAGCCGAACTTCGCACCGTTCTTGCCGGTGAACGTCTCCTTCGGGTCGAACTTCTTCTCCGGCGGATACGCGAAGTCAAAGCCCTTGCGATCGGTGTTGTCGAACGGGCCGGCGAAGTACCACTTGCCCGTGAGGTTCGGCAACTTGTGCGAGGCGAGCGTGGCGACGATCGTGTCCGTGCGACTGCCCTTCTTCACGTACTCGCCTTGCGGCGGTTGCGCGGGAAGAAGTGCGACGGCGAGCAGCAGGGCGGGAACGGCGATGAATCGCATGGCGGGCCTCGGCAGGCGGTGAATCACGATTGTGACAAGTCGGCGGGCAGGGAACAAGTGGTTTAAGAGCTAACCACAGAGGCACAGAGAAAACAGATCAATGCAGAAGCAACTGAGACAGGATGAACAGGACTGAGAGGATTTGGTCCATTCTGTCGATCCTGTTCATCCTGTCTTGCTGCTGCTTTTCTGCTCTGTCTCTGTGCCTCTGTGGTTAGCTCTTCTTTCGAGCTTTCGCCATGTGGGTGGCCGCACCGTACGCCAGTTCGGCGGCTTCCATCACGGTTTCGCCGAGCGTCGGGTGCGGGTGGATGCTCTCGAGCACGTCCCGCGCCACCGCCCCCATTTCGATCGCGAGCACGCTCTCGGCGATCATCTCGCCTGCGTTCACGCCGCAGATGCCGACGCCGAGCACGCGCTTGCTCTCGGGATCGACGATCATCTTGGTGAGGCCCTCGGTGCGGGCGATGCTCACGGCGCGGCCGCTCGCCGCCCACGGGAACTTCAGCACCTCGTGCGGCACCTTGCGGTCTTCCGCTTCCTTCTGCGTAATGCCGGCCCACGCGATTTCCGGATCGGTGAAGATCACGGCGGGGATCGCCCGCGGGCTCCACTCGGCCGGTTCGCCCAGCAGCACCTCCACGGCGACACGTGCTTCGGCCGTGGCTTTGTGCGCGAGGCCGGGCTCACCGGCGATGTCGCCGATGGCTTGGATGTGCGGCACGTTCGTCCGTCGCTGCTTGTCCACCGTGATGAAGCCGCGGTCATCCTGCTTCACGCCAGCCTTGTCCAGCCCGAGGTTCGCGAAGTTGGGCCGCCGACCGACCGAGACGAGAACGCGGTCGAAGGTCAGGCTCGCGGGGGCGTCCGCACCTTCGAGTGAAACGACGATGCCTTCCGGCGTCGCTTCCAGCTTCTGAACCTTGGTGCTCGTGTAGATCGCCTCGAACTCGCTCCGCAGCTTCTTCTCCAGCGGCACGACGAGGTCGCGGTCCGCCATCGCAAGGATGTTCTCCAGTGCTTCGACCACGGTGATCTTCGCGCCGAGAGCGGCGTAGACGCTGCCGATCTCGAGGCCGATGTACCCGCCGCCGATCACGAGCATCCGCTTCGGCACATCGGGGAGAAGCAACGCCCCGGTGCTGTCCATAATGCGGTCGTCGCCCAGTTGCCACGGCTTGGGCACGGCCGGGACGGAACCCGCGGCAATGATGCAGTTCTTGAAGTGGATCTGTTCGCCACCCACGTCCACCGTGTTCGCGTCGATGAAAGTGGCGTGGCCTTTCACCACCTCGACGCCGCGGCCCTTCGTGAGTTGGGCGATGCCGCCGGTGAGCTTGCCGACGACCTTCGTCTGCACGAAGGCGCGGAGCTTCTCCAAGTCGAGCTTCGGCTCGCCGAACGAGAGGCCCCACTCTTCGGCTTCGTGCGCCTCGCGAATCAGCTTCGCGACGTGCAGCAGCGCCTTGGACGGGATGCACCCGCGGTTCAGGCACACGCCGCCGAGCTTCGCGTCTTCATCGACGAGCGTGACTTGCAGACCATGATCGGCCGCATGAAGTGCGGCCGGGTACCCGCCGGGCCCGCCGCCGATGACCAACAGTTGGACTTCCTTCATGAAAACCTCGTAGGGTGGGCCGGACCGCACTCGCCGCGATTCGCGGCGAGTGCGGGAGGCCCACGTGCATAGCCGGAGACTTCCCGCGTGGGCCTCCCGCGACAACCGCTTCGCGGATTGTCGCGGTCCGGCCCACCCTACAAATCACATCAATGTCTAAAATGCCGCATGCCTGTGAACAGCATCGCGATGCCGTGTTCGTCGCAGGCGGCGATGCTGTCCGCGTCCTTCACCGAGCCGCCGGGCTGGATGATGGCCTTCACACCGGCCGCGGCCGCGGCGTCCACGTTGTCGCGGAACGGGAAGAACGCATCGGAGGCGAGCACGCTGCCTTTCACGCGGTCGCCGGCCTTCCGCACCGCGATCTGCACCGAATCGACGCGGCTCATCTGCCCTGCCCCGACACCGACGACGGCGGTGCCGTTCGCCAACACGATCGCGTTGCTCTTCACGTGCTTGCACACGAACCACGCGAAGTGCAGCGCCATGAACTCGTCTTCGGTCGGCTTCCGCTTCGTGACGCACTTCCACTCGTCGGGCTTGTCCGCGCCGGCGTCGCGGGTTTGAACGAGTAGCCCGCCATCGACGCGGCGATAATCCAAGCCCTGCGGCTGGCCGACGAGTTCGCCGGTGCGGAGGAGCCGCACGTTCTCCTTCCACTTCTTGAGGGCTTCGAGCGCGTGCGGCTCGTAATCCGGTGCGATGACGCACTCGATGAACCGCTTGGCCTTCGGGTCCATGAGTGCGGAGGCGGTGTCCGCGTCGATCGGTTTGTTGAATGCGAGGATGCCGCCGAACGCGGATTGTGGGTCGCCGTCCCACGCGGCGAGGAACGCGTCCGCGAGCTTCGCGGCGGTGGCGGCCCCGCACGGGTTGTTGTGCTTCACGACGACGCACGCCGGCCCGGCGAATTCCCGCGCGAGGTTCAGGGCCGAATCGAGATCGAGGATGTTGTTGTAACTGAGTTCCTTGCCGTGAAGCTGTTCGGCACGAGCGATGCACGGCCGATCCAACTCCGGTTCACTGTAGAATGCAGCTCGCTGATGCGGGTTCTCACCATAGCGCAGTCTCTGGTTGGGCACGAACAGCATCGGAAGGGCCGACGGCTCATCGAAACTCACGTCGCCCGACGCCCGCCCTGTGAGGAAGTAATCGGCAATGGCGTGATCGTAGGCCGCAATGCGGGCAAAAGCGCCACTTGCCAGTTGCCTGCGGCTTTCGAGAGTGAGGCTGCCTTCGTTCAGGGTCATCTCGCGGAGGATGCTCAAGTAATTCACCGGGTCGACTGCGATCGTCACGCTGGCAAAGTTCTTCGCTGCGGCCCGTACCATGCTCGGGCCGCCGATGTCGATGTTCTCGATGGCCTCGGCCTCGGTCACGCCGGGCTTCGCGACCGTCTGCTCGAACGGATACAGGTTGCAGACGACGAGGTCGATCTCGGGCAGGTGGTGTTCGGCGAGCGTGGCCATGTGGTCCGGCTTGTCGCGCTTGGCGAGCAGCCCGGCGAAGATCGCGGGGTGCAGCGACTTCACGCGGCCGTCGAGCATCTCGGGGAACTTCGTGATCTCGGCCACGTCCTTCACCGGGAGCCCGGCGTCCGCGAGGAGCTTCTTCGTGCCGCCGGTGGCGATCAGTTCCACGGACCATTTCGTCACGAGTTCGCGTGCGAAATCGACGAGGCCCGTCTTGTCGGACACGGAGAGCAGAGCGCGGCGAATCGGACGAAGCATCGGTGAAGTTCCAAGTTTCAAGTTCCAAGTTTCAAGTTATGAATTGAGCCTGCGGAGTTGAATCACCTGCGGTGTGGATCGCAGCGTCACGCCGCCGGGGAAGTCGCGATCCGCAAGGGTCGCGGCGGCGGTCCAGTGGTCGTGGTTCATCCCGCCCATGGGCCAGCCTTCGCGTTCCCAGATGAGCCGCATCGCGGAACGGATCAGGAGCGGCGGGGCGGCTTCCAGTGAAGTGCGTTCCAAGATGATCGTCGAGCCGGCCCGTGGCTTCTCGGCGCGGAGAAGGAGTTCACGAGCGTACTGTTCGAGGAAGGCGTGTGCTTCCTCGGCCTGCTCCGCGAGTGAACCGAGTACCGAGACGATTTCCGGATTGAAACTCGCGAGCAGCGGCAGCACCTCCGCACGGATGCGGTTGCGGGTGAATCGCGGATCGGCGTTGGACGAATCCCTGCGATACGGTTGGTTGAGTGCGTGCAGGTAGTCCAGCACTTCCTGCCGGCTCACTTTGAGCAGGGGACGAACTAACCGAGCGGGGGGCGTAAGCCTCCCGTGTTCCCCGCGACACGGGGGGCTTACGCCCCCCGCTCGGTGAATTCCCCGCAGGCCCTGCAAGCCCGTGCCGCGCATCATGCGATGCAGCACCGTTTCCGCCTGGTCGTTCGCGGTGTGGCCCGTGGCGATCCACGCGGCCCCGAGTTCGCTCAGCCATTTGTAACGCAGGCGCCGCGCGGTTGCTTCGAGGTTGCCGCCCGACACCTCGATCCGCGTCGAACGAAACGGCACGCCCAGCTTCGCACACAACTCGCGAACGAATTCTTCGTCCCCGTCGGACTCCGCTCCGCGGAGTTGGTGGTTCACATGAGCCGCCGTGATCGCCGCGGACGCGAACACGCAAGCGCGCAAAAGCGCCACGCTGTCCGCGCCGCCGGACACGGCGACCACACCGGGGCCGGCCGGGAGCCTGCCCATCTTCGCGAGTCGGGTACAATTCCCCATGATTCATCCGTTATAACGCCGCTTTCCGCTTGATTCGCCCTCCAGACGAGGCTATCCGTGCCCGACGAGATTCCCGAAGAGACACCGCGGGCCGGTCGCTGGGTGCGGATCGCGCTCCTCGCCATCGGAACCGTGCTGGTCGGCGTGTTCGCCCTCGCGGCGTACCTGAACCCGTACAAGGCGGACGGGTCGCCGCGCGAGATGGCCACGCACACCACCATCGGCCTGCCGCCGTGCAACTTCGTGGAACTCACCGGCAAGCCATGCCCGTCGTGCGGGATGACGACGAGCTTCGCCTTGCTGGTGCGGGGGGATGTGGGGAATTCGCTCAGTGCGAACTGGGTGGGAACCGTGATCGCGGTCGTGTGGGCGGCACTGCTTGTGTGGTGCTTCGCCAGTGCGATCGCGGCGAAGTTGTTCTTCATCCCGCGCGATCGCGGCGAACATGTGCTCACGGTGTTCGTCGGCGGGTTGCTCGTGCTCATGATCGGCCGCTGGGTGGCGATCCTGCTCCGATAAGGGGGTTCACGGATGAACGCGTTGAAGAAATGGTCGAAGCGGACCGTGTGGCTCGCGCTCGCCGCCGTGCTCACCATCGGCTGCAGCCCGATCCAGACCCTCGGATTCCTCCTGCACAAGGACGACAAGCTCCCCGCGAAGTATCCGCTGCGGCCGAAAGAGGGGCCGAAGAAGGACAAGGACGAGGAGATCAAGCTCCTGATCCTGTGCGACCGCGGGCCGAACGTGCCGCAGGAATTCGCCATGATCCAGAACGATCTCGCCAGCGCGCTCGCCAAGCAGATCTCCGATGTCGCCAAGGACAACAAGGAGAAGTTCACGGTCGTGTCCGCGGCGGAAGTGATGAAGTACAAGCAGGGCAATCCGAACTGGAAGAGCCAGCACCCGAGCGAGATCGGGAAGAAGTTCAACGCGGACTATGTGATCGACATCACGCTGTCGAACATCGGCGTGTATCAAGCGGGCAGCGGCCGCGAAATCTACGAAGGCCGAGCCGAGGTGTATGTGGACGTGTTCGAGACCGCGCTCGGCAAGGCGGAACCGAAGGACAAGTACGTCCACCCGTACACGTACCCGAAGACGGGCATGATCGCGGCGAACAACCTGCCGCTGTCGCAATTCAAGCAGATGTACGTGAACCAACTCGCGCTCGAGATTCTGGAGAAGCACTTGGAGCACCGCCCGAGCGAAGGCCTCGCCGCGGAGCGGTAAGCGTCACTCGAAAAGGCGGACGTAGTCTTCGGCGCGGTCTCGCCAGAGGCCGCGCCGCTTCTCCAAGCGGTTCGGCCAGTTCACCAAATTGAGATGATCGCCGGACCACACGTCGCAGCGTTCGCCCCACGCGGCGGACGCGACCGACACGACGCCGTCGTTCGGCCCCTCGGCCCGATTCACGATCCGCTGCGGCAACATCCACTCCGGCCCCATCCACGGCTTCTCGCACACGCCCGCCACCGAAACATACCGCACACCCGGCGCGTCCGGCACGTCTTCGTTGAAGCGACGGCAACTGTCCGTCCGCAGGTCTGCGAACGCCTCATGCGGGATGCCGAAGAATCGCAGCATCGGCAGCACCCACCGCGAGAGCCGCTTCCAGCCCCAATCCGCGAAACTGCTTCCCCGGTGCGGCGTGCCCACCGTGAGCAGCGAACGCGCGCGCGATTCGAGCCCGAGTTTCGAAATGGCGAAGCGGGCGTCGAGCCCGCCCAGGCTATGGCCGACGAGATGAACCGGTCCCGCCGGCACCTCGCGATCGATGAACCGCTTCAACTCGAGGGCGCGGCGACCGATGCCGGCGGTCGGGCTGAGTCGTGGCGCGAACACGCGATGCCCTGCGGCTTCCAACCGCTCGCGCACGCCGGGGAAGTAGTCCCGCACCGGGCGGCGAAACGCGTACAGGCGGTCGAAGCCGCACAAGCCGTGAACCAGGACGATGGACGCGGGCATCGTGGCCGCCGAACGAGGGGATCGTAAATTGACGCGAATCGGAAAACATACCACCTTCACGGAACCCACGCAATGAGCATCCCCGTCGCGACGCCCGGAAAGACCCGCATCGGTTGGATCGGCACCGGCGTGATGGGCCGGTGGATGTGCCAGCATGCGATGAGCAAGGGCTACTCCGCGACGGTGTACAACCGCAGCCCGGAGAAGGCCCAGCCGCTTGAACTCGCGCGACGCTCGCGAAGAGCCCCAAGGAACTCGCCGCGAAATCGGACGTGATCCTCGCCATCGTGGGCTACCCGAAGGACGTGCGCGAAGTGTTCCTCGGGCCGGACGGAGCCCTCGCCGGGGCCGCGGCCGGGGCGATCCTCGTGGACATGACCACGAGCGAACCCGGCCTCGCCATCGAGATCCACGACGAGGCGAAGAAGAAGGGCGTTCATTCGGTCGATGCGCCGGTGAGCGGCGGCGACGTGGGTGCGAAGAACGCCGCCCTCTCGATCATGATCGGCGGCGAGAAGGAGGTGGTGGCCGCAGTGCAACCGATCTTCGAGGCCATGGGCAAGACGATCGTTCACCAAGGCGGACCCGGCGCCGGACAGCACACCAAGATGGTGAACCAGATCCTCATTTCGTCCACGATGGTGGCGATGTGCGAGGGGCTGCTCTACGCGTACAAGGCGGGGCTGGACATCGAAACGGTCCTGAAAAGCGTCTCCGTCGGGGCGGCGGGCAGCAAGAGTCTGGACATCTACGGGGCGCGGATCATCGCGGGCAACTTCGAGCCCGGCTTCTACGTCGAGCACTTCATCAAGGACATGGGCATCGCGTTGGCGGAAGCGGAGAAGATGAATCTGTGCCTGCCGGGCCTCGCGCTCACGAAGCAACTGTACGAGGCGGTTCGCGCCCAAGGCATGGGCCGCAAGGGCACGCAATCGCTGCTGCTGGCGCTGAAGCAGATCAACGGCGTGAAGTGAGCATCAACCCACCGCCATCATCAACGCAGCGAGCAACGCAAGGATCAGCATGATCGAGATCCACGTGCTGCGGCGCGGGCCCTGTCCGGCGTCTTCGTCCGATTGAAACGTTCCGCAGTGCGGACACTGGTCCGCATCCTCGTAGATCTCTTCGCCGCACTGGCGGCACTCCACCGTGGGCGGGCCGTCGTCGTCGTACACGCCGTCGGGGTACTCCTCGTCGTCATCGGGTTCGTGGCGTGCGTATCGTGGCATATCCGGCTCGTTCGATCAGCATCGATGTACGCAAACTATGGATTCGGAGTCGCGGATCGGCTGCAACCACGGCCGCAGCCGAAGCGTGGGCTCTCGGAACTGGTCTTTCACGGATCGCGACGCGGCGGTATGCGGCGGGCATGCGTCGCGTTCTTCTCTTGGCGGTGGTCGGCTTGGCGTCCGGATGCAGCAACGCCCCGGTGGCCGGGGTGCTGGATTGCGTGAGCCCGTCCCGCGCGGCGGACGGCAATCGCGAACCGGTGGTGCCGCGGATCAAACCGCCCGGCACGGACACGCTTCCGCCGCCCGCACCCGGCCCGGACGGCGGCGTGCTGCCGCCTCTGCGGCCGCAGTGATCACATCGAGGGGCCGAGCACGCCCTTGAGCCGCGCCCCGCCGGAGAGCCAATCCGCCCTCCATTCCTCAAGGCGGATCTGAGCCGCCGTGACCCTCGATCGCAGCTCCGCAATTCGCTCCTCGATGGCGGAACGAGCTTGGGGCCAGGCGTCGGCCAAGAGCGGCAGCGCCTCTTCGAGTCGCTGGACGGCCATGGCGTCATCCTGCACGGCCCCGAGTTGATCCTGCAGGGATTCCACTCGCGGATACACCTGTTCCAAGACCGCCGGATCGATGCACGGGGCGAACAGTTCCAGCCCGTAGCGAACCCGCTTGGCCTCGATTCGCAACCGGTGCAACTCCTTCGCCGTTCGCGGCGCGTCGCGAAGGGAGCGGTCGAACGACCGGATCCGGACCTTGAACGGTGCGGCGAGGTCGCGAAAGCGGCGGATCGATTCCGCGGCGGGTCGGCGAACCCGGTTCGGCAGTCGAAGGCAAATCTTGATCAGCCGTCTTCGGGACTCGTCGAGCATCTCCGCGAACCGCGTGCGAGCACCTTCGCGGCGGCCGCTCGCGTAGCCGAGCAGAAACTCGCATGGAAGGGCCTCCCGCCGCAGCATGCCGAGAAGCACGTCCCAATCGCGAACTTCGCCCGCGCCGCGGCGGACGGTTCGGAAGAGCGCTTTCGCCTGCTCGGCGTCCTTGCGCTTGAGGCAATTTCGAAACGCGGCGAGAGCGGCCGCGCAACGCCTCGCCGCGACTCGCAACTGATGGATCGCATCGGGGCCGCTTCCCGGCGCTTCGACACGCAACCGCATCACTTGAAGGCGTGCGGCGAGCCCGAGCTTCGCCGCGGCTTCCCCAGGAAGTTCCGCCGACAATCCCGCGACGAACTGCGCCACCATGTCTCACACTCCGTACAACTCGCCGATCCGCGCCGCGCCCTGCCGTGCGGCCAACCACTCGCTCACCTGCCGGCCATCGGCCAGGAGTGCATCCAAGTCCTTGCATTCCGCTTCGAGCGCGGCCGCCACTTCGCCCGGCACGGGAAGATACGCCAGGTCCAACTCCGCTTCGAACCGCTTGCCGAGGGCACGGCTGAAGTCGCCGCGAATCGCGGGCCACCGCACCGGCAGGAGCGTCACGATCAACAGGTGGAGCACCACCATCACGGTGAGCGGCACCAGCGCGATCAGCGACATCTGGAAGAGGCCCGGCACGTTCTGCTCGTAGATGAACTGCCACAGGATGATCGCGGCCGTGACCAGGAACGACAACTCCGGAAGCACGTTGGCGAAGATCGTGACCGAGCCGCGCACATACTTCCGCCAGCCGGTCGGGTTCGCGGCTTCGCGCTCGACTTCGGCCAAGGCGTCGATCACAAGGCCGGTCACGCGTTCGCGCCAGTCCAATCTCCCGACCGCGGCCGCGGGTTCCTGCAACAGGTGCAGCGGGAAGCCGCTGTGATCCGCTTCCACCAAAAGTCGGTTCACGAGCGCGGTCGTGCGTTGGTCCAGTACGCGTTCCCCGGCCGCACGGGCGCAGTCGTTCACGAACGAGCCGAGGTTCCACTCCACCGGGGTCTCGAACTTCGCCCCGAGCAATCGTCCGGTGATCGGGTGTTTGTCGCGCAGCCGGCTGCCGGCGTACTTCATCATCGTGGTCAGCCGCAAATACCCCGCCATGAACCCGCGGAACTTCTTCTGCCCCTCCACGCTGAAATGGTGCTCGACCTCCGTGCGGTACGGTTCCAGCGTGCCCACCATTACCTCGGTTTGAACCGCGGCCTCCTCGGCGAGCGTGCGGCCCCATGCGTCGCGAACCGGCCCCACCGTCGCACTCAGATCCGGCGGGCGAGTCGCTTCCGCCGCGCGCTCGAAGTGCGAAAGCAATTGCCCGACGCCGCGGGCCTTCACGGCCTCGATCTCGAGCCGCGTAATGCCGAGTTCCAGCCAGTTCTTGAGAAGCGGAAACTGCTCGCCCTCAGGCAGACCTAACCGCCCGGCCCCCTTCCCCTAAGAGGGAAGGGGGAGCGGAACCCCTTCGGGTTCCGATCTTGCTCCCCTCCCCGCTTCGGGGAGGGGGTTGGGGGGAGGGGTTCTGCATGTCCAGCCACGCTTGGGCACAGGTGCGGAACACGAGCGGATCGGTGAAGCCTTCCGCCTTCAGATCGCGGAGCAAGTCTTCGTCCGGTCGCAGGCCGCTCTCGTTCGTCACGCAGCGGTCCCACTTGTTCAGCACGAACGCGAACGCCCGCCGCTGCCGCTGCTCCTTGAACAACTCCCAGCCGATTTGGTCGTGGTACTTCTCCTGCGATCCCACGTACAACACGACGTCGGCCACGGGCAGCAGGCCGAGCAACTTTTCGCGGTTGGAGAGATCGTTGGAATCGAGGTCCGGCGTGTCGACGATCACCTTCTGTTCGAGACCGGGGCGTTCGTGCTGAACGAGGCGGCAGAGCCGCAACGCGGGATCAAGGCGCTCCGTGCGAACCGAGTGGTGGTAGTACACGACCGGATCGCGCGTGGTGGGGCGGGCGAAGCTCGACTGTGCGATCGGGGCGCCGGCGAGGGCGTTCAGCAGCGTCGATTTGCCGACCCCGGTGCCGCCCATGAGCATGACGACGAGCAGCGGCTTGTCCACATCCAAGGCATCGGCTTGGCGGCTGAGGTCGTTCGCGAGGCCTTCGAGTTCGGCCCGCTGAAGCATTGAGAGCGGGAAGCGGCGGCGGGCGTCCAGCCACGCTCGCAGTCGGCGGTCCAGCCCGCGGAGCAGCGGAGCGAGCGTCCGCAGCAGCGGTTCCGGTTCGTTCTCCATTGGGAACATGGTAGCGGGGAAGCCGCAGGATCGGCCCATTCCGCAGACTCGGGACGGCTTGCGCCGCCAGTATGATCGGGTGCGGCGAAAGGAGAATTCCCGGCGTTCGCCCAGTTTACCTGAGCCGGACCGGCTGTCATGATGGATCGGTGCAACCCGCGTTCTCCGCACCGATATGCTTGACCGGTGCGAACGGACTTGGACAATAGAGCGTTGGCGGAACGCCTCCTTCAGGAGCCCGCCGCGCCAGCACGGGATGACAACCCCGCTGGCGTGCCCGACAACCACCGGATCAGGCCCAGAGTTCGACCGTCGCTTGCGCGTCCGGCTAACACAAGGATGGTCCATGTCGATTCCGACCTCTCACCGCCCGGCCCGCGAGTGGTTGCTGTTGTTCCTCGCCTTGGTCATCGTCGGCGGAATCGCCATCCCCGCGTGGCAGAACACGGGCGGCGAAACCCGCGCCGAGTTCGTCCAAAAGTGGGGACCGGAACGGCTCGCGAAACTCTTCCTCGGGCCGGAGCAGATCGCGTGCTACGTCTGCGCCGTGTGGGCGCTGCTGATCCTGCAAAGTCGCTATCGTGAAGTGTGGCGTCAGCGTCAGGCCTTCCGCCTCGAACTGCTCCCCACCGAGGAAGGCGCTCGCATCCTCCCCGAAGACGCCCGCCCGCTGGCCCGCAAGGTCGAGCATCTGACCGGCCGCCGGCCGTTCATCCTTGCGAACATGATTCGCCTCGCGCTCGGGAAGTACGCCATCTCGAAGTCCGCGCCGGACGTGGCCGAGGTGGTGCGGAACCAAGCCGATGTCGAATCCTCGCGTCTGGTCAGCACGATGGGCACGGTGCAGTACTTGGCATGGGCGATTCCCGCGATCGGGTTCGTCGGCACGGTCCGCGGCTTGGCGGGCGCGTTCGGCATGGCCGGCGCGGGCAAGGAACTCGCGATGGACGAGTTCGCCAAGCAGGCCTCGGATCAATTGAAGATCGCGTTCGACTGCACGCTCGTGGCTTTGCTTCTCAGCTTGGTTCTGATGTACTTGGTGCACACGGTCCAGCGTGCGGAAGAAATGCTCGTGGTGGACGCTCAAGAGTATTGCCAGGAGCACCTGCTGCTCCGCCTGTACGATCCGCAGGCGATCCCGGAGGCCGTGTAACCGCCATGCTGTGGTCCTCCAAGAAGCCTGAACCGGTTCACGATCGATCCCGCGTGCTGGGGCTCGACCTGACCTCGTCGCGTGCGCGGGCCGTGTCCGTCGGCGGCGGCAAGGCGCGAGCCGTGCTACTCGAAGACCCGCACGAAGAGATGCCGCTGTTCCTGGCCTGTGAGAAGCGCACGCCGGTGGTCGGCCGCGAAGCCTACTCGCTCGTCCGCCGCATGCCGCACGCCGTGGGGACGAACTTCCTCCCCGCCGTGGGCCAGCCGAAAGAGATCCAGGCGGGCCGCTACGGCTTCACGGCCGACGCCTGCCTCGACCTCGCCTTCTCCAAGATCAAGCCCGCCATCGCGGCCGAGACCGAGGCGATGGCCATCGTGCTGCCGGCGTACTTGGCACCCAACCAAGTGACGCGGTTGGTCGAACTCGCCCAGCGGTACAAGTTCCCGCTCAAGGGGACGGCCACCGCGCTGCTCGCGATCGCGGCCCACCGAGCCTCCATTCTTTTGGCGGGGAAACCGCAACCCTCCGCGGAGAAGCCGCCGCCCGCGGGGTGGGTCGTGCCGATGCGGCCGGTCAGCGGCGGGCCCGGCTCCGTACTCCTGATCGATGCGGACGAGTTCGCGCTGAGTGCGGCCGCGGTCCATGTCGAACGCGATGTGGCGAAGCTGACGGGGCAGGCGTTCTGGCCGCGCGTCGCGGTGCGGGCGTGGAAGGACAAACTGCTCGACGCGGTTTCGGATCGCTGCGTGCGGATCTGCCGCCGGGATCCGCGCGATTCCGCGGACGCGGAGCAATCGCTGTTCGAACAACTCGACGACGCGTTGGATCGGCTCCGCACCGGGCAGCGCGTGAACCTGACGATCCGCACCGCGCATTGGTACCAGGACCTGCTGTTGCAGCCCGAGGAACTGGACGGGCATTGTGCGGCGCTGAGCTGGCGGGCGCGGGAATCGGTTCGCGAGTTGATCGCGAGTTTGTCCGCTCCGCCGCGGGCGGTGTGGCTCACGCATGCCGCCGGCCGCCTCGCCGGGGCTCGGGTTGGCGATTCACCAAGCCACGCCGGAAGGCACCAGCGTCGAGGTGTTGCCGACGGGTGCGGCGGCCCACGCCGCGGCAGCACTCGTGCCCCGCTGGCCGAGCGGCGATCGCCCTGCACCCACCCTTGGACGCCACGCTGCCATACCCGCCGGTGACGATGCGCGAGCACAAGCCCGCCGAATCGCCCAAGCCAATCCGGCCTGCGGCTGACCGCGAAGCCGCGACCCAACGGGGAGCGATTTCATGCGAGTTCGACACAAGACGCTGACGCTCGTCTCCATGTGGATGCTGGACGTGTTCTGTTGCGCGCTGGGTTGCGTCACTCTGCTGTGGCTCCTGAACACGCGGCAGGCCGGCACCGCGCTCACCGATTTGAATATGTCCGCTCGCAACTCCTTGCGTACGAGTTCCGAACTGAAAAGCTGCGAGTCGATCTCCAGCTCGCCCTCACGAATCTCGATTCCACCAAGCTTCGGCTCAATTCGGACATCAGCCAACTGACCACCCAACTTGGCGCGGTTCGCACCGAGAAGGACGATCTCGCGCGTCGTCTGGGCATCGCCCAGGCCGAGGCCAAGGCCGCGAACGCGTTGCTGGATTCGACCAAGCTCGCGCTCAACTCGGCCGAGAAGAAGATCGAAATCAGCGCCAAGGATCTCGCCGCCCTCCGCGCGAAGACGGACGACGCCGACGACCTGCTCAAGAAGAAGCAGAAGGACGTGGACGCGCTCACGAAGAAGTCCATGGATGTGCAGACGGCGGCGGACGAACTCGCGAAGCTGATCCGCAAGCGGGACGAAGAGATCGCCGTGCTGGTGAAGAGTTCCGCGGACGCGAAGAAGTTGCTCGACGATTCGAACGCGAAGCTGGCCGCGACCAAGAAGGACCTCGAAGCCGCCAATGCGAAGTCCGCCGCCGAGATGGCCGACAACAAGTCCGCGGCCGTCAAGAAGGATGCGGAACTGGCCGCCGCCGCCGGCACGATCAAGGATCTCACGAAGAAGATGAACGACCTGAACGCCACGATCATCGATCTCCAGGGCGAGAAGGCGAAACTCGGCGACAAGGTGGACAAGATCATCCGCGACGCCGAGAGCCGCTTCGCCGGCATCGCCATGACCGGCAAGTCCGCCGTGTTCCTCGTGGACATGTCCGGCTCGATGAACAAGCTGGACCTCAACACCGAGGCGCCGAACAAGTGGGCCACGGTGTGCGAAACGGTGGCGAAGGTGATGCGCAGCATCCCCACGCTGGAACGCTACCAGGTGATCGTGTTCTCCTCGAACGCGAAGTGGCTGATGACCGCGGATTCCGAGTGGCAGAAATACGAGGGCGAAAAGAGCGTGACGGCGGTGCGCGACGCGCTGCTCAAGGTGAAGCCCGAGGGCGACACCAACATGCACTCCGCGTTCGAGATGGTCTTCGCTCTTCGCCCCCGCGGGCTGGACACGGTGTATTTCTTCTCGGACGGCCTGCCGACGAGCGGCCCGGGCCTCACGCAGGCCCAGGAGAACGCCAACCCGCCTCTCAAGGAGAACGAACGCGGCGAGATCCTCGGCAAGTACATCCGCGAGAAGATGGTCCGCGATTGGAACCGCGCCTTGGGAGCGACCCCGCGGGTCAAGATTCACGCCATCGGCTTCTTCTTCGAGAGCCCGGACGTGGGCGCGTTCCTCTGGGCGATGGCCCGCGAGAACGACGGCAGCTTCGTGGGCATGAGCCGCCCGTAAGAATAACTCCAATCACTTGATGCGATGGGGCACGTAGATGTCAGAGTCTGCCGGCACGAAAATTGGGTATGTTTATATCTTTGTTAGTCCGGCGATCCCTGCTCTAGTCAAAATCGGCAGAACAAGTGGTCAGCCTGAATTCCGAGCACGCGAGGTATCGCGAGGAACAGGAGTACCGGCAGAGTACCAAGTCGCTTGGGCCTGCCCGGTTAGCGACTGTTTTCTCGTCGAGCGGCTCATCCATGATCATTTGTCGGAAGACAGATATCGCTCCAACCGCGAGTTCTTCGAGCTGCCTGTTGCAGAGGCCATCGAGCGGTGCTCGAGAATTGCTGAGGGCTACAGACAGGATCCGGAGGCCGAATGCTCAAGCTCGGGTCTTGGGCTGCACCTTCAGAGTGCAATGATCCCTTCAACACAAAAAGCCGAACGGAAGTCGCGGACCGAACTTGTCCCGCTCAACTCCGCGGATCGAAGCAAGCTGATGGTACGGGCTGGCTATACGATCCGGCCATGGGTCGAGGACTATCTTGCCGCGGTTGAGGATGTTTGTCCGGACATCTTGGTAAGGGTGCGTGGGGATGGGAAGGCGATCTTCGTCCCGCCAAATCTGGCGCACCGGGGAACAATGAAAAACTTGACCACGATCAACCCTGGGCGAACCGTGTTCTGGCTTCGCATCGTCGATGATGTCGAGAAGTTGACCGGCGTCGAGGGTGAACAGTACCAACCGAATCTGCTCGACAGTTACAAAGTCAGACTTCGCAAACTGTTCAATCGCCTCTAGCTAGGTTCGTCGACGGGAGTGGTCACTTCGTTGTTCGCGGACATGAGCCGCCCGTGATTGCCAGTTGAACATCCGGGGGTGGCGGGTGACAATCACCCTGCTCCCGGAGGCCGCATCATGACGCGTCGCTGGCTCGCCATTCCCCTCGCGGCGGTTCTCGTCGCTCTCTTCCTCCAGGCGGATGAGCCGAAGAGGGTTGCCGCTCCGGCATCACCCAAGCGCACGCCGTGGACCACGTCCAAGATTACGGGGTCGCCCGAGCCGCCGCCGCCGTACAAGTCCGCCCGCGTCTTCCCGAACGTGAAGCTGAACCATCCCGTGCTCATCGCCCGTGCCCCCGGCACCGAGCGACTCTTCGTCGGCGAGCAGGACGGCGTGCTCTATTCCATCGCGAACACGCCGGACGCGAAGGCCGAAGTGTTCTTCAACCTGAAGTCCGAAGTGAAGACGCTCGCCAAGACGCCGAACGCGAAGGGCATCGGCGAACTGTACGGCCTCGTGTTTCATCCGAAGTTCGAGACGAACCGCTACTGTTACCTCTTCTACACGTTGGCCGCGAAGGAAAAGGCTCCGCGGCTCACGGACGGTTCGCGGCTGTCCCGCTTCACCGTGACGAAAACCGACCCGCCGCGCATCGACCCGGACAGCGAAGAGATCCTGCTCGCGTACCTCGGCGGCGGGCACAACGGCGGCGACCTGCACTTCGGCCCGAAGGACGGCATGCTCTACATCAGCACGGGCGATTCCTCCGGCCCCAACCCGCCCGACCCGCTCAACACCGGCCAGGATTGCTCCGATCTCGCCTCGTCCATCCTTCGCATCGATGTGGACAATCCCGGCGAGCCGGGTGGCGTCAGCCCCCGGAGATACGGCATTCCGAAGGACAATCCGTTCGTCGGGATGAAGGACGTGCGCCCGGAGATCTGGGCGTTCGGCTTCCGCAACCCGTGGCGGATGAGCTTCGACCGCAAGACCGGCGACCTGTGGGTCGGCGACGTGGGCTGGGAATTGTGGGAGATGGTGCACAAGATCGAGAAGGGCGGGAACTACGGGTGGAGCATCACGGAGGCGCGGCAGCCGGTGAAGCCGGACCAGAAGCCGGGGCCGACGCCGATCCGCCCGCCGACCATCGAACTGCCGCACACCATCGCGATGAGCGTCACCGGCGGCTACGTGTACCGCGGGAAGAAGTTCCCGGAACTGGCCGGCGCCTACGTGTTCGGCGACTGGGAATCGCGTCGCATCTGGGCCGCACGGTTTGACGGCGACCGCGTGAAGGAGATGCCCGAGATCGTGAAGCTCGGCATCCGCGTGTCGTGCTTCGGCGAAGACAACGCCGGCGAGATCTATTACTTCGATTACGATTCCGGGCAGATGTACACGCTGGAGAAGAACGACGCCACGGGTGCGAACTCGAACTTCCCGAAGAAGCTGAGCGAGACGGGGCTGTTCAAGAACGTAAAGACGCAGGAGCCGGCCGCGGGAGTGCTCGGATTCCGGCCCAATACCGAGCAGTGGATGGACGGCGCGACCGCGCGCTTTCTCATCGCCCTGCCCGGCGATTCGAGCGTGACGGCGTTCTCGAAACCTCGCAAGCTCCCGGGCCAAGTCTTCTGGCACGAGTTCAACATGCTGTTCCCGAAGGACGCGGTGCTGGTGAAGACCATCTCGCCGGCGGTCTTCGGGCGCACTCCCGATGTGCGAGTCGAGACACAGATCCTCCACTTCGACGGCGAAGACTGGCGAGCCTACACCTACGCCTGGCGCGAGGATCAATCCGACGCCGACCTCGTTCCTGCGGACGGCCTGGACAAGGAGTACACGTTCAAGATGCCGGCGGGCGAGCACAAAGAGCCGTGGTCGTTCGCGAGCCGCACGCAGTGCATGGTCTGCCATAACGCGTGGTCCGAGTATGCAATGGCGTTCACCGTTCCGCAATT
Organism: Gemmataceae bacterium; assembly: GCA_046350135.1. Classification (GTDB taxonomy): domain Bacteria; phylum Planctomycetota; class Planctomycetia; order Gemmatales; family Gemmataceae; genus Urbifossiella. Next base: position 132,038 of record JAXMBB010000016.1, read on the forward strand.
GAACAACGCCCGCATCGGCGGCGAGGGCGACATCACGCAACTTCCCGCTCTCTCCCACGCCGGCTTCATCCGCCGCGTTGATGAGAAGGACCGCCCGCTGCCGCCATACGACGAGGCGAGCGCAAAGAAAGAACGCTTCCTGGCGGACATCGGTAGCGGGGCCTACTCACTGGAGGAGCGGGCGCGTTCGTACCTGCACGCGAATTGCGCCCATTGCCATCGCTTCGGCGGCGGCGGCGGGCAGGTCGTGTTCGAGATGGATTATTCGAAGCCGCTGAAGGACACCGGCCTGCTCGACGCCAAGCCGAAGCAGGGCGACTTCGGCATCGCCGACGCGCGGCTCATCGCCCCCGGCGATCCGTTCCGCAGCGTGCTCCTGTACCGCATGGCCAAGTGCAATCACGGCCGCATGCCGCACCTCGGTTCCGAGAAACCGCACCCTTTCGCGACCGACCTGATTGCAAAGTGGATCCACTCTCTGAAGCCGGGCGGCAAGGATCTCGCGTTCCCGGAGCGATTCGGTTCCTTGGACAACAGGATCGAGACCGCGCTGCCGCAGGCGATCGCGATCGGCCACGGTTACATGAAGGGGAAGGACCGCGAGGCCGCACTCGCGGCCGCCGCCAAGTTGCCGCCCGGCCCCGTCCGCGACTTGTTCGACGGCTACCTGCCGCCGGACCCGAAGGGCAGGAAGATCGGTTCCAACCCGCGCCCGGTTTCGATTCTCGCGAAGGCTGGCGACCCGAAGAACGGCGAGGCGATCTTCTTCGACAAGGAGATGAAGTGCGCCAACTGCCACAAGGTCGGTGACAAGGGAGTGTCACTGGGGCCGGACCTCTCCGCCATCGGCAAGGACCGCAGCCGCGCGGAACTGCTGGACAGCATCCTGTTCCCCTCCGCGAAGGTGGACCCGAAGTACGCGTCGTATCTGGTGAAGACGCACGACGGCCGCAGCTTCACGGGGCTGCTCGTGAAGCGCGATGAGAAGCAGGCCGTGCTGAAGGACGCGGAGAACAAGGAGTTCGCGATTGCGGCGGACAACATCGAAGCGATTCAGCCTTCGCGCTTGTCGCTGATGCCGGACGGTGTCGTGTCCGGGCTCACCCCGCAGGAGGCGGCCGATCTCGTGGAGTACTTGTTCCGGCGGAAGTGAGCCGCCTACGATTGGAGGTTCTGCAGCATTTCGCGGAGCGGCACGAGGCGTTGGCCGCGGGTGTCGTCGATCTTCATCGCCTTGAGCAGGCGCTTCCGCAGCGTGGTCTGCACTTCTTCGATCGCGCTCGGCGCCGTGCTGGAGAGCCGGATCGAGCCGCCGGCGCGGCGGTCGTGCCCGCCAGCCTTGCCCAAGCGGCCCACCACTTGCCGCAGGATCTCGCCGGCCTGTGCCTCTTCCTTCGCCGCCCGCACCGAGAGGATCAGTTGGTCCTTGTGGACGCCGCCGCACACGGCCCAGTCCACCTTCTCGAAGCGGATCATGAAGTCCACCACTTCCGCGGCCTGCTCCGGCTGCGGCAAGTCGTCCACCCACGAGATGATGAGCCGGTCGTAGATGAACGAGCTTTGCAGGGCTTGCAGCAGGCACTCGAAGTGGCTGTGCGGCAGGCGGGCGTTGCGGATCTGGGCGATCTGGTCCTTGTCCGCGAGCGGGTAGAGGAAGAGGAGGGCGTCGTCGTCCGCGGGGTTGGCTTCACGCGGGTAGCCGGCCATCTCGGTTTCGATGCCGTAGAGCAGGGCCGTGGCCACCTTCTCGGGAATCGGCACCTCCTGTTCGCGGAGGTACTTCGTCACGACGGTGCACGTCGCGCCGTGGGTCGAGCGGATGTCCTGGAACGGCACGCCTTCGAGATCGCCCGGCGTGTCGTGGTGGTCGATCACGGCGTACAGCGGCACGGTTTCGGGGATGGTGTGCCGCCCGGTGTTCGGCTGGCTGTCCACCATCACCACGGCGTCGCCCTCTTCCCACTCCACATCTTCGATTTTCACCAAGTCGAGGTGCAGCACTTCGACCATGGCGCGGTTCTCGGCCCGGCTGATGAGCCCGTCCCGCGTGATGATCGTGGGAACACCCAATCGGTAATCGACGAGGTGCGCGAGCCCGAGCATGCTGCCCAGGCTGTCCGGGTCCGGTTGCACGTGGGATACGAAGATGACGCGGGTGGCCTCTTGGAGGCCCGCCAAGAAACGATCGGATCGGCGGAAGCCGACCGTGCCGGATTTGCTGACGCTGTCCGGTTCCGCGGCGCGACGCGCCATGTGGGTTGAACCTCGAGGCCTCAGAACCCGCACATCCGGCGGGGGAGCCCGGCAGGGGCTCGGCGGGCGACCGTCCGTGGACCTCCATTTCTACCCCGTGTCCGGCGGCTTGCCAAGCCGCGTGGCCCTGAGCTCAGCCGAGAACCACCCCGACTGTGCAGGCGATCAACGTCAAGCTATTGCAAGACAACGACTTGCGATACTGTGATTTGCCGGCCAAAACCATGTGCTGGCCGGTTGGCCGGTTGGCCGGTTCGCATCATTTCAACGCTTGGATCATCAAGTGGCTGGGGTGCTTCGCGTTGCGGTGGATGCTGTGCGTGGCCTTGATGAAGTCCGCGTCTTCCGCTTCGAAGATGTTCGGCACGTACTTCTGCGGATTGCGGTCGATCACTGGGAACCACGTGCTGCTCACTCGAATCATGATCTTGTGACCCTTGCGGAAGGTGTGGTGCCCCTGCATCAGGTCCACCACGTACTCCTCCACGTCGCCGGGCTTCACGGGTTCGGGTTTCTCAAAGCTCTTGCGGAAGCGGCCGCGCAGCGGTTCGCCCGCGATCATCAACTGGTACCCCGCCATGGTCGGATCCTTGGCGTAGTTCTCGGGGTGAACGTCGATCAGTCGCACGATCCAATCCGCATCCGTGCCGGTGGTCGAGGCAAAGAGCTTCATTTTGATGCCGCCGGCGATGGTGAGATCTTCCGCCAGCGGTTCGCTTTCGTAGCTCAGCACGTCCGGGCGACCGTGCGTGAAGCGTTGGTCCTGCAGCATCCACGTGGGCCACTCGGGGCCGGGATACGTCGGCCGCACCGGACGCGGGCGATACGGCACCGGGTTCGCCGGGTCGGACACGTATTGATCCACACCCGTTTCGTTCTTCGGCTCCTCGGACGCGAGCTTGCCGTTGGCGTGCAGGTGCAGCTTCTTCCACGTCGCGCCCTTCGGCGGCCATTGGTCGAAGGCGGACCACTTGTTCGCCCCGGTGCTGAACACGCGGGCCTCCGGCGGCGCTTCACCCCTGTCCTTCAGGAACTTCGCGAAGAACGGCGCCTGCACCTTCGAGCGGTAGAACTCGCCGGTGTTCGACTCGAAACTCACGCGGCCCAAGCGGTCCCCGCGGCCATTCGCCCAGCCACCGTGGTTCCACGGGCCGATGACAAGGAAGTTGTTCGCGTTCTTGTCCTGCTTCTCGAGCAGTTCATACATCCGCAGCGGGCCGCGGAAGTCTTCCTGGTCGTACCACCCGCCGACGTTCAGCGTCGGCACCTTGGGCTGCGTGAGTCGCGGCTCCAGCGATTGCGTTTTCCAGAAGCTGTCGTAGTTCGGATGGTTGGCGAAGTTGTTCCACGTCGGCAGCGGCTGCTTGAACAGCTTCTTCTTCACGTTCGAGAGCGCGCCGAGGTTCAGGTACCAGTCGTATGTGTCGTGCTTGTCGAATTGGAAGCTGAAGTTGGTTTTGTCCGTCTCCATCAGCGCGGTGTACTCGAAGCCGTAGCTGAGGCGGAACGCGCCGTTGTGGTGAAAGTCGTCGCCGAGGAACATGTCCACGGGAGAGGCTTGCGGCGATGCGGCCTTGAGCGCGGGGTGCGGGTCGATCACGGCGCACGCCGTGAGCCAGCCGGGGTAGCTGATGCCGAGCATGCCCACGCGGCCGTTGTTGCCCTTCACCGTCTTCAGCAGCCAATCGATGGTGTCACTCGTGTCCGAGGCTTCATCCACGGCCTTGGGGTCGGACTGGTCCCGCGCCGGGCGCGTCATCACGAACGTGCCTTCGCTCTTGAACCGGCCGCGGATGTCTTGGAACGCGAACGCGTAGCCATCATCCACGAGGTCTTTCAAGTAGCTGCGAAAGTTGCCCGCGCTGCCGTCGATGCCGTACGGGGTGCGGAGGAAGATGATCGGCAGCGGTTCGGTGGCTTTCTTCGGCACGTACACGATGGTGAACAGCTTCGCGCCGTCCCGCATTGTCACCATCGCTTCGGTGCGATCGAAACGATCGTCCTGCGGTTGGGCGGCCGCCGGTGCGGCGAGAAGGAGCAGCAGAAACGCGGCGCGGATGCGATTCATGTTGGGCCTCGATGTGTGTTCATCGTGGATGCTGGACCTGCTAATCGCTCGTAGGGTGGGCCGGACCGCGACCATGAGCGAAGCGAATGGTTGCGGGAGGCCCACGTGCGAAACCGGTTGACTGCCCGCGTGCCCGCGTGGGCCTCCCGCAACGGCCGCATGCGCGGCCATTGCGGTCCGGCCCACCCTACAAACGATTCACCCCGATTTGCCGACGACTTGCGGAGTATGGCCCATCTTGCGAAGTTCGTCCAGCACCGACTCGATGCGGCCGGGGCGGATCAGCAGCGCGCGATCGGAGAGCCGCCCGGCCACTTCTTGGGCCAGTTTCTTCCTCGCAAGCAGTTCCTCGGCCAACACTGCGTCTTCGGTGAGCACGAGGCAGACGCGGCGGTGCAGCTTCGCGGGCAAGCGGGTGCCGGGGTTCATCAGCGGCCTCGAATGCGGGCGGGGCGAACGGCTATCCTATGGACATGCCGCGGCCGCCGCTTCCGATCGATGATGTGTTGCCGGAGTTGCTCGGCGCGGTGCGTTCGGGCGGCGCGGCGATCCTCCGCGCTCCCACCGGTGCGGGCAAGACCACCCGTGTGCCGCCTGCACTGGCGGATGCGTGCGACGGCTTGGTGATCATGCTGGAGCCGCGCCGAGTGGCGGCACGGGCCGCCGCCCGCCGTATGGCCGCTGAGGACGGCACGCCCCTCGGCGAACGCTTCGGCCATCACGTCCGCTTCGACCGCAAGGCCGGCCCGCGCACGCGGGTGCTCGTCGTCACGCCCGGCGTGCTGCTCCGCCGCCTGCTCGATGATCCGTTTCTCGAAGGCGTGTCCGCGGTCGTCTTCGACGAGTTCCACGAACGCGGCCTCGAATCGGATCTTGCGTTCGGCTTGGTGAAGCTCGTGCGGGAGAACGTGCGGCCGGAGTTGCGGGTCGTGGTGATGTCCGCGACGATCGAGGTTGGCCCGGCGGCCGCATTTCTCGGTGGCTGCCCGATCGTCACCAGCGAGGGCCGCAGCTTCCCGGTTCAGGTGAATTACAAATCGCGACGCAGTGATACCCCGGTGTCACAGGCCGTGGCGGACGCGATCCGCGTGGCGTTGGCCGAAACGGACGGCGACGTGCTGGCGTTCCTGCCCGGCCTCCGTGAGATCCGCCAGACCGCGGAAGAGATCGGATCGCCCGGCGGATTCGAACTCCTGCTTCTCCACGGCGATCTGCCGCCGGAGCAGCAGGACCGAGCTCTCCAGAAACTCCCGCACCGAAAGGTTGTGCTGGCCACCAACGTCGCGGAATCGTCCGTCACGGTCGAAGGCGTCACGGCGGTCGTGGATTCGGGGCTCGCCCGGCAGATGCAGTTCGAGCCGTCCGTCGGCATGGACCGGCTGCGGCTCGTGCCGATCGCGAGTGATTCGGCGGACCAGCGGGCCGGCCGCGCGGGGCGAACGCAACCCGGCCTCTGCATCCGACTGTGGGACGAACCCGGCCACCGTGCGAGGCCGGAACAAACCGAGCCCGAGATCCGCCGCGTCGATCTGTGCGGGGCCGTACTGCAACTGCTCGCACTCGGCGAAGACCCGGCCCGCTTCCCGTGGTTGGACGCACCGCGGCCCGAAGCCGTGGAGCAATCGCTGCGGCTGTTGGAGTTGCTCGGCTTCGTTGCAGGCGGTGCGCTTACGGAGGCGGGCCGAATCGCCGCCGAACTGCCCGTGCATCCGCGGCTCGCCCGGTTGATGTTGGAAGGAATGCGGTTCGGCATCCCGCATCGCGCCGCGATGGCAGCCGCGTTGCTCTCGGAACGCGATCCGTTCGAGCGCAATGATCGCCCGCCGATCGTGACCGCGTCCGACATCACGGACCGCGTCGAAGCGTTGGAAGAGTTCGAACGCACGAAGCGGCTCGGCAACCTGCACCGCGGCGGGGCGTACTCCGTGCTGCAAGTGCGGGATCAACTCGTGAGGCTCTGTGAAACCCAACGCCCACGGACAGCCGTCGGCGGGCTCGAGGAGGCCGTCTTCGCCGCGTACCCGGACCGCCTCGCACGACGGCGCGAGCCCGGCTCTTCCCGCGCGCTCCTGCTCGGCGGACGCGGAGTGAAGCTGGCGCCAAGCAGTGGCGTTCGCGAGGCCGAACTCTTCGTGTGCGTCGATGTCGATGCTGCAGGAACGGACGCGTTCGTGCGAATGGCGTCCGCCGTGGAACGCAGTTGGCTGCCCGCGGCACGCATCACCACACGCGTGGAAGTGACATTCGACGAAACCACGGAACGGCTCGCGGCCCGCAAGCGTGTTCGTTTCGATGATCTGATTCTCGAAGAGAGCAGCGGCCACATCGCGGATGAAGACGACGCGGCGCGCGTACTCGCCGCGGCCGCCGCCGAACGGCTGGAGAAGGTGCTGCCCGCCGCGGATTCCGAGGCGGGCCGCTTCCGCACCCGCGTCCGCTGTTTGAACGCGTGGATGCCCGATGCCGGGCTTCCCGCATTTGATGCGGCGGATCTCGGCGAGTTGCTTGAACACTTGGCCCGCGGTCGGCGATCGCTCGCCGAACTTCGCAACGGACCGTGGCTCGACCTCCTGAAGGGCCAACTCAGCTATCCGCAACTGCAATTGCTCGATCGCGAAGCACCGGACCGGCTCGAAGTGCCGAGCGGCAGCCACATCCGCATCGAGTACGAAGAAGGCCGCCCGCCGATTCTCGCGGCCCGCATCCAGGAACTGTTCGGCCTCGCGGAAACGCCGCGACTCGGCGGCGGCCGCGTGAAGGTGCTTCTGCACCTGCTCGCACCGAACCACCGTCCGCAACAAGTGACCGACGACCTCGCGAGTTTTTGGGCCAACGGCTACCCGGTGGTGCGGAAGGAACTTCGTGGCCGCTATCCGAAGCATGCGTGGCCCGAAGACCCGCGCACGGCCGAAGCGATCCGCGGCCCGAAGAAGCGATAAGATTGCAATATGGCACGCATCGCACTTCTCCTCGGTGTCTGGCTCGCGGCGGGTTGCTCGAAGGCGCCGGACCCGCCGCCGCCCGCACCGGTCGAACCGGTCGCCGATCCCGCGGATATCGAACAGCAGATTCACAATTTCTGCGGCGGCTCGTGCCACGCGTATCCCCCGGCGGACACGTTTCCCCGCGAACACTGGCGCAGCGAAGTCGAACGCGGGTTCAAGTTCTTCGAGCGTTCCGGCATGGCACTCAAGCCGCCGCCGTTCGAGGCCGTGGTGCGGCACTATGAGAAACTGTCGCCCGAGAAACTGGCCCACGCCGAGATCATTCCCGCGACACATCCGCTGCCGGCGAAGTTCGAACGCATCAGCTATCCGAACACGCCGAACGCGATCAAGCCGGCGATCTCGCATGTGAACGTGGTGCAGCTCGGTGGCGGATTGCCCTCGTTGTTGGCCTGCGACATGCAGAGCGGCCGCGTGCTGCTGATGAAGCCGAGCGACCCGAAGCCCGAATGGCGCGTGCTGGCCCAACTCAAGAACCCGTCGCACGCCGAGGTGGTCGATCTGGATCGCGACGGTGTGCCGGACATCCTTGTCGCGGATCTCGGTTCGTTCCCGCCCACGGATCGACTGTGCGGCAGCGTGACGTGGCTGAAGGGCAAACCGGATGGAACCTTCACGCCGATCACCCTGTTGGAAGGCGTGGGCCGTGTGGCCGACGTCCGTGCCGGCGAGTTCTTCGGAAGCGGCAAGTCGGACTTGGTCGTCGCGGTGTTCGGCCTGCTGGATTCAGGCGAGATCCTGCTGCTTGAGAACCGTACCACGGATTGGAACAAGCCGGAGTTCGTGAAGAAGAAGATCGACTCGCGGCACGGCGCGATCCATGTGCCGGTCGCGGACCTGAACGGCGACGGCAAGCCGGACTTCGTCGCTCTCATTGCGCAGGAGCACGAAACGATCGTGGCGTTCCTGAACACCGGCGGCGGCACGTTCCAGAAGAAGACGCTGTACAACGCCCCGCACCCCGGCTGGGGCTCGAGCGGCATCCAACTCACGGATCTGAACGCCGACGGCAGACTCGACGTGCTCTACACCAACGGCGACATCCTCGACGAACCTTATCTCTTGAAACCGTACCACGGCATCTCGTGGTTGGAGAACACCGGCGAGATGAAGTTCGCCCATCACCCGATCGCAGCGATGTACGGGGCCCACAATGCGGTCGCGGCGGACTTCTTCGGCACCGGCCGGCCGGGCGTCGCCGCGGTGAGCTTCCTCCCGGCGGACAAATTCCCGGATCGCATCCCGCGCAAGGTGGATGCAGTGATCCTCCTCGAGCAAGTCTCCCCGGGGAAGTTCGAGCGGCACTCGCTGGCGACTTTGGACTGCGACGCCGTGGTGTGTGCGGCCGGCGACCTGTACGGCACCGGCCGCCCCGCACTTGCCGCGGGCAACTTCAGCGCGACGAGCAGCACCGACCCTGTCGTGATTTGGAAGAACTTGGGGAAGTGAACAGGCTTGTCGAGACTCTTGGCCGTGCCGGCATTGTGGTCAACGCCGGCACGGCGTTCCAGCAGGATCACTTGCTCAGCTGATAGATGCCCTTGCCGTCGCGGGACGTGGTGATCATGTACAACTCGCCCTTTTCATCCTCGCCCCACGAAAGCATCGGGCGGTTCGGATCCTTCACCGGGCGGTTGGCCGTCACGCGGCCCAGCTTCTCGTCGTACTTCAACGCCCACACGCGGCTGGACACGTAGTCGCCATATAGGTACCAGCCGTCCAGTTCGGGCACGCGGCTGCCGCGATACACCGTGCCGCCAGTGATGGACTTGCCGATGTCGTGGTGGTACTCCCAGATCGGGTCGATGAAGTCCTTTTTCGGGCCGGTGCCGAGCGCGCCGAACGGGTGCAATCCCTCGCGGCGGTTCCAGCCGTAGTTGCCGCCCTTCTTCACGAGGTTGATCTCCTCGTACAGGTTTTGGCCCACGTCGCCGGCCCAGAGTTGGCCCGTCTTGCGGTCGAAGCTCATCCGCCACACGTTGCGGAACCCGGTGGCATAAATCTCCGGCGCGTAGTCCTTCGAACCGACGAACGGGTTGTCTTTCGGAATGCCGTAAGGCTTGCCCTCGCCTTTCGTATTCACGTCGATGCGGAGAATCTTGCCGAGCAGTGTGTTCTTCTTCTGGCCGTTGTCGTGGAGGTCGTTGGCGGCACCGCCGTCGCCGTGCGTGATGTACAGGTAGCCGTCCGGCCCGAAGCAGATCGTGCCGCCGTCGTGGTTCCAGTACGGGTGGTCGAACGTGAGCAGAATCTCTTCGGACTTCGAGTCGGCCTTGCCATCCTTCTGCACCTTGAACCGCGACACGACGTTCTGCCGCGGGCTCTTGTTCTTGTTCGTGTAGAAGACGAAGAACTCGCCGGTCTCCTTGAACTTCGGATGGAAAGCCATTCCGAGGAAGCTCTCTTCATTCTCGGAATCGAGGAACTTCACCCGGTCGGTGAGATCCGCGAAGATGGTCGTTTCCTTGTCGCCCGGTTTGAACGAGTGGATGACACCTTGTTGCGTCGGCACGAAGACGCGGCCGGAGCCGTCGCCGGCGTTCGTGAGCAGGATCGGCCGCAATTCGTTCGGCTTGCCGGTGTCGGTCACCGCTTCGTGGCCGGTCCACTTCAGATCGGGGAAAGCGAGTTCGAGCTTCGCGGGGAAAGGCGAATCATCGAACGCTTCGCCGGGCACCTCGCACTTGATCGCGGTGAGCGTGCCGGCGGTCATGTCCGGCACGAGCACGTGCTTCTTGTCCAGCGTGAGGCAGATGTCCGCGGCCGCCTTGAAGCCCTTGGCGAGCAGCACGGGCTTGTCGCCGGGGCGGGCGATGACGTGCAGTTCGCCGGCCTTCCAGTCGCTGGTGAAGAGTCGGCCGTGGTTGTCCCACGCGAGGCCGTCCGCGCCGCCGAGTCCTTCGGCGATCTTGTCGCTCGAACCGTCGGCCAGCTTCACGCGGTAGAGTTCGCCGCGGCCCATGTCCGCGACCAGGATGTGGCTGGCGCCGTCGCTGAGGACGCCGTTCGGAAGGTTGAGCCCCGGCATGATCTTCTCGTTCACCACGGTGCGGACGATGCCTTGCGGCGTGATCGAGTACACCGCGCCGCCGTGGCCCTTGAGGTCGCCGGAGTCGGTGACGAAGATCGTGCCGCTTTCCGCGTCCGCCGCGATGTCGTTGAGGAACATCGGCGCCACGGGGAACGCGTTGGCCGGGGCGAAGATCTCGACCTTCTTCGACAGCAGATCGATGCGAAGCACCTTGGTGACGTCCGCGACGAACAGCCACTTCGAGAACACGACGATGCCCTTGGGATCGTCCAGCCCTTCGACGAGAGCGGTGAGTTTGCCGTTCTTCCAGGCAGCGATTCGACCGTCGCCGTCCTTGCCGAACTCGCCGATCTCGGAGATGTAGATGGTGCCGTCCGGCCCGACGGCCACGGATTCGGGGCTCTTCAGCCCTTCGATCATGGGCTTGGGCAGGTCCTTGGCCGCGGCCGGGCCGGCGAACGCCAGCACGGCGGCGAGCAGAAGCAATCGCGTCATTGCGGTGAATCCTTGGGGAGTGAAGGCAGCGCGAACGCTATTATCCGCCGCGGGACGGGAGAAGCAACGGGGCGGTTCAAGACGGGAACAGCGGCACGGGCTTGCGGTCGGGCGTGCTCAGGTCCACGCCCACGAACACTGCCTCCGCTTCCGTCACGGGAATCGTCTCCGCTCCGCGTTCGGCCACCACGTCGATGTGCATGGTGACGGACGTGCGCCCGAACTTGACGAGCCGCGTCATGAACTTGACCACGTCGCCGACGAGCACGGGATGTTTGAACTCGACGCGGTTGAGTGCGACGGTGACGAGCACGGCCCGGGTGTTGCCACCCGCGAGCAGCACCTCGCGCCGCGCGCCGATCGCGCCGGCCATGTCGATGTTCGCGAGCAGCACCCCGCCGAAGATCGTCCCGTGCGGGTTCGTATCCTTCGGCATCATCACGACTTGAATGGCGACATAAGGTTCGGACATGCTTCCGCTCCGAAGTTGCCGGCCACCGGCCACCGGCCAAGCACACATGAGGTTGGCCGGTCAGTGTCGACTCAGGGCAGTGGGAATTCCTTCGAGAGGAATCCCTTTTCCCCTCACGAGAAGTTACACCGCGACTCCATGCCGCACAGGACTAGCAACAGAAAGAGCCAGCGGCGTTCGGCCGCTGGCTCCGGGTTCCGATCCTGCTCAACAGATCACTGGAACTTGACTCGCCAGTAATCGTGCGGGGCGGAGTTGCGGCCGAGGTACCAGTGGCCGTCTTCCCATTCCAGCGTCACCTTCCGCCAGCCGAGCGGCACCTTCGGGAACGGGTAGTACGGCCCGATGAAGGGGAAGGCGTTGTACGGGTACGCCTGCGGGTACCCCACGCGGCTGAGGTTGTTGTGCGGAGCGTACGTCGGCCACGCGTGCGGCGGCAGCGGCGGGGCCTGCATGTCCGGGGTGATCGCGCCGGGGACGCCCAGCGGAGCCGGTTCCACCACCGGGCCTTGGCTCGGCGGCAGCGGCGTCGGGGCCACGGGGGCCGCCGGTTGGCCGATCTGGATCACGTCCGAAGCCGGGGCTTCGAGCGAATCGCGGACCAGGCCGACGCCGGGGGCCACGCGGGCCGCCGCGATGATCGCGTCCTTCTGGGCCGCGCTGCGGACCGTGCCGGACAACGTCACCACGCCGTCCTGGGCCGAGATGTTCACTTGGGCGCCGGTCACGTCCAAGCCGCGGAGGCGGCTGGCAACCGAGTCGGCCAGTTGTTGATTGGAGTTCGCCGCCGCGAGGGGAAGCGGGGCGGGTTGGGCCGCGGAGGCGGCCGCCGGAATCGCGAGGCCCGCAGCCGCCGCGAGAGAAAGCAGTTGACGCACTTTCACGACAAACCTCCTTGTTCGATCCGTGCGCGGGAATCCTACCCGGCAATCGTGCCCCGCATCCGCTCGGGCGTCAAACGCGGGACGCGGTGATCTCGCGATTCGGGAAGTTCGTGCGGGGGAAGAACGGTCAGAATCGCGAAGCGGAGCAGGACCGCACGGGTTTGCGGAGCTTGACGCGGGAAGCCGCGAAAATGGCGGAATCGATTCAAGTCAGCGGATCGCGCCGACGCTCTTGCCTACCTCGGCGAACGCCGCAATGGCGCGATCCAGTTGCTCATCCGTATGCGCCGCCGAGACTTGGATGCGGATGCGGGCCTGCCCCTGCGGCACCACCGGGTAGCTGAAGCCGATCACATAGATGCCGCGGGTCAGCAGTTCGTTCGCCATCTTGGTGGCGAGGGCGGCGTCGCCAAGCATCACGGGCAGGATCGGCGTCGGGCCGGGCTTCACCGTGAAGCCCGCGCCTTCGAGCCCGGCGCGGAGTTTCTTCGTGTTCGCCCGCAGCTTGTCCCGCAGTTCGCCCGCCGTGTCCACCAGTTCGAGCGCCTTCATTCCCGCGATCACGAGCGCGGGCGGAACGGAGTTGGAGAACAGGTACGGCCGGCTGCGGTTCCGCAACCAATCGACGATCTCGGCGCTGGCCGCGGTGAAGCCGCCGCTCGCGCCGCCGAGCGTCTTGCCGAGCGTGCCGGTGATCACGTCGATGCGGTCCAGCACACCGAGTTCCTCGGCCGCGCCGCGCCCCGTCTTTCCCAAGTGGCCCGTGGCGTGGCAATCGTCGATGCCCACTGCCGCTCCGTATTCATCGGCCAGGGTGCAGATGTCCGGCAACTTCGCGAGGTCGCCGTCCATGGAGAACACCGAGTCCGTGAAGATCATCTTGAAGCGGCAGCCCTTCGCTTCTTCGAGCTTGGCTTTCAGGTCCGCCAGGTCGTTGTGCTTGTAACGGAAGCGTTGGGCCTTGCAGAGTCGGACGCCGTCGATGATCGACGCGTGGTTCAGTTCGTCCGAGATGATCGCGTCCTGATCGGTGAGCAGCGGCTCGAAGAGGCCGCCATTCGCATCGAAGCACGAAATGTACAGGATGCTGTCGCCCTTTCCGAAGAAGCGGGCGATCTGCGATTCGAGTTGTTTGTGGATGTCCTGCGTGCCGCAGATGAAGCGGACGGAGGAGAGCCCGTAGCCCCATTCGTCGAGCCCGGCCCGGGCCGCCGCCACGATCTCCGGATGGTTCGCGAGCCCGAGGTAATTGTTGGCACAGAAGTTCACCACCTCCGCATGATTGACGCGAATCGCAGCCCGTTGCGGGGATTCGATTCGCCGCTCGGCCTTGTACAACCCCTTGGCCTTGAGGCCGTCCAGTTCGGTGCGGAGGAAGGCATTCAGTTCGGCGGACGGCATCGCGGTGGCTCCGGGTGCGGTTCGAGTCGTGTGTTCATCATCTTCTTGCTCCACGGGCGCGGCCAGATGCCTTGAGGCGACGAGAACCTCCTGACCAGCCGTACGACGGAAGTTGATGGAGTACGTGCGCTCCGCGGCCGCCGCCGCTCCGGGAATCGGTCGGCCGTGGCGGGACGTGCTGGACGAGCTCGGTGCGAAGTCGTGAGTGTGCCGGTCATCCTGCGCCCCGAAGCGGAGTGCGACGTCCGCACCATCCACGGAGCCGGCGATCGCGTCGTTCATGCGTGACCTAAGTCGGCGTCTTCGGGATGGATTCACGACACCTTTCCCGATGCGGCCGACTTCTGGTGGCAAACCAGAGACCCAAGACCCTCTCCCCGGCTTTGCGGGGGAGAGGTGCCGTGCTGATGCGAATGCATCAGCACGGCAGATGAGGGTGATCGCGGAGACACGCCAAGAAGCACCTCACCCGGAGTCGAAACCGCTATTCGCGGTTTCGACTCCGACCTCTCCCCCGCAAAGCCGGGGAAAAATGAGAGGGCTTCTCCATAGGTTGTTGTTGTCTCCGTGAGCCACTCGGCCTTGGAGGAGGTGAAGCGATATATCGCCAATCAAGAGGAGCACCACAAGACGATGTCGTTTCAGGATGAGTTCCGCGCGTTCCTGACGAAGCACGGCATCCGGTTCGTCGAGAAGTATCTTTGGGAGTGAACCTCGGTCGCCGCTCCGCGGCTCCGGCGAATGTGGGTGTGCGTAGTTTCCAGGGGTTCCGCTCGCAAAGCCTCGCTTCACCCCTGGCTACCATCGGACGCCGCATCCGCGGCGAAGAAGTACCTGATGAGGGATGCTCAGTGGCCAAGAAGAAGCAAACGGCGGGTAACCCGTGGTAGGAGATCTTCTCGCGCGTGAGAGTGTACAAGCTTTGGAAGTGCCTTTATCCGCCACGCCCGGCTGCGGCCGATCTGGACCAAACGGAGCAACTGCTCGGTTGCCGGCTCCCGGCGAGCTATCGCGCCTTCGTAGAGCGATTCGGTCTCGGCGGAGAAATTGCCGGTTGGTGTAGACTCGTTCCGCTTGTTGGCAAAGCGAACGACTTCTTCACGGTCGTCGGCAGAACTCGCGAGATGAAGAGACGATTCATCACTGAGACGGAAGACGCCAAGAGACTCGGAGAATCGTTCGTCGCGAATCTTGTGGCGTTTGGCAGCACTGGCGGCGGCGATAGCTACGCATTTCACACGAGCGAGATCACAGATCGGAAGCGGTCCGAGTATCGGGTTTACCAGTTCGGGCGGCTCGGCGGATGGAAGGAAGCGCACGGCAATACGTTTGCGGAGCTCATCGACCACACGGCCCGGATGGTGCGGGGCTGGCGGATAGCCGACGATCCCGCTGCGGCCTGGCCGGAAGGTGAGATCGTGTATTGGCCGAGTTTTGCCAGACGCAGCCTGCCGTTCACTAAGAAAGCGGCCGCCGGATGGCGGACCTCGACAGTCGCCGCATTGACCGACGCGATCTTGGCGGATCGGGCGTGCGAACGGTTGCCGCTCCTCGCGGACGCATTGGAGGAGGCCGGGTGCGAGGACCCGCATCTCTTGCAGGCGTGCAGGTCCGGAAACTGGCAATCCGATGGTGAATGGGTACTCGGCGTGTTAGAGAACGTGCTCCGCGGGAAGAAGTAGTGTCGCCCTTTCAGGGCTGAACCGACGACCTGCCTTCGCTTTTTCCGCATACCTGGGGCGGCGCTCGCAAAGCCTCGCTTGCCCCAGGCTGTGGGATGCCAGGCCGTTGGCCTGAAGAAAAGTACGGGCTCGTAGGCATCTGTCACCCTCTCCCCGCTGGGGAGAGGGTGGTTCTGAACTGCGAATGCAGTTCGCGAACCGGGTGAGGGGCGTTTGCGTTTCTGGTGTGTCGTCGTACCGCCCCTCACCCGCAGTTCCGATGCATTCGCATCGAACGGCGACCTCTTCCCAGCGGGGAGAGGTGGGGGCTCCGGTGTTCCACCGAAGTGGCTTCGGAAGTCGGTCACTTTCTTACTTCATGCCTTCGATCCACTTCTTAATTAACGCCACCGCTTGCTCGTCCACCACGTTGGAGGCGATGTGCGGCATGCGGCCGAGGCCGAGGCGCGTCATGCGGTGATGGATCATCGAACGGGACGGGTCGCCGGGGACGAGCAGGCGCGGATCCTTCAGGTCGAATGCGCCCTGGCCGGGCTTCACGTCCACGGTGCCGGTGTCCTTCAGCGGCAGGGTGTGCAGCAGTTGGAACTCGGCGTTGCCGCCGCCCCACTTGCGGTGGCAGTGGCTGCAGTTCGCCTGCAGGTACGACCTGGCCCGCTTGTCCAGGTCCTGCTTCTCGTCGCGCGGATCGACCAGCTTGTCCAACTCGGCCGGGGGCTTGGGCAGCTTCTTGTCGAAGATGCCGAGGTGCTCCAGCGTGCTGAGTTGGTTGGCGATCACGCCGCCGTAATCGTGGTCCTTGTTCATCTGGGCGGTGTTCACGCCGAGGGCGTACTTCGCGGTCACGGTGTGGCACATGGTGCATTCCGCGCGGCTGGGAAAGTGCCACTTCTGGGCCACCATGCCGGCCGCGGTCTTCACCGTGTACATCGCGTCGGCTCCGTTCAGCGGCGCGAGTTCGGCGTCGGTCTGGTCCGCGTTCCAGATGTAGGTGTAGCCGGTCCACACCTGGTCGCCGTACTCCTCGGTGCCGCCGACGCGCTCGGCCACGAGCAGTCGCGTTTCGAGGCGGCGTTTCTTGCCCGGTTCCGTTTCCAGTGCGAAGGTCTTCACCAGCACCGTGCCGTTGGGGAAGCGCCAGCCGGGCACCGAACCGGGGGCCGGCTGCGGGTAGATCACCGTTTCGAATTCGATCTTCGAATCGCCGGGCAGGCCGATGAAGCGTTCCTTGAGCGCCCCGTCGGACCAGAGTTCCGCGTTCACGGAATACGGGATCAGCCCCTTCGCGGGAACGTGGTTCTTCGTATCCGCGAAGACGCCGGTCTCGCTGAGCTTGCGCGGGAAGGTGTTCGGCGTCGTCACCGGCGGGAGCTTTTCGAGGCGGTAGATGCCGCCGTCGATGAAGTCCATGCACACGATCTCGCCGTCCGCGTCCTGTCCCCATCCGATGATGCGGAGCGTGGTGTCCGCGAGTTGGCGGTGCTCGGTGGCCTTCTTCGTCGCGGCGTCGTACTTGAAGGCCCAGATGCGGCCGGTGTCGTAGTCGCCGTAGATGTAGTGGCCTTCGAGTTCGGGCAGCTTCTTGCCGTGGTAGACGAACCCGCCGGTGATCGAGCGGAACTCGGCATGGTTGTGCTCCACGACGGGCGGGATGATCGGGGTCGGGCCGCGTTTGCGTTCGGGGCGGAAGTCGTGCGTGCCTTCCTTGATGCTCCAGCCGTAGTTCCCGCCCTTTTCAATCTTGAGGATCATGTCCCAGAGGTCTTGGCCGACTTCGCCGGCCCAGCAGTCGCCGTTCGCGGTGTCGAAGCTGAACTTCCAGCACTGGCGGTTGCCGTAGGTCCACACTTCGCCGCGTGCCCCCTTCATCCGGATGAACGGGTTGTCGAACGGCACCGAGTACGCACTCCCGGGGCTGACGCCTCCGGGCTCGCCAACGCGGTTCACGTCGATGCGGAGGATCGAACCGACGAGATCGCTGATGTCCTGGCCGGTGAGGTTGCTGTCCGCGATGCCGCTGGCGTCGCCGGTGGAGATGTAGAGGAAGCCGTCCGGGCCGAAGCGGAGGCAGCCGCCGTTGTGCCCGCCGTTGGGCCACTTGATGATCGTCTTCGCGGTCTTTGGGTCGGCCGTGCCGGTCTTCGGGTCCACCGTGTAGCGCACGACGTGCGTGCCGTCTGGTGTTTCCTTCGAACCGTCCGGCACTTCCGTGAGGTAGATGAAGCCGTTCTTCGCGTAGTCCGGGTGGAACGCGAGGCCATACACCGTGTGCTTCACGTCGAGCACGAGCTTCTTCACGGGTTCGGCCGCGTCGATGGTGAAGATCTTGCCCTGCCGTTCGGCGATGCCCCACGCTTTCGCCCCGGGCACCGCGGTGATCTCGAGCGGCTTCATCGAACTTGAGATTCGGGTAGACGCGCTCACGGTGTACAGGTCCGGCGGCTCCGGCAGGCCCTTCACCTTCGAGGTGGTCAGAGTTCGCGGCTTCTCGATGCCGGTCTTGGCCTTCTCCGCACGGGGCTCGGCGGCGCGGGGCATCGCCGCGGACGCAGCCAAGAGCGCCGCCGGAATCAGCAGGAGAGAGAGTCGCACGGGTGAACTCCGCGGGAGTTGGAAAGGAAGTTCGCAGATAGCATATGAGTCGCCATTGACTCCCGCGTTTCTCCACGGCATATCCGCCGCCGGACACACCTGCGGGAGGGCGAGCATGCTCCGGAACATCACTGCAGTCGCGCTGGCGTTGGTGAGCGGAGCCGTGTTCGCGGGCGGGGCGAGCCCGCCGCCCGGCGATCTCGGCGGCGTGCAGGGCAACTGGAAGCCGCTGCAGGTCGAGTTCGAAGGCAAGGCGCAGATGTCCGCCGAAGAAATGAAGAAGGTCACGGCTGTGTTCGATCAGGCCGAGTACCACCTCTACTTCGCGGACAAGGACGTGACCCCGCCGAAGGTGCTGAAGCTGGCGGTGATGAATGTCTCGCTCGATGAGAACACCAAGCCGAAGAGCATCACGTTCGAGTACGCCTCCGGGCCGCTCAAGGGTCAGAAGCGGCACGGCATCTACGAACTCGCCGGCAACCAATTGAAGCTTTGCTACGGCCCCGGCGACAAGCCGAAGCCGACGGCCTTCGCGACGCCCGAGAAGAGCGGGTACTTCTTGGAAGTGTGGGCCCGGCAACCGATGAAATGAGGCCGCGGCCCGCGCCGCCGCCTACATTAGTCGGCGTCGCTCCACACGACCCGCTTCATGCCGATCGCGATTTCACTCCTCGGGCACGTTCCTCTCTCGCCCGACCGGCTCACCCGCAGCGCGGCCCGCGATTGGCTCGCCCGCGCCGCCGTTTGGTTCGAAGCTCTCGGCGATTGCGTGCTCGACACCGATCTCGTCCGCGATTCGGACGACAAACCCGTGCTGCTCGCCAGTTTCCACCCGGCCGCGACGCCGCTCGAACTGCGTCTCGGCGGCACCGGCCGCGTCCGGGCGAATGCGATCACCACGCCTGCCGGCCCCGGCTACCACATCCACCTCTGCGAACGCCTCCGCCAGTTCGCCAAAGAGTTCGACGTGACGTGGGACGAAGACGCGTGCCAGGATCCCACCGGGTACTTCACCACCACGGACCGCCAGACGTGCGAGACGCACTTCCTCCAATGGCTCGGCATGGTCTGCGGGGCGGCGAAGGAACACGCCGGCCGCGATCCCGTGTTCATCGGCCTGCCCACCTCGCTCGGGTTCACCGGGCCGGGTGAAGTGCTCACGCCGCTCGGGCCCCGCCGCCGCGCGTGGCTCGTCGAGATCGACGCGAACCCGGACGCTGGCCGCGACTTCTTCCCGTGGTGGAAGCCCGACCCGGACGCCGAGTTCTATGCGAACCGGGCGCTCGTACGGATGTGGTGCGAGTTCCCGTGGCGACCGCCGCTCACCGAAGACGAGGGCGAACTCACCGATCAGATCGCCAACGACCTCGCCACCGCGTACAAGCTGGACCCGGCGAGCGAATTGCCGTGGCGCGAGTGGCTGGAAGTGCTCGACGCCATCGAGAATGACGACGACGGCCACACGGTGAACCCCGCGGACGAAGCGTTGCACGAGGCCGTCACGCAACAGGCGTTCGAATCCGCGCCCGCGCCGCCCATCGGCTACCTGCGGCAGCCCGTGCGCCGCATCCTCTCCAACGGTTGGTCCATCGAAGTGCCCGGGAGCTTCGCCCACGAGTGGGACGAAGAGCACACGTGGACCGCGTGGGACGCCACCCGCACCGTCTGGTTCCACCCCGTGGGTTTCACGAAGCCGGACGGTTCGCACCCCACCGCGGCGGAAGCCGTGGCTGTGGGCCGCCGAAGTTTGCCGGAGGGTTCGCCGGTGCCGCCCATCGACCGCGACGGCCTGCGTGGCGAAGCGGTGTACGGCGAAGCGGAAGAAGACGGCCGAAAAGTGTGGCGGCTCAGCGGCGTCACAGCCACCCGCGAGCATCTTGTGGTCTGCCACATCTATTCGGATTCGCCTGCGGATCGCGCCTGGGCCGAAGCGACGTGGCATTCGCTGAAGCGCTCCTGAATCTTGTTGGCGATTCACCCGCGGTTCGTGGTAAACTTCCTAGAACCGCCGGACACCGGAGGCCGACGCCTCCGGCTCGCCAGGAACACTCGCCATGCTGAATCTCTGGGGATCGTCGCCGCTGGACCGCCGCGAACTGCTCCGCATCGGCGGGCTCGGCATCGGCGGGCTCGCGCTGCCGCACCTGCTGAACAACCGCGCCTCGGCCGCACCGGCGAACAAGAAGAAGTCCTTCGGCCAGGCGAAGCGGTGCATCATCCTCTACCTCTCCGGCGGCCCCGCCCAACTCGACACCTTCGACCCCAAACCCGACGCCCCGGACGACATTCGCGGCCCGTTCACCACCATCCAAACGAAGCTCCCCGGCGTCCGCTTCTCCGAACTCGTGCCGCACACCGCCTCGTGGATGCACAAGGCCGCGCTCGTCCGCACGATGTACCACGACCACAACGACCACGGCCGCGGCTCGTACTGGATGTTCACCGGGCAGGCGTACCTCGGCTCCGTGCCGGACGTGAACAACATGAACCGGCAGGACCTGCCGCACATGGGTGCGGTCGTGTCGAAGCTCGCCCCCGGCAAAAGTCCGCTGCCCGCGTGGGCCATTGTGCCGCACCGCATGGATGTGGCGGGCGGCCGCCGCGCCGGCCAGTTCGCGGGCTCGCTCGGGCCCAAGCACGACCCGCTCCTCACCGGCGGCAACCCCAACGACGACCACTACAAGCTCGACCACTTGCCGCTCGTCGCCAACGAAAACCCGGACGTGGTGAAGCGCCGCCTCGGCCTTGTCGATCAGTTGAACGCCGAGACGAAGCCGCTCAACGACCTCGCCCTCAGCGGCACGATCAAGGACGGCCAGGCGAAGGCTGTGGAAGTGATTTCCTCGGACGCTGTGCGCAAGGCCGTGGACCTCTCCGCGGTGGATCCGAAGGAACGCGAGCGGTACGGCCGCAATCTCTTCGGCCAATCGGTGATGCTCGGCGGCCGCCTCTTGGACGCGGGCGTGCGGCTCGTGCAGGTGAACTGGCAGCGCGTGCAGGGCATCAACGGCTTCGCATGGGATACGCACTGGAACAACTTCACGGCCCACAAGGACGACCTCGTGCCGCCCTACGACCGCGCCTTCCACGCCCTGATGACAGACCTCGATCGCACCGGCAAGCTGGATGAAACGCTGGTCGTGGTCGCGGCGGAGTTCGGCCGCTCGCCGAAGATCACACGGAGCAACGCCGGCCGCGAGCACTGGCCGGACTGCTTCTCAGTTCTGTTCGCCGGCGGCGGCATCAAGGGCGGCCAAGTGTACGGCGCCTCGGACAAGATCGCCGGCCGCCCCGCCACCAACCCGACCACGCCGGCCGAGTTCGTGAGCACGATCTACCACTGCCTCGGCTTGGACCACCACACCGAAGTGACCGACGTGGGCGGCCGCCCGCTCGTGCTGAGCAAGTCCGGCCCGATCGATGCAATTCTGGGGTGATCCGATTCCTCCGTGGGTGGACGTGCCAAGGCTTCGCGGTCCTCGACCGCGTGCGGCGCACGTAAGTCCAACAACACGGAACTGCCCTGCCTCTAAAAATCGGTTTCTGCCCTCGCTTGGATTCCCTTGCGGCGACTTGCCGAAGATCGTTCCATCCGTAAGCTTCCGAGTACCGATTTTTCGGGCCGGGACGCCGCCAGGGAGCGTCCCGGTTCTTCGTTTCCCGAGCCTTCCGATGAGCGACGAAACCGAGACGCCGACCCTCCCGACCGACGCCGACGCGGCGACGGCCGTGCTCGACGCGGAGACGCCGCAGAAACTCGACCAAGAGGTCGAAATCCGCGACGCCGGACCGTGCAAGAAGCACATCAAGGTGACGGTGAAGCGCCCGCAGATCGACGAGCGGTTTGACGAGGAATTCACCAAGATCACGCAGTCCGAGCAGCCGACGGTCCGCGGGTTCCGGCCCGGCAAGGCTCCGCGGAAGATGATCGAGAAGCGCTTCTACGACTCCGTCGCGGAAGACGTGAAGACGCAAGTGCTCATGGCGAGCCTCGAACAACTCGCCGAGGAGCAGAGCATCTCGCCGCTCTCCCCGCCGGACCTGAACCCGAGTGCGATCAGCATTCCCAAGGAAGGCCCGTTCATCTACGAGTTCGACATCGAGGTGCGTCCCGAGTTCGACCTGCCTTCGTACAAGGGTTTGAAGCTCCGCCGCCCGGTGCATACGTACACGGATGCCGAGAAGGCTCGCGAGAAGAAGCGGCTCCTCGAACCGTACGGCCAACTCGTGCCGAAGGACGGCGACCCGCCGACCGTGGAACTGGACGATTACGTGAGCGCGGACGTCACCATCAAGCTGGGCGACCGCGAACTCAACAAGCTGAGCGAAGTGCGGTTCAAGGTCGAAAAGCAACTCGCGCTGGCGGACGGCGTGGCCGAGGACTTCGGCAAGATCATGAAGGGGGCCAAGCCCGGCGACGAACGCACCGTGGACATCACGCTCTCGCAGGAACTCGGCGTCGCGGCCCTCCGCGGCCGCAAGGTGCAGGCCCACTTCTCCGTGAAGGACGTGAAGACGGTCAAGTCCCCGGAACTCACGCAGGAACTGCTGGAGAGCGTGTTCGGCGTCAGCACGCCGGAGGCGTTCGACGTGTTCATCGGCGTGCTGCTCGAACGCCGCTTGGAATACACGCAGCGGCAATCGGCCCGCACGCAGGTGCTCGAACAACTCGCCGCGAATGCGAACTGGGATCTCCCGCAGGACATGCTCCGCCGGCAAGCCCGCACCACGCTGGCCCGCCGCGTCATGGAGATGCGGAACTCGGGTATGACCGAGGATCAAATCCGCGGCCGCCAACGGTTGCTGGAACAGGACGTTGTCCAGAGCACCGCTGCGGCCCTGAAAGAGCACTTCGTTCTCCAGAAGATCGCGGAAGTCGAAAAGATCGAGATCGAAGATCGCGACATCGACGACGAGATCGACCGCATCGCGGACCAAGGTGGCGAAAGCCCCCGCAAGGTGCGGGCCCGCATGGAGAAGGAAGACCTCATGGAGGCGCTCGCGACCGATCTGCTCGAACGCAAGGCGCTCGACTTGATCCTCGCGGAAGCGGAGTTCGAGGAGTACGAACTCGAAGCGGCGGCCGAGACGGACGGCGTGTCGACGGTTCAGGCGCAGGCCGCTCCGGAAGCCGAAGAGGCTCCGGCGGAAGAAGCCAAGGCGGAATGATGTTGACTCGCTGCATACAGTGAATTGGACCGACCGCGAGATTCGCACAGCGGGGGGCGTCGGCCCCCCGGTTTTGTTTCACCCAGGGGTTCGATATGTCCTCCCCGTTCGACCTGAGCGCCGGCCCGATGCTGCCGACGCTCCAGCGCCGCGACTACGCCCGCCAGCGCACCATGACGCTCGGCGACCTCCTGCTCGAAAACCGCATCGTGTTCGTCGGTTCCAGCCCCGAGACCGGCGGCAGCCCCGTCATCTCCGATTACCTCGCGAACATCACCATCCAGAAGTTGCTGTACCTGCAGTACGAGAACAAGACCGCGGACATCCACATGTACATCAACAGCCCCGGCGGGTCGGTCTCCGCCACGCTGGCGATGTACGACACGATGCAGTTCCTCGAATGCCCGGTGATCACGTACTGCATGGGCATCGCGGCGAGCGGCGCGGCGATCCTCCTTGCGGCCGGCACCGCCGGCAAGCGCTACGCCCTGCCCAACTCCAAGGTGATGATCCACCAGCCGTACGGGCAGGTCGGCGGGCAGGTCTCGGACATCGAGATCCAGGCGAACGAGATCCTGAAGGAACGCGAGCGGCTCAACGAGATCCTGGCCAAGCACTGCAAACAACCGTTGGACGTGATTGCGAAGGAAACCGACCGCGACAAGTACTACTCCGCCGCGGAGGCGAAGGCCTTCGGCCTCGTGGACGAAGTTCTGGCCAAGGTCTCGGACGAGAAGAAGTGACCGTGACGGTTGTTCCGCACCTCCCGCCCGGCCGGAATGCACGGCCCGATGGCCGGGAAACCGCCGTCGCCCGCCGACCCGAACTCACACACACCGGACGTGCCGCCCGATGAAACGGGTGCGGCCGTCCGCTTCCGAATACCAGGGAGTGACGATCATGCCGCTGATTCCGATGGTGGTGGACAGTCGCGGCCGCGAAGAACGCGCCTACGACATCTACAGCCGATTGTTGAAAGACCGGATCATCTTCCTGCAGGGGGTGGTTCAGGACGACATGGCCAACCTGATCGTGGCCCAGATGCTGTTCCTGCAGTTCGAGGACCCGAAGCGCGACATCCACCTGTACATCAACAGCCCCGGCGGCAGCGTCACGGCGGGGATGGCGATTTACGACACGATGCAGTTCGTCACGTGCGATGTGGCGACCTACTGCATGGGTCAGGCGGCGAGCATGGGCGCGATGCTGCTCACCGCGGGCACCAAGGGCAAGCGTTCCGCACTGCCCAACGCCCGCGTGATGATCCACCAGCCGCTCGCGGGCACGGAAGGGACCACGACCGAGATCCTGATTCATGCGAAGGAATTCCTCCGCACGAAGAAGACGCTGAACGAACTGCTGGCGAAGCACGCCGGCCGCACGGTGGAAGAGATCGAGAAAAACACGGATCGCGACAACTTCATGTCCGCGATCGAAGCGCGGGACTTCGGGCTGATCGACAAGGTGCTCGAGGCGATGCCGATTGATCAGTTGAACGCCCACAAGCCGGATTGAACCCGGCGAGCCGGCACGCGTGAGCGGCCGGAGTTCGTATGGGAAGCAGGATGCAACCGTCACGCCGCAACGCGATCCGCACGCTTCGCCTCACGGCGATCGGTGTGGTCGCGTTGCTTGCGGGCTGCCGCGGCAACGGGAAGTACGACGGCATCGAGGCCGAACTTCGCACCCGCAACCGCGAACTCGCCGAGGCGCAGCACGCACTCGAGCAAGCCCGCCAACTCAACCGCGCCTACGAACAGACTCGCGGCACATTCCCGGGCGCGGTTCCCGCCCCGCCGTACTACCCCGCCTCGGGAAGCGAGTGCGGCATCCGGGAAATCACGCTCGGCCGCGGTACCGGCGGCGTGGACGACGACGCCACTCCCGGCGACGAGTACCTCATGGCCGTGATCGTGCCGACGGACGACGACAAAAGCCCCGCGAAGGTGCAGGCCCGCGCCACCATCGCGGCGTGGGAGTCCGGCCCGGACGGCGTGAAACGCTTGATCGGCACGTGGGAGCTGACGCCGGAGCAGCTTCGTTCCACGTGGAAGTCCGGGCTGATCGCCACGGGGTACTTCGTGCCGCTGCAATGGCAGCAGTGCCCGACGCAAGCGAAGGTGCGGGTCGCCGTGCGGCTCACGACACTCGACGGCAAGCAGTTCGAAGCGGACCGCGACATCACGGTGCGGCCGCAGATGCAGGCGATCCCGCCGGTGCGGGTGCCGGCCGCACCGCCGCCGATCATCGGCGTTCCGCCTTTGACACCGAACGGTGTCGAAGAGTTGCCCCCGCCCGCCGGATTGGATCCGAAGCGTTAGCGCCGTGCGAGCCTGAACCCGGCCAGCACGAGCACCGAACCCAGCAGCAGCGAGATGTGAACGTCCCGCACCGATTCCACGGTGCGGATGCCCATGTGGTGGCCTGCCGCGACCACGACCGATCCGGCGATCGACAGCACCGCCATCGCATTTCCGCGAAAGCCCAGCGACGCCAACAGCAGCAGCCCCGCGATCCCCGCGTTGGGGCCGTCCGCCCAATTCGTGAACGCCGCCGGCACGCCTTCGACCCGCAGCGGTTCGGTGCTTCGTTCCAGTGCCGCAGGACCGGACTCGAACAGTCCGTTCTGATGCGCCCACAACCCAAATGAAGCGAGCAGCACGGCCGCGAGCACGGCGCGAACGTGCGCTCCCACGAAGAGCGAACCGAACCGGCCGAACGGATCGGCCTTCGGCGCGGAGATGAAGTCGAAATCGCGATCGCTCGCGCCGCCGAGGATGGCACCGACGTTGCCGCCGATGCGAACACGGTCCGCGCTCTTCACCAAGGCGTCGGCGGTGGCCTTGGCCTGCCGCTCCGCTTCGGTCTGCGCCGCGCCTTCCGCGAGGAGGCGAGCCCGTTCCGTGGCCGCGAGCAGCTTGCGCTCGCGCGATTCCTTGCGGATCGTTTCGATGCGGCTCATCGCGTTCAGGAGCGGCTCCCGCCACGCGGCGTGCTTCTCGCGCGGGCCGGCCGCTCCGCCGCGGAGCAGGGTCGCGCGAGCCTCCAGCTTGGCTTCGTAGCCGAAGAGCGCCTCGAAGAACCCTTCCCAGTTGCGGCCCGCGAACTTGGCGGTGAACTGCCGCAACGCCTCCTCGTCGAGCCCCTGCACCCGCAGGCGGCGAAGCAACTTCGCGCAGGCGTCCACCGACACACGGCGTTCCGTCTCCGCGGCGCGATCCAACCCGAAGTGCAGCACGCACGCCAACCCGATGCCGAGGACGCCGAAGCCGAGCCAAATCCACAGCGTGCCGGTCATGGCCAGAAGCAGCGCGAACAACCCGACGCCGGCAATTGCAAGCCCCCGATCCCACCAGCCGAGGCCGAGCACGAACTGCTTGGTGCGTGTGAAGAGCAACCCCTTGGCCGCGATGCCGTGGAGAACGAAGTACGCCAACGCGCTCTGCACGAGCAACCCCGCGACGCCGATCGACCACGCCCCGCGGCCGAAGAACAGCAGCAAGAGCGCGGCGAGGAACACGAGCCCGGTGAAGCCTTGGATCGCCCGCGTCCGAAGCAGTGCCTTGGGTGCATGGTTCCAAGCCTGCACGAACCCTTCGAGTTGAGCGATTTGCTCTTCTTGCGGGAGGAAGTCGTTCGCGGTGCGGATCCCGAGCCACGCTTCAAGCGTGCGGACGACCTCGTCCATCGTCTGTGGCCGTTCCTCCGGGCTCTTCGCCATCATGCGTTGAATCACGGCGGAGAGTTCGGCGGGCACGCGGGCCGCGATCCGTTCCGGCGGAACGATCGGCTCGTAGGCCTGCTTCGTCATCAGTTCCACGGCGGTGGTGCCTTGGAACGGAGGTCGGCCGGTGACGAGCACGTACAGGGTGCAACCCAGCGAGTAAATGTCCGCCCGGTGGTCCACCGCGGTCGCGTCGCGGCACTGCTCGGGGCTCATGTACGCCGGCGTGCCGAGCGCGATCCTCACGCCGGTCATGTTCGCGGGCAGGCTGCCGAGCCCGCTGCGGGTGCCGACCGGTGCATCGTCCGTCGCTGCGAGTTCGGCCGTCTTCACGAGCCCGAGGTCCGCGACTTTCACGAGCCCTTCTTCATCCAACAAGAGATTCTCGGGCTTCACGTCGCGGTGGATCATGCCGCGGTCGTGGGCGTGCTTGAGGCCGCGGGCCGCTTGCAGGATGTAGCCCACCGCGATTTCCGGATCGAGTTTGCCGTGCTTCCGCACCACGTCGGCCAGCGAGCGGCCGGGCACGTACTCCATGCTGAAGAAGCGGCCGCCGTCCGAGTCGCCGATGTCGTGGATGTGGACGATGTTCGGGTGGCGAAGTTGGGCGGCGGCGAACGCTTCCCGCGTGAACCGCGCCACGAACACGGGATCACTCGCCCACCGTTTCGCCATGATCTTCAAGGCGACGGGGCGGTCCAATGAGAGTTGCTGAGCAAGGAACACGGTGCCCATGCCGCCGCGGCCGAGTTCGCGGATCGTGCGGTAGCCATGGACTTCCGGCCGCGGCGCGGCGACGGCCGGTGTCGGCGGCTCGCCATCGAGTTCGCTCAAGTCGTGGACTTCACTCTCGGCGCGAAACCCCGCGATGTGCGATTGCGACGCAAGATCCGGCACCGCGGTGCGAGCGGAATTCACCGCTCGGTTGGCAACCGTCGCATTCGGCTGCAAGGCCGCGGCACGAAATTCATCTGCGGCCTGAACCGTGAGCGCGAACAGCTTCTCGCACTTGGGGCAGCGCGGCCGGTAGCGGCCCGGCTTCGCCGACTTCAAATTCAGGCGGTGGTCGCAGTGGGGGCAGCTGAGCGGCATGCCCAAGGGTAGTTCACGTTTTGACGGTCGGCCGGATTGTGCAGGTTGCTCATGTGCCGGGGCGGGCGGGATGGGCCAGGCCACGCTTCATCTGAACGACTTGCTCGAGTTCGGCCTGCGCCGCGGGCGGCGAGGGCAGAGCGATCATCGTCTCGGTGCCGTTGTTCAGCGCGGTTACGGTGAAGCCGCGCTCGCGGGCCGCGGCCTTGAGCGACTCCACGCCTCGCTTCGTGAGCCGGTTGTTCGAGAGGTCGAGCGATTCGAGCCGCACCAGGCTGCCGGCGAGCAGTGCGGCCGCGCCCGCATCCGTGATCTGGTTGCGGACCAACTTCAGTGTGCGAAGGTTGCCGCACTTCGCGAGAGAAGCCGCTCCCGCGTCGCCGAGGTAGTTCTCGTCCAGGTTCAGATGCTCGATGCGTGCGAAGGCGGGACTCGCAGCGAGGGCCGCGGCACCCGCGGCCTCGATCCCGCATCGGTGAAGGTCGAGTTCGGAATCGTGCGCCGTGATGCGGGCGAACACATCCGAGGACGTGAGCACGATCACACCGTCGCGAAGAGGATTGTCCGCGAGGCGAAGCCGGATCAGTCGCTGCATCGCGGGGCCGTGCGCGATCGCTCGCACGCCCGGTTCGTTGATCTCGTTTCCTGCCACATCCAGTTCGCGCAGCCCGGCGAGGAACGGCGACGCGGCCAACGCCGCCGCCCCGTCCGGCCCGATGTCGTTGTCCGGAAGGGCGAGCGATTCAACCCGCGGGAGCGTCGCGGCCTTGGCCACGGCGACCGCACCGGCATCATCCAAGCGATTCTCACCGAGTTCGAGCCCGCGCACGTTCTTGAGGAATGCGGAGGAGAGCATCGCGGCCGCACCGCCGTTCCCCAGATCGTTACCGGAAAGGTCGAGCTCCACGATGTGGTTCAGAAGCGGGCACGCAGCCAAAGCGGGAACGACGCGGGCAGCGTCTTCCAATCGCACTTTGGAAATGAACGACCGGCCGCGGCCGGCCGGCGTGTTATCGAACAGTTCTTCCCCGCGTTCGAGGAAGAGGGCCGCATCCGTCGCGACCGCATCCGGCAAACCCCGTCGAAATTGGAACCGGACGCCGAGCCGCGCCAGCGGTGCGGTCCACTCTGCGCGGTGCGTTTCGAGCAGTTCGTTCTCACGCTCGGCGAGCGCAGCCCGGCGGGCATCGTGAGGCGGCAACCGGTGGAGTGCGATCTGGACGCGGATGAGTTCGGCCCGTGCCGCATCCCGCGGCAGGCCCGTCTCGTCCAAGTAATCCGCGTAAACGAGTCGCGGTTCGTCGTCCGCCGTCCGGGCGACGATCTCCGCGAGGAACGGTTGCTCATCCGCCGGGAACATCGCCCGCCTCCGTTCCGCGACATTGTAAGAAGTGCCTCGACGATTCCGTTGACCTTGGCGAAAGCCACGGTATATGATGCCCGTATGGCGAGGTTCGGGCGAATCCGGTGTGCGATGAGTGCGCTGCTCGCAGTGGCGGTCGCCGTCGGCACGCTGCCTGCGATCGGTCGCGCCTGTCAGTGCCCCGCTCCAGTTCCTCCGTCGCAATCGATTGAACCTCTCGCCGCATCAGCGTCTTGCTGCGGAACCGGTTGCTGCTCCGGCAGTTCCTGCTGCACTCCGGTCGCAGATTCGCCAAGGGATGTGGCCTCGCCATCCACCTGTGCCTGCGTGGTTTGCGCGTGCGAATCTCCCGCACCGGTGAAACCGGACACCGTTCCGCCACCGGCTCCGGTCGAAACGAGCACGGTCTTCTTCGTGCTTGCCCCGCCGACCCCGGCCCTTCCGCCCGCGCTTCCCGCCGATGCGGCTTACCGACTCGGTGAAGCCGAATTCGCCCGCCCGCCCGTCGATCTCGTCATTCTCCTCGAACGCTTGACCTGTTAATCGTCCGCCACATCCGCTAGCGTCCGTACGCGCCGATCGCGGCGCCGAGACAATCCCTGTTCTGTTCCGATTTTCAACATCAACACCGTTTCAGGAGAAGAACCATGTACAAGGCGATGATGATCGTGGCCGCCGTTTCGGCCGGGGCGTGGACCGCGGGCACTCAGGCGAACAGCCGGCACTCGTGCTGCGCTCCGGGCGCGGACTGCTGCCTGACCTCATGCTGCGTGCCGGGCGCGGACTGCTGCTTCCCCGGCTCGGACTGCTGCGTGGACAACTGCTGCACCAGCTTCGTCTCGGCCGTGGCCGACGAGAAGCCCGCGGCCAAGGAAGTGAAGCTCACCGGCACGCTCGTGTGCGGCGCGTGCAAGCTCAACGAATCGAAGAAGTGCACCAACGTTCTCCAAGTGAAGGACAAGGACAAGACGATCAACTACTGGCTGACGGACAAGGGCAACGACGAGCCGTACCACGAGAAGGTGTGCGGCGGCGGCGAACTCAAGGACGTGACCGTCACCGGCGTCGTGACCGAGAAGGACGGTAAGAAGACCGTGAAGGCCAGCAAGGTCGATGTGAAGTAATGTGACTCGCGCTTGCGTGTTCGCGCTGCGAACACGCAAGCGTCACTTCCCCACGCTGCCGTCCGGCTGCAACTTCAGCAAGTATGCGTGCCACTCCCGCTCGAACACCGTCGCCGGTTGGCCGGTGAGCGTCTCGAACGCCGTGCGCGGATCGCCGCCGGAGTTCACCTCGATCAGGTACTTGCGGAACTTCTCCGTGCCGACCAACCGTTTCTCGAATGTCAGGTAGTACGCCAAAGCCCAGCAGGTGAGATAGGCCCGGTTCGCGGCCGCGGTTTCGTCCGCGTGCTTGGTCACGAACGCGTCGCGGTTCGCGTGCAGCACATCGGACAGCGGCACGAGCCGCAGATCGTTCCGCCCGCGGATCGCGTCCTTCACCTTCTCCAATCGCGCAGGATCGACATGATCCGCCCGCAACTCACCGGCCTCCACCACCGCCGACTCGAACAGCTGGGCCATGCCCTCGTTTAGCCAGCGGGGCAGTTCGCCCGTGCCCTTGCCCTCCTTCACCTGATCCGGCTTCAGGGCCGGGTACACGAAGGTGCCGGCGTAGGCGTGGAACGCTTCGTGGTACAGCACGGCGAAGAGCCGCGACGCCGCGAGGTCGAACTTCGCGCCGTTCTTGCGGTCCGTGGCGTACACGAGGCCGCGATCGCGGCGGATCGGATCGAGGTGCCGCTTCAGTTCCGGCTCCTTGTACAGTTTCTTCACCGCGGCCTCGTAACGATCCAGCACGGCGATCTGCTGGGCGTGGTCGAACTTGGCTTCGTCCAGTTCCTTGCCGAGGCGGCGGAGGTCGCTGCCGCAGACGATGAGATTCGCCCGCGGATCGTACACCGCCGGGTTGAGCAGATCCGTGTGGCCGAGCGGGGCGAGGAGCAGCTTGTACGAATCCTTGTCCGGTGCGAGTTGGATCACGGTGGGCCGGCCGTCCGGCACCGTGGGCGGCAGCACCCGCGCGTATGCGGCGTAGATCTGCTCCAGCCGCACGCCGGCGCGGCGGATCACTTCTTCCGGCGCGTCCGAGATCAGCGTGAAGTACTCGGAGCGGTACGCCTTGCCTTTGTCCGGTTCGTCCAGCCAGGTGGCCGGGACGAGTTCGACATCCGAGATGCGTTTCCGTTCGCCGGAGCCGTCTTGGTCCAGTTCGGCGATGCGCTCGCGAAGCACGGCGCGATCCGCGTCCGAGAGTTTCTTCAGGTTCGCCACGTCGCCGCGGGGCACTTTCCACGTGAGTGTGACCGTCGGCTTGCCCGAGCGGCGGTTCACGGTTTGGAACCGCACTTCGCGCGGGCCATCGTCCAGGAGCAAGCCTTGGAACTTGGCCCCGTTCGCGAGCGTGATTTCATCGAACGACCAGTTCGCGCCAGCTCCCGGCGGCTGGGCCGCCGCGAGGGAGGCGAACAGCAATAAGACAACACTTCGACACATGCTCTCGATGATACACGCTTCTCCCGGAGCCTGCATGACCCCGCCCGAAGTCGAACCGGCGCCTCCGACCTCGGACCAAATCAACCGACTCTGGCAGCACGGCATGCACGAGGAGCGGCTCTTCCACGACCGGCTGAACTACTTCTCGTTCCTCGAAACCGGCCTGCTGACCATCTGCGTCATCATGTACAACAAGGAATCCTCCATGGGTTTCTTTCTGCCGGTGGCGGTGGTCGCGCTGTTGCTCACGCTGTTGTGGCTGATCATCCAGGTGCGGCACTGGGTGTACGTGGAACACGTGCATGTACGCATTCGTAACCTCGTGCCGGAGTACCGGGCGACGGTGGAGGCGTTCGCCGGCCCCGGCCGCCGCGACGGACTTTCCATTTCCAAACCGCTGGCGCTCGCGGTGCCCGCGCTCTTCGCCGCGACGTGGATCGCGCTCTTCGTGTGGCTCCTGGTACGATCGCAATCGCCCGGCGCCCCCGAGGCGTTCCTCACGCCCGAACGCGCCGCGATCCTCATCATGGGTGCGGTGATCGGCTGGCTCGTGCTGCGCACGCGGAGATTGGAACGCCGGATGAAGGAGGAGGGGTGAAGTGAAGGTTAAGCCGCCTCGGTGGACGTGGATCCGTCAGAACCGGAATGGCGGTCCGGACCAGCTTCAACCGCCGGGTCGGCTGATTTCTTTTGCCGAATCAGTTTGCCACCCAGAGAACCCTGACGCTTGCGAAGCTCTGCGAAGATCGCTTTGACGTTGTAGCCGAACTGCGCGGCCAGTTTTTCACGAGTTGCTCGGACCTCTGCGACGATTGGATCTTCCCACATGGCTTACTCTCCCATCAACTCTTCAGGCGTACAAATGATCGGCATTCGATGACCCGCCTTCTCGCATACCAAGGATACTCTCCGCGATATCTGAACGTTTGCCAAGTGCTTGCAATTCCATGTTAGCAGATAGTCCATGCCATGCACGGCCGCCACGGCAATGTGGGCGGCGTCCCGAGCAACATGCGGCGGAAGCACGCCGGAGGCCATGATGGCATCTGCCAGTGCTTCTGCGTCCGCCGTGATTTCCAACTCCGGCAGGTCGGTGAGTATTGCGAGTCGCTTTTGGGCCTCGGACGAATCGCCCGCTAAAGCTTCGTCGATGACGACCTGAGAAATCACGCACTCGAACCCGCTCCGGCGATTCGCCCACCAGTCCTGAGTGGTCTGTTGGTGCCCCGCAACAATCACGTCGCGACTGGGACGAGCAACCAGGTAGCTGATGAACGATGTCTCCAGATACACCGTTTCCATGCTGTTCCTTCACCGGATAACGCTCTCGTGCAAACCACCATACATGCGGCGATGGATACCAAGTAACTCCCAATCCACATGCTCCGGCCCGATGGCAAACTCTTCGATTATGTGCCCCGACTCGTCCCATCGTCGGCGCCGAACGCAGATCCGGTATTCGTAATCGCCGTCAAGTGCGAGTTGGCCGTTCGGGTGCCACTCGCGGCACTGGCCATGCCACACTCCTCGTGCCAAGTGGGACTCTCGGGCCAATACCCCGTTCGGATGCCACTCTCGCGATAGCCCCTCTTGAATGCCGCCGCGGAACTCAACCTCGCACCGCAACTGGCCGTTGGGATAGAGTTCGTAGGCGATGCCAGTGAACGAGTCTTCGTTGTAAGTGTACCCGTGATCCCAGTCAGGGAAGGCCAAGTCATCGTAGGGAACCCTTTCCAAACGCGTGCTATCCGGAGGCAGGACGACCGGGATCCGCTCTCGGGTCTCGCGCAGCTCCGCGGCAATCCGGGCCAGGTCCTCGCGATCCCTTCGATCCGCCTCAGCGTTCCGGCGTTCCATCTCAGCGAGACGGTCAGCAGCGTTTTGCGACAGTGTTGGTGTAGCATCAGCCATAGCCCGGAAGTCTGCCTTGCCGAACACTTGTTGGATCCACCAACATATCATCCCAAACGCTTCGGCGATTGCAACCGATCGCGGATCGCGATCATCTAGTGAACGACGTAACGGTGAGGTAACGCCCGGCGTGAGCCGGCCTCCCGTGCCGCGTCCTTTCGGGTATGATCTCCGAATCGGACGAATCCTCACTTCATGGGAGAACGCGATGTTCGCACGCAAACTGTTGTGGAGCCTGCCGGTGGCCGGGGCCGTCGGCGCGGGAATCGGAATCGATCACTGGCTGGCTATCGCCGCCGAAGGCAAGCAGGACCTCAAGCCCGCCGTGAACCTGCCCATGACCCGCGTGGTGCTCTTCAACAGCGGCGTCGGTTACTTCTCCCGCAGCGGCGAAGTGGAAGGCGAGGCCCGAGTCGATCTCGCGTTCCAGGAAACGGACATCAACGACCTCTTGAAGAGCATGGTGCTCGAAGACTTCGGCAACGGCCACATCGCGGCCGTGAGCTACGATTCTCGCGAGCCGATCAGCCGCACGCTGTCCAGCTTCGCGATCAATCTCAACGGCAACCCCACCTTCTCCGGCATTCTCGGCCAAGCCCGCGGCGAACGGATCGAGGTCACAGTGTCGCCCACGGCGCAGAATCAGCCCGGCAAGCTGACCGGTGCCATCGTCGGCGTCGAACATCAGAAGGTGGCCGCGGGCGCGAGCCAACTCGATGTCGAAGTGCTGAACATGTGGTGTGCCGAAGGCCTCCGCTCGGTGAAGATCAACGAGATCCAGCAGCTTCGCTTCTCGAACCCGGTGCTGGAGTCCGAGTTCCGCCGAGCATTGGAAGTGCTCGCGCTCAACCACGACTCCGCGAAGAAGGCTGTGAGCCTGCACTTCTCCGGCGACGGCAAGCGGAAGGTGCAAGTGGGCTATGTGATCGAAGCACCGATCTGGAAGACGAGCTACCGCCTTGTGCTGGATGGCGAGAACAAGGGCGGCAAGCCGTACCTGCAAGGCTGGGCCGTGGTCGAGAATCCGACCGATGAGGACTGGCAGGGCGTGAAGATGGCCTTGGTCAGCGGCCGGCCGATCAGCTTCAAGATGGACCTGTACAACCCTCTGTTCGTGCCGCGGCCCACGGTGGAACCCGAACTCTTCGCGAGCCTCCGCCCGCCGACCTACGATGGCGGCTTCAACAAGGCAAAAGATGCGATGGTGTACGGCGGACTGGCGGATGCCGAGGGCGCGGCTCCGGGCAAGAAGTCGCCGGCCGCTCCGCCGAAGCCGGGCGCGTCCGCCGGGTTCGGCCGCGGCGGTGCTCCGGGTGAGCCCGCGGACTTCGACCGGATCGCACTGGCGAAGACCGCCGGCGCCAAGTCCGATGGGGAGCGTCGCAAATATGCCGAGGAGGTCGGCCGCGAGTTGTCCGGCGGGCTTCGCACCGGCTCAGTTGGCAGCGCGGCCACCGGCGGCCAACTCGGCGACTTCTTCCAGTACTCCATCGATCACTCCGTGAGCCTCGCGCGGCAGAAGAGCGCCCTGCTGCCGATCGTGGGCAAGGACGTGGAAGGCACTCGTGTGTCGATCTACAACCCGAGCGTGCAGCCGAAGCATCCGCTCTTGGGCCTGAGGTTCAAGAACACCTCGGGCATGCACCTGTCGCAAGGCCCGATCACCGTTTTCGAAGGCAGCACCTACGCCGGCGACACTCGCGTGCTCGACGTGCAGCCGAACGAAGAGCGGTTGGTCAGCTACGCGATCGACCTCGGCACCGAAGTCGACCCACAGAACGGGCCCGGTTCGAGCCGCCTCACGAGCATCAAGTCCGTGAAGGGCATCGTCACCACGACGACGAAGATTCGCGAGGAGAAGAAGTACCGCATCGCGAACCGTTCGCAGCAGGATCGCACGGTGTTGATCGAACACCCGAACCGCACCAACCAGCAGTTCAAGCTCGTGGAGACGGACAAGCCGATCGAGGACACGAAGGACGTGTACCGGTTCAGCACGAAGGTGAAGGCCGGCGCGGAGCACACGTTCGTCGTGAACGAGGAACGCGACGTGGCCACCAGCATCGCGCTGTCCAATTCGTCGGACGATCAGATCCGCTACTTCATCTCGCTGAACGAAGCGACGCCCGCACTCAAGACGAAGTTGACCGAAGCTCTGAAGCTGAAGGGCACGTGGGACAACTCGCGCCGTGAGTTGAACCAGATCGTGGCGGATCTTCAGCGTCTGAGCGCGGACCAGGACCGCATCCGCAAGAACCTCGCGAACACTCCGAAGGAAGCGGAAGTGTACCAGACGTATCTCAAGAAGCTGAGCGATCAGGAGAAGGAAATCGACGGGCTGACGACAAAGCAGAAGAAACTGATGAACGACGAGTTCGCCGCGAAGAAGGGCTACGAGGATTACTTGGCGAACCTGAGCGACTGATCCCGTCTCGCTTGCGTGTTCGCGACGCGAACACGCAAGCGTTCTCGCCTGCAAACTACAATCACGGGATGGAACTGCACATCCGCGAAGCGACCGAAGCCGACCTGCCCGCGATCGTCGATATCTACAACCAATCGATTCCCGCGGGGCGTTCGACCGCGGATACCCGGCCGATCGCGGTGGCGGACCGCATCGAGTGGTTCCGCAAATTCGATTCGACGAAGCGACCGATCTGGGTCGCGGAAGTGGATGGGCGCGTCGTCGCGACCACGTACCTGAGTTCCTTCTACGGCGGGCGGCCGGCCTACGACGCGACGGCCGAGATCAGCACGTACATCGCCACGGCATTCCACCGCCGCGGCATCGGCCGCCGCCTGAAGCAGTTCGTGATCGACCAGTGCCCGCGGCTCGGCGTCACCACGCTGCTGAGCATGTACTTCGACCACAACGACGCGACGCGGCGGATGAACGAGTCGTTCGGCTTCGAGGTCGTCGGCCACCTCAAGGAGATCGCAACGGTGCAGGGGGAGAAACGCGGCTTGGTGATCGCCGCGCTCCGCATCCCGCCCGTCACTTCGTGAACTTGCTCAGGTTCATCAGGAAGTCCTGGTTCGATTCCGTCTTGCCCAGTTGCTTCACGAGGCCTTCCATCGCTTCGATCGGCTTCAAGGACATGAGGCTGCGACGGAGCAGGTTGATCCGTTCGAGATCTTCGGGCGGAATCAGGCGTTCCTCCTTGCGGGTGCCCGATGCACCGAGGTCGATCGCGGGATAGATGCGGCGTTCCGCGAGTTGCCGGCTCAGCACCAGTTCCATGTTCCCGGTGCCCTTGAACTCCTGGAAGATGACATCGTCCATGCGGCTGCCCGTTTCGATGAGGGCGGTGCCGAGGATGGTGAGGCTGCCGCCTTCCTCGAAAGCGCGGGCGGACCCGAAGAGCCGCTTCGGCACCTCGAGCGCCTTGGAATCCACGCCGCCGCTCATGGTGCGGCCCGAGCCGGACACCTTGTTGTAAGCGCGGGCCAGTCGCGTGAGCGAGTCCAGCAGCACGAACACGTCCTTGCCCATTTCGGTGAGCCGCTTGGCCCGTTCGAGCACGAGTTGGGCCACGCGGATGTGGTTGGCCGTATCGTTGTCCGAACTGGAAGCGATCACCTCGCCCTTCACCTGCCGCTTCAAGTCCGTCACTTCCTCGGGTCGTTCGTCCACGAGGAGGACCATGAGTTTCATGTCCGGATGGTTCTGAGCCACGGCGGCGGCGATGTGCGCGAGCAGCACGGTCTTGCCCGTGCGAGGCGGGGCGACGATGAGCCCGCGTTGGCCCGCACCCACGGGGGTGAAGAGGTCCATGACGCGGGTGGTGAGCGGTTCGGCCCCGGTTTCGAGCTTGATCCAGCGGGCCGGATCGACGGCGGTGAGTTCGTCCCACTCGCGGCGGCGGAAATGCTTCGGATCCTCGCCTTCGATCGATTCGATGGAGAGCAACCGCGGGCCGGTGGTGCCGCGGCGCGGCGGCTCGATCGGCCCGGCGAGCAGCACGCCGTTCGCGAGCTTGAACTTGTCGATGAACGGCCCCGGCACATAAGGGTCGTTCGCGGTCTGGGCGTAGTTCTTCGCGGGATTGCGAAGGAAGCCGTGCCCGCGCGGATGCAATTCGAGAATGCCGGACGGAACGGGGGGACGCGAATCGGACATGCGATTTCCTTGCGGGCGGCTCGCGTCGCCGATTGCGGCACGCGATGCGGACGACTGCGAGAAGGACTCACTTTCGGGCGCCGACGAGAGGGCCGGGGCCGCACCAACGGATCACACGGAGAACGGGGCGCGATCGGCAAGGCCAGGAGGCCAAGTGGTGATGAGAGGATTCTACCCGGCCCTCCAGTGAAAGGCGAGAGAGAACTACTTTCCGTTTCGCTGAGCGAGCTTGGCCTTCAACTCCGCGATCTCCTCCATGGCTGCCTTCAGTTGGTCGTCCTTGGCACGGAGTTGATTCGCGAGTTCGCCGGGCAGGGCGAGCAGCATGCCGCGGTGCCAGTAACGCACCCAGCCGTCGATCAACCCGACTTCCAGTTCCAACTCCGGGATGGCGAGCCGGCCGGCCGGATTCGCGGCGACCGGCACGTACTTCCCGTCCTCGAGGTGAAACACCTTCAGCGACCGCTCGTCGGGTTCGAACAACAGGTAGTAGGGAACGCGAAGGTCGTCGCGGTATCGGCGGAAGTTGTCGTCGTAGTCCTTCCGCTTGTTGCCGGTCGAGACGTACTCCATCACCATTGCGGGCCGGGCATCTTGCAGCGGTGTGTGGAACGCCTTGAGGCCGGTGAGCGGCTCGGGCCACACGATCACCATGTTATCCGGCACGACTCGCTGCGGAGTCTTGCGCTTGCGGCCCCGGCGCGGCTCTTCGCCGATCTTCGGGTACTGGATGAGCAACTCGCTGAACACCTGGAAATCCGGCCGCACGGCGCGAACCAAGGCCAGGCTCTCCAGCGTGATCTCGCGTTGGGTCGATTGGTCGGTGGATTCCATGAAGTGTTCCAGCGGCAGGGAACGGAGGTAGTCGTCCGCCGCCCAGTCGTATGCGATTTGAAGCAGCCGCGGGTTGTCGATCTCGGTCGTGGTCATGGCCCGTTCCCGGCGTGTGTGGCTGGATTCAGTTTACCCGAACCCGGCGGTGGAAGCAGTATGAAGCGCGAGCTGCGGAGACCCTCGCAGACGCGGCGGTTTTTCGCCCTCGGACACTTGCTCGGCCCCGAGGGCGTCGGTAGAACACGGTTGCGAATTCATCGCGGAGTGGTCCGGCCCGACTCGCCCGGCACCCGCCCAATTCCAACCCGAACCGAAAGGACCGATACGATGGACTTTCTGAGCAGCACAGGGGTGATGGTCGGGATGGGCGTGGCTCTGCTCGCCCTGATCGGTGTGTTGATCTACCTGCGTATGAAGCCGACGGACGACGAGTGATCCGTCCACGACGTGTCTCCTGAGGGGCCGCCGCTAACCGGCGGCCCTCCGCTTTTCTCACCCGTCTCGCAAGATCTCGCGGGCCGCGTTCAGCCCGCACGCTCCCATCACACCGCCGCCGGGGTGCG
>JAXMBB010000017.1:0-168570 GCA_046350135.1 Gemmataceae bacterium
GCCAAGCACACACTCGCTTGGCCGGTGATTTCCGACCTTGCATTTCGAAATCTTCCAACGAACGCTTCTGCAAACTGCAACGGGTTCAACACTTGGAAGAACTTTGCCACCGACATTGAAACTCGGGCTTGAAACCGGTTTTCCCGCCGGTACAGTTGGCCTGAGCTCGATTCGAGCTCTCAGGAGGCTAGGATGAGCCCACGGCTCGCACTCGTGCCCGGCAGCATGGAAGTCGCTCGCCGCTTCGCACGCCAAGGCCGCACAAGCGATGCTCGTCGCCAGTCGCTCCGGCTGCTTCGCCGCACCGACCTCACGGTGGCCGAAGCCGCGGATGCTCACCGCGTACTGGGCGACATCGAACTCGACACCGAACACCATGCCAAAGCCCGGCGGCACTTTCGCGCCTCGCTGGCACTCGAACCAAGCCACGCCCGCACTTGGTTTCAAGCCGGGCTCGCCTGCGAGCGCGATCCCCATGGGGACGACCGCCGCGCCGCCCGCTGCTACCGCAAGGCGATGACACTCGCGGAGCAGAACTTCACCTACCGCGCCGCCTTCGGCCGCGCCGCGATCCGCTGCGACCATGTGAAACGCGGCGTTCGCGAATTGCTGAAGTGTACCGAAGCCGCCCTCAAGGACGCGAGCCTGTTGGAAGTCGTGGTCGAGGGGCTTCTGGAAGCCGGCCGCACGACGGCGGCGAACCGAATTGTGATGCAAGCACGCTTTTCATGCCCGGGGGCGAGCGGGATCCGCCGCCTCCAGGACCGGGTGCGGTATGAATCGGCCCGCCGGGGCCAGCGACGCGCGAGCAGCACGCAGGATGCGGGCCCCGACACGGACGTCGGCGGCCGGCTGCTCCCCTTCCTCCGAATCGCGCGCTCGGAAGCCGGGGGCACGACGCCCGCCGCGACCGTGCGTTCGGATGTCGCGAGCTTCCCGCGGCCGCATCTGCCCCGATTGCGATCGAGGACGGATCGCTGACATCATCCCCCGACCAACGGCAGACACGGACGTCTGACCGTGCCCCGCCCGCTGCAGGATGCACGCGGGCGGGGCTTTTCATGCGCGGTGGCAGCCGTTCCCTTGAGTCGGCGGCGATCGGCTGATTCCGCGCCTGCTGCACCGTTCACGCATCGTCCGAATCCAGCACGAAGGTGACGGGGCCGTTGTTGAGCAGTTCCACCTGCATGTGCGCGGCGAAGCGGCCGGTGGCGACGGGCACGCCAAGCATCTTCAGCGCCACCACGAACGCCTCGTAGAGCGGTTCCGCGATCGCCGGCGGTGCGGCCGCCGTGAAACTCGGCCGCCGCCCCTTGCGGCAGTCGCCGTAGAGCGTGAACTGGCTCACCGCAAGCACGCCGCCGCCCGCGTCCTGCACCGAGCGGTTCATCTTGCCGTCGTCGTCTTCGAATGCTCGGAGGTTCGCGATCTTCTCGGCGAGCCAATCGACTTGCTTCTGCGTGTCCGCCGGAGCGACGCCGAGCAGCACGAGCCACCCCGTTCCGATCTCGCCGGTCGTTTCGCCGTCGACAGTGACTTTGGCCCGCTTCACGCGTTGGATCACGGCTCGCATGGGGATAGATTATGTGAACCGTTCACACGTGAGGGACCGCGCGATGGGCATGCAGGATTTCACTCGCCACCAGCAGAAGATCATCAAGCGGTACTACGAGAACATCGACCAGATCTCGCTGCAGCGGCTCTCCGAAATCGTGGGCGACCTGTACCTCTCCGAGGGCAAGAAGCGCGAGAAGTTGTGGCAGTCCGCCGCGGGTTGCATGGAGAAGCTCGGCGTGCCCGCGGCCCGCATCGAGCACCTTCTCAAGGAGAAGAAGCCGGAACTCGTCGCCA
Organism: Gemmataceae bacterium; assembly: GCA_046350135.1. GTDB lineage: Bacteria > Planctomycetota > Planctomycetia > Gemmatales > Gemmataceae > Urbifossiella. The sequence goes on from JAXMBB010000017.1 coordinate 1,852, forward strand.
ATCTTGTCAAGGAAATGATGTCGGAGTGAAGCGGCCACCGACATGGGAAATCGCGATTCCCCCGCCTAGACTCCCACCCATGACCCAGCAGGATGCGCTGTACCGGGCGGTGTGCGAGCACCCGGACGAGGATACGCCGCGGCTTGTCTTCGCGGACCATCTCGAAGACACAGGCGACGCACGACGTGCCGGCTTCATCCGCACGCAGATTCAACTCGCCCGCCTTCCCGAGTCCGATCCGGCTTGGCGGGACTGCCGTCGGCACAACCCGGACGCGATCCGCGGCTGGATGATGGCCCACACCCTGCCGCGGCTTCCCGAGGGCCTTTCGTGGCGGCGGTTCCGCTTCAAACGTGGTTTCCCGTGGCTGGCATCCGTCACGGAGGCTTCTCGGGTGATGACCAACGGGGAGCGGCTGTTCGCTGCCGCACCGATTCAAGCCTTGGAACTGGACCACGACTGCGGGATCGTGTCGGGCTGGGATGCATTCGTGGAGTGGCCGCGGCTGGCGAAGCTGACGCGTCTCGAGTTCACGCGCACCCGCCTCGACGCGGCACACATCCGCAAGCTGGCCAAGTCGCCTTTCACGGTTCATCTTCGCGAGTTGTGCTTCGAGGCGGATGCGATCACCGCGGACGGATTGCAGGCCTTGGCGGAGTCGCCGCTGTTCCCGCGACTGAGGCGGCTCGAACTGCGAAACGCCGCGCTGCCCCCGGCCTTGGCGATGGGCGCACTCGCGGTCGCCCCGCCGGGGCTCGCGGAACTCACGCTCGCCGAATGCAAGTTCCCTGGCGCAGACGTGGCGTGGTTCCTGAACCAGCCTGCGGCCAAGGCGATCACTTCGCTCGATCTCGGTCTCAACCCGTTGCGGGGGGAAGGCGTCGAAGCGGCTGCGGCCGCCGGGTGCTTAGTGTTGCTGCTGAACCGCACCGCGCCCGGCCTGGATGGCATCCGCGCCTTGGCCCGTTCCGGGGGCCGGTTGCGTTGGCTCGATCTTTCCGGCAACCGCCTCGGCCCTGCGGCCGTGCGGTTGCTCGCCGAAGCCCCGTTCGAGCAACTCGTCGAACTCGATGTTCTCGAGTGCGGGCTGGACGACGAATCGATTCGCATTTTGCAGCGCCGCTTCGGAACGATTCTGCGAACAGATTCGATCCATAAGACAATCGCATGAACCCGATCGATTCGCTTTTCCAATCGCTCCGTTCGCAGAAGCGCAAGGCGTTCATGCCCTTCGTCACGGCCGGCGACCCGGACTTGGCCTTTACGCGCGAACTGATCCCGGCCGCGGCCGCGAGTGGTGCGAGCCTCCTCGAAGTCGGCTTCCCCTTTTCGGATCCGATCGCGGACGGCCCGGTCATTCAAGCGTCCTACACCCGCGCCCTCTCGCACGGCCTGAAGCTGACCGACATCTTCGCCGCGATTTCGGACGTGACGAAACGCCCCGGCTGGAGTACGCCGCTGGTCGCGATGGCGTCCTACTCGCTGATGTTCAAGAAAGGTCCGGCGAAGTTCATCGCCGAGGCGCAAGCCGCGGGTTTCTCTGGAGCGGTGGTGCCGGACCTGCCCGTGGAGGAAGCCGCGGAGCTTTCGAAACTCGCCGCGGATCGCGATTTCAAAATGATCCTGCTGGTGACGCCGACCACTTCGCCCGAACGGGCCGAGAAGGTGGTGAAGGCCTGCAGCGGGTTCGTGTACGTGGTGAGCGTGGTCGGCATCACGGGGGCCCGCGACGCGATGCCCGCGGACCTGAGCCAGCAGATCGCCCGTCTGCGGACCATGACCGATCTGCCGTTGTGCGTGGGCTTCGGCGTGAGCCGCCCCGAGCATGTTCGCGGATTGAAGGACGTGGCGGACGGCGTGATCGTCGGCAGTGCCTTGGTGAAGAAGCTGGAGGCGGCCGCCACGGACCGCTCCGCCGCCCTCCGCGAGGTGCAAGCCTTGGTGAAGGAACTCAGTTCCGCGCTGGCGTAACCCGCAGAGGCCGCCCAACCGGCGCGGCCGTTCCCGCACGACCGGAAAATCTTGCCGCGTCGCCTCAATCCCCCCTGCTTGACTGAACTACGGTTCGCATAGCCGGCACCTCGTAGGGTGGGCCGGACCGCAACGACTGCGAAGCAGTCGTTGCGGGAGGCCCACGCGGCATCGCCAACGACTCCCCGCGTGGGCCTCCCGCGATCATTCGCTTCGCTCATGACTGCGGTCCGGCCCACCCTACGACGCACTTGCCGGCGCAAACTTCGAGTTCCGTCATGCGCCGCTCCCGTCCCGGTTCCGTTCTGCCCACGCTTGGCGTCTGCCTGATCGCGCTGTTCGGGTTTGTGGCTCTCGCCGTGGACCTAGGCATGCTGGCGGTGTCGCGCACACAGTGCCAGAATGCGGCGGATGCGGCTGCGCTCGTGGGCGCCCGCAACCTGCACAACCGCGAAGGCGTTGCGGACACGAACCGCGCGGATGCCTTGGCCAAGGCGCGGGCCGCGGTGAAAGCCAACCCGAACCTGAACAAGTATCTGGGCGATGCCGAGATCGCGAGCGTGGTCGCGGGCCAGTACAGCTACGATTCGGCGAGCCAGCGTTTTCGCGTGTCGTACCCCGCGGCGATCGGCGCGAGCGATTCGTGGTCCGCGGTGCGTGTGGAACTCGCCGCCGCCCAGCCGACGTATTTCATGCGCGTGATGGGCGTCTCCAGCATGCCCACGGGCGCGGCCGCGACCGCGGTCCACCGCCCGCGCGACATCGCCTTCGTGTTGGACTTCACCGGTTCGATGGCCTTCGCCTCCGAAAGCAACTGGCCGTACTCGTCCACCGCCGCCCTGACCGTGGAAGGGCTTCTCAATCCGGACCCCGACTATCCCAAGTTCGGACACTATTCGCGGTACACCTGGTATCAGTCGTCGAACACGGCGGCCACCGGCCCCGCGTCGAGCGTGACGGGGGACCGCCCGAACCCGCTCCGCATGAATGGCACGTACACGAACTCGGATGGCACCCACTACCCGAACAACCAGACGGTCGCGACGAGCGGCGGTCCGCCCGTGGTGGAGGATTTTCAAACCGCGCCGGGCGATCCGCCTACGGTGAACGCCGCCACACTCCGCCAGAATGCCTTCAAGATGTGGGACTCCGGCAGCGGTTCGTACAACGCGCTCACGGCAGCGTGCCCGGCGCCAGCGAATTTCGATGTGCAGTCCGATTTGCCGACGGCCTACTTCGGGGACAAGTGGCCCCGCACCGACGGCGGCCGAGGCGGTTCCGGGACCTGGAGCACGCTCGCGGCCAACACGTTCGCGGACAACGGGGCAAAGACGCTGAAAGAGTTTCTCGGATATGCCGCTGCCGCTCCGCGCGACCTCACCAACTACACACTCCCGAACGGTACGAGTGCGACCACATTGCTGCCAGCACCCAACACGCAGGATGGCGGCACCGTGGATGCCAACCTCTACGACGCGATCTGGGAGAAGTACGGCTACGATCTCGACGTGAGTTTTCTCCGGGCCCAATCGCTGTTCACCAACAAGACGGTGAAGGTGACGGCCGGCACGTTCCAAGGGTGCTCGATGGGGCCGGGTTATTGGGGGAAGACGTTCTTCATCTGGCCGCCGGATCCGCGGTTCGACTCAAGCGCGAATCTCACCAGTCCGAACCCGGCGAGCCCGGCGTTCGACGCGAACGGCAAGCCGATGTGCGACTGGCGGCGGAGGTTCTTCCTCCGCGGCGACGGCCAACCGTTCAACCCGCAGACGGACGACATCAACGCGATTCTCTTCGCCACCACGGCCGGGCACACGCTCAACCCGGTGAAGACCAGCGTGACAAGCGGCTTCACGGCGAGCAACTGCCCCGGCTACTTTCGGCTGAATTACCCGGCGATCATCGCCTGGCTGAAGAGCGGCCCGCAGACTCTGCCCACGAATTTGCGGTCCGGCCGCATCCTCTATTACTCCTCGATACCGAGCAATGTCACCACGAGCGGCCCCGGCAACGCGGACGACCGCACCTTCTGGCGCGAGTACATTCACTTCATCTTCGGCGTCGATGTCTTCGATGCGGCGAACGCGCCGCTCTGCACATGGGGCTATCCGCCGACCGTCGGTTATCCCGCGCATCGCATGATGGCCGGGGTCGAATCGCGGTTCCCCTTCGGCACACTGACGGTGTCGCCGACCAGCGCGTACTCGCCCGCCGGCGGCACGGCGAACCCCAAGCCTTACATGAACTACGCGGACAACGTGAATCGCCCGCGCATGCACTTCTGGTTCGGCCCCGCGACCATGCTTCAGTTCCTGAAACTCGCCGGCGAAGACCGGCCGTGGTGGTCCGGCACCACGCATGAAAGCCAGGCGTGGCAGTTGAAAGTGGCCGTGAACTCGGTGCTGGACGACATCAAGCGCAACCATCCGAACGACAACGTCGGCCTCGCCGGATTCTCCACGGGCGGCGATTTCAGCACCCCGCTCGCCCCAACGGGGCAGGACTACTTCACCCTGAAGAATGTGCTCTTCTTCCGGCGGGATACCGTGGCGGCGTTGAAGACCGATCCAAGTTCCACGCTGGAACATCGGCCGTACGATTCGGGCTTCCTGAACGATGTGAAAGCCATCCCGAACTCCAAGGGCGGGACGGACGCGAACTCCGGACTCGCCTTGGCGTTCAACCTGCTCTCAAGTTCCCCCACCTTGTTGGCGAGCGGGAGTTACGGCGCAGGCGGACGCAAGGGTGCGAGCAAGACCGTCGTGTTCGAGACCGACGGCCGGCCGCAATCCAAGGGCAAATGGGTGCTCAACGGCACCGGCGCGGACACGCGCTACGAGTTGGGTTCGTCCACCAAGGTCGAATCGTGGACGAAGGACAGCCAGTTGCTCGGCGGCGGCGGCTTCAACGGGCAATACGGCGTCAAAGTCGTCGAACGCATCGTCGCACCGGTGTCCACCACCGGCACCAGCGGGTTCAGCCTGCCGAACGCGCCGGCCCGCGTGTATGCCATCGCATTCGGCGACATCTTCAACGGATACGACGACGGCACCATCGGCCAAGAAGGGACGGACGCGCTGCGTTTCCTGCTCCGCGTCCAGCAGGTCGGCAACACCTCCCCCGGCACCGTGGGCACGGCCGACCCGCCGAGCGCCCGCATCCCCGCCGAGCAGATCATCACCGGCTCCTACGACGTACGCATTTCCAAAATGAAGTCCGCCCTCGAGCGAATCGCCCAGAGCGGGGTGCAGGTCACCCTTGTGGAATGACGCGTACAATGCAGGGACGCGTCGCAAGGAGAACACCATGAACCGGATCCGTTTCACGTGGCTCGCGGGGCTCGCCCTGCTGGCGGCGGGCGCGGTCGCACTCCCCGCCATGGCTTCCAAGGCGTCGAACGCCCAACCGGGCAACTTCTCCGTCACGGACGACGGAAAGCTGTTCACCAGCGCGGCACTGGACAAGGCCAAGGCCGCGATGAACGGGGCCCACTTCGACCACGGACTCTCCGTAACCATCGAAACGGTTGCCGAGATTCCCGCGGGCAAGAAGTCCGCGTACAGCGACGAGAAGAAGGCGGCGTTCTTCCGCGAATGGGCGGGCGAACGGGCCACAGGCACCACCGGCATCTTCATCTTGGTCTGCCGTCACCCCGGCTATGTGCAGGTGCTTGCGGACAAGGCGGTGCGGGCCCGCGGCTTCACGCACGAGGACGAACTGAAGCTTCAGAAGATGCTCCACTCCGGTTTCGCGGATGCGGCCAAGGAGACGGATGAAACCAAGCAGCACGAGTTGCGCGACGCCGCGCTGCAGTCGGCGATCAGCTTCGTGATCTCCGATCTGCAAGGCACGACCATCGCGGGCGGCGGCCACACGGCGCAGCCCCCCGGCAAACCGGGCGGCAGCCTCCTCGGCGGCATCGGCGGCCTGCTCTGTCTCGGCGTGGTCGTGTTGCTCGCCGTTTGGTTGGTGATCGGCGTGATCCGCGCGTTCACCGGTGGCGGAGGTGGAATGGGTGGCGGTGGAATGGGCGGCGGAGGCGGCGGGTTCATGACCAGCCTCTTCGGCGGGCTCTTCGGAGCGATGGCCGGGATGTGGCTTTACAACAATCTCTTCGGCCACGGAGGCATGTTCGGCGGCGGAGGCTCCGACGCCTACGCCTCCGAGGGTTACGGATCCGCTGACGGCGATGCTCCGGGGGCCGGAGACTATTCCGGAGACGCGGGCGCGGGTGGCGGATGGGACGACGGCGGGGGATTCGGCGGCGGCGGCGACTGGGGCGGAGGGGGCGGTGACATGGGAGGCGGCGGCGACTTCTAAACTCCGCCCTCACGAAGATCGCTTCCTTTTGTTCACCCTGCGCGCGTACAATTCAGGCGTCCGAAAGGATGTCGTGCGACCGTGGCGCGACGGGCAAAAGGCCGAGGGCGGTCCGCACTGGTACGCGGTGCGCCCGAAGGCGGGGCTTCGTCGAAAAAGGAGGTGGTCCTTGAGTTGTAGTTGTTGCCAGGATTTCGAGGGCCCGGCTGGTCTAACGGCCGCATAACGGGTGGTCCGTTAAGCCGGCTGCCCAAACCGAACCCCCGGCGCGCCTGCGGCCCGGGGGTTCACTGTTTCCGCATCACTTCTTGCTCTTCTTCGACTTCGGCTTGGTGTCGCCACCGGACTTGGCCTTGGTCTTCTTCTTCGGCTTCTCGTCCTCTTCTTCCTCTTCATCCTCCTCGTCTTCGTCGTCCTCGGACTTCTTCTTCCGCATGACGAACACAAGTCCGAGGCAAATGGCGACGACGAGTCCGATGCCGCCCGCGAGCCACGGCCACATCGGAGCATCCTCTTCCTTCTTGGCCGGCGCGGATTCGACGGTCGGCGGCGGCGTGGTCTTGGTCGGCTCCGGTTCCGACTTCTTCGGGGTGAAATCGATCTTCGGAAGTTCGAACTTCGGCGGCGGCGGTTCGGACTTGGGAGTCGGCATCGGCGGAGGGGGCGGGGGCGGCGTTGTCGGCTCGTTCACCTTCGCAGTGAGCGCGGACGAATCGATGATGAGCTTCTTCGACAAGTCCGGCGTGAGGTTGGCCCGCTGCAGAACGAGAATCGCCAGCGGCGTGCAAACGTTCGCTTTCTCACCCTCGGGGAATCCGCCTTGGGTCCAACTGCCGTCCCGCTCTTGGTTCGAAATGAGAATTTCGGCCCCCCAGCGGTACCAGTCCTTTTTGTCGAGCGTGGCCACATCGTAAAGCACCGCGATACGTTCGAGCGCCCACAAGTAGTAAAGTCCGCCCACGTCCTTGATCTTCGGTCGGTCCTTGAAGTGGCCCACCGGCATGCCGACGTTTCCGCCGAGGAACTTCAGCGATTTCAGGATCGCAGGATCCTGCTCGGGCCGAGCCGCGGAGGGGTCCACACCGAGAGCGTTTCCGCAAGCGAGGCCGAGCAGGCCGATGCATGTCATCGGGTGGTTGGAGCCACCCTGCGGGTAGCCGTAAGCCCATCCGCCGCCGCTCGGGTCTTGGCTCGTGCGGAACCGCTTCGCCACTAGGGCGAACGTACGCTCGGTCGGCACGCCGTGCTTTCGCGCTGTCCAAAGCCCGATGATGGCAAAGTGCGTGTTCGAATTGTCCCCTTTCTCCGCCTCCAGCTTCTCCTTCTTCTCCAAGGGGGGCAACTCCTGCCACTGATCCGGGTCCTGGAACACGACCTTGTTGCGCAGGCTCGTCGAAATCTCCTTGAGAACGGAAGCACGCTTCTTTTCAAACGCCTCGGCGCTGAGCGACGCTGCGGACGGCTTCACGATGATCTCTTCAGACTGTTTAATGCAAAGCCCGATCCGCGAAGGCCGTTCCCGGTAGCTGACGGCGACGACCGGCGGCGGCGGTGTCAGTTTCTTGAGCGCGTTGATCATCTGCGGGACTTCGGCATCCGAGACGCGGGCGCCGCGCGGGCCGCCTTGGACTTCGTAACCCCAGCCACCGGTCATGGTCTGGCCGCCCATCAACCGGCACGCCAGCGACTGAATCGTGGGATCGTCCACCTTCGGGTTTTTCATGCGGTCGAGGAAGATGATCGTGAGGGCCAGGGGGTAGGTGCGACTCAGCGTAGGAGCCTTGGTCCGCAAGTAGGTCGCGGCCTTCGCAATGCTGGCGTCCGAAGTGCGGGTGCCGCTCTCGATCAGGGCGATGCCGGTGAGTGCCGTGATGCCGATGACGTTTGGACCGTCGCCCCACGAACCGTCTGCGTTCTGCGTGGCTTTGAGGTACTCCACGCCACGCGCGATGGATTCATCGATGGCCGCCTGGTTGAGTGGAGGCAGGTCGCCGGCCTTGGGTTGGGCGGGCGCGCGCCCCGTTTCGGATGCCAACAGCAAGGCTGCGAACACAATGGAAGCCAAAGCGAAACGAAGTGAAGCGACCCAAACGAATTTCATGAGCCCACCGGGTGAGAGGTCGGACGGCGACACGCGGGACTTGGCTTCGTCCAGAGTACCGGGCGGCACGCGCGAATCGCAAGGGAAAACACGCCCGCTGCGGTTGAATCCGTGAGACGGGGCCCCCGCGGTCAGCCACGAAGTTGCTGGCCCTTCTCACGCGATTCCTGCCGGGCGATCCCGATCCACACCCACAGTACGACGAGCCACTGCACGATCGGCACGAGGAGCGGCGCGAGCGGCACCGCATCCGGAGCGGCATCCCGGCGGTGAGTGAGGAAGGCGACGCCGAACGATGCGATGCCGAACATCCCGATCCCGACGGCGACACCGTGGAGACGCCGGGCACGGGCGGGATTCGCCTTTCGCCGGGTCGCGATCAGGGCCAGGAACGCGATCGGACCGAGCACGAACAACAGGATCGCCGGCTCGGAGATGGAGAGGATGATGATCGTCTCCACCACCGCGGTGATCCCGCAGGCGAGGAGAGTCTTACGGAGGAACGGGGAATCGGGGTTCATTTTCGGGCTGATCGGGTCCACCGCGAAAACGTGCCAAACGACATGTTTTCATGGGTGAAGCTAGCGATCACCCGTCTTGCGAACAAGTCCCACTGCTCAACCGGGCGGACAGGACGGCGAGGCCCGCCGCGACGCACCCCGTTCCCGTTGCCATCGCCGTCAGCACGATTTCGATGCCGAGCGATTCCGCCGCTTGGCCCGCGATCAGGTGCCCGAACGGGGCGCTGGCGCTGAGCGTCATCGCCCAGAGGGCCAGCACGCGGCCGCGCGTCCCGTCCGGCACCGCGAGTTGCAAAGTCGATTGGCCGGTGGAGAGGAAGAGGATCAACCCGTAGCCCACGGCCGCGGCGCAGGCCACGGCGGCCGGCAGGATCGCGACCGCGGCCAATCCGCCGATGCCGATCGCCGTGATACCCGTGCCGAGCACGAGGAACCGCCGTCGCCGATCCGGTCGCCCGAACGTGGCCGTGGTCAGCGCGGCACAGAGCGCGCCCGCACCCAGCGAGGACACGAGGAAGCTGTACGTCTCCTCCGCACGGTGAAGGCGTTCCCGCGTGTATGCCGGGAACAGCGTCAGCGTAGGCCACGCAAACACGCAGAATATCAGCGTAAGCAGCACGAGCCCGCCGAGCCGGCGATTCGCGATCAGATACCGGATGCCATCCCAGGATGAAGCCGCAGCGCGGTTCGGATCGCGACTCGCGTCGCCGGGCACGGAAATGCCGTTCAACGCGAACAACACCGCGATGAAGCTCACCGAGTTCAACGCAAAGCAGCACATCGCCCCGAATTCGACCGGCTTCGCGGATACTTCACCGGCCGCGAGGAACAGCAACCCCGCCGCGGCGGGGCCGGTGGCCCGCGCGGTGTTGAACAGCATCGAGTTCAACCCGACCGCGTTGATGAGGTCTTCCTTCGGCACGAGGTCCGGGAGAAAGGCGAGCCGTGCGGGAAGGTCGATCGCCTGCACCACGCCGTTCAGCATCTGCAGCACGAGAATGAGGCCCGGCAGAATCCACCCCCCGCTGGCCAGTCCGGTGAGCACGATCGCATTCAGCAGGAACGCGCACTGCGTGAGCGAGATGACGCGACGCTTCGGGAAGCGATCCGCGAGCGAGCCGCCCCACGGCCCGAACAGCACCGTCGGCCCGACCTGGGCCACGAGCAGGTACGAAGGCCACCGCAGATCGCCGGTGCGTTCGTAGAGCAGCCACATCAGCGCGGCGGACTGCATCCACGTGCCGGTGAACGACACGATTTGCCCGAAGAAATAGCGGCGATAATTGCGGTGGCGAAGCGAGCGGAACGTGGTCTGCTTCAACGCGGCGAGCAGCCCCGCGGATCGCGGCGGGGCGGGAAGTTCGGTTCCTTCGCGATCCATGAAGGCACTATATGGCTCACAGCTTCCCTTCGAGGCCAAGCTGATGGAAGTAGTGCGGCACCTTGTCCTGGTTCTCCAGCAGCCAATCGATCGACGGCTCGTTCCGCATCGCCTTCTTGATCACTTTCGCGGTCGCTTCTCGGTTCACTTGGAAGAGTGCGGCGTGGTCCACTTCGCCTTCCGGCACGGCGAGGATCGAGGGGTCCAGCCAGACGCTGTACACGATCCCGAGGTCGTTGGCCTTCTCCTTGGGAATGTCGCCGGCGCGAACCGCATCCAGCACGCCGTGGGCGATGCCGGCCTGAACGGTGCCCATGAGGATGCCGGTGTAGCGTGCGTCCTTCACCGTCACTTTGCTCACCATGAGCGTGGCGGGCCGCACCTGCACATCCGAGTTCAGGATGGCCCACACCCGCGTGTGGCCCTTCACTTGGTCGCCGAGCAGCTTGGCGAGGGCGTAGCCCACGGGGCCGTCCAACTCGCCGATCACCACTTCGGGCTCGGCGCAGAGGTAATCCTTGTCCCCTTCGACCAGCGCCTCGCCCGTCCGCATCACGATTCGTTCAGCCATCGGTTTCTCCAGTGGAAAGTCGTGCGATCGGCGGCTCACACCCACTTCACGAGCACGCCGAGGTAGTTGTCCTTGTCCTTGAGGAGGCCTTCGTACGCGTCGCCGAGTTGCTCGGGTTGAATGGTGTGCGTCACCAATCCGGCCAAGCTGAGGCGGCCGGCCGCGAGCGAACGCAGCAGCCACATCTGCGCCTTGTGAATGTCCCACGCGCCGGCCAGCTTCACATGCGACGGCTCGAACAGCATGTTGCCGTGGGCGCCGGTCACTTCGATGTAGCGGCGGTGCAGGTCGTCGTAGAAGTTCACGTCCTTCGCCTTGCCGCGCGGGCTGCCGACGACGACCACCTGCCCGGCGTCGCACGCCAGCGACATGGCGACCGGCACCGCGTCCGGAACGCCGGTGGCGTCCGCGACGATCTCCGCGCCGCGGGCGTTCAGGAACTTCGCCAGTTGTTCCTTGGCATCACCGGCGGTCGGATCGATGCAGAAGTCCGCACCGGCGGCCAAGGCCGCGTCGCGGCGCATCTTCACCGCATCGATGCCGACCACGGGCGAAGCCCCGGCCGCGATCAGGCACCGCAGCGCGAACTGGCCGATGATGCCAAGTCCGAGCACGGCCGCACTGCGACCCAGCGTAAGACCCGCGCGAATGCTCGCCCCCAACCCATACCGCGAGATGCACGCGATCGCCGCCTTCTCGAAGCTCAGATTGTCCGGCATCTTCCACACGCGGCAGCGTTCGTGGCCTATGGTGAGAAGCTCGGCGGAGGCGTGGTTGCCGGGGAAGCTGACGCGGTCCCCTTCCTGGAAGCCGCCGGGGAAATCCTTGCCGACCTTGAGCACGCGACCGGCGGCGGAGTAGCCCGAGCGGAACGGGAACTTCCAATCCGGCAGGTTCGGGTCTTTCAGCCACTGGTGCGTGCCGGTGTACACGGCGAGTTCGGTGCCCGCGCTCACGGCCGAATACTCGGCGGCGATCAGGATCTGATTCGGGGCGGGATCCGCGAGCGGCACTTCGCGAACACCTGCCTTGAACGGTTCAGTGATGACAGCCTGACGCGCGACGACCATGGTGGAGCGATCCGGTGCGGGTGTTGGGTGTGAAGCGGAATTGTATGGCGGAAGGGCACGCCGAAATCGTCCGCGGGCCTCGCATAATTTCTTCACACCGCTGGAGTGGTGGAATGGCAGACACGCCAGTTTGAGGGACTGGTGCCCGCAAGGGCGTGCAGGTTCAAGTCCTGTCTCCAGCACTTGGAACCGGAGCGATGATCTCGCTCCGGTTTTTTGCGTTTTTCTGATTGTTCGACGAAGTCCTCGCTGCCGCCTCGGGCTCATCGGAACACATGTCGGATCGCCGCGACTTCGCTCAGAAGTCCCGTGAATAGCCCGCGGTCCAGCCGCCGTCCACAGTGAGGATGTGGCCGTTCATGTAGCTGTTCTCCGGGTCCGCGAGGAACTGTGCGGCCACGGCGATCTCGTCCACCGTGCCGGGCCGGCCGAGGGGGACGTGATCGAGCATCCGCTTCACGGAATCCTTGAACAAGCCGTCGTCGCCGTAGAAGAGTTGCCGCGTACCCTCGGTGAGGGTGGAACCCGGTGCAATGCCGTTCACCAGGATTCCATGCGGGCTCAATTCCAATGCCATCGCCTTGGTCAGGTTCACCACGCCGGCTTTCGACGCGGTGAAAGCGCACTGCAATCGGAGCGGCACAAGCCCGGCGATGGACGCGATGTTGATGATGCGGCCGCGCCCTTGGTTCCGCATCACCACCGCCGCCGCCTGGCTCATCTCGTACACGCCGGTGAGATCCACGGCGACGATGCGGTCCCACTCGGAACGCGGGAACTGGTCGATGGTGACGCGATGGGCCATCGTGTTCACGCCGGCGTTGTTCACGAGGATGTCCAGCCGCCCGGCTTCTCCTGTGATGCGTTCGATCGCGGAGTCGATGTCCACGCGACAGGTCACGTCGAGGCGCACGGCGCGGCCGCGGCCGAACGCCGCGGCTTCCGCTTCTTCGAGCTTCAGATCCGAGTAGTAAACGGTGCCACCGTTGGCGGCGAAGCGGTCGGCGATGGCTTGGCCGATGCCGCGGGCGGAACCGGTGACGAGACACACCGCGCCGGAGAGGTCGCTCTTCATGTGCGATTCTTATGCGATCCTCGGTCCGGCGGCGAGCACCGGTTCAGCGGAAGCCGCCGCCGACGTGCCAGGTTTCCCCCGTGATCCATCCCGCGTCCGGCGACGCAAGGAACGCCACGGCGGGAGCGATGTCATGCACTTGGCCGATGCGGCCGAGCGGCGTCTGCGATTCGACCTGCTTGCGGAAGTCGCTGTCCGGGATTCCCTGCGCGTGCGTGCCTTCGGTCTCCACCAAGCCGGGGTTGATCGAATTGACGCGGATCTTCTTCGCTCCGAGTTCCTTGGCCAAGGACCGCGTGATGGCGTCCACCGAAGCCTTGGTCGCGCTGTACACGGAGGCGTAGGCCGGTGCCGCGGTCGAAACCACCGAACTGATGTTCACGATGCTGCCGCCCTCGGGGCCGATTTGCTTCACCGCCTCCTGCGTGACGAACAACAGGCCGAGCACGTTGAGGTTGAACTGCCGGTGGAAGTGGTCCGCGGTGATGGCCTCGAGTGCTCCGAACTCGTAGACACCGGCGTTGTTCACGAGCACGTCCACGCGGCCGAACGCCTTCTTCGCTTCCACGACGAGCCGCTTCGCCTCGACTTCCTTCGATACATCACCTTGCACGGCGACGGCCTGGCCGCCGAGTTTCGTGATGTCCGCCACCACCTTGTCCGCCCCCGCCTTGCTGGATGCGTAGTTGACGACAACTGCGGCACCGTTCTTCGCGAGTTCGCGGGCGATCTCCGCCCCGATGCCCTTGCTCGCGCCCGTCACCACCGCCACCTTGCCGTTCAGGTTCTTCGACATGACCGACCTCCCTTGAGAAGTTATGTACCGTGAAGTACAATACCGGGCGGAAGCTCTTACACCGGCTTCCGAAATTCTCCCGAAGGTGCGTCATGCCTGGCGGCCGGCCCCGCGAATTCGACGTGAATCAAGCCTTGGATCGCGCCATGGACGTGTTCTGGAAGCGCGGCTACGAAGCGGCCACGCTTCCGGAACTCACCGCGGCCATGGGCATCAACAAGCCCAGCCTGTATGCCGCGTTCGGAAGCAAGGAGCAACTCTTCCGCAAAGCCGTGGAACGATACGTGAACGGCCCCGCGGGGTACTTGAGCGAGGCGATGAGGCAACCCTCGGCGCGGGCCGCCGTGGAAGCGATGCTCGCCGGCGGGATCGACGTGGTGACGGATCCGAATCGCCCCGGCGGTTGCCTCATCATCCAAGGCGCGCTGTCATGCAGTGAGGATGCCGAGTGTTTGAAGAACGAGATGGCCGCGCTTCGCGAGGCGGGGATGCACCTGCTCCGCAAGCGGCTCGAGGCGGCGAAACGCGACGGCGAGTTGCCATCGGACACGGATTGCGCAGACTTGGCCCGTTACTTCATGTGCGTGATGCACGGCATGGCCGTTCAAGCCGCCGGCGGTGCGACGCGAAAGCAACTTCAGAGCGTCGTCGCGGTCGCGATGCGCGCGTGGCCCGTGTGAATACAACAGGCCCAGCACCTGTCCGGGAGGCATCCATGCTCGCGCTCCTCTCCGTAGCCCTCGCAGTTGCCGAACCCGCCCCGCTCGTGAAGACCACGCACACGTTCAAGATCGTGGACGGCGTGAAGATCGAGGCGGACCTGCACCGCCCCGCGGACGACGTGAAGCGGCCGGTCGTGGTCTGGATTCACGGAGGAGCCTTGATCACCGGGAACAAGGCCGGCGTGCCGAAGAACCTGCTCGACCTCTGCCGCGACGAAGGCTTCGCCCTCGTCTCGATCGATTACCGACTCGCTCCGGAAGTGAAACTCCCTGCGATCATCTCGGATTTGGACGACGCCTTCACATGGATTCGCAAGGACGGCCCGAAGTTGCTCCGCATCGATCCGGACCGAATGGTGATCACCGGCGGGTCGGCTGGCGGCTACCTCACGCTGATGGCTGGCGTTCGCGTGAAGCCGCGACCTCGCGGGCTCGTCGCTTATTGGGGCTACGGCGACCTCGACGGCGACTGGTACATGAAGCCCTCCGAACATTACCGCAAGACCGTGCCGCTGATCGAGCGTGAGGACGCGTTCAAGGGAGTCGGCGAGAAAGTGATCACCGGCAGCGAGGCGGGCGTGGACTTCAAACCGCGGAGCCGATTCTATCTGTACTGCCGCCAGAACGGCATCTGGCCGAAGGAGGTGGCCGGTTTCGATCCCGCGGACAAGGTGAAGCTTGCTCCGTACTGCCCCGATCGAAACGTGGATGCGGAGTATCCGGCGACGATGCTCATTCACGGCACCGAGGACACCGACGTGCCGTACGATTGCTCCGCGAACATGGCGAAGGCGTTCGCGAAGATGAAGGTGCCGCACGAGCTTGTCACGGTGAAGGGCGCGGGGCACGGCCTCTCCGGAGGCGACAAATCCGCCAACGCCGCGGCCCACGAGCGAGCGCTGGCCTTCATCAGGGAAAGGCTCAAGTAGGGCGGGGCGAGCGTCGGCTTTGCAACGCGAGCGTCGGCTTTGCAACGCGAGCCCCGCTGTGAGTTTCAGCGTTCGGCCGGCGGGGCTCGCAAAGCCTCGACCCGCCCTACAAAAACAATTCCACTCATCGAGATCCTTCATGACACCCGATCGCCGTTCATTCCTGCTCGCCGGAGGCGCCGCCGTGGCTTCACTCGCCGTTCCCGAGGTTGCGCACGCGGATGCCCCCGCGGATGCGGCCAAGCTCATCGCGGACCACGAAAAGGACATCCGCCCGCTCGAAATCGCTGCCGGGCTCGCGTGGTGGAACGCCAACGTCAGCGGCAAGGACTCGGATTTCAAGAACAAGGAGGAAGCGCAGAACAAGATCGACGCCGCGCTCTCGAACCCCGAGAAGTTCGCGACGCTGAAGGCGCTCAAGGCCGCCGGCGACAAGGGCGAACTGAAAGACCCGCTGGTGAAGCGGCAGATCGATCTCCTGTATCTGGGCTACTTGGAAAAGCAGGTCGACCCCGATTTGCTGAAGCGGATCACGGCCAAAGCCAACGCCGTGGAGCAGCAGTTCAACGTGTTCCGCGCCAAGGTGGACGGCAAGGAGATGCCGGACAGCGAAGTGCGGAGCGTGCTCAAGACCTCCAGCGATTCCGCGATCCGTCAGAAGGTGTGGGAAGCGAGCAAACTCGTCGGCAAGGCCGTGGAAGCGGACCTCAAGGAACTCGTCGGCTACCGCAACGACGCGGCGAAGAAACTCGGCTTCGCCAACTTCCACGCCCTGCAACTCGCGCTCAGCGAGCAGACCGGCGAAGAACTCATCAAGCTGTTCGACGAACTGGACGCGCTCACGAAGGAACCCTTCACCGCGGCCAAGGCGGAGATCGACGAGAAACTCGCGGCGAAGTACTCGGTGAAGGCCGAAGACCTGATGCCGTGGCACTACTTCGATCCGTTCTTCCAGGAATCGCCGGCGGTGTTCAAGGCGGATCTGGACGCCCCGTTCGCGGGAACGGACATCCGCAAGCTGTGCGAAGAGTTCTACGCCGGCATCGGCCTGCCGATCGCGGACGTGCTCGCCCGCAGCGACCTGTTCGAGAAGTCCGGCAAAAGCCCGCATGCCTTCTGCACGGACATCGACCGCGAGGGCGATGTTCGAGTGCTCGCCAACATCAAGCCCAACGAATACTGGGCCGGCACGATGCTCCACGAACTGGGGCACGCGGTGTACTCGAGCAAGAACATCCCGAAGAAGTTGCCGTACGTGCTGCGGGCCGAGGCGCACATCCTCTGCACCGAGGGCGTGGCGATGCAGTTCGAGCGCTTCAGCAAGAGCCGCGTGTGGCTCGCAAAGATGGGCGTACCGATCGGCAACGCCGCGGACTTCGAAGCGGCCGCGACCAAGGTGCAACGCAACCAGTTGCTGATCTTCAGCCGCTGGTGCCAGGTGATGCTGCGATTCGAGAAGGGGATGTACGAGAACCCGGCCCAAGACCTCAACAAGCTGTGGTGGGACCTCGTGGAGAAGTACCAGCAGGTGAAGCGGCCGAAGGGCCGGAACGCCCCGGACTACGCGAGCAAGATCCACATCTGCTCGGCCCCGGTGTACTACCACAACTACATGATGGGGCAGTTGTTCGCCTCGCAGGTGCATCACGCCTTGTCGAAGGAACTCGGGACGCCGCCGAACGCGACAATCTACATCGGGAACAAGGCGGTCGGTGACTTCATGAAGAAGAAGGTGTTCGAACCCGGCCGCACCTACGACTGGAAGGGGCTCACGAAGTTCGCGACCGGCGAAGAGTTGAGCCCGAAGGCGTTTTCGCTGGACTTCCAAGGGAAGTGAGAGGCTTCGAACCCGACGCGTCAGCAAAGGGGTGAGCCCGCCCTTGCTGACGCGCCGGCATCTCGATGCGGCCGGATTGATCCGTCTCGGTTTGTTCCCGAGTCGTCTCAGGGTGCGGGCGTTTCGAGCTGTTTACACTCCGGCAAGAGTTCAGATTGGGCGTGAAGTTCGGCCGGAAAAATCGTGCGGCACGGTGTTTCCGGCTTTTATTTTCCGTTGTCCCCCGATACCTTTGAACAAGTGCCGCGTTCCGCCCCCACGGTTCGCGGCCCACCTTGGCTATCGCTCCGTCAAGCGAGAGGCTCGTGATGTACACCTTGATTCGCGCCGGTTTGGCGCTGGGTGCTGGCGTATTGCTGGCCACTCCGGCTTTCGCACAAGAACGCCGAGCCGAAGTCACCGCCACTTACAACGGCCTCAACTTGCCGCCCGTCGCCACTCCGGCGGACGCACCCAAGAACGCCTTCGCCTACGAATACGCCAACCGCGACTCGTGGCTCAAGAAGGTCGGTCGCGGCGTGGTCGGTGCCAAGGGCAACTCGCCGGCCGTCGGCATTCTGGATTGGGTGGTGCCCGCCGACGAGTTCGGCACCGCGGGCATGGACCGCGAGTTCCGCACCTATTGTGCGGAAGCTCCGGTTCCCGTCACCGCGGGGCTCACTTACCGCTTCGAGATCAAGTCCCCCACCGTGCCCGAGGCCTACAAGCTTGACGACACGGAAGAGGGCAAGGCCGAGGCGTACCGCCGCTCGCTGTATGTGAGGGAACTTTTCGGACGCTACTACATCCCGTCGCTGACCGACGGCCGCGTGGCCCGTGCGTTCCAAGTCGCATTGTGGGAGATCATCCACGAACCGAACTGGGTTGCGGACAAGCCGGCCCCGCTGGATTTGGACAAGGGCGTGTTCAAGGCCGCATCCCTGCAAGCGGACGCGAACACGGTGGCCTTGGCCCGCGAATATCTGAAGTCGCTGAGCGGAAACGATAACGTCTTCTATGAGAACCCGGACTTGGCCGGCCGCGAATTGGTGTGGATGAAAGGGCTCGAAAGCCCGCTCGCCAATAACGCCGTCGTACAATCGCAATTCGCTCTTCAGTATGTGAAGGGCGGCGCGGCGCGAACGGCGGACGCCGGCATGACCGGGGCTCCGGTCGGTGGCGGCGGCGTGGTTCCGCTCGCGGGCGGAGCCGGCGGTGCCTACGGCGGCGGTGGCGGCAACGGCGGGTTCATCGGTGGCGGCGGCGGTGCGGGTGGGTTCTCCACTCCTCCGACGACCACGCCTCCGACGACCACGACGCCCCCGACCACGAACGTGCCCCCGGTGAACCAACCGCCGACCAACCCGCCGGACACTCCGACCAACCCGGTGCCCGCCCCGGCCGGCATCGTGCTGGGTGCCATCGCGATCGGCGCACTCTTCGGCCGCAAAGCATTGACCAATCGCCGCTGAGCGACAGCATCGGAATGAGGCACGCGGCCCGATTTCGGGCCGCGTGTTCGTTTCTACTGCTCGCTGATCTTGAGAATCACCTTGCCGCCCTTGCCCGGCCGCATCGCATGTTCGGCGGCTTCGGCGACCCGCGACAGCGGATAAATCGCGGCAATGTCGCTGGTCAGCGTACCGTCCTTCAGCAACCCTCTCACCTCTCGGAAGAGCCGCAACATCGTGGGAATGGATTGTCTCTTGGCCCAGTCGCCGAGCCAGAACCCTTCGATGCGAATCGCGGCACTGAGCAACTTCCGCGGATGAAGCGACAACGGTTGGTCCGAGAGCGAACCGAAGAGCAGTCCGCGGCCGCCGGCCCCGAGCGAAGCGATCACGTCCGAACCTGTCGTGCCTCCGACGGGGTCGATCGCGAACTTCACGCCTTGGTTGTTCGTGAGCCGTTTCACCTGTTCGTCGATCGGGCCGTCCGATTCCACGATCACTTCGTCGGCACCGAGTTTCTTCAACTCCTCGACCTGCTCTCGGCGGCGGACCACGTTCATCGTCTTGAAGCCGTGCCGCTTGCCGAGGCGAATGATCATCTTGCCGAGTTCGCCGCCCGCGGCGGATTGCAGCAACCACTCCCCCTGCGGCACGGCGAGCACCTTGCGGGTGATGGCGATCGCCGTCGCGGGGTTCACGAAGAACGTGGCCGCCTGCTCGTCCGGGATCCCGACGGGCACGGGAACGACGAGCCGGGCCGAGGTGATGGTGTAGTCAGCCCAGTTGCCGCGTTCGCCGTTGATGACGGCGACGCGCCTCCCCTTGCGGAGCCAACCGAGGATGCCGCCGCCGGTCGCTTCCACGACGCCGACCCCCTCGAACCCCGGCGTCGCGGGCAGTTGCGGTTTGATGGTGTACCGCCCTTCGACATACATGATGTCGGACGGATTGATCGGGCTGGCAAGCATGCGGACGAGCACTTCGCCGCGCCGCGGTTCGGGCTTGGGTACGTCCCGCACCTGAAGCACGTCCCGGGGCGGCCCGAAGCGATCGAATACGGCTGCGTTCATCAAGCTAGAATACGAGGATGCCCGTATCCGACTTCGCGTGGCGGTTCTGGCCGGACTTCGCCGGATGGGCCGTTCTCGCCGATCTCGCGCTCACGCTGTTCACGCTGCTCTGCGTGATGCACCTCAAGCGCGAGCCCATGTCCGCGATCGCGTGGAGCCTCACGGTGCTCCTGCTGCCTTTTTTGGGTCCGGTGCTGTTCGCGCTCTTCGGCTACCAATCCGTGCATCGGCCGATCACCAAACGGAAGAAGCGCCGGCATGTGTACCGCAGGCTGTTCGTCCCCGCGGCTCCGGACGAACCGCCCGCCATCCCTCGCCGGTGGGAACTGCTTGCGAAACTCGCCGCTCATCCGGACGGCTTCGCCCCCGCGGCCGGGAACGCCATCACGCTCTATCACGACGGCCACCCCGCCTACGACGCGATGATCGCGGCCATCGACGCGGCGCAGCATCACGTGCACATGGAGTTCTTCATTGTGCGGCCGGACGACTCGGGGCGTCGGTTCGTGGCCGCACTGCAAGCCGCACGGAGCCGCGGAGTCGAGGTGCGCTTCGTCTACGATTCGGTCGGCTCCTTCACGCTGCGCTCGTCCATGCTGAAGGATCTGAGCCGCGCGGGCGGGAAGGTCGCCGCGTTTCTTCCCGTGTTCAACCCGGCGTACCGACTCCGCATCAACTTGCGCAACCACCGCAAGATCCTGATCGTGGACGGCCGCGTCGCGTTCAGCGGCGGGTTGAATGTCGGTGACGAGTACCTCGGCCGGCACCCGAAGTTCGGCCGCTGGCGGGACACCTTCTTCCGCCTCGAAGGGCCCGCGGTCGACTCGCTGCAACGCGTGTTCCTCGAGGACTGGCACTTCGCCGCGAACGAAGCGGTGAACGGGCCCGCGTACTTTCCGAAGTGGAACGCCCATCCCGGTTCGAGCATCGTGCAGATCGTCCACTCCGGGCCGGACGCGGAATACAAGGCGATCCGCGAGACGTACTTCGCCGGCATCCTGCGCGGGAAGAAACGGGTGTGGATCGCGAGCCCGTACTTCGTGCCCGACCCCGGCTTGCGCGACGCACTGGTGCTCGCGGCCCGCGCCGGCGTGGATGTGCGGTTCCTCGGGCTCTTCCGCCCGGACAAGTGGATCCCGTTCCTCACGGCCCGCTACTACTGGACGGACATGCTCGCCGCCGGGGTGAAGGTGTATCAGTACGCCGCCGGCATGATGCACAGCAAGTACGTGCTCGTGGATGGCGAATGGGCGTCGATCGGCACTGCGAACATGGACAACCGCAGCCTGTACCTCAACTACGAGGTGAACGCGTTGATGTACGACCCGGCTGCGGTGGCGGAGATGGAAGCGGAGTTCCTGAAGGACTTGGAATGTTCCGTTCGGTTGGACGAAGCGGTGTTCGCGGCCCGCCCCTTCGCCAGCCGCTTGGCCGAGAACGCGGCGCGGCTCATGTCGCCCGTGTTGTGAGCCCCTTGAGTGCCCGTCACTCGTGCTTGTCCTTGATGAGCCACGGGTCGTTCGTGGCCTTGCGCCACGCCGCGAGTTTCGCCCGAAGTTCGTTCAGCACGCGTTCACGGCCGGGCTCGCCCGCCAGGTTCTTCACCTCCGCCGGATCCGCGACCACATCGTAAAGCTCCTCTTTCGGGCGGGTCAGGAAGCTCTTCACGCTCCGTTGGCCCATCATCGCGTCTCCGCGTTTCAGGATGCCCTGCCACGAATCGGAGCCCCACAGGTCCGAGGCGTGCGGGTACTCCAAGCCGTGCGCGAGGTTCAGGATGTACTTGTGTGTGCGGGTCCGCACCATCCGCATCGGGTAGTACATCGTCGCTTCGTGATACTGGTGCGAGCCGAACACCGCCTCCGCGTCACTTTTCGCATCCAGCAGCGAGCGGCCGGGCAGATTCGCGGGCGGCTTCACGCCGGCCCAATCGAGAATCGTCGGCGCGAGGTCGGTCCAACCGGCGAGCGTCTCGTTCACCTCCGCTTTGCGGCCGGGGAAACGGATGATCAGCGGGAGATGCACGCCGGCGTCGTACAACGTGGTCTTCGCGCCGGGGAACGGGATGCCGTTGTCCGAGAGGAAGATCACGAGCGTGTCGTCGAGCCGCTTCGCGTCTTCGAGGGCCTTCATCACGAGGCCGACGCCGTGATCCAGGCGGGCGACGGATTGGTAATACTCCGCGAGATCGGCCCGCACGTCGGCCGTGTCCGGCAGGTGGTTCGGCACCGGCAGCGTCTTCGGATCGAACTTCACGACCGGGATGCTCGCGGGCAGCTTCGCATCGTTGCCGAAGCCCTTGGCGGCGCGGTGCGGGTCCGTGAAGCCGACGAGCAGGAAGAACGGCTTGTCCCCTGTTCGGTCGAGGAAGTCCTTGGCCTTCTCGGCGATCTGCGCCACGTTCTTGCCGTTGGCCGCGATCTCTTCATCGAACGGGTACACTTCCTTGGGCTGCACGTGCAGCTTCGAGATCACGGCCGAACGGTAACCCGCGGGAGCGAGCAATGCGGGCAACCCTTTTACCTTCTTGAAGCTGAAGACATTGTGCTCCGCGTGGGCGAGACCGTACTGCCCGCACATGTGAGTCGGCATGCCGGTGAGGATCGTGGCGCGGCTCGGGCTGCACGATGCGACGCTGGCGAACCCGTGCGTGTAGCGTGTGCCGCTCGCGGCCAGCCGGTCGATGTGAGGCGTCTTCGCCGCCTTGTCGCCGTAGCAACCGACCTCCATTCCGAGATCGTCCGCGATCATCAGCACCACGTTCTTCGGTGCGGCTGCGGCGGAGGATGCAAACGCGAGAGAAGCGAGAATGACAACGCGGAACATGGCGGCACCCCGGAGGAGAAACGGGTCGCGGTTCAGCATACGGATCGGTTCCTCCTTGCCACGGACCGGCCTCCGCGGGGATAATGCCAGCATCGCCTCGCACCGGAGTTCCACGATGCCCCGCTTCCTCGTCGCCGCGTTGTTGCTCGCACTGCCGCAGGTCGCGGACGCCTGCCCGTTCTGCTCCGCGACGGGCGAGACGCTCGGCGGCGAGATCGCCCAGGCGGACTTCATCCTCTACGGCACGCTCGCCCCCGCCAAGCGCGACCCGAGCGGCGAATTCAACAAGGGGACCACCGACATCGCGGTCGAACTTGTGATCAAGGACCACGAGTGGCTCAAGGGGAAGAAGACGGTCACGATCCCGCGCTTCATCCAAAGCTCGAAGAAGGACTCGAAGCAGCTCGTGTTCTTCAAGCTGTACAACGGCCAACTGGACGCCTACCGCGGCGAGGAAGTGCCCGCCGAGAGCAAGATGCCGGAGTACCTCAAGGGCGCGATCGCGGTCCGCTCCAAGGACGCGGCCGCGCGACTGAGCTACTTCTTCGAACACATCGAATCGAACGACCTGGTCATCAGCAGCGACGCGTATTCGGAGTTCGGCTACGCCGACTACAAGGACGTGCGGGCTCTCGCGGAGAAGTGGAAGGACGATCCGGTGAAGGCCAAGCAGATTCTCGGCTGGCTGAAAGATCCGAACACGCGGGCCACCCGCTTCGGCCTCTACGGCATGCTCCTCGGCCACTGCGGCAAACCCGAGGACGCCAAGACGCTCCGCGAATTGCTCGACGACCCGAAGCGGAGCTACACCAGCGGGCTCGACGGCGTCGTGGCCGGGTACGTGATGCTGGACCCGAAGGCCGGCTGGGAGTACCTGCTCGGCATCATCGGCGACGCGAAGAAGGACTTCTCCGTGCGCTACGCCGGTCTCCGCACCATCCGCTTCTTCTGGGAGAGCCGCCCGGACATCATCCCGAACAAGCAGGTGCTGGAGGCGATGAAGGTGCTGCTCGCCCAGTCGGACCTCGCGGATCTGCCCATCGAAGACCTGCGGAAGTGGAAGCAGTGGAACCTCACGAGCGACGTGCTGCACTGGGCCGGCGAGGAGAGCCACAACACGATACCGATCGTGAACCGCGCGATCCTGAAGTTCGCGCTCGCAGCCTCGCAGGACGACCCGAAGCAGGCGGCCGCGAAGGAGTTCGTGGACAAGGCTCGCGCCAAGGAACCGAAGAAGGTGGAATTCTTGGAGAGCCTTCTCAAGGATGAAGTGAAGCCCGCTCCCGCCGCGCCGAAGAAGTGACACGCCTCGCCTCAAGGAATTCGCCATGATCGGGACGCTCGCCCTCGCCGTGTCCCTCGGCTTCGCCGCCCCGCCCGCGAAGCCGAGTCGCGTCCTGATCGCCACCGATCTCGGCGACATCGAAGTGCATCTCGCCGCGGACGCGGCACCGAACACCGTCGCGAACTTCCTGCGCTACGTGGAGGCGAAACGGTACGATGGCGGCCGCGTCCACCGCACCGTGACGCCGGTCAATCAGCCGCAAAACAATGTGAAGATCGAAGTGATCCAAGCCGGACCGGCGGCGGATGAGAAGTCCGACGTGCCGATCAAACTCGAACGCACCAAAGACACGAAGCTACGTCACTTGGACGGCACCATCTCGATGGCCCGCGACGGGCCGGACACCGCGACCGCGGACTTCTTCATCTGCATCGGCGACCAGCCCGAACTCGATTTCGGCGGCAGGCGCAATCCGGACGGCCAAGGCTTCGCCGCGTTCGGGCAGGTGGTGAAGGGCATGGACGTGGTGAAGAAGATTCAGCAGTCCAAGGCCGAAGGCCAATCGCTGAAGCCCGCGGTGACGATCCGCAGCATCCGTACGCTTCCGCCGAAGAAGTTGCTCCTCATCTCCACAGCGGCGGACGGCCACCCGCCCGGCACGCACGAGTACCACGCTGGCGTCCGCATCGTTCAGCAATGCCTCGCATCCGTTCCCGGTTTGGAAGTCACACTCGTGCATGCCGATGGTGCGTGGAAGGAAGGACCGGAACTCATCGGCCGCTCGGATGGTGTGTTCCTGTTCGTGAGCGAAGGGGCGAAGTGGATCGCCGCCGATCCCGATCGTTTGGCTGCGCTCCAGGCGTTGGCCAAACGCGGGGGAGCGTTCGGCGTTCTCCACTGGGGCATGGGTACGAAGGACGCCGAGAGCATCGCGGCGTTCGCGAACCTGTTCGGCGCGTGCCATGGCGGGCCGGACCGCAAGTACCAAGTGCTGGAGAACGCGGCCGTGACCGTCGCCGATGCAAAGCATCCGGCCGCCGCCGGGATCACGAGCTTCACCGTTCGTGAGGAGTTCTACTACAAGCTGAAGTTGCCGAAGGGCGACCACGCGGTGAAGCCGCTGCTCACCGCGAAGATCGACGGCGCGGACGAAATGGTGGCGTGGACGTGGGAACGCCCCGACGGCGGCCGCTCCTTCGGATTCACCGGGCTGCACTTTCACGACAACTGGAAGCGCGAAGAGTATCGCCGCCTCGTCACTCAAGGCATGGTATGGGCGACGGGGCTGACTGTGCCGCCGAGCGGTCTTGATGTGAAGCTTCCCGCGGCGGCATTGGAACTGGACGAAGCCGGCTTCAAGCCGCTGTTCAACGGCAAGAATCTGGACGGGTGGCAGGCCTACTCCCGTGAGACGAAAGACGCGCCGACCAAGTCCGTCGAAGCCGCTCCGACGTGGACCGTGGATGCGGACGGCGTGCTGAAGTGCGTCGGCAAGCCGACCGGCTACATCGCCACGAAGGCGGAGCACGCGGATTACACCCTGCGGTTGCAGTGGCGGTATCCGAAGGAACTCAAGGCGGGCAACAGCGGCGTGTTGATCCATTGCCAGAAGAACGACGTGGTGTGGCCGGTGTGCGTGGAGGCGCAGTTGCGAAGCGGCCGCGCCGGGGATCTCTGGCTGCAAACCGCGGCGGATGTGAAACTGACCGTGCCCGCCGGCCGCCGCGACGCCGACGACAAGACCATGCGACACATCTGGCGCGAACCCAAGGACGGCGACGTGGAGCGTCCTTTCGGAGAGTGGAACGACATGGAAGTGGCGTGTTCCGGCGGCTCGATCACGGTGAAAGTGAACGGCAAGCAGGTGAACGCGGGCACGGATTGCAACCTCACCAAGGGTCGCATCGCCCTGCAATCCGAAGGCACGGAGATCCACTTCCGCAACATCCGCATCCAGTCGAAGTGAACCATTCACCCGCGCAGCACGAACAGGACTGACACCAGGTTGAACAGGCCGTGAACGATCGCGGGGGCGAGCCACCCGCGGGTGCGGACGGCGAGCCACCCCAAGCCGAGTCCCAGCACGAAGAGCGGGATCGGCGAAGGCCACACCGGGTTGTGGACCAGTGCGAAGAACGCCGCCGAGACGATGATCGCGCTTTCCGTTCGCTGATGCTTCCGCCGCAGGACGCGATGCAGCAACGAACCCGCGAACAAGAACACGGTGAAGCATACCGGGCCGTATCGCACTTCACTGTTGCCGTCGGTCGTTTCGATGGAGAGCGCGAGCCCGAGCGCCGCGACGACGATCAGCGTCAGCACCGGGCGGTATCGCTTCCCCATGAGCCACGGCAAGAGCGCGCCGCGGAAGAGCACTTCCTCCAGGAGAGGGGCCGCGATTCCCGCCTCGACTGCGAACAAGACTTGATCCAACATCGGCCGGCCGTCGCGGAACTTCTGCTCGAGCGGATGCGAATCCGGCTGCCAGCTCCACGCGAGAAAACATGCCGCCACCGTGAAGTGCACGGCCGCAACCATGGGATGCAGCCCGAGCCACGTTCCGACGGCCGCAGCCGCCTTCGCGGGCAGCGATGCCGCCTCCGGCCGCCAAGTCGGATACGCGGCCCGCGTCATCAGCCAAACGAAACCGAGGAAAAGCGGTGTGAAGATCACCGCCGACCACAGCGACTTCATCGGAAGCCAAGCGTCTTCGGGCGCGTTCGCGCCGTAGACCGCGGGGTAAAAGCCGGAGGCGGTGAGTGCCGGGCCGACGACCGAGGCCGGGCCGATGAGTGCGAATGCGAAGAGGAGAAGAAGTTCGAAGCCGCCCCACGGCACGGGCCACGCCTTGGGGCGGAGGAGAATCGGCTGGTTCCGCTTCTGGGCGAGCAACCGCGCCGCCAATCCAAGAGGGATCGCGAAAGCGGCCACCATGAGGCCGCACGCGGCCATCCGCGCGGCGTCGCTCCACAGTTGCGCGGGCATGGGCTAGCCTTTCCGCCCGCACCCTGCCGCGCCGCACGGTGGACCGTCCCCGCGGCAGTTCGTCGCCGGCGCGGCCGCGCGGCCCGCGGACGGCAACCCGAAGTGCCGGCTCACGTCCGCCCCGTCGCACTCCGGGCACTTCACCGCATCCGCGTCCTTCGACGGCACGAGCAGTTCGAAGTCCTTCTCGCACGACTTGCAGGTGTATTCGTACATCGGCATCGTTAGCGCCTCCGCTTCTTGTACACTTCGCTCGCCCGGAAAAGGATCTCGCGTTCTTCCGGCGAGAGGCTTTCCTGCCCGTGCTTCGACACCTTCGCCAGCACGCGGTCCACTTTCGTCTCGAACGGTTCTTCGTTCGGATCGTTGGTTTGGATGGGCGTCTCGTAGACCGGCGGTTCCGGCGAGCCGTTCTCGACATCGTCGTCCGGATGCACGACGCGGAGTGCGGGCACGCGGCTCCGCGAGCGGCTCGGCATCCCCGGCATCAATCGGCGGAATCGGAAACCCGTTCGATAATACGCGAACCCGAACAGCGCCCCGCCGAGGTGGACCAAGTGAGCGATGCCGCGTTGCCCGTAGCCGAGCGCCCCGAAGAGGTCGATCACCACATAAAGGATCGCGCACAGCCACAGCGGCGCGGGGATCACGAAGAAGATCAGGATCTTCTGGTGCGGATCGTGGCATGCGTAGAGCACGAGCACGGCCATGACACAGCCGCTGGCCCCGAGCGCGACCGAGGGCGGCATCACACCCGCGGCCTGCAAGCCGAGTTGCACCAGGTTGGCGAACACGCCGCTCACGAGGTAGAAGAGCGTGAACTCCCGGCGGCCGTACAGTTCCTCCATGCGCGACCCGGACCACCACAGCACCAACATGTTGAACGCGAGGTGGATCAGATCCGCATGCAGGAAGTTCGCGGTGAGCAGCCGCCACGCTTCGCCGTGAAAGATCCTCACGGTGTCGAAGGCGCCGTACTCGACGAGCGGCGAGAGCAACCGGTTCCGGGCATCCGTGGTGAGAACCTGCGCGAGGAACACGAACGAGTTGATCACCACGAACCACGCGGTCGCGCTCATCCGACCGAAGGCGAAGCCGCCGGTGTTCTCGCGGTAGTAGTCGCGGTCGTGGATGCCCATGAGCGGCCCGGCGGCTGGGAGCAGGTTCGCACTCAGCTTACCAAATTCGCACCGGCTTGGGGAATGCCGTCGAGCATCGCTTCAAACGTGGCGGCCTTCGCGGCCCAACTCTCGGCGTTCAGCCGCTCCCGCGCCGCGAGTTGCGAGGCGGGCACGCCCTCGCGCAACCGCAGTTTCACCGCCGCGGCGAAGCTCTCCGGCGTGTCGCACACGTCGCAGCAATCGGCCCACGATTCGGTCGAAGGCAGCTTCCGCACCACCACCGGTTTCCCGGTCGCGAGGTATTCCTTCAGCTTGAGCGGCTGCATGGCACGGGTCACGGGCAGATCCGCATACGGCATGAGGAGCACGCCCGCGGATGCGGCCAGCGCGGGGAGTTCGGCGTAACCCACCGCCGGTTTCACCTCGATCTGCGGCAGGCGGAACAACTCGGGGTCCGGATTGTCCTGCGGGCCGACGAGCCGCGTCGGCACGTCGAGTACCCGCAGGAACGACACATCCATCCGGCGATCCACGACGCCCCAGAAGAGCGCCCCCGAGCCCGCCGCATCCGCAGGGGGCTGCCGGAAGTGTTCCAACTCCACGCCGTGCGTCAGCAAGTCCGATGGCTTGCCCAACTTCGCAATGTGCGATTGCAGCGTCTCGCTCACCGCGATCACGGAGTCCGCCTTGGCGACGAGTTCGGCCTCCATGCTCCGCAGGGTGCGGCCGTCGAGGCCGGGCCAGACGCCGAAATCGTCCACGCAGTAATACACCCACTTCGCCGCAGGGAACGCACCGATCAGATCCGCGACCACGGGCAGTGTCGTGACCACGATCGGCGGCCGCGGCATCGCTTCCACTGCGGGACGCACCACGCGCGCGATCAATCGGCGGTTCAAGCCGCGTGCGAATCGCGTTCGAAACGACGGCCACATCTTCGGATTGAGGATGCACGGCCGAGCGGGGGGCGGAAGCCCCCCGTGTTCCGCAGGCACGGAGGGCTCACGCCCTCCGCTCGGGAGAATCCACGATTTGATCTTCTCCGCGCCGCGGGTCACGGTGGCCCAGTTGAATCGCGGCGGCCGCATGCCGATGGTGTTCACCCACGTCACCGCGCGGCGCGGCATCAACTGCTTCACCAAATGCTGGCAACTGGACGGGTGCCGGCCCCAGTCGTCCGCGAACACGAGCAGCGGCGCGGGCTCAGCCATGATCCGGTTTCTCGAACCGCGGGCGGATCACCTTCGCGGGTACGCCCCCGGCGATCACGAACTCCGGCACCGGCTTCGTCACCACCGCGCCGGCCGCGATGATGCTCCCGCGGCCCACGTCCGCCAGCACGATAGCCCCGGTGCCGATCCAAGCCCCTTCGCCGATCGTGACGAGCTTCCGCTCGCCGCCTTGTTCGCGGATCGGCGTATCGGGGTCGTCGAAGTAGTGCGTCGCCCCGCCGCTCGGGATTTGCACGTTCGAGGCGAGCAGAACGTCCTTCTGCAGATGGACCAAGCCGAGCCCGCAACGCGGGCCGACGTAGACGTTCTCGTCCAGCATGGCCCCGCACTGCGAAAAGATCGTGCCGAACTCGACGAGCGCGGAGGGATGGCAGCGGGCGAGCACTTGCTGCAGGAACGCCCGCCGCAGGTATTGGCCCGTGAGCCCCGGCCAAAGCGAAAGCAGTTGCGACCGCGATTCGAGGGCCTTGTTCCGCCCGCGGCAGATCGCATTCAGATGGAACGAGAGCAGTACGGGCGAGACGCCGATCAACGCGGCGAATCGCGCCGTCGCTTTCGCCGCACTCTTGAGCGCGGACGGCGGGCCGCTCGGCGGAACGGGAGTGATCGCACTCATGAGCGGGTCACCACGCGATCGAATAACTCGAGATAGCGGTTCACGGTGTTCTCGAGCCGGTAGCGTTCCCGCGCCCGTTCGCGGCCCGCGTCGCCGAGCCGCTTGGCGAACGCGGGGTCGGCGAAGAGCCGCTTGAACGCCGCGGCGCAACCGGCGGCGTCGCTGCGCGGGAACAGCAATCCTTCCTGTTCGTGGCGCACGATTTCGCCGTTGCCCCCCACATCGGTGACGACGACCGGCAGCCCCGTGGCCATGGCTTCCAGCAAGGTCAGCGACGCGGCTTCGCTGAGCGAGGTGAGCGCGAACACATCCGCTTGACGCATCAGCTCCGGGATGTCCGAGCGGACGCCGAGGAACTCGACGCGTTCGGCGACGCCGAGTTCCCGGGCCAACGCTTCGAGATTGCCGCGGAGCGGGCCGTCGCCGGCCATCCGGAGCACGACGCCGGGCAGGTCCGGGGCCGCAAGGGCGAAACCGCGGATGAGCGTGGCTTGGTCCTTCACCGGATGATGCCGCGCGACGTGGATGATGGTTCGCGACGGAGTCGGATTCGGAGGGCCGTAACGGTCCACTTCGATGCCGTTCTCGATGATCTCGATGCGGCTTCGCGCGAAGCCGTCGTTCGCCGCGAGGCCGTTGGCACTGAACTCGCAACAGGCGGTGATCGCGTCCGCGGTGCGGGCCAGCACCAGCTTGTTTGCCAGGCGTCGCTTGCGGGACACGACATCCGGATAGTGCCGGCCGTGCTCCGTGAGGATCAGTTTCGGCTTCCGCCGCCCCAGGAGTTTCGCCAGCGCGGAATAGTAGAACGGCGTGTACTGGTGGGCGTGAACAATGTCGAGTTCGCGTTCGCGGATCGCCTTCGCCATGCGGCGGGCCACGCCCCAATCGATGCCCGGCCGGCGATTGAAATTCACCAGATCGAGGCCTTCCGCCTGCATTTCCTCGCCCATTTTGCCGACGGCGTCGAGACAGAACACGGACGGAACGATGCGCGGGCCGGCGGTGCGGATCAACTCGCGGACCAGCACTTCCGCGCCGGCCACTTGCATGACGTGCAAAACGAACCCGATCCGAAGCGGCCGACTCATGAAGCCACAATACCGGGGCGGAACGCGACCGGCATCGCATGCGGGCCGGCGGGAGGCTGTTGCGGGACGAGCCGCGCCGCCACCGCCCGCGTGATCGCGTTCAGTTGCACGGCCAAAAGCATCATGATGTACGGCATCTCGAAGTGCTCGAGCGAGAGAAAGATCGCTCCGAAGCAGAACAGCACCGTGGCGCACTCCACCCCGGACGCGATGGATTTCACCTTCAGCGATTCGGGGTCGTTGTACGGCCTCAGGATGCGACGCGAGCTTCGCAGACCGAGGAACAGCGAGGCGAGGAACGCGAGGTACAGGGCGAGCGCCATCCAGCCGCTGTCCGCGGCGGTTTGCAGGTACTGGCTGTGAATGGAACGGCCCGGCATGTCCGCGCCGTAGTCGTACGTGAAAAGGTTGGAGTTGCGGATGCCGAGCCCGAAGAGCGGCCGTTCATTCGCCATTCGGATCGCGATGTTCCACGTCGTCCATCGCGATTGGGCGCTCTCGTCCACATCCGCCTTGCCGATGGAGAAGAAGCGCTCCTGAATCTCCTTCCCGGCCATCACGGGGATGGCGACCGCGACGCCGGCGTATACGACTCCGACCATCCACTTGTACCGGGTGCGGACGAAGATCACGGGAGCGACGACGCAGAGCGAAAGCATCGCGCCGCGCGAGTACGAGAGCAGCACGGCGTGCAGCATTGCGGGCATCACGAGCAGGAATCCCCAGCGCCACCACGCCTGCGTCGCTTCCCACGCGAAGAAGCACATCGGGATCGCCATGGCGACGATGAGCGCCGCGCCGTTGTTGTCCAGCCCGCCGTAGCCGCGGCTGGCGAGCAGCAGCCACCCGCCGTTGAGGTAATACGTGTTGATTTCGTAAGCGACGTACACCGCACTGCCGAGCACCACGAAGTAAATGAGCCACAGGTCGCTCACCGTGCGCAGGATGAACGTGGCGCAGATGAACATTACGAAGATCTTCACGTACTCCACGAAGAAGGGCCAAGCCCGGTCGGTGTTCACCGCGGTGAGGTACGTGAGGCTGATCCACGCGGTGAAGGCGAGGAACAGGTAGTGGCTGCGGGTGAAGGGCGGATTGCCGTACCACGGCGGGGCTGCGACCTTGCTGGGGGCGAAGAGCCCGGTGCGCCACAGGACCGTGGCCGCGAGCGTGGCCAACGCCACATACAGGGACCACTGCGGCTCGCTGATGGAAATGCCGGCGGCTTCGTGAAACTCCCAGATGAACTGGGGGCGAAGCACGGCGTACATGTAGTACACGGCGAGGCCGTACGCCGGGGAGAGGGCGAAGGAGCCCACCGTCCCCAGCAGCACCGTCGCCAGCATGAACACCATCTGCTTCATGAGTCTCTCGTCGCGAAGCCGCACGCGGCCTCGGCCGTCGCGGCGGCGGCGTCCCACGAATGATTTGCCATCACCCACTCCCGGGCCGCGGCGCCGAGCGAGGCTCGCGCCGCGGAGTCGCTCCACAACGCGCCCAACATCGCGGACCACTCGCGAGGCCTGTTCGCCACCTTCACCGCCGCCTCGCCCTTCGTTCCCGAGAGCGCCTTGGCCGTGCAGACGACCGGCATCCCGAGCGCGGCGGCCTCGAGCAACTTGTTCTTGATTCCGCCGCCGCTGATGAACGGTAGCACAACCGCCTGCCGACGCGTCACCTCGCTCCGCAAATCGGGCAGATCGGGGAACAATTCCACGCCGGACGTCTTCGCCAGTTCCCGCACCTTCGCGGTGGGGTTGAACCCGAAGACATGGAACGCCGCAGCCGGGTGATCCCGCTTCACCGCGGGCCAAACCTTGCGGAGAAACCACGCCAAGGCATCGACATTCGGGCCGAAATCGAGCCGCCCCCAGAAACAACAACTGTTCGGGATCGTCTCGCCCGCTTGCGGCCGGTAATGATCCGCATCTACGCCGTTCGGGATCAAGTCCACCTTCGGGCACCCGGTGATCAGCCGCATCGCCCGCCGATCCGCCGGCGAGACGACCCACACGCGATCGAAGCACTGGCGGAAGGCACGCTCGAACAGCCCGTTCGCGAGCGCCCGCTTGGCTTCGGGCCATGTGCCGGGGCGAAGCAATTTCAGCCGCGTGAGGTGGTGCCATGCGGGGTCGTCCGCGGGGTACCAGATGCGGACGCCTCGCTTCACCACGGCGAGCAACGGCAGCAGGTGCCGTGCAACCACGATCACGGCGTCGAACGGTTCGCGCTGCAGGATCGAATCGAGTGAACCCGAGAGTGAGTCGGTGACGCCGAAGTAGTTGGTGAAGCGGCGCTGCCACGCGGACCACACATCGATTAGCCGCGACGCGGAGTCTTCGGAGCGGAGCGCGTGTCGCGATTCGAGGTTCAATCCCGAGAGCGCTTCCGGTGTCGGGGCAT
The DNA here is from genome assembly GCA_046350135.1 of Gemmataceae bacterium. Lineage (GTDB taxonomy): Bacteria > Planctomycetota > Planctomycetia > Gemmatales > Gemmataceae > Urbifossiella. Next base: position 35,205 of record JAXMBB010000017.1, read on the forward strand.
CAACGCACGCCAAACTGACGGCGTGGCCGCGGGCGATCAACGCCTGCACCATGTGGTAGCCATGCACATCGTGGCCGCTGGAACGCGGCCAGTTCTGGGATTGTTTCACGAACAGGAGGCGAAGCCGCGTCATGCGGGCCTCGGCGGCTTCAAGCGGCGAGCGGTCTCGAACATGCCGCGCAACACGGGCACGGCCCAGCGAGGTCGAGGTTCGTAGGCGCCGAACTTCCGGCGGAACGCATCCACAAGGCCTTCCAGCACGGCGTCCGCGGCGTCCGGTTGGTTGTCTTCGCGCTCGTGGCACCAGCGATGGTACGCGTACTTCATCCAGCGCGAGTAGGAGTTCAGCTTCCCGCGCGGGCCGCGGTGCTTCGAGAGCAACAGGCCGAGATTCCGGGTGTCGTAGTACCGCTGCCACCGCTTGCCGCTGCGTTTGAACGTGGTCGAACCTTTGTGCCACACAAGTGCTTCGGCCAGCACGCCGCATTTGAACCCGGCCTCGCGGGCTCGCAGGCAGAAGTCCGACTCTTCGTGGATGAGAAAGAACCGGTCGTCGATCAAGCCGATGCGGCGGAACACCTCCGCCCGCACGAACATGGCGCAGCCGTTCACGATGTCCGTTTCTTCGACAACCGATTCACGTTCGGGCACGGGCCGGCGTTCGAAGAAGAGCGGTTGGCCGGGGCGGTTGAACGCGGTGCCGTCGGTCATCACCGAGTCCGGTTCGTCCATGAAACGGATGACGGGGCCGATGACTCCGAACGCGGGGTTCGCGTCCATGGCGGCGAGCAGTCGCTCGATCAGCCGAGGATGGACGGTGGTGTCGTTGTTCAGCAGCAGGATGAAGTCCGCGCCGCGTTCCAGCGCGAACCGGATGCCGGTGTTGTTCCCGCCGCTCCACCCGCCGTTGGTTTCGTTCCGCAAAACTTGAACGTGCGGAAACTCGGTGCTCAGGATTGCCGTGGGGTCGTCCTTGGAGGCGTTGTCCACCACCACGACGGACGCGGGCGCGGTGAGCTTGCCCAACGAGTCGAGACACTTGCGGGTGTCTTCGAGCCCGTTGAAGTTCACCGGCACGATCCACACGCGGGGGGTCATCCGGCCCCCTGTTTGGCGCGGCGAAGCAGTCTTACGGCGGGGGCGGGCAGGCAGCACGCCAGCCAGTACGCCGCACTCTTCATCTTGAACGACCCTTCCTTCAAACCGGCTGCGAAGCGGGTCCGCGCTTCGGCGTAGTCGCCGCGGTCGTAGGCGCGGTACGCATACCAGTACGCCAACTGGGCGAACTTCTTCTTCACAAGGCGGCGTTCCTCGTGCGTGAGCCAGTCCGGCTTCCGCACCATGCTCCGGACCGCGAGCGCGAACTCACGGCTCATACGTTCTTGGTTCGTGGAGATGCCGCCGGGATGCTTCTCATATTGCGCAAGCGTCTTGTCCAAGAACGCGAACGGATGCCGGGCCGCGAGCCGCAGACACAGTTCGTAATCCTCCCCGCCGAAGAGCGCGGGATCGAACGGCCCGATGGAATCGAGCGCGGACCGGCGAATGAACGTGGAGCCAAGGAACACCTGCATACGCTCGATCATGAGTCGCATGAACGGGTCGCGGTCCAGCTTGAAGAGGTTCTCATCAATCGGATGGGTGAGCAACTTCGCGAACTCGCCGCGGCCGGTGACGGGGCTCAGCGGTTGGTAGCCGTCCGTCGCGTTGCCGAAGCTTGCCTCGCACACCAGCACATCGATTTCCGGATGGTTCCGGAAGTGCTCCATGACTTCGGGCACGACGTTCGGCTGCCAGATGTCGTCCGAATCGAGGAAGGAGATGATCGAGCCGCTGGCGTGTTGGAGGCCGGTGTTGCGGGCCTTCGCCGGGCCGCCGTTGGTTTGCTCGAACACCCTCACACGCGGTTCGTAGCTGCGTGCGACCTCCACCGTGCGGTCGCTCGAACCGTCGTCCACCACGATGATCTCGGCCTCGACCCCGCAAGCGAGCACGGAATCGACCGTGCCGCGGAGCGACCACTCGCGGTTGTAAGCGGGAATGATGACGCTCAGATCCATATTCTCACACGCCACTCAGCCGGGTTTCATGGATCACGCCCGCCCACGTGGCGGCCGAGAGATACGGCTCCACCCAATCCCGCCCCGTGATGCGGCGGACGACCGCAGTCGCCCGATCGCGCCAATAGCGCCGATAGAGCCAGCGCGGCGCGCCCCACAGCCGACGTCCCGCGCCGGACCGCATCTCGCCGGTGCGAACCGACGTGCGACCGAGGCCGTGAAAATACGACCACGCGTACGCACGAGTCAGCCGCGCCGCCGTCACATAATGGCGGACGGATGCCGACGGCACCCACACACCGTAGCGGCCCTCGGCGTCGAACCGCCGGAACAGTTCCGTTTCCTCAGCCAGCAGGCACACGTCCTTGGTCTTGCCGAGCGCGGGATTGAACTGCAGGCCGCGAAGCGCGGCCGTGCGAAACGCCATGTTCGCCCCGTACGGATACTCTCCGGGTTGCAGCCGCCGCTCGTCTGTCCCCAAGTCCCGCACTACGAGCATGCCTTCGAAGCGCTTCAAGTGCCGCGCGATCCAGTCCGGCGGCTCCCGTTCGTACCACGGCGTGATCCGCCCGCCGAAGAACACCGCTTCCGGCCAGCGGGCCGCGGCCGCCGCGTAGGCTGCCAGCCACCCCGGTTCCACAAGGACGTCGTCGTCGGTCCACACGATCACTTCGCCGCGGGCCGCGGCGGTCGCACAGTTCCGCGCGTTGGACAGCCCCGGCTTCGGCTCGAACAGTCGCACCAGCGGCAGCGTACCGGCATGCTTCGCGATCACCGCATCGGTTTCGTCCGTGCAGTTGTTGTTGACGACGATCAACTCCCACGGCACATCGCCGGCCGCGGTCGTCTCCGCCAGGCGCGCGAGCGTCTGCTCGAGCAACTTGGCCCGGTTCCAGGTACAGATCGCGACCGTGATCGCGGGAGAGTTCAGGACAGCCTCCGCCTCAAGGCTTGCATCGCCAACCGGGGCAACGCCTTCACCGCGCCGCCGAAGGTGGCGGCCCGTACGCACGGCGACAGGACGCCCTCGTGTACCAATTCGAATGGGAACCGTCTGGCAAGTTCGAATTCCTCGCGCAGCGCGGGACGCTCCGCCACTTCGGATTCGCGAATGAAGAGGTAGATGTTTTGCTGGTACCACCACTCGACGCGATTGTCGCGCCAGATTCGAGGGCGGATCGGATCGAGCCGCACGAAGCCGTCCGCGCGGAACAATTCGCGCCAGAAGTGCGGCCAGCGTTCGTTCACATGGTGCGTGCCGCCCTGTCCCGGGGCTGCGGCGGAAAACAGCACCGCGGGTGCGGAGCGAGTGAGCAGGCGCACCAACTTCGCGGATGACTTTTCCGGCAGATGCTCCCCCACCTCCAAACACACGGCCAAGTCGAAGCTGCGGCCCAAGTCCGGCGGGTTTGAAAGATCGACGGCGCGGAAGCACTCGCGGTCGATCGCCAACTTGGAGCGGTCCACATAGTCGCCGTCGATGCCGAGGATGTTCTCGACACCGAGTTCGTGGAAGGCGCGCAACCACGTGCCGACTCCGCACCCGACATCCAGCACGGAGCGAGGTTGCACCAGTTCGACGACCAGCGGCGCGACCGCCCGGGCGGACCGCAGCGAACCGTCCGATTGGTCCGCGTAGAAAGCAGCGTCGTAAGGCGTCGGCGCGGCCGTGTTCATGCATCGCTCCCGTGGATTTCCCAGAGGGCGGGTTGGCACACCGGCCCGCACTCCGGGGGCGGCAACCGCCCGGTGCCGAAGACATCCGCCGGCACCACCGTCAATTCGGCTGCGTCGAGCACCGTGTCGAAATCGCGCCCCCGCGAACCGAAGTACAAGTCGATCGAATAAGCGCCCGGCATCAGCGGCATCCGCGGGATCCGTGCCGTGACCCGCCCGGATCGCACCGCGCTCTTCAGCACGGGCGCGGGGCACACCTTGGTGTTGATGCCGAACACCGGTGCCTGATGGCGATCCTTCACTACGAATCCCAAGTCGACGGAATCGAGCGGGTGGTCGCTGGTGAAGTCGATTTCGAGCCGCGCGGTGCCGTGGACGGGCACGAACGGCGTGCGGCCGTCGGAGTCGTCGCACACGCGGATGCGGCGCATTGTCGGGTTCGAGCCCGGAATGCGGCCGCGGTGATCGCTCAAGTCCGCTTCGGCCCCGCCGCCCGTCAGCGTCGCGCGATTGTACTCGTCGATCACGGTCGCGGGTGGGCCATCGCGCACCACCGTACCCGCTGCGAGCAGGACCGCCCGCGTACAGAGGTTCTGTACCGCCGCCATGCTGTGCGACACGAACAGGATCGTGCGACCGCTGCGCGATACGTCCTTCATCTTTCCGAGGCAGCGAGCCTGGAACTCGGCGTCGCCCACGGCCAGCACTTCGTCCACGATCAGGATTTCGGGTTCGAGATGCGCCGCAACCGCGAACGCGAGCCGCACGTACATGCCGGAGGAATAGCGCTTCACGGGCGTGTCCAGGAACTTCTCCACGCCGGCGAACGCGACGATGGCGTCGAAGTTCCTTGCGATCTCGCGGCGGCTCATGCCGAGGATCGAGCCGTTGAGGAACACGTTTTCGCGGCCGGTGAGTTCGGGGTGGAACCCGGTTCCGACTTCCAGCAGGGATCCGACGCGGCCGCGAAGCTCGATGCGGCCGCCGGTCGGTTCCACGATGCGGGAGAGCACCTTGAGCAGCGTCGATTTGCCGGCGCCGTTCTTGCCGATGATGCCGACCGCTTCGCCGGGCTTGATCTCGAAGGAGACATCCCTCAGGGCCCAAAACTCGTTCGATTCGTGGCGACTCTCGCCCTTCAACTTCTTGAAGAGGTTGCGCGGCGCGGCCGCGAGCGCGTCCGTAAGCGTGTCCGAGTTCGCACGCGCGGCACCGCCGAGCATGTACTTCTTGGAGATCGAACTCGCGGAGATGGCTTTCATTCAAATGATGTCCGCGAAGGCCTTCTCCGTCTTGCGGAAGTACCACGCGCCGAGGGTGAACGCGCTCACGCCCCACAGCGCGGCCACGGCCAAGCCGGGCCAGTCGAACGGCATGCCGAGCACGGCCGCACGGAAATTCACGACCACCGCCTGAACCGGGTTCAAGCGAAGAATCAGTTCCGCGGTCGGGCTCATGGTTCGGCCCGCCTGGTCGTAGATGGCTGGCGTGAGAAACATCCACAGTTGCAGCACGAGCGGCACCACAAGCCGGAAGTCTCGGAAGCGGACGGTGAGAGCGGCGAGGAACACACCGAGCCCCACCGCTGCGAGCGCGAGCACGGCCACGGCCAGCGGCAGCGCCAGGAGTTCCGCACCGGGCACGATGCCGGCCGCGAGCGCGGCGACGATCAGCACGGCGAAGCCGATGAGGAAATCGACGCCGGCGAGGCCCGCCGCCGAGAGCGGCAGCAGGATCCGCGGGAAGTACACCTTCGTGACGAGGTGCTGGTTATTCACCACGCTGACGCCGGTTTGCGACACGGCCGAGGCGAAGAACGTCCACGGCACGAGGCCGCAGAGCACGAACAGCCAATAGGGAACGGCTGCGCCCTCGACACCGACCGCACGGCCGAGCGCGAACGTGAACGCGCCCATCACTGCGACCGGCTGCAGGATCGCCCACGCGGCTCCGATGGCCGTCTGCTTGTAGCGGATCTTGACGTCGCGCCAGATGAGGAATGCGAGCAGTTCGCGGAATCGCCACAGTTCGCGGAAGTCGAACGTGGACCACGAGCCGCGGGCTTCGATGACGGTGAGCGGCGGTTCGGGCCGTGCCGCGACCGGCGCTTCGGGCGAAGCGGGTGGTGCGTCGGGTTCGGTCAGGCCGATGCTCATGAAGTCCACTCTTGCTTGATGAGCCGTCGGGCCAGTGCTCCGATCCACATGCCGGCCGCCCCCAGCAGCACGTCCGTGATGCAGGGCGTATGCGAACCCAGATCCGTTTGGCCCCACTCGCAGACTCCTGAAACCACCAAGCCGCTCAGCACCGCCCGCGGCGGCGACTTCATCAACGCGCCGCCGATTCCGAAGAGAATCAGCTTTGTCAGCATCTCTTCGAGTGCGTACAGCGGGTGGCCGCGCTCCAGCGGCAGGCCCGGCATCCAATCGAACGGCAGCGAGTCCGTGCGAATGGTGAACGGCTGCCAACTGATCAGCAACATCGCCAGCAGCCACATCACGTTGAGGAAGACCGTTCGTGACCGGTGACTCAGCCACCAGCCGAGCATCACCCCGAAGCCGCCCACGACCGCGTCCGTCGCACTCGGCACCCGGGACTTCACGATCAGTTGCAGTCCCTCGGTTGCGACGGCGAGCAGCAGCGGAATCATCAAGCCCCTGCCGGCGCGGCGAGCGAACAGGCCCGCGGGGAGGAACAACCCGATCACCTGAAGCAGCCGCGCGGCGCGTTCCCAACTCATCGTTTCCGAGAACGGCACGTACACTACGTCGTCGCGCAGCTTGCGGTAGAGATCCCGGGGGCTCGCGCTCAAGTCCAGCGGCAGCAACTGCACGAACGCGAGCAGCACGAGGTACGCGATCAGCAACCGGCCCGCCGACTCGGACCCGCTCCACACGGCTTCCGCCTGATTCACCAGCCACCGGCCCGCGACCGTCCACGCCGCCATTCCGATGATCGAACCGAGCCCCTGACACAACACGTCCGAACCGGCCGTGGTTCGCTCCGGCACGTACAGTTGCGCGAACTCGACCGCCGCCGCGAAGGCCACGCACATCGGCAGGCAGAACAGTCCTGCGAAGAGATCGCCCGCGATTCCCGTTCGCCCGGCCCGCAAGAAGCCCACCAACCCGAAGCCGAGCGGCACGCCGAGCATCACGTTGGCGACCGCGTCCGACCGCGATTCAAACCACCAGCGGTTCGTCATCGCCCAGTGGAACGCGGTGCGGGCGTCGTCCGCATCGCGGGTGTGGAAGTCGAACGGGACCAAGCTTCCGTAGAGCGTGAAGGCCATCGCACCGAGTGCGATCGCTCCCGTCAGGCGGCCGGCGAATCGTGCGTCGTCCGTCAACTGCCGGACCCCTGAGGCGGAGCCGACTTCTTCGCCGCCTCGGCCTTCTCGAACGCCGGCATGAAGAGGTATGCGGGCTTCGATGTCACATTTCGGATCACCTCTTCGCGCGAGGCTTTGCCCAGGTCGTCCTGCAGCACCCAGTCCAGCACTTTGAGTTCGAGCATGAGCACGCCGAGCGCGAGCGGCATCATCATCCAACCCGCGAAATCGTGAAACACTTTGTCGCCGAGTTCCTTGCCGGCCTCGTTGTAGAGCACGCCCGTGAGTGCGATGCGGATCACGTTCGAGAGAATCGCGATGGGCACCGCCGAGAGCACGATGATCGTCTTGTCCAACCACGGCCGCTTGATGACGATCGCCATGCCGGCCGAGAGTGTGAAGAACGTGAGGAGCATGCTCAAGCCGTTGCACGCGTTCTTCACTTCGAGCACATGGTCCTGGCAGTGCAGGATCATGCCTTCGCGGAAGGTGGCGTAGCCGATGGTTTGCAGCACGAATTCCGTAGCGACCGCGGCGACTTTTTGCAGCGGCCAGCCGAGCGCGATTTCCACCTTGTAAGGCAGCGGGAACATGAACATCAGAAAGGCCAGACTCGGCCACAGCCAGCGGAGTGCTTGCGGGCCGCCCAGCAGCAGCGTGGCCCCGCACAGGTTCAGCACGAGGGAGAGGCCTTGAAGCCATTCCTTGGCGATGTCGAAGAACCCGGCCGCGAGAAAGAGCAAGGCCCCGCCCACAATGAACGCCAAGCCCATCGGGTCGGGCCACGCGATTTCCGTCGGTGCCCACTTTTTCCACTTCCATGCGAGGTAAACGGAGAACGCGGGCACGAGGAATCCGTGCGAATAATCCGGCTTCAGCCACTGCTCGAAGCTGTAGCTCAGCAGCGGAAAATAGACGAACCCGAGCACGCCGATCACGGCGACGAGTGCCCCGATCCAGCCAGGCGAACGAATCGTCTCGGGGGTGGGTTTGGCGGTCACGGAGGCCTTTCAGAAAGCAGTCGAACGGAATTCAGCTTACAGCATAATCCGATCCGATCCCAGTGGTTGAACCTTAGGACATAAATTCCGAGGAACGGGTCCCCTCTGTCGAAGGCTGACGGCTACTCGATCCGGCGAAGTGGCTCCGAGCTGGGTGTCTTTTGGAAATTCCGGCTGTTTGGCTTGACGTGCCCGCACCCAGCCTTAAGTTAGTTCTTTCCCGCTGAGCGGAATGCTGCACGGGTCGAGGAGAATCGCGTGGCGGCGAACACGAGCGAACGCATCCGGATCCGCATGGAAGGTTACGACCACGAAGTCCTGGATCGGACGGCGTCGGAAATTGTGCAGACCGCCAAGGAAAGCAACGCCGTTGTGCACGGGCCGATTCCGCTGCCCACCCGCGTGGAGCGTTACACGGTGTTGCGCTCGCCGCACATCGATCGCAAGAGTCGCGAGCAGTTCGAGATTCGGACGCACAAGCGGCTGATCGACATCCTCCGCCCGACGCAAAAGACGATCGAAGCGTTGAACAAGGGTTTGAACCTGCCCCCCGGCGTAGACATCAAGATTCGCGTCATCACGGGCGGCTGATTGATTCATCATTAGAGACGACCCCGTCTCGCCGTGGCTGGCCTTGTGCCGGCCGATTCAGCGGCAACACCGGCAATCGGTGCTGGCGGGGTCAGGAGTGGTTTCCATGGCCGACAAAGCGAACGGCGTCGCCGTCCCCGGTGGGGCCGGTTCGGGTGACCCGTCTTCCCGCGTGACCGAATACACCGACGCGATCAGCGTGAAGGTGGTCAATCGGTCTGGTGCGGAAGTCGGTTCGGTGAGTATCGACCCGAAGGAATTCGGTGGAAAGATCAGCCGGCAGTTGATGCACGAAGTGGTGCTGATGCACCGTGCGAATCAGCGGGCCGGCACGCACAGCACGCTCCGCCGCGGCGAAGTCGCGGGCAGCACCAAGAAGCTGTTCCGCCAGAAGGGTACCGGCAACGCCCGCGCCGGCACCAAGCGGACGAACAAGCGGGTCGGCGGTGGTACGGCCAAGGGTCCCAAGCCCCGCGACTACTCGTACAGCCTGCCGAAGAAGGCGATCCGCGCGGCCACCCGCATGGCGATCTTGTCCAAGTTCATCGACAATGAAGCGGTGGTGATCGACGACCTGAGCATCGCGGCTCCGAAGACCAAAGAGATTCTCGGGGTGCTGAAGGCGATCAAGGTTGGCACCAAGGCCACCGAGAGCGGCGACAAGGTCGTGACCCTGCTCGACCAGACCGTGCTGATCGGCACGAACGGCATCGACCAGAATGTGTACAAGTCCGCCCGCAACATCGATGGCGTGAAGGTTCTTCCAGCCGCCGAGTTCAACTGCTTCACCGTGCTGAAGCAGAATCGCTTGTTGATCACGAAGGCGGCCCTCGAAGCTCTGCGGAACCCGGTGAAACCGGCTCCCGTGCCGAAGGCGGAAGAGGCGCCGATCGTTCGTCGCGGTCGGGCGGCTCGGATTCAAAAGCAGAAAGCGGCGGCGAAGTAATCGGATGGGACGATGAGTCCTGTGGGGCCTGACGGCCTCATCTCATGCGAGTGGAACAATGGCAACACCCCGGCCTCGTCCGCAAAAATACCGAAACAAGCTCGCGCTCCGCAAGCCGTGCGTCCACGGCGACACGGGCCTCGACTTGCGGCCGTACCAGGTCGTGCTGCGTCCGCTCGTCACCGAAAAGGGGACGCACCAAAGCACGCGGTACAACGCCTACGCGTTCCAGGTGAATCCGATCGCGACCAAGACGCAGATCCAGGCCGCGGTGGAGGAACTGTTCAATGTGCGGGTCGAAGCCGTCCGCACGATGAACCGCAAGGGCAAGAAGCGTCGCTTCCGCCAAGAGATGGGTGCTCTGCCGTCGTGGAAGAAGGCGGTGGTCACGCTTCACGGCGACGACAAGATCGAGTTCTTCTGATCGTTATTCGTTATCCGTTGTTGGCTGCCGGTGGCGAGCCGGCTCCAAAGACATGTAACAAATAACAAGGAACTGAAGTCATGGGCATCAAGCAATACAAGCCGACATCGGCGGGCCGTCGCGGCGGCAGTGTCTCGGATTTCGCCGAGTGCACCACGCCGCGCGCGAACGCTCCCGAGAAGTCGTTGCTGTCTCCGCTTCCGAAGAAGGGCGGCCGCAACCACCACGGCATCATCACCTCGCGGTTCCGGGGCGGCGGCCACAAGCGGATGTACCGCAAGATCGACTTCAAGCGCAAGCGAGACGGAGTCGAGGCCGTGGTCGTTTCGGTGGAGTACGACCCGAACCGCAGCGCCCGCATCGCGCTCGTGCAGTACCCGCGCGACGAGAAGTACGATCAATCGAAGTACTACATCCTCGCCCCGAACGGCCTGAAGGCCGGTGACAAGGTGATCTCGGGCGAAACGGATGCGGTGGAGCCGAAGCTCGGCAATTGCATGCCGCTTTGGAAGGTGCCCTTGGGCATGATCGTCCACAACGTGGAACTCACGCCGGGCCGTGGCGGTCAGATCTGTCGGTCCGCCGGTTGTTCGGCGACGCTCTCCGCCCGCGAGAAGGATTGGGCGCAGTTGACGATGCCGAGCGGGGAAATCCGCCGCGTCTCGAGCAAGTGCCGCGCGACGATCGGGAGCGTGAGCAACCCCGAACACATGAACATCAGCATCGGTAAGGCCGGCCGCATGCGGTGGAAGGGACGCAAGCCCCACAACCGCGGTACCAGCCAGAACCCGACGGATCACCCGATGGGCGGCGGCGAAGGTCGCACCGCGGGCGGCCGCAATCCTTGCTCGCCGACCGGCGTTCCGGCCAAGGGTGGCAAGACGCGGCACAAACGCAAGCCGGGCGGCAAGTCCATCCTTCGCCGTCGCCCGAGCGGTCCGCACCAGAAGTAACCCGAGAGCCCGGCGGCAGCTGTCACCGGGCTTTCTGCGTGAAGTTGATGAAAAGTCCGTTGCCGTGTTCTGAGTGAAATCTTAAGTTATCCAGCCCGCTTGGTGCGGGCGCGAACGCGAGAAACCGCATGAGTCGTTCGATCAAGAAGGGGCCTTACGTGGACGAACGGCTCCACGCGAAGGTGATGAAGCAGGGGTTGAACAAGGAGCCGATCAAGACGTGGTCGCGCGACTGTACGATCATCCCGGACTTCATCGGGGCGACTTTCCTTGTGCATAACGGCCGGACGTTTCACAAGGTGTACTGCACGGAAGACATGATCGGGCACAAGCTCGGTGAGTTTTCCCCGACGCGGACGTTCAAGGGTCACAGCGGCGGCAAGGGCAAGGCGGCTCCGGCCGCTCCTGGGAAGTGAGTGAAGGCGAGCCATGGACTACAAAGCGATTCACCGATTCGCCGACACCGGCCCCCGCAAGATTCGGCAGTTCGCCGATCTGATCCGCGGCCGGAACGTGGACGAAGCGTTGCAACTGCTGCGCTTCCACCACAACAAGGGCGCGAAGCTCCTCGAGACGGTTGTGCGAAGCGCCCTCGGCAACGCCGATCACTTGGAGTGCCCGGATCTCGATTCGCTGATCGTGAGCGAAGCACGTGTGGACGGCGCCCCGTTCTTCAAGCGGATGCAGCCGCGTGCCCGCGGCACGGCGTTCATGTTGAAGTGCCGTCTGTCGCACATCCATGTGACGCTGTCGGATCCGCCGGAACCGGAGGCGAAGGGTTCGCCGGCGATTGCGACCACGACGCCCGCTGCGGCCGATGCGAGCCTCCCGCCCGCGCCGGTTGCGAACTGAGCCAAACGCCTTCCGGGATCGGGGTCGGCGAGAGAGCCGGCCCCCGCGTATTTGAACACGCCAGGTTGGAGCAATCATGGGTCAGAAAGTTCGACCGACTGGCTTTCGCACGGGCATCATGCGCCCGTGGCGCAGCACGTGGTACGCCAGCAAGGCCGACTTTTCCGAGTTGTTGATCGAAGACGCCAAGATTCGCGCCTTCATCCAGCGGTACCTGACCAACAAGAAGGACCGCAAAGAGCAGCGGCCCGCGATCTCTGAGATTCGCATCGAACGCACCCGTGAACGCGTGACGGTTGTGGTTTCTTCGAGCCGCGTCGGGGCGATCATCGGCAAGAAGGGCGAGAAGATCGACAAGCTCACGAAGGCCCTGGAAAAGTTGACCCGCCGCCACATCGAGGTGAAGACGGTGGAGATCGCGCGGCCCGAGATCGATCCGCAATTGATTGCCGAAGACATCGCGGAGCAACTTGAGCGTCGGGCCAGCTTCCGCCGCACGATGAAGCAAGCGATGCAGCGGGCGATGGAAGGCGGGGCCAAGGGCGTGAAGCTCCAACTGTCTGGCCGCTTGGGCGGCTCGGAAATGGCCCGGTGCGAGAAGGGCATGGAAGGCAGCATTCCGCTCTCCACGCTGCGGTGCAAAGTGGAGTACGGCTTCAGCGAAGCCAGCACCCCGCAGGGCAACATCGGAATCAAGTGCTGGGTGAACCAAGGCGACTACCTCACCGGCGAGATCGCCGACGCCACCGATGCAACCGGTGCACCGACGCAGCGCCGGCGCGGCATGCGTCGCGGTCCGGGTGGCGGAGGCGGCGGTCCTCGCCAGGGTTGAGAACAGGGATGGCACCGGTGGAGACGCCAGTGCCGCAGAGGAGTGACGGCCGATGCCACAGATGCCGAAGCGAGTGAAGTTCCGGAAGGCGCAGCGCGGAGTGGCGCGCGGCGGCACCACTCGCAAGAAGTTCCTCGGGCCGATCCGCGGGTTCGCCCATCGGGGCAACTATGTGTCCTATGGCGACTACGGCTTGATGGCGCTCGAAGGCGGCTGGTTGTCCGCCGAGTGCATCGAATCCGGGCGCATCACGATGACGCGGTCGGTGTCCGGCGAAGGCCGGTACTACATCCGCGTGTTCCCGCACAAGCCTGTGACCTCCATTCCCGCGGAAACGCGAATGGGCAAGGGCAAGGGCGAGCCGGAGTATTGGGCGGCGGTCGTCCGGGCCGGCCAAGTCTTGTTCGAGATCGGCGGCCTGCCCGAGGCTCAGGCGAAGGATTGCTTGGCGCGTGTCGCGTACAAGATGCCGTTCAAGTGCCGCTTCGTGACGCGGCGGCCCAACGTTTGATCGAGGAGCCCGACGCGCAAGCGAGGGCGGTGGAACATGCCATCGAAATTGAAAGAGTATCGCGGCATGAGCGACGAGCAATTGTCGCTCACGCTGAAGGACACGGAAAAGCACCTGTTCCAGTTGCGGTTCCAGTCCGCGACGGACCGGCTCGAAACGCCCTCGGAAATCCGCAAGGCGAAGAAGGAAGTCGCACGGATCAAGACGATCCAGCGCGGCCGCGAACTGGAGAAACTGGCCGCACTGCCGCAGGAGCAACTCGCGACGCGCATCGCGAACCTTGGCGCGAAGGACAAGGGCGGCGAGCCCGGCAAGCGCACCGCCCGCCGGCAACTTCAGCGGCTCCAGGGTTTCCACGCGGCGAAGACCGCCAAGAAGGGGGCGAACTGACATGGCGGACGCGACCACCACTGCCGAGAAGACCACCGGCCCCCGCCATTTGCAGGGCATTGTCACCCGCGACAAGAACGCCAAGACGCGCCGCGTCGAGGTGCAGCGGCTTGTCCGGCACCCGAAGTACGGCAAGTACGTGAAGCAGCGGACGATCTGCTACGCCCACGATGAGAAGAACGAATCGCACTTGGGCGACACGGTGGAGATCGTGGAGTCGCGGCCGCTGTCCCGCACGAAGCGTTGGCTGCTGGTTCGCGTCGTGACCAAGGCGCCGAGCCGCACGTTGTCGAATCTCGAAGGGGCGGTCGCCGGCAGCGATGTCGCGGCTCCCGTGGCGAAATAAACTGGCGTGCCGGCCCGCGTGAGCGGACGGAGCCCGAGGCATTTGTCATGATTCAGATGTACACGTTCATGGATGTCGCCGACAACACCGGCGCGAAGGAAGTGATGTGCATCCAGGTGCTGGGCGGCACGAAGCGCCGCGTGGCTCACTTGGGCGACATCATCCGCGCCAGCGTGAAGAAGGCGATCCCGGGATCGGACGTGAAGAAGGGTGATGTCGTGAAGGGCGTGGTCGTCCGCACGAAGGTCGCCACCCGCCGCGAAGACGGCAGCTACGTCCGCTTCGACTCGAACGCGTTGATCCTGCTGGACAACGACAACAATCCGCGTGGCACCCGCGTCTTCGGCGCCGTGCCCCGCGAACTCCGCGTGAAGTTCAACAAGGTCCTCAGCCTCGCCGCCGAGGTGGTGTGATGTACATTCGCAAAGACGATACCGTCGAAGTGGTCACGGGCGACGACAAGGGCACGCGCGGCAAGGTGCTGCGCGTCCTCCGTGAGAAGAACCAAGTGGTGGTCGCCGGGGTCAACCGGGTGTACCGCCATTTGAAGCCGTCGCGGCGTAACCCGCAGGGCGGCCGCCTTTCCATGGAGATGCCGGTTGACGCATCCAACGTGATGATGATCGACCCGAGCACGAACAAGCCGACGCGTGTGGGCGTGCGGTACCTGCCGGACGGCAGCAAGGAACTGTTCGCGAAGAAGAGCAAGGCCCGCATCCGCTTGCTCTCAAAGCCCGACGCCAAATACGCCACGAAGTGATTTCCCGGCCCGTACCGGTCCCGTTGCAATGGGATCGCCAGTGGGCCGCATGAGGTTTGATGACCATGGCCGACGCCAAGAAGACCGCCGGGCCCGTTCCCCGCCTGCTTGAGAAGTACCAGAAGGAGATCCTTCCGGGCCTCGGGCAGAAGCTCGGCCGTGAGAACAAGCTGAGCCTGCCGAAGCTCTCGAAGATCGTCCTGAACATGGGCGTCGGCAAGGCGCTTCAGGACAAGGAACGCATGAAGCAGGCGGCCGAGCACCTCGGTATGATCGCGGGCCAGCGGCCGCAGATCATGAGGGCGAAGGCCGCCGTGTCCGCGTTCCGCCTCCGCGAAAACAACGAGATCGGTTGCCGCGTCACACTCCGCGGCAAGCGGATGTACGAGTTCATGGACCGCCTGATCAACGTCGCGCTCCCCCGCATCCGCGACTTCCGCGGCGTGAATCCCAAGAGCTTCGACGGCAACGGCAACTACAGCATGGGGCTCACCGAGCAGTTGGTGTTTCCCGAAATCGACCCGGACAAGGTGACGTTCACGCAGGGAATGGATATCACATTTGTGACGTCCACCCGCAGCGACGATGAAGCCCGCGATCTGCTTCGCGCCTTCGGCATGCCGTTCCGGGACGACAGCAAGTAATTTGTTCGGTGATGAAAGACAGCGGAACGGCCGGCTCCCCGGGTTCATCCCCGGTTCCAAGTCGGAACGCCGCACGGCCTGAATCGAACGGAAGAGAACCTCGATGTCAACGAACGCCAAAGAAGCGAAGTACCGCAGCCAATTGGCCGCGGTCGAGGCGGATCGCGCGGAGAAGAAGAAGCCCGCCGACCAACAGGACAAGACGAAGCTGATGCCGGGCCGGGACCGCATCCGCGTCCGCAACCGCTGCAAACTGTGCGGCCGCGGTCGGGCCGTGTACCGCAAGTTCGGCGTCTGCCGTATCTGCTTCCGCAAGATGGCCTCCGACGGCCTCATCCCCGGCGTTCGCAAAGCCTCGTGGTGATCAACGAGTTCCAAGTTCCAGGTTCCGGTAGGCGGAACCCGTCGAGCTTGGGGCTTGAAACTTGGAACTTGGAACGGGAACACCGCCATGATGACCGACCCGATCGCGGATATGCTCACCCGCATTCGCAATGCGAATGAGATCGAGCGTCCGTTTGTCGAGATGGCCGCCACGAATCTCAAGGTGGCCCTCGCCAAGGTGCTGCTCGAAGAGGGCTTCGTCCTCGGCTATCGCACCGGCAAGTACGTTGAAGTGGACGGCAAGAAGGACTTTCAAGAAGTGCAGTCGCTGGGCGAGTCCCATATCGTGCTGCAAGTCTTCCTGAAGTACGGGCCGGACGGCGAGAAGGTGATCCGCCACATCGAGCGATATTCGAAGCCCGGTCGCCGCGTGTACCAAGGCTACAAGGACGTGAAGCGAGTGCTGGATGGCCTCGGCATCGCGATCCTGAGCACGAGCAAGGGCGTGATGTCCGATCGGGCTGCCAAGAAGGCCAAGGTCGGTGGCGAAGTTCTTTGCACGGTGTGGTGATTTTCGAGTTCACTGTTTCAAGTTGACCTCAGGCAAGTTCATCGAACTTGGAACCTGGAACTTGGAACCGAGGTTGCGAGCATGAGCCGTATTGGACGACAACCGATCGCCATTCCCGCCGGCGTCACCGTCACCATCAAGGATGGTGTTGTCACGGTGAAGGGCAAGAGTGCGACGCTGAGCCAGACCATCCACCCGAACATGAAGGTGGAATCGGACGGCAAGCAGATCACGGTGACGCGCCCGGACAACGAACGCCAGAACCGTGCCCTGCACGGCCTTACTCGTGCGTTGGTGAACAATCTCGTGGTCGGCGTGACGACCGGGTACACCAAGAAGCTCAAGGTCGAGGGCGTCGGCTTCCAAGCCGCGATGGACGGTAAGAGCGTGGTCCTGACCGTGGGTTACGCGAACCGTCTGCGGCACACGCCTCCCGAGGGCGTCACCGTGGCCGTCCCCGATCCGACGACCATCGTGGTGACCGGTGCGGACAAACAGAAGGTTGGCCAGTTTGCCGCGGATGTGCGGGCGAGCCGCAAGCCGGAGCCGTACAAGGGCAAGGGTGTACGGTACGAGAACGAAACCGTTCGCCGCAAGGAAGGGAAGTCGTTCGCCGCGGGCAAGTGACCTGCGGCCCGGCATTCCTGAATCCCGAACCGAGTTGGAACAATGGACGCACAGAAACTCAAGGCGAGGCGGGCGGATCGGCGGCGACACCGGGTGCGCAAAGCGCTCTATGGCACGCCCTCCATGCCGCGGCTCAGCGTATTCCGCAGCAGCCTGCACATCTACGCCCAGCTGGTGGACGACCTCAACGGCGTCACGTTGGCGGCGGCGACGAGTGCGGGCAAGGCCAGCGGCTTGAAGCATGGCGGGAACAAGGCGGCGGCCACGGTCGTCGGCAAGAAGATCGCCGAGGCCGCCAAGGCGAAAGGCATCACGAAGGCGGCGTTCGACCGCGGTGCGTACCGCTTCCACGGCCGCATCGAAGCTTTGGCGGTCGCCGCCACCGAGGCCGGGCTCGTCTGCACGAACTTGGAATCGCTGAAGGCCAAGCACGCTGCGAAGGCGAACGCCGAGCCTGCGCCGGCCAAGCCTGCCAAGGGCGACAAGCCCAAGGGCGAAGGCAAGAAACCTGAGAAGAAGCCGGAAGGCGACAAGAAATAACGCGCGGGGCCGCTTGCGGTTCTGCGTTACGAGAGGTTCAACATGGCACGTGAGCGTCGAGAAAAGGGCGATACCGATTCGCGCGATAACGCGCTGGTCGATTTCGTCGTGAAGATTCGCCGGTCCGCCTGTGTGGTGAAGGGCGGTCGCCGGTTCTCGTTCAACGCCTTGGTCGTGGTCGGCGACAAGCGCGGCCGTGTGAGCTACGGCTACGGCAAGGCCAATGAAGTGCCGCCGTCCGTCGAGAAGGCGATCAAGGAAGGCGAAAGCAACATCAACCGCCAGAAGAAGATTTCGCTTCGCGGTGACACGATCCCGCACCGCGTGATCGGCAAGTACGGTGCGAGCAAGGTGATCATGGTGCCCGCCGGCCCCGGCACCGGCGTAAAGGCCGGCCCCGGCGTCCGCGAGGTGCTCCAAGCCTGCGGCGTCGCCAACATTCTCACGAAGGTGCACGGCAGCACCAACCCGTTGAACCTCGTGAAGGCCACCATCGACGGCCTGCTCCAATTGCGGACGCGGGACGAAGTGGCTCGGCTCCGCGGCGTGGCCCTCTGAGAACAACCCCGAGCGGGTTCGCGATAAGGAACAGTCATGGATCTCAATGGCGTTTCAACAGGTGTGGCCAAGCGCAAGCTGAAACGGCGCGTCGGCCGCGGCATCGGTTCCGGCCAGGGCAAGACCGCCGGTCTCGGCTCGAAGGGCCAGTATGCCAGCGCGGGTGCACGGTTGCCCAGCGGTCTGTTCGAAGGCGGACAGATGCCGCTGTACCGCCGCTTCCCGAAGCGCGGGTTCACGAACGCCCGATTCCAAAAGGATTGGGCGATCGTCAACGTTGGCGACCTGAACGGCTTCGATGCCGGTTCGGTTGTGGACATTGCCGCACTCAAGGCGAAGCGGATCGTGGTCGGCACGTACGACGGCCTCCGCGTGCTTGGGACCGGCGACCTGTCCAAGAAGCTGACGCTGAAGGCCGACCACTTCTCGAAGTCCGCAAAGGAGAAGATCGAGAAGGCGGGCGGCGCGTGCGAGTTGATCCCGCCGCCGAAGAAGCCGGTCCGCAACAAGATGAAGCCGCGGCCCCCGAAGACTCCGCAGTGATGTTTTTACGCGAGATTGGCGTCGCCGAGCGTCCCGTTTCTGGGTCCCATAGGACCTTGGGGTCCCGATAAGCGGGAGGGCGAGGCTCCTGCCGAGCCCAATTCTCACGGCTCGGCAGGAGCCTTGCCCTCCCGAGTACCAACTGTGCAGCCAGTCCCCCGGAGGGGGTTATGAATCAGATCCTCACGATCTTCAAGATCCCCGAGCTGCGTAAGAAGATCTTCATCACCCTGATTTTCCTCGCGGTCTACCGCATCGGGTACTACATCCCGCTGCCGATGGTGGATCAAGTGAAACTCGGGGAGAAGCTTGCCAACGCCCAGAGCGGTGCCCTCGGCCAAGTGCTCGGCTTCGTGTCGATGTTCTCCGGCGGCAACCTCAGCCAAGCGTGCATCTTCTCAATGGGCATCATGCCCTACATCTCCGCCTCCATCATCATCCAGCTTCTCGCGAGCGGCGTGCTGCCGTCCTTGGAACGCTTGCGGAAGGAAGGCGAGAGCGGCCGCAAGAAGTTGAACGAGATCACGAGATACATCACCGTCCCCATTTGCGTGATCCAAGCCATCATCGTGGTGAATCCGATCATGCGCCCGGACACCGGCGACGGGGGAGGGTTCGGCACGGCCGCACAGGGATATGCGGACGGCATGTTCAACTTCTATTGGTTCGGCTTCGCCGCCGTACTCACGATCACCTGCGGCACCGTCTTTCTGATGTGGCTCGGCGAGCAGATCGACGAGTACGGCATCGGCAACGGCATCAGCCTGATCATCATGGCCGGTATTGTCGCCCGTCTGCCGGACGCGACCTCCGCCTTGATCTTCGACAGCACCACGGGCAAGCTCAAAGATTCGCTGTTCACACTCGGTGCCGCCACCGGCGACATCAGTTTTGAGAAGCTACTGGTGTTGCTCTTCCTGTTCGTCGCGGTCGTTGTCGGCGTCATCGCCATGACAAAGGCTCAGCGTCGCATTCCGACGCAAAGTGCGAAGCATGTGCGTGGTCGTCGCGTCTACGGCGGCACTCGTCAGTTCCTCCCGATGAAGGTGAACGCGGCCGGCGTGATGCCCGTGATCTTCGCCAGCACCCTGCTGATCCTGCCCGCCGTGATCCTGAATGTGATCTCGAGCGTGACCGATTCCGCATCCGCCGCCAGTCTCGCCAACCTGTTCCAGAACCCGCGTTCGTGGCTGTACAACATCATGTACATCGTCATGATCTATGTGTTCTGCTATTTCTGGGTGGCGATCCAGTTCAACCCGAAGGAAATCGCGGACAATCTCAAGGACCACGGCAGCTTCATCCCCGGCTACCGGCCCGGGAAGCGGACCGCGGATTACCTCGAACGCGTACTGATGCGGATCACCTACGTCGGAGCCGCATTCTTGGCGGTGATCGCGATCATCCCGAATGTCGTCTCGGCGGAGATGGAGATCGATTACCGTGTGGCGAGCTTCTACGGTGGCACCGGCCTTCTGATCATGATTAGCGTGGCCTTGGACCTCGTGCAGAAGATCAACAGCCACCTCGTCATGCGGAACTATCCCGGCCTGACGGACGACTGACTCCGATTTCGGAATGCGGATTTCGGGATGCGGAATCCACCGGCCCTGATGAAAGGAGGACGCGATGATATCCGACGGCATATCACGCGCCTCCCGTAGCTCAGTGGTGAGAGCGCCGGCCTTATAAGCCGGTGGTCGCGGGTTCGAACCCCGCCGGGAGGACACTCCCCACATGCCGCACTTCACTCGAACACCGTGATCAGACTATTCGATATGCTGCGCCGGAAAATCACCAAGCCGCCGGAACTCAAGACCGCCCGGGAAATCGCGATGATGCGCGAGGCCGGGAAGTTGGTCGCGCACGCCCATCGGATCTGCCGCGAGATGGCGGTGCCCGGCACCCGCACCCGCGACATCGACCAAGCCGTCGAAGCCTTTTACGATTCGCACAAGGCCGCGCCGCTCTTCAAAGGCTACCCCGGCCGCGTGCCGTTCCCCGCCGTCACCTGCCTGAGCGTGAACGAGCAAGTCGTCCACGGGATCCCCGGCAACCGCGTACTCAAGGAAGGCGACCTGCTCAAGGTGGACACCGCGTGCCGCTTCAACGGCTGGTGCGCGGATCGTGCCGCGTCGATCCCGGTCGGGGCCGTGGTCGGCGAGAAGGCCCGGTTGCTGAAAGTCGCCGAGCAGACTTTGCAGATCGCGATCGAACTCCTGGCCAGACGCGTGTGGTGGAGCCAGATCGCGAGCGAAATGCAGAAGTACGTCGAGACGAGCGGCTTCCGCGTGGTCACCGATTATGTGGGGCACGGCATCGGCCGCACGATGCACGAAAACCCGCAGGTGCCCAACTACGTGGACAAGGACACCCGCAAGATCGATTTCAAGATTGAACCCGGCCTCACGCTCGCCATCGAGCCGATGGTGAACATGGGCCGCTCCGAAGTGGACGTGCTCGGGGACCACTGGACGGTCGTCACCCGCGACCGCATGCCGAGCTGCCACGTCGAACACACCGTGGCCGTCACATCAAGCGGCATCGAGATCCTCACCGCGGATGAATGACGCGGCTCATCCCACCCACACGCCGTCGGCGAAGTTCGAGCTGAAGAACGGGTTTACTGCGATGCCCGCGCCCGGTGTGGCGAGCAGCTCCGATCCCGTGTAAATCCGCACATTCTCCTCCGAGCCGGGGCCGTTTCCCGTCACCAAGTCCGCGTGCGTGTCTCCGTCCAAGTTCTTCACGGTGATGCGCAGCCCCGAGCGGAGATCGGTGTTCCCCAAGTAGTGGTTGGCGAGCACCGCGCTGCCGCCGGCGAGCAGCGAGGCGCCGGAGAGCACCTGCAAGCGGGGCGCACCGCCCGGCCCCGCGGCGGTGAAGAGATCCGCGTAACCGTCGCCGTCCAAGTCGCCGGCCCCGATGAAACTGCCGTTGCGGAGCGTCGATTCGAATACCATTCGGTCGGCGAAGAGCCGCGATGGCGTGCCTG
Source organism: Gemmataceae bacterium (assembly GCA_046350135.1). Taxonomy (GTDB): domain Bacteria; phylum Planctomycetota; class Planctomycetia; order Gemmatales; family Gemmataceae; genus Urbifossiella. The sequence goes on from JAXMBB010000017.1 coordinate 56,681, forward strand.
CCAGCGTGGTGCCGTCGAACACCGCGACACGCGGGCCGCCGCCGAACCCGGCCGCAGCCGCGAGATCGCCGCGCGTGTCGTTGTTGAAATCCGCCACGGCGGTGCGAACACCGCCTCGGAAGTTCGCATCGTCGATCGCGAAGAAGCTGGCGATCGGCTGCCAATCGCCGCCGCGGACGATGACGACACGCGGGCCCCCGCCTTCGTCCGGCGAGATGATCAGATCCGCGATGCCGTCGCCCGTCACGTCGCCAGCCGCGATGTTCACACCGCCGCGGAACCCGGCTTCAAACGGAGTGAACGTGAACACCGGCGTGTAGTTGCCGTTCACATACACACTGACGCGAGAGTCGGTGCCGGGGCCGCTCGCCACGATGAGGTCTTCCACGGCGTCACCGGTGACATCGGCACGGGCCACGCGGGCGCCGCCGGTGAAGTCCGCCCCCATGCCGATGGAAAACTGAGTCTTTCCGGCGGCGTCCATGCTGTATGCGAACGGCGAGGCCAGAGTCGGGTCGCCGGTGCGGTGGCGGATGAAGGTCGGATCGTAGCTGATCCACTCGGCTTTCGTCGCCGTGTCTTCGCCGAGGGCGAACGACGTGGAGAGTGTGAACGCCGCGGGCATGCAGCGTTCTTCGAGCACGGACAGCGTGAGGCGGGGCGGCATCGTTCGCTCCGGGCGAAGGTCGCTTCAGTTTATCAGAGGCGGCCCCGTACAATAGGCGACGGGATGGCTGAGTCTGCAAGTGCGCTTGCATCGTTGCCGGGGCTGCTGCATACAGCCGAGGGCTGGGCCGCGCTTCGCGCCGCGCTCGACGCCAAACAGAGCGGCACTGTGGACGGTGCTTGGGGTTCCAGCACCGCGCTCGCGGTCGCGGCCTTGGCCGCGGATGCGCCCACCACACTTCTCGCCGTTGTGCCCGGCCCGTCGGATTTGCCGTCGTTCACAGAAGACCTCGCCAGCTTTGCTGGGTCGCGGCCCACGGTATTCGAGGCGTGGGAAACTTGGCCGCCGCCCACGCACAAGGGGCAACTCGATCCGGCCACCACGTCGCGATTGCGATTGCTGCAAACCCTGCCCGTCGATCCGCCGAAGCTCATCGTCTGCACGATGGCCGCCCTCATCCAACCGGTGCCGGCGCGGGACGCGATGGCGAACCGAGGCATGAAGCTGGCCAAGGGCGAAGTGATCGATCCGTCCGAACTCGCGGGTTGGTTGCTCGCAAACGGGTACAAGCGGATTGAAGCGGTGGAGTACCCCGGCGAGTTCAGCCGCCGCGGCGGCATCGTGGACATCTTCCCGCCGGACGTGACGGACCCCGTGCGGCTTGAATTCTTCGGGGATGAAGTCGAATCGATCCGGACCTTCGCCACCGGCTCGCAGCGCAGCTTGGAGGAGAAGGCGAGCATCACATTGTTGGAGGTTAACCGCGACGCGGAGTCCTCGGAACGGAGCGCGGGACCGACCGGTTTCTTCACGGAGTACCTGCCGCCCGACTCGCGCATCGCGCTCGTGGAACCGGGCGATCTCAAGGAAGCGGCGAAGCTGTTCTTCGACCGCGTGTCGCACGCCGGCGGGCTCTTCGATTCCCAGCAGGCCTTCCGCTACCTCATGGAGTTCCCCACGATCGCGGTGTCGTCCATGCCGCGGGCGTCGGTCGAGCAGTCGGTGCATCTGCGTGTCGAGTCCGTGGAGCGGTTCAGCGGCAACGTGCATCGCGTCCGCGATGAACTGGACGCGGTCGGCGCCGGCGGCGGGAACGTGATCATCGCCTGCCAGACGGACGCGGAAGCCCATCGCCTCGCGGAGGTTCTCGCCGCCGGGCAACTCGCCCAGTCGAAGCGATTGCAACTCGTCACCGGCCATGTGCGCAGCGGCTTCCGGCTTGTGGATCGCGGGCTCGTCGTGCTCGGCAGCCACGAGATCTTCCACAAGGATCTGCTCCCGCGGCATGAAGGTACAGGCCGGCCGGGCGCAAGTCCAGCCGGCAGATCGAATCGCGGGCCATCGATTCGTTCATTTCGAACGAAGGCGATTACGTGGTTCACGTCAACCACGGTACTGGCCGCTTCCGCGATGCGGCTGCTGGAGAAAGGGCAACTGAGCGGGGGCGTGAGCCCTCCGTGTCTGAAGAGGGACGACGATGATGTCTACCAGTCCGCGGCCTGAGGGAAAACCTGATCCTCGAGTTCCGCGACGGTGTGTTCCTGTACGTGCCGGCCACGCGATCGACTCGTGCAGCGGTATGTCGGAGGGGCGAACGCCGAGCCGGAACTCTTCAAAGCTCGGCGGCCTGCTCGGGGCCGCCGCAAGGATCGCGTCGGCGAGGCGGTCCGCGACATGGCCGCCGAGATGATCCAGATCCAAGCCCTGCGGCAGGCCGTGCCCGGCCACGCGTTCCCGCCCGATTCCGATTGGCAACGCGAGTTTGAAGCGGGTGTTCCTGTACCAGGAAACGCCTGACCAGATGGAAGCGATCATCGAGACGAAGGCGGACTTGGAGAAGGCCAAGCCCACGGATCGGCTCATCTGCGGCGACGTGGGCTACGGGAAGACCGAAGTCGCGATCCGCGCCGCGTTCAAGACCATCGACAATGGCAAGCAGGTCGCCATTCTCGTTCCCACCACGGTGCTCGCCGAGCAGCACTTCCGTACGTTCCAGCAACGCTTCGCGGAGTACCCGTTCAACGTCGAAGTCGTCAACCGATTCAAGACCGGCGGCAAGGTCAAGGAGGTGCTCAAGCGCGTGGCCGAGGGCGAAGTCGACGTGGTCATCGGCACGCACCGGTTGCTGAGCAAGGATGTGAAGTTCAAGGACCTCGGCCTGGTGATCATCGACGAAGAACAGCGATTCGGGGTGGAGCACAAGGAGAAGTTGAAGCACCTGCGGGCGACGGTTCACGTGCTCACGATGACGGCGACGCCGATCCCGCGGACGCTTCTATTCGGCGTTGCTTCGGCATCCGCGAGATCTCGAACTCGAGACGCCGCCTTTTCGACCGCCACCCGGTCGAGACTCGCATCATCCGGTGGGACGATCGTCCACTGGGCACGCGATCCTCCGTGAGATGAACTGGCGGCGGGCAGGTGTACTTCGTGCACAACCTGCACGCGTCCACGACATTCAGGACGTGGCGGCGAAGGTGGGCGCACATCGTGCCGGAGGCGAAGCAGGTGATCGGCCACGGGCAGATGGACGGCGAGGAACTCGAGAAGGCGATGGTGAAGTTCGTGCGGAAGGACGCGGACATCCTCGTGTCCACGACCATCATCGAGAGCGGCCTCGACATCCCGAACGCGAACACGATCTTCATCGACGAAGCGGACATGTACGGCCTCGCGGACCTGCACCAACTTCGCGGCCGTGTGGGGCGTTCCAAGGTGCGGGCCTACGCGTACCTCATCGTGAACCCCATCAAGCTGCTCACGCCGATCGCGCAGAAGCGGCTGAAGGCGATCGAAGAGTTCAGCGAACTCGGCAGCGGCTTCAAGATTGCAATGCGGGATCTGGAGATTCGCGGGGCCGGGAACATCTTGGGCGGCGAACAGAGCGGCCACATCGCGGCCATCGGCTACGAACTGTACTGCCAGTTGCTGGAGAATGCGGTGCGGGCTTTGAAGCAACTTCCGCCGCGAGCCGCGGTGGAGGTGAACATCGATCTGCCGTGGCCGGCATTCCTGCCGCGCGACTACGTTCCGGGCCAGAAGTTGCGCATCGAAGTGTACCGCCGCCTCGCCCGACTCCGCGATCCGGGCACACTCGCGGACTTCCGCCAGGAACTCCGTGATCGCTACGGTCCGACGCCGGAGCCGGTCGAGTGGTTGCTGCGGACCACGGAGGTGCGGTTGCTCTGCGTCCAATGGCAGATCGCCGGCGTCCACCGCAACGGCCCGGACTTGATCTTCAGCTACCGAAATGCGGAGATGGCGAAGCAACTCGCCGCGTCCAGCCGCGGCCGGATGAAAGTGGTGGACGAGAAGTCGCTTTACCTTCGGCTTCGCGAGAACGAGGATGCACCGGAAGTGATGTACAAACTGTTGACCGGCGTGCTCGCATCACCGGCATAACCGGTATCAACGTCATCTCTTCGCGCACCGCATCCGGTCATATCGTTCATTCCGACTCTGCGGGGGCTCCGCGCATCTCCACCAACCCGCACACACACCCCACATCCGACAACGCGACCGAATCCCCCGTTCCTCGCAGTTTGCGGGCACGGCAAAACTTTGATCCGCCCGCGGAATCGTTCTAGTTTGCGTCGGGAGTCCAAATTACCCAGACCTTCCCGTCCACATTCCGAGGTGAAACATGAAGAACGCGTTCCGCAAGATCGCCAAGATGGCCGAAAACTTCCTGAAGAAGGAAGACGGCCCCACGGCGGTGGAGTACGCCGTGATGCTCGCGCTGATCGTCGTGGTGTGCATCGCCGCGATCACCGCGCTCGGCTCGAACACGAACTCGACGTTCAGCTTCGTCGGGTCCGCGATGCGTCCGCCGTCCAGCACCACGTCGTCGAGCAGTTGAATGCGACTCGCTTGCGTGTTCGCTTCGCGAACACGCAAGCGTCACTCCTCTTTCCGCTTCCAAGCCCACAGCAGATTCGCGAAGTCGTCCCGCCAGATCGGGCCGTTGCGCTCGATCCGCACCGGTTGCCACACCGGGCTTCGCGACACCGATCCCAAGTCCGACACGCTCCGCGCCAAGACCATCCACTGCGAGGGCAACTTGCCGTCGTCTTTCTCCGCATCCGTCGCACCATCATTGCAGTAGCGGGCCACCAACGGCGGCGAGTGATCGGCGGCCAAGCGATCGACCAGCGGCGGAAGATCGAGATGGTTGTTGGAAACGTGCATGGCCAGCACGCCGCCGGGGGCGAGCTTCTGCATGTAGAGTTGCATCGCTTCGCGGGTCAGCAGGTGGACGGGGATCGCATCCGAACTGAACGCGTCGAGCATGATCACGTCGAACTCGCCGTCCGGGGAAAGCATCAGCTTGCGGCGCGCGTCCCCCAGTACGACGGAACAGGACTGGGACTGGCACGTGGACAGGAAGTCGAAGTACTCCTGCGCCACGCGCGCGACCGCGGGATCAATTTCAAAGAATGTCCACTGCTGGTGCGGCTTCGCGTAGTGCGCCACGGCTCCGGTGCCGAGGCCGACCACCGCCACCTTCTTCACCCGCTCCTGCGGGAGCGAGCGGAACAGGCTGCCGACCGGTCCTTTCTCGTGGTAGTACGTCATCGGCCGCGGCGGCCCCGTCTGATCCAGGCGCTGCTGGCCGTGGATCGTGGTGCCGTGCACGAGCCGCAGAAAGCGGCCGTCCGGCGAACGCGTGACGCGCACGACGCCGAAGAAGTTGCGTTCCATGTGCAGCGTTTCGCCGAGTTGCCCGGTGTCGAGCGAACCCACGGCGAGGAGCGAGGCGAGTGCGAACGCGAAGCGAGCGGGCTTGCGGACGAGAGCGAAGGCGAACGCAGCCGGGATGCCGAACATCAGCCCGCCGCGAATCAGACGGGCCACCAGTGCGTCGGGCGAGCCTTCGTCCGCGGGCATCCCCACCCACTGCGGCACTTGCTTCACCAAGGCCACCGAGAGTGTCAGCAATCCAAGCAGCAGAGCAGCGTCGAGAAGGCCGAACGGCGATCCGTTGTTCGCGGAGCGAGGGCGGACGAGTGCCGCCAAGGCCAGTGCGAGCGGGTATTCGACCATTCCCACGCGATGGAACAGGATCGGAGCGAGCAGTGCGTTGAAGAGTCCTCCGATCACGCCGCCCACGGACATCCACATGTAGAAGGAGGTGAGTTGTTCCGGATGCGGGCGGTCCTTCGCGAGTTCGCCATGGCACACGAGGCAGACGCCGAACAGGGCGGCGAATTGGAGCCCGGCGATAAGCCCGAGCGGTTCCGCGGCCATGGTGAGCAGCGACAGCACGACGAAGACCAGGAGCATCGGCGTGATTCGGCCGACGAGCCGGTGTACGGAGTCGGGCCAGCGGGCGAACACCAGGATGAAACTGATGAGGTACAGGGCCAACGGCACCACCCAGAGGAGCGGCACCGGCGCGAGGTCGGTGGAGACGTGGGCCGTGGAACCGAGCAGCAAACTGGAAGGAAGAGCGGCCAGTCCGACCCAGCGGAGGATGCGACGCGTCGGGATCGGTTCCGCCGAGCGGAGGGCGTCAGCCCCCCGTGTTTCGTCTTCGTTTGATGCGGCATCCACGGGGGGCTGACGCTCCCCGCTCGGCTGCTTCAACACAACCACGGCACAACACAACACGAGAGCCAAATACACACCGACGCCGCCGGCCCAAAGCCACTGCTGTTCGTCGAGCGTGAGCCGCGGTTCGATCAGGAACGGGTAGGCGAGCAACCCGAGCAAACTGCCCGCATTGCTTGCTGCATAGAGGAAGTAAGGGTCTTTCGCCGCCGGATGGCCCGTGGACGCGAACCAGCGTTGCAAGAGCGGGGCGGTCGTGCTCAACACGAAGAACGGCACGCCGACGGCGACCGCGAGCAACTCCACGACGCCGAAGATGGGATAGTCCTGATCCGCGGGGACGAACGTTCCGACGATGGGGATCGGGGAACCGGTCTGCGTCACGGCGATGCGGAAGGCCAAGAGCACGACCAGAAGCATGGCGAGGTGAAGCACCGCCTGCTTCCGCACGCCGAGCCCGACGATGCTGCGGTGGGCGTAGAAGTATCCCGCGAGCAAGGCCGCCTGGAAAAACACGAGGCACGCATTCCAGACGCCGGGCGTACCCCCCACGAGGGGCAGCAATCGCTTCCCGATGTGCGGCTCGATGAGGAACAGGAGAGTGGCGCCGACGAACAAGGTCGCGGCGAACAGGCCGGGGAGCAACGCGACCTCCGCGGGCGGTGCGACTCACGGTGCCTATTCAACTTCGGGAATGCGAGTCCGGGGGCAAGTGCCGTCAAGCTGCGGGGTCTGCGGTCGCTTCCCGGATCATGCCGGTCCCGCAGGTTCGGCACGGGGCCGCCGGAGCCCGTTTCGGTGGTGAATTCGGGGGATTGCAATAGAATCACGGAATAGGTTCGCCTCTCCGGCGGGGCAAAGTCGAAGGAAAGGAAACGCGATGCGGCGTGACGTGCGGGGTCGGGTCTGCCTGATCACCGGAGCGTCGCGGGGCATCGGCCGGCGAGTGGCGGAACGTTTGGCGAAAATGGGTGCCAGGCTCGCGGTTTCGGCCCGTTCCGCAGGTGAATTGGACACACTGGCCGCGGAACTGGGTGCCGTCGGGGCCGAAGTGGAGACCATCCCCGCGGATTTGACGAAAACTGATGATCGTGAACGACTTGTGAAGCGGGTGGTGGAGCGGTTCGGCGGGTTGGACGTGCTGTTGAACTGTGCCGGAGTGTGCAGTTTCGGCGAATTCAGTACCTCCCGTGAGGAGATCGCCCGCAAGGTGCTGGAGGTGAACTTCTTCGCCCAAGCCGAGATAATTCGCCTGTGCCAGCCGCATTTGAGCCGGAGCTTCGAGCGGGGTTGCAATCCGGCGGTGCTGAACTTGGCGAGCATCTGCGGCCGGTGGGGCATCCCGAGCATGAGCGAGCACTGTGCCAGCAAGCACGCGCTCGTCGGCCTCACGGAGGCGTTGCGGGGCGAGTTTCAGCGGTTCGGGATCGACGTGCTGCTCGTGCTGCCGGGCTTGGTTCGCTCGGATGACCTAAACCGGCACCTGCTGCGGAACGAAGGCAAGATTCACTTGGACTTCGAGGGGGCCCAGCCGTCCGATGAAGTGGCGGACGACGTGGTTCGGACGCTCCTTCGGAACCGGACGGAACGGACGTCGGGCTGGGTGTCGTGGTTCGTGTGGTGGTTCCGGCGGCTGTTCCCGCGTGCGGTGCGGTTCTTCATGCAGCGCAAGGTGTGGAAGTACCAGCGGAAGCATGGGAATTCAATGTGATGTTTTCAGCCCGAAGGGCTGAGACAACATAGCCCAGGGCAAGGGCGCAGCCCGCCGCCCTGGGTTGACCGGATGTTGACCTGCAGCCTGAAAGGCTGCAACACGGAGATGCCGGAGTTGTCGCAGCCTTGCAGGCTGCATCGGCGGGTCGGCGAAACCCAGGGCGTTGCCCTGGGCTATGTTGTGCCAGCCCTTCGGGCTGAAGACGGAGGAACCGTGAGTCCATCGAGGTATTCGGTGCGGATGGAGTGGAGCAAGCGCGACGACGCCTACATCGCGATGGTTCCGGAACTTCCGGGTTGTGCGGCCGATGGCCCGACGCGTCGGGAAGCACTGGCAGAGATCGAGGTCGTGATGCGGGAGTGGATCGAGACTGCCACCGAACTGGGCCGCGAGATTCCGGAGCCTCGAGGGGGCTGATGTTCGCATAGGAAAGAACCATGCTCCACATCATCGGCTACCACAACCCTGACACTATGGGTGTCCTCGCGGAGGACTGTGAGCCATTTACTTATCTGACGCGGAAGAAGTCCGTGTCAGATGAGTGGCTCGGTGGTGTGATGTGGATCATGACCTCCGAGGGCAAAGGCAAGAAAAGAAAATACCTGCTTCGCTGCTGGTACACCGTCGACGACATTGTTGACGCGGAAGACGAGGGATTCAGTTGGTTGTTCACAGGAAAGGTCGGTGGGGTCTTCGAGCCGATGCGCGAGATCCAGCATCTGCCTTGGTTCCCCCCATTCTTGCACTGGATGGGGAACTTTGGTCGCGGCGTCTCCGAACTGACGTTACAGAACGTGATCGATGATCTGAGTCGGTTGGCGAGAGAAGCAGGCTGTCCGATTCCGAGTTGAGTTCTACAAGGTTCCGAGGCTTTTGCTGATGTGTGGAATTGCGGGAATGATCGATCTCTCCGGGCGGCGGGCCGCGCCGCACGGGGCCGTCGCACGCATGGCCCGTGCCATTTATCACCGCGGGCCCGACGAAGACGGCTTCCTCACCTCCACCGGGCTCGAACTCGCCAACACCCGGCTCTCCATCGTCGGCCTCGCAGACGGCAAGCAGCCGATCAGCAACGAAGACCAATCCGTGTGGACCGTCTTCAACGGCGAGTTCTTCGACTATCGCGAGAAGCGGGCCGAACTCGAAGCCAAGGGCCACAAGTTCCGCACGAGCACGGACACCGAACTCATCCCGCATCTGTGGGAAGACCACCGCGAGCGATTCCTGGACCATCTCAAGGGCCAGTTCGCGATCTGCGTGTGGGACAAGCGCACGAACGAGATCACCATCGCTCGCGATCGCAGCGGCATTTGTCCGCTGTTCTACGCCGTCCGCCGCATCGATGATTCCGATTGGCTTCTTTTCGCCTCCGAAGCCAAGGCCTTGTTCGCATCCGGGTTCGTGGAGCCGAAGGCGGATCGTCGCGGGCTGAACCATATCTTCACGTTCTTCGCGATGCCGGGGCCGATCACGGTGTTCGAGGGCGTGAACCTGCTTTCGCCCGGCAAGTATCTGCACTTCAAACTCGGCTCCACCACCGCGACCGAAGCCGCCCGCCAACGCACTTACTGGCACGTGACGTACCCCGATCGCGGCTCCGAAGACTACGGATCGGACGAAGCCCGCATCGTGGACGGCTTCGAGGATGTGTTGTGGAAGGCCGTGGACAAGCGGCTCAAGGCGGATGTGCCGGTCGTGTCGTATCTCTCGGGCGGCGTCGATTCCAGCCTCGTGGTCGCGATGGCGAACAAGGCGCTCGGCCGTCCGATCCCCACGTTCACCATTTCGGTGCAGGGTGAAGGGCTGAACGAAGAGAGCGAAGCGCTTCAAGTGGCGAAGGCTCTTGGTTGCCAACCCGTGGTCGTGAAGCACGGCCACGATGAATTGCGCACCGGATACCCGGAACTCATCGGGGCGGCCGAGATCCCGGTCGTGGACACGTCGTGTCTCGCGCTTCTGGAACTGGCCCGTTCGGTCCATCAGCACGGGTACAAGGTCGCGCTCACCGGCGAAGGCGCGGACGAGTGGCTCGCCGGGTATTCGTGGTTCAAGATCCAGAAACTCATCGGCTTCATGGATCGCATCCCCGGCCTGCCGTTCGGCGGCATGATGCGGACGGGTGTTCTCAAGCTCACCGGTCAGCCCGCATTCCCGCTCAGCCAGTACAAGGCCACGCTGAAGAAGATCGGCGGCCCGAACGGCTGGCTCGATCTGTACGGCATGATGAGCCTGAACAAGCTCCGCTTCTTCCGGCCGGAACTTCGGCAGGAGATCCTCGGCTACTCGCCGTGGGACGAACTCGAACTCTCCCCCGATCTCACCCGGTGGCACCCGTTCAACCGGCAGATGTACCTCGGCGCCCGCATCATGCTGCCGGGGCACTTGCTCAGCTCCAAGGGCGACCGCGTCGCCATGAATTCCTCCGTCGAGACGCGATACGCCTTCCTCGACGAGGACGTTCTCGGGTATGTTTCCAAACTTCACCCGCGGTGGAAACTCCGCGGCGTCATGAAGGACAAGTACGTGGAGCGCAAGGTCGCACAGAAGTGGTTGCCGAAGGAAGTCGCATGGCGGCGGAAGAAGATGTTCCGCGCCCCGATGGACGCGTGGAATCCGCTGGCGAAATCCACGGCGGCGAACACATGGATTCAACAAGTTCTGTCGGCCGAATCGATCAACCGCGCCGGCTACTTCCAGCATGAGGCCGTGGTCGCGGCCCAAACGAAGATCGGCGTCATGAGGCCCGGCTTGGCCCGCACCGGACTTGAAATGGGTCTCACGGCCGTGACCGCCACGCAACTGTGGCACCACCTGTACCTCGGCGGCGGGCTCTGCGATCTGCCGGTGCGGCACGAACCCCGCGCGGCCGCCGCGTAACGGAACCAATGGGCTACGCTCTCCAAACCCTCTGGCACGAACGCCCCCGCTACGCCCCCGGCGTGCTCGCGGTGACGTTCTCCGCCGTGCTCATCGCCCTGCAGGTCGGGCTGCTGCTCGGCTTGTTCAAGATCACGTCCATCCCGCTGGACCAGACCCGGGCCGGCAAGGGCGAGGGCGTGGACATCTGGATCGGTTCCACCGGCACGCAGAGCGTGGACCTCGGCAAGCCGATCCCGGAGTCGTACCTCACGCGGGTCGCGGGGCGGCCCGGCGTGGAGATGCCCGAGTTCTATATCGCCAACTTCGGCAACCTCACGAAGCCGGCCGGCGGCACCGAACGCTGCTTCCTGCTCGGCAGCCGCTTGGACGCGGACGCTCGTGCTCCTGCCGAAGTGCTCACGCCCGAACTCCGCACCGCACTCACCGAACGCGGCACCATCGTGGTGGACGAATCCGACGTTGTGCGACTGGGCCTCGACCAGACCGGCCGGGCGAAGATCAACGACAAGGACGTGCGACTCGTGGGCACCGTGAAAGGGCTGAAGAGCCTTGCCGCCCCGTGGGTGTTCTGTTCCCTGGACACGGCCCGCCACCTGCTCGGCATCTTCCTGCCGCCGGACCATGTGACGTACATGGTCGCCCGCGTCGATTCCGAGGCGCGGGCGAAGCAACTCGTGGAAGAGCTTCGCGCCGAGTACCCGGACGACATGTGTGCCTACGAGGCGGTCGAGTTCTCGACAGAAAGCCGATGGTACTGGCTGACCCGCACGAAGGCCGGCATCGCACTCGGCTACTCGGCCCTCCTCGGGCTCGTCGTCGGAATGGTGATCACCGCACAGACGCTGTACTCGGCCACGGCCGCGAGCGCGAAGGAGTTCGCCATCCTGCTCGCCCTCGGCATCCCTCGCTGGCGCATCATGCTGTTGGTGCTCACACAATCCTTCTGGGTGGGCGTCATCGGCATCGCCTTGGCGTATCCCGTGTGCTTGGGCTTGCGCGAAGTCGCCCGAATGGGCAACGTGGACGTGGACCTGCGCATCGAGATCACGGGCGGCACCGCGATCGTGACGAGCCTGATGGCCTTGAGCGCCGGCGTCTTCGCCTTGCGGAGCGTCCGCAAGATTCAACCGATGGATCTCTTGAGATAATGCCCGCGACCCTGACATCACCCGCGCTTCGAGGAGTGGCCCTCACCAAAACGTACGGTGACGGGGCGAAGCGGCGGACCGCGCTCGATCACGTTTCGATCGATCTCTTCCCGGGGCAGCTCGCACTTCTCATGGGGCCGTCGGGCTCCGGCAAATCCACCCTGCTGGCCATCGCCTCCGGGCTCCTCGAACCCGATTCGGGCGAGGTGCTGGCCGAAGACCGCGGCGAACTCCGCGATGTCTGGAAGATGACGTCGAGCCAGCGGGAAGACTTCCGGCTCCGCACCACGGGCTTCGTGTTCCAAGGGTACAACCTGTTCCCCGCGCTCACGGCCCGGCAGCAGCTCGAAATCGTGCTGAAGTGGGGCGGTTACGCGGGAACGTGGGAAGCCCGCCGCCAGGCGGATGAGATGCTCGAACGGCTCGGTTTGGCTCCGAACCGGCACAAAAAGCCGGCCCAGCTTTCGGGCGGCGAGAAGCAACGCGTTGCCATCGGCCGCGCTCTCGTGAAGAACCCGAGCTTCCTGTTCGCGGACGAACCGACCAGCGCCTTGGACTGGGAGAACGGCCAACGCGTGATGGAACTGTTGCGGGATGCGGCCCACGAACGCGGGGCTTCGATTCTCGTGGTTTCGCACGATCACCGCTTGTTGCCGTATGTTGATGTGTACTACCATCTGGAAGACGGGCACCTGGAACAGCGCCCGCTGACCGCGTCCGGTCATTGATGGAGGGGTTGCCATGGTTTGGCAAAACGCGCGTCGGAAAATCGTGTACGCCATGGGCGGCAGCCTGCTCGTGGGCAGCCTCCTCGGCGCGCACTTCCTCACGGCCGGAGGCGGCGGCACCTCCACGGCCGCGCCGCCCGCCAACCCCGCCAATGGCAAGGAGGCCTCCGGCCCTGTCGTCCTCGGCGTCGCGGACAGCAACCCCTCGCCCATCTCGTTCGGCCTCGCACCGGTCCTGCAATCGGGCCGGATTGTCAAGATGTACGTGACCGCCGGCCAGGAGGTGAAAGTCCGCGAACATCGCCTCTTCGGCGGAAAGATCGCCCTCGGGGATCCGCTGTACAAGTTCGACTCGCAGATGCTCGACGCGAAGTTGGTGGACGCCCAGATGGCCGTGAACGTGGCCGTGGCCAATCTCCGCGGCGCACAGGCCAAGCTCGACCAGCACAAAGTCACCATCACGACCCAGAAGCTCAAGCTGAAGGCGGCGGAACTGAACGAGAACCGCACGCAGACCGGGTATCATCTGTATCTGCGTTTGCAGAAGGAAAACCTGACCAAGCAATTCGGCCCCGAGCGGGCCGAGGAATTGCTCAAGAACGACTCCGAACTCTTCAAGCTCGAAACCGCGTACCTGAAGGCCGTGGCCGAGAAGGACGTGGAGAATGAAGCACTCACTGCGTTGCAGAAGGCGGACATGGGGGCTGCGGTGGCCATCGCCGAAGCCCAAGTGAAGCAAGCCGAAGCTCTCGTGGATGAGGCCCGCAGCGCGGTCGAGATGTGCACCGTCCGCACGATGCTGCCCGGCACGATCGAACGCGTGAACTCCGGCCCCGGCGACGTAATCGGGATCGGCTCCCGCACCCCGGCGGTGATCCTCGTCCCCGCCGGCCCGCGCGTCGTGCGGGCCGAGATCGAAGCGGACTTCGCTCACCGCGTCGGTCGCGACAAGATCGGCAAGACCGTGACCGTATACGACAACACCGACCCGAAGATCACCTACAAGGGCAAGGTGGAACGCATCGGGGACACGTTCCTTCCGAAGAAGAGCAATGCCGAGAGCTTCGCACCGAGCGACACCCGCGTGATCGAGGCCATTGTGGTGGTGGAGGACTCCGCCCCGGCCGGCCAACCACCGCTCCGCGTCGGGCAGAAAGTCCGCGTGAACTTCGGCCAGTGAACCTCGCCCAATCCTATTCCGCGTGCCGGAACATTGTTCGCCGGGCGAACAGTTCGTTTCCGCTCGCGTTCCGCCTGCTATCGCGATCCAAGCGCCGGTCGATGAACGCGCTCTACGCCTTCGCCCGCCTTACGGACGACATCGCGGACGAACCCGGCGAGCCGTCCGCGAAGCGGGCCGCGCTTGAAGCGTGGTCGAACTCGCTGAAACTCGCACTTTCCGGCATCTATTCGCATCCGATCCACTGGGCGTTGCACGACACCGTCCAACGCTTCGGCATCCCTCGCGAGCATCTCTTCGAACTGATCGCCGGCGTGGAGATGGACCTCGAACCGATCCGCTTCGCGAACTTCGACGAGCTCCGTCTCTATTGCCGCCGCGTGGCGGGAGTCGTGGGTTTGGCCTGCATCCGCATCTGGGGGCTGAAACCGCATGTCACTTTCGAACAGGCGGAAAAGCCGGCCGAAGCCGCGGGGCTCGCGTTCCAACTCACGAACATCCTCCGCGACCTTGGCGAGGATGATGCTCGCGGCCGGTGCTACCTGCCCGAGTCGGAATTCGGGACGGCGAGGCTCCTGCCGAGCCGTGATGTCGCGGGCGATGATCAGACGGCTCGGCAGGAGCTTCGCGCTCCCGCAGACGAGCTTTGCTCGTCGCTGGAGTTCCAAATTGAACGGGCCCGCGACGCATACCGACAAGCCGCCGTGCTCGATGATCTTCTCACCAACGAGGGCCGCGCGATCTTCTGCGTCATGTGCGGCACGTACCGCTCACTCTTGGAGTTGATTGCGGCCGATCCCATTGCCGTGTTCGAGAAGCGGGTGCGGGTCTCGAAATGGCGAAAGGCCGCGATTTTCCTCTCGGCGTGGCCGGTGAAGTGGGGGCTGCGATGAGCCATGTCGCAGTGATCGGCGGCGGGCTCGCGGGCCTCGCCGCAGCCGTGCGGCTCGCCGAACGCAGGCACCGCGTCACCATCCTCGAATCGCGGCAGCGGCTCGGCGGCCGCGCCGGGTCGTTCACCGATCCCGCCACCGGTCAACTCGTGGACGCCTGCCAGCACGCTGCGATGGGCTGCTGCACGGAGTTCTTCCGCTTCTGCCGCACGGTCGGCATCTCGAAATTCCTCGAACGCCAACCGCGGCTGCACTTCCTCACCTCGGATGGTGTCCGAAGCATGTTCAAGGCGGACCCGTGGCCCGCGCCGTTCCACTTGGGCCGGGCCCTGATGAGTGCCCACTATCTCACGCCGGTTGAGAAGCTGCGGGTGGCGTGGGGGCTGCTTTGCATGCGGCTCGAATCGGCGGACGCCGACCCGCCGCTCTTCGATTGGCTCGTGAAACACCGGCAGACGCCGCGGACCATCACACGATTCTGGGGCACGGTGCTCATCAGCGCCTTGAACGAGTCGGTGGAGCGGCTCGGCTTCAAGTACGCCCGCAAAGTGTTCGTCGAAGGGTTCATGAACACGCGGGACGGCTTCGAGGTGTGGCTGCCGACGGTGCCGCTCGGCCGGTTGTACGGCGAGGAACTGCTGGCGTGGTTCGCAAGGCACGGCGTCGAGGTGCGTCTGAACGCGGCCGTGAAACGCGTTCAAGTGAGTGACAATGCGGTGTCACACGTTGAGATACGAGACGGTGCCACGGTGGAAGCGGATGAATACGTGCTGGCCGTTCCCTTCGAGCGGGCGGGGGATCTGTTGTGCCGAGCGGGGCGTGAGCCCCCGCGTGTTGTGGGGGTCACCCGGGGGGCTCACGCCCCCGCTCGGAGATGGCACCCTCGCCCATCACCAGCGTCCATCTTTGGTTCGATCGGCGAATCATGGACATCCCCCATGCGGTGCTCGTCGATTGCACTCGGGCAATGGGCGTTCGATCGTGGCGGGAATTACGTGCAGGTCGTGATCAGCGCGGCCCGCGATCTCGATCGCGAGAACCTCGCCGATCGCATCGCGGACGAACTGCGGCGTATTTTCCCCGCAGCACGAAACGCGACCGTTCTGCGGTCCAAGGTCGTCACCGAGCATCACGCCACATTCAGCGCGATACCGGGGATCGACTCGCTTCGCCGCCCTGCCCCATCGCTTCACCAACCTCGTTCTCGCCGAGTTGGACTCAAACCGGCTGGCCGCCACGATGGAAGACGCGGTCCGCAACGGCTTCGCCGCGGATGCGATCCGCGGACCAGCATGTCGCCACGCACGCACCGAGGTGAACCATCGCCGCACCCTCTCCGTCCTCGCACTCGCCGCCAGGTCTCGCCCGCACCACTCGCCGGGAACCGCAGCCCCGGCAGGAGCGCCGGCAAGGTCCGTCG
The DNA here is from genome assembly GCA_046350135.1 of Gemmataceae bacterium. Classification (GTDB taxonomy): domain Bacteria; phylum Planctomycetota; class Planctomycetia; order Gemmatales; family Gemmataceae; genus Urbifossiella. The sequence continues at coordinate 72,861 of JAXMBB010000017.1, forward strand.
TTCACCGAGAGCATTTGGGAAGATGCCGAAGGCGGCAGCATCACCGAGTACGTGCTCACGAACAAGAACAACATGGTCGTGAAGTGCATCGAATACGGAGCGATCATCACGAGTCCACGTGCCGGACAAGGACGGCAAGTTCGCGGACACGTGGCCTTCGGCTGCAGCAGAAACAAGAAGACTACCTGAAAGGCACCCCGTACTTCGGCACGAACGCCGGCCGCTGCGCCCGGCCGCATCGCCAAGGGCAAGTTCAAGCTGGACGACAAGGAGTACACGCTCGCCACGAACAACGATGCGAACCACCTGCACGGCGGGAAGGAAGGCTTCGACAAGAAGGTGTGGAAGGGCGAGCCGTTCCTCGGCACGAGCGGTCCCGGCGTGAAGTTCACCTACCGCAGCCCGGACGGCGAGGAAGGCTACCCCGGCAACCTCTCCGTGACGCTGAGCTATACGCTCACCGATAACAACGAGATCGAAGTGACGTACCGCGCGACCACGGACAAGCCGACGATCTGCAACCTCGCGCACCACAGCTACTTCAACCTCGCCGGCCACAACAGCGGAGACATCACCGGTCACGGCGTGCTCATCGCCGCGAAGAACTACACTCCCGGCGACGACACGCTGATCCCCACGGGCAAGATCGCCCCGGTGGAAGGCACGGTGTTCGACTTCACCAAGGAAAAGTCGATCGGCAAGGACCTGGAAAAGGCGGGCGGCAAGCCGGTCGGCTTCGACCTGAACTATGTGCTGGACAAGGGCACGACGGAGCGGCCGGAGTTCGCGGCGGCGGTGTTCGAGCCGAAGAGCGGCCGCACGCTGGTGGTGCTGAGCACCGAACCGGGCCTGCAGTTCTACACCGGCAACTTCCTGGACGGTACGAACACGGGCAAGGGCGGCGCGGTCTACAAGCAGTACAACGGGTTCTGCATGGAGCCGCAGAAATTCCCGGACTCGGTCAACAAGCCCGAGTGGAAGGAAAAGAGCAACGTCGTGCTCCGCCCCGGCGAGACGTACAAGCAGACGACGGTCTACAAATTCGGCGTGGCGAAGTGAATGTGAAGTTTCGTGGACTCGGACAAGGGCTCGACTGGCAGGCAGCGCCACCATGCGAGCCCGGCGCCTGCGCCAAGCAGGATCGCGGCGAAAGTGTGCGGTCCGAGCATCGCGTACGGCGTGCCGAAGGGGAACAGGAACGCCAAGTGCCCGGAGGCGAGCAGGGCGTATGCGGGCCACAGGATCGCCGCACTCGCCCCGCGTGACGGCCACGCCGCCCACACGATGCCGGGCGCGAGTATCGCGTAGGTCAGGACCTCCGTGCAGGGGCCGAGCAGCGTCATGCCCAGCCCGCCGAGCAACAGCGATCGCGACCAGACATCCTGGCTGTCGCGTGACCACCGCATTGCGGCCAGCGATGCGAGCCAGAACGCGGCCACCGTCCCCTTGAACACTGCGTCCGGCAGCGGTTCCCACCACACGCGGAAGAGGAACCGCACGTCGCGGTACGCCAAGCCGATCGGATAGTCTTGCCGGCCCGTGTCTGCCGTGAATGTGGCGAACCAGTCCGCATACATCCGTGCGACGTAAACGGGATCCTGCAGCACGAACGGCACGGCGCACACGGCCGCGACCGCCGCGGCGAAGCGAAGGCCGAGTTGACGCGGCCGTGCGACGATCAACAGGGCGGCGAAGCCGAGCGGGAACAGTTTCAACAGGCTCGCAAAGGCCAGCCAGATCGCCGCGGACCACCAGCGATCTCGCGTGCTTGCGGTCACGGCGCGGAGCAACATCGCGATGATGAGCGTGTTCGTTTGCCCGGCGACCAAGTCCCACGCGGTGAGCGGCGCGAGCATCACCATCAGGTAATTCGTCGCGCGGGCATTCAAGTTCAGCGATTCGAGCCAACGGCGAAACGAGCCGAACGCGAACGACACCAAGAGGGTTCGCCACAACACGCTGCCGGCGACGAGCGGCAGCACCCCGAACGGCACGAACGCGGCGGCGAAGAACGGATGGTAGCGGAAGACATCGAAGCCGTCCGCGGCGGGATACACGGAGCGGCCTGCGAACCAGTCGGCCCCGCCTTGGGCATACACGTGGAAGATGCCGACGTGCTTCGGTTGGTGGGCGAGGAGGCCGCGGCCGATCACGACGAAGGCCACGGCGGCCCACACCGTCCACATCAGGCGGAGGTGGAATGGCGGCAGCTGAAGTTGCGGCCACCGGCCCGTTCGGGGCCGGAGCAGGGCGACCGGGGAGAGCATGGGCGCGATCCGTCGCAGCAGGTGCGGTGAATATCGACGCCGGCATTGAGAAACAAGGGGAAAACGCGGGACGAAGGCCGGTACCGACTTGCCGGAAGCGGCCAACTGCTACAACCGGCAAAGTCCGTACTCATCGCAGAGGGCGGCCCCGTTCGGCGGACGGCCTCCCGTCATCGTTACTTGCCCTTCTTCTCCCCGTAGCCCTTCCACGTCCATTCGATGGCGTGCGGCAGGAACTGCCCTTGGGCCTTGCCGTCGCAGTGGCCCGAGCCCTGGCAGAAGAGATACTGGTACTCGTAACCCTTCGCCTTCAGCACTTTCGCCATGCGGTGGTTCGCCTCCACCCAATCGTGCATGTTGTCACGCATCACGTTGGGGTTGAGCAGATCGCGATCGCCGACGTGGATGAAAATGCGAAGGTTCTTCTTCGGTTCCTTCGGGATCAGCGTTTCGTGGAAGCCCCACGCGCCGTCCGGGAACTTCGGATCGAACGGCCACGCTTGGTTCACGAACGTGCCGGAGGTGGTGAGAACGCGGTGGTAGAGGTCGTTGCGGAACCACGCCATGATGAGGGCGCACGAGCCGCCGGAACTGCAACCCATCGCCGCGCGGCCGTCCGGGTCTTTCGTCAGCTTCACCATGCAGTTCTTCTCGACGCGCGGCAGCACCTCGTCTTCGATGTACGTGGCGTAGTCGCCGTTCATGTTGTCGTATTCCTTGCCGCGTTCGTGCCCCTGGGCGTCGCCTCCGCCGTTGGCGATGGAGATGAGCACGATCGGCGGGATGCGCTTCTGGGCGATGAGATTGTCCAGGATCGTCTTGTACCCGTTGGCGTGCCCGGGGCCGTCGTGCACCACCATGAACGGCGCTTCCGTGCCTTCCTTGTAACCGGCCGGGATGTACACGCCGATCGCCCGCTTGTAGTCCATCGTCTTGGTCTCGACGATCAGCGTCTTCGGGTTGTTCGGGTCCGGCGTGCCGAACTTGTCCCGCTTGATGCCGGGGTTGAAGAGCTTCGTTTCCTTCGAGTCGATGGTGAACTGCTGCACTTTGCCTTCGGGCACGCCGTCCACCTTCTTGCGTTCCGGCGCGGTGGTGTAGTTCGGCCCGATCACGAAGTTGTCATACGCGTCGAGCGGCGGGTTCTCGCCTTCCTTGAGAATCTTGAAGGGCGGGGCGCCTTTGTCGTCGTACTTGCGAGTCGGCTGCGCGTTCGACGTGCTGCCGCACGCGAGAACGACGCCGATAATCAACGCGGAGAGCTTGCGCATGGAATGCCTTGGGGAGTGGGGTGCGGGGTGCGGGAGTATTCTCACCGATCGCGTGCGACACGGCCAGTCAGAGCGCGGGCGAAGGGGCGGGGCGCGGCGTGCGGAAGCGCGGACGGAATGCAAGCAACCGACGCTCGGCGAGCGCCACGGCCGCAGCATACGGAAGCAACCCGAGCGCGATGCCCGACGCGATGCCAAACCAGGTTGAACCCTCGGCCGGCACCAGCGACCACCAAACCGCCGGAACCGCGGCCGCGAGCAACGGCTTCAGCCAGGCGTGGCGAGCATAGCGAATCGCGGACACATCCAGAACGTGGCACGCGTAGCCGATCGCGAACAGGCAGAAGAGCACGTTCGGCACCGCGACCGCGACCGCCACTCCTTCGATCCCGCAGGGGCCGACCAATGCCAGGCTCAAGCCGAGATTGACCGCGGCTTCCACCAATGCAAGCCGGGCGAAGAGTCGGATCGTGCCCATGCCGTACAGGATGCGCGAGGCCACGGATTGGGCCACGCCGATCGTGAGCGTCGCGGAGAGAATCGCCGTCGCGGGGAAACACCACGCGGCGTACTCCGGCCCGCCGATCCACTTCGCCAGGAACGGAGCACCGAAGAACAACAGACCGAGATGGATCGGCAGCACAAGGTACAGCACGGCCCGCGTGCCGTCGAGCAGCACGCGACGGACGCCGTCGAGGTCGCCCTTCGCCTCGCGTTCGCTCACGGCCGGCGTGAGCGTGCTGGTGATGGAGCGGAGCAGGTTCTTCGCGAGTTCGACGAGCCGGGCCGCGATGGCGTAGTGGGCCGCCGCCGCCGCGGTGAGGAACCCGCCGACCACGATGGCCCCGGTTTGCACCGTGATGCGGCCCGCGAGCATGGCGAGGAACGCATCGATGCCATAGCCCTTCACACGGTGCAGCGTAGCGCGGTCCACGTGCGAGCGGCCGATGCGCAGGCCGGGCAGGAAGCGGAAGGCAAGCACGGCGAACGCGGCGTGTTCGAGCACGTTCACGATGGTGTACGCGATCGCCAACGGCAGCAGGCCCGGCTGCGTTTCCATCACGTACACGATTCCGCTTACGCGGAGTGCGAGGAACATCAGCCGCACCGCGCTCTTCGCCCCGAACCTCTGCAGGCCGTCCAGGATCGTGGGAAACACGGAGAGCGGCAAGGTGATCGCGAGGTTCGCGAGCATGAGCAGCATGAAGGCGGGCACGTCGCCGGGCTCGCCGAGTTTGCGTTCGAGTGCGGGCCCGATCAATGGCACGAGCGGCCCGCCGACGAGCATCACGCCGAGCATCGCGAGGCTGAACACGGCGAGGCACGAGGACACGAGCCGGTTCAGTTCGTCGCGCTCGCCGGTGGCGTGGAACTTGGCGACGAACCGCACGAGGCACGCGGCGATGCCGAGGTCGAAGAGTGTGAAGTACGCGAGGATCGATTCGACCACGCACCACACGCCGTAGCGGGCGTCGCCGAGCGAGCGGACGAGGTACGGGGCGAGGAAGAACGACACGGCAAGCGTGGCCGCGAACGCCGCCCAGTTGATGGCGGCACCGAGCACCAGCGAGCGATTTGCGCGAACATCCATGTCGTCCGTCCGGTTGGAAGGAAGATGATCCCCCACGCGGGGGGCGCGGTGCAATGGCATTTGGATCCGAAACCCGGTTTCTGCTTTGGAAACCGGGCTTCTCCCAACGTCATGAGAAACCCGGTTTCCAAAGCAGAAACCGGGTTTCAAACGTGTTTCGCGCGCGCACCGCGGGGCGGCGGCGTCTCTATTCTTGAAGTGGCGAGGGACGCATGAGCGAAGCCGACACGGACTTGGTGGTCCGGGCGCGGAACGGCGACCGGGTCGCGTTCGAGGAGATGGTCCGCCGTACGTCGCGGCTCGTGTTCGCACGCCTGTTCCTGGACACCGGCCACACGCAACGCGCCGAGGATCTGCTTCAAGAGACTTTGCTGCTCGCGTTCCGTTCGCTTCGCAAACTCGAGAACCCCGCACAGTTCCGCCCGTGGCTGCTCACCATCGCCCACAACGTGGCGATCGATGCCGCGCGCCGCGACTCGCGCCAGAAGCGCAACGCGGGAACGAACGGCACCGCCAACGGCAAGGCGGAACTTCACGCGGTGCCGTGTGCCGGGCTTTCACCCGAGGACGCGGCCCAGCGCGAGGAACTCCGCGGCGCGGTGCTGTCCGTGCTGCGGTCCATGCCCGAGGAGTACCGCCTGCCGCTCACGATGCGGTACATCACGGGCGCGGATTACGACACGATCAGCGAGCAACTGGGGCTGACGAACGGTTCGCTGCGGGGGCTCCTGCACCGCGGCCTGAAGATGCTGAAGGACCGGATGCCGCCCGAACTGGCGAACTAGGCGAGCCGGCATGCGTAAGCGGCCGGAGCTTTGTCGGAGTCAACAATGTCCGAACACATTTGGTCGCAGGAACAGATCGCATCGTACTTCACGGGCGGATTGTCGCTCGAGGAGCGGGAACGGCTGGATCGCCATGCGAAGGAATGCGCCGAGTGCGCCGCCACGCTCGCGTCGGCGATCCACTTCGACCGCGGGCTCGGTACGTTGTTCGCGCCGCTGCGTCCGAAGCCGGGCTTGGAAGACCGCGCCGTGCAAGCCACGCGCATCGCACCGAAACGCCACGCCATCCTGATCCTCGGCTGGCCGCGCCGCATCACCGCGGCCGCCGCGGCGATCATCCTCTTGGGCACCTTCGGTGCCCTCGGCGTCTCGCTCCTCAACGACGGCCGACTGCCGATGCCGGGTGAAGAACGACAGTTCGCCTCCCGGATCAGGCGTGAATCCACCACGGAATCGGAAGTTCCGGCTGTCGGGCTCGAATCGAACTTGGAGTCGGCGGTCGACTTGGAACGACTCGCGGACAAGACCGTCAACGAGATCGTCGTCAACGATCCGGCCGGGGCGGCGAACAACTTTCGGGAACGCCATACACAGAACTCCCCGAACGCTTCAAACAACGCGTGGTACCGCCGACCGGACAGCAACTCCGCGTACACGATCAACTCCGCCGGCAACCTCGGGAACGGCACGGGCATGGGTGTCGGCGGCGGCGGCGGGTTCGCCGGCGGTTTCGCCGGCAACGGCCTCTCCGCGCCGCCGAAAGACGCTAATCAGCTCTTCTCCTTCTACACGGGTGCTTACGGCAACGCGCAAGCCGGGCAGCCCGTCGTCGTGCCCAGCGTCATTCCCGTCAACCCCGTCAGCGGGCCGGTCGTCCCCGGCGCTCAGGCGCCGCCCCCGGGGGACAAATCGAATCCCGTATCCAATGGCTACTTCAATCCCGCCGATGGCACTGCCAAGGCCAATGAGATTGCGGCGAAGAACATCGACGACACCCAGAAGGGCGAGGACAAACTGACCAAGATCAAGGACGGCCCGCCGAAGCCCACGGTGCCGCCGGGTTCCGGTTCCGGCTTAGTCACCACAAATGACCCCGTCGCGAATAACATCCCCGAGCCGACTCGCCGCGTCGTGCTTCGCTCCGGCGACATCGAGTTCGAGATCGAATCGTTCGACTCCGGACTCGCCACCGTCACCCAACTCGTGACCAAGATCAAAGGTGCGTTCGTGGGCACCGTGAACAGCGAGAAGCTCACCAACGGCAAGGTGAAGGGTTCGATCACGGTGCGGGTGCCGCCCGAATCGCTGGACGGGCTCGTGCTCGATCTTCGCAAGGAACTCGGCAAGGGCGGCGAACTCAAGAGCGTGCGGCTCGCCAGCCAGGACGTGACCAAGCAGTACACCGACACCGAGAGCCGATTGCGGGCGTCGCGGGCCATGGAGACGCGGCTGCTGCAGATCATCAAGGACGGCAAGGGCGAGATCAAGCAACTGCTCGAAGCGGAGCGCGAACTCGGCCTGTGGCGCACGAAGATCGAGGAAGCCGAAGGCGAACTCCGGTACTACTCGAACCTCGCCGCGCTCAGCACGCTGACCATCACCCTGCAGGAGAAGGAAATCCGCACCGCCGCCGGCGTGATGGAGAACGAGCGTGTGCAGGCCGGCGTCGAAGTCGAGGATGTGGACAAGACCTACCAGCAGGTTCTGAAGGAAATCGTGGACGCGAAGGGCCGCGTGTTGAAGTCCGAGTTGAAGCAACTCGCGGCGGGGCAGTTCAACGCGATGCTGAACTTCGAGGTGTCCCCGGAGGCGAGCGGGCCGATCCGCGACCGGCTCCGCCAGATCGGCCGCGTGGCCCGGCTCGAGATCGATCGCCAACAGCAGGCCGATGGCGGCACCATGCCCAAGAACGCACCGCTGAAGCGCGGCGACTCGCTCTTCATCGTGCAACTCTATAACCTGGCGAACATCGCCCCGCGCGAAACGGCCACGCTCGCCGTCGCGGTGGCGGACGTGCCGAACGCCTACAACGCGATCCGCGACGCGATCGCCAAGGCCTCCGGCCGCGTGCAGGTCGCCCAGTTGAACGAGAACGACAAGAACAACGTGACGGCGCAACTGGATTTCGACATCAAGCGCACGGACGAAGGCGCGATCCGCGCGGCCCTCGCCGCCGCCGGCGATGTCGCCTCCCGCACGGTGAGCCGTGCGGCCGAGAGCGACCAGGTGACGGACACGAAGATCCTGTACCGCGTCAGCCTGTGGCCCGTGTCCCGGCTTCGCCCGCGGGATGCGTTCTCGCTCCAGATCGCGGCCAACGACGTGACGACGACCTACACCGCGCTTCGCGATTCCGTTGGCGCCGCGAAGGGCCGCATCCTCGCTTCCAACTTGGACGAGACCGACAAGCAGAACGTGAACGCTTCCCTCGATTTCGAGATTCCCCGCACGCAAGAGGCCGCGCTGAAGGGCTCGCTCGAAGCGGCGGGCGAACTGCTCTCGCGGAACATCGCCCACGCCCCCGAGAACGAAGCCGCGACCGATACCAAGGTGCTGTACAGCATCCGGCTGCGTCCCGCGAACCGGCTCCCTCCGCGTGAAACGACGGTGCTCGGGCTCGAAGTCGCGGACGTGGACAACGCCGTGGCCGTGTTCACCGCGCAGTTCAACGAAGTGAAAGGGCGGCCGATCGATTCCAAGACCGGCCGCGAACGCAACGGCAAAGCGACGGCGCGGCTCGTGTACGAGGTGCCGCTCGCATCCGCCTCCGGACTGGTCGAACGGTTCAAGAGTGCGGGCACGGTGCGGGCGTTCAACTCCGCCAAGGATCCGACCGCGCCCGAAGGCAAGTCCGCGACGGCCCGCATCGAGATCACGTTGGCGAACGCCGAGAGCGTGGTGGGCCCGGACGACGGCGTGTGGCCGCCGGTGAAGAAGGGCTTGTCGTACAGCTTCTCGGTGCTGCTCACGAGCCTGACGTGGGTGGTCTTCGCGTTGTGCGTGGTACTGCCGTGGGCCTTGCTCGGCTACGGCGGGTACAAGGTGGTTCGCCGCGTGACTCGGACGAATCCGCCGGGCGAGGCTCCGCCTGGCGCTTGAACCGTGCGGTTCAGTCGAGCAATTCGCGGATCGGGCGGGTGTCGTCGAGCAAGTTCTGGGGTCGGCCCGAGAAGTCCGCGAGTTGACTGGCGAGGTCCACCCCGAGCGTCTGATAGATGGTGGCGATCACGTTCTGGAACGTGATGCTGCCGGACTTCGCGCGTTCGGCGCGGCTGTCCGTTTCGCCAATCACTTGACCCGTCTTCAACCCGCCGCCGGCGAGCACGGCACAGCCCGCTTCCGCCCAGTGCTCGCGGCCCGGGCCGGGGTTCGCGATCTTCGGCGTGCGGCCGAACTCGCCGAGCAGCACGACCAGCACGTCGTTCTCCAACCCGCGGGCTTTCAGGTCGTCGATCAAGGCACACACGCTGCGGTCGATCAACGGCATGAGGCACTTGAGCGCGAAGAAGATGTCGCCGTTCTCGCTGCTGTGGTGATCCCACTCGGCTGCGCGGAGCGTGACCACGCGGGCACCGGCTTCGACCAACCGTCGGGCGAGGATGAACTTCTTCGCATCCCACGGGTACAGGATGCTCTTGTACGTCTGGTGCGGATACTTCCCGGCCATGTGGCCGTAGGTGTCCAGCAACTTCGCCGGTTCGCGGCTGAGATCGAACGCCTCTCGCACGCGCGGCGACGTGATGATGTCCAACGCCTGGGCCTGGAACTTCTCCATCCCCGCGAGCGAGTCGCCGCGGTCGAGATCGCGACGCATCGTGTCGAAAGACTTGAGCACGCTCTTGCGATCGGAGAGATCGTCGAGCGATTTCGCGGGGCGGAGGTCGTCCAGTGCGTCGCCGAACGGGCGGTACGGGGCGTGGTTCGATCCCGCGTAGTACGGCTTCTCAAACTCGAAGCGGTCGTCGCCCGGGCGGTCCAAGCTGATGTACTGCGGCAAAGGCGACGGCGAGTTCGTGAGCTTGCTCACGACCGAGCCGAACGCCGGCCGCTTCCCCGCTCCGCGCGGCAAGCCGGAGTACACCTCGCTCAGAAAGTGATCGTTTTCGACGGACGCGATTCCACGAAGCAGGGCGAGCCGATCCATGATCGCGGCCTGCCGCGGCATGTGCTCGCAGATCTGAACGCCGGTCAGCTTCGTGGCCGCGGGCTTGAACGGCCCCCGGAACTCGGCCGGTGAATCGGGTTTCATGTCCCAAATGTCGATGTGGCTGGGCCCGCCGCCGAGCACGATGTAGATGACGGACTTGGGCCGCGCCGTGGATCGGGAATCGGCACGCAGCATATCCGCGAGCGTGAGCCCGGCGAGGCCGAACCCGCCGACGCGGAGAAAGTCCCGTCGATGTCCGCGAATGTGTAACATTTTGTCGATTACCGGCTCGCGATGCGAACGAGACAATCACGAGTCACAACTGAACCTCCGGCAGGGCCGCACTTGCGGGCTTGGCGGCGTGTTCAATCACCGTTGCGGCCAGTTTCAAGTACGCCTTCGAAATCGGAGCATCGGGATGCTTCCTTACGATGGGCTCGCCGGTGTCGCCGCACTCGGCCACGCGCGGGTCGATGGGCAGGTCGCCGAGGAACGGCACGCCGATCTCCGCGGCCAGTTTCGCCCCGCCGCCCGAACGGAAGATCTCATAACGCTTGCCGTCGTCGCCGGTGAAGTAACTCATGTTCTCGATCACACCGAGCACCGGTACTTTCACTTCTTCGAACATCTTCACGCCTTTGCGGGCGTCGATCAGGCTCACATCCTGCGGAGTGGTCACGATCACCGCGCCGGTGAGCGGCGCGCTTTGGGACAGCGTGAGTTGGGCGTCGCCGGTGCCGGGCGGAAGATCGATCACGAGGAAGTCCAGTTCGCCCCACGCCACTTGGCCGAGGAACGACTGCACCGCTTGGGCGACCTTCGGCCCTCGCCAGATCACGGCTTGGTTCGGGTCCACGAGGAAGCCCATGGACATGAGCGCGATGCCGTGCTTGTGCAGCGGGAACGGCGTGGTCTGCGGGTTCACCTGGCCCAAGCCGAACATGATGGGCACGGACGGGCCGTAGATGTCGGCGTCCATGAGGCCGACTTTCTGGCCCGCCGCGTGGAGCGCGAGTGCGAGGTTGGCGGCAACCGTGGACTTGCCCACGCCGCCCTTTCCGCTCGCCACGGCGATCACATGGCGGATCCCCGGAAGAGACATCTTCTGCGGTTGTGCTGGATTCATGGATTTGCCAACTTCCTTAACAATTCGACGGGGTAGATCCCGGTGTCGTGACCGTCGTTCCATGCGATCTGATAGGCGTACCGCCCCACGGGCCGCATCGAGACCGGCTCCGGAGCCCCGGCGGCCACTTCCTGCGGCGTCAGCACCTTGAACGGATCCGGCGGCTTCGCCCGCTCTTCGATGCAGGTCGCACACGGGCAGTTCTTCCGCAGCACCCGCCACGGCGTGTGCGTGCTCGCGCCGTCGCTCCACTCGATCCGCAGACCGTCTCCCTCGCGTTTCAGCGAGAGCGGCTTCACTTCATCGGCCATACGCAAATTGTACGGACGCATCGACTCCTCGCCCGTTCGCCGCCCCGACGTCGCGCCCAACTGAGTTTCACCACCCTGTGGGTAGCCCACCGCGCGGCGATGTGCGACGTCACGTCCGCTCCCGCATGAAAATCCTGATGGTGTTTCGCCATGGTGAGGTCTCCGAAAGGAAACCTCCGTGGTTGCCACGGCCCACAAGAACGCGGTCTGGCGGATGCTTACGAAAGACTCTGATCTGGCCACGCTGTCGCGGAGTTCGCGAGATTTGAATGCACACTGATCTTGATCTCCGGGCTCGACAGGAGCCTCTCTTGTCTTGTGTCTGGCGGGAGTGTATCGGAATCGAACCGACTGGGGGCGTTGTTCACACCCCCCACAGGTTTTGAAGACCAGGGCCGGCACCAGCCGTGCTAACACTCCCGAATTTCACGCCGGGTTCGCTTTCAGGAACCCTTCGATCTCGGACACTTCACCGGCGTCGAGCCTCCACTCGGCGGCACCGAGCAGTTCTTTCAACTGGCCGGGGCGGCGGGCACCGACGATCGCGGCCGTGACCGCGGGATGACGCAGCACCCACGCGATCGCCACCTCGCCGGGGTTCTTCGCGTGGCGGTCGCCGATGGTCTTCAGCAGTTCCACCAACTTCAGGTTGCGGGTGAGAAGTGGCTCCTGGTAGTGCTTGTTCTTTTCTTTCCGCCAGTCGTCCGCCGGGAGCGCGGCGAGGCGTTCGCGCGTGAAGGCGCCGGTGAGCAGGCCGGATGCCATCGGCGAATACGCGATCACGCCGATGTTGTTCGCCAAGCAATGCGGCAGGATCGAAGCCTCGACCTCGGGCCGCACCATCGAGTACGGCGGCTGCAGCGAAGTAATCTCTCCATACTTGCTCACGCGGCTCATCTGCTCCGCGGAGAAGTTCGAAACGCCGATCCACCGCACTTTCCCTTCCTGCTTGAGCTTCACCATCTCCTGCCAGCCTTCCTCGATATCCTCGTCCGGCTCGGGCCAGTGCATTTGGTAGAGGTCGATGACGGATACGCGGAGGCGGCGCAGGCTGTCTTCACATTCCTTCCGGACGCTGGCAGCCTTCACGCGTTTGCCAATCTGGCCGTGTTCATCCCACACGCGGCCGCACTTGGTGAACACGAGCGGCCGCTGTTTCACGGCCTCGAGCGCCTTCGCGACCACTTCCTCCGAGTGACCGAGGCCGTAGACCGCGGCAGTGTCGATCCAGTTGATGCCGAGATCGAGCGCTTCATGAATCGCGGCGATGCTTTGGGCATCGTCCTGCGAGCCCCAGCCGAAGGCCCATCCGCCGCCGCCGATGGCCCACGCCCCGAACCCGATCGGTGTGATGTGCAGGTCCGAATTGCCGAGTCGCCTCGTTTGCATGGTCTGTCCCCGCGAACGCGGCCGTCCCGACCGCAGCGAAAGCGATTACTCAGGAATGAACCGAAGCCGACTCCGAATACTCCGGATCGGTGACGGGCGAGACGCCCGCGCTCCCAAGGAGTACCGTTACGGTATGCAACCGATCCTCCTCATCAACGCCGTGGGGCTCACGCCGCGACTTCTGGAATTCGCACCGCGTTTGAAAGCGATCGCGGCGAGCGGTTGGGTCGCGGACATGCCCGAGACGCTGCCCGCGGTCACATGCACCGCGCAGGCCACGATTCTCACCGGTACGCTGCCGGGCGAACACGGCGTGGTCGCGAACGGCTGGCTGTTCCGGGACACGAACGAAGTCCGCTTCTGGCAGCAATCGAACCGCCTGATGCAAGCCGAGCCGGTGTATGCGACCGCTCGTCGACGCGCGAAGGAACGCGGCAAGGCGTTCACGAGTGCGAAGCTCTTCTGGTGGTTCAACCAAGGTGCGGCCGTCGATGTGAGCGTGACACCCAAGCCGCACTACGCCGTGGACGGCAATAAGGCCTTCGGCATCGCGGGAACGCCGAACGGCTGGACGGATGAACTGGAGAAGCGGCTCGGAGTGTTCCCGTTCTCCGCCTTCTGGGGGCCGATGGCCGGTCGCAAGAGCACCGAGTGGATTGCGAACTGTGCCGCACTCACGCTGGAGAAGCACCGGCCCGATCTGAGCCTCGTCTACCTGCCGCACTTGGATTACGACCCGCAGCGGTTCGGCCCGTCCGGCACCGACATCCCCAAGTGCGTGAAGGAATTGGACGACGCGTGCCAGCCGCTGCTCGATGCCGCGAAGACGATCGACGCCCGCGTGTGGGTCGTCAGCGAGTACGGCCACTGCGACGTGAGCCGACCCGTGTACCTGAACCGCGTGCTGCGTTCCGCCGGGTTGCTCGAAGTGCGGCATGGGCCGTTCGGCGAACAACTCGACCTCTACGGTTCGCGTGCGTTCGCCGTCGTCGATCATCAACTGGCCCACGTGTACGTTCGCGACGCGGAGGATGTGCTTCGCGTCCGCGATCTGCTGATGCCGGTGGAGGGCGTGGCGAAGGTGTTCACCGGCGAGGAGCGGACAGCCATCGGTTTGAACCACGAGCGCAGCGGCGAGTTGATCCTGCTCTCAGAGCCGAATGCGTGGTTTGCGTATCCGTTCTGGATGAACGACGAGATCGCCCCGGACTACGCCCGTGCCGTCGCGATCCACCACAAGCCGGGCTACGACCCGTGCGAGTTGTTCTTCGATCCGAAGTTCCGCCTGCCGAAGCTGCATGCCGCCAAGCGCGTGTTGGAGAAGAAGCTCGGTTTCCGCATGACGATGGACGTGGTGCCGCTCGACGCCGGAATCGTGAAGGGCAGCCACGGTCTTGCGGCCGCGGACCCGCTCGATCGGCCGATCCTCATCGGCCACGGCCCGAAGCCGGGCGGCAGCGTGCCAACGACTTCGGTGAAGGATTTGCTGCTGGCGGCACTCGGCTTGGCGTGAATCAAATCCAGAGGCACACCGGTCAGGACGGCGACCGTCGAGAAGTCGCCGTCCGTTGCATTGGTGCGATCAGATATCCCCCGTGTTGTTGATGCAATCGTACACGTCGTTGGCCGGGGTGCGGAGGCGGGAGTTCACGTAGATCACGCCGTTCGCGGAGAGGCGGTTCGTCGCGTCGAGGATCTCGCGGATCGAGAGCACGGTGCGGTCGGCGACGCCGAAGGAGGCGCCGCTGCAGCCGACGTTGAACCGCGCTTCGCCGGTGCCGCCCGTGGTCACTTCGAAGCCGTATGCCCGGGCCGCGGTGCCCGCCAGGTCGCTGTCCGTGGCGTACACAGCGAACGCGGTGGCCAGCACTTGAGCCGCGAGTTTCTGGCCGCTCACCTTGAAGAGCGTGATGTAGTACGCCGCGACTTGCGTGTTCGTCTTGCCGGTGAGGTTGTTCGCTCCGGCGGACGAACCGTACAGGTTCGGGAAACTTGCGGCGAGCCAGTTGCCGAGCGCGGTGGCGTTCGGCCCGCCGTTGAGCGACTTCAGCAGGGCCTGGCCGTTCTTGTTCTGCCAGAAGCCGATGGTTGCGGTTTGTCCGCGGTGCAGCGCGACGCCGCCGTGCTCGCTGAAGTTATATCCGATCCCGCGATCGCCCGCGCCCACATGGATGCTCGTGATCAGATCGTTCGCCAGCACGCCGCCCAAGCTGCCGACTTCGTCCAGTCCGTCGGCGAAGCCGTTGGGTTGGACTTCGCGAACGGCGTAGATGCCGGGGCGCAGTTCGTCGAACTCGTAGTGCCCGCTGGAAGACGTCGTCGTGGTGCGGGCCACGGTACGGCCGCGATCGTCGATGCCGGTGAGTTCGATCACCGTGCCCGCGATCGCTTCCTCGTTGTAGTCGATGTCGCCGTTTCCGTTGGAGTCATTCCACACGAAGCCGGAGAGGCTGGCGGTCCGCGGCGTGCTGCCAAGGTTCGCGGTGAACGTTTGGCCGCTCGCTCCGGTCTGCACGACGACGGTCGCCGGGTTCGCCGAAGTGTCGACCCATCCGTCCGCCGGAACGAGCCGCACGTCGTACTCGCCCGCGGGGAGATCGTCGAACACGTACTCGCCGGCGGAGTTCGTCACGGTGCGGGCCTCACCGGGGTCGAGCACGCCGTTGCGGTCGCGATCCAGGAACACGGTCCACCCGGCGAGGGGGAATTCGCCCGAATCGCGGCGACCGTTGGCGTTCTCGTCGTCGTACGCCGTGCCACGGATGATGGCGTTGCGGTACGCGCCGAGATTGGCTCCGGTGATCGCATCGCCGCTGCCGACGTTCACGTTCGGCGAGTTCGTCGAAGTCCAACCCGCGGGGCGTTCCAGCCGCACGCTCTGGGTTCCGGCCGGCAACCCGTCCAGCGCGTAACCTCCGTTGGAATCCGTCGTGGTGAACGCTTCGCCCGAATCACGGACACCGTTGTTGTTGGCGTCCACGTACACGACCCACCCGGCGAGCGGGTCTTCGCCGCTATCGCGGATGCCGTCGCCGTCCGTGTCGTGGAACACCGTTCCGCCGATGGACGACGTGGTGAACGGCACCGTTTTGGACACGACTCCGGTGTCGTCATCCGTGAGCGTGGCCGTGATGGAGTACTGGTTGCCGGGCTCGATGCTCGATGCCGGGTACTGGTGCGTCAGGTGGAACACGCCACCGCTCACGGTCACGGTTTCGGGCGAGCCGTGGCCCCAGTTCACCGTGAGAGTGTGCGTGTCGGCGCCGGCGTCGGAATAGGTGCCGTCCAGATGCACGAGTCCGGTGCCGAACGCGGCCGTCGCCGAAGCGAGATCGATGGACGGATTCAAGTTGTGAACGGTGACCTTCACACCGGCCGCGGCGGTCGCGAGGTCGCCTTGGCCCGAGTTGTAACTCGGGATGATGTTCAGGAACACCGGGCTCCGGGTGAAGCCGTTCGCCGCATCGTACCGGTAGATGTCGTCGGTGCCCTGGGCGTCGTAGGTGAAGAGCGTGTCGCCGTGGAAGGCCATGCCGATGCCGGTGGGCGCGGTGGTGGATTGGCCCGGTTGCAGCACCGTGTCTCGCGTGAGAAACGTGAGCACGCCGGTGGCCGGATCGAGCGTGTAGAACGAAGCACCGGCCCCGTCGGCGACCACGAGTGCACCGTCGTCGCGAATGGCGAGATCGGTCAGGTCGCCGAGGTTGTACGGGCTTCCGCCGAGGGTGAGGCTCACGGGGCTGCCGAGGATCGCTCCCGTGGCCGGATCGACTTGCAGCAGTTGATCCTGAAGTTGGTCGAGCACCCAGAGGCGATCCCAGGCGTCGAAGGCGGCGGCGCGAATGGAGCGGCCGACAAGCACGCTGCCGATCGGAGTGGCCGCGGCGGTCGCGGTATCGAGCGACACCAGTTGCGAATCACTGGGTGCGACCGTGCTCGACGCATGAATCATCTGATACGCGAGCAACCCGCGGGCCGGGGAGAACGCGAGGCCGTCCGCGTCGATCGCCGTGCCGTTCAATCGAACCGTGCCGAGGTCTGCGAAGGCGGTGCCGTCGGAACGGAACGTGAAGAGATGCACCGGAGGCCGGGTGCGCGGCACCGCGCCCGCGGTCTCGGACTTGATGCCGTACACGAGGCCGGTCGCCGGCTCGCCCGCGCCCGCGTCGTCGTCCGCGATCAATACTCGCACCACGTAATCGTCCTGCGGCGTTGCGGTCGGATTGTCGTCCGCGTAGCGGTGGCGGATGGAGAACGACCGATCGCCGACCGGGAGCACGTAGGTTTGGGATGCACCGTCGCCCCAATCGATGGTGACGGTATGCACGTCTTGAAGACCCGGGTCGTCGAACGTGCCATTCACGACGGCGGTGTCGCCTTCATCGAGATCGGTGTCGGCCACGGACCATGCCAAGTTGGACGGCGCGACGTTGCTCACGATCACCGACGCGTCCGCACTCGTGGACGCGGTTCCGTCGCTGAGCGACACGGACACCGCGTACTGGTCCGACGCCGTGCCGGTCGGGTTGTCGTCGGCGTAGACATGGTCGAAGCGGAATGAGCGAGCGCCGACGGGCAGTGTGTGAACTTCGGGAGAGCCTTCACCCCAACGGATGGTCACGGTGTGCGTGTCGCTCGCATCCGCGTCGGTGAACGACCCGGTGAGCGTGAACGTGCCGGCTTCGAACACCGCGCCGCCGGAGATGCTCAGTTGGTTCGGCGAATCGTTGGACGCGACGACGACACCGACTCCGGAGAACTCCGAAGTTCCGCCCGGGCCGGTCGCCGTCGCGGATACGAACCAACCGGGCGGTGCGATTCCCGCGACGGCGGAGGTGAACATCGCATCGCCGTTGCCGTCCGTCGTCACAGTGGCGGAGCCGAGGTACACCTGGCCTTCGCCGTAGCCGCTCGGGTCGGCCGCGGAGCTGGCGTAGAAATCCAGGGTGAAGGTGGTGCCCGCGGTGCTGTTCAACGTCCCCGTGACGACGGTTCCGCTCCCGCTGCTGGACGCGGCAGCGATGAGCGGGAAGTTCTGATATCCGTTCGGGCCGGTGTCCGCATCGCCGGTGTCGTTGCCCGTCACGCCGAGGGAGTTCACGGTGAACGCGGCCAAGTCGATTCCGAGCCCGCCGTTCGAGTGGATCGAATTGCCGCGGACGACAATGTTGTCCGCGCCCGCCATCGCGTAGTTCCCGGTGACGACGACGCCGGCGTTCTGGTTGAACGCGATGACGTTGTCGTGAATCGTGTGGTCCGCGCCGCCCTGCACCTTCACGCCGCTGCCGCCCATGAAGATCGCGTTGCCGGTGTTTCCAAGGTGCAGCGTTCCGCCCAAGTCCGTTCCGATGAAGTTCCCGGACACGTTCGTCGAATACGTGAAGTCCAAGACCAGGCCCGCGGAGCCGTCGATGGTGCCGTTCCCGGAGATCACGTTGCCCGCGACGGTGGTGAACTCGGAACTGGCGACGTTCAAGCCGATGTAGCCGTTGCCGCGGGCGAGCGTACCGGTCACGTCCGTGCCGATGAAGTTGCCTTGCACGACGTTGTTCTCGGAGAGCGTGGCTCCGCGGTGGCCGGTCCCGTTGATCAAGATGCCATTGAAGTAGTTGCCGGAGATAATGTTCCGGGCCGCGGGCGAGGCGCCGCCGATCGTGGTCCGCGTCACCGCCACCAGCGTGATGCCGTGGCTGTTGCCCATGTCGTCCGAGTTGAACGGAATGCCGTCCGGGTCGGTCACGGTGCCGGTGCGATCGGTGCCGATGAAGTTGCCGGCGATGACGTTGTCCACCGGCACGAGACCGCCTTCCGTAATGACGATACCCTGGCTGCTGCCGATGATCACATTGCGTTCGCCGGGGTCGTTCACGCCGTCCGCATCGGTGCCGACGCGGTTGCCCACGCCGTTCACGATGTAGACGTTCGCGGCGGAGTTGCCGCGGCGCGCGAGCCCGGTGGCATCCGTGCCGAGGAAGTTTCCTTCCACCACGCTGCCGCCGGGGTCGGACTTGCTGGGGAACCCGATCTGGATGCCGGCGCCACCGAAGCTGTGGATCGCCAGCCCTCTCACCGTGCTGCGCCCGCCGCCGATCACGATCCCGGAACCCCCGCTTGTGCTGCCGTCGAGTTCCACGCGGATCACGGCGTCGTTCCCCGCCGCGAGTGTGTTCGCGCTCGAACCGGCCTGAGTGTATCCGTCGATGATCACCGGGTCGGTGATGGTCGGAAGGTTGGTGGCCGGCTGGATTACGAACGCGTTGCGGGACGGATTCAACCCGGTATCGGTCTCCGGGATGTCGAAGCGGATTTCGTCCGCGACGCCGACGGAGGCATTCGAATCGAGGATCGCTTGGCGCAGCGAACCCGCGCCGGCGTCCAGCGTGTTGGTGACGAGCAGCACGGCCGGCACTTCACGCGTCTCCAACGCTTCGAGCCGCAACATCGAATTGCGATGCGTGCGGGGCCGTGTTCCGCGGACGGCGGACTGGAGGAGAGCGGTCAGCGACTTCCGTTGACGAAACATGTGCGACTCACTTACATGGGGATGACGGTGCCTGCCGGCCGTGCCCGACTTGCAACTGCCTGACTCGACCGCAGACTTCACACCCAGAAGTGCGCAGCCCGACGCACCCTGTCGCATCCGGGCAAATTTTTCACACCATGCTCGACACGCCGCGAAGCTTGCTCCAACGAATCGCCGAGAGCTCGGCGGAGGCGGACTGGCGGCGATTGGTCTCGCTGTATCAGCCGTTCATCGGCAAGTGGCTGGGCCGGGCCGGCATCCCCGCCGACGACGCGGACGACCTCACGCAGGAAGTGCTGACGGTGGTCGTGAAGGAACTGCCCGGTTTCGAGCATTCCGAACGCACCGGCGCGTTCCGAAATTGGCTCCGCACCGTCGTGGTGAACCGCACGCGCGGTTACTGGCGGTCCAAGCAGATCCGACCCAAGGAACAGGATGGTGAAGCGGCAATCGCGTTGCTCGAAGACCCATCCAGCGGGTTGAGCGGCGAGTGGGACCGCGAACACGATGCCTTTGTGGTTCGGAGGCTCCTGGAATCACTGGAAAGCGAGTTTTCGCCAACGACTTGGGCCGCCTTCCGCCGGCAGATGATGGACGGCGCCAAGGCCGCCGAAGTCGCGGCCGAACTCGGTCTGACCACCAACGCCGTGCTGGTGGCGAAGTCGCGGGTCTTGCGGCGGTTCCGGGCCGAAGCCGCCGGTTTGATTGACCCCGAATGACAGGATCGCCGGTCTTTGCGCACTTCCATTCTGGTGAGATCTGAATCGCCGAGGCCGTAATGCCCAGTTCGTCCCATCCCCCGCGCCACCGGCTCATCGCCTATGGGCAGGGGCGATTGCCCGATCCCGAGGCCGAAACCGTCGAACAGCATCTCGCGGATTGCGTCGATTGCCAACAGTGCGTGGACACGGCTCCCGATGATGCGATCGTCGGCCTCGTACGGGCGGCGATCCCTTCGGAGACTCGCGCGACGGGGGCCGTGACGCGCACGGAGTATCGCGATCTCACGCACTTCGCCAAGGGCGGCCTGGGGGAAATCTCGATCGCCCGCGACACGGCCGTGGGCCGCGATGTGGCGGTGAAGCGACTCCTGCCGCGCCCGGGTGACAGCTCGGAACGGCAACGGCGCTTCCTGCGCGAAGCGGCCATCACCGGTCGGCTGGAGCATCCCGGCATCGCACCCGTCTACGGCATCGGTGAGGACGAATCGGGGCAGCCGTGCTACGCCATGCGCTTCGTGCCCGGTAAGACACTGCTCGATGCGATCAAGGAGTTGCATGCGGCCGGCCCGGCCACACCCGCGACCGTGCGGCCGCTGCTGTCCCGCTTCGTCGCACTGTGTGCCACGGTCGCCTACGCGCACAGCCGCGGCGTCGTCCACCGCGACATCAAACCGGCCAATGTCGCGGTCGGCTCGTTCGGGGAAACGATCTTGCTCGACTGGGGACTCGCGCAGACGGAAGACGTTGATGAGCCTTCCGCAGGGGCCGAACGCATCGCGTCCGAATCCTTCGGGCACTTCCGTACCGAGACGGGAGCCGTGTTGGGAACACCGGGGTTCATGGCTCCGGAGCAGGCGGACGGCCGACGCGTCGGCCCCGCGGCGGACATTTTCAGCCTCGGTGTCACGCTCCGGTGCATTCTCACGGGGCGGGCTTCGAACGAACCCGCTGATGCAAAGCGCTTCCGCGTGTTGAACGCCATCGTGGAACGCGCGACCGCGACCGATCCGACCGCTCGCTATCGGACCCCGCTCGACATGGCCGCGGACATCGAGGGATGGCTGGCCGATGAACCGGTGAACTCGTGTCCCGATCCGCTGCTCACGCGCATCCGACGATGGATTCGCCGACACCAAGCGACGGCCGCGGCCGCAGTCGGGCTGCTGTTCGCCGCGTCGGTTTCGCTCGCCATCGGTGCAGCACTATTGGGGCGGGAGCAGCAGAAGACCGCGCACGCACTGGACTCCGAGTCGAAGGAGCGGGCCAACGCCGTGGCGAAAGAGGCCGAGACGGCCGCCGTGCTCGCCTATGTGGACAAGTACGTGTTCGCCGCCGGACGGCCGAAGGGGCGAAGCGGTGGACAAGGCAAGGATGTGAAACTAGCCGAAGCCGTCGTTGCCGCCGGGGCGGCCGTCGAAGGCAGTTTCCCCGGGCAACCGCTGACCCAAGCACGCGTCCGGGCCATGCTCGGCACCACCCTGCTGAACCTCGGCGACGCCAAGTCCGCCGAGCGGGAGTTCGACATCGCGCGGAAACTGTACGAGGAGCGCCGCGGCCCGGACGATCCGGACACGTTGCTCAGCGCAAGCAAGCTCGCGACCAGTTATCGCATCCAAGGCCGGTACAAAGAGGCGCTCTCATTGGATGAAGCGGTCGCCGCCAGTCGGAAGGAACGGCTCGGCCCGGACCACGCGGATACGCTTCGAAGCCTTCATTCCCTCGCGGACAGCTACGCCGCGCTCGGCCGCGAACAGGACGCCTTGAAGCTGGATCGAGAAGTTTACAACCGCCGCCTCGCGACGCTCGGCCCCGACCACCGCGACACGATCGCCAGCATGGCGAGCCTGGCCAGCGACCACTACGCCCTCCGGCAGGACGACGAGTGCCTCAAGCTGCGCGAAATCGTGTATCAGCGGCTGCTGAAACTGGACGGGCCCGACCACGCCGATACGATCGTGGCCATGAACAACCTCGCCAACGTGCTCGGCGAAGTGGGACGCAACGAGGACGCGCTCAAGATGCGGACCGAAGTGGTCGAACGGATGCGTGCGAACTCCGGCCCCGATCACGCCGACACGCTCATGGCGATGAGCAACCTGGCCCGCAGCCACGCGGCCCTGAAACGCTGGGCCGACGCGCTCGATCTGCACCGCAAGGTGCTCGCACTCCGCCGCAGCAAGTTCGCCCCGGACCACCCGGAAACGCTCGTCAGCATGTACAACATCGGCTCCGTGCTCCAATCGATGGATCGCGGCGACGAAGCGATGGCGGAGTTTGAAGAAATCCTTCGTTTGGCCGAAGGCAAGACCGTCAACCGGCTCTTGGTTCCATCGATCCTGGAACGTCAGGTCCGCCACTTCGCCAATCGCAAGGATCCGGCCGCGTGCCGGCTCCGTGCGGAGCGGTGGAGCAAGTATGCGGATGAATCCGCGGAGTACGCCGCGATCGCCGCCCGGCTGTGGTCGATCACGAGCCGCGGCCAAGCGGCGACCGCCGCGCCGGACGCTGCCGTACTTGCCCGTGCCGATGCGGATCGCGCGATGGCGTTGCTCACCAAAGCCGTCGCGGCAGGGTTTGACGATGCCAAGGAATTGGAACAAAGCGACGACTTCACCGCACTCCGCGGCCGCGACGATTTCAAGAAGTTGATCGACTCGATCCGCGAGAAGAAACAGCAGCGGTAGCGCGAGGACAAGAACGAATCCACGTCGTCATCATTCGGGCTTGGTCTTGGCCGGTCGTTGCTCATCGGTCACTGCTGCAACAGTCGCGCCACTTCGGCGCAGTCCTTGTCGCCTCGGCCGGAAAAGCACAGCACCACGATCTCGTCCTTCCTGCGCTTCGACGCGATTCGCATCGTCTCGACCAGTGCATGGGCCGTTTCCAGTGCGGGGAGAATGCCTTCCAATCGGCCGCACATCTGAAACGCGTCCAAGGCCTCCTGGTCCGTGACGTTGCAGTACCGCACGCGGTGTTCGTCGTGCCAGTAGCTGTGCTCGGGGCCGACTCCGGGGTAATCGAGCCCGGCGGAGATGGAATGCACATCCGCGGTTTGGCCATCGGTATCTTGCAACACATAGCTGAAACTGCCGTGCAGGACACCGGGTGCGCCGAAGCTGAGTGTGGCGGCGTGGCCGCCGAGCCTCGCGCCATGCCCGCCGGCCTCCACGCCGACCAGTTCTACGCCCGTCTCCTGAACGAAGGGATAAAACATTCCGGCGGCGTTGCTGCCGCCGCCGACGCACGCGACCACCACTTCGGGCAGCCGGCCGAACTGCTCCCGCGACTGCCGCTTCGTCTCTTCGCCGATCACGGACTGGAAATCGCGGACCATCATCGGGAACGGGTGCGGCCCGACCACCGAGCCGATGATGTAGTGCGTGTCCTGCACCGTGCTCATCCACTCGCGCATCGCTTCGTTCGTGGCGTCTTTCAGCGTCTTCGAGCCGGACGTGACGGGGAACACCTCCGTGCCCATCGCCTTCATGCGGAATACGTTCAACTCCTGGCGGCGAACGTCTTCGGCGCCCATGTACACGCGGCAGGTCATGCCGAAGAGGGCGGCGGCGGTGGCAGACGCGACGCCGTGCATCCCGGCCCCCGTCTCGGCGATCACGCGAGACTTGCCCATCCGTTTCGTGAGCATCGCCTGCCCGAGCGCGTTGTTGATCTTGTGGGCGCCGGTGTGGTTGAGGTCTTCGCGCTTGAGGTAGATGCGGGCGCCGCCGGCTTCCTGCGTCAGCCGTTCCGCGAAGTAGAGCCGGCTCGGCCGACCGACATACTCTTCCAGCAACCGGTGGAATTCCTTCTGGAACGCGGGGTCGTGCTTGGCTTCGCGATAGGCCGCGTCGAGTTGTTCGAGCGCGAACATCAGCGTTTCGGGAACGTAGCGGCCACCATAGGGGCCGAACCGGCCGAGTGCGTCCGGAACTGTTGCGATTGCAGTCATACGGTTGTTTTGCGGGCCCGTCGGACGGGTTCAAGTGGGGGGCGGGCGGCTTGAGGCCGTCTTTTTTCTTGTGCGGGGCGGCACTTCGTGCGAAACTCCACCTCACGGCCGGGGTTGGAATGGGTTGACTGACTCGCCGGGCTGCCACCCGGTCCCGCCAGGAACGTGCTGCCATGCCAAGCCGCTTCCTTCTCGCACTCGCGTTCTGCTCCGCGCCCGCCATCGCACGGGCGGACGTGAACCTGCCCACCGGCGGCACACTGAAACAGGTCGATTTCGAACGCCACGTGATGGGCCTGCTTTCGAAAGCGGGCTGCAACGCGGGAAGCTGCCACGGCTCGTTTCAAGGGAAGAATGGATTCCGCCTCTCGCTCTTCGGCTACGAACCCTCGATGGACTTCGCCGGTCTCACGCGGGACAACCTCGGCCGCCGCGTGAATCTCGTCCGCCCCGAAGAAAGCCTCATCCTGACGAAAGCGATCGGGGCGACGGCCCACGACGGCGGCATGCGCTTCGGCAAGGACACGTGGGTATACAACGTGCTTCGCGAGTGGGTGAAAGGCGGGGCAAAGTGGACCCCCGGCAGCGGCAAGATCGAGAAACTGGCCGTGACCCCCGGCGACTTCGCCGTGCTGAGCGCGGACAAGCCCCTCCAGATCAAAGTGAACGCGACCTTCGACGACGGTACCGTCGAGGACATCACGCCGTTCTGCGACTTCAAGATCACCGACGATTCGATCGCAGCGGTGTCGCCCTTCGGCGAACTGACCGCGCGGCAACCCGGTGACGCAGGGCTGACCATCCTGTACCGCGGCAGCGTGCAGGCGATCCGCGTTCTCGTTCCCGCGCCGTCCAAGGGTGCGTATCCGAGCATCGCCGCGGCCAACGCCATCGACCGCGAAGTGTTTGCCAAGCTGAGGCTGCTCAACATGGTGCCGGCGCAGGTGGCGTCGGACGAAGTCTTCCTTCGCCGAGTCTACATCGACACGATCGCACAGCTCCCCACGCCCGCCGAGGCCCGCGAGTTCTTGGCGGACAAAGACCCGAAGAAACGCGAGAAACTGGTGGACAAACTGCTCGCACACCCGCTTCACGCGGCGTTGTGGGCCACCAAGCTCAGCGACGTGACCGGCAACAACACGTTGGCGCTGGAGCAGCCACAACCGCTTCAGCCGAAGCGCTCGCAGATGTGGCACGACTGGCTACGCAAGCGAATCGCGGACAATGCCCCGTACGACCAAATGGTGCGAGACATTCTCACGGCCACGAGCGTGGACGGAATGACGCCCGAGGAGTTCATCGCGTACACGAAGAAGCTCGAAGAACAGATGGCGAAGAGCGGCGTCACCGACTACCCGGAGAAGAGGACCCTCGATCTGTTCTGGCGGCGTCAGCAGCAAGTGCCCATCGAACAGTGGGGCGAGAAAGTGGCCGCCGCGTTCCTCGGCGTTCGGCTCGAGTGCGCCCAATGCCACAAGCATCCGACGGACCGCTGGACGCAGGATGATTACTGGGCCTTCGCGAACATCTTCACGAACGTGACCTTCGCCAACGGCAACGCGTGGAGTTCGCCCGAACTCAAGAAACTGGGGGACGCGGAGAACAAGGCCCGCCGCGACGAGGCGATGGCCAAGAAGACCAACAACAACCAGGTGACCCTGATCCGCGAGTTGTTCGTGAGCACGACGCCGAACCGCGGCCGGCCGAACCCCGCGAACAACAAGGTGAACGCTCCGCGGGCGCTCACCGGACCCGAAATCGTCACCAAGTCCGGCGAAGACGCTCGCGTCAAGCTCGCGGCATGGGTCACGAGCCCCGAAAACCCGTTCTTCGCCAAGAGCTTCGCCAACCGCGTTTGGGCGCACTACTTCGGTGTGGGCGTCGTGAACCCGGTGGACGATTTCTCCCTCGCCAATCCGCCGAGCAACGCCCGCCTCTTGGACGCGCTCGCCGCCGAGTTCGTGAAGTCCGGCTTCGACATCCGCAAACTCGAACGTTCGATCCTGCTCAGCCGCACTTACCAACTCGGTTACGAGACCAACGACACCAACAAGTTCGACAAGAACAACTTCTCGCACGCCTACATCCGGCCTCTGATGGCGGAGCAGGTGGTGGACGTGCTGAACTCCGCGCTCGGCGTCGGCGAGAAGTTCGCCCCGCAGGACGGAGTGCCGGATGGCTTGAAGATGGTGGAAGTCGGTTCGAGCCGGCTCACGAATGCGAACTTGGCCTATGTGCTTCGCATCTTCGGCCGCCCGCCGCGCACCACGGCCTGCGATTGCGAACGGGCCATGGAGCCCGCTTTGCCCCAGACCTTGTTCCGCATGTCCGACCCGACCATGCTGGCGAAGTTCACGGATGCCGCGGGCCGCTCCGCGAAACTGGCCAAGATGAATCTGAGCGACAACGAGTTGGTCGAGGAGTTATTCCTCGCCGCGCTCACGCGCAAGCCCAGTGCCGAGGAGAAGGACGCAGCCGCGGCTCACCTGAAGAGTGCGAAAAACCGGACGGACGGGATCACCGATTTGCTCTGGGCGTTGGTGAATACGCGCGAGTTCATTCTGAATCATTGATGTGTGAGCCGGACGCGCAAGCGACGGCTGTTTTCGTTCATCCTGTGCCGTTTCGCGCCACCGGCGGAATAATCCGCCTCAGGCGCGTCCCGCGAACCCGAGGGGTTTGCCCAAGTCCAAGCTGCCGCGGACGGATTGCGAAGGGTTCCATCGCCGGGACTTCCTGCAGGTCGGCTCCGCCGGCTTGCTGGGTCTCACGCTGCCGGGCGCGCTTCGCGCCGCGGCCGCGAAGAAGGGCGACTCGCCGGGCAAGAAGGCCCAGAGCGTCATCCTCGTGTGGCTGGCCGGCGGACCCGCCACCATCGACATGTGGGACAACAAGCCGGACGCCCCCGAAGGCATCCGCGGCGAGTTTAAGAACATCGCCACCAACGTGCCCGGCATCCAATTCGCCGAGACGCTGCCGAAGCTGGCCCAAGTGACGGACAAGATCAGCGTTGTCCGCTCGCTTTATCACACGATCCCGAGCCACGGCCCGGCGTCGGTATTCATGACCACCGGCAACAAGCCGACGGCCGCGCTGCAGTATCCCTCGCAGGGGGCGATCGCCGCGAAGCTGCTGCCCACCGAGATCGGCGTGCCGCCGTACGTCACGTTCGGCGAACTCCGCAACGGCACCGCCGGCCTCGCGGGCTACCTCGGCACGGGATACAACCCGTTCGTGATCGAAGGCGGCGGCGGCGGCAAAGCCGCCTACCGCGTCCGCGGCGTCAGCCTGGACGGCAAGTTCACCCTCGAAGAACTCGAGAAGCGCGACAAGCTGCTCTCCAAGTTCGACAACGGCTTCAAGGCCGTGGACAAGAACTCGGACCTCGTGGACGGGCTCGACACGTTCCACAAGCAGGCTCTTGAAATCCTCCGCTCGGACAAGACGAAGAAAGCCTTCGAGATCAGCCAGGAGAAGCCCGCCACGCGCGAAGCCTACGGGAACACCGCGCTGGGTTCGGGCTGCCTCGCCGCCCGCCGGCTGATCGAAGCCGGCGTCCGCTACGCCACGGTGAGCCTCGGCGGTTGGGACACCCACAGCCAGACGTTCCAAGCCCATAAGACCCGCCTCATGCCGACGCTCGACCAGACGCTCGCGGCACTGATCGCGGACTTGGACGAACGCGGCCTGCTGGAAAGCACGATCGTGATGTGCGCCGGCGAGTTCGGCCGCACGCCGAAGGTGAACAAGAACTCCGGCCGCGACCACTGGGCCCGCTCGATGGCGTGCGTGCTCGCCGGCGGCGGGATCAAACGCGGTTACGTCCACGGCAGCACGGACGCCTCGGGCATGGCCCCGGCCACCGAGCCCGTGACCCCGGACGACGTCGCGAGCACGATCTTCCATCAACTCGGCATCGACCCGCACCTGGAACTCCAGACGGCCACCGGCCGCCCGATCCAATTGTTCCGCGAAGGCCGCGTGATCGAGAAATTGGTCGGCTGAAAAAAAGCCCGGGCGTCCTCCCCGCGGAGGACGCCCGGTGTTATTGCGATTCGCTTTTCACTTCACAATCTTCAATTCTTCCTTGCTCAGCACCGTGAAGTAGAACCCGTGCGGGTTGTCGCCGTTGGCCACCTTCAGCAGGATCGCGTTGGAGCCCTTCTTCAGCTTGATCGCGACCTTGTGCTTCCCCGGGGTCGCGGCGACGGTCTCCTCGGACTTGAACACTTCCTTGCCGTTGACGAACAGCTTCGCGCCGTCGTCCGGCCCGAGGAGCACGTCCGCGTCCTGATCGGCGGGTGAATCGATCATCGTCATCATGTACGAGGCCGAGTTCTTCCCCTTGTCGCCGTGGAACGCGGCGAGGTCGAAGTAGCCCTTCGCGTCCGCCCGGATCGTTTTCCAGTTCTCCTCGCGGGTGCCCGCCTCCGGGCCGTGATCCTTGTTCAGGGCGTCCAACATGCTCGTGCCGGGGTACGGCCCGGCGATCTTGAACTCGCCCGGCGTGAGGGCCGCGGTTTGGAGCGTCGTCAGGTAGGCAACCAAGTCGATGAGTTCGTCCTCACTCAGACCGGCGACGATGTCCTCCGGCATGATCGAGGTCGTGGCCTTCTTCTGGCTTGCGATGTCCGCCTTGGGAATCACCACGTCCTTGCCGTTGGCATCGCGGAGGGTCAGGGCCTGCGGCGTGTCCGCGACCACGAGGCCGGTGACGGTCACGTCCGCGGTGGTGAGCACGATCGCCTGCACATACTGATCGGCGATCGCCTTCGAGGGGAAGAGGATCGATTCGAGCAGGTTCTCCTTGCCGCCCTTCTTGCCGATCATGGAAAGATCCGGGCCGACCTGCCCGCCGACACCGCGGACGGTGTGGCACTTCGCGCACTGGGCCGTGCCGTTGAAGCTGGCATCCCACACGAGCTTGCCGCGGGCGGCGTCGCCGTCGCGCTTGGCGAGCACCGCGAGCGCGGGCAGGTTCTTCGGGTTGAGCTTGCCGGGAGCGGGGAAGAGACGCTGCGCCTTGGCCCGCTGCACTTCGAACGGGCTGTTGCGGAGGAAGCGGCCGGCGGCGGCATCCGCTTCCTTCGGAAACTTGCCCTCCTCCTTCAGCTTCAAGAGGAGGTCCGTTCCGGCGCGGGAGCCGGCGAGCGATTCGACGGCGGCGAGTTGCGGTGCTCCGCCGTTCTCCTTGGATGCCAATTGCTTTTGCAGCACGAGCAGGGCGATCACGCTGGCCTCGTCCTTCGGTTGGCCGGTGACATGGCTGCCGAGCGCACGGATCGCCTCCGCTTGGAGGCCCGCGTCCATGTACAGATTCACGGCCGCCGCCAGCAGCTCGGCGGAGGCTTTGGACTTCAGTTTGCCGAGCGTGCGCACGGCTTCGCGTCGCGTGGCCTCCGGCACATCCTTCCCGCCGACCCATTCTCCGATGGAGGGGACTCGGTCCACGGCATTTGCCGCGGCGATCAATTGCAATCCGGTCGTCGGCGAACTCTTCAGCAAGTCGTCGATCGCGGCCGCGAGTTCCTTGCTTCCTTGGAGTGTTTTCCACTTCGTGGGCAGGAACAGCCGAAGTTGATCGACGGCCCGTGCTTTCACCTCCGCGGGCGCGTCCGCCTTCAGCACGTCGAGCATCGCGGCCCCGGCGGAGGCATCGTCGTAGGCGACGATGATGTCCAGCACGCGGGCCTTCTGCTTGTCCGTGAGTTTCGCGTCGCTCAGCATCTTGCCGAGCCGCGGCAACACGGACTTCGGCCGCAGTTCCCACACGAGGTCCGCGACCTTGTCGTTCCATTCGGGGAAGTGCTTGTCGAAGTCCGCGAGGATTTCGTCGCGGCGCTTCGGGTCCGTGCCGCACGCGATGTTGAGCGCGGCCCGATAGAAGTGATCTTGGCCGTCGTAGAGCTTGGCGAGTGTGTAGAAGTTCGCCTTAAGAAGGGCCGCTGCAGAATCTCTGTGTCCGAGCAAGAGTTCGCGCCTTGCCATCGCGTCGAGACTTGGGACAGACTTCCCGAGCAACCACGGGCTCTCGATGCGCGGACTCAGACCGTGCTGAACACCATCGATTCGAAACGCAGTTGGCAACATGCGCTCAGCTTCACCCTCGTTCAATTTCATTATCGAGTTGATCGCATTGCCTTTCCCTGTCAGCTCTGCCATCCCACCTTCCGCCCAAAAGACTCGGGCATGTAACACAGGAGATCGTGATTTGATCGCGTCTCCGAGAATCCCATCTGCTACGAATTGCTTCCACTTCATTGAAGAGATGTGGTGATGGCCCATCCACCGTGTCGCCAGACACGGACTACCCAGAGCCGCCAGCACACCGTCCTTCGTGTCCAACTTCACCTCGGGCACCGTGTAGCCCTTGTGCCCCTTCGGTGTGAGGCGGTAGATGCGGCCGTCCTGCGGGTCGTTCATCGCGTGGCCGCCGACGTTCTTGTCGTACCAGTCCGCCACGAAGATGCTGCCGTCCGGGGCGACGCAGACGTCGCTCGGGCGGAACCACGTTTCGCTGCTGGTGAGGAGCACTTCCTTGTCGAGTTCGTAGCCCGCGCCTTTCGGCTTGCGGAAGAAGGCCCGCACTTCGCGCGGGCCGGCGTCCGTGTGCAGCAGCTGCCCGCGGTACTTCTCCGGCAGCAGGTTGCCTTCGTAGAACGTGATGCCGGTGGGGCTGCCGAAGCCGGTGCGGAGCACCTTGTGAACGATGCCGGGCTGCTCCTCGTGCCAGTGGCTTTCGCCTTGGCCGCGCGGGCCGTAGCCGTAATTGCCGCCGGGCATCACGAAACAGATGCGGGTTTGCTGGTTGCCGTCGTCGTCGTTGTCGGACAGCCAGATCTCGCCGAAGCTGTCCACACAGCACTCGTAGTTGTTGCGGAAGTTGTGGGCGATGAGTTCGACGTTGTTGCCGTCCAGATCGCAGCGCCACACGGTGCCCTTCTGGATCGTGGTGGTGTTCGATTTGAAGACGGGGCCTTTCTTGTCGCGGCTCTGCAGTCCGGTGACACCCGAGTCGCCGACGGTGAAGTAGAGCTTGCCGTCCGGGCCGATGTTGAGGCCGTGGACGCCGTGGTCGTGGTCGAAGCCGCCGAAGCCGGTGAGGAACTTCGTGGGCGGGCCGTCCGCCTTCAGATCGCCGTCTTCGTCTTTGAATTCGAGAATGTCGGGGGATTGAGCGACGAGCACGCGATAGGAGAACTCCCCGGACTTCCGTCCGGGGCTCGGAATGACACACACACTGAGCGGGCCGTAGAGGTCCTTCCCCTGATAGAAGACCTTCGATTCGTCGGCCTTGCCGTCGCCGTCGGTGTCGATCAGCACGACGATGCGGTCGCCTTCCTTGCGGATGATCGGGCGGTTGAAGCCGACGCGGCGGTAGTTCACCGCTTCGGCCACCCACACGCGGCCCTTGTGGTCGATGTCGATGCTCGTGGGATTCATCAGCATCGGCTCGGCGGCGAACTGCTCCACCTGGAACCCGGGCGCGACCTGCATCGTGGCGAGCGCTTTGTCTGGGGGAAGCTGGGCTTGGGCCGCGCCGGCGAGCGCGAAAGCGAGTGCGAGTGCCGAGAGGAACCGCATGGGGAGGTCTCCGGTGGGATGTGAGTAGCGTACCGGACGGCCGCATCACCGGCCAAGCCCGACAAGTTCCCTCATCTTGCCGCATCGGATCGCCGATACTCCCGAGGAACCTCCCACAAGGGGGCGGGGGAGGGGTTGCACGTTGGACTTGCCCAGACTTCGTGGTTTGGGTAGGTTCCGCTGTTCGTGTCCCGGCTCGCAAGGAAGAAGGGCCGCAACGTGAGCGTCACCATCAGGCAACTGGCCGAGTGGGTGCGGGGGGAAGTGCTCGGCGACGCCGACCTTCCCATCGAGAACGCTCGCGCGCTCACGGAGGCCGGCCCCGGCGACATCACACTGGTGGATGGCGAGCGTCACCTCGCGGATTGGCACAACTCCAAGGCGTCCGCCGCCGTCGTGCCCAAGTCCGTTCCCGTGAACGGGAAACCGATCATCCGCGTGGCCGATCCGCTGATGGCGTTCGTGGACATCGTGCGGCACCTCCGCGGGCGGCCCTCCAGCAATACGCACACCATCGACCCCGCCGCCAGCGTTCATCCGACCGCGAAGCTGAGCGAAGGCGTGACCATCGGCGCGTTCGCCGTGGTGGGCGAAGGCAGCGTGATCGGCGCGAATACGCAGCTACACCCGGGGGCCACCGTGGGCCGCGGCTGCCGCATCGGCGCGGACAGCGTGCTGTTCCCCCGCGTCGTCGTGTACGACGACTGCACCCTCGGCGACCGCGTGATCGTCCATGCGAACGCCGTGATCGGGGCGGACGGCTTCGGCTACCGCTTCCAGAACGGCCGACACGAGAAGGTGCCGCAACTCGGCTGGGTCGAGATCGAAGACGACGTGGAGATCGGGGCCTGCACCACGATCGACCGCGGCACGTTCGGCGCGACGAAGATCGGAGCCGGCACGAAGATCGACAACCAAGTGCAAGTGGCCCACAACTGCGTGATCGGGAAACACAACATCCTCGCGGCGCAGGTCGGCATCGCGGGATCGTGCACCTTCGGTGATTACGTGGTCGTGGGCGGGCAGGCCGGCTTCCGCGACCACGTGCATCTCGGCAACCGCACCATGATCGCCGCGAAGGCCGGCGTGAACGACGACGTGCCGGACGGCACCCGCGTGTTCGGCTACCTCGCCCGGCCCGAGAGCACGGCCAAGCGCGTGTATCTGCTCTTGGACCGCTTGCCGCAGATCAGCATGGACATCCGCAAGATCAAGAAGCAACTCGGCATCGCGGACACCGAGAAGGCCGCATGACAGGGACCGCACCCGCATCGCGTTCCGTTTTCGATCCGGCCCGCCGCGAACCCGTGGGCCTCGTGGCGTGCGCCGGCCGCTTCCCGATCGTGTTCGCCGAGAAGGCCCGCGACGTCGGCATCCCCGTGGTCTGCCTGGCGATTCACGGAATGGCCGATCCGGCGCTGAAGACGATCTGCCCGGAGTTCCACTGGTTCCGCCGGCTCACGCTCGGCGGGGCCATCCGCACCTTCCGCCGCGGCGGCGTCCGCCGGTGGACCATGGCCGGGAAGTTCCACAAGCACTTCCTCATGAACCCGCTGCGGTTCTGGCGATTCGTGCCGGACTGGCGCATGCTCCGCTTCTGGTTCCTCCGCCGCCGCCGTGCGAACAACGACGACTCGCTGTTGAGCGGGCTCATCGACGAGTTCCGCGCTTACGATCTGGAATGCGTTTCCGCCTTGGACCTCTGCCCGGAGTTGCTCGTGCGCGAAGGCACTCTCACCCGCCGCGAGCCGACCGCGGCCGAATGGCAGGACATCGAGATCGGCTGGAGCCTGGCCCGCGAAATGGGGCGGCTCGATGTCGGCCAGAGCGTGATGATCCGCAAGCGGGCCGTGCTTGCGGTGGAAGCCATCGAAGGCACGGACAAGGCGATCCTGCGGGCGGGTGAACTCTGCTCCCGCAGCAGTTTCGTGGTGGTGAAGGTGGCCAAGCCCGAGCAGGATATGCGCTTCGACGTGCCGACGGTCGGCGTGCAAACAATCGAATCGATGAAGGCCGCGGGTTCGAACGTGCTCGCGATTGAAGCCGGCCGCACGATCCTGATCGACGAAGCGGACACGATCGACCTGGCGAACCGCTACGGCATTGCCATCGTCTCGCGGAAAGCGGCGTAGTTCAGTTCGCCCGCCCGGCCGGAATTTCGACTGACAGTTCGAACACGTTTTCTTTTCCGCCCACCACTTCGCGCGAAAGGGTGCTTGAATCCGGCCGGCGGAGTTGCGGCGGGAAGTGAGCCCAATTCGACTCCGCGGGCG
Source organism: Gemmataceae bacterium (assembly GCA_046350135.1). Classification (GTDB taxonomy): domain Bacteria; phylum Planctomycetota; class Planctomycetia; order Gemmatales; family Gemmataceae; genus Urbifossiella. The sequence continues at coordinate 106,799 of JAXMBB010000017.1, forward strand.
GCGCGATCGCCACGCGGTACCACCCCGGCAACGGCTCCTTCAACTCGAACACGCCGTCCGGCCCCGTTTCGGCACGGATCGGCTTGCCGCTCATGCCGCGCTCCTTGTCCGGAGCGAACACCACCATCGCCCCCGGCACGACTTCACCCTGGAACGACACGCGACCCTTCACCGCGGTCGGTCCCGGCGGCTCCGAACGGTTGTTGCACCCGAGATGCAGCGACACCGCGACCGCCCCCGCGGCCAGCGCGAGCAACGGTACCACGACTCGCGGAAACGGGAACACCTCGCCTCATTTATCGGCACAATGGGTGCGTCCGCGTCGGGAATTCGCCATGAGAATCGCGCGATTCGCTGGTAGAATCACAACCATGCCAGCGACACTCGACATCACCGAACAGGAACTGGACCGTCTCTACGCTCGGATCGCGTCGGACTATTGCCGCTCCCTGCCCTTGGAGCACTTCGTGGAATCGACCGACCAATCCACGCAACGCAAGATCACGGTCGAGAGTCTGGATTTGGTCTCCGCGAAGTGGCCCGAGTTCCAAGTGTTCAGCGAACTGCTCATCCTCTACCCGCTGACCGAAGCCGAACTGAAGAAGCCGACCCGCGTGTGCCCGGACAACATGGTGATCGTCCACGACGAACCGATCAAAGCGAAGGGCAGCTTCAACGTCCCGCTGCAACCCGTGGGGCCGACGCTGATCCTGGAGTACGTTTCGACCGAGAACAAACGCAAGGACTACGTCGACAATCGCCGCCGCTACGCAAATGATCTTCAGGTGCCGTACTACCTGCTGTTCGAACCCGAGGTTCAGAAGCTGACGGTATTCAAGCTCTCCGGCAAGCGGTACGTCGCGGTGAAGCCGAACAAGGCGGGCCGGCTGGAGATTCCGCCGCTGAAACTGGAAGTGGCCATCCGCGACGGCTGGGTGCGATTCTGGTACGAGGATGAACTGCTGCCGCTCCCCGGAGATCTGATGAAAGAGAACGAGGAGTTGAAGAAGGAACTCGCCCGACTCAAGGCCGCCCGCAACGGCCATTCGTGAACCTCGTTTTCCTGTCGCGATTCGCTCCGTTTCCGTCTACAATTAAACTTCTCCCGCCTGAAGCCGCGCCGACGCATCCGCCGATTCAATCTGTGACGAGGCTGCCACTCATGTTCACACGCCGAGAATTGCTCTCCCGCACCGGCACCGGGCTGCCCCTGCTCGCCCTTGCCGCGCTGGAAGCGGCGGCGGCACGCGCCGCCGCCGCCAACCCGCTCGCGCCGAAGGTCGCGCACTTCCCCGCCAAGGCCAAGCACGTCATCCACCTGTTCATGAACGGCGGGCCGAGCACCTTCGTCCAGCCCGCCCTCGAGTACCACGGCCAGCAGCCGAGGCCGCCGGGCCAAGACCGAACTAGGAGCCGGCGGGCTGTACAAGTCGCCGTTCAAGTTCCGCAAGTGCAGGCAGTCCGGCATCGAAGTGTCCGAGATCTTCCCCGAGATCGGCAAACAGATCGACGACATCTGCGTGATCCGCTCGATGCACACGGACATCCCGAATCACGAGCCGGGCCTGCTCATGACCTGCGGCAGCGCAAGGCCATCCGCCCGAGCATGGAGAAACCGTGGCTGCAGTACGGCCTCGGCACCGAGAACCAGAACTTGCCGGGGTTCGTCGTGCTCTGCCCCGGCAAGCCGGTGGTCGGGCCGGCCCTGTGGAGCAACAGCTTCCTACCCGGCGTGTTCCAGGGCTGCCACATCCAGAACCTCGACCCGAAGCGCGTGATCGAACACATCCAGAACCGCTACATCGGAGCCACCACACAGCGAGAGCAACTCGATCTCTTGAACGAACTCAACAAGCTGCACCTGAACGCCCGCAACGGCGATGACCAACTCGACGCCCGCATCCAGTCCCTCGAAATGGCCTTCCGCATGCAGACGGAAGCGACCGAGGCCTTCGATGTGAGTCGCGAGCCGGTGAAGGTCCGCGAGAGTTACGGGAAGGGTTACTTCGCCGATGCGTGCCTCTCGGCCCGGCGGTTGGTCGAACGCGGCGTCCGCATGGTGCAGGTCTTCTATGGCAGCGGCCAACCGTGGGACGACCACGGCGACTTGGAGAAAGGCCACCGCGCCAAGGCGAAGGACTCCGACAAGGCGATCGCGGCGCTGCTCAAGGATCTGAAGGCGAAGGGCCTGCTGGACGAAACACTCGTGCTGTGGGGCGGCGAGTTCGGCCGCACCCCGACCTCGGAAGGCGCGAGCGGCCGCGACCACAACAACCACGGTTTCTGCGTGTGGCTGGCCGGCGGCGGCGTCAAGGGCGGCATGACCTACGGCCAGAGCGACGAGTTCGGCTTCGCCGCGATGGAGAACAAGGTTCACGTGCACGACCTGCACGCCACCATCCTCCACCTCATGGGCATCGACCACGAGAAGCTGACCTACCGCTACTCCGGCCGCGACTTCCGCCTCACGGACGTCTACGGCACCGTGGTGAAGGACATCATCCGGTAAGCGTGAGGCCTCTGAGGGCGGCGGCAGGTGGAGCGAATGAACAGGCGGGTGCTTGCACGCGATTCCTGCTTCGGGTAGTGTTCACTCATCCCGCCGCTGCCCCCGGGGTTCCCGCCGATGCCCCCTCTTCGGATCGCCTTCCTTCTTCTCTTCGCACCCCACGTCGCCCTTGCGGCGGAGCCGCTTCGCACGGTCATCGATCGCGAACTGAAGGCGGCGTGGGAACGCGAGAAGATCACCCCGGCTCCGCGTTCCTCGGACAGCGTCTTCCTCCGACGCATCCATCTCGATCTGGTCGGTACCGTTCCCACCCTCGCAGAAACGAACGCCTTCCTCGGGGACGCCGATCCGAAGAAGCGCGAGAAGCTGATCGACAGGTTGCTCGCCGATCCGCGGTACGCCACGGCCCAGATGCAATTGTGGGACATCGCGTTCTTCGGCCGCGTGCCGCAGAATTACGAAGCGGTCCAGAAACGCCCCGCATTTCAGGCCTGGCTCGCGAAGCAGTTCGCGGACAATGTGCCCTACGACCAATGGATCAAGCAACTGATGCTGGCCGAGCAGCCGGGCAGCGAGACGTTCTGGGTGCAGTACCGCGGGCAGCCCGAAGAGATGGCCGTCGCGGTGAGCCGGCTCTTCCTCGGCACGCAGCTTCAGTGCGCCCGCTGCCACGACCACCCGTATGAGAAGTGGACGCAGAAGGACTTCTTCGGGCTGGCCGGGTTCTTCGTGCGGCTCGTGGTGCAAGAGAGCGGCAGCGGCCCGAACCGCATGTTCACCATCGGCGAGAAGAGCACCGGCGACGTGCTGTTCTCAGGCAACGCCAAGGAGCAGAAGCCCGGCCGCCGCGGCGACCCCGTGAAGCCCCGCTTCCTCGGCAGCACGATGGATCTCGAAGAGCCGCCGACGCCGAAGGACTTCAAAGAGCCGACGCCGAAGGCGAACGAGAAGCTGCCGAAACCGGCGTTCTCGCGACGGGCCAAGTTCGCCGAATGGATGGCGTCCAAGGACAACCCGTACCTCGCGAAGGCGGCGGCGAACCGCGTTTGGGCGCAGTTCATGGGCCGCGGCCTGATTCACCCGATCGACGACATCCGCACCGATTCCACGGCCTCGCATCCGGAGTTGTTCCAGGCACTGACCGCCGGCCTCGTGGAGCACAACTTCGATCTGAAGTGGCTGATGCGGGAGATCGTCAACAGCGAGTCGTACCAGTTGGCGATGCACGGGCCGAGCAAAGAGGCGATGCCGAGGTGGTTCGAGCAGGGCCGCATCCGGCCGCTCACGATGGAAGAAATCGTGGCGAGCCTGCGGGTGGTCACGCGATTCGACCAGCCCGGCGAGAAGACACCCGAGCTTGGCTGGGAGTACTACCGCATCTACTTCGGCGAGCCGCTGGACGGCCTCGGCGAGTTCCAGGGGAGCCTCAAAGAGCATCTCTTCTGGAACAACTCGGAGCACATCCGCCGCTTCATCCAGCGTAAGAAGGGCAACCTGCTCGAAGAGATGGTGACGAGCAAGGACCCCGTCGAGAAGAAGGTGGAAAGGCTGTTCCTGACGGTTCTGCATCGGCCGCCGACGCCCACGGAAGCCAAGACGGTGACTGAGTATCTCTCGGGCAAGGAGAAGCCCGAGACGTTGTTCGAAGAAGTGATCTGGGCCCTGGTGAACACCAGCGAGTTCCGGTTCAATCATTGAGGTTTCGAATGACATCTCACCTGACGCGGCGGGCGATGCTGAAGGGCACGCTCGTCACCGGATCGGGGTTGATCGTGCCCAACTGGGGCGCGCTCTCGCAAGCCCGCGCCGCGCTCGAGGACGTGAAGCAGTCCAAAAAGCGGTGCATCTTCCTGTTCGCGAACGGCGGCGCGAGCCAGATCGACACCTTCGACATGAAGCCGGGGCGGCCCACCGGCGGGCCGTTCCGCCCGATCCAGTCGAAGGTCACCGGCATGCAGATGTGCGAGTACCTGCCGAAGATGGCGCAGGTCGCGGACAAACTCGCCGTGATCCGCAGCATGAAGACCGCCTCGCCGGACCATCCGGACGGCATCTACCACATGCACACCTGCTACAAGCAGAGCGAGCGCACACCGCACCCCGAGATCGGCGCGGTGATCGCGAAGTTCAACGGCGATCCGAATTCCGACCTGCCGAGCTTCGTGCGGATGGGCCCGTGCGGCAACGCCGGCGCGGGCTACCTCGGGCCGAAGCATGAGCCGTTCAGCGTGGATCGCAACGGCCGGCTGCCGTACTTCACCTCGCCGTATGCGAACCCGGAGGCCGAGGCTCGCCGCGCGGAACTCTTCCGCAAGATGGAAACGGAGTTCACCTCCGGCCACGCCGCCGAACCGTTCGACAGCCACCGCACCGCCAAGGAACGCGCGTGGAAACTGCTCCGCGCCAAGGGTGCGTTCGATCTGTCGAAGGAACCGGAGAAGCTGAAGGCGATGTACGGCGACAACGAGTTCGCGAAGGGCTGCCTGATGGCCCGGCGGCTCGTCGAAGCCGGCATCCCGTTTGTGGAAGTCGGGCAGGACAACTACGATTCGCACGCGGACAACTTCGTCTGCCACAAGGCGAACATGCAGATACTGGACGTGGCGTGGTCCGCGTTGCTCACTGATCTCGCGGATCGCGGGCTGCTCGACAGTACGCTGGTGATCTGGATGGGCGAGGTGGGCCGCACGCCGCAGATCAACAACCGCGCCGGCCGCGACCATTACATCAACGCGTGGACGGTCGTGCTCGCCGGCGGCGGCATCAAGGGCGGCCAAGTGTACGGCTCGACGGACATCGACGGGAAGAACGTGAAGGACGGCTTGGTGAGCGAAGGCGACCTGTTCGCCACGATCTACCACGCCCTCGGGATCAATCACCGTGCGAAACACTTCTGGGGTGTGCGCCCGGTGTGGCTGACACCCGAGGGGAGCAAGCCCGTGAAGGAGTTGGTGTGAGGCGAACCCGCAAGCGGGTCGCCCGACGATTGGTGTCACGTTCGACGTTTCTGAGTGCGTCATGCGACCCGCTTGCGGGTTCGCCGGAACCCACCGCCATGGTGATCGCGTACCACTTGATCTGGACCGCGTACGGGTGGTGGCTCCCGAACGATCCGCGCGGCAGCGGATCCACTCAAGTGAACAGTTCGCGATTGATCGATCTCGGCGAACTTCATCACGGGCGAAAACGGATTCAGCCCTCGGGACGAACGGTTCGCGAGTTTTATGAGAAGGCGGCCCCGCTGTTGAAGCATCCGCTGCTCTCGTTCGACGAACCGGCGCGAGCAGCGATCGCAGTGGCGTTCGAGGAAGAAATCGACAAGCAGAACTACACCTGCTGGGCGTGCGCGGTGATGCCGGACCACGTCCACATCCTGATTCGCAAGCATAAGCACTTGGCCGAGGACATGGTTGCGAATCTGATGGAAGCAAGCCGCCTTCGACTGATCGAACAAGGCCATCGTGAACAATCGCACCCGACGTGGATCGACGCCACCGGTTGGAAAGTGTTCCTCGACACGCCGGACGAGATTCGACGCACGATGCGCTACATCGAGTTGAATCCTGTAAAGATCCGGTTGCCCGAACAGAAGTGGCCATTCGTCACGGCGTACGACGGATGGCCCCTCCACAAGCGGAAGTAGGCGAATCCGCAAGCGGGTCGCACGACGAACTCGGATTCTCGTGACGTTTCTTCGACTATCGCCGTCACGCGACCCGCTTGCGGGTTCGCCGGAGTTCCCATGTTCAACAAACCCCTGCTCGCTTGGAACCTCACGTGGGACGCGGATTGGGTCACTGCGGTCGCGTTCTGCGGGGCCACGCGCCGCGTGGCGGCGGGGAACAACCTCGGCCAAATCGTCGTCTGGGAACTGCCCGAAAAAATCGGCGGCGAGGCGCCCAAACCCATTCTCCGGCTCGACGGCCATACCAACGTCGTGTCGCGGCTGATGGCCACGCCGGACGGCAAGACGCTGCTCTCCGCGTGTTACGATCACACGGTTCGTTACTGGGATCCGTTCGCGAAACCGGACGGCGAAGCGAAACTCGTGCTGAACGCCAGCGCGATCGAGGACGCGGAACGCCGCAAGAACAACGGTGCGAAGGTGCCGCCGCCGATGCCCGCCACCGTCGGCCTCGTGCAGCCGACCCGCACGTTGGATGCGCACAAGGAATGGGTCGTGAACCTGGACCTCACGCGCGACGGCACGCAGTTCATCACGGGGGATGACGCCGGGCAGGTCATCGTGTGGGATCGAGTCTCCGCGAGCATGCTTAAGAAGTGGCAGGTCAAAGGCTGGGCCTACGCGCTCGCGTTGTCGCCGGACAAGAAACAGGCCTGCGTCGGTGAACGCTATCCGGTCGTGTTCGACTCCGCCCGGCACGCCGGGTTGAACCTGTGGAATGCAACCACCGGCGAGAAGCTCAAGGACATCGCCGAGCCGTTCAAGAAGAACTACATCTCCTCGGCGGCGTACTCCCCGGACGGCAAACTGCTCGCGGTCGGCCGCGGCGGCGAGATCGACGGCACGAACGGGAAGGTCGCATTGATCGATCCTTCGAGCGGCAAGATGCTCGCGGACATGAGCCCCGGCCACCTCAACGGCCTGACGGACATCGCGTGGCATCCGGACGGCAAGCATCTCGCCAGCACCGGCCGCGACACCGTGATTCGCATTTGGGATTCGGTTGAGAAGAAGCAAGTCGCCGAACTCGGCAAGGGACGTGGCGGTCAGTTCAAGGACTGGCTGCACGCCGTGAGTTGGTCCGTGGACGGCAAGTGGCTCGCGGCCGCGGACATGGCCGGTGCCGTGCAAATCTGGAACTTCGCATGATGAACCCGACCCGACGCGAGGCACTCTTCGCTCCGCTCGCAATGGCGATCGCGGAAGAGAAGCCCCCCATCATCGACACGCACACGCACTTCTACGATCCTAAGCGGCCGGAAGGCGTGCCGTGGCCCGGCAAGGGCGACAAAGTGCTGTACCGCCCGGTCCTTCCCGCCGAGTTCAAGAAACTCGCGGCCCCGCATGGCGTCACCGGCACGGTCGTGGTCGAAGCCAGCCCGCGCATCGAAGACAACCAGTGGTTGCTGGACATCGCAACGAATGAGCCGTTTCTCACGGGGATCGTTGGCCGCCTCGCGCCGGACGACGCGAAGTTCACGCAGCACCTCGAACGCTTCGCGAAGAACCCGCGATTCCGCGGCATCCGCTGGAACGAAGCTGAAACTCGCGAAGGGCTGAAGAACCCGGCCGCCCGCGGCCGGCTCCAAGCGCTGAGTGACACCGGGTTGACACTCGACTTGAACGGCGGCCCGGACGTGCATCACGTCGCGGTGGCCGTCGCCGAGAAGTTCCCCAAGTTGCGGATCGTGATCAACCACATGGGCAATCCGCGGATGGACGGCAAACCGCCGACCGATGCTTGGTTGAAGGCGATCAGGGCTTCGTCCGCGGCCGGGAAGACCGTGTGGTGCAAGCTCTCGGCCCTGGTGGACGGCACGGGCCGCACCGGCGGCAAAGCCCCGACCGACGCCGCGTTCTACCGGCCGGCCTTCGACGCGCTCTGGGACGCGTTCGGCGAAAATCGCCTGATGTACGGCAGCAACTGGCCGGTGAGCGACCTGTACGCGACGTACGCCACGGTGTTCGATCTCGCGTCCGGGTTTGTGAAGCCGAAGGGCGCGGCCGCGTTCGCCAAAGTGTTCGGTGCGAACGCGAAGGTGGCGTACGGTTTGAAGTGATCACGTCGCCATTTCCACCATGGCCTTCACCACGCCGGCGTTCGGGTCCATCCAGCCGGGGAAGCGTTCGATCATCGCGTCGAAAGGGGCCGTGTGCGTGATCCACGGGCGGGTGTCGATCATGCCGCCTTCGATGAGCCGCACGATCCGGGTGAACTCCGGGCTCTGGGCGTTGCGGCTGGCCAGGAATGTCATCTCGCGGCGGTGCATCAGCGGTTGTGTGAACTTCAGCTCGTCCTGTGTGATGCCGACCCACACGAGCCGCCCGCCGAAGCCGACGAAGTGGTAAGCGGTGGACATGCTCTTCGCGCTGCCGGTCGCGTCCACCACCACGTTGCCGAGCTTTCCGCCGGTGAGATCGGTAAACGTCTTTACGTCGTCGTCGAAGCCCTTGGCGAGGATGGTCTCGGCCACGCCCATGCGTTCGCGTGCGAATCGCAGCCGGTTTTCGTTCAGGTCCATGACGATGACACGCGAGCCGGCCAGTTTTGCGAACTCGATCACGGAGAGGCCGATCGGTCCGGCACCGATGACGAGCACGGTCTCGTCCGGCTTCGGGGCGGAGCGGTTCACCGCGTGCAGGCCGATGCCGAGCGTCTCCACCAAGGCGAGTTGCTCGAACGTGAGCTTCTTGGATACGTGCAGCTTGCGGGCGGGAATGGTGAAGAGCGGACAAAGGCCGCCGTCGATGTGCACGCCGAGGGTCTTGTGGTTCTCGCAGGCGTTCGTGAGCCCGCGGGCGCAGGAGTAGCACGATTGGCAGTTGATGTACGGCTCGATCGCGGCGCGGTCGCCGGGCTTCACGCTGGTGACGCCGCTGCCCACGGCTACGACTTCAACGCCGAGTTCGTGCCCGGGGATTCGCGGGTACGAGAAGAACGGCATCTTCCCGAGGAAGCCGGAGTAGTCCGTGCCGCAGATGCCGACGCGGTGGATGCGGACGACGGCGTCCCCAGGGCCGGGGGCCGGCGGCTCCGGCACATCGATCATGCGGAACTGCTTCGGCTCGAGAAGTTGGATCGCTTTCACGGTCATCACCTTTGGCAGGACGGACAGTAGTGGCTGGAGCGGCCGGCGAGTCGAACGCAGGCGATGGGTGCGGAGCAGGCGAGGCACGGATCACCGGTGCGGCCGTACACGCGGAACTCGTGCTGCATGCCGCCCCGGAGGCCCGATCCGCCGATGTAATCGCGGATGGTTGCACCGCGACGCGCGATCGCTTTCGTCAGCACGGCTTCGACCGCTTCGCAGAGCCGATCCGCTTCGGCGAGCGTGAGTGAAGTTCCGCGGCGTTTCGGATGAAGGCCCGACACGGAACACGCTTCATCCGCATAGATGTTGCCCACGCCGGCGAGCACGCTTTGATCCAAGAGGATCGCCTTGAGGCAGCGTGCAGATCGGCGCACGGCTTTGCGGAAGTACGCGGTTTCGACGCCGAATGGTTCCGGCCCCAGCCCGACTTCATCCAAGCGGCTCTGCAACGCGCTTTCATCCGGGTGGAACGTGACGCAGCCGAAACGGCGCGGGTCGCGGAAGCGAAGCTCGCGGTTCTTGTCCAGTTCGAACACGACGTGCAGGTGATCGGGTGCGTCCGCGGAACGCGGGACAGCGGTGAACTGGCCGGTCATGCCGAGGTGAACCAAGAGCCGGGGTTGGTCGGGCTTGCGGTTCAACTCGACGATGATCCACTTCCCGCGGCGGCGGACGGCTTCGATCTTCGCCCCGGTGATCCGCTCATTCCACGCAGTCTTCCACGGTTGCCGGAGCTTCTTGGAACTGCACCGCACCGCGTGAATCGTCCGCCCCGCGACCAACGGCCGCAGGTCGCGCACGACCGTTTCCACCTCGGGCAGTTCGGGCATGGATCGTTAGGGAAGCGGGATGCAGATCAGGTTCTGTTCGTCGCGGAGGTACACCTTGCCATCCACGAGCGCGGGGTGAGCCCAAGTGGGGCCGCACACTTTGCTCTTCGCCAGTTGGACGAACTCCTTCGGGTTGGCGGCGAAGAGTGTGAGCGAGCCGTTGTCGTCCAGCATCAGCAGTTTGTCGTCCGCGGAGCGGATGATGGCGGCGTGGTAGCGGCCGATGTTCGCCTTCTCCCAAGCCACCTTGCCCGTCTCGAGTTCGACGCACCGCAGCGTGATGCTCGCGTTCGTGAGCGACGCCTTGCCGTTCACCATGTACATGTGCTTGCCCGCGACGACCGGCGTCGAGAAGTAGCAGGTCAGGTCGCCCTTCTTCCACACTTGCTCCGCGGTCCACTTGTCGTCCGCCTTTTTCAGCTTCAGGCCGATGCTGCCCGCGGTCACGGAACTACCGATGACAAGATCGCCGACCTTCACCGGCGACGTGGACGACTCGTTGAGCAGGTCCTTGAACGGGACGGCCCACAGTTCCTTGCCGTCCGGGGAGAGGCTCCGCAAGTTCGAACCGGTCAGTGCCAGGATTTGACGTTCGGAACCACTGCCCACCGCGACCGGCGAGGCGTAGCTGTTCGGATCGCTGGTCGCCTGCCACTTGGTTTTGCCGGTGCCGACATCGAACGCGACCAGGCCCGCGCCCTTGCCGCCCACTTGGACGATCACCGAATCGCCTTCCACCAGCGGCGACGAACTGATGCCGAAGAAGAGGTTCGGCGCTTTGAATTCCTTGAGCGTGTCCACCTTCCAGAGGATATCGCCGGTCCGGGCGTCCCAAGCGGCGAGGATGCCGGTGCCGCCGAGGGTGAAGACTTTGCCGCCGCTGACGGCGGGCGTGGCGCGCGGCCCGCTGCCGAACGGCGGGTTGAACTTCGCGCGATCGTAGCTTTTCTCCCACAGTTTGTCGCCGGTCTTGGCATCAAAGGCGGCGAGCGTGTCCGCATCCTTGCCCTTCGGCTGGTAGAAGGCGAACACCTTTCCGCCCGCCACGACCGGCGAACTGTGCGAATTGCCGACCGGTGCCTTCCACGCCGCCTTGAGGTCGTTCTTCCACGCGGCGACTTTCTCGGGCGAAGTGGAATCGCGATTCGGCCCGAGGAATTGCGGCCAATCCGCGGCGGACGCCGTGGAGACGGCGAGCAAAAGGGAAGCGAACGCGAGTCGCGTCATGGTGATTCCTCGGGCGAAGCCGCGGTCGGATTACTTCTTCTTCTTGGTCTTCTTCTTGTCCTTGCCCTTGTCCTTCTCGGCCTTGGCCTTGGCGGGTTCGGCCGCCGCCTTCTTCTTGCCGAAGATGGCCTCGTAGCCGTCGCCGAACTTGCCGTCTTCCGCCATTCCCATCCGCACGATGCTCATCGAAATCCTCCAAGGGTTTAAAGAACAGTTTAAGCGCGGCACGCGAATCGGTACAGGATCTCGGCCGCGGGTTCCAATTGGCTCAGATCGATCCATTCATCCTTGGTGTGGGCCTGGGCGATATCGCCGGGGCCGAACACGATCGCGGGGATGCCGCCTTTCGCGATCGTGGACGCATCCGTGCCGAACGGCACGACCTGCACCTCGTGCTTGCCAACCACCGAATCGATGGCTTCGCCGAAATCCTTCACCAAGGGGCCGGACAACTCGGGGCTCAACGGGCCGCACGGCGAGTGAGACTCCTTCAACGTGAACGGGAAATCAACTCCGGCGAACGCTTTCAAGAACGATTCGAGATCGCGACCCGCGTCGGTCGCGGATTCGCCGGGAATCAAGCGGCGGTCCACATCGATGCGGCACACGTCCGGCACGGTGTTGGCCGAAACTCCGCCGAGGATCCGGCCGACGGAAATGGTGCGTGGCCCGAGCAGCGGATCCGGCGTGCGGGCGTGCAGGTCTTTCGCGTAGGCTTCGATTCCGGCGAGCAACCGTCCCATGCGGTAGATTGCGTTCACGCCGTTCTCCGGCCGCGAACTGTGGCACGCGCGGCCGGGCGTCTCCACCACCCACCGCACCACGCCCTTGTGAGCCCGCACGATGTTCAAAAGCGTCGGTTCCGCGACGATGGCCGCATCCGCCTTCAAACCCTGCTTCACGAGTTCCTGCACGCCGAGGAACGTGTGCTCTTCGTCGGCTGTATAGCACAGCAGCACGCGGGCGGAACCGGCGGGGCGTTCCTTGAACAATCGCGCGAAGGCGGCGAGCATCACCGTCGCGCCGCCCTTCACGTCGCACGTGCCGCGGCCGTACATTTTGCCGCCTTCGATGTTCGCCCCGAACGGATCGACGATCATCGCATCCACCGGCACCGTGTCCTGGTGACACTCGAACACGATCGTGCGGCTCGGCGTGCCCGGCGGCTCGTAAACGGTGATGAGATTGTCCCGCCCCGGAAGCACGCACTGCCGCTCGGGTGAGGCACCGAGTTCACGCAAGCGGCCTTCCAGGTAGGCGGTCACACGCGGCTCATAGAGGATGTCCGCGGGGAGGTCCGTGCGGCCCATCGGGTTCACGGACGGGATGCGGACGAGGTCCGCGAGCGTGGCGGCGAGATCGATGCTCATGAAGAGATTGAATCAGAACGGGGCGGCGTTCGCCACCGTTTCACGGAGTGAAGGGGACTTCCGCGGCGCGGCGAAGTGCGGCCGCCGCGCGAAGCCGGGATTCGGCGGAAGGCTGCGGCTGCTTGAAAACACGCTCCGCCTCGCGAACGGCCAGCGCAGCCGAGCCCGCGGACGGCGTGTCCGGCTGAACCTTCGGCGGAGGTATCGCGGCGAGCAAGGAACCGGCATCCGCCCGCAACCGGGCCGCATCTTCGCCATCCTTGCGCGATGCCTCGCTCAGCGACCGAGCCGCACCTTGGACACTGCCCGCGGCGGCGGCGAGCGACGAAGCGCCGTCTTCCACCGCATCTGTGAATTGCCGGGCGAGTTCGTTCGCGTCCTCTGCCAAAACTGCGTGCCGCGCGCGGTGCTGGGCCGCGATGCCGTTTGAAGTGACAACGAGTGCCACGAGTTCCTGCCGGATTTCGGCCGTAGTCTTCGTGTTCGCATGAACCAACGCGAGCAGGTGGATCGATTCGTCGATCGCCTCCAAACCCGCAGCCCGGTCGCCGACGGCGAGGCGATCCGCAGCACGAATCGCGGCCCGCGCCGCCTTCAGCTGCAACGCGGCAACCAGGAACGAGCCGTTCCGCGCGTGAAGCAGCGACTCGGCGAACAACCGCTGCCGCGATTCGAGCTTGGCGAAGGGCGCTGTCGCGGCGGGCTTCACACGAGCCGCGACGACCGCGTTCACCGTGTTCACCCGCTCGCGAAGTTCGCGTTCCCGCTTCGCCAATTCGCGCAGTTCGGCTGCCGGCTTCGCAGAGGGAAGGTGATCTCCAGCCGCATCGGCCATCGGCTGTTCGAAATCGGGGCGAGTGGTGAGCCGGGCTTCTTTTGCCATCGGCCCCGCGATCTCGGCGAGCACGTCCGCGAGTTGCTTTTGATCCGAGGCCTGGCGATCCGGATCGGGCCGATTCATCAAGCGGAGGTACGCGTCCAATGCCTTCCGCTTCGCGGCTTGTCCCGCGGCACCGACGCGCGTCATCGCCAAGTCCGCGAGTTCGCCATCGAGTTCGGCCCGCGCCGCGGCGGACGCATCCGGGTTCGGCATACGCCCCGCCAACCGCTTCGCATTGCACTCGGCGGTCCGCCGCATCGCTGCGAACCGCAGCATGCGATCCTTCTCCGGCTCGCGATCGTTCAGCCGGTCCGCGAGCAGAGTCAGCGACTCCTTCGCGTCGCGCAACCGCCGCACGATCGTGTCGAAGTTCGAGCCGTCGCGGAGTGAAAGCTCGGCGAGTTCCACGGCCTTGCGGGCATCCGCGACCAAGCCGGGCGCTTCAGGCGCGGCGAAATCCGCGAGCCCGGCCGCATTCGCAATATCGCGTTGCAACGCCACCACGGGTTCCCACGCTTTCGCGGGCGCGTCGTTCCCCGCGGCCAGCACGAGCCGCAACGCTTCGGATTGCTTCCCGGCGAGTTCCGCGGCGCGAACATCGGCCGGCATGGTGTTTTCGAGCGATTGCTTCAACCGGCCGAACTCGCGGATGCAGGCGCCAAGCGACGCGAGACAGTCGTACGGCAGCCCGTCTTTCAGATCCGCTGCGGCCGCTTTGGCCGCAAGAACGACGCGGGCTTGGCGAAGTTCGTGCCGCGGCACATCGAGCGCGGCCGCGCGATCCGCCCATCGCGATTGGCGAATTTGCAGCGGCTCCAGTTTCACCGCTAGATTCTGCATTACGGCCGGTGTGAGCACGAGCTTGTCGAACGACCGAATCGCACGTTCGGCGTACGTGAGAATCTCTTCTTGCTCTTTCCGCAGTTTGTCGAGTTCGATGCGGCTGCGGTTGTGCCGGTCTTGCAGAGTCGGTGTCTTGTCCGCGAGCCGTTCGAGCGCTTGAGCCGAGAGCCGCATCGCCACCTCGGCCGCGGGGTTGGAGAGTTCGATGCGTTGGAGTGCGAGCCGCGCGTGAATGAGTACGGACTCTCGGAGCATGTCACCGGGGGGCATGTGCATCGCTTCCACGGCGGCGATCAACGCTCGCTGCTCGGCAGCCGGAGCGGTCTTCGGGTCGGCGACGAATCTCATCCGCAGATCCGCCTGCCACTTCGCAAATTGGGCGCCCGCGAGCTTGGCGTCCGTTCGGTCCGCGGTCCATGTCCCGCACTCGCCCGCCAGCTTGTCCAACGCGGCCGCCAGTTGCTCCATCGCCGTGAGCGCGTCCACCGGCTTGTCGTCGTGAAGCGACTGAACCACACGCTCGAACGAATCGCGCTTCGGCGGTGCGAGCGAAGCCAGACGCAGAGGTGCCTCCCACCGCTTCGTGAACTCCACCGCGGTTTTCGCAAGTTCCGCTTGTGCTGCCGCGTGCTCCGCCAGCACTTCCTTCCGCAGTCCGGTACTCAGCCCGAGAGCGGCCGCATCGAGTTCCTGCAAGTGGATCCGCAGCCGGAGGGCCGCGGCGGCGAGTCGCTGCGATTCCGTGGACGCGAGCGCCGCCTGACCGCGGGTCAGCGGTTCGCTCTCCGCGATGATCCGCTTCAACTCGGCGAGCGAAGCCGCAGGCGTGCCGGTGTCCACTTCGTTCGCCAAAGCCTGGAGGCGCACGCGATCCAAACGATATCGCGCGAAGCGATCGTTGAACGACGCAAGCCCCTCCGCTTCGGCCCGTGCTTGTACGACGAACATCAGTCGCGCCGTACTCGTGTTGCTCGCGCCGTCGATGGCGGCTTCGACCTCTTGCACTGGTCCGCCGACGAACGCGGCGATCCGATCCCCGAGAGGCGCGAGTTCCGCTGTGAGTCGCACTTCGGCTTCACATCGTTCCAACGCCACCCGCGTCTCCCGCACTTGGTCGCGGATGACCGCAAGCCGCAACGTGTGATCGAGCGCCGGCTCCCCCTGCGGCTTGGACTCGGACTTGATGGTCTCAAGCTCGGCTCGCCACGCATCGAACCGTGCACAGGCGGCCGCCAGCGCCGCCTTCACCGAATCGCGTTGCCCCGCGATCTGCTGCTCGGCGAACGGCTGCCCCGTGAAGGACGCTTTCACTTCAAACCAACCCGCAGGCGGGAACACGATTTCCTGTGCAGCCAGCGCTTCACTCGGCACACGGCGTGTGTCCCGCACCCGTAGCCGAACGCGGATCGCTTCCCCCTCGTTGGCCGGCATCGTGATCGTGGCCAAGCCTTCCGCTCGAGTCGGGCCGGTGCGCTCGAGCAGGATCGGAGTCGGCCCCTTCTCGAGTTCCAATGAGGCGGAATCGATTCCGAAGTCGTCCGTGGCGGTGAAGAGAATACGAAGCTGTTGCCCGGGGCGGGCCGTGCGCGGTTGGGTTGCGATCCCTTCCAACCGCTCGAAGCGGGGAGGCTGATCGATCCGCACACGCACGCCCACGGCGGTTTCCGTCTGCAATCGCCGCGGCCCGGTCTCGTTGACGAGTACGGCGCGAAGCATGCCGTTGGCTCGGAGCGGCACCATTGCGGTTCCCGAGCGGCGATCCGCAGCCAGCGTGATCGGAATCACATCCGCGGATTCGAACGGATTGCGGTCGTCCGGTCGCCATTCAAGTGTGGCCGATTCGGCCGGCCGCGTGAATCTCAACTGCACGGCAGCTGTGGAGTGCTGCACGGCTTCCAACTCGGCGAATGGCACCGTGTTTGGTTTCACGCACCCCGCGAGGTACTGCGGAGGCGCAATTGTTAGCGAGGAATTGGGAGCGAGTTCAACGGGATCCGCGATCAGCGTCGTGAACCACTCGCTCGTTTCGCTTCCCGCCTCCACGCGATACTCGAAGTCCGACTCGGCCGCGGGCAGCGTGGCGTGGAACGCGCCGTTCGCGCCCTCCATCGGAATCTCGCGATCGCGCGTTCTCAGTCGTGCATCGCCTGGCATGGACGCCGACGGATCGCGCGGCTTGAGATATGCCGTGAGCGTGACCGGTTCGCCGCGCCGGGCCACCGCGTTCCCCGACACGACAACGATCTCGAAGGGTGCGATGGCGGTGCGCGTGTGCCATGGAATCGCGATGCGCCGCACGCGTTCGCCATTCTCCATCGCAACCGCGACCGTGATTACCGCGGCGAGACCGGCCAGTGAGGCCAGCGTGAAACTCGGCCGCGACGGGTAATGGCGATGTTCCTTTTCCTCGCGTGCGAGCGCTGCGACCACGTTCGGCGAATCGTCCGCCATCATCCGCTCCGCGACTTCCTCCAGCGGCGGCTCCGAAAGCCACGCCCGCACCGCGGTTCGCCATGCGATCGCGGCAACGAGGCACAGGCCGCCGATGGCGGAAGCGGCACGCACGTTCGCCGACCAATCGAAGCGGGCATCCAGGAACGCGATCAGGAGGAAAAGTGAGACGGCGAGCAGCGCGGAGAGTGACGCGCCGGCGAGGATGCGTTGGCGGCGTACGCGGGACGCCAAGCCATCGAGCCGGTCGTCGAGCGGGATTTCACGCGACATGCGGCGACCCGGAATACGACATGCGTACGACTTCTAAACTATATCGGGTTCCACAGGCTCGGAGCAACGTGCATGTCTCCCGCTGAAGCGGATGAACTGAAACAGTCCGGTGTGCAGTTGCTGGAGCGGTTCCGAGTGGCGGCGGCGGACGCCACGCCGATCATGGACCTGCTCGTCGCGGCGTACCAATCCCCGGAACGGCACTACCACAATCTCGATCACCTGGCCGAGATGTTCCGCACGGTCGGCGGGCTCGCGGCGATCACGGACGATCTGCGCTTCGTTCACCTAGCGATCTGGTTCCACGATGCCGTGTACGATTCACGTGCGAAGGACAACGAGGCCCGCAGCGCGGACTTGGCGGTGAAGTTGCTCGGCCCCGCGGGCGTTCCGCGTTCCGACCTGGAGAAGTTGGTGCGGCTGATCGACTCAACCGCCCACCGGGCGGACGCCCCCCCGCCAAACGACCGCGAGACGAGCCTCCTTTTGGATGCAGACCTCGCAATCCTCGGCGCGCCGTCGGCACGCTACCGCGAGTATGCCGCCGCGATTCGTGCGGAATACGCCTGGGTGCCGGACGCGGAGTACCGCACGGGCCGGGCGGCGGTGCTCCGCCGATTCCAATCACGCCCCCGCCTCTTCCGCACCGACGCATTGCACGACGATTGCGATGAACAAGCGAGGATGAACCTGCGGTGGGAATTGAGTACTCTGTGACGCCTCCAAGTTGGCTTGACCGGCGGCGGCGGCGAGGGTAAACGCCCCGCCCATGAATCGGGCGATTGCGCATTTGCGATTGTTCGGCGAGCCGGGGCCGGTTGCTCCGCCGCCGCACGATCCGTTGATCCTCGCCAATCGCGAACTCATCCGCCCCCCCACCCACCGCCGCGGGCACCATCGGCTCGAACCCTTCTCGCCCGAGTGGTACGCCGAACTTGAAGCGAAGCGGTACTCGCGCCACGGTCGCTGGCTCGAATCGGCTCTCGAAATCGACCGGCACCCCGGCGAACCGATCCTGCTGCTCAATCCCGGCGTCGGCTCCGACGCACTCCGATTCCTCGATCGCGGCAACGAGGTCGCGCTCGGCATCCATCCGGAAGACGACCCGCGACCGCTCCGCGAGAACCTCGCCCGCCGCGGCCATACGGCCGAGATCGCAGCGTGTACTCCGGAGCATCTTCCCTTCGCGGACGGCCGCTTCGATGTCGTCGTGTTCGACGGCCTGCACGACCCGGTCGATCCCGCCGATTACACGGACGAACTGTTCCGCGTGTTGAAGTGCGGCGGCAAGGTGATCGGCCTCTTCCCCGCCCGCTACGACGCCGGCTACTGGCAGGACCTGCTTCTGCCCTTGCAGCACTGGTATTGGCGGCGGCCCGCGGACCCGACGAGCGCGGCGAAGCGCACCGCCCGCGACCTGCGCCGCGCATTCCACCGCTTCACCGAGAACAAGGTGTTCAAGCGGCATCTGCGCCGCTCGGAACTGCCGCACCTCATCCGCCTGATGCCGCTCGTCCTGCTGGAGCGGGTGTTCGGCCGCGTGCTGGTGCTGAAAGCCCGCAAGCCGATCAGCGCGGCCCGCGTGCTGAACGAACTCGCAACGGTGGAACTCTCCGCCGCGTGATCGCCTCCCACAACCGCCACCTGCGACCTACAACAACCGCACCCTGCGGTCCGAGGTCGCCATGTCGCACGGATTCCCGGCCGTTCTCGTCCTTGTGATCGGTGCGTCGGTCGCGGCCGCGCAGCCCCCCACGCATCGGATGGAACTCACGGACTTTCAAACGGTCCAGGCCACCATCGGGTACGAACTTCGATCGCGGGACTTCGAGGTGTCGCGGTGGATGGCGTACATCGCGGAGCCCCCGGAGTTGCCCTCTCAGACGAAGCTGAAGGTGACGGCCGAACCGGCGGGCAAGATCGTTCCCGAGAAGAGCCCGCTCGCCCGCAAGGTACGGCTCTTCGACGCACCGATTGCCAAGCCGTCGGCCGCGGCGAAGTTCACCATGAAGCAGGACATCGCCGCCACGCTGCGGTCGCGCAAGCTCGTTCCGCTGGAAGAAGGGGAGAAGGCGCCGGCCGTGCCCGCGCTCACCGCCACGGAGCGGAAATTCTACCTCGCCGCCACGAAGCGTTACGACTTCAACGACGCCGAGTTCAAGGCGTGGCTTCTCGGGAAACGACTGATCCGTGCGAAAAGCGATCCGGCCGTGGATTACGCCGCCCGCGTTCTGGAGGTGATCCGGGCGGACTACGCGTACCGCTTCGACCAAGCGGAGGAGAAGCGTGCGTCGATCACCTGTTCGCGCAACGCCACCGATTGCGGCGGCATGACGATCTTGTTCGTGGCGGCGATGCGGGCCCACGACATCCCCGCGCGCACGCTCGTGGGCCGCCTCGCCAAGCCGCGCCGCGAAGGCTCGGTCGCCGGCGAACTGGCCTACGACCAACCGCACGTCCGCGCCGAGTTCCACGTTCCCGGCATCGGCTGGATTCCGGTGGACCCCACTTACGCGAATCGCGACACGAAGGAACCGGTGAAGGCGTTCGTCGGCCGCGACCCCGGCGACCTCCTCGTGCTCCACGTCGATTTCGACCTGCGTCTGCCGGTCTTGGACAAGGAGCACACCACGGACCTGCTCCAATTGGAACCGGCGTTCTGGGCCTTCGGCCGCGGCAAGTTCGACGCGTTCGTCGGTCCGTCGCGCTGGGAACTGAAGGCCACGCCCGTTAAGTGAGGTTTTGCCACCTGAGCGGGGGGCGTAAGCCCCCTGTGTTTGCGACACGGGGGGCTTACGCCCCCGCTCGGGAGTCCGTGCCATCACTTCCTCAGTCACTTCGCCTTCGGAATGCGGCGGGTGAACCAGATGTCGGAGTCGCCTTCGCCGTCGGGGCGGTTCGATTGGAAATACACGGTGCGGCCGTCCGGCGCGAGCACTGGGGCCACGTCGATCGATTCGCTGTTCACCACCGGCCCGAATGACCTCAAGTTGCGGAACGGCGTGTCGAGGTTGTCCACCTTTCCGAGCCAGAGCAGGTTCCCGCGGAACTGCGAGTTGAAGCGGTGGACCAAGATGAACTGGTCGTCCGCTGAGAACGAGACGCTGCCGACGGCCATGGTCGCATGATTCCGGCCGAGCGGCGCGGCCCTGCCGAACGGCTCGCTCGTCGTGGACCGCACGCAGACGTACACGCCCTCGCGGGGCGGCCGCAGGCTGTTGAACGTGAGCCGCAAGCCGTCCGCCGAAAGCCACGGCCGAAACTCGTGGCTCTCGGAATTCACCTCCGGCCCGAGGTTCACGACATCGCCCCACGGTTCGCCCGGCGAAGGGCGCGTCGCCAGGAACAGGTCCGAGTTGGTCATGCCGGAGCGGTTCGAGGAGAAGGCCAGAATGCGGCCGTCCGCCGAGAGCGTGGGGGAATCCTCGGTTCCGGGGGTATTGATCACCGGGCCGAGATTCACAGGCGTGCCGAAGGGCTGATCGATCCCGGGCCTCTTCGCTTCCCACAGGTCGAGATCGCCCAGTGTGCCGGGGCGATCCGAGGCGAACAGAATGGTCAGACCGTCCGCGGAGAAGCACGGCGCGACTTCACGCTGCGGCGTGTTTACGGGCGGCCCCAGATTCGCCGGTGCGGACCACTCGTATTCCGCCGAGGTGAGTATCTCCGACGAAACGGGTGGCTCCTCCGGCCGGGGGGATGAATCGCCTTGCGAACCTCGCAGCGCCAACGCCACGGCGACTCCGACGAACAGCACACCGGCGGCGACCGCGGCCCGCTTCCACCTTGCACGATGCGGCGTCACCGCGATGCGTTCCACGTCCGTCTTGATCTCGGCCGCCTTCTGGTAGCGCTGGGCGGGTTCGTCCTTCAGGCTCTTCGCCACCACCCCGTCGAGCCGCGGGTCGGTGCCGGCCTTCGACGACGGCGGCTGGAACTGCACGGTGGGCAGGTCGCCGGTGAGCATCTCGTAGAAGAGCACGCCAAGAGAGTAGATGTCCGCGCGGTGGTCCACGCGGCCGGTGTTCGTCCACTGCTCGGGGGCCATGTACCGGGCGGTGCCGAGCCGCTCGTTCGTGTCCGTGAGGTTGTGCCCGCCGTCGCCGTCCAGTTTCGCCAGCCCGAAGTCAGCGATCTTCACGCGGCCCGCGTCGTCGATCAGCACGTTCTCCGGCTTGATGTCGCGGTGGATCACGCCGCGGTCGTGGGCGAACTGGATGGCCTCGCAGATCTGCGGAATGATGCGGAGCGATTCGGAAGGCGTGAGGCGACCGGTGGCGAGCCGCTCGCGCAGGCTCGAGCCGTCCACATACTCCATCTCGATGAACACGGTGTCGGCCGCGGAGCCCACGTCGTACACGGCCACTATGTTGGGATGATTGAGGCGGGCGAGCGCCTGGGCCTCGCGGAAGAAGCGTTCGGCGAAGGCGGGATTGCGGGCGCGTTCGGCGGCGAGCAACTTGATCGCGACGAGCCGTTGAAGCTTCGCGTGCCGCGCCTTGTACACCACGCCCATGCCGCCGCGGCCGATCCGCCCGAGCATCTCGTATTGCGGGAAGTGCGACTGCAGTTCGTCCGCCGCGAGTTCGTTCGGCTCGGCGTCGGGAGCGAGTGAGAGTTCCAGCAGGCACGCCGGACACTCGCCGCCGAGCGAATCGGCTGCGAGCGCCGCCCCGCAACGAACGCACTGGAATGCTGGAGTCATCGTCAAGAGTAAGCGAATAACATCCGAGGCGTTACGTGCGCCGCCCAGCTTGAAGAGCGGCCAGGAGGTCCTTCAATTCCGCTTCGACATCTTCGGCCGACTCGAGCGTGCCGGCCACTTCCTCGCGGAGAAGTTCGCCGTATCGCTGCCGCAAGCGATGGATCGCGACCCGCACCGCCCCCTCGGACAACCCGAGCGATTCGCCCAGTTCCTTCGCCGACTGCCCCGATTGGCCGGTGAGCGAACCGCGGAACGCCTCGAACCGATCGCGCTTTCCCTCGGCGGCCTGCTCGGCTTGGAGCCGCGACATCGCCCGATCCAGCACGGCAAGCGCCCACGAATACTCGAAGAGTTTTTCCGGAGTGCGGTCGTCCGCCGGTTCGCGCGAATAGCGGGACTCGCCGAACGCCGCGTCGATGGCCAGCAGTTTGCCCGGCGGCGTTCGCTTGGCCGCCGTTCGATGTTCATGTTGCTTGGCGAGGAACTGACGGAAGGCGGCGACGAGGAAGCCGCGGAAACGGCCGCGGGCGGGGTTCGCGTATTGAATGGCGTTGGATTCCAGCAGCGAGGCGAAGAAACCTTGCACGTGGTCTTCGGCTTCGGCCGGGTCGCTGCCGCGGCGACGCACGAAGGCGTACAGCGGATACCAGTACGAGACGCAAAGTTCTTCCAGCGCAGGACGGGAGCCCGGATCGTTCGCCGATCCGGCCTTCAGTACACGCGACCATGCGGTTGTGGCGAAACCCCGCCGCGAGGCGTCCCTCGCGGTCGGGTCGATGGGGAACATGGCAGGCCTGCGGTCACGCTTTGATGATCTCGGCGACGCTCTTGCCCGAAGGAATCATCGGCAGCACGTGTTCCTGGTGCGGCACGTGGACATTCAACACGAACGGTGCATCGCTCTCGATCATCTCGACGAGTGCGGCGTCGAGGTCGCTCTTCTCGATCACGCTTCGGGACTTCACGCCGAAGCCCTTGGCGATGGTCACGAAGTCCGGGTAGGGGGCGTGGTCGGCGCCCGCGCCGAGGTACGTGTGGGCGCGGTTCCCGCCGTGGAAGCGGTCTTCCCACTGCATCACCATGCCGAGGTGCTGGTTGTTCAGCAGCAGCACCTTGGCGGGGATCTTCTCGGCGTAGGCGGTGGCGAGTTCCTGGATGTTCATCAGGAAGCTGCCGTCGCCGTCGATGTCGATGACGAGGTGATCCGGGTGGGCCACCTTCGCGCCGAGGGCCGCGGGCAGGCCGAAGCCCATGGTGCCGAGGCCGCCCGAGGTCACCCACTTTCGCGGCAGGTTGAAGCGGAAGTACTGGGCGGCCCACATCTGGTGCTGGCCCACGCCGGTGCTCACGATAGTCTTGTCCAGTTGGCCGCGGCTCTTCAGCACGGCGTGCAGCCGGCTGATGGCGTATTGCGGGATGATCGCGTCCTTGAAGTCCGCGAACTTGAGCGGCTCGGTGTCGCGCCAGTGGTCGATCTGGCGCATCCAGTCCGTGTAGCGGCCGCCGCCGACGAGGTCCGCGTTCTTCTCCTCGCGGAGGATCGCGTTGATCTGGCGGAGAGCGTCCTTCACGTCGCCGTGGATCGGAATGTGGGCGAACTTGTTCTTGTGAATCTCGGATGCGTCGATGTCCACGTGCACGATCTTGCCGTGCTTGGCGAACTCGCTGAGCTTGCCGGTCACGCGGTCGTCGAAGCGGACGCCCAAGGCGAGGAGCAGATCCGCGTCGTTGATGGCGAGGTTGGAGTAAACGGTGCCGTGCATGCCGAGCATGTGCAGGCAGAGGTAGTGATCGGCGGGGAAGTTGCCGATGCCGTGGAGCGTGAGCCCGACCGGGATGCCGGTGAGTTCGGCGAATTCCTTCAGTTCCGCGGCGGCGTCCGCATGGGTGATGCCGCCGCCGGCGTAGATGAAGGGCTTCTTGCTGGCGCGGATCGCGGCGATGATCGGTTCCAGTTCCGCCCGCTTGGCCTTGCGTTCGGGGCGGTAGCCGGGCAGGTCCATCGCCACATCCCAATCCGGGACCGTTTCCTTGATCTGGAGATCCTTCGGAATGTCGATGATGACCGGGCCGGGGCGGCCGGTGGTGGCGATGTGGAACGCTTCCTTCATCACGCGGGTGATGTCTTCGATCCGCGAGACGAGGTAGTGGTGCTTGGTGATGCCGCGGCAGATCTCCACCATCGGCGTTTCCTGGAACGCGTCGGTGCCGATCACCGGCGTGCTCACCTGGCCGGTGATGGCGATCATCGGGATCGAATCCATCTTCGCATCGGCCAGGCACGTCACGAAGTTGGTGGCGCCGGGGCCGCTGGTGGCCATGCAGACGCCGACCTTGCCGGTGGTGCGGGCGTAGCCGTGGGCCATGAACCCGCCGCCCTGTTCATGCCGCGGCAGGATGGTGCGCAGCCGGTCCTCGACCTTGGTAAGCGACTGGTGGATGGGCATGGACGCGCCGCCGGGGTACGCGAACACGACTTCCACCCCGTGGCGGATCAGGGATTCGACCAGGATGTCGGCGCCGGACTGTTTCGCAGGCATGAGCAGGCTCGGTCGGTGAATCGAAGAGCGGTTTAGTATAGGGGGTTGCGGCGAGTTTCGGCAGTGGATTATTCTTCCGGTTCCTCGTTTCTCCGTTTCTTTACAATGGCGCGGAGCGGCGGGCGAATCACCCCGCAGACCGCTTCCCGGAGGATGCCATGAACCCGCCCGACTCCCGCAGCAACGGCTACGAGTTCAACGACGAGCAGAACAAAACCATCAGCGAGCTGGCAGACGGCATGGGTAGCGTCGGCCTGCTCATGAAGTTGCTCGGCACCGCGTTCCTCGTGCTGTTCGGGCTCACGCTTTACCGCGCGATTCAGACGAACGGGAACTACGCCCCGGCCGCGGGCCTCGGTGCCGGCACGCTCCTGTGCCTCTCCATCGGCTTTTGGACCGGCGGCTCGGCGCATTCCTTCCGCCGCATCGTCGAGACGAAGAACGAAGACGTGTGGCACCTGATGAACGCGCTGGAATCGCTGCGGAACATGTACGGCTTGCTCCGCGGCATCGTTCTGCTCAGCTTGGTGCTCTTGATGGCAGGCTTGGGCGTGACCGCGTTCCTGATGATGAGCAAGGGCGGAACGCTCGCGTGATTCACACGATCAACATCGCGTCGCCGTAGGAGTAGAACCGGTACTCGCGGCGAATCGCTTCTTCATACGCCAGCCGCAACAGGTCGCTTCCCGACAAGGCGCCCACGAGCAGCAGCAACGTCGTCCGCGGCAGGTGGAAGTTGGTGATCATCCCCTGCACGACGCGGAACTCGAACGGCGGATGGATGAACAGCCCCGTTTCGCCACGAAACGGAGCGCCGCCGCTGGTCTCCAACGTTCGCGTCGCCGTGGTGCCCACCGCGATGACGCGGCCCTTGCAATTCCGAATCGCCTCGCAAGCCGCTTCGTTCACCTCGCACCATTCGCGGTGGATCGTGTGCTGCGTCGGGTCGTCCGTCTTGATCGGAGCGAAGGTGCCGAGCCCGACGTGCAGTGTGACCCGCGCCGTACCGATGCCGTTCCCTTCCACCCGCTTCAACAATTCCGGCGTGAAGTGAAGCCCGGCCGTGGGGGCCGCCACGGAACCGAGTCGCTCCGCGAACACCGTTTGATACCGCTGCGAATCGTCAGTCTCGGCCCGGCCCTTGCGGATGTACGGCGGCAGCGGAATGTGGCCGATCTTCGCCAGGATCGCTTCCGGTTCGCCGGGCGGGTCCGGTTCCACGAGCCAGTGTTTGTCCTCCGTTCGGGCGCGGAGAATGAACCGTTGTCCATGTCCCGTATCGATCACTTCGCCGAGCCGGGCGTAGCCGCGCGTCTTGCACAGCAGTTCCCACAGTCCGCGTTCGGTGCGTTGAAGGAACAAACCTTCCCACTTGCCGCCGGTGGCCGCCCGCGTGCCGAGCAACCGCGCCGGCAGCACCTTCGTGTCGTTGAGTACAAGCAGGTCGCCGGGGTTCAGCAATTCCGGCAGGTCGCGGAACGTGCGGTGCTCCAAGGAGCGGTCCGCGCGGCGAACCACGAGCAGACGCGATTCGTCGCGCCGCTCGGCCGGTTGCTGGGCGATCAACTTCTCAGGGAGTTCGTAATCGAAGAAGTGCATTCGAGCAGTTCCAAGTTCCAAGTTCCAAGTTCCAGACGACACCGTCGAACTTGGAACTTGGAACTTGGAACGCGTTGATTACTTGAAGGCCTTCACCCACTCGTCGAACGCCTTCTTGTGCTTCTCGACGGTCTTCTCCGGCCCGCGGAGCCACAGGCTCGCCACCGCGCCGTCCTTCGTCTCGAAGATTACATAGATCTGCTTCCAACCCGGCATCGGCGTACCCTTTTCGGCCATCGGGAACGGCTTCTTGATGAACGTGCCGGTCACTTCCATGTACACGGCCTCGTTGCCGCCGACCTTGATCTTCTCTTGCTTCTCGCCGACCTTTTCCTTGCCCTCGGCGGGCTGGAACGCGGCCGTCTGCCGCTTCAGGTTCGCTTCCACGCCGCCGCCGCCCGGCGAGTAGAAGATCGCCACCTCGGCGTCGTCCTTGTCGCCTTCGGCCTTTGGCACTTTGAACTGCCCTTGCCGCAGCTTGCTGCTCGGGGTTTCTTCCTTCCAGTCGCCGGGCGTCGTGGACTTCATCCCGGCCCAATCCACGGTCGTGCCTTTGTCCGCGGCGACGGCTTCGGTTGTGGATGCGGCTTCGGGCGTGCAGGCCCCGGTGAGGGCGGTGAGCAGAGCCACCCCGGCGGCGGCAAAGAGGGAACGCATGGGAATCTCCGGTGGGAATGTGCGATACACCGGAAGGCATTGTAGTCATTCGCGCGACATCGGAATCACCGGGACGACCGCGTTCGCGGGCTTGGGTGAAGCCGGTTCTTCGTAGCCCACGCGGGTGATCACGGGGCCGGGTTCGGCGGGTGCGGCAACGGGGATCGGCGGCGGCTCCAAGAGGTGATCGATGTCGGTCACGTCCACCACGCGATCGACGATCGCGGGCGGGAGCGGGGCCGGCGATTGCGACGGCACAGCGGCCACGGCTTCAGGGGCGGCTGCGGGCGGAACGGATGCGGCGGGCTTGGGAGCCACGAGGTAGAACCCCGCGGCAAGAATTGCGGTCGCAGAGACGCCTACGAGCCACGCTTTCATGGGAACCTCCGCCCAGCGCACGATCGCGCCGGCGGACGATACCAGAATCGTGGATTCCCGCAAGACCGGTCAGGCGGTCGCAGCGGGGGCGGCCTTCTTCTTCTCAGCGCGGGCCTTCTTCGCGGCAGCGGAGGTGGCCGCCTTGTCCGCCAGCAATTTCGCCACGGCGGCGTTCACCTTTTCGCGTTCCGCCTTCGGCAGGTATGCGCCCGGGCCCAACCGCTCTTCATACTTCTTGCGGCGCTTCTCGGTCTTCTTACGCTTCACGCTCGCCGGATTGCCCACGGTCGATCTCCGCAAATTCGGTCCGAATGAACACATTAACATAGGGCGGGCGGCGGAAACGGCGAGGTTCTTCTGATAAGATGCCCGGCATGTCGAACGCCGTTCCCGAGAAAGACCTGCCCGCGTCGCTCACCGCGGATCAGGCCGTCGAAGCCGCGTATTCCTTCGAGCTGGCGGAAGCCGCCGCCAAGATCGCCCGCGGACTGCCCGTGCTGCTCGAGTGCGACAAGGAGCTCGCCCCGTACCTGTACAAGAACCTGCGGGATCGGCTGAAACAGTCCAAGCTGCAGTGCGTATACTTGGACGGCCGCGTCCCGCAGAACGCCCCGACACAAGGTGCTTTGCCCACCGGCCTCATGGGCACGATGATCGGACAACTCCGCGACGCCGTCCGTGGGGCGGTTGAGCAAAAGGTGCTGGTGCTTCCGCATCTCGACTTGCTGACCACCTCCACCGGCGGGCTCACCGGTGAAGCGCGGGAAGTGATTCCGCTTCTCTATGAGAACCCGCTCAACGTGTGGCTCGGGTTCAAGGATCCGAGCTTTCCCCTTCCCAAAGTCATCGAGAACCTGTTCCCGCACTGGGTGCGCATCCTCGGCATCGGCCGCAGCCGCCTCCGGCATCTCATCACGCAGAAGGAGTCTCGCAAGTTCGGCCGCGAGTTCGCCCCGTGGCAACTCTACAAATACGTCTCCGGCGTGAACGCCGTGCGACTCCGCAAGCTGCTCTCCACACTCGAAGGCGAAGACTACCCCGCCGATCCGAAGCGGGCCTACGAACAGGTTCGACAAGCGACGCTCTCCGGCGACATGGAGATTCCTTCGGTCGATCTCGAGAACGACATCGGCGGCTACGCCAAGGTGAAGCAGCGGCTTCGGGCCGAAGTGCTGGACATGCTCACGAAACGGGACAAGTCGTCCGATCCCGATGAAATGCTGCGACTCGAAGAGTTGATCCCGCGCGGCATGATCTTCTGGGGGCCGCCGGGCACCGGGAAGACGTTCTTCGCCAAGGCCATCGCCGCGAGCATCGGTGCCGCCATCACGATTGTTTCGGGCCCGGAGTTGAAGTCGAAGTGGGTGGGTGAGAGCGAAGAGAACCTGCGACAGGTCTTCCACAAGGCCCGCCAATCGGCCCCCGCCATCATCGTGTTCGATGAACTCGATTCGTTCGCCACCGCTCGCGGCAGCCACACCGGCGGCAGCGGCGTCGAACACTCCATGGTGAACCAACTGCTCACCGAGATGGACGGCTTCCACAAGGATGAATTGGTCTTCATCGTGGGCACGACCAATTTCGTGGAGTCGCTCGACCCCGCCTTGCTGCGTCCCGGCCGCTTCGAGTTCCAGCTTCACATCCCGTACCCGGAGGACGACGACCGCCGCGAGATCCTCCGCATCTACGATCGCAAGATGAAGCTGAAGTTCACTGAAGACGCGTACGAGTACGCGATCCGCCGCACGGGGGAGAATTACATCACACCGACGGGCACGCCCTTCAGCGGCGACCACTTGAACGCTCTGTGCCGCGCCGTGGCTCGGTTGCGGGTGCGCGAGAACATCACGGGCGAAACCAACGCCAAGCTCGTGGAACGCGGCCTCACCGAGTTCGAGGAAAAGGTCGACCTCACGGACAAGGACGCGGTGATGGTTGCGACCCACGAAACAGGCCACTTCCTGTGTGCGATCTTCTGCCCGCACCACCCGCCGCCGGAGAAGGTGACGATCCAAAGCGACATGCCGTGGTCGCCGTTCTTCACCGCGTTCAAGCACGACAAGCGTCGCATCGGCCACTCGCGGAACGAACTGCTCGACATTCTCACGGTGCTCTACGGCGGCATCGAAGCCGAACGCCTGCTCATCGGCGACGTGACGACCGGCGCCAGCGGCTTCGGCAACCCGCGCTCGGACCTCGCCCGCGCCACCGAACTCGCCAGCATCTTCGTGGACACGCTCGGCATGTCCAACCTCGCGGCTCCGCTCCGCACCTTCCGCGACAAGGACGGCCGCCGCGAGGTGCTGTCCGGCTCGCAGGCCGAGGCCATCGACAAGCAGGTGAACCACGTGATCCTGGAATGCCAGAAACGCTCCGTGGAGATTCTCAAGAAGCACCGCGACGATTTGATCCGCATCCGCGACGAGTTGTTGGAAAAGAAGACGATCGAAGGCGAACGCGTGACCGAGATCGTGACCGAGTTGCGGGCGAAGTACCCCAGCGATGTCGGTGTGCCGGTGAGGGAGGGAACCTGAACATGGCCGAAATGATCATCATGCTTCGCCGGGACAAGAACACCGGCAAGCAGAACATCATCGTGAAGCTCGACTCCGACCCGGACGCCCTGCCGATGGAGCACGAAGAACTTCACAAGACGCTCGTGGAGAAACTCCTCGGCAAGGGCATCGACGCCGAGGACCTCGGCGAGGTGATCATCGAACGCGACTCCGAAGGCCAGCCGACGATCAACACCGGTCAGAGCGAACCGGAGCAGAAGGAAGCCGTGAGGGGAAAGAGTTAGCGGAGCAACCGTTCCGCCCACTCCGCGTCCGTGGGAGACAATTGCGGCTCGGGCGAGCCGTCGTAGATGTACAGCGAGTAGCCCGCCGCATCGTAGACTTCGTCAACAATCGCTTGCAAATCGAGCAACGGTTCCGGTTCGCCGGCTCGCAGCGGAATCGGGATCTTCGGCAGGCGGTCCCGCAACCCGATCGGCCAAACTTGGGCCTCGGGCGGATCGCGAAACCGCGTGCCCGCACGACTCACGAGCGCGTAGTAGTCGCACTTCGGCAGCCCCGCCCAGGACATTCGCGGTCCGCCTCGGAGCAGATCAAGCTCCACGAAGTTCGTCTGGCTCTCCAAGACCCGTTTCACTTTGGACACGTATTGGCTGCGATCCGCGCCGGCGTATTTGTTCGAAGGGCTGAGCAACTCGAACACAGTCACCACTTCGCGGTTGAAACGGTCGCGGATCTCCAAGTACCGCACTCGCTCAAAGTCGACGTCCATCAGCATGCCGACCGATGCGGGGGCGTCGATCACGGCGGTTTCGCCGGAGGACTGCTGACGGGCTTCAGCGGAAGGATGAACGCTGATCTCCGGCCGTCCGAGTGAAAATCGGTGCTCCGCGGATGGCTCGTGAACGTACAAGTGTTCTTCGATCTTGGTGAAGTACTTCGGTGCGACGAGTTTCCCGATCGCGCTGGCCGCCGCCGGGATGAAACGCGTGTGGAAATCGTGCCAGACTTCGGCACGCTCCAAATACGGGTTCATTCCGGGAAACGGTGACGGCATACGAAGATTCTACCAGAATGATCCGCTACCCATCCACTCTCTCGGTGAAAGGCAAATCATGAAAGTCGCATTGGTCACGGGGTCGGCCACGGGGGCGGGGCGGGCGTGCGCCGTCCGCTTCGCCAAGCTCGGGTACGGCGTCTGCGTGAATTACTCGAAATCGGAAGCGGACGCACACGAGACGGTGGCCCTGTGCAAGGCCCACGGCGTTCCCGTGATCCTGCACCAAGCCACGGTGGCGGACGACGCCCAGGTTCGCGCCATGGTGGATCGCGTTCACCGCGAACTCGGCGGGCTCGATGTGCTGGTGAACAACGCGGGCATGACGCACTTCGTGAACCATACCGATCTCGACGCCCTCACCGATGCCGTGTGGGACGAGATCTTCCAAGTGAATCTCAAAGGGGCGTTCTACTGCATCCGCGCGGCGATGCCGCTGCTCAAGGAACGCAAAGGGAACGTGGTGAATGTCACCAGCGTGGCCGGGCTCACGGGACAGGGCAGTTCCATCCCGTATGCGGCGAGCAAGGCGGCACTCAACTGTGTGACGCTCTCCATGGCGCGGGCGTTCGGCCCCGAGGTGCGGGTGAACGCGGTGGCCCCCGGCCCGATTCTCACACGGTGGCTCGCGGGCCGCGAGGCCCACGTCGAGAAGTATCTCGAACTCGCACCGCTGAAGCGTGCCGCCGATCCGGACGATGTCGCGGACACGGTGATCTACCTCGCCACGGGCACGACGCTGACCACCGGCCAAGTGCTGGTTGTGGATGGCGGCCGCACGATGTGATCAGCCGGAGGCGGGGCTGCCGAGCAACTTCATCGCACACCACACGCCGAACACGCCGGCGACGACCGACGCCGCTGCATAGATCAACGCGAAGCCGAGCTTCCCGTCCCGCAGCAGTTCATATGTTTCCAAGCTGAAGGTGGAGAACGTGGTGAAGCCGCCGCAGAAACCGGTGCCGAGCAACAGATAGCACTGGCGGCGTTCCAGACACAACACGGCGAGTACGCCGAGGAGCACGGATCCCGCCAGATTGATCAGAAGGGTGCCGAGCGGGAACTCCAGTTCGGGCCAACGAGCGGTTTGCAGTTCGCGCACGGCCCGGCCCGTGAAGAACCGGGCGATCGTGCCCGCGCCGCCGCCCGCAGCCAGGAGCAGGCATGCTGTCAGCCACTCGGGCATGGTTCACCTCGCATTCGGACATGGTATCGGTTCCGTAAGATGAACGCGGGAGGTTCCGATGCCGCGCATTCTCATCGCCGACGACAGCCAATTGAACGCCGAGTTGCTCGAGGCCCATCTCGAGGGCACGGGCTTCGAGACGAAGATCGCCTCCAACGGCGAGGAGACACTGGCCGCGGCCCGCGACTGGAAGCCGGATGTGATCCTGCTGGACGTGATGATGCCGAAGCTGAGCGGCTTCGAAGTGTGCCGCCGACTCCGGGCGGATGCTGCGACCAAAGGGGCCGGCGTGCTCATGGTCACGGCACTGGACCAGCCGACGGACGTGGAGCAAGGCGTGGCCGCGGGCACGGACGACTTCATCACGAAGCCGATCAACAAGACGGAACTTCTGCTGCGGTTGCGGGCGATGCTGGAAAGCCGCTCGCAACCCACCCCCGTGGACCGGGTCTTGGCGTACCTCGGCCGCGTGCAACAAGGCGTGTGAATCGGTTCAAGCCGGCGGCCGTGACGGACGCGAATCGGCCGGTGTCGCCGAGGAGATCGCAACGGTAAGCATCGTCTGGTTCGCCCAGTTCCCGAGGGTGCACGGATGCGGGCGATCGTGATCGGCACCGGGATCGCCGGCCTTTCCGCGGCCATCGGGTTGCGGAAGGTCGGCATTGAAGTCGCACTCTACGAGCGGGCACCGGAATTGCGAGAAGTCGGTGCGGGGATCAGCCTGTGGGCCAACGCCCTGCGGGCGTTGGATGCGCTCGGGGCCGGCGACGCAGTCCGTGCCGCATCCCTTCCGCTCCTTCGCTCCGAACTGCGGGCCGAAGAAGGCCGCCGCATCCAAGTCTCATTCTCCGCCCGATACTTCGAGAAGAAACTCGGCGTGCGGCCGTTCGTCGCCATGATTCACCGCGCCGAACTCGTCGCCACGTTGGCCTCGTTTCTTCCGCCGGACACGGCCCGCTACGGTTACGAGTGCACCGGAGTCGAACAAGCGGCCGGCCGCGCCCGCGCGCGGTTCGCCAACGGGCACCACGATGAAGCCGATGTCGTTATCGGGGCGGACGGCATTCGCTCGGC
The DNA here is from genome assembly GCA_046350135.1 of Gemmataceae bacterium. Classification (GTDB taxonomy): domain Bacteria; phylum Planctomycetota; class Planctomycetia; order Gemmatales; family Gemmataceae; genus Urbifossiella. The sequence goes on from JAXMBB010000017.1 coordinate 139,671, forward strand.
CGTTCGCGCCGCGATCTTGGGCCAAGAGGAGCCGCGCTACTCCGGATACACCTGCTGGCGCGGCGTCGGTCCGCGACCGCCCGGCATCGAACCCGGGTACATCGGAGAGTGGTGGGGGCGCGGTCGCCGCTTCGGCATCACCACGCTGCCCCGGGACCGCGTGTACTGGTTCGCCGTGGCGAACTCGCCGCCCGGGCTGAAGTCCGACAACGAGCACGCAAAGGTGAAGGATTTGTTCCAAGACTGGGCCGAACCGGTGCCCGAGATTCTCGACACGACTCCGGCCGAGGGTGTGATCCGCAACGACATCCTCGACCGCCCGCCGACCAAGACGTGGTCCGCGGGCGCGGTCGGACTCATCGGCGACGCCGCACACCCGACGACACCCAACCTCGGCCAAGGCGGATGCCTCGCGATCGAGGACGGTGTGGTGTTGGCCCGCGTTCTCCAGGCTTCCACCGATCTCGCGACGGCGTGGGCCGCGTTCACGGCCGAGCGTTTCGGCCGCGCCGCGGCCATTACCAACGAATCGTGGCGGTTCGGTCGCATCGCCCAGTGGCAAGGCCGTCTTTCGTGCTGGTTCCGCGACCGCGCCTTCGGCATGCTGCTTCCGCGTTTCGGCTCCCAGACCTTGCCGAAGTACGCGGCCTACGACGTCGGATCGCTTCCGTGAGAGGAGCAATCGTGGCCGGATCGGATCGCGTGAAGGTCGGCGTCGTCGGGCTGGGCCGCTTCGGGCGGTTGCATGCGCTCACGCTCGCCCGGCTCGCCGAAGCGGAACTGGTGGCGCTCGTCGCGCGGCGTCAAGCTTCCCTGGACGCGCTGGCACCGGAAGTTCCTGGTGTGCGCGGTTGGACGGACCTGCGGCGGGCCGTCGCCGAGTCCGGGGCCGAAGCGTGGATCGTCGCGTGCACCACTGCGGAACATGTCGCGGTCGCACGCCTGTTGCTGGAAGCCGGCAAGTCCGTGCTGCTGGAAAAGCCGGTGTCCGATGATCTCGCCGCGGCCCGGAGCTTGGCATCGTTCGTACGCCCGGACTCCGGCAATCTCATGGTCGGGCACATCGTGCTGTTCAACAGCGAGTTCCGCCAACTCCGCGAGGAATCGAGCCGGCGCGGCCCGCTCGCCTACATCGATTGCGTCCGCCATCGGCCTGCTTCCATCGTGCATGCGTTCCCCGGCGAGAATCCCCTGCAAGCCGCGATGGTTCACGACCTGTATGCCGTGCAGGTTCTTGTGAACCGCGCGGAACCGTCTCAGTTCAGTGCGCGATTCCGCCGCACGCGAACCGGTGAAGTCGATCTCGCGGTGGCGCGGTTGCAGTGGCCGGACGGGCTCTTGGCATCCTTCGCCGCCTCATACCTGACTCCGGAAGGGATGCCGCCGCGCGGCTTCGACCGGATGGAAGTGTTCGGCGAGGGGTGGTCCGCGCGGATCCATCCGAACCCGCGGCCGATCGAAGTGTGGAGCGAACGGGCCTACTGGCCGATGACACTGGAGATTCGCACGGACGACACCGGCGCCACGGGCATGATGGCGGAGGAACTCCGCTGCTTCTGTCGCGTCGTGCGCGGCGAACAAGCCGTGCCCGCAGGCGCGACCTTCACCGACGCACTCCAAGTGCAGGAATGGATGGATCGGCTGGATGCCGCGGCGCGAGACTGAGATGCTTCAGTTCTTCAGCTTCCTGTCCAGGAACACGATGCACGAGGGATTGCCCACGGGCGTGTATTGCCCCGTGAACGCGAGCCCGCCGGTCTTGCGATCCACGCGGAACGCGGTGATGTGGTCCGCACGCTGATTGCAGCAATAGAGGAACGAGCCGCTCGGATCGAACTCGAAACTCCGCGGGTAGTTCCCACGCGTCCATTCGTCCGCAACGGGCTTCAGGTCGCCGTTCTCGCCGACCGCGAAGATGCCGATGCTGTCGTGCAGCCGGTTGCCGACGTACACGAACCGGCCGTCCGCCGACACCAGGATTTCCGAGCAGAAGTTGCTTCCCGCGTATCCCTTCGGCAGCGTCGAGATCGTCTGCTTGGGCGCGAGCTTGCCGCCCTCGGCATCCCACTCGAACCGCACGATCGTCGAACCTTCCTCTTGCACGGAGTACATCCACTTTCCGTTCGGGTGGAAGTGGATGTGTCGCGGGCCGTCGCCGGGCGGGAGTGGAACGAACGCCGGATCGTTGCCGGCGAAATTCCCGGCCTTCGGATCGAACTTCCACACGAAGATGCGGTCGAGCCCGAGGTCGACGTGCAGTACGAACTTGCCCGCGGGATCCGGAAGGATCTGATGGGCGTGGGTGCGGTCGTGGCCGCTGATGGCGAAACTGCCGGGCGGGGCGTGCGGCGCACGGGTCGGCCCGATCTTCCCCTCATCCGCCTGCACATCGCTCGGCTCGCCGAGCTTCCCGTTTTCGAGGATCGGAATCGCCGCGATCGAGCCGCCGAAGTAGTTGGCGGCGAACACGAACTTGCCGGACCCGTGCAGGCTCACGAAGGTCGGCCCCGCGCCGCCCGAACGCACCGTGTTCAGCAGCTTCAGCGATCCGTCCTTCGGGTCGATGGCGAACGCCGAGATCGAACCTTCCTTCGCTTCACCGCGGCGGTCGGTCTCGTTCGCGGAGTACATCCGCGTGCCGTCCGTGCTGATCGCAAGGTGGCTGGGGCTGGTGCCCGACTCGTGGATGCCGGTCGGAGTGAGCACGCCGGTGCCGCGGTCCACTTTGAAGATGTGGATGCCTCGCCCGTTTCCCGGCGGAAGATCCACTTGGGTGGGCAATGTGTCACGCAATGGGGAACTGAACGTGCCCACGTAGGCGAACAGCGGCGGCTCGCCGGGTTGGCCCCCGGCCGCATTCGCGGCGGTCGCCACGGTGGAGGCCACGAATGTCCGTCGATCCAGATGCGGCATGCTCATGAATGCAGTGTAGCTCCGCCAGCCGAGATGGACCGTCATCCGCGGGAAATGATCGCGACCGATTCCACCCCCGGGCCGTGGAAGACCGCCGAGCGCGGCTGATGAAGAAGGTGCAGGCGAAAAGTGTGGCGGAACTGGTGCAGGTCTTCGCGAGGCGGTGATGCTACTCCTGAAGCAAGGCGTTCACCTTCTCCTGCAGTCTCTTCTGCCCGTCCTCGAATGCACCGGGATGGTTCTCGTTCCGCATCCCCTCGTAGATGCCGCGGATCACGCCCTTCTTGTCCACCACCGAGAGCCGCGTGCTGTGCGTGTCCAAGGCGGTCAGCGGGTCTTCGCCCGCCTTCGGCTTGTCGCCCGCGCTCTGCTTGAACTTCTCCATCAGGAGCGCGTGAATGGTCTTTTCGCTTCCGGTGAGGAAGAGCCACCGCTTCGGATCGGCCCGGTAGCGGTCCGCGTACTTCTTCAGTTCGCCGGGCGTGTCGTGTTCCCCGTCCACCGTGAACGTGACGAAACGCACATCCGGGTGGTCGATCTTCGATTGCAACTCGCGGACGGTGGCGGTGACGGCGGGGCAGTTCCCCATGCATCGGGTGAACACGAACGACGCGATCCACACCTTCCCGTGAAGATCCTTCTCCGTGACGGTGCGTCCGTCACGCTCGGTGAGGGAGAACGAACCCACGGGATACGCGAGATCATCGAGGGGTTTGGGATTGGTCGTCGGCGTCGGCGTGCGGCCGCAACCGATCGCACACCCCAAAACGATCACGAGAAATGCGCGGGCCATGCCACTCGCTTGCGTGTTAGCGCAGCACCCTTCAACCGAACAGGAACGCATCGACCAGCAACGCACCCAGCGCGGCGGGCAAGTACAAGAGCGAGGCCCGCAGCACGCGACGGGCTTGGCGATCGGTGCGGGTGCGATCGAACCGCACCGCCTCGCGGAGGAACAGGAAGCCGAACGCCGCACAGCCGATCGCTGCGAACGGTCCGGCCACGTGCAAGCCGACGGAAAGCAGGCCGACCGGGATCAACGCACAGCACGTCACCACCATGACCCATGCGGTGCGTGCGCCGCTCGGATCCGCGATCGGCAGCATCCGCAGGCCGCCGCGGGCGTAATCCTTGCGGTACATCCACGCGATGGCGAGGAAGTGCGGAATCTGCCACAGGAACACGATCAGAAACAGGCCGAGGGCGCCGTCCAAGTCGCTCCACCCGCGGGCGGCGCACCAGCCGATCACCGGCGGAAACGCCCCCGGCACCGCCCCGATCACCGTGTTCCACACCGTGGCGGTCTTGAGCGGCGTGTAGATCATCACGTAACTGACGAGTGTCATCGCCGCGACGACCGCGGCCGGAAGCGGCACGGTGGCCACGAGGTATGCCAAGCCCGCGATGCTCGTCGCCGCTCCGAAGACAATCGCTTCCGTGGACGACACGCGTCCCGCCGGTAGCGGCCGCTTCATCGTCCGGTACATCCGCGAATCGATCCGCCGTTCGAGCCACTGGTTGAAGACGCTGCCGCCCGCAGCCACGAGTCCGGCTCCGACGAGGGTGTGGAACAGCGCGAGCAGGTTCGTGCTCGCACCGGCCGCGAGTACGTACCCGACGCCGACCGTGAAGAGCGCCATGACGGCGATCCGCGGCTTCGTCAGTTCCAAGTAATCCGCGAAGCGGGTGGAACGTGCGACCGGCGCGATTTCGTCGCGCGCCAATCCCTCGAACCCCGCCAGCGGGGCGACTTCGGGCTCGGCCGCGATCACCGTCTTCCTCATGATCGATTCCCCGACAATGCCAGCGCCGGTTCCGGAGCGATGGCCGATTCCCACCGGTTGTTCAAGGCATTGCCGTCGGCGGCGGGCCGCGCCCGCACACGCAGCAGGAATACGACGGCGGCCGCGAGCACTCCGGTGCCCACCAGCGTGTGGGCCGTCCGCATCGCGGCCTGCTTCACGCTCACCGAAGCCGCCTCCGGCAAGTGGCTCGCGGCGGTCACGCCCGCGCGGGCTTCCTCGCCGAACTTGCCCATCCACGCTTCGACGCCAAGCAGCACTTGGAGCAGCAGCAGCCCGCTCAGTACATGGGCGATGATCCGCACCCGCGGCTTCGCCAGTTGGAGGCCCGCGCGGATGAGCCACACGGCGAGCCCGACCGCGACGAACGCCGTGATCAGGTGCAGCCGCTGGTTCAGCGAATCGGGCCGGTGGCGAACCAGCGCACCCCACAGAAGTTGTACGAGAAGCACTGCCACGAGGGCGGCCGAAGCGCGACCCAGAACGCGCCGCGTGGAGTCGGGCAAATCGGAGGACACGCCGCGGCCGGTGAGCGCGGCCACCGATACAAGCAGGCTAAAGACGATTTGCGCGAAGATGCCGTGGATCGGGGCGAGTTCCGGGCCGAAGAGCGCGTCCAACCGGACGCGGAAACCGCCGAGCAGCCCTTGGATCATGACGGCGACGAGTGTGATCACCGCGAGCAACCGCAGCCCCGCGCCGCGTTCTTTCCAGCCACTCAACACGAAGCCAAGCACGCCGGCGAGCGCGGCGAGCATGGCTCCAAGCGGCACGTTGGGCAGCGTCACCGTAACGGCGGGATCGCGTTGGGCGATGAGTTCGCGGTGGAACTGGCCGAAGAACGCGAGCAACGCGATCACCAGCACGATGCTCGCACTTCGGGCGAGCTTGCGCGGTTCGGTCGCGACGATGCCGAGCGCGAGAATGCTGACAAACCCGCCCACCAGGAACCCGGCGATGCGGTGCGTGTGCTCGATCAAGTAGCCGAAGTCCAGCTTGTAGTTGTCCGCGAGGTACCACGGTTCGGTGGGCCACACCGGATCGGCCATTCCCGCGCGAAAGCTGGTCACGAACTGCCCGAGGATGAGCAGTGCGAGCGTGACGAGCACCGTGGCGACGGCCCACACATGGAGCCACCGCGACACGGGTCGATCAAATTTCGTCGTTCGTCCGGTCATCTCGTTTCTCGAACCCGACGCCAAGCAAGGGATGGTATCAACCCTTGCTTGCGGGCCGGGCTCAGGGATACACCTTCGCTCGCACATCCTCGGGCAGTTCGCGCGGGAACGGGGCCGCACGCACGAACCACACCAAGTCCCACACCTGATCATCCTTCAGCGACGGATGAGCCGGCATGCCGGAGGGCTGGATGCCGTCGCGGATGCGGTGGAAGAGCGACTCGGGGCGGTCGCCCCCCTTGAACCCGCCCGCCGTCAGTTCGGCGGGGCGCACCACCGTGCCCCACACGTCGTATCGGTAAGTCGTCCGCCGGCCGAAGTCCTCGTGGCACGTCATGCAGTCCGTCGTCCCCTTGGCGGTGAACAACTCGAACCCGCGCCGCACGGCGGCCAGATGCTCCGGGCTTTGCTTCGCGGCATCATCCGGGGCGGATCGCGGTGCGACCCCCGCCGATGCTTCGGCCCTCGCCCATTCGCCGACGAATCGGCCGACCACACCTTTGTCGAACTCTTCGTCCTCGGATGCGGCCCGCAACGCGGCGAACTCCGTCTGCCCGCGAAGGCTGAGGAACTTCACATAGCCCACGAGCAAGTCGCGATCCGATTCCGGGAGCAGGCCGAAGGCCGGCATGCCGGTGCCCTTCAAGCCGTCCCTCACGGTACGGGCCAAGTCTGTGGTGCGGGGCTTGCCGCCGTCACCGGTGGTGGTGAACTTGAACGCTCCACGGCGGAAGTCCCGCGGATGCGGGTAAATCCACTGGCCGGTGGGCCCGCGTCCGTCGCCGCTAAGCCCGTGGCACTGGAGGCAATGGCGGCGATACAGTAGGCTGCCTTCGATCAGTCGTTCGGAAGCCAATCCCGAGCGATCGTCCTTCACCTGCGGCGCGGCGGGCGGGCCGAACAGTTCCGCGAGCATCGCATCGACTTGATCGCGTGTCGGCTTTGGCAACGTGGCGGGATCGAGCGTCTGGCCGCCGAGTGAATCCAGCGCCGCGAGTTCGGCGTCGAACTTGCCCGCTTCGCCGGGGCCGGCGGGTTGGGCGGTCGGCGTACGCAACACGAGACGATCCGCACGCGTCGGGTATTCCAGTGTCGGCGGGTAGCCCGGCTTCTCGCCGCATCCGGTCAAAACGAACGCGAGCGCGGCGAGGGCCGCGCTCGGGATCCGTCCCCACCGGATTCGCATGGCCGCGGACATCGGATGAACTCCGGCCGCTGACGCGTGCCGGCTCGCAAATTAGAGACCGCCGCCGGTGCGGGTCAGCACGTCGGACAGCACCAGTACGTAAAAGATGAAGACGAAGAACAGGGACGTCACCGCGGTCAGCGTGATGATCGTGTCCTTGCGGCGAAGGTGCATCCAGTACCACGCGACGAGCACGGCCTGGACGGTGGCGATGCCCATCTGCACGGGCAGGGAGATCGGCCCGAGACCCGCCCTGGCGAGGAAGATGTTCGCGAGCGCCAGCCCCAGCACCACGAGGTAGACCATGAACACCTTCGCGGGGTTGTCCACGTCGTGCAGTGTCGGCGGATCTTCGATCTTGTGGTCGTGCGCGCTCATCAGTGTCCTTTCGTTCCCGCGCTGATCAGGTAAAGCAGCGGCATCAGGAACAGCCAGATCATGTCCACCAAGTGCCAGTAGAGGCTGATGATCTCGACCGTGGCGTACCGTTGGGGCGGAATCTTGTCGCACTTCGCGAGCATCAGTAGCCACACGATGCAGCCGAGGCCCGCGATGATGTGGATTCCGTGGATGCCCGTCATCGTGTAGTAAAACACGAGGAACAACTGGACCCGCTCCGGGAAGATGTAGCCTTCCGAGTTCGGATCCTTGCCTTTGTTGTGCTCGGCGAGCTGGATGGCCCAGTGCTGGATGCCGTGGTCGTCGTGCTTGCCGTCCTTCGCCGCCGAGTGGTGGGCGACATGATCCACGGCGCGGGCGTATTCGGTCTGGAAGATCGTGCCGGGCACGAACTGCTCGTGGATGTCCGTGTAGTACTCGAACGCCTTGAAGCCCATGAAGCCGGCGCCGAGCAGGAACGTGATCGCCAGGTACCGCAGCAGGTCGCCCTTCTTGCCGAGCTGGGCGGCGCGGATCGCCAGCGTCATCGTGAGGCTGCTCGTGATGAGCAACGCGGTGTTGACGCCCGCGATCCACAGCACCAAGTGCGAACTCGCGAACGCGAACTCCGCCGGATAGAAGTGGCGGTACACCGTGTACGCGACGAACAACCCGCTGAAAAACAGCACTTCCGTGACCAAGAACATCCACATGCCGAGCTTCTCGGCGGAATGCTGCTGTTCGAGGTTGTCGAAGTGGTGCTTCAGCACCGTATGCGTGCTAGCCGACACCGTTGGCCTCCTTCAGCGTGTTCGCAGCCATCGGCCCCGGGGGCTCCGGCAGGGTGCGGCCCAATTGGTCCACGTTCAGCGAGTACTCGTACGGGCCGCACTTCACCACGGGCAGGAACTCGAAGTTGAACACGTGTGGCGGGCTCGGCGTCTGCCATTCGAGGCCCGTCGCGCTCCACGGGTTCGCCGGAGCCTTCTCCCCGAAGAAGAGGCTCAGTGTGAGGTAGAACGCCGGCATCAGGTAGCCGAGCCCGAGGATGCTCGCTCCGGCCGTGCTCAGGATGTTGTAAACTTGGAACTCGGCCGGATAGTTCGGATACCGCCGCGGCATGCCGTGGTAGCCGAGCACGAACTGCGGCACGAAGGTCAGGAAGAACCCGATGAAGATCACCGTGGCGCTCGCCCGGCTCCAGAAGTCCGAGTACATCCGCCCCGTCATCTTCGGCCACCAGAAGTGGATGGCCGCCATGTACGCCAACACCATGCCGCCCACCATCACGAAGTGGAAGTGAGCGACCACGAAGTACGTGTCGTGCAGGTGGATATCCGTGCCCAAAGTCGCGAGGAACAGACCGGTCACGCCGCCCACGGTGAACAGCACCAGGAACGCGAGCGTGAACAGCATCGGCGCCTGGAACGTGATCGACCCGCGATACAGAGTCGCCGTCCAGTTGAACACTTTGATCGCGCTGGGGACCGCCACGAGCATCGTGAGGAAGCTGAAGAGCAACGCCGAGTAGTAGCTGATGCCGGCGACGAACATGTGGTGGCTCCACACGAGGAAGCCGACCACCGCGATGCCCACGCTCGACCACGCCACGGCCTTGTAGCCGAAGATGTTCTTGCGGCTGAAGCACGTGATGATTTCGCTGATCACCCCCATCCCCGGCACGATCATGATGTACACGGCCGGGTGCGAGTAGAACCAGAACAAGTGTTGGAACAGGAGCGGATCGCCGCCCATCGCCGGGTCGAAGACGCCGACGCCCGCGACGCGTTCCGCCATGAGCAGCACGAGCGTGATCGCGACCACCGGCGTGCCGAGCAACTGGATGAAGCTCGTGGCGTACAGCGCCCAGCAGAACAGCGGCATGCGGCCCCACGTCATCCCTGGCGCCCGCATCTTGTGGATGGTCGCCATGATGTTCAGGCCGGTCATGATCGAACTGAACCCGGTGATGAACGCGCCGAACGCGCCCGGGGTCACGTTGGTGTGCGAGAACTTCGAACTGTACGGCGGGTAAAGCGTCCATCCGGTGTCGATGCCCCCGGCGAGCACGGCCCACACCATGAAAGCCGCCCCGATCATGAACACGTACCACGAGGCGAGGTTCAGCTTCGGGAACGCGAGGTCCTTCGCCCCGATCATCATCGGGATGAAGAAGTTCCCCATCACTGCGGGGATGGACGGAATGAGGAAGAGGAACAGCATGACCACGCCGTGCGCGGTGAACATGCGGTTGTACTGGTCTTCCGTGAGGATCGCTCCGTCCGGCGAGAGCAGGTTGAGCCGCACGAGCCCGGCCGCGATGCCGCCGACGGTGAAGAACAGCGTCAGCGACACGAGGTAGAGAATGCCGATCCGCTTGTGGTCCACGGTGAGGAGCCACGAGAGGATGCCCGATTCCTGGTTCAGGTAGTTGCGAGGCGGCGCGTCCGGCTCCGGAGGAACCGGGGCGATCGTCTGTGATTCGGCGTACGCGATGCTCATGGTTTGCTTCCCCCCGTCGAACCTGCCGCGCCCTTGGTGTCCCGCGGGGCGCCGTCCGGCGCGGGGAACCTCTCATTGCTCGGAATCTGCTGCCCGGCCTTCAGAGACCGGATGTAAGCGATCACCTTGGTCAAGTCGTCTTCACTCACCTGATCCTGGTAGTTGCCGGGCATGATGCCTTCCCAGCCCTCGACCACCTTCGCCCGCGGGTTCACGATCGACTCGCGGATGTATTGATCGTCCGCGATCACGACGGCGCCGCCCTTCAGCGGCACCTCGTGGCCCCAAAGCCCTTCGAGACTCGGAGCACGCGGATGCACCTTCACCCCGGCTTGCGCGTTCGGCACGTGGCACGAGTTGCACTGCAGTTTGCGGAAGATCTGCTGACCTTCCCACGCCAGCGAACCGTCCGCCTTTTCGCGGAGGAACGTGTCGAACTCGTCCTGCGGAACCACCTTCACCTTGCCCACCATGCGGGAATGCAGGTTGCCGCAGTATTGGTCGCAGAACAGGTGGTACTCGCCGACCTTGTTCGGGTGGTACCACGTGCTCACATAGCGGCCGGGGATCACGTCGATCTTCTGGCGGAAGGCCGGGATGCCGAAGTCGTGGATCACGTCTTCGCTGATGAAGGTCACTTTGTAAGGTTGGTCCACGGGGAGCACGAACGCGCCGGCGAGGTTGCGTTCCTCGTCCGTCATCACATCGGTGTTGCCCCCGACGATGACGCGCTGCCCGGCGGGATACTGGATCTTCCACATCCACTGCTTGCCGATCACCTTGATCTCGGGGGCGTCCGCGGGCGGATGCACCGCGCCATCGTACACCCACATGCCCCACACGAAGAACGTGAGGAAGATCAAGAGCGGCGTGGCGGTCCAGAAGAGTTCGAGCTTGTGAGAACCGAGGATGCGCGGAGTCGCAATCACGTCGCCCTTCTTGCGACGAAACATCGTGCAGAATGCGACCAAGCCGAAGCACACCAAGACCGTGCCGGCCGCGGTCCAAGCCACCATGTACCAGAAGAGCGGCTCGAACCGGTCGGCCACGACCGACGCGCGATCCGCCAAGCCGGGAAGTTCGTTCACGACACCACCTCCGTCTGCTTCGCCTCGTCCGCCGGAAGCACGGCCGGCTTGCGCCGTTCCCGACGAACCAGATACCCCACACCGAAGCAGAGCATCAACACCGTGAGCACGCCGCCGACGCGAACGGCCAGCAGCACATTCAGCGCGTAATTCTGTTCCAAGTGATCGAAGCGAAAGCACCGCAGGGCCAGCTTGTCCACCAAGCTGCCGACCTGCCCGTCCGACGCCTCCACCAGCGAGAGCTTGAGCGTCGTCTTGCCAATGGTGAACTTCTCGCCGGTCTGGTACTTGATCTCTTTCTCGTCGCCGAAGCCGATGCCGTAGAAGTAACGGAACACTCGGCCGTCCGGGCGGAGCACGATGATCCCGCTGAGGTGGTCGTACTCCTTGTACACCTTGTCGTAGACGAACTTGAAGCCGACCGATTCGGCCAGCCGCCGGATGGGTTCCTTCTTGCCCGTGAGGAACCGCCATCCCTTCTCGGCACCGGGGCGGCCGTAATCCGCCAAGTAGCTTTTCTTCTTCTCCTTGGCCAAGGCCGGCTGCTCGCGCTCGTCGAAGCTCACCGTGATCACGTTGAATTGGTTGCCCACGGAGAAATCGTTGGGCATTTGCCGCATCGCATCCGTCAATCCGTTGAGCACGTCGGTGCAGTTCATGGGGCACCGGAAGTAGGCCAGCACCAAGATGGTGGGCTTGCCGCCGACACATTCGCCGATCGTGATGTCGTTGCCGTCCTCGTCGCGGAAGACCAAGTCGGCGGGCACGGCCTGATCCAGTTTCTCGTCGATGCGGACGTCCGGATTGGCGACGCGGCGAGACTCGCCCTTCTTGGGCATGTCTTCACGCGCCACCGCGGGGACCGCCGCAGCGAGCAGAAGGATCAGGACTGGCAGGACACGCTTCAACTCGGCTCCTTACTTCGCACCCGCATGCGGAGGGGAAACGCCCGCGCCGCCACTGGAAGAACTCGGCTTGTCCGCCGTCGGGGTCGGCTTCGACCCATTTTTTGCAACCGGAAACATCGCCTTGTCCGCAACCGCGATCCGCATGGCGTCGCGAATGGGAATCTTGGCGAACTTGTGATCCTTGTCCGCGTAGCCTGCCGTTTGAAGGTCCGCGACACGGTCCGGCTTGATCTCTTCCGGGTGGATCTCGGGCGAGTTGCCCGTCGGCATCGGCACCCGCAGGTGGTACATGCCGTCGGCTTCGAGCCGCTTCAGCGGTTCGAGCCGCGGTTGGTCCACTTGGCGGAGGTCGTTCTTGTGCAAGCCCGCACGGTCGATCGCGGCGAGCCGGTCGTTCGTGCCCTTCTTCGCCGCCTCGACCGCCTCGGGATGCGCGTAGCGGTCCGTCTCGGTGCGGCTCCAGTAGGCGAACGCACCGGCGGCCACGGTGAACGCGATCACGAACGTCACCACCACCGCCAGCGGGACGCCGAGAATCGGCTTCACCGCGAAGGTGTTATCCGGCTCGTGACCCGCCTTCAACGCATCGGGATTCACCGCGCCGAGCGCGGGCTCGTCCCCGTGCCCGTGATCAGTGGCCATGTGCGTGGCCCTCCGGCAACTGGTACAACTCGTTCGTCGGCAGCAGCGGCCGCTTCTTCAGATGATTCACGAACATCCAACCGAACAACCCGCCGATGCCCGCGATCGCCCCCACGTCCATCAGGATGAAGAGCGACCCTTCGTGCGGGAAGGTCGGCTCGATCCACCAGATCACGTCCACGCCGCAGAACACGAGCAGGTACACCGCCATGATCCGCAGCCGCACCGGGTGCAACTTGATGTCGCGGAACAACAGCAAGAGGAACGGACACGCGAAGTGGAACACGATCAACCCCGCGGACACCCACCACCAGCCGTCCTTGCCGGATCGCTTCAGATAGAACGGAATCTCTTCGGGCAGGTTGCCGATCCAGATCAGCATCATTTGCGAGAAGCTCGTGTACGTCCAGAACAGCGTGAACGCGAGCATCAGGCTGCCCATGTCCAACTGGAACTTGTCCCGCACCACTTCCTTGAAGGGCGACTTGTTCTTCAGCAGCAGGAACAGCATCACGCAGAAGCACAGCGTCGTCAGGAACTGGTGAATGTGCATGATCACCGGGAACATCGTGGAGGCCCAGCCCTCCTGGAGCGACATCACCCAGTGGGTCGCCGCGGCGGTGATCACGAGGGCGTGCAGGATCAGTCCCGGCCCGCTGATGTTCTTCAGTTTCTCCAAGCTGGACTCGACCTTCGCGTGGTCGTCCTGGATGTCCTGCCCCCACTTGTTGAGGAAGTACGCCAGCCCGCCCCAGATGGCGAAGTACACGAGCGAGCAGATGCCGAACGCCACAGGCGAGAGGAAGTGCAGGTTCCCCTTCGCGTGATCCTCCCGCTCTTCGGCGACGATGTGCTTGATCGCATCATCGGACGCCTTGCGGCGCTCGTTGAGCTTGTCTGCATGGGCCGCGAGCGCCTTGTCGTCCGGCGGCGCTTCCGCCTTGGGAGCTTCCTTCACTTCGTGGTGCTCGACATCCACCCACCAATACGGCGAGTTGTGCCCGAGCAGCATCGCCGCGCCGGCGATCGGCACGAACAGCACAATCATCAGCGGGAAGGTCCGCGTGCACGCTTCCAGGAACCGCTTCAGCAACACGCCCCACGACGTCTTCGCGAGGTAGTGGACCATCAGCAAGGCGGTCGCACCGATGGGCAGGCTGATCCAGTACACCCAGCCGGTGAGCAGGGCCGAGACCATCGACTTGACGCCGTTGTGGTCGTCCACACCCAAGTTGATCAAGCCAACGATCAGGTACAGCGCGAAGCCGCCCACGGCCGCGCCGAGCGCGAGCTTCTGCCAGCCCGACCAATCGATCGGGGCGTCCGGGGAGCCGTTCGTTGCGGGCGTCTCGGTGTTCACTTGTGGCTTCCCCCCGCCTCGACCTTCGACTTCACATCGGCCGGCAACTTGCCGACATCGGCGCGGCGGCTGAACTGCAGCGTCCGCACGTAAGCGATGATCCGCCAGCGGTCTTCGGGCTTGATCTGCGACGCGTGGTCCGGCATCGCCCCGTAGCCCTTCGTGATGACTTCGAAGATGTATCCGACCGGCACGTCCCGCAGCGGAATGCGGATGTCCCACTTCCAGTAGCCGCGCGAGATGCCGAGCGGAATCTGTGCGGTCTCGCCCGGTTCCTCGGCCTCCACCTTCTCGGTGTGGTACGAGGTCGGCTTCAGGAACCCGCGTTCCCAGATCTTGCCCTTGCCGTTGCCGAGCGGGCCGTGGCACAGGGCGCAGTAGGTGCTGTAGCGATCTCCGCCGATGCTCAGGTCCCGTTCGGTGATCTCGAACGGATACTCCGTGGTGTAAATCTGCACGGCGTCGTTCGAGTGCGGTTGGCCGGGCCGCGGATCGAACCGCGGAGCACCGAACGCCCGCTCGCGATCCTCCGGAGCACTCGCCGCCGCCAAATCGATCTTGGCGTTGGCTCGGTTCCAGAAGCGATTCCACTCGGCTTGCGTGAGGCCGCTGACAAGCGGATCCGAATCCAAGTGCTGGCCGCGATGCACGACGCCGCGTTCGAGCGGACGCGCCGAGCGGCCGTCTTCAAAGAACTCGGTTTGCTCCAGCGGCTTGTAGTAAGGCTGCTGGGCCATCTTCTGCTGGCATCCGGCGGCCAGTGCCACGGCGAACAGCAAGAGTGTCCGTTTCATCCGAACACCTCCTCGACCGTCTCGGCGTTCAGGGTCTGGAGGAAGGCCATGGTTCCCGCCCGGTCGAACTTCGGATCAGCCGCCTCGATGCTGAGGATGAAGCGGTCGTTGCTGAAACGGTCGAACGTCAGGCCGTTGAACAGCGGGTGGTGCAGTTGCGGAAGACCGCACAGCGCCATCAGTCCGAACAGCCCCGAAAGCGCGGCCGTGAGCACCATCATCTCGAAGGTGATCGGGATGAAGCTGGGCCAACTCAGGTACGGACGGCCGCCGATGTTCAGCGAGTACCCGTAGGCGTTGTTCCAGTACTGCATGAGGAAGCCGCTGATCGCGCCCGTCATGCCGCCGATGAACATCACCGTCCCCATTTCGGACTTGGGGAACTTGAGCGCGTCCGCCGTCTCGCCGACGGGATAAGGCGTGTGCGTGTCCATCAGCGTGTAGCCTTCGCCGCTCGCCTTCCACGTGGCGGCGATCAACTCGTCCGCCGTCTTGAAGGACGCGATCAGGCCGTACAGCTTCGGCTCGTTCGGGTTTTCGTCGTGACCGTGGCTCATGGGGCGTTCTCCATGATCGAGTGACCGCCGCCGCCACCCTGCTTCTTCGGCAAGAGTTCCCGCATTTCCGTGATCGAGATCATCGGCAAGTACCGGATGAACAGGAAGAACAGGAAGAAGAACAACCCGAGCGACCCGACCATCACGCCGTAGTCCCAGATTGTCGGAGCATACCGGCCCCACGAACTCGGCACTTGGTCGCGTGTCAGAGTCACCACGATGACGTAGCGCTCGAACCACATGCCGATGAGAGCCGAGATGCAGCACATCTCCAACCAGAACATGCTGCGACGCACCTTCTTCGACCACAGCACCGTGAGCGGGAACACGCAGTTGAAGAAGATGAGGCACCAGTACGACCAGCCGTACGGGCCGAACACGCGTTCGATCGTCGTGCCCCACTCGTAGAGCGAGTGGCTGTACCACGCCATCCACGCTTCACTGAAGTACCCGTAGGTGACGAGGAAGCCCGTCGCCAGCATGACCTTTCCGCAGATGTCCAAGTGGTGGTCGGTGAAGAAATCCTCGAGCCCGTACCACTTGCGGATGGGGATCGCGAGTGCGACCACCATCGCGAAGCCGGAGTAAATGGCACCGGCGACGAAGAACGGCGGGAAGATCGTCGCGTGCCACAGGGGCACGATCGACGCGGCGAAGTCGAAGGACACCACCGTATGCACCGAGAGCACGAGCGGCGTGCTCAACCCGCCGAGCATCAAGTAGACCTTTTCGTAGCGCCGCCAGTGGATCGCCGAGCCGCGCCAGCCGATGGCCAGGATGCCGTAGGCGATCTGCTGCCATCGCTTCTTCGATTGGTCGCGAAGGGCCGCGAGGTCCGGGATCAGACCGATGTACCAGAACACGAGCGAAACCGTGAAGTACGTCGTGACCGCGAACACGTCCCACGTGAGCGGGCTGCGGAACTGAGGGTAGACGCCGGCGACGTTTGGGAACGGATACAGCCAGTAGAAGAACCACGGCCGGCCCATGTGGAGGAGCGGGAACAGGCCCGCGCACATGACGGCGAAAATCGTCATCGCTTCGGAGAAGCGGTTGATGCTCGTGCGCCATTTCTGGTGCAGGAGCAACAAAATCGCGGAGATCAGCGTGCCGGCGTGGCCGATGCCGATCCACCACACAAAGTTGACGATCGCGAAGCCCCAAGCAACCGGGACGTTGATGCCCCAGATGCCGACGCCCATGTAGAAGAGGTAGCAGACCGAAACCGCGAGGATCTGCAGCAGCGCGAACCCGGCGAGGAAGCCGAACCACCAGCCCTTCGGGTGCGAGTCCCGGAACACGACCGCGCCGATGGCGTTGCCGACGGACGTGAGATCGTGATTGTTCTGCACGAGCGGATGCATTTCCGGCTCGAGCGGCAGATCGCTCGCAGGCCGGTACGCTCCGGTGGCAGGATGTTCCGCAGTCGTCACTTTCAGGTCCCCAGGTTCGCGAAACCGCAAGCGGTTCGTCGACTCACTTCAACTCAGGGTTCGGGTTGCGGA
This sequence comes from Gemmataceae bacterium, assembly GCA_046350135.1. Taxonomy (GTDB): domain Bacteria; phylum Planctomycetota; class Planctomycetia; order Gemmatales; family Gemmataceae; genus Urbifossiella. The sequence goes on from JAXMBB010000017.1 coordinate 156,484, forward strand.
TGCTCGCGAGATAACTGGTCCGCGGCATCGTGTTCAATTCGGCGAGCAGGCCGTAGTTGGAAGGCTCGCTCTTCCACTGGCCCACCACGCTGTGCTTGTCGTTCAGGTCGCCGAAGCTGATCGCTCCGGACGGACACGCGGCCTGGCACGCCGTACGCACTTCGCCGTCCTTGATCGTGCGGTGCTCGCGTTCGGCCGCGATTTCCGCATAACGGATCCGCTGCACGCAGTACGTGCATTTCTCCATCACGCCGCGGCTGCGGACCGACACGTCCGGATTGCGGCCGAGCTTGATGCTCTCGGTCGTCCAGTCCTGGAACGTCAGGAAGTTGAATCGCCGCACCTTGTACGGGCAGTTGTTCGAGCAGTACCGCGTGCCGACGCAGCGGTTGTACGCCATGTCGTTCAGGCCGTCCGACGTATGGGCCGTGGCACCGACAGGGCACACGGTCTCGCACGGAGCCTTCTCGCACTGCTGGCACGGAACCGGTTGGTGGAGGATCTGGCTACCGTTCGGATCGTCCTGCAAGCCCGTGTAGTAACGATCGATGCGGATCCAGAACATGTCGTGGCCGCGGGTCACTTCGCGCTTGCCGACCACCGGAGTGTTGTTCTCGCTCTGGCACGCGACCATGCACGCGCTGCAACCGGTGCAGGCCGAGAGGTCGAAGGTCATGCCCCACCGACGCTGTTGCTCCGGGTTCAACCCGGGGTACAGGGCGTCGTTCGGGTTGTACATCGTCAGCGGGAAGATTCGCTTATCGTGGCCCGCGTGCTCTTCGTGCTTGTGATCGTCGCCATGGTGATGGTCGTGTCCGGGTCCGTAGCCGGTGCCGAGGCCGCCTTGCGATCCGGATTCCTTCTCACCCTTGCCGGCGGGCCCGGGCAGGTTGTGGTTGATCGCCTCGGTCTCGCCGCCGGCCACCGGCGGAATCTTCGCGAACCTCGCATTCTTCGTGTAATCCGCCACGCTGCCGTAGCGAACCGGGTCGCGCTTGATGATGTGACCGTCGATCGGATCCTTCTGCCACATGCTCCAGTGCGCCTGGAGGCAGGCGAGGAAGTAGTTCTCGCCCGTGTTCTTGACCCGCAAGCCGGCCCCGAACCACGGGGTGTCGCTCGTGCGGAGCAGGTAGGCGTTCGAGCCGCGAACCGCCTTGCCTTCCGCGTTCATGATGTCGGGCGACACACCGATCACGGTCTTGTTCGTGATCGTGTTGTCCTGGTTGCCAACGCGACCGGCGCGCTCGCGGCCGAAGCCGAGATGCACCGTCACGCTGTTCTCCGCGTGCCCGGGGAGCGGCCACACCGGCAGCTTGATCTTCTTGCCCTTGTAGTCCAATTCCAGCACGGAGACTTCCATGCGGCCGCGTTCGCCGGTCATCCATCGAGGGAACTTCTCGCCTTGCAACCGTTTGAAGGTGGCGAGGCTCACATAAGCGGCGTTGTCCCAGGTCACGCGGGTGATCGGCCGCGGCAGTTCCTGCAGCCAGCCGTTGTTCGCATAGCGGCCGTCGTAGAGGGCCGCGTCCGGGCGGAAGTTGATTTCGAGTTCTTCACCGCTCGGGGCCGCGCTCGGCACGCCGAGTTCGAGGTTGCCGACGACCGCAGCCTTCACCGGTGCCGTCGCCGACCCCTTTACCACGCCGGATCGCACGGCTTCCTGCCAGAACACCTCGAACTCACCGCTCTGCTTGCTGTCCGCGAACCACTTCTTCCAAGTCGCGCGAACGAGTTCGCGGCCGTCGCGGATCGTCGCAGCCGGGGCGAGATCGGCGAGGAACTCCAGCAGCGACTTGCCGGCATAGAGCGGAGCGATGAGCGGCTGTTGGAGGCCGACCGTGCCGTCGTGCCCGCGGCCGTCGCCCCACGCTTCGAGGTAGTGGGCCTCGTTCACGTGCCATTCGCACAGGGCGGCGGTTTCGTCCTGGTGCGAGCCGAGGTGGAAGCGGAACAAGACATTCTTGATCGCGCCGCTGAAGTCCACGTCCGCGGGGGCGGTGTAGGCCGGGTTCGTGCCCCCGAGAATGAAAAGCGTCTCGACCTGCTTGCCGGCCATTTCCTTCACGAGCGTGGCGAGATCGATGACCTTGCCCGCGGGCTTCACTTCGACCGGCTCGGAGAGGTGAACCGTGCTGCCGATGTTGTCCAGCTTCGCGTTGATGGCGTGCGCGAGAGCATGAACCTGCGGCGGCTGGCACTCGCCGGCCAGCACCACGCCCTTGCCCTTCTTCGTCTCCAGGTCCTTGGAGATGGCGTCGACCCACTTCGCAGCGTCGCCGGTAAGCGTACCGGTGCCGGTGACACCGGCCACGCCGAGCTTGGCGGCCAGGGCCCGCGCGAAGGCGTCCACCTGGCTCGCCGGGATGTGCAGCCGATGATCGGACGCCGCGCCGGTGACAGAGGGCATCGCCTCGATCACATACAGCCGGTTCATTCCCTTTTCGTTCTTGCTCGTGTCCGGCTTCGCCTTGACGTATTGATTCTCCTGCCCCGCCGGAATGTGCTCGCGAATACGGCGACGGGTGGCGAAGTCCTTGCTGTAGCGGACGTGGCCGGGGCCGCTGCCGAGGAAGTCCGCGTCGAGCGAAACCACGACATCCGCCTTGGCGAAATCGTACGTCACGTTCACATCGCGGCCGAAGGCCTTGCGGGAACCGGCGGCAACGCCGTCCTGACCGCACGGCTCGTGCTGGGCCCACTTCGCTTCCGGAAACTCCGCCAGCAGTTCATTGAACTTCGCAGCCAGCGTCGGCGACGTCACCGTCCCGGTAAGCAAGCGGAGTTTCTTGCCCTTGTCGCCGCTCTTCCGGATGCGATCCAATTCCTTGCGGACATTGTCCCGGACATCCTCGTACGTCGCCGGCGAACCGCTGCGTGTCGGGGACTTCGAGCGATCCGGATCGTAAAGATCGAGGATGGAGGCCTGCGTGATGACGCCGGTGGCACCCAAGCTGGACGGGTGATCGGGGTTGCCCTCGATCTTGGTCGGTCGGCCCTCATTGCTGCGAACGATCACGCCGGACACGTAGCCGCCCACGGGGCAGGCGGAGGCGAAGTAAAGCGGGATACCGGGGGTGAGTTGATCGGGCTGGTTCGTGTACGGAACGATCTTCCGCATCGGGGCGGGACGCGGAGAACATCCGGCGGCACCGGCGAGCGCCAAAGACGCCCCCATGAGCCCGATGAAATTCCGGCGGCTCACCGGGTCCGTCCACTCGGCGGCGTCTTCCGGAAATTCGTTCTCCATGGATTCCCGGAACTCCGGGCTGTCCATGTACTGCTCCAACCCCTGCCAAAGGCGAGGATCGGAGAGCCGTTCGTCGTTCGCTTCGGGTGGCATCGTGACCCCTGCAATTCCTGTCGCGAAACCGCATGCGGTTTGAATCAGCGGTGGCACATCGAACAACCGGTCAGCGTGGCCTGGTCGCGAACCTTGTACACGTCCTTGAGCAACGTTCCGATTTCGGACTGAGACTTCGGCCGCTCCTTGCCGACGAGCTCACCGACCCACTTGGAATCGATCCATTTTCCGGTCGCATCCTGCTCCAAGCCGTAGTTCGGCAGGTCTTCCCGCTTCCACTTCTGGGCATGGCCGTCCACCGGCTTGCCCGGCGCCCACGTCATGCTGAACACCTCGGACTTCGGTCGCAGATTCTCCTGCGGATTGCGGTGGCACTGGATGCACCACTCCATGAGCAGCGTCTTGCTCTGGAACGTGAGGTTCATCTGGTCGATCTGCCCGTGGCAGCTCTGGCAGCCCACACCCTTCGCCACGTGGATGGAGTGGTTGAAGTACGCGTAGTGCGGCACGTTGTGCACGCGGTTCCAGACCACCGGCTTGTCTTCGCGGAAGCTCTTCCGAAGCGGCTCGAGGATGTCCGCGCTCGTCCACATCTGCTGGTGGCAGTTCATGCACGTCTTGGTCGGCGGAATGCCGGCGAAATGCGATTCCTCCACCGAGGTGTGGCAATAGCGGCAATCGATCCCGAGCTGGCCGACGTGATGGGCGTGCGAGAAGGCGATCGGCTGCGGCACGATTTCTTCACGGCCCGTGGCGTAACCCGAGCGGTAGAACGCCGCGAGGCCGACGCAGGTGATCGCGAACGCCATCGGCAAGCCGAGCACAAGCATCCGGCCCAGCGGGTTCACGACTTTCGGGAATATCTGGGGCATCCGCGGACTCCACTCCAGTTCGACCGAAATCAGAAGGGGACTTTGCCCCACTGGACGAAGTTCAAGGCGAAGTAGATCGCCGCGATCACGGACAGATTGAAGCCGCACATCAGGGTGCCAATCAGGGCGTAATTCTCGCCGCGGAGGCCGCCCTTGTTGCCGATCGCCAGCGAGACCAGCCCCAAGATGAAGCCGACGGACGCGAGCAAGCCGCCGAAGGGCTTCCACCAGAAGACGATCATCGAGAAGAAGCCGAGCGAAACGGACGCCACGGCGATGCCCCGAACGGTGGCTGAGAAGCCGGGGGCCGCTGCCGCGGGAGGATGTGCGTGATCCATAGTCTGGTGACGCTCCACTGTCACTCGTCGCCGCGCGTGTGAAGCCGCGGCCGTTCATTGCATTGTCGGGCGGAGTGCGACTCCGTGCGGCAATGCCGGAGAAACCCGATTCTCGAACCGCAACCGTGGCGATGTGCCAACCAAGAACTTGCGACGGCGGTTCAACCGTGGGAATCCAAGGAGGCCGGCATCCCGAATCTGAGAACCGTAGTCGCCCGAGCGAGGGTTCGCCCATTCCATATCATGGGAGAAAACGGGTTCCACGACATGGCCGACATCGATCTCACCTGCATCAACACGATCCGGACCTTGGCGATGGACGCCGTTCAGAAGGCGAACTCCGGGCATCCGGGCGCCGATGGGGCTCGCACCCGTCGCATACACGCTGTGGAACAGCACCTCAACTACGACCCCGCTCAACCGCATTGGGCCAACCGCGACCGTTTCGTACTCTGAACGGCCACGCGTCCATGCTCATTTACTCGCTCATTCACCTGGCCGGGATCAAGGATCGCGACGAGCACCGCAACGTGCTGGATCGGCCCTCACTGCCGCTCGACCGCAAGCCGAATCTGTTCCGCTGCTTCGGCAGCCGCACGCCCGGGCACTCCGAGCAGGAAGCGACCTGCGGGGTCGAGACGCGACCACCGGCCCGCTCGGCCAAGGCATCGGCAATGCCGTCGGCATGGCGATCGCCCAGAAGTGGATGGCCGCGTACTACGGCCGCCCGGGGTTTGAATCGCTCTTCGACCACAAGGTGTACGCCATCTGCGGCGACGGCTGCATGATGGAAGGCATCGCCAGCGAAGCCGCGTCCCTCGCCGGGCACTTGAAGCTCAACAACCTCTGCCTGCTCTACGACGACAACGGCATCACCATCGACGGCCACACGAACCTCGCGTTCAGCGAAGACGTCGCCGCACGATTCGAAGCGTACGGGTGGTCCGTCACCCACATCGCGGACGGCAACGACACCGCCATGCTCTCCGCCCAGCTGGAGAACTTCCGCAAACACGCGGACCGGCCCACGCTCATCCTCGTGAAAACGCTCATCGGCTACGGTTCGCCCAACAAGCAAGACACGCACTCCGCCCACGGCGAACCGCTCGGCGCAGACGAGATCAAGCTCACGAAGAAGGCGTACGGCTGGCCCGAGGACGCACAGTTCCTCGTGCCGGACGGCGTGTACGAGCACTTCCGGAAGGGAATCGGACAGCGCGGTGCGGATGCGTTCGCGGCGTGGACCAAGACCTTCGCCGAGTACAAGGCGAAACATCCGGACCTGGCCGCACAGGTGGAAACGCTGGAGAAACGCGGCCTGCCCGCGGGTTGGGACAAGGACATTCCCACGTTCCCCGCCGATGCCAAGGGAGTCGCCACTCGCGAAAGCTCCGGCAAGGTGCTGAACGCGATCGCGAAGCACGTGCCGTGGGTGATCGGCGGCTCCGCGGACCTCAACCCCTCCACCAAGACCAAGATGACGTTCGACGGCGCGGGCGTCTTCACCGCCGCGACCCCGGCCGGCCGCAACATCCACTTCGGCGTCCGCGAGCACGCCATGGGCGCGATCATGAACGGCCTCGCCCTATCGAACCTCCGCAGCTACGGCTCCGGCTTCATGATCTTCTCGGACTACGGTCGCGGGGCGCTCCGCCTCGGCGCGGTCATGCACATTCCCGTTCTGTACGTCTTCACGCACGATTCCATCGGCGTGGGCGAAGACGGCCCGACGCACCAGCCCATCGAACACCTCGCCAGCCTGCGGGCGATGCCGAACCTGTGCGTCATCCGCCCGGCGGATGCCAACGAAGTGGCCGAGGCCTACCGCGTCGTGATTCAAAGCCAGCACACGCCCGTGGTGATGTCGCTCACGCGGCAAGCCGTGCCGACGCTGGACCGCACGAAGTACGCTGCGGCGAGCGGCCTTGCGAAGGGCGGCTACGTGCTCGCCAGCGCGGACAAGCCGGACGTGATCCTGATCGGCACCGGCAGCGAGGTGTCCCTCTGCGTGGAGGCGTACGAGAAGTTGACCGCCGAGGGCGTGAAGGCCCGCGTGGTCAGCCTGCCATCTTGGGACTTGTTCGAGAAGCAATCGAAGGAGTACCGCGATTCCGTGCTTCCGCCGAGCGCGACGAAGCGAGTGTGCGTCGAGATGGGCAGCGTGTTCGGCTGGGAACGATACGCGGGGACGAGCGGCGCCATCATCGCCATGCGCAGCTTCGGAGCGAGCGCTCCGTTGAAGGACCTGATGAAACATTTCGGCTTCACCGTCGAGAACATCGTGAAAACCGCGAAGTCGCTCTGAGAAATCGAATGAAGACAATCGAACAACTCTGCTTGGAGCGGGGCTGGGACGCGAAGCGGCTCGCGGCGGAGTCCGCCGTGGACGAGCATCGCGTGAACGCGATCGTGCTCGGCCGCTGGACGCCGAGCCCCGAGGACCGCGACAAACTCGCCGCGGCCCTCGGCCTCACCCGCGACCAGATCGCGTGGGGCCACAAGACGCCGATCCAACACATCTACGGCTCGGGTCCGTCCTGATCGCGAGCATGCACTTGCGCTGCCTTCAAGACGCGCCGTTTCCCTCTCTGAGACGCATTTCAGGATCACTTCGCCCCCGTGCTGGCCGGACACGTGCCGGCGGCTGCCCAGCATCCGTCGCTGCCTCCCGTCTCCGGCCAACAACGGCATGCAATCGAAATCGCTCCCATCAGATCGGTTCCGGTTGGGTGGGCGCGCAAAAGAGAAATTGTCAAGCAAATTCACTTGCCCCCGCTTGCGGAGGAGTGGCCGGGCGTTCATACTGCTGAGAATCGCAATTTCGCGAGGAATTTCCGCGATCCGGGAGCGCCCGCCGTGGCCGCCAAGCCCAAGCCCAAGCCGGCCGCCAAATCCGCGGCGAAGCCCGTTGCGAAACCGGCGTCCAAGCCCACCGCCAAAGCTGCCGCGCCGTGCATCCAGATCGCCCGCATCTCCAAGCAGCAGCGGTCCGCCGAAATCAAGCTGCTTCCAGGCCCCAACTGCAAGTGCGAGTGCAAGGCGGACGGCCGCGTCCAGCACATTTCCAGGACGAAATACACGGCCTCGTTCCGGCTCGAAGCCGTGCTTCCGTGCGATGAGACGGACACTCCGGCGATCTTCCCGCCGGGTACGGAAATGGCGTGGAACGGCACTCTCACTGTTCGCCGCGAGCAGTGTACGCACGACGCCCAACCCAGCTACTTCGGCACCAATGAAGGCGAATTCGCCATCAAACTGCCGGACGGCGAGGTGGTGTTCGCGGATGCGTATCGCGGAACGGTCGGGGTGCATCCGTCGAAATCGGCCGAAGAGCGGTGCTGCGCCCACGGCGTGATGCTCGGCAACCTCGCGACCAAGGGCATGGGCAGCCTGAAGGCGTGGACGCTCACCGCGTCCTACGATTTGCTCGTGTTCATCCTGGACCGCGTCGAGTTGTGCGAACCCAATTCCTACGCCGCCCGACTGAACCTGGACGGCGTGCTGATCCGCGCCTGCCCCGGCGAAGACAAGAAACCCGCGAAGAAAGCCCGCTGAGCTTCCCCAAGTCCTTCCTAATTCCGCAATTCCCGGAATCCGCCCCAACGCTAATGAGGCGTTGACCCGGCGGAATGCTTTGGTTATCACCGCTCCCCGCGGCTCAAGGCCGACGTTCAACTGGGGAAGCGGGGCCCGGCCACACCGGCCGGCGCGAGCGGGGACCGGAACCCTCGCTCCGCTCCGATTCGAACTGAGGAGGGGCAGGAGTGAAGCGCACATTCATGTATCTGTCGGCCCTGGTGGGGTTCGGCGGAATCCTTTACATCGCCAGCGCGGCGACGGCCCAGCAGCCGATGGGCGGCGCGCCTGCGCCGGCCGCCACCACCGCCGTGCGGCCCACCATCGCCGTGTTCAACATGGCCGCCGTCATGCGGGACTTCGAGAAGGCCAAGTACCAAGTCTATCTGCTCAACCGCTCGCGGGTCGCGAACTCGGGCAAGCTCGCCCAACTCCGCACCCAGGCCCTCGAACTCAAGAAGCAATACGACGGCGCCATCGACCAGGGCGTGAAGGGCAAGCTGGAAAAGGACATGATCGAGGTGAACCACCGCTTCCAGCTCGAAGAGCGCGATGTGAACAAGTCGCTCAACGACGAAGCGAGCAAGATCATCTCGAAGCTGTACGACGAGATCAAGATGGTGGTGGACAAGACGGCCGAGATGAACGCCTACCACATCGTGTTCGCCTACCCGGACGCGGTGACGCCCGAGGAGCAGGCCAACCCGTATCTCAAGGAACTGAAGCTGAAGCCGCCGGCGGCCCAGCCGTTCTACGTGTCGAAGCAGGTGGACATTACGCCGGTGGTGGTGACCGCGCTGAACCAGTGGTATCCGCCGCTGGATGAGAAGGGCCAGAAGGTGGACGTCAGCAAACTGCCGCCGGTGGACCCGGTGACGCCTTCGGCTCCGGGCACGGGCACGGTCGCTCCGATGTCGCCGGCCGGCGTGCCGATGGTGCCGGGCAAGTAAACCCTCGAAACCCGGTTTCGCTTTGGAAACCGGGTTTCTCGACGAGCCAACAGAAACCCGGTTTCATCAGCGGAACCGGGTTTCAATCCGATCCGGGCTGAATCCCGGAAGGTGGGAACCGTGCGGGTGATCGGGTACAGGTCGCAGCGGACGCTCGCCACCCCGGCGGAATTGTCGGGCGTCGGGCTCATCACGGGCACTCGGGTTCGGGTCCGGTTCATCCCGGCCCCTGCGAACCGCGGGATCGTGTTCCGCCGCATCGACCTTACCGGATCACCCGCCGTCGTTGCGCACCCGTCCGCCATCACGAACACGAATCGCCGCACCACGCTCGGCCCCGCGACCACCGGCGTCTCCCTCACCGAACACGTTCTCTCCGCCCTGGCGGGCCTCCGCATCGACAACTGTGCGATCGAACTGGACGGCATCGAGCCGCCGGGCTTGGACGGCTCCGCGGGCCTCTTCGCGGACATACTCTTGAAGGCCGGCACGGTGCTGCAACCGGCCCGCCGCCCGATCTGTGCCGCGACCGCGCCGATTCTCGTCTCCGGCACGGATGCCGTGATCCAGCTTCACCCGGCGAACGAACCGGGGCTGCGCGTGACGTACATTCTCGATTACGGCCTGAATTCGCCGATTCCGCGGCAAATGCACACGCTGGACGTGACGCCGGAGAGCTACGCTCGCGAGCTTTCGCACTGCCGGACCTTCTGCACGGAAGCCGAGGCGAAGGCAATGAAGGCGATTGGGCTCGCCCCGCACCTCCGTTTTGCCGATACTCTGGTGTTCGGTGCGCGCGGGCCGATCGACAACGCCCTGCGTCACGCGGACGAACCGGCCCGGCACAAGGCCTTGGACCTGATCGGCGACTTGGCCCTCTGCGGCTTCGACATCGCCGGCCACCTTGTGGCGTACCGCTCGGGGCACACGCTGAACGCGGAGATGTCCAAGCGGTTGGTGGCCGAGTTGGAAGGAAGCCGAGTGGCGGCATGATGACTGTTTTTTACCCTCTCCCCGCTGGGGAGAGGGTGGTTCGTGGACTGCGAATGCAGTTCACGAACCGGGTGAGGGGTTGGCTTCGAAGCCAGCACCCCTCACCCGCCGTTCCGATGCATGGCATCGGAACGGCGACCTCTCCCCAGCGGGGAGAGGTGAAGAGATCAACGGATTGGCACGATTGCGATCGGGGATCGAATGAGTCGCTTGCGGATGGCGGTAATCGGCGTCGGGCACTTGGGGCAGCACCACGCCCGCATTCTCGCCAATCTCCCGGACGTGGAACTGGTCGGCGTCGTGGACGCCAACCCGAACCAGGCCCGGGATGTCGCCGCCCGCTTGAACACCACGGCATACTCGGACTTCGAGCCGCTGCTGAAGCAGGTCGATGCCGTGTCGGTCGTCACGCCCACCGTTCACCACCATCGCGTCGCGTCCGCCTTTCTCAAGAACGCGGTACCGGTGCTCGTGGAGAAGCCGATCTGCCGCACGCTGGCCGAAGCCAACGACCTGATCGACCTCGCGGAACAGAACAACGTCGCCCTGCAAGTCGGGCACATCGAACGGTTCAACCCCGCGTTCGAGGAACTGGCTCGCCGCCCGATCCGCCCGAAGTTCGTGGAAGCGGAACGCCACGGTCCGTTCACCGGCCGTAGCACGGACATCGGCGCCGTGCTGGACCTGATGATTCACGACCTCGATCTCTTGCTGGCGATCGTCGGCGGGCCGGTGAAGAACGTGCATGCCGTCGGCATCGCGGTATTCGGCGGCCACGAAGACATGGTGAACGCCCGCCTCGAGTTCGAGAACGGCTGCATCGCGCACGTCACGGTGAGCCGCATCAGCCAGCGGCCGAAGCGGCGGCTCCGCATCTGGGCGCCGGAAGGCTACGCGGGCATCGATTTCGTCAGCCGCAAGCTGATCCTCGTGCAACCGGGCGAAGAAGTCCGCCGCCACGGTATCCGCGTGGACAAACTCGACGCCGCGGCCAAGGCCCGCCTCAAGGACGAACTCTTCGGCCACTACATGCACGTGCTGCACCTGGACGGCGACCGCAAGAACGACCAACTCACCTCCGAGTTGCGGCACTTCGTGGATTGCGTGAAGTTCGGCCGCCGCCCCCGGGTGACCGGCGAAGACGGCCGCGATGCGATCGAACTCGCCGAACGCGTGTTGGAAGCCGTTCGCGCTCATAAGTGGAACGGCAAGGCCGACGGCCCGACCGGCCCGGACGAGTGCCCGGACCCGGTCGGCTGGCTGTTCCTTCCGCCGATGCCCCTCTCCCGCAGCGAAGCGGCTTGAGCCACCTCCGCCTTGACGGACGCGCGCCACGTCTGAACAATAAGTTTGTCCCGCCCCGCCGGCCCGGACGGGCCGTCTTCGAGATCGCTCCGAACCATGATTCTCCCGCGCGCCACGCTTTGCGTTCTCCTATTGGCCGCGTGCGGCTGCGGCGGCGAGGAACCGATCCAAAGCTACACCGTGCCCCGCCAAGCCGAGCCGGTTCGCAAGAACTACCGCATCGTCGGCGGCCTTTACCCGCAGTCCGCCCCCGTCTGGTACTTCAAGTTCACCGGAAGTGAAGAGGAACTCAAGAAGCACGAGGCGGACTTCGGCCGGCTGCTGGCCAGCGTCAAGATGCCGGTCGGCGACAAGCCGCCGGAGTTCACGCTGCCGCCGGGGTGGATCAACATCGGCGAACGCATCACCGAACGCATGGGTGTGACGAACAAGTCGGACGCGGTATTGAAGATCGGTTCCAAAGACTCCGCATTGGAAGTGACGCTGAACCGGAACGAAGGCGACCTGAAGCAGAACCTGATCCGCTGGGCGGACCAAGTGGCGGCCGAGTACGACCCGGATACGATCGCCGAGTTGCCGGCGTTCCCCGCGAACGGCGTAAACGGGCTGCGTGTGGACTTCATGGGCCACAAGAACCCGGCCGCCGGCGGCGGCCCCATGATGCGCCCCCGCTGATTCTCTTCACCTCTCCCCCGGCTTTGCGGGTGAGGGGGCGATTGGGGGATGCGTATGACGCTCCCCCTCACCCG